>NZ_FNCY01000021.1 GCF_900099695.1 Propionivibrio dicarboxylicus | reverse complement strand
CTCGTGGCGCTGAGCACGTCGCAGATCGAAGCGCTGACGACGGCACAGATCCGCAACGGACTGACGCTGGATCAGATCGCGTCGCTGACGACGGATCAGGTGGCGGCGCTGACGACGGCGCAGGTACAGAAAGGCTTGAACGTCGATCAAGTGGCGGCATTGACTGTGGATCAGGTTGCTGCCTTCGGGTCGAACCAGATCCAGGTGTTGACGACCACACAACTCGTTGCGATGACGACGGCACAGATCAGCGCCATTGAAACGCGCGATGTGGAAGCATTGAGTGCCAACCAGATTGCGGCGCTTACGATCGATCAAGTGCAGAACGGGCTGAATACCGGCCAGGTCGTCGCCTTGACGACCTCTCAGATCCAGGCGCTGACGACGGCCCAGGTCGTGGCGCTGAGTACCGATCAGGTTGCCGTCTTGGAGACTGCTGATGTCGCGGCACTGACGACAGGCCTGATCGCCGTACTGACGACCGACCAGATCCATGATGGCTTCACGAGTGCGCAGGTCGCCGCGATCACGAGCACGCAAGTGTGCGCGCTGAGTACTGAGCAGATTCAGGCCTTCGGCGATAACGCTTCGACTCTGACGACAGGCACGCCGATCATTCTCGACCTCAACGGTGATGGCGTCACGACGCTGAGCTATTCGGCCGGTACCGAGTTCGATCTTTGGGCCAGCGGGCAAACAGTGCAGACCGGCTGGGTGTCGGAGGGCGACGGGTTGTTGGTGCTCGATCGCAACCATGACGGCGTGATCAATGACGGTTCCGAGCTCTTCGGTAGTTCGACGGTGCTGGCTGACGGCCAGCGCGCGGCGGATGGCTATGTTGCGCTCAGCAGCATGGACACGAACGGCGATGGCGCGATTAGCGGTGCGGACCAAGGCTTTGCCGATCTCCAGGTCTGGATCGACGCCAATTCCGACGGCGTGACCGAGGTCGGTGAATTGCGCACCCTCGATTCGCTTGGTATCACCCGGCTGGATCTGGCGGCGACCGCGACGAACGATACGAACAATGGCAACCTGATCGGCTTGACGTCCAGTTATCAGACGAGCGACGGCGCCCTTCACCAAATGGCGGATGTCTGGTTTGTCGCCGAAGCGGATGCCACGACCGTTCCGTTGCAAACACAGGTGGGCGGGCTGGTTCAGGCGATGGCGACGTATGCATCTGGCGCAACGGAATCGTCTGGCACGACATTGTCTTCACCGATCGCTGCTCCAAGTACGGCGCTGTCGGGGATCGGTGTTCAGGTCAGCGCCGCCGCCGATGTCCTGAAGCAACTCGACGCCAATGGCCAGCCGTTGGCAGTACCGACGCAGCAAACGGCGGTGGCGTCGCTCGCTCCGGATCCGACGGCGACGCTGAACGCCGCCAGCTTGGCAATCGTTACGCCGGGAAGCAAAACCTCCTGACGGACTTTTGTAGGGTAGCGGGGAAACGCCGCATCACGGGCCAGTAATGAACGGGGATGTTCCGCCTGCATGGCAGCGGCGTATGATCTTTGGCTGAGCCGCCCGTTTGTGGCGCTACCCGTGCCAAGGAGTTTGCCAATGAAGTGGACGACATCCGTTGCGTGCCTTCTGCTGGGGGTTGGTGTTTCCATCGTTTCGCAGGCAGATCAGGCGCGTCCTCCTCAGGACTACGTCATGGCGGTGGCCGGCGGCAAGTATGCGCTGGTGATGTTAGCCGAGAGAAGTCCGGGGTTGCTCGATCCGGGTTCTCCTGACGACGTTGGCATCGTCGAGAAAAAAAGCGAGATACGGGCGCGTTATCCGCAATCGGGCTTGTACGCTGGCGACTCGAAAACTCCTCTGTGGACGTTTTCCTGGTATGCCTTTACGGTACATCCGTCATCCGATGGCGATCATCTGGTCAGGATGGGGCCTTGGGCGTCCTCGGTCGATCAGTTGGCGCTCGCTTTCTATTCCCGGGGGGAGTTGATCAAGGAGTATCGCATCCGTGATCTCGTCGTGGATGCGGACAAACTCAAGCGCACCGTCAGTCATTTTTTCTGGGTTGCCGAGCAAGGTCTGGATGACAGGCGGAAGCGCTTCCATGTGAAGACGACCGATGGCCAGGAATATACGTTTTCCATTCTGACCGGACTGCCGATCGACTGACCGCGGCGCTTGCGTGTCGGTGGCAGAATATACCGAAGTCAATTCGTCTAGATGGAATGACGAATTATTGGCTTCGGCGACGCGCGCGGGAGATCGGTGGTTCATACAATTTCACGGTGCATGAAAGAAACGGGCGATTTTTCCAGGAAGCCGCTATATTTATGGAAGTTGGATGAGGCGGTCAGCGCGGAGTATGTCGCCGCGTTTTGACGACGGCATGTCAATCCTGGTGGGGCCGATATCGTGTTAACGAAATTGCTCGATAAACTGTCGATCAAGGCACAGGTGACGCTGTTTGCTGTTGGCATCTTGGTGGTATGTATCTGGACGATGGCGTTTTATGTCGAAAGGATGCTGCATGAAGACATACAACGTCATTTGGGCGAGCAGCAACTCTCGACCGCGACGATGATGGCGCAAGTGATCGACGATGAATTGGTTTCTCGCGTCACGTCGATGGAGCGTTATGCCAGCGGAAGAATCGAGCCGTCCATGCTGGGATCTCCGGCGTCGCTGCAGCTCCGCTTGGAACAGAGTCCGGCGATTCTCAGTCTCTTCAATGGTGGTTTGTTCGTCGCCGATGTTCGCGGGCGCATGCTCGCATCGGTGCAGAAATCCCTTGGGCAACAAGGGCTTCGTGCCAATGAAACAGAAGCGGTTATGACGGCGATCTCGGAAGCCCGGCCGGTGATCGGAAGACCCTCCGTCGATGGCGAGACGTCGGCGCAGAGCCTGATGATCGCAATACCGCTTCGGGAGGCCTCAGGCAAGGTGCTTGGCGCGCTTGTCGGCGTTACGGATCTGGCAGCCACCAATTTTCTCGAGCGAACCGTACAGAGCGGCTATGGAAAGACCGGCGGTTATCTGCTCATCGATCCGGTGCAGAATCTGATTATCGCTGCCACTGACCGCAGTCGCGTGATGCAGCCGGCTCCGGCGCTCGGGCGCAATGCCATGCACGACAAATACTTGAGGGGTTATGAAGGCTTTGGCGTTGCCGAGAGTTCGCGCGGCGTTGTCGAGCTTTCGGCAGCCAAGGGCGTGCCAATGGCGGGTTGGTTTGCCGTGGCAACCTTGCCGGTGGAGGAAGCCTTTGCGCCAATCGAGGCGATGAAGCGCCGCTTGTTGGGTGGCGCGCTGCTTTTCAGTGTGTTGGCCGGCCCGCTGGCCGGATGGCTTTCGCGACGCTTGTTGCAACGATTGTTCGCGCCGATCATGACAGCCAGCCTCGCGGTTTCCGATCAGGTCGGCGGAGCCAGGCCGATTGCGCCGCTGCCGGTGACCCGCCGCGACGAGATCGGCGACTTGATCAGCAGCTTCAACCATCTGCTCGAAGTGCTCAATCGGCGCGAAGAAGCCTTGCAGGCGAGCGAGGCGGAGTTCCGGGAGCTATTCAATGACATCCCGGTGGGCTATCACGATCTCGACGCGGCGGGTCGTATCGTTCGCATCAATCGCACGGAGTTGAAGACGCTGGGATATGCCGAGGAGGAAATGCTGGGGCGTTACATCTGGGATTTCGTCGAGGGAAGCGGGGTCTCCCGTCAGGCGGTCAAGGAGAAGCTGGCAGAGATCCGTTCGGTCGAAAATACCTTCGAGCGGAATTTTCGTCGCAAGGACGGAACGACGATTCCAGCGATCATCCAGGACAAGTGCTGGCGCGACAAGGATGGCAAGGTCGTCGGCATGCGCTCGAGCATGATGTATATCGCCGAGCGCAAGAAGGCAGAGGCCGAGCTCGAATTGCATCGTCATCATCTCGAGGAACTGATCGCCTCTCGGACCGCCGAGCTGACGCTGGCCAAGGCCGAGGCCGTGGCGGCGAATGCCGCCAAGAGTACTTTTCTCGCCAATATGAGTCACGAAATCCGGACGCCGTTGAGCGGTATCATCGGCATGACTCACCTCCTGAAACAGAGCCGGGTGACGCAAGTCCAGGCGGAGCGTCTCGACAAGATCGATGCGGCGGCATCGCATTTGCTCCATGTCATCGACGATATTCTCGACCTGTCGAAGATCGAAGCGGGAAAACTGGTATTGGATGCCGGGCCGGTCGATATTCCGGCATTGTTGTCGACGGTGGTGTCGATCATGGATGTGCGTGCGCAAGCCAAGGGGCTCGTGCTCAAGGTTGAGGCAGCGTCGGAGTTCCCCCGCTTCGTGGGGGACGTGACCCGTTTGCGGCAGGCGCTGCTCAACTATGCCGGCAACGCGATCAAGTTCACCGCTGCGGGCAGCATCACCTTGCGCGCGTCGATTCTCGAGGAAACCGACGATGTGGCCGTGCTTCGGTTCGACGTTCAGGACACCGGAATCGGCATCGCGCCGGAGGCCATGTCGCGGCTGTTTACGCCTTTCGAACAGGCGGATGCGTCGACCTCGCGCCGATACGGAGGAACCGGCCTCGGGTTGACCATTACGCGGCGGATCGCGCGAATGATGGGGGGGGAAACGGGCGCCGAAAGCGCTCCCGGCGTCGGCAGCACTTTCTGGCTGACAGCCTGCCTGGTCAAAGACGTCAGCCCGCCGACGTCGGTGTCGGCGGATATGGAAAGTCTTGGCACGATCTTGCGTCAACGTTACCCGGGGCGTCGCGTCCTGGTGGTCGACGACGAACCGATGAATCTGGAGATCGCCTGTTGCATGATGGGCGACGTCGGCTTATGCGTCGAGACGGCCGCTGACGGAGATCAGGCGATCGGCATGGTCCGCAAGTCGCCGTATGCGCTCATCCTGATGGACATGCAGATGCCGCGCATGGACGGTCTTGAGGCGACCCGGCAAATCCGGGCGCTATCGGAACATGCGTCGACCCCGATCCTGGCGATGACAGCGAATGCCTTTGCCGAGGACAAAGTGCGATGCCTGGAGGCCGGGATGAACGATTTCATCGTCAAACCTTTCGGCCCGCAGATTCTGTTCTCGACGCTGGTCAAATGGCTGGAGCGTTGATTCCGTGGTGGATAGCCTTGCTCTTGGCGGCCGTATCGGCGCTACTGTGCACGCGCCAGGCGCGGCTGGCGGCGTTTCTCAAATTTCTCAGGTGTTTCTCACGGTTTCTCATGGCGCCGCCGTGCCCGGCCGCGGCGCCAAGGCCGCCGATCCTGCTGTGGCGCTTGCTGGGCCGGGAAAGCCGCCGGTCGGCGTCGCCCCCACGTGAGCCAGGCGCTTGGCATGCAATATGCTGAAAGCGTCGGGAACGGCGCATGCGACGGTGCTTTGGTCGCGGTCTTGCCGTGTGTCGCAATTTCTATCGTTGTCCTGTCACTGCCATTTCGAATGGGGATTCCATGAAAAAATTAATCAATGCGCCCGAGAACGTCGTTCAGGAAATGCTGGCCGGAATGGTCATGGCCCATCCCGAGTACGTTCGCAAGCTGGAGGGCTACCAATGTCTCGTTAACGCGCAGGCGCCGGTTGCTGGCAAGGTCGGTCTGGTGTCGGGCGGCGGCAGCGGGCACGAGCCTGCCCATGCCGGTTTCATCGGTCGGGGCATGCTGGATGCCGCGTGCGTCGGCAACGTCTTTTCGTCGCCGACCCCGGACCACTTTCTCGAGGCGGCCAAGGCGGTCGATAGCGGCGCCGGTGTCCTGATGGTGATCAAGAATTATTCGGGCGACCTGATGAATTCGCAGATGGCCGAGGAAATGGCCGAATTCGAAGGCGTCAAAGTGACCCGCGTCATCGTCGATGATGACGTTGCCGTGAAGAACAGTACCTATACGACCGGGCGCCGTGGCATTGCCGGCACCGTGTTCGTGCACAAGATCGCCGGCGCCAAGGCCGCGCAGGGCGCTTCGCTCGATGAGGTCAAGGCGGTGGCGGAAAAGACCGTCGCCAACGTGCGTTCGATGGGGATGGCGCTGTCACCGTGCATCGTGCCGATCGCCGGCAAGGCCAATTTTTCGCTGGCCGAGGACGAAATGGAAATCGGCATGGGGATCCACGGCGAGCCTGGCATCACGCGCAGCAAAATCGCGCCGGCCGACGAGATCGTCAGCGCGCTGATGGAGAAAATCCTTGATGACATTCCGTTCGTCGCTGGCGATGAGGTCGCCGTGATGGTCAACGGCTTGGGCGCGACGCCGCTGATGGAGTTGTATATCGTCAATCGCAAGGTCGCCGAAATTTGTGCCGCGCGGGGCATTTCTATCTATCGCACCTTCGTCGGCGAGTACATGACGGCACTGGAAATGGCCGGGGCGTCAATCAGCGTCCTGCGCCTCGATCCGGAGCTCAAGGCGCTGCTCGATGCGCCGGCCGATGCCATTGCCTTCAAGCAATGCTGAGCGGGTGAAAGGATCGCTATCATGGAGCAACTGACCAGCCAGGATTTTCAGTGTCTCATCGCCGGTTTTGCGGCAAACGTCATCGCCCGTCGCGACGAACTCAACGAACTCGACGGCAAGCTTGGCGACGCGGACTTCGGCACCAGTATTGCCGGCGGCTGCAACGCACTGCAGGCGCTGCTGCCGGAACTTGTCGGGCTGGCGCCCGGCATGGTGCTCGGCAAGAGCGGCATGACGCTCGTCAAGTCGATGGGCGGCGCGTCCGGGCCCTTGTTCGGGACGATTTTCATGCGTGCCGGCAAGGAACTCGGTAATCAGACCGAGGCCGGCGTCGCCGAGTTGGCGCGGATGTTCAACGCCAGTCTCGAGGGCGTCAAGACGCTCGGCAAGTCGGATGTCGGCGACAAGACGCTGATCGATGCGCTGGCGCCGGCGGCGCAGGCGCTGAGTGCGGCGGCGGCGCGCGGTGCGACCTTGGCTGAAGCGCTGGCGGACGCCTGTGCGGCGGCCGGGCAGGGGGTCGAGGCGACCAAGGCGATGATCGCCAACCGGGGGCGCGCGCATTATGTCGGCGAACGCGGAATTGGGCATCAGGATGCCGGCGCCACGGCGATCCATCTGCTCTTCAAGGTGTTTGCCGATTACGCAGCCTGAGCCAATGGCATTTTTCCGGGGCCCGGCATCGCATGACCGGGCCCTTTCCTTTGCGACCGGGTGGGAGCGTCGTCGTGCCTGCCTGCAGTCGTGCGTCATCGGCGTTTTCGCCGTATAGTGGCAGCCGTTTTTCCATTCTCGATCAGGGCAAGAATCCGATGGCCGGGCTGTTTGATATTCGTGATGCCGTTCAGCAGATCTCCGAGGCGATCGCCAGCGTGCTCGATATCGACGTCATTATCTCCGATGCCGATTATCAGCTCGTCGGCGACACCAAGAAGCACTACAAGCTTGAGGTCAAGGAGATCAAGGACGTCTATGTCATCGGCAATGTCATCAAGACCGGCGTCACCCAGGTGGTGCCTGGCAAGCTGGAAAGCGAACAGTGCGCGACCTGCTCGATCCAGGACAACTGCAACCTTGAGGCGATGCTGTGCGTACCGATCGAATATGAGGACAAGCGGCTCGGCGCGATCGGGCTGATCGCGATCACCGAGGCGTCGCGCGTGCGGCTGCTCGAGAACCAGAAAAACCTGATCGAATTTACCCGGCGCATGTCCGAGCTGATCGTCAGCAAGTTGCTCGAACAGGAAGCCAAGACGAAGCTGACGGTGGCGCGCAACCAGCTGGTTTCGATCATGGACTCGATCGATGAAGGCATCGTCGCCGCCGACGAGGACGGCCGCATCGTCTATGTCAATTCGGTACTCGAGGACGTGCTGCGGACGACGCGTGCCGAGTTGATCGATCGTCGCCTGACCGAGGTTTTTTCGGTGGCGTGCATCGGCGCATTGATCGACAAGGGCAGCGAGTTCAGCAACATCGAGCTGCGCATCGGCCGTCCTGGTTTCGAAGTGCACGCGCTGATTTCGGGGCGTCCGGTCGTGCTCGAAGACAAGAATGCTGGCTCGATCATCGTCCTCAAGAAGATGGAAGACGTCTATCGGGTCATCAATAACCTGACCAACACCGCGCTGTCGACGTCCTTCGAGCAGATCGTCGGCGAGAGCGCCAGCATGCTGCGCCTCAAGGATACAGCGCTACGCGTCGCCGGCGGCGATTCGAGCATTTTGATCACCGGCGAGAGCGGTACCGGCAAGGAACTGTTCGCACGCGCCATCCACCATGCCAGTCCACGCAGCAAACATCCGTTCATCGCCATCAATTGTGCGGCGATGCCCGAGTCGCTGATCGAAAGCGAACTGTTCGGCTACGAAGACGGCAGCTTTACCGGCGCTTCGCGCGGCGGGCGGCCGGGCAAATTCCAGTTGGCCAACGGCGGCACCATCTTCCTCGACGAGATCGGCGACATGCCGCTGCACCTGCAACCGAAGCTGTTGCGCGTGCTGCAGGAAAAGACCGTCGAGAAGCTCGGCGGTCACAAGAGCGTCGCCGTCGACGTGCGCCTGATCGCCGCGACCAACAAGGATCTCGAAGGCATGGTCGATCGCGGCGAATTCCGCGAGGATCTGTTCTACCGGATCAACGTCATCCCGCTGCATATCCCGCCGCTACGCAGCCGTCCTGGCGATGTCCGGCTGTTGATGGGCAACCTGCTACGCCAGTACAACGCCAAGCTCAACAAGAAGATCAAGGGGTTTACCGCCGATGCCGAAAGCGTATTGCTCGCCTACCGCTGGAAGGGCAATGTCCGCGAGCTTGCAAACGTCATCGAGTACGCGATCAACATGGAGCCGTCGGCCTATATCACCACCAACAGTCTGCCGTTCAAGATCCGCGAGCGCGAGGCCGTGCCGGCGCCGGTCCCGAGCGCGGCGCTGCACGTCGCCGAGAAGGAACTGATCCGCAATACGCTGGCCGAGTTTGGCATGACGGTCACCGGCAAGCGTCGCGCCGCCGAGGCGCTTGGCATCAGTCTGTCGACGCTGTACCGCAAGCTCAAGGAAATGTCACTCGATCGCGCCTGAGGCGTGGCAATGCCTTGGCGTGCCCCGCCCGTTGCCGCGCGTCCTTTTTTTTAATCAGCCCGTGTGGCCGCCCAGATAGGCAGCGCGTACGCGCGCGTCATCGGAAAGCTCAGTGCTGCTGCCCTCGATGACGATGCGTCCGCCATCCATCACATAGGCATAGTCGGCGACGCGCAATGCTGCCCGCGCGTTCTGCTCGACGAGCAGGACCGAATGGCCTTCTTCGCGAATCTGGGTGATCAGGTCGAAGATCTGACGGACGACTTTCGGCGCTAGACCGAGCGAGGGCTCGTCCATGAGCAGCAGCTTCGGCCGGCACATCAGCGCGCGGGCGATGCACAGCATCTGCTGTTCGCCGCCCGAAAGCGTGCCGGCCTTCTGGCGGTAGCGGCTGCGCAGGATGGCGAAGCGCTGGAGTTGTTTCTCTTCCTCTTCGGCAAGCGCTTGCGGCGACAGCCCGACGCCGCCAATGCGAAGATTCTCGGCGATCGTCATCGACGAAAAGATCTGCCGGCCTTCCGGCGCCTGGGCGAGTCCGGCAGCGACGATGCGGTGCGACGGCCAGTTGGTGATGTCGGTGCCGTCGAATTCGATGCTGCCCGAGGTGCTGTGATAGACGCCCGAGATCGCGCGCATCAGCGTCGTCTTGCCGACGCCGTTGCTGCCGAGCACGGTGACGATGCCGCCGGTCGGGACGTGCAGCGAGAGTCCGTTGAGAATACTCTGTTCGCCCATGCGCACATGCAGGGCCTTGATGTCCAGGAGGTTGGCGGTACTCATGCGGCTTCTTCCTCTTCGCTGCCCAGATAGGCTTCGAGAACCACGGGGTCGTTCGATATTTCCTGCGGCGTGCCGTCGGCGATCTTGCGTCCCGATGCCATCACCATGATGCGTTCGCACAGGGTCATGACGAAGTTCATGTCGTGCTCGACGAGCAGGATGCTGAGGCCTTCCTTCGAGAGTTTCATGACGAATTCGCCGAGCTGTGCGGTTTCGGTGTCGTTGAGGCCGGCCGCGGGTTCGTCGAGAATCAGCAAGCGCGGCGACAGCGCCAGCGCCCGCGCGATCTCCAGGTACTTGCGCTTGCCGTAGGAGAGGTTGGCCGCGACTTCCGAAGCCTGCCCCTGCAGGCCGGCCTGTTCGAGCGCGTCCCAGGTGCGCCGGCTGATGTCCTTTGCATAGTTGCGGTGGTGCAGCAGGGCCGAGAACGGCGAGTGGCCGAGGGCGCCGAGTGCGCCGATCGAGACGTTGTCGAAGACGCTCAGGTTCGGCATGACGCGCAGATTCTGGAACGTCCGGGCGATGCCAAGGCGAGCGACCTGGTAGGCCTTGAGCGAGGAGATGTCCTTGTCGTCGAAGAAGACCGATCCGGCCGAGAGCGGCGTGAAACAGGTGATCAGGTTGAACAGCGTCGTCTTGCCGGCGCCGTTCGGGCCGATCAGGCCGACGCGCTCGCCGCGCTGGACCTGGCCGGAAAAGTCCTCGACGGCGTGCAGGCCGCCGAAGTAGCGGCTGACGTTCTTGATTTCGAGCAGCGGAGTCATTGGCGCCATCCCAGATTCGATTTGGCATCCCAGGCCAGCCCGAACTGGCGGCGGACGACCGTCAGCACGGGCGTCTCGCCGAGCAGGCCGCGCGGCAGGAAGAGAATGGAGAAGAACATCACGGCTCCGACGACGATCATGCGATAGTCGCCGATCGGCCGGAGGAATTCGGGCAGGCCGAGCAGGATGACGGCGCCGAGGACTGCCCCCGGCAGGCTACCGAGTCCGCCGACGACCATCATGGCCAGGATCAGGATCGATTCGGAGAAGCGGAAATCGCCCGGCGAGATGTAGCCCGTCGTATGTGCCCACAAGCCGCCGGCGACGCCGGCAAAGAAGCAGGCGAAGGCGAAGGACTGGATCTTGAGTCCGACGACGTTGAGCCCCATCGAGGCGGCGCACTGGTCATCCTCGCGCACGGCACGCAGGGCGTTGCCATAGTACGAATGCGTGAGTCGGCCGAGCACAAAGGCGGCAATCAGCGCGGTGATTGCAACGGCATAGTAATGGGTGGTGTCGGACGCCGTGAAGACGCCGGGGAGGGTGACGCCGGGAATGGCCGAGATGCCCATCGGACCGCGCGTGAAATCGACCCAGTTGAGCAGCGTGACGTGGATGATCTCGCCGAGGCCGAGCGTGGCGACGGCAAAGTAAATGCCGATCAGTCGCATCGTCGGCAATGCCAGCAGGATGCCGAACGCGGCGGTGATGGCGCCGGAGACCGGCAGCGTCAGGTAGAAGGGCCAGCCGAACTTGGTCGACAGCAGCGCCGTCGCATAGGCGCCGATGCCGTAGAAGCCAGCGTGGCCGAGCGACATGAGGCCGGTGGTGCCGGTGATCAGGTTGGCGCTCATCGTCAGAATCGAGAAGACGCCGATCGTCGTCATGACGCGGAACCAGTAGCCGCCGCCGACCAGGGTCAGGATCCCGGGGACGACGATGAGTACTGCGGCGAGAAGAAGGGAAACCGAAATGATTCTGCGCATGATCAGACACGCTCCCTGCCGCCGCCGAACAGGCCGGTCGGGAAAAATATCAAGGTGATGACGAGGAAGAGATAGGCGACGAGATCGCCCCAGCCCTGAGCGAAGAAGCTGGTGGTGATGGCTTCGGCCATGCCGAGGATCAGTGCGCAGACGACGGCGCCGCCGATCGACGAGAGGCCGCCCATGACCATGGCGACGAAGGCCTTGACGCCGGGGACAAAGCCCATCGCCGGGAAGATCGCGCCCTGATAGAGACCGACGATGAGGCCGGCGATGGCGCCGAGCGTCGAGCCGATGACGAAGGTGGCGATGATCGTTCGCTCGGTATTGATGCCGACGTAGGCGGCGCCCATCGGGTTGTTGGCGACGGCGCGGATCGACAGGCCGATGCGGGTACGCTTGAGCAGCCACTGCAGGCCGCCGAGCATGACGATCGAGAGACCGAAGATGAGGAACTGGCCGTCGGCGAAACTCAGCGATCCGATCTGGATCGGCTTGAGCAGCAGGTAGTCCTGCGGGATCGACTGCATGTTCGAGCCGAAGATCTTCTCGGCGATTTCGCGCACGATGATCGACACCGCCAGCGAGGAGAGCAGCGTCGCTTCGCGGATCGCCTTCGACTTGAGCGAGGCCTCGTCGCGGAAGCGGCGGAAGGGACGGAACGCCAGGCGCTCAAGGCCGAAGCCGGCGAGCGCGCCGGCCGCCAGGGCGATCAGGATGACGACGAAGAGCGGCGGGGCGAAGGTCGTGATGGCCATCAGCCCGGCGAAGGAGCCGATCATGTAGATCTCGCCGTGGGCGAAGTTCACCACATTGAGGACGCCGAAGATCAGCGTGAAGCCGATCGCGACGAGCGCGTAGATCAACCCGATCGAGAGGCCATTGACGAGTTGCTGCACGAAAAAAATGTCAAACATGGATCACTCCTGGCTGGCCTTGCGGCCAGCCGGTTTTCTTGCGAACGAGGTGAGGGACTACTTGACCGAGACGAACTTGCCGTCCGTGACCTGAAGCTTGGTCAGCAGCTTGATCGGCTCGCGCGTTGCCTGGTCGAAGCTGGTGGTGCCGGTGACGCCCGGGAAGTTCTTGGTCGCGGCGAGGGCATCGCGCACCTTGGCACGCGTCGCGTTGGCGCCGCCGGCGGCGACGATGGCGTTCAGCATGATGTTGGTGGCATCGAACGCCTGGGCCGCGAACTGCTGCGGCTTGGCGCCATAGCGCGCCTCGTAGGCCTTGACGTAGGAAGCGATGTGCGGCTCGGTGCTTTCCACCAGGAAGGTCGAGGTCAGGTAGAGGCCGTTGGCGGCCGGGCCGGCGAGCTCGATCATCTTCTTCTCGTAGAGCGACGACGTGGCATACACATTCTGCTTCAGGCCCATCTGAAGCTTCTGCTGCAGGAAGGCTGAACCGTCTTCGTAGAAGGCGCCGAGGAAGATGGCTTCAGGCTGGCTGCGGCCGATCTTGGTGAGGATCGAGCGGAAGTCGCGTGTGCCGGGGTTGAAGTACTCGACGTCGGTGACCGTACCGCCGGCGGCCTTGAAGCCGTTGATGAAGTTATTGGCGGCCGACTGGCCCCAGTCGTTCTGGATGGCGACGACGGCGACCTTCTTGACGCCGTTGCCGTGCGCCCAGTTGGCGATCAGCGGGCCTTCGTAAGCCTGTGTGTTGATGTTGCGGAACTGGTATTCGCTGATCTTGACGAAGTCCGGATGCGAGGCGGTCTGCGAGAGTTGCGCCACTTTCGTTTGCGCATAGACCTGGCCGGCGGCCATCGACACGGTCGAGTTGAAATCGCCGATCACCGCCAGAATGCTGGAGTCATCGGAGAACTTGCGCGCGATGTTGACGCCTTCCTTGGCGTCGCTCTTGCTGTCTTCGAACTTGATCTGGACGGTGACGCCCGGGAGCTTGCCCGACTTGTTGAAGTCGTCGAGCGCCAGTGTCGCCGAGTTGCGGAACAGCATGCCGTATTGGGCATTCTCGCCGCTGAGCGGTAACTGGTAGCCGATGGCGATCGTCTTGTTCTGAGCGCTGGCGCCCGCCGTGAGCAAGGTCAGGCAGACCGAGGCAAGCAGCGTTTTGCAATGCTTGAGTTTTATCATGATCAAGTTCTCCAGATGAAAGATCGGTGACAACAGGTTGCGGATGACTCACTTCGGGCGAGAAGATCCAACTCGAAGCGCCGGGAGAGTATCCCTTCGGGGAGGCTTTCGTCCGGCGACCTGCCGGCCGGCAACCAGGCATGCACCGCGGTTTTTCGGCGTATGCACCAACTGCGTACGCTTCACAGGTCCTTCGCATCGGGCCTGCTTGGCGCTGGCTGACAGACAGACACCGTGGATTGAGCAAGTTCCGGGCCAATCTTCCTTCCCGGATTGTCGGCGTGGCTGACGCGACCGATTTCATACTCATCCGTCTTGGTGACGATTCTACCGGTGATCGGCTGTCATAGGGGGCGTCCGATCATGCTGTTGCAATGCGATCCGGAAAATACGTCGATATCCTCGTCGCTTGGGCGCGGAAGACAGTCGCGGGTTATTGGCTGCCGCAGCAGGCGACATCGAAGAATCGATGTCGACCGTTTCTCAGCTTTTTCGGAAATATTCTCAATTCGGGAAATATCATCGTGCGAAATGGTCGTCGGCACTTGCGTTGCGACACCGGTGGCATGCCCCATTCGGGTGCGCAGTTGTCATGCGCGGCGAGTCGTCAAAAGGGGGCGTCCGGCGCCGGTGCAGGCCGGGCGCCCGACGCGCGCATTTGGCGCTCGTTGGGCGTTGTCGCCGCCGCCCCCGGCGAGCGCTTCTTTCCGGTTCGTGGCACACTATGTGCTAATGCCGCTACGTCATTCCGGCGTGGCTTGTCGTCGGAAAGGCGGACGCGTTGCGGCGTCCGGCCCGTTGCGCGGCCTCTGGCATCCAACCCAATCCGCAACCTTTACGAATGAGCGAGCAAGGAGATTTACATGTGTATTTGCCATAACAACCAGCCGAAGAATACCGACGATCCGGTCACCAACAAACTGAGAAAGGCGTTCACGCACCGCGCGCTCTGGATGGGGCTGATTCTCAAGGAGGTCAAGGACCGCGGCATGGACTGGGAAGAAATCGGCCACGCCGCCATTTTCAAGACTGGCTGCATGCATGGCGACGGCATCAAGGAAGTGCTGGCGTCCGTCGATAGCATGGTCGAATTCGGCAAGACCTTCCTCAATGAAGACGTCATCAAGATTTTCGAGATGGACATCAAAAAACTCGACGAGAACGAACTCACGGTCGAATTCGGTTACTGCCCGCTGGTTACGGCGTGGACGCAGGCCGGCATCGAGGGCGAAATGCTGAGCAAGCTCTGCGACATCGCCATGTCGGGCGACCGCGGTATCGGCAGCCGTTTCGAGAACTTCGAATTCCATCTGGGCAAGACGATTGCCCAGGGCAACAAGGTTTGCGAAGTCGCCTTCACCCGCAAGAAGGCCTGAGCCTGGCAAGTCCGCCGGGTCTCCGTTTTCGGGCGGAGACCGGCGCTTCAGTCGACGCGCGGCATGTCCTTGGCGATGACGAGGCGGGTCTGCGTTTCGGCCAGAACGGCCTGGATGTCCGCCGGTGGCGGCGCGTCGGTGAATAGCACATCGACATCGGCCAGCGTACCCAGCTTGACCATTGGCGTGATGCTGAACTTGGTACGGTCGGTAACCAGGAATATCTGACGGGAGTTTTCGATGATCGCCTGCGCGACGCGGACTTCCCGGTAGTCGAAATCGAGCAGCGTGCCGTCGGCATCAATGCCGGAAATGCCGATGATGCCGAAATCGACCTTGAACTGGCGGATGAAATCGATCGTCGATTCGCCGATGACGCCGCGGTCGTTACGGACGACGCCGCCGGCGACGATCACCTCGAAATTCTCGTTGCTGCAGAGTTGGCTGGCGACATTAAGATTGTTGGTGATGATGCGCAGGTTGCGGTGACCGGCGAGCGCCTTGGCGACTTCCTCGGTGGTCGTGCCGATGTTGATGAAGAGCGAGGCATTGTCGGGAATCTCCTCGACGACGGCGCGTGCGATCCGGATCTTGGCCTCGTGATTGAGAATCTGCCGCGCCGAATAGTCGACGTTTTCGACGCTCGATACCGGTCCGGCGCCACCATGGAAGCGGCGCAGCAGGCCTTCGTCGCAGAGGTAGTTGATGTCGCGCCGGATCGTCTGGGTGGTGACGTCGAAATGACGGGCCAGCGCTTCGGTAGACAGGAAGCCTTGCTGTTTGGCGAGATCGAGAATCTGCCGGTGGCGTGTGCCCAGTTTCGATTCGGTACTCTGTCGCGTCATGATTTTGTCCTGGGGTGGGTGGGCCGCGAAAGGGATTGCTTTGTCATCTCATTCTACTGGCTTGTGGCAATTGTGAAAGGATTCAGTCGGTCGCCCATGCGCGGGCGCGCTCGACGGCGCGACGCCAGCCGGCGTAATGCCGTTCGGATTGCTCCGCCGCCAGTGTCGGCGTGAAGCGGCGAACCGTCTGGCTGCGTCCGGCAATGTCCTCGCGATTTTTCCAGAAGCCGACAGCCAGGCCGGCGAGCGTGGCCGCCCCCAATGCCGTACTTTCGGTTTGCGCCGGGCGCAGGACCGGGACGCCGAGAATATCGGCCTGGAATTGCATGAGGAAATTGTTGGCGGCGGCACCGCCATCGACGCGGAGTTCGCACAGGGCGATGCCGGCATCGGCCTGCATCGACTGCAGGACGTCGCGGGTCTGGAAGGCGATGGCTTCGAGCGTGGCGCGGACGATGTGGTTTCTCCCGCTCCCGCGCGTCAGGCCGACGATCGTGCCGCGGGCGTTCATGTCCCAGTAAGGCGCGCCGAGACCGACGAAGGCGGGCACGACATAGACGCCCTGCGTGTCGCTGACGGCATTTGCCAGGGTTTCGCTCTCGGCGGCGCTGCCGATCAGGCCGAGTTCATCGCGCAGCCACTGGATGGCCGCGCCGGCGATGAAGACGCTGCCTTCGAGCGCGTAGTCCACTGTGCCGTCGATGCCCCAGGCGACCGTTGTCAGCAGCCCGTGCCTTGAGCGGATCGGCGTTTTCCCGGTGTTCATCAGCATGAAGGCGCCTGTGCCGTAGGTGTTCTTGGCCGAGCCGGCGGTGAAACACCCTTGTCCGAACAGCGCCGCCTGCTGGTCGCCGGCATCGCCGGCAATTGGAATGGCGACGCCGTCGAAGAGCGCGGCGAGGCTGTGTCCGTAGCAATGGCTCGATGGCTTTACCTCGGGCAGCAAGGCGCGCGGGATGTCGAATTCGGCGAGGATGCGCTCGTCCCAGTCGAGCGTGTGGATATTGAAGAGCAGGGTGCGGGATGCATTGGAGACGTCGGTGACATGGACACGACCGCCGCTCAGCTTCCAGATCAGCCAGCTGTCGATGGTGCCGAAGGCCAGTTCGCCGCGTTCGGCACGGGCACGCGCCTGCGGAACGTGGTCGAGAATCCAGGCGAGCTTGGTGCCGGAAAAATAGGCGTCGAGCAACAGACCGGTCCGTTCGCGGATCAGTGCGTCGAGCCCGCGGGTTTTGAGCGCCTCGCAGTCGGCGGCAGTGCGGCGGCATTGCCAGACGATGGCCCTGCAGATCGGTTCGCCGGTTTCGCGATCCCAAACAACCGTCGTTTCGCGTTGATTGGCGATACCGATGGCGGCGATGCTGCGGACATCGATCCCGGCGTTGGCGATTGCCGCGCGTGCGACGTCGTACTGGCTCGTCCAGATGTCGTTGGCGTCGTGTTCGACCCAGCCGGGCAGGGGATAATGCTGGGCGAATTCGCGCTGGGCGCTTGCGACCGCCCGGCCGTCGCGGTCGAAAAGGATGGCGCGCGAACTCGTGGTGCCCTGGTCGAGCGCCAGGATGAATTCCTTTGTCATGGCAGGTGCCCTCCGTGCCTTGGCGGCGGTGTCGTTCTTTCGGCGTGTAGTGTAGCAGCGGCGTATGATCACGGCTGGCTTCAATATTCCGGTGCGGCAATCATGGTTTGTGTTCTTCGTTGGCTGAGTGGCTGGTCTTTGTTCGGGCGAGCGGTTTGTTTTGGCGCGTTCCTGCTTTTCAGTAGCATGGCCTCGGCGCTTGAGTTGCCGCCGGAGGTGCTGGCGGCGCTCAAGGACGCTGGCATTGCGACGCGCAACGTCAGCGTTCTCGTTCAGGGCGTCGACAGCCCGCAGCCGCTGATTCGTCATAACGCGCGCCAGGCGATGAATCCAGCCTCGGTGATGAAATTGGTGACGACTTACACGGCGCTCGAACTGCTCGGTCCGGCGTACACCTGGAAGACCGAGGCTTTCGTCGACGCGGCTGGCAATCTGTATCTGCGCGGTAGCGGCGATCCGCGTCTCGGGCTCGAGCAATTCTGGTTGCTCCTGCGCCAGTTGCGCCTGCGCGGGGTCGGCGACATCGCCGGCGATCTGGTGCTCGACCGCAGCGCCTTCAACGTGCCGCCGCACGATCCGGCCGAATTCGATCACGAACCGCTGCGGCCCTATAACGCCGGGCCCGACGCGCTGCTCGTCAATCTCAAGAGCATCCGCCTGAGTCTGGTGCCCGAGACAGGGCGCAAGGCGGTGACGGTGATCACCGATACGCCGGGCGATGATGTTCGCATCAACAACCGCCTGCAGGCTGCCGACGAGGCGTGCGGCGACTGGCGCGAGAAACTCAAGGTCGCGGTCGTCGATGGGGCGATTGATCTCTCCGGCATCTTCCCGCTCGCCTGCGGCGAGAAGGCGCTGCATCTGTCACCGTGGGCGGCCGACGAACAGGTCGAACGGCTTTTCCGGACTTTGTGGCGCGAACTCGGCGGGCATTTTTCCGGGCGCGTGCGTGTCGGTGTCGTGCCGCCGAACGCCCGGCCGGTGGTCGCTCAGGAGTCGCCGACGCTGGCCGAGATCGTGCGCGAGGTCAATAAATACAGCAACAACGTCATGGCGCGGCAGATCTTTCTCAGCCTCGATGCCGAGCGACCGGCGACGCCGGATGGCGCGCGTCGCCGAGTCCGTGCATGGTTGTCGGGCAAGGGGCTGACGCTGCCCGAACTGGTGCTCGACAACGGTTCGGGTCTGTCGCGCAGCGAGCGGATTTCCGCTGACGGCCTCGGCCAGTTGTTGCGAGCGGCCTGGGAAAGTCCGGTAATGGCCGAACTCGTGTCCTCGCTGCCGGTGGCTGGCGTCGACGGCACGCTGAAAAAGCGCCTGAACGGCAGCACGGCGACGGGACGGGCGCATTTGAAGACCGGCTATCTCGAAGGCGTGCGCGCGATTGCCGGCTATGTACTCGACAACAGCAACCGACGCTGGGTCGTGGTGTTCCTGATTAACGATCCGCGCTCGCGTTTGGGCAAACCGGCGATGGATGCCTTGCTGCGCTGGGTGGCGGAGCGCCGCTAACGTCGCCTTTCCGTCAGTTTCCCGAATTCGTGCGGAAACTTTCCGGATCGAGTTGGTGGCGGGTGAGCTTGTCGTAAAGGGTCTTTTTCGGCACCCGCAGCAGTTCGGCGGCCTCGGCGACGTTGCCCTGGCTCGTCCGCAGCGCGTCGCGGATCAGGCTGCGTTCGTACTGGTCCAGCCGGGTGCTCAGTGAAATGGTGGCGGACGGCGTCGCTTCGAGACCGTCGGTCAGGCCGAGGCACAGCCGTTCGGCCGTTGCCTTGAGTTCGCGCACGTTACCCGGCCAGTCGTGCTGCTGCCAGCGCAGCAGGTCTATTTCGCCCCAGGATGGCGCTTCGCGGTTGAAGCGCCGGCTGGCTTGCGAGATGAAATAGGTCATCAGCGGTGCGATGTCGTTGAGGCGCTGGCGCAGGGGCGGTAATTCCAGCGTGACGACGTTGAGTCGGTAATAGAGGTCGGCACGGAAGCGCCCCTGCGCGACCAGTTGCTTGAGGTCGGTCTTGGTCGCCGCGACGACGCGGCAGGACACCGGGATACTGGCGTTGCTGCCGAGGCGTTCGAGGGTGCGCTCCTGCAGCACGCGCAGCAGCTTGACCTGCAATGCGAGCGGCATCGACTCGATTTCGTCGAGGAAGAGGGTGCCCTTGTCCGCGTATTCGATTTTGCCGATCCGGCGTTTTTCGGCGCCGGTGAAGGCGCCGGTCTCGTGGCCGAACATCTCGCTCTCGAACACCGGCTCCGGCAAGGCGCCGCAGTTGAGTGCGACGAAGGGGCCGCTGCGGCCGCTGCGCGCGTGCAAGGCCTGGGCGACGACCTCCTTCCCCGTCCCGGTTTCGCCGAGGATCAGGATGTCGACGTCGGTGGGCGCCAGCGAGTCGATCGTCCTAACGATGCGTTGAATGCTTTCCGAATGACCGATCAGCGGCGTGTCGCGCAGGCTGCCGAGTTGCTCGCGCAGTCGCTGGTTTTCCTCGATCAGCGCCCGCTTTTCCAGGGCGCGACGGACGACGTCGATCAGCCGGGCCGAGTTGAAGGGTTTTTCGATGAAGTCGTAGGCGTGTGCGCGCATGGCCTGGACCGCCATCGACACGTCGCCGTGGCCGGTGATCAGGATGACCGGAATATCGCGGTCGCGGGCCTGCATGCGTTCGAGCAGTTCGAGTCCGCTGATGCCGGGCATGCGCACATCGCTGACGATGACGCCCGGCGGTTCGTCGTCGAGCGCGGCGAGCGCGTGTTCGGCCGAGGAAAACCCGCGGACGGGGATGTCAGCCAGTTTCATCGCCTGCTCGCAGGCGCGTCGCACGAGCTCGTCGTCCTCGACGAGATAAACGAGTGTCGAGCGGCAGGGCGTGTCAGTCATGTCGGTCATGCTCTATCCAGCGTGATGCAAAAATCGGCGCCGCCGTTTTCGCGATTGTGTGCTTCGATCGTCCCGCCGAGTTCCTGGACGATCATGCGTGATATCGAGAGGCCCAGTCCGAGACCTTGCCCCGAGGACTTGGTCGTGAAGAAAGGTTCGAACAGGTGGGCGAGCGCGTTCTCGGGAATGCCGGTGCCGCTGTCCCGCACGATGATGCAGATGCGTTCGGCATCGACGGCGGCGAGCACGGCGACGTGTCGGGTCGGGCAGGGCGCAACGGCGTCCAGTGCGTTGAGGAGCAGGTTGACCAACACCTGTTCGAGGCGTTGCGGGTCGGCGAGAACGGCAAGCGTTTCGGGTATTTCGGGCAGCGTGAGGGTGGCGTCGGCCAGCCGCCGCCGCGACTCGACGAGCATCGCCGCCTGGCACACCACGTTGAGGACCGGGACCGGCTGCTTCTCGACCAGCGACTTGCGTGTGAAATTCTTGATTTCACCGGCAATGCGGCCCATGCGTTCGGCCATCTGCTTGATGCCGTCGAGATTGCTGCGGACCTCGCCGAAATCGCCGCGATCGAGCAGGTCGCGCGCGTTGTCGGTGAGGGTGTGCATGGCGGTAAGCGGCTGGTTGACCTCGTGGCTGATGCCGGCCGCCATTTGCCCAAGTACCGCCAGTTTGCCGGCCTGAACAGCGTTGTCGCCGGTTTCGCGCAGGATGCGCTCGGTCGTCTTGAGTCGGTCGATGCGCTCTTCGAGCGAGGCATTGGTCGCGCGCAAATCGGCGGTGCGTTCGGCGATACGCTGTTCGAGTTCCTGATGCGCCTGGCGCAGACGGGCGTCCGCCTGTACGCGTTCTTCATGCCGACGGACGCTGAGGCGGAAGTAGATGATCATCGAGAAGACGAAGGCCAGCGCGAAGGCGGTGGCGATGCCGGCGAAGAGTGCATTCTGGCGTTCCGGGCCGGTGCGTGTGAGTAACAGGATCGACCAGCCGAGCGAGCCGGTCGGCACCGAAACGACGAGGGTGTTCTGGGCCGGGCTGTCCGGGAGCTTGAGCCGCACCGAATAGGGCGCGGCCTGGAGCTTGAGTCCGGCATCGAGGTGGTTGATGTGGCGTTCGCGATATTGTCGTGACGCTTCGATGCGGCGTTGCGCCTCGGCGTCGAGCGGCGCCAGCGAAAGATATTTCCACTCGGGGATCGATGACAGGAAGATGACGCCATTGGCATCGGCGATCAGCACCTTGTCGCCGCTGCGCGTCAGTGCCGATTCGAAATCGTCGAGACTGATCTTGACGGTGGCGGCGCCGAGACGTTGTCCCTCGATCTCGATCGGTGCGGTCAGGAAATAGCCGGGATCGCCGGTGGTTGCGCCGATCCCGTAGAAGATGCCGAGCCCGTTTTGCATCGCGTCGAGAAAGTACGGGCGGAAGGCGTAGCTGTTGCCGACGTAGGAGCCGGGTTGGTCGAAATTGCTCGCTGCCAGTGTCAGGCCGCTGTGATCCATCAGGAAGGCGGCGTTGATGTCGGCGTCGCGGCGGATGTCGGCGAGATAGCGATTGGCGGTGGCGCGGGCGTTGGCCGACTCTGGATGCCGGAGTACCGCTTTCAGGCGATCTTCGCGGGCGATGATGCGTGGCAGCGAGGTGTTGCGCGAGAGCAGTGATTCGAGGCTCTGGCGATAGAATTCTGCGCGATGGTGCGATTGTTGGCCCAACTGGTCGATCTGGCCTCGCAGCACCTGGCTCGCGACGAGCCAGCCGCCGAGTCCGCACAGCGCCGCCGTGGCCAGGATGCGCAAGCCAAGCCAGCGCCAATCCTGGCGTGCGTGCAGTGAAAGATAGGCAAGAAATCCCATGGGGCAGTGGTGCCGGCCACGACAGTTGTCGCAGCCGGCGAGGCGCGGATCAGCTCATGTAGCCGAGCCACTTCCAGTAGGTTGCCCCCATGACGAGGATCAGCAGGTAGGCGATGATCGTCAGCGGAATGCCGGTGCGCACGAAGTCACGTACCTCGAAGGTGTCGGTGCCATAGGCGACCATGTTTTGCGGCGCATTGACCGGCAGGATCATGCCGAAGCTGACGACGTACTGCAGGATCATTGTCATGCCGACGACATCGATGCCCGGTGTTTTAACGCTCTGCAGCACCGAGATGATGATCGGGATCATCGCGGCGGCGAGGCCGGTGGCGCTGGCAAAGCCGAGGTGGATGATGATCAGGAATGCCGCCAGGATGGCGAGGATGGCGAGCGCCGAGGCGGTTTGCAGGCCGAAGGCGGCAGTGATCCAGGTCGCGAGCCAGGAAGCAGCCTTGGTCGACAACAGCGCCGAGCCGAGGCTGATGCCGATGCCGAACAACACCAGCGTTCCCCAGGGAATGGCCCCTTGCGCCTGCTTCCAGTTCATGACGCCGATGCGCGGCAGGAACATCAGCGCGATGGCGGCGATGGTCGTCGTCGAGGTGTCGAACGGGTGGACGATCTTTTCGGTCGCCCAGAAGAAGAGCAGCGTCAGCGAGATGATGGTCAGCTTCTTCTCGGCCGGTCGCATCGGACCGAGATCGGCCAGCGCTTTCGCGACGATCGCCTGTCCGCCAGCGATTTCCTGCGTTTCCGGCGGGATCATCTTGAGCAGGACAAAGTAAAGAATCACCGACATGATGGCCGAGAACGGTGCGGCGGCGATGAACCAGTCGAGCCAGGAGATATTCACACCGAGTTGCTTCTCGATGAAGCTGACGGCGATCATGTTCTGGGCGGCGGCGGTCTTGATGCCGATGTTCCAGAGACTGTCGGCCTGTGCGACGGCGATCATCAGCACGGCGGCGAAGCGGCTCTTGAGCGGCACGCCGAAGGCGACGATGATGCCCATGACGATCGGCACCATGCACGACACGCGGGCGGTCGTACTGGGGACGACGAAGCTGAGCAGAAAGCCGACGACGATGACGCCGATCAGCACGCGGCTGGTCTTGGCGCCGACTTTCGACAGCACGACGAGCGCGATGCGCTTGTCGAGGCCGGTGTGGGTCATTGCCGCAGCCAGGAACAAAGCGCCGCCGACCAGCGCCCAGGCGGTGTTGCTGAAGCCGTTGAGCGCGATCGTCAGACCTTTCGAGGTTCCCATGACCTTGGTCGGGTCGGCGATTTCCGGCGAAAAACCGAGCAGGAACGCGGTCAGCGTCGTGATCAGCACAGCGCTGACCGGATAGGACACGGCTTCGGTCATCCAGATGATGACCGAGAACACCAGAATGCCGAGCATGTTCTGTCCGGCGACGGGCAGTCCGGTCTGGTGCGGCAGAGCGATGATGATGACCAGGGCGATGCTGGCCAAGAGCAGGCCGTAACGGGCCATGAGGCCCTGCGGCTCATCGGCCGAGGCGCTGGGTTTCCCTTTTTCTACTTGAGCGGTGCTCATATTGACTCTCCTGTAGGTATTGAAGCAATGCGCAAACGCTTGAGCAATTCCCGTTCCCGATTCCTGCAGTCGGCAGTGATTCCGGATCTGTCTGTTTTTCCGGGGTTTTTATCAGTTGAGGCGAGACTATTATCCCCTTTGCTGTGCGGATGGCCAGAAAAACAGAATATTTTTGTGCGGAATTCCGCTCAGCGCCCGGGCGGTCGGCGGAGCCGGTATACTGCGCGGCGACGACCTCACCGCCGAGCGCCCCATCTTGACTCCTTCGACACGCCCCCGCATCCGCATTCTCGGGATTGACCCCGGTCTGCGCGTGACCGGTTTTGGCGTTATCGAGAAGGTCGGTAGCACGCTGGAATATGTCGCCAGCGGCTGCATCAAGAGCGATGGCGAGGCATCATTGCCCGAGCGTCTGGGCACCATTCATGCCGGGGTGCGCGAATTGGTGGCGCGCTACCAGCCCGATCAGTCGGCCATCGAAATCGTCTTCGTCAACGTTAACCCGCAATCGACGTTATTGCTGGGTCAGGCGCGCGGTGCCGCCATCACTGGCCTGGTGGCCGGCGGTGTCGGGGTGGCTGAGTACACGGCCTTGCAGATCAAGCAGGCGGTCGTCGGCAACGGCAAGGCCGCCAAGGTGCAGGTGCAACACATGATCCGGCGGCTCTTGTCCCTGGCCGGCGATCCGGCACCGGATGCGGCTGACGCCCTGGCGTGCGCCATTGCGCATGCGCATGGCGGGCAAGGCATCGGTGCGTTGAACGTGGTCGGAACGCGGCGTCGGCACGGGCGGCTGACGCAGATTAAGGAGAAAAAATGATCGGACGTCTTGCCGGAACGCTGCTCGAAAAGAATCCCCCCCAAGTGATGGTGGATGTGATGGGGGTCGGCTATGAAGTCGATGTGCCGATGAGCACCTTCTACAACCTGCCGGCACTGGGTGAGCCGGTGGTGCTGCTGACCCATCTGGCGATTCGCGAAGACGGGCATTTTCTCTACGGCTTCGGCAGCGAGTCGGAGCGTTTTGCCTTCCGTCAGTTGATCCGCATTTCGGGGATTGGTGCCAGGACGGCGCTGTCGGTGCTTTCCGGCTTGTCGGTCGCGGATCTGGCCGATGCCGTGGCGCGCCAGGAAAGCGGCCGCATCGTCAAGGTGCCGGGCATCGGCAAGAAAACGGCGGAGCGCTTGTTGCTCGAACTCAAGGGCAAGCTCGCCAACGTCGTGCCGACGACGGCGCGTGTCGTCGATGACAGTCACAGCGATATCCTTAATGCATTGCTGGCGCTAGGTTACAATGAGCGCGAGGCGTTGGCGGCGATGAAGCCGCTGCCGGCGGGCTGCGGAACTTCCGACGGTATCCGGCAGGCGCTCAAACTGCTCTCCAAGGTGTAATTTTGTATTCGACCCAGAAACAGATCCTGCAGATTGCCATCGTGGCGCTGCTGCTGATCGGCTGCATCGCCGTGCTGACGCCGTTCATCGGCACGCTCCTGCTGGCTATCGTGATCTGTGTCGCCGCCTCGCCGATGCGCGACGCGCTGCTGCAGATCTGCCGGGGGCGGCGCAACCTGATGGCGGCGCTCCTGTGCCTGTTGCTGATGTTGTTGCTGGTTCTGCCGGCGGCAGTGTTGTCGGGGTCTTTGGCGGACGGTGTCGAACTCGCCATCGCCTATCTACGCCCGTTCCTCGAGTCCGGCCTGCCGGTCGATGTGCCTGCCTGGGTGTCTGACATGCCGGTGATCGGCGGTGGGGTCTCCGACTATTGGCATAAGCTGATCGCCAGCCGCGAGGAGATGAACGAGGTGCTGCGCCAGTTCATCGCGCCGACGCGCAAGCTGGCGCTGGCTGCCGTTTCCTTGTTCGGCCAGGGGCTTTTCCAGTTGGCGCTGGTGATTTTCTTCGCTTTCTTCATCTTCCGCGATGCCGATGTCTATGCCGATGCAGTACGCACCGCCAGCCACAAACTGGCCGGCGCGCAACTGGGCGAACGCATGTTCCGTCTGGCCGACGGCACCGTCACCGGGGTGATGGTCGGGATTGTCGGCACGGCGCTGGCGCAGGCCTTGGTGGCGATGGTCGGTTTCATCATTGCCGGCGTGCCCGGCATCGTCATCCTGACCGTCGCGACCTTCTTTTTCTCGATGGTGCCGGTGATCGGCGCCACGCTGATCTGGGGCGGGGCCGCCGTCTGGCTGTACGAGGGCGGCGAGACCGGCTGGGCGATCTTCATGGTGCTCTGGGGCATGTTCGGCATCAGCAGCGTCGACAACTTCCTCAAGCCGATCCTGATTTCGCGGACCTCGAGTCTGCCCTTGCTATTGATTGTCGTCGGCGTTTTCGGCGGCGTGCTCGTCTTCGGTTTCATCGGCCTTTTCCTCGGGCCGACGCTGCTGGCGCTCGGGCAGGTGCTGATCCGCGAATGGCTGGATCATGTCGACGACGACGTCTCTCCGGTCATCTAGCGCCCATGATTGAAGTCGATCCTCTCTCCTCCGGCGGCGCGGCCAGTGACCGCCTGATCGCCGCCGAGTCAAAGTCGTCGCAGGAAGAAGCGATCGAGCGTGCGCTGCGGCCCAAGCGCCTGGCCGAATATGTGGGACAGGCCAAGATCCGCGAGCAGCTGGCGATCTTCATCGAAGCTGCCAAGCGCCGCAAGGACGTGCTCGACCATGTCCTGCTCTTTGGCCCGCCGGGACTGGGCAAGACTACGCTGGCGCATATCGTTGCCGCCGAGATGGGCGTCGGCCTGCGCCAGACGTCCGGGCCGGTGCTCGAACGGGCCGGCGATCTCGCTGCCATCCTGACCAATCTCGAACCGTACGACGTTCTGTTCATCGACGAAATTCACCGCCTGTCGCCGGTCGTCGAGGAAATCCTCTACCCGGCGATGGAGGATTTCCAGATCGACATCATGATCGGCGAAGGACCGGCGGCGCGTTCGGTCAAGCTCGATCTGCCGCCCTTCACGCTGGTTGGCGCGACGACGCGCGCCGGCATGTTGACCAATCCGCTGCGTGATCGCTTCGGTATCGTCTCCCGACTCGAGTTCTACACGCCCGAGGAACTGACGCACATCGTCACGCGCTCGGCGCAATTGCTCAGCGTGCCGGCAGAGAGCGAAGGCGCGCTGGAAATTGCCCGACGTTCCCGCGGCACGCCGCGGATCGCCAATCGTCTGCTGCGCCGGGTGCGCGATTACGCCGAGGTCAAGGCGAGCGGGCGCATCACCCGGGAGATCGCCGACCAGGCGCTCTCGATGCTCGATGTCGATCATGGCGGACTCGACCTGATGGACCGCAAACTGATCGCAGCCGTGATCGACAAGTTCGGCGGCGGGCCGGTCGGCGTCGATAACCTGGCCGCTGCGATCGGCGAGGCGCGCGACACCATTGAAGATGTTCTCGAACCCTACCTGATCCAGCAAGGCTTTTTGCAACGGACGCCCCGCGGCCGCGTCGCCACGTCGGCGATCTATCGACACCTTGGCCTTGAAGCCCCCGCATCCTCGGGGCAAGGCGAGTTCTGGCGCAGCCAATAAGGCGTTCTTAACCGGTTTTGTCACAAATACTTACATCCGCGCCCGTGTTGGCGCAGTAAAATCCGCCCATGGAGCACCAACAACAATTACACGCCTTCACGCTACCTGTGCGCATTTACTACGAGGACACCGATGCCGGTGGTGTCGTCTATTACGCCAACTATCTCAAGTTTATGGAGCGTTGCCGCACCGAGTGGCTGAGGACGATCGGTCATGACCAGAGCGCGCTGTTGCGCGATCCCGGCATTGCCTTCGTCGTGCGCAACATCGCTGTCGATTACCTGAAACCGGCTCGGCTTGACGATCAGGTGGTCGTCGGTCTCGCGCTGGAGCGTGTGACGCGCTCGCAGCTTTTTTTTCGCCAGAACATCCTGCGCGCCAACCCGGACGCCAAGAGCGGCTGGGATGATCTGATCGAGGCGCGCGTCCAACTCGTCTGCGTCAATGCGGCGCAGATGAAAATTACCTCCATTCCCGCTTTTTTGCGTACTCAACTGGAAGTCATCCAATGAACGTTTCGCAAGATCTCTCGATTCTTCACCTGATCCTCAATGCCAGTGCCGTCGTGCAGTTCGTGATGGCGATCCTGGCGAGTGTCTCTTTCATGTCCTGGTACTACATCTTCCGCAAGTGGTTCACGGTGCGCGAAGCCCGGACGCAGACCGAACAGTTCGAGCGCGATTTCTGGAGCGGTGGGGACCTCAACAGCCTGTACCAGAGCGCGGTCAATAATCGCCACGGTACCGGCAGCATGGAGCGCATTTTCGAGGCTGGATTCCGCGAATTCACCAAGCTGCGCAGCCAGAAGAACCTCGATCCCAAGGATGTGATCGACGGCTCGCGCCGGGCCATGCGCGCCACCTACCAGCGCGAGGTCGACAATATCGACGCGCATTTGGCCTTCCTTGCCTCGGTGGGTTCGGTCAGCCCGTATGTTGGCCTGTTCGGTACCGTCTGGGGGATCATGCACTCCTTCCGCGGCCTGTCCAACGTCGGTCAGGCGACGCTGTCGGCGGTGGCGCCGGGTATCGCAGAGGCGCTCGTGGCGACGGCCATCGGCCTGTTCGCTGCCATTCCGGCGGTGGTTGCCTACAACCGCTTCTCGCACGAGATCGATCGACTCGCGACCCGCTTCGAGTCCTTCATGGAAGAGTTCTCGAACATCCTGCAGCGGCAGATGCGCTGATCCGGAGGCGATATGCGCGAACGTCGTCTCAAAAACGAAATCAACGTCGTCCCCTATATCGACGTCATGCTCGTGCTGCTCGTCATCTTCATGGTGACGGCGCCGATGATGACGACCGCCAGCATCGACGTGCCGTCGGTCGGCAAGGCCGCGCAGGCGCCGGCAGAGGCGTTGCAGGTGAATATCCGCGCCGACCAGTCGCTGGCGCTCTCGTATCCCGGCAAGGCTGAGCGCAGCATGACGCGCAGCGAACTGTCGGCGGCCATCCTCGATGCGCAGCGCAAGAATCCGGAGCAACCGGTACTCATCGTCGGCGACAAGAACGTCAAATACGAAGCCGTGCTCAGCATCATGGACGAGTTGCAGCGCCAGCAGGTCAAGCGCATCGGGCTGCTGGTGCAGCCGACCGGCAAGTAAATCCCGACATTTCCGTGGATACGCCAACTCCCTTGCCGCCGGAAGAAGAAACCAACGTTACCGCGTTGGTGTTGGCGGCGGCTGTTCACCTGATCCTGATCGGCGCGCTGTTCTTCGGTGTGCAATGGAAGAGTCAGCCGACCGCCGTCGAGGTCGAGGTCTGGCGCTCGGTTGCTGCGCCGGCGCCGGTGGTCGAGACACCGCCCGAGCCGCCCAAGCCTGAGCCGAAGCCCGAACCTAAACCGGAGCCCAAGCCTGTCCCGAAAGTCGAGCCGCCGGCGCCGGTCAAGCCTGACATTGCTGTCAAGGACAAGGAAAAGCCCAAGAAGGAAGAACCCAAGAAGCCCGAGCCCAAGCCTGAACCGAAGAAGGAAGAGCCCAAGAAGCCTGAGCCGCCCGACTGGAAGAAGGCGCTGGAGCAGGAGCAGAAACAGTTGCAGCAGCAGAAGGCGGTGCAAGAACAGCGCGCCCGGGCCGAGGCTGAAGCCAACATGATGTCGAGTTTGAAAGCCGAGCAGGCGGCGGCCGCGCGGAACCGCGGGCTGGCCGACTACGCGTCGAAGATCCGCGGCAAGATCAAGGGCAACATGAATATCACTGGTTTGTCGATCCAGGGCAATCCGGAAGCCGTCTTCAAGGTCACTCAACTCCCCAGCGGTGAAGTGCTCAGCGTCAAGCTGAGCAAATCGAGCGGCAACCGCGCACTGGACGAGGCCATCGAGCGGGCGATTCTGAAATCATCGCCCTTGCCCAAGCCCGACCAGGCCAGTTTGTTCCAGCGCGAACTGGAGCTCAAATACAAGCCCTTCGATGAGTGATCTCCTAAAAACATCTTTCGTTACAAGCGCTTCGCGCGCCAAAGCGATATAATCCTCCATCTTTTTTTTCGTCCGAGCATCATGCCCAGAATCCTGTCCCGTTTGCGCGCCTCGAGCCTGCTGCTCGGTGCTGCCCTGGCTATTTTCCAGCTTTCGGCGGTGGCTGAGCTATCGATCGAAATAACCGGTGCCGGCGCCAACCGGATCCCCGTGGCGATTGCCGATTTTGGCGGCGATGCCGGCCTGTCGCGGGCGCTGACCAGCGTCGTGCGCGGTGACCTCGAACGGAGTGGCCTCTTCCGCCTGATCGACACGGGCAGTGTCGCGATGAACGAATCGACGCCGCCGGTGTTCTCCGACTGGAAAAACCGCGGCGCCGATGCGATTTCGGCCGGTAGTCTGGGGCGTAGCGCCGATGGCCGTCAGGAGGCGAGATTCCGCCTTTACGATATCAACAAGCAGATTCCGCTGGCCGGTGCCGCGTTCGTGACCTCGGCGCCGATGTTGCGGGCGGCCGGGCACCGGATCGCCGACGTGATCTACGAAAAGCTGATCGGCGAGCCCGGCGTCTTTGCCACGCGGATTGCCTATGTCGTCAGGAGTGGGGCGGCGCGTTACGAATTGTTTGTCGCCGACGCCGACGGTCAGAACGAGCAGGTCGCCTTGCGTTCGCGCGAACCGATCATTTCGCCGGTGTGGTCGCCCGATGGCGCCCGCATCGCGTATGTCTCCTTTGAAAACAAAAAGCCGGTTGTCTATGTGCATTCGCTGGCCAGCGGTCAGCGCAATGTCGTGGCCAATTTCAAGGGCTCCAATTCCGCACCGGCGTGGTCGCCGGACGGGCGGCGCCTGGCGGTGGTCCTGTCCAAGGACGGGGGCTCGCAGATCTTCATGGTCAATGCCGACGGCTCAGGGGTGCAGCGCGTCAGCTATGGCAGTGGCATCAACACCGAGCCGGCCTTCTCGCCGGATGGTGAGTCGCTGTATTTCACTTCCGATCGCGGCGGCAGCCCGCAGATCTATCGTTCGAGCCTGGGCGGCGGCGATGCGCAGCGGGTGACCTTCGAAGGCTCTTACAACGTGACGCCGCGGATTTCACCGGATGGCAAATCGTTGGCCTTCATCACGCGCCGCGACGGCGCTTTCAGGTTGGCAGTCATGGATCTTGCCAGCCGTCAGGTACAAGTGCTGACCGATTCGCACAAGGACGAATCGCCGTCCTTCGCGCCGAACGGCCGCATGATCCTGATTGCCACCGAACTCGGCGGACGCGGTGTGTTGTCGGCCGTGTCGATCGATGGACGCATCAAGCAGCGCCTGACGATTTCTGCAGGCGATGTTCGCGAGCCGGCCTGGGGGCCATATATCAAGTAGTTTGACCAACTGATTTTCTGACGCAGGAGACTTTAAATGAAACAACTCGCCATACCCGCCCTGGTTGCCCTTCTCATTGCCGGTTGCAGCTCGACCCCGAGCGGTCCCGAGCAAGGTGCAGCGCCGGTGGAAACCCGTGGCGGCAGCAGCGTGGCAACCGTGAATGCGGGCAACATCGACAGCGCGAAGCTGCCGCGCGAACTGACCGACCCGAAGAGCATCCTGTCCAAGCGCAGCATCTACTTCGACTATGACAGCTACGAAGTCAAGGGCGAGTACAAGGATCTCGTCGCCGCTCATGCCAAGTTCCTCTCGAACAACCGTCAGTTCAAGATGCTGATTCAGGGCAATACCGACGAGCGCGGCAGCCGCGAATACAACCTGGCGCTCGGCCAGAAGCGTTCCGATGCGGTCAAGAAGATGCTGACCGTGCTTGGCGCGCGTGAAGACCAGGTCGAGTCCGTCAGCCTGGGCGAAGAAAAGCCGAAGAACGAAGGTCATGACGAAGCGGCGTGGTCGGAAAACCGTCGCGGCGACATGCTCTACAGCGGCGAGTTCTGACATGACGACGCGCCGTTCGCGTTACCTGCCTGCGCTCCCCGCGTTGGCTGTGCTGCTCGTGCTCTCCGGCCTCCAGCCGGCGCGCGCGGGAGTGTTCGATGACGACGAGGCGCGTCGGCAGGTCCGCGATCTGTCGGCTCAGACCAATGAGCGCCTGGATACGCTGACCAAAGGGCAATTCGATCTGGTTAACCAGATCCAGTCCTTGCGGGAAGAAAACGCGCGTCTGCGCGGTCAGGTCGAAACGCTGACCTTCGAACTCGAATCGGCCAAGAAGCGGCAGCAGGACTTTTACATCGATCTCGACGGGCGGCTGCGCAAGCTGGAAACGCAGCCCGCTGCTGCCGACGGGGGCGAAGGAAAGCCGGCGGATGAGGCCAAGCCAGCGGAACCGGTCAAGAAGGTTGTGGACCCTGCGGCGGAGTCCCGCGACTACGAGGCGGCGCTGAATTTCTTCAAGGCCAACCGTATCAAGGAAGCGGCGGCGGCATTCGAATCCTTCGGCCGTAATTATCCCGACAGCACTTTGGCGCCGAATGCGCAGTACTGGCTCGGCAACGCCTATTACACCTTGCGTGATTGCAAGAAGTCGATCGATGCGTACCGGGTGGTGGTCGCGAAATGGCCGCAGCACGCCAAGGCGTCCGATTCGCTGATCGGCGTTGCCACCTGTCAGCATGACATCGGCGACGCCAAGGGAGCCAAGGCGACGTACGAGAGCATTCTGGCCAAGTACCCCGGCAGTTCGGCAGCCGCGACGGCCAAGCAGCGGATCAAGAAGTAGTCCGGTGGTTGCTCGTGATGAATCGCTGACCCTGCGGGTCAGCGAGATTTTTTATTCGCTGCAGGGCGAGGCAAGCCGCATCGGCTTGCCGACGGTATTCGTCCGTCTGACCGGATGTCCGTTGCGCTGCAGTTGGTGCGATACCACGCATGCCTTTACCGGCGGTGCGCGGATGTCGCTTGACGCGATTCTTCATCGTGTCGCCGAGTTTGGCACGCGCCATGTGTGCGTAACCGGCGGAGAGCCGCTGGCGCAGACAGCGTGTCTTGTACTGCTGACGGCACTGTGCGATGCCGGCTATGACGTATCGCTGGAAACTTCCGGGGCGCTTGATGTCAGCGCCGTCGATTCGCGGGTGTCCCGCATCGTCGACCTGAAGGCGCCCTCCTCGGGGGAGACGGAGAAGAATCTCTGGGCGAATCTGGCCTGCCTGACGGCGGCCGATGAAATCAAATTTGTCGTTGCCGATCGTCAGGACTATGAATGGACCCGGCAAGTCATTCGGGATAATCGGCTCGAAGGGGTTTGTCCCTTGCTCATCTCTCCAGTTCAGGGGGCCATCGGCCCTCAGATGCTGGCGGAATGGGTGCTGGCGGATCGTCTGCCTGTTCGCTTCCAGTTGCAACTACACAAGTTGCTTTGGGGTAACATGCAGGGTAAATAGCCAAGGAGACGACTATGAACGATGATCGGCGTCAGTATTCCCGCGTGGCGTTTCATTCGATAGCAAGGCTGGTGCTTCCGCTCCGTGCGCTTGATACGGTGGTGATCGATTTGTCCCTGAAGGGTGCGCTGGTCAGGCTTCCGGCGGGAACGACGATGGCGGAAGGTGAAACCGGAAAGTTGCACGTTCGTCTTGGCGATGACTCTGATATGCGCATCAGCATGGATGTCGAGTCGGCGCATGTCGAAGGGCGCTATGCCGGTCTGCGGTGTGCGGCAATCGATCTGGATAGTGTGACGCATCTGCGTCGCCTCGTCGAACTCAATCTGGGCGACCCAGAGTTGCTCGACCGGGAACTGTCTTCGTTGATTGTGGAGACGGATCCGGAGAGCGAAAACCCGGAAGATCCGGAAAGCATCGAAAGCGAAAAGAACTAATGGCAATGGAATTATCTTCTCCACCGGGAGCGCCGGCTGTAGTGCTGCTCTCCGGCGGTCTCGATTCGGCCACCACTTTGGCGATCGCGCGTGACAGAGGGCATGCGTGCTATTGCCTGTCGCTGGATTATGGTCAGCGACACGGTGCCGAATTGAACGCGGCAAAGAAGTTGGCAAGCAGTTTGGGTGCGCGTGAGCACCGCGTCATGAAGCTGGATCTCGCGGCCTTTGGCGGTTCGGCGTTGACGGACGAGCATATCGCCGTGCCGACGGAAGGCGTTGGTTCCGGTATTCCGGTCACCTACGTGCCGGCGCGCAATACCATCATGCTCTCGCTGGCGCTTGCCTGGGCTGAGGTGTTGGGCAGCCGCGATATTTATGTCGGTGTCAATGCAGTCGATTATTCCGGGTATCCGGATTGTCGGCCTGAATTCATTGCGTCATTCCAGGCGATGGCCAATCTCGCGACCAAGGCTGCGGTGGAGGGTGCCAGACTGACGATTCATGCGCCGCTGATCAGCCTTTCCAAGGCCGACATCATTCGTCGGGGCGTTTCGCTTGGCGTCGACTATGGTATGACGATTTCGTGTTATCAGGCGGACGAGGGCGGAAGGGCTTGCGGTCTTTGCGACGCATGTCGGTTGCGGCAGGAGGGTTTTGCCGCCGCGGGAGTGACTGATCCCACTGTCTATCAGGATTGATTGCTGAGCGGCGTTGACAGCGTACGGTACCTTCTCTATAATTCGCCGTTCTGTTTTTGCGGGTCGGTAGCTCAGTCGGTAGAGCAGCGGACTTTTAATCCGTTGGTCGGGAGTTCGAATCTCCCCCGACCTACCAGAAAGCAGATGTTTTGTAGTAAAATGCTGTTTCGGTATGGGGCGTTAGCTCAGTTGGTAGAGCAGCGGACTCTTAATCCGTTTGTCGAAGGTTCGATCCCCTCACGCCCTACCACGGATTATCAAGCACTTAGGCCAGTTCATCGGAACTGGCCTTTTGCTTTTTGGCTTTCATGTAGCCACTATGTAGCCGTTTTTCGCAACGTACTTCCAATTGTAGCGCGGCGCGAGTAATGGCACAGTTTTGCGCGACTTTTGGCACATGCGTTTTGATGAAATAGCCGCGTTAAAACAGCCCGCCCCCCGTAGAGCTGGGATCGTAATTTGTGACCACCAATTCGCCGGATTCTTTGGGCGCCCCATGAGTGTTTGAAACACTGTATTTAATCCCCGTCTCATGGAAGACCAACCCATCAAAACAAGACCTAATTTCCGGGTGGTCGTTGATCGAAAGCATGGCCTTTCCCTTGATCGACTTCATGGCGCTGGCCAGTGCCTCATACTGCCCCCAGTCGAAGGGCACGCCGTAGCCCTCGGTCTGCCAGTAGGGAGGGTCCATGTAGAAAAAGGTGTGCTCTCGGTCGTAGCGCTTGACGCATTCATCCCAGGGCAGGTTCTCGACCGTCGTTCCCCCGGCGAGGCGAAGATGCGCGGCAGACAAGTTCTCCTCGATCCGAAGCAAGTTGACTGATGGTGACGTCGTCGCGGTACCGAAAGTCTGACCAGCAACCTTTCCGGCAAAGGCGTGATGCTGCAAATAGAAGAATCTTGCAGCTCGTTGAATATCCGTAAGCGTCTCGGGTTTCGTCTCTTGGAGCCATTTGAACACCTGGCGGCTTGAAAGCGCCCATTTGAATTGCCGGACGAACTCCTCAAGGCGATTCTGCACTACACGGTAAAGGTTGATCAGTTCACCGTTTACGTCGTTGATCACTTCAACAGGCGCCGGCACCTGCCGAAGAAAATACAGCGCAGCGCCGCCACAAAACACCTCCACATAGCATTCATGCTGCGGAAATAGTGGAAAAAGCCGGTCAGCCAAGCGGCGCTTGCCGCCGATCCACGGAATGATCGGATTGGTAATATGCATGGTTTCGTCTCTGTGCTAGGCTTCAGCCCGCTGTGTGCACAGCACGGTGCCTCGGCCAAACGCAGCTCATACCTGCGGGCGGTGGCTACCAGGCGTGTTCCCGCACACCTGGTGGTCGCACCGTCTCCTCTACTTAAGCAACCCTCACAGCAATCTCTGCGCGCCCATCTTCGAGGATTCGATTAACAACGCCGACGCAGCGCTTCATCTGCGAGAACGACTCGATCTCCGAAACCGCGACGCCGACGATCATGCCGTCATCGCCGGCTGCCGCGATGATGTAGTCGCCCGGATTTGCGCCGATCACATTGCAAGGCACCTTCCCGGCGTAGGCAATGCGATCGACGAGCTGGCGTGCGGCTTCCAGTTTCGCTTCGAACACCGGCAAGTCGGCCTCGTATTGCGCAACAGCGGCGTCATACGCGGCCTGGGCGGCGATGACCTTGCCCTGATACTTGGCGTCGTCGGATTGCCACGCAGCGAAGGCTTCCTCCCACTTGGCCAAAACTTCGGCATAGGCAGCCATCGCCTCATCGAACGCTGCCGACAGCGCCCCGTAATACTCCCGCCATTGCGCCACGCGGACCGCGAGCGTGTCGTCTGCCTCACCCTCTTGCCTCTGCGGCTCGGGCGGCAGAACAAGCGCCGGCTCGCTCGGCTTGTCGCCGGGATTCGGAGCGCCTTCATAGACCGGAGCGGTATAGCTCGGAGGCTCCGGACGCTTGCCAACCTTGTCTTCACTTCCCCAGGTATCGCCGCCGACGATGTTCGGATTCGTGGATTTCACGCCGAACCGGATGGACTCCGAGAACTTCGGCGTCAGCTCTCCATCGGCATTGAAACCGACGATGTCGCCCTTGAGAAATTGAACGGCGAGATATGCCGCAGCCTTGCGCTCATATTCGGCGTAGTCAGCGCCGCTGGCGTTGATTGTGCCGGCTGCGTTGATGGATCTTGAAGTCGTTGAATCCTTTCGAACGCCAAGCATCGACGACGAAAATGATTCCCCTGACGAAGATGTCGCATTCCCGGCGGCAGAATAGAACGCATAACTGCCGTTGTAGGTAACAACGTCAAATACCTGCGTGGATGTATTAGCGCCAACCACATGCAAACGAGATCCAGGGCCGCTGTTCGCTCCAAGAATCTCATTCCCGCTAGCGTCGAGTTCCTTTAACTGCGTCCAATTGATAGTGTCTCCGGGCGCTCCAGGTTCGGCGTAGAACCAAGCAAACCCCCCAGCACCAGCGTCGTCGTTCAATGCGAATCTTGCCGCAGGCGCTGCGGATTTATATTTCCAACCATTGTCGAAATATGCATTTCTGAGCAGATGCAAATTCAAGGCGTTGCTCTGAGCTGCAATAGCAGAGCCATTCTGTAATTCCAAAGCTTTACTAACTACACCGCTCCAAACACCCGGAGAAACCCCAAAGCCGGTGCTTCCTGCTTGGCTAAGCACAATGCCGTCAGTTAAAACGTTCCCCGCTGTGCGATATTGCAACGTAATGCCTACACCATATCCGCTCGAATAATTTTCAACCGACTTGATCCGCGCGCCGGTGTTTACGACCTGTCCCGATGCATCGGACAACGATCCGAGAACAATTTCCGTGCTCGCACCGTCAGAGCTTGAGTAACCACCGTGCGAAAAGATCGCCGCAACATTGTTTTTCGTTGCCCCACCAGAATTGACCACTACTTTTGCAGCAGTTGAAGTCGTCCCAACGCTTAATGTGTCGCTAGAAACGGCCCCGCTCGTCGTCAGCGTCTTGAGCACGGCATCAACACTGCCATCAGTTAGTGATGCCAGTATCTTCGTCAACGTCTTGACGTTGGTGATCACGCCTGTCGCGGGGTTGGTGATTGGCACCGTGTCCGCTGTCGAAGTCTCCCAGTCGAGAAGCTGCAAGATCATCACGCGATAGTCTTCGTGTGTGCTCGTCAACATATCGGCGAGTTCGGATGGAAGCAGCCCGAGTGGCAAAATCTTATATGCTTGGCTGTTGGCTGTGGCGCCGAGGTAGTTTTCGACCAGGGTGCATTCCGTGTTGGACTCATAACTCGCCACTTCCATCAATAACCCATTGGGCATGATGATCCCGTCCCCGGAACGCCCTTTTCCGCTTGATACCCAAACGGTTCCGACGCCGTAGACCTTCTTCGACCCGTTAGCGACCGAGATTAATCCCGATGTTTGCCAGCTCATGATTTATCTCCTCCGAGTTTTCCGCTGTTGATGGCCCATGTGATCGCGGGCAGATAGTCCTGATCCTGCGGTGATACCGTTACGAGTACCTTTCGGTTCGGATCGTCGGGTGCAGTGCATGAAAAATAGAGCTGCCCCGTTTCATACCGCACGGATTCGCAGCAGGCATCGAGATCGCGCCCTTTAACAATCGTCGTCATCAGGTCACCTTGAAAATTACCCACGCTCCGGCCGGCACGTGTAATTGATAAACTTCGCCGTCGACCTGCGCCCATAGCTCCAGCTCAAGCATCAGCGTCGTTGTTTGATTCCAACGGGATCGCGGATATATGCCCTTGACCTTAATCGCCCAGTGCGCGATGAACGTCCCAAAATTTCCATTGAAGGCATCCGCTATCAGCGATCCATTCGCGATCCCAGCGGCGGCGTCATAGGACCGATCGGTTGCCGACCACCAAGCGCCGACGCTGTAGCCGGTATCGATCGTTACCGTAGCCAGGAGCCGCCACCCCTCTCCGGGGGTAATCGCGTAGGTTCCCGCCAGGCCTGCGGCAGACCCCGTGGCGACGGCGAGTTGGCGTGAAACCTCGATATTGCTGAAATACGCGCTCCCGTCTTCGCGGATGATCGCGGCGCCATCGCCGATATCGATGCTGCCGCCCTTGATCGCGCCGAGGTATGCCGAGATCGCCGACAATTCATCGACCGATAAATGTCTTGCGATGATCGATCCATCACCGATGATGTCCGCCGCCAGAATCAGCGCGGATCGGCCGTTGATTTGACCGAGGGTAAATACCTGGACGGGGTTTTCCGATTCGTCGTTGAGGTAAACGAGGAAGCGGTCGGATACCACTGCAAAGGCCGAGACACGGCCATCGCTTATCAGCTTGATGCCGGCCACTTTGCCATTGACGTCGACCTGGACGGCCCAGCTCGCCAGCACCATGCCGAGAGCTTCGGCGGTCGCCTGCGCAAGTTCTTTGACCGATGCATAATCACCGGTATTGAGCCGAGCAAGCAGGTTTTCTATGGACTGGGCAAGCGCGCTGTCCGAATCGGCTACCACAGACTCAAGCGTCTCGATCGCAGCAGCGTTCTGCTGGTCGCCTTCGGACACCGTCGCCGCAAGCGCCTCTCTCGCCTGGACTTCGGCGGACACGGCGTCCGCCCGGGCTTTCCGCTCGGCCGTCAGCGCTGCCGCCTGGTCATCGACGATCGCGGCAAGCGCCAAACGCTGCGCCGACTCTGCGGCCAAGGCCGTAGCCTGGGATGAAATGGTCTGCTCCGCGAGTGCAATGCGCGCCCGGGAGGCGAGTGCTTTCTTGGCGGCGGAATCGAGACTCAGCGCCTGACGAATGGCGGTCTCAGCAAGTTTTTGCGTCGCGTTTGCGCCATCGACTGTCCACGCGCCTGTCGCGGTCTGGATTGCCTCGTCGACGTAAATCTGGGATGCCTTTAACGCGATCTGGTTCGCGAGCTGCTCGATGAGCGACTGCGTAGATGTCAGAGACTGCCCCTGTTGCAACACCGTGGCGACGATGTTTTGCAGCGTCCCGTGATCCGCATTAGATACAGTTTCGACGGTGGTCAGGCGCGCCTCGACGTCCGTCGTGATGGCCGCAGTCGCGAGGATCTGGACCTTGCCGGTTACTGGATCGACATAGACCGTCGCGGACGTTACCGCCCGCTCAAACAGCACGCGGGCAGCGAGGTCGTCGATCGCCAGTTCCCGCCGGATGGCATCGAGCGCAATCGTCTCGATCTTGGCGATCGGCTCGACAAGTTCGTTGGCCAGCTGCTGCATGCCCAACGACCCTTGCAACTGCGAGAGCAGCGAAGACGGATCGGTGCTTGCAACCGCGTGCAACCCGCCGGTTTCAGAAGCAGGGAAGAAGGCGGAGTAGTTCCCCCATTTGTCCTCAAGCCGAACCCAGTAATACCCGCCGGCGCCCGGCTGCAGGCCGGGATGCTTATACGCCCGGGTTGGATATGGCTCCGGCGTTAAACGGGTCGCGAATGACCGATTATTTGTTGCGGAAAACCATACCTCAGTCGCCAGGATGTCCTGCCTGGCGTCGTTGAACGTCCAGGAGATATCGACCGAGAACAATGCGCCGACCGCCGTCGCCGTCGGCGCGGCCGGACCGACCTTAACGCCTTCGACGTCGTGGCCGATGAGATAGGAGGCGAGCGTTGCGCCGCCGGTGCCGATCGCGCGGATCCGCAGCTGGGCATCATCGCCGGCCGAGACGCCGGGAACGATCAACGGCGAGGATCCGCCCTCGGCACCCACTGACCAGCCGCCCGTCGGTCCGAGAATATCGACGACGTAGCGCCTGACGAGCGCCGGCTTGTTGACAGTGAAATCCACCTGCAGGTCGATCGTCTGCACCCCGCCGATCACCGCCCGGATCCGCTCCGTAACGGAAGCCGATAGGAAAGTCACGGTCAGATCGGAAATGACGGTCGTTGGAACCACTGGCGCGCCGCTCTCGGCCTCGAACACCGATGCGTTGTACTCGATCAGGCCGAGGCGCATTTTCATGTCAGACGCGCGGCTGACGTCGGTGACGATGAATTCCTTGTGGCTGCGCCCGACCTTGCCGATCGCGTAGACGTCGTATTTTCCGGGGACGGCTGGGAAAGGCGTCGAGACATTGACGATCTGCGCGTCTCCGGCGGCGTTCGTGACGTTCCGGATCACGATGCTGTCGTCGGCCAGGCGCAAGACGATCTGATAGGCGGCGCCGGCCTCGAGCGTCACGACCTGGTCGAGTTCGACGCTATACGCCGTCCCGGAAACAATTCGCCCGCCTTTTCCCCAGGCGGGGAAATCGCATTGCACCCAAACGAGATCGCCTGTCTTGCTTCTCAAGGCATCGACATCGACGCTGATTTCACCGGTCACGCGCAGGTGCTGATTCTTCAGCAGGCGGTGCATGCAGAAGCGAAACACCTGGCTCGGGCGCGTGATGCCGATCGCCGAGATCGTCGAGGACTGGCTCCCATCGACCTCCATCGCCTTGTTGACGACGGTCATCGGGTCGCGCTGCCAGTCGAGATCCCGATTGATGAAGTCCGCCTCGAGGCGCGAAAGCCGATTGTCCATCGGCAGCCAGGTTTCCTTGAACCCGCTGACGTTGGTATTTCCGACCGTGAACACCTGCGTCGGCTCGGTGCGGACGTGGTCCCAGATCAAGCCGATCCGCGTACCCGTCGGAACGGGGACAGAATACGCGGTACCGAGAACGGTCAGGACGGCGTCCCACAGGGTGGTCTCGGTGTCAAATGTCCCGTCAAATTCGCAGCGGCGCTCGAGCACGCCACCATCGCCGGGGACCAGATAATCCGCGAATTCCGCCAGCCCTTCGAAATCTGCCAGGATCAACTCTTCCGGATCGCACGCCTCGTATTCGGCGATCGTCAGGTCGTTGCGGATGACCGGCTGGGTGAGGATGTCCCAAGAGACCCAGGCCGGATTGTTGTTGTACTCAACATGCCAGGCGCCGTCGCGATAGACCTGGACGAGTGCCCCCTTGACGAGGCACGACACATCGAGATCGCCGGACAGCTGGTCCGTCGCCAACGCGCGGATCGCCAGCAGTGCCGTGCCCGGGTACGCAAAATCATCCTTCATGATTTGCGTCACCGAGCCGAGGTAGCAGTCGTCGCCGTAGCGGCTGCTGGTCTGGTCAGCCGTCGAGTTGCTGACGCGGATCTTGTACTCAAGGCCGCGATCGAGATTATCGATCTTGAACCGACGCCTCACAGCCTTGGTCGACGCCGCCGATATGGTTTCCGAGGCTGCCTCAACCCATGCCCCCGCGCCCGCTGCGTACTCAACTTTAACGCCGACCGAGTGGGTTACCGGGCTGCCGGAATCGCTGTAGTAATACAGCCCATTGGGAAACACCAGCTCGACTTCGATTGCGTCCGCGCCGGTACCGACGATGCGGGTTACCGGCGTGCCGAGAACGACCTTCTGGCCAACCTGCGTCGTGATCTGGGTGTCGTTGAAATCCGAGATCACTTCCTGGTCGAGATACCCAAGCCGCGTTTCGGCATAGCAGTCCGAGTAGTTCTCGATCGGCTGGCCGTTAATCCGGATATCGCTGATCTCAGCGATGGGGCCCATGCCGAGATCGATCAGGAGATGTTGCTTCTGCGTCTGGCCGAGATCGCCGCTGATCTCGATGTACGAAGCGATGATGTTGCCGTGCAGCCGCATCGTCCCGTACGTCTTGCTGATCGGCAGGCCGGGATCCTGGGTGGTTTTCGGGGACCAGGAATAGGTGGCGGAATTGTCGTAGCTGCCGACGTCATAACTTGGCAGCTTTGCCTGCGCCGGTGGCAGCAGCGCGTTGACGAGCATGCCGCCGATCATGCCGACGCCGACGCCAATCACCGTTCCCCAGGATACCGCTGTGCCGAAGATGGAAAACGCTGTCGCGGCCGAACCGACCAGCCCCATCGACCCGGCGATCGCCGCGCCGATGCCAGGCGCCGCAATCATCAGCCCGATCATGGCCACGGTGCGCAGCAGGTCGTTGCCGCCACCACCGTGCAGAATCGGGATCAGGGACAGATGCTCCCCGACGGCAAGCGTCCTTCTCTCCCACTCCTCCCGGGTAATGACTTCGCCGTCGATCGCCGCCGACATCGGCGTGTTCCCGGGCGCAACCATGCGGACGAGATCCGCGATCGTGGTTCCAGACTCGATCTCGACAACCAGGTGATCGCGCTCCGATCGCTCGAAGGGGTTGCGAACCAGGACAACGTTGGCGCTTCGCTTCTCAGGCGTCATCGTGGCCACCGGTAGAATCCGCTGATGCGCGCCGCCCAGCGCGGCGAGTCGATCCGCTCGATGACGACGCCGGTTTCCGCCGTCGTGTGAATGAAGCGCCGGGCGTCCTGGAGCACGCAGCCGACGTGTGAGACGAGAATCGGGCTGTCAACGCGCAAGGCGATGCCGCACCACGGTTCCGGCTTTGAAATCCGCTCCCAGTCGCGCATGCCGGCGAGAATCGCATGGCGTTTTTCGTCGTCGCTTTCCGGCGTCGGCCAGGGCGGCAGAATGATGCCGCGCTGGCGATAGATGTCGGCGAGAAGGCCGGCGCAGTCGAAGGCGTGCGGGCCGCGCGCGCCCTCGGCAAATGGGGCTGTCGCGTAGCGGAGAAGATCGACCGTCATATGTAGCGCGCGCCCTTCGCCTGCAGCCCTGGGCGACCACCGAACCGAACGGAATTGCCGCGCTCGCGGCAGTCATCGAGCGTTCCGCCGCAGCTTGTGAACTCCGACCCTGAATAGCCGCAACGCGCTTTTCCGAAGCGGAGCGGGCAGGATCTCGGCTGCGCGCGGAAAGGCGGAAACCGGCGCTTGAAGAGCGAGGGGCGACCCAACGTAAATCGGACCCAATCCTCGTCTGCTTCAGCGCCGATGATGTCGTAGACGCAAATCAGATCGGCGACAACCTCATTGAGCAGCGACGAATTGACGACGATCAGCCGGCACTTGCAGCCGACCAGGCCGTGGGTTTCCTCCAGATACGGCTGTACCGCCTGGGTCTGGTTCGCGACGCCGACCTGGAACGAAATAAACGATCCGTCCGACTGCTGCTTCAGCTCGCCAACTTCAAGCGCGAACGCCTCGTAGACGTTTCCGTTCCAGGTGATGTCCTCGTTATTCGGAACGAGGTAGAGCGTTTCCGTTGGCGCAAAAATCTCGAACAGCGTCAGCCACGCACCGTCCCCGGCGACGGCGTTTTTCTTGGCGATCAGAGAAGGGGGAAGGGATAGCGGCACAGCGCGATTCCGGAGTCATGATGACGTAATTCTCCGGGTTCGTGCCTGGTGCGCTGCGGGGGAAGGGCTTCGCCCTAAGGGACTATTTGCGGTCAGACTTCGACGAGCGTGAAGGCGACCTGCCAGGCGTTCGGGGCGACCGCGTTGAAAGTGATATGTCCCGATTCCAGGCGGACAGTATAAACAACTCCGTCGAGCGGGTGTAGCCACTCGAAAGACAGCGCGCCATTCTTCAGCGTTGTCGTGCGGAAAGCGCGCAGCAGATCGAGATCGGCGCGGCTCATGCGCTTGTAATTAACGCCCCAGCTGCGCTGGTCGCGGGTGAATCGCGGACGGGTGACCTGATAGCCCGCTGTCATCGGCGACGAAATGATGCCGTCCTTTGAGGGTTCGCCATCGGGCGATAGCGGGAAGTCCGGCAGTCGGCTCAGAGTCGGAAACGTCGGCATTTAACGCACTCCCATCGCGTGGCGGAATCCAGGATTGTTTTGCGCTGCCTCGAGGACGACGCCGATGACCCACTTTTCTCCGTCGAACTTCGGCGATCCCTGCGCAGACGCGGACACCTGCATGCCGGTCTGGTTGATGAGATTGAATGACACATTCGGCGCTGTCTGCGATCCATATATCTGCGCCAGCACACCGAGGCGTCCGGCGGAGTCCTTTTTAAGAGGCATCACAGCTTCCGGGCCTGCCTCCGCAAAGATGCCACCACTGGCAAAGGCATGCATGCCGGAGAACAGGAACGGCGTCGGCGTATCGCGCACGGTGTTCACGTACTGATGCAGGCTGTTGCTGGAGAACACGTTGCCCTTGGCGTTGTACTCAACCATCGACCCCTTGGCCTGCGTCTTGTCCGCCGCCGACATCGCGCCGCCGGAGAACAGGTCGGAGAACCAGGCACCAGCGCCCTTCACCAAGGGAGAAAGAATACTGGTGCGCAGCGTCTGCATCTGAATATCGGCGAGGACGTTAATCGCCGCGTTGCCTAAACTGGTGATGTCGATCTTCCCTGTCGTGGCAAATTTCTTGATGAACCCCTCCATTGCCGACGTCGATCCGGAGAAGGCGATCTCGGCTGTCTTGGCCGCATTCGAGGCGCTTTCCTCGTAGGTCTTGAACGACTTCTCCCATCCGTATTCGAAGGTACGCTGCGCTTCGTAGCTTTCCTGAGCGGCCTTGGCCACGCGCTGCTTCTGCGTGGCCAGAATCGATTCGGCATCGGCCAACGCCAGCGTCCGGGCCGCCGACTCGGGCAGATCACGCAGGATCCGCTCGCGGATCGCGCGGCCTTCGTCCTCGGCCTTGTACAGCGCCTCGGCTGCTGCCTTCTGGCCACCGAGCATCAGACCGAGTTCCGCCTCGCGCTGGATCCGCAATACCGTAAGATCGGCGGTGCGCTGGTAATCCCGGGTGATATTGCCGGCGCGCTTGGCGGCATCTTCCGCCTGGTTGCGCTTCTCGATCGCGATCGCTTCCTGAAACAGCGTATCGATGCGTGCTTTCTCGGCGCCGGTCAGCTTGATCGCGCCAGTGGCCAGATCGGCATTCATCTTGGCCTGTTCGCGCTGCGAGTCCGTCAGTTTCTCTTCCTGACGCGCATCCAGTTCTGCGATCGAAATCTTCTCGCTGATGGTCTGCCGCAGACGCTGGTAGTCGGTGATTTTCTTCTCGGTGTATTTGTCGCGGGCAGCGGCTTCGAGATCCTTCACTTCCTTGCTGTTGACGTCGACGCCGGCCTCGGTGGCGACGCTCCGGATCTTGGCGATCTCCGCCCGGAGCTTCTGCTCCTTGGTCAGGAGCTGCTCTTTCATGCGCTCGAATTCGACGCCGGCGCTGCGCTGCTTGTTCTGGTTCGCTTCCTGGGCGGCGACCTCGCCCTGGGCGGCGACGATCGCGGCATAGACGCGCTGCTGCTTTTCCAGATCAGCGAGTTGCACCTTGGCGGCAAGCGAGTCACGGTTTGACGTTCCGAGCCCCTTGCGCGCCAGATCGAGCTGGGCGTTGACGGAATCAAGCTTTGCCTGCCAGGTCGATTCACGTCCGGGGACGAGCAACGCATCCCAGGCGCCTATGATCGCATCCTTGACGCGCTTCCAGCCGCGCTCGATCGTGCCGAGGTTCTGGTCGAGCTGCGAGGCCATCCGGTTGGCGGCATCGGCAAACGATTTCTGCGCCAGCGCCGACGCTTCGGCTTCGCGCCCGTTTTCCACATGCGCCTTGATCTGTCGGTAAATCGACGCCGTCAGATACCCGTACTGGTCATTGAGCTTGATCGACGCTTCGACCGGCGACTTGCCTAACTCGGCAAATTGCTTGACCGTCTCCGACATCGCCTGGCCACCCGCACGCTCCAGGTTGATCGCAGCCGCCGCCGTCAGCTGAAGATTGGCGGCGGAAACGCGCCCGGTGGCCACCAGCTGCGTTAAAGCGTCAGCGGCGAAGCCCTTGGTCGCACCGGTCGCTGAGGACAGTGCGGTGGTGATCCTGGTGATTTCTGAGGCATACGTCCCGGCATTGTTGGCGGAAAGGATGATCGCCTGGTTCATCTTTTCCGATTCCTGCGCCCCGGAATAGGCGGCATATCCGAATGCCGCCAGCGCCGCAGCACCGACTGTCAGCGGACTGATCAGATTGGCAATATAGGTTCCCAGCGCCTTGGCGGCCGGGCCGACGCCGCCGAACATATCCTTGAGCTGACCGCCCTGCTGCAGGAGCACGGTCAGCGGCGCCTGGCCACCCTGAAGCGAAGTGACGATGTCCGTGAACTGCGCCGGCACACCGCGCAGCGCTGCCTTGTAGGCCTTGGAAAGCTCTTCCGTCTTGCCGTTGAGCTGATCCGAACTCGATCCGAGATTATGGTAGGCGTCGCTGATCTTTTTCAGCGCCTCTTCGCCATCCTGGGTATCGACTTCGACGAGGAGCTTGAGCTTTGCCACGACGGTCAGTCTCCGTTAAGAATCGGCAGCGCGGCCAATTCCATGAGTTGCAGATCAGAAAACACTGCGTCCCGCCGGTCCTCCGGAACCCTACAGCGCACCATCAAAATCTCGAGCGCCTGGTAATTCAGGCCACGCACCACACACGCCCCGCTGGGCAACACCTGGCAATCCCACTTCGTCCTCGACCGCTCAAAGATTTCGGCCGCATGAAAGTTTTCCGGAAACACACCGAAAAACTCCGGAACATCACTTTCCTCGATTTCGCCAACGATGCCGAGAGCCGCCATCGCCTCCTTGAGTTCCGCGTTGTTCGGACGGCCGCCCGAGGCCCAATATTGGGCGGCCTCAATCAGTTTTTTACGCGGGACTCGAACAGTTCGCGGTGATAGGCCTCGAAGATGTCCAGGGCGGCGCGCGGCCGCTTCTTGAGCAGGCGATCGAAGTTCTCAGCAGAGAACGGCTTGTCGAAGTCCCGCCAGCCGACCACCATTTTCTTGACGACCTCCGCCGTCGTCTGCCCGGCCGTCTCCTTGATGAAGGCTTCCCACTCGTCCGTATCCATGTATTTGAATTCGAACTTGGCGTCTTCGGCGACCGGCTTCCCGGGAATTGTCATCGGCACATCGGCCGTAAAGGTCGGATCGGGATCGATTGTAAACATGTCAGAACACCACCAGTTTGAGTTCGTCATTGCCGACGACCGGGATCGCCCGCACTTCATAGCCGCAATACAACCGACCGTTGGAATTTTTCTTGGTCGGTTTGATGAGTTGCGCCCCGGGCAAGAACACCATGAATTTGTTGCCTGCCTGGGTGCCGTGCACCAGTCCAATCGACTGAAGCGTGTTCGCCTTGACCGTCGTCATAAACGACACTTCCTGGGCGGCCGTCAGGTCGAGCGTGACATTGCCGCTACTCTCCCGCTGGGTGACATCGATCGATTCGCCGCCGAGCAGCGGCTCATGGGAGACGCTATTGCCAAGGCTGATCTCGATGCCCTGGCTCGGATATCCCTGACCGCCGGTCAGCGCTGGCGTCGCCGCCGTGTAGACCGCGCCGAAGGTCAGGTCGCCGGTATTGGCCTCGGACATTGCCAAAGGCTTCTGGAAGGTGCCTGTCGTCTGCGCGGCCGGAACGGCGGCGGCCATGCCGCCGTCAAGCCCGAGGAATTTGAACGAGAACACTGGCTTGTTCTTGAACGTCATCTTGATACTGACATCGCCCCGGCAACCACGGGCGACGTGCTTGACGCCGTCGCTGAAATAGTAGATCGAGAGCGAATCGGAGACCGGCGTCACCAGGTTGTATTCCGTCCGGACGTTTTCGGTGACGGATTCCGCAAACCCACAGGCGCGCAGCAGCGGACCGTAGGCCGGGGCGACACCGGCAGTGCCGGACCCGGCGATTTCGACATCGAATGTCATCGACACATAACTGGCGCCGACGAGTTGCTCCGATCCACCCAGGAACGCACGCACGAGGTCGCGCGACACGTTTTCGGCGTTAAGCGGGACGATATCCGGATTCGAGATCAGGATCGCGTTGGCGCCCTCGGTCGGCGTGGCGTCGACGCCATACGTCGCTTCGATCTTGGCCAGGATCGCGGTATTGCGGGCATATCTTCCCATGACTTACTCCTTTGCAGATTTCTTGGCGGGTTTTCCAGCCGCCGGATCCGGCACCGGCGCTGCGGCCGAATCGGTTTCGACGGGCGGCGCGGGACGGTTGGTGGAAAGCTCGCCCGGCTTGCGGGGCTCTTTGACCTGCTCAGTGTTTTGATCTGCCATCATTTCCTCCAATAACTTGCCACCTGGAACTCATCGAGCCACCAGAGAATCCCGTCATCCCAGCGCATCAGACGACCGGACGTGAAATACACCGGATGCCCTTCGGCAGGATTGGGAACCCAGCCGATCAGCGCGCTTTTGATAGCATCCCGACGGGCCTGAAGACCGCCGATCGCTGCGGCGCCGGCGACGTCGCTCAGATTCGAAACGACCGTGAACACGCCAAAGCCGATATCGATTTCCTGCTCGGTGACGCCCAACAGTTCGCCCTCGGTACCGGACTCGGTCATCGGGATGACATAGGCGCCAGGCGTGACCACCTTCTTGCCGATGGCGTCCAGGTCGGCTGCACCGCCGATCTTGTTGAAACCGGTGGTGGCCGCTTTCAGCCGGGCGACGACTGTCTCGATCACGACCGCTCCCCGCCAAATACCTTGGGCCGAGAAGACGGAACGAAAATCGCCTCTTTCTGACCGGTGGTCTGCGCCAAGGCGCTGGCGCCGGCCATCGTGACGTCACCGCTGGCGATCGAGCGCATCAGCTTGACCGCGTCCAGGTAGCGGTTGCGGACCGCTTCGGTAACGCGATCGTCGAACAGGAAATACCGGGCGATATCGCAGTTGATGCGCACCAGGATGTCGGGCACCGTGGTGAGCGGCAACGCATACCGGGCGGACAGATAGCCGTCGATCTCGGCCTTGGCGTCGTTTAACGCCCGGGCAACGACACCGGCGTCGATCGTCGTGGCAGATTCCCGGTCGGTGAGCTGGGCGAGTTCCTCCTCCCCGAACCGGGTTTCCATGTCCGCCTGGGTTGCGTAGGCCATTTAAGCAGGATCCTCAGTGATGCCGACGACCTGCAGCATCGGCTCCGCCAGCAGCGCGGTGATCTGGTCCGTGCTCAACTCGTTGGCCTTGACTACCGTTTCCGCCTTGGTCCAGGCGCGGCCGGCGCGGCGGAACCCTTCGACGGCCGAGACGACCTTGAAGCCGGTGAAAGAGTCAGCCTTGAAGCCGGCGACGATGACGACAGGCTCATCCTTTTCATTGGCGCCCGATGTTCCCCCAGCGGGGGAAATCTCCGTCTTGTCAGTCTTCGGAGGTTCGCCGTTTCCTAACGATTGATTGGCGGTTTCGGAGGTGGACGAATCCACCCCCGACCCGTTCAATGCACCGTTATTCCCCGGCGATGCGGGCGGTGGATTATTCTTGTTCTCCGGCGATGCGGAGTCCGTCTTCGGCGCGGCGGCCGGCGACGTTGCGGGAGTGGCTGCTTTTCTGGTCTGCGGTTTCTTCGACGCCATGACGGCTCCTTGTGGTTGATCCAAGCGTTCAGTAAAACCCCCACCCGCAAGGGAAGGGGCTATGGCTTAACGCTCGCGATTAGCCCGCGCCGGTCGAGGCGGCCGACAGCTGCCAGTAGCCGTACAGGCCGGTCGCACGCGCTTCGGCGCCGTACTTGAACTTCTTGCGATTGAAGACGTCGTCGTTGTCCATGCCGGTCTGCGAGACGAAGACCGGCTTCTTGCGCATCTGGACGATGAACGGCTTGACCGACTGCTTGCTGGTGACATGCAGCATGTAGGCGGTCGAGCTGGTCAGGCCCGGATTGACCAGGACCGTCGCCGTGCCCTTGTACGGGTTCGGGGAGTTGTCGCCGAGCTTGTCCGCTTCGCAGATGACGCGGGCAGCTGCTTCGAGGGCCGGCGGAACCTCGAACGTGTCCGGAATCAGGCGAAGCGGCATGCCTTCTTCGTCCTTGAACTCCATGATCTTGGTGCGCAGCGCGCCGTAGCTTGCCTGCGCGCCGGCCAACGTCGCCGAAGACAGCGCAGCGGTGATCTTGTTGCTGACGCTGGAATCGCCAACCGGGTGATCGGTGTCGTAGAAATACTGGCCATCGATGCCGGTCTGCGTGAAGGCGTTGTTCTTGAGGTCATCGACGATGATGTCGTTGAGTTCCCCCGCCGATTCGCCAGCCTGCATCGCCTGATTGTTGTACAGCCCCAGCCGATCGTCCTCGATGTCATTGCGATCGACTTCGATCGTGGCCTCCCAGTCCTCATTGGCCTTGTAGTACTTGCCGGCCTTGAGTGCTTTCACGACCTTGTCGCCGACCCACTTGCGCATGCGCGGGAAGCGCGACAACCAGGCGTAATCCTCGCCGGCACCCGTCGACGGAACCTCCATCGCCGTCTTCTGCCAGTCGCCGGGCACGGCTTTCAGTGCATTGTTGAAGAGGGTCTTGAGACCGGTGAAGATCGACTGCAGGGTACTGGCGTTAACCAGCATCCCGACCGCCGCGAAGGCCGGAACGGCGTCCGAGTTGGCCAGGGCGGTGAAAGCGTCCTGCCCGGCGGTTGCCGGCCACGACAAAACGGCAAGGGCCGCGAAGGCGATCGCGATGCCGATCGATGCGAATTTCTTGATCATGATTTCTCCTTGATGAACGGATGTGGTGTTAAACCGCCTTCGCGAGGCCGTTTCCCTTATTCGACCCAGACGCCGTCGGAGTCGACGCCGACCACCTTGCCGGCAGCGGAACGAGCAGCGGTGTCGCTCGTCTTGGCCACGGTCTGGTCATCGACGATGTAGCAGGTCTTGCCGAATTCGGCCTGCGTGACGGCGTCCGTCCCAAGGTTCGCCCACTTGAACGCCTTATGACGGCGAACCAGGACGATCTTGGCGCCATCGGCGCCGCCGGTATTGTCGATAAACGATTCGGCGCGGCCGAGGTAGGTCAGCGTCGCGGCGGTGCTGCCCGGGGCGGCATAACCGGCGGCATTGGCGACCACCATCGAACCGGCAAAGATCTTCGCGTTGGCGGCAACGGGCACCGGAATCAATCCGTTGTCCCGCATGTGGGTGTTGCGGTCTGCGGCGAGAGCAGTCATTGAAGTCTCCGTTCAGATGAAAAGGAATCCCGTCAGGCCGAGGCCGACAGGGTCTGTTTGAAATCGGCCTCGGGCACCCCGAGCAGCTCGCACACCTGCTGCTGTTCGGCCGAGAGCGCAGCGACCGGGCCGGGCGACGGGGCGTTGATGCCGGTCTGCGTCTTGTTGGGGACGATCGTCGGCGCCGTCACTTCGAGCATCGAGGTCAGCGCGGCGAGATTCGTCTGGCCGAGATTGCGCGCCCAGGCTTCCGTGGCCGGCGTGATCTTTCCGGCGGCCTTGCCGTCGGCGATGATCTTTTCCAGCTTGCCGCCGTTGATCTCGGCTTGAAGGTCAACGACCGTCGTCTGCAGCTCGGCCTTCTCGCCCTGGACAGCGGTCAACACCGCGACCGGGACGAACTTGGCCGGATCCGGCGAATCGACCTGGGCGGTCAGCTCGGCGAGCTTGCTGCCCTGCTGCGCCAGGTGTGCCGAGAGATCGAAACTCGCCGCCGCCGTGGCGTCGCCGCCAGTCAGTTGTGACTTGAGTTTGTCGAGCTGGGCGATGATGTCTTCCGCCGTCGCGCCGACGGGCAGATTGAGCAGCCAGCGCAACTGTTCGAGCAGTTCATCCATTGCGGGAACCTCCAATGATGTGTTGGTGAGAAAAACTTCGGCCGCCAGGGCGGCGAGATCGGTGAGGCCGTCGATGCCGGGATCGTTGGTCAGCGCGGCGTGGAAAAGCTTGAGGACGCGGCCGGTGACCGGGTCGTAAGAAAACACCGGGGAAACGTAGCGGTACTGCTTGCCCTCGATTTCCTGGGCGGCCATCGCCGTCCAGTCGGCGCCGATAACCCACAGACCATCGCCGGGGCGCCATTCGAGCTTCTCGTACCAGCCGGCGGCGATCGCCTTAGTGCCGTTCTTTTTGGCCAACAGGGTCGCGTGCTCGTAGTCGATGACGCAGGCCGATTCCCGGGCGGCCATCTCGGCGACCAGGCGCGCGCCGTCCGCATCATCCAACTGCCAGCTGCCGCACTCCTTCGGGCGGCCGCTGCCATCGCCGGAACGGAACGTCCCCGCCGGGATAATGCGGAAATCGCGCGGCGCGCCGGCATCGATCTCGACGCTCAAGGCGGAGATCGCGATTGCCGTCGGCTTTTTGGATGGGGGGCGTTTGCGACTCATGTGCCCATGATTCCGGATCGGACAGGGGCGACGAGAGGGGAAACGCTTCGGCGGGGATGAGGGTTTTTTTCGGAGATCGGCGGGGGTGGTTTCGTCTTTTACCGAAAACCGAAGGTCGCCTGCGCGAGCAACCGCCCCTAGAACCGCGTTAATGGCGCGTTAATTTGTGTTTTCGCGTGTCGGGTGATCCACACGTAGCCACTGCACCATCAAAATCGCTTAAAACGCGCTGCTGTCGATTTCGCTAAAAACCGACGTCGCAGCGATAAGACTACCTCATTTCGAGATAGGAATTCAAAGCCCCCAAAATATAGTCGAGTTCCGACGGGTAGATTTCCTCGTTGCCATTGAACGGGAAAAACTCCCGCGCCGGGATCGTCACTTTGTGACCGCGCCCGGCCTGTCCGCCGAAATGCTGGACGGCGGCATAGACCATGCTGTTTTCGACGATGAAGGAATGCGCGTCGGCCGTGACGTGGAACTGGCGCTCAAGATCGTGCGACTGGCCGATCAGCGGCTTCTTCGACATGGCAAGCTCAACGCCCTTCTTATTGATCCCTCGCTTGCCGAATCCTCCCCGCGCCTCGAGGTATGCCTCGATCGTGGCGCGCGCATTGGGCGCCCAGCGGCTGCCATCGGGGCCGGTGCTGGCCGGGAAGCGCTGTTTGATGCGCTCCATCACGCCTTCGCCCAGCCCCTGCATGACCGGCTGCATGTTGGCGACACGGGCGGCGACCGCCTGGTGTGCGGCCGAAAACCCTTCGTCCAGGATCTTGCTAACGATGGCTACCATAGCGATTCCTTCAATCGGGGGCTATACTTGAGACCCGATGAGGGACGAACGGGAAGGCGTCCGTTCAACCGTAGGGCCATGCCACACGGGGATGGTGGAACTGCCGACCACCCCCTCATCGCACCACCTCATACCGCGTTCTGTCCTCCAGCGCCTGCGTGTTGATCTTGAAGGCCGAGCGCACCATGTTGAGCGTCACCTTCTCCTTGCTCATCACAAAATCGATCTCGACGACCAGGCGGATCGAGCGATCGTCGTCGGCCGACGGCAGCACGTAGAGCAGCTTGCCGTTCGTCTTGTCGAGATAGGTCCGGCGCGATCCGTCGAGCAGCTCGGGCAGGCGCTTCCATTCAGCAATGCTTAACGCATCCCCGGCCTGTTCGTGGCGGGCCGCTTTCTTTCCGACGACCAGGCTATCCTCGACGGCGATCTCTGCCGTCGTCGGCCGGGGCAGGCCCGCATTCTCCAGGGCGTCGATCTCGGAAGCACGAACAGCGCCGACGATCTCCCATTCGTTTCGGGTGACGCCGGCCGCGACCACGCTGTCGATCCAGGCGGCGAATTCGGCGGCGCGCTGCTCGAGCGTGATGACGTCCTTCATGGCCTCGTACATCGCCGCACCGATCGGCGCATCCAGGCGAATCAGCTTGGCGTCGATTAACGCCTGCAGCGTCTGGCTGACATTCGCACCAGGTGCATAGTCGAAGCCGCGATCGATGCCGGGGATCAATCCTTTGCCGTCCCGCTCATCCCAGCCGGCCGGCGGCTCGGTGGCGTCGCCTTCGCCCGGCTCGCGAACGGGAACGACGCGGCAGTGACAGCCCCAGCCGTTCGGTGGATAGTGCGTCGCCCAGAACGGGTGGTCGTAGCGCAGCGTCAGGCGGATCTGTCCCCAGTGCGCGTGCATCGGGCGCGGGTGCATGACGCTATCGTTGTGGACGTAGCGCCAGTACGGAAATTCCGCAAGAAAGTCGGGATCGGTCAGTTGCCGATAGCGACCGGCGGCATAGCTCGTCGCCATGTTGGTCTGGTAAATGACCTTCGTCCGCCAGGCTTCGCCGGCCTTGCTGCCTTCGCCCGTCCAGCCGGTCCAGCCGTGCTGTTGCACGATCTGGCGAAAGTCGGTGCGGAACGCTTCAATACCCAGGCCGTCGCGCATCGACCGATCAATGGCAAAGCGCAGATCCTGAATGAGATCGGCCTGCATGGCGCCGGCGACGATGAAGGCGCGATCATTCGCCGCCTTGACGATATCATCCCAGCGCTCCGACGGCAGATTGAGCTTCTGCCGGAAGAACTCCAGCTGTGCCTCGAACGGGGTATTGAACCCGAACTTCACTGCCCCGCCTCATCGCGCACGTCGGCCATGCCGCGCAATTCCGCCAGGGCGAACGCAGCGGCCATGTGCCGCGTTAAATCCGCCGTGTCCAGGTGACCATACGCCTCGAGCAGCGTGCGTTGCAGCGTGGCCAGGTCGGGCGCTTCCTGGACGATGCGCGAGAGCGCTGTCAGCAGATCCTCGACGGTTGGTGTCGCCGAGGCCGAAAGCTGGTCGGAAAGTTCGGCGGCGGGCGACGCTGCGCCGCCGGCCGCAGCCATCGCGGCCAGGGATGCCGGCGGCGTTGGTGGCGTGGGCTGGGTTTTCTGGGGCGTCAGGACGGCCTGGCCATCGGTTGGTACCGGAATCTTCAGCTTGTCATGCGCCCAATCGGTCGGGATCTGCATGCCGATGTTGACGAGCGGCGGCAGCGATTCGGCCAGCAGCTTGATGTCTTCGGGCTCGCCCGTGTCGAATACCAGGCGCGGGCACCGACGCAGGCCGTCGATGTTGCCGCGATTGAGGGCGATCAGCGGATAAAGCAGATCGCGGGTGATGGTGCCGGCGATCTCGCGCACGTCGGCGACCAGGATGTCGCGGCGCACCTCGCGGTGCAGATCTGCGTTTCCGGATCCGATCCCGCTCGATTTCGACTCGGCGCTCATCGTCTGGCCGAGGATGACCTTGGACTGCGAGCGTTCGCACCAATCGACCAGCGAGAGGTGGCCCGATGAGTCGCCGCCCGCCGTAACCTTCTCGATTTCGATCTGCATGTCAGCCGGCATGATGGCGCGGGCATCGTGGCCGAGAGCGACTACCGCCCGCAAGAGACTGGCTTTTTCCTCATCGTTGGCGCCGGCGTAGTACTTGCCCGTGATGATCGGCAAGCCGAACGTCTCAAGCAACTCGGCAAAATCCCCGATGGCATAGCTCTTGTACAGGAACGACCAGGACAGGGTGCGGTGCAGCCCAAGGCGCCCTTGATAGCCGGTCTTTGCCTTGCCATGCGTATGGAACACCCATCCAAAGGGCGCCAGCGGCGCGCCGTCGACGCTCATGTCGCGCAGGCGAATATTCCGGCGTGCCTGGTCGAGCTGGAACCATTCCTGCGGACGCGGGAAATAGGCGGGCAGCCATTCGCTTCCCTCCGAGCGCCACTCGAGTTCAACCGGCGCGAAACCGTGGCCGACGCCGTCCATTAACGCGATCATGAGATCCTCGATCGGATCCACAGCGTCGGTGAGTACTTCGAGCAGCCATTCCGTGTGCGCCTTCTCGGCGGCGGAGGCGTTGCGCGGCGGAACAATGGTCCAGTCGAGCGAGAGCGGCGCCAGCTTGCGCTTGCCCATCTCGGCGGCGATATGCGCGTCCCGTTCTTCCATGTCCGAGAACAGGCGGTGCTGTGCGAACAGGTCGCCGTTGTCGGCGGCGCGCAGCGTATTGGCCAGGCGCGCCGGCGTGAGGCCGTCGAGCATGCCAGTCAGATACTCGTTCTGCAGACTGGCCACGCGGCTCGTCTGCACCTCCTTGAGCAATCCCTTGTCGAACGGGATTCCGTATTGATCGACGATCTTGTTCACATCATTCTCCTGGAGTTTCCGCCGAAATCGTCATCGCGACCGGAACGACGGGAAATTGACTGAAACCCTCGGCCACCGCCGGCACGGCTGACGGACAACTCCCAGAGCATGTGCAGCGCATCAGGACCGTCGTCGTGGTCGGCTTTCGGGAAGTGGCGCAGCTGGTCGATCAGCGTTGTCTGGCTCGGATGCAGGCGGATCAGCCCGTTGGCCATGTGCGGCTGCAGGCTCTCAATGCGCAGCACCTTGTCGGAGATCGGCGTCACCGCGCGGGCCGGGAACGGGATCCCGGCCGCCGCCGCGCGCTTCACCAGTTCGCTGTACAGAAACGCCTGGAACTGGACGGCTTCGACCGACCAGAGCAGGCAGCGGTACTGGCGCTGGAAGGCGATCGCGTCTTCGATGATGCGATCGGGCAGGCGTTTTTTGATCGCGGCCTCGACGACGTCGAGAATGCCGGTTTCGCGGTTGAAGCCACCAACCAGGAGCGCGGACGGGTCGCGGCTCGCCCCTTGTTTCCCGAGGGAAGGATCGATGGCGCCATAGAACAACCAGTTCGACAGGTGGCTGACCCAGAAGTTGATGACCTTGGCGAACGGCGCATTGTCGCCGGCGACCGGGTCGTTTTGGTATTCGCTATCGAAGGTGTCGTGGCCGTCACGGGCGCGGATCTTCATCAGGGCGAGCAGCGGACGCGCCGCCCATGAGACGACGCTGCCTTCGTCCATGACATCTTTACACCTGGTGTAAAAATGGTCGGCCGCCTCTTCCCCCTCATTGCGCAGCAACTCTTCCCACTTCTCCCACATGTCCATGTGGTTCGGCCAGGTGAGCAGCGCCTTGAACTTGGCCGAACGCCAGAGCTTGTTCGAGAGCGTCCGGTTAAGGACCGAGTCGTAGTGCAGGATGGTGCCGATATAGACGACGTCGAACTTGGCGCCGGCGCCGCCGAGCGGGAGAACCGTCTTCGTCAGCCAGCTCTGCAGCTTGTCGCGCTGGTCCGGATTGCGCACCTGCTCATCGTTCTCGATATCGTCGAGCACGCACAGGTCAGGGCGGTATGGGCCGTGGCGCAGGCCGCGCAGTTTCTTGCCAGAGCCAGCGACCTGGACCTTGACGTCGCCCCGGGTGACGATCGTGCCAGCCTGCCAGACACGGCCCTGGCCGACGGCTTCCGGAAAGTCCATGATCAACCGCGGATTGAACTCCAGCTCGGCCTTGATCGCTTCCAGCATCGGATACGCCTGGTCGATCGAGTCCATGACGATGACCGGATAACGCTTGCGACCGGTGACGATGCACCACAGCACGAACAGCTGCGAGACGAGCGTGGATTTCGCCTCGCCCCGGGACGCCGCGATCGCGTCGGTCTCACTCTTTTCGCTCTTTACGATCTCAACCAGGCGCGAGAACAGATACTTGTGCAGCTCGGATTTATGGGGGCTGCGGATGTAGTGCGGGAAGTAGGTGTTGACGAAGAAATCGAAGTCGTCATTCGCCCGAGCAATGCGCCTGGCGCGCTCGATCGGATCCGGAGAGAACCCGGAAACCTCGGCTTCAATGCGCTGGCGCAACTGAGCGGCAAAGGCGACCAGGTCGTTAAATGCTTCCTTCTGGGAGAGTTTTTTGGCCATTTTTAACGCCCTGGCTTATCCAGCGGCGCTGATGCGCCGGGATTTCGCGGATCGGGTAATTGCGCCACCTCGACGCACCTGAAAATCGATTTGCCCACATAAAACCCGCCGAGCCGTCGGCACTCATCGGCATTGTCGACGTTGGCGCGCCGATAGCCGGCTATGTAGCCAGCCCATATGCACAGCGCGCACAGAAACAATGCCCACCCGGCATTCATCGCTTGCCACTCGCCCAGGCTTCGACCGTCGCCAGCATCTTGTCGGCCAGCGCCGGGTGCAGGCGGCAGAAGAGATCGGCGACGCCCTTGATCGCCCCGGTCTCGATCGCCAGTTGGTCGGCCTCGGGCATCATCCCCTTGCCGGCCGCCTTGAGTTTCGAGACCGTGTCGCCCAGGGTTGCGACGGCGCTGACGGCTGTAAATGGATCATCGGTCTCCTGCAGTCTCTCCAGGAGCGATTCACAGCGCATGAGACCGGCAGCGATGATGCGCCCCATTGCCTGCTCGATGCCGCCGCCGGCGACGATGAGGGAAGCGGCCCGGAATTTATCCCAGTCGTCGCCCGCCTTCTTCGCGGCGTTAAACCAGTTGCGCGCCGTGTGATAAGGAACGGCCACCTTGTCGGCGGCCGCTTCCAGCGGAAGCCCGCCGATATAGGCGGAGCGCAGCTCGAGGCGCTTTTCAGGAGGATGTGCCATTTTTCCACTCCTCAATTTCGGTCGCCAACTCCTTGGGGATGCGCTTCAGTTCGTCAACAAAGAACTTGACGATGGCGCGCTCGGTGGCGTCCATACTGTTCTCTATAAAGTCCCTGAACCCTTGCAGCCCTTCAACGTTACGCGAAATGGATTCGGCGACAAGGCCGTGAGCGATGATGGAAATGACGCGTTTCTGAGCCTTTGTCAGCCTGGCCATCACGCTTCCCCGGGGAATTTCGCACGCTTGGCGACGACGTCGTGGCCGCGCTCCGTGCAGCGCGCCACCTCGCCAGACCACTGGATCAGGCCCATCTCAACCAGCCAGTCGATGTCGGCGCGGACCAGGTCGGCGCTGGCGACGATGAAATGGGTCATCTCGATATCCTTGCGTAGCGCCAGCACGGTCGAGACGCCGAACGAGATCGACATCAACAGCGAGCTGCGGCGCTTGAGTTCCTGAGCGGTCATGGCATGCCTTTCTCGATGATTCTGGCGAGGATCTGGCGGAGCGTCTGGCCCTGCCCTTCGGACTCTCCAACCAAGTGATTGACCTTTTCGGCGAGTTCGTTGATTGCCTCATAGACCCGGGACAGATCGTCGTGACTCGGCGCCGAACCAGCAGCAGCCTTCAGCCCAGAGACGTCACGATCAATTTGCTCGATGCGGGAGGCAACAGAGTCAATCTGGCAGCCGTCGCAACCCGCTTTCATCTTGATGACCTTCTGATTGATCTCGTCAATGTCCTGACCAAGCTGAGTGACGCGCTCGTTGGTCTTGTCGTTGCGCCTCTCCAGGATCACCCACACCAGCCCGAAGAAATTCACAATCCAACAAATCACCTGCCCCCAATCTTTCACTGCTTGGATATCCATTTCCTCTCCCTAAAAGGCGTTAATCGCGTCTTCCAGCTCTGCCTGGCAGTCGACGCATGTTTGAACGCCGGGATAGGCTTCGCGGCGATCCTGATAGATGGCGGCGCCGCACATGTGGCACTCGTAGGCTGAGTCTTCGACGGTCTTTCCCTGGAGACCGGCGCGGATTGCTTGAGCCTCAAGGGCGCCTTCGCGGTCTTCTTCTTCCGCGTGCGTCGCCCAGTCGGTGATGTCATTCACAGTGACGCACCTTGTACAGCGGCGCATCGCCTACAGCCCGCACAACGTCGGCGGGCGCATGGGCCATCCCAAGGCCGCGCGGGGACCACCCGGCCAAGCGATAGATCAGCGCAGGAAGCTCATAGCGAAAAGGCAGGCCGCCGTCCGATTTCGGCGCCGGCCACCGAAGCCAGCGAATAGCGGCGATGCGCAGCAACGTCGACAAGGCCGGTCGAACCTTCCAGCAAAGCATCTTCCAGGCATACACATACGCCCGGACACGATCGACCGGACTGCGGTAAATATCGAAATCCACGCCCCGATAATTCGACAGCGGCACAGGGGCGGCGCCCTGGGCCGTGGGAACCACGACCAGCAGGCGATCAACACTGCCGCAGGCCACCCAGATGGCGATACCGACGTCGGTATAGGGCGATCGCGTCACCAGGCGGGTCAGCGCCGGGATGATGCCGTGTCGTTCGCGAAAAGCGATCAGGTCGCCGGTTCTGATCGACCGTCTAGCGCACTCGTACCGCATTACCGGTCGCCTCCAGCCAGTCGATCAGCCCCCGGTGCCGATCCTTGCACTGGTGATACGCCTTCGCCACCGCGATGTGATTCGTCAGCAGATCGCCGATCATCCCGCTCGCCGGTGGTGGCAGCGGTCCGCAGGGCTCCATATCCGCTGCAGGTGGTGTCAGGATCGGCATTGGCATTGGCTGCGATCCAGAGGCACAGCCCGTCAGGATCAAGGCGGCACTGAGGAGCAGAATGCGTTTGAGCATAGGAAATCTCCTTGGTCTGGATGGCGTTAAAAAACGCCTCCGTTTGGACTTTGCGCGCCGCCGAATTGCTCTCGGCCTTACCTCCGGCGATCGCGGCCTGATTGTGTTTTTTGACGCCACCTTCAACGGCCGCGACCTTGTTGGCCTCGTTGGCGTTGTGCTCGTTCGAGCGCCCGAAGAAATACATGGCGATCGCCAAAACGGCGACGACTGCCAGGCCGATCGCAGCACGATTCATTTGAGCGTCAGCGCCTGCGATGAGATGACGCGCAGGACCGCGTTGACGACCGGCAAAAGCACCGAGACGGCCGCGTAGAAATTGACCGGCAGGAACGGCTGCAGCAGGCCAGTGACAGACTCCAACGCCACCAGGGCGGCGACAGCGATGTTGAAGAGGACCGTTTTCGATTGATACCAGGGCTTGTTATCCATGCCAGTGTGCCTTCACGAAAATGACGATTGAAAAGACGCTGTAGACGGCTCCGGCGATCGTGAGAAAAACGCCGATGATGAACGGCGTGAGAGCGTCATACGATTCCGCCGACTGCCACTTCGGATTGACGTGCGCCCAGACGATGAGGCCAATTCCGACGCCAAAGGTCGCCAGGTAAATCAAGAGCGCCTGCCAGTGTTCAAGATGCATACGTCGCCTCCTTGAGTGGGCACCCTGGCCTAACCATGCCAGTGTGCTTTCATGAAAATAACGAGCGAGAAAAGGCCGTAAGCAGCCCCGGAAACAACGAGCAGGCAACCGATCAGACAAGCCCTGATCTGCCACTCAACCCGGACAAGTCCGTTTCGTACATAGTCGCCAAATGCCCAGGAGATCATCCATGCCCCAAGAGCGATGGGCGCCAAGAAACACAGCAGGGCGAAGGAAGGACCAAGACTCATGATTTATCTCCCAAGAAATAGATCGCGCTCATCCGCGCGCCGCCTGACCAAGCCGGGAAGCTCTTTGCCGCCGCCGTGAATCCAGCGGCCGAACTCATTTGCCGCGCCAGTCTTGTCCCCTGCCTTGAGCATCCGGAACATCGTCGACGTCTCAAACGCGCGCAGGCCAACGTTGAAGCAGAAGCTCGCCAGCGCATCGAATTCGTTTTGGGTGAGATCCGGAAATACCGCAGAGAGATAGATCTCAAGCGGTTCCAGATCTCGGGCGAGCAGCATCTCGCCTTGCGTTTTGGATATCGGCGGGTAGATGCGATCCGACTCACGGACGACATGGCCATAGCCGATGCTGGGCTTTCCCGCAGGACAGCGATAAACCGTCGGGGAAAATGACTCGTGAGACCTGATCAGTTCAAGGCCACGAGGAGATGTATGTTTTCTGGGTGCCATGCGCACACGTTACGTGCGCGCGCAGGAAGGGTCAGTGCCGATGCGCTTCGTTTCAGGGCATTAAAACAACTGGGCTTGCTCGATCATTGCGGACGGACCCGGCGTGGGGGCGTTGATGATCGTCTCGACCTGGCGATAACTGATCGGGCGAAACTCGCGAACGATGACTGAAACGGCGCCACGACCAGTATGACCTTCTTTTATCAGACTATCATAACGCGTGATCATTCGACGATTGCGATCTGCCTTCATCGCCTTAAAACACATGGCGATATACACAGGCTCCGTGCCGCCGTACTCTGCTGCAAGAATCTTCATTGCTTCTGCCCCAATGACTTCCTCGATAGCCGCCCAGGTATCACTCTGGTCTGTTTTCGGGATGCGAAGATCCTGCCCGCCGAACTCGGCGACAAGCTGCATTGCCTTGCCGTGGCCAATTAGGCGAACGATGTCTTCGATGACAGACGGAAGTCTCATGGCTACCTCACGCACCGATTTTCTTGGCCCAAGATTCGAGGATCTGCACGATCATGCGCAGCTCGTCGTAATCGCACGTTTCCAGCTTGCGCGAGACCTTCCCTGCGACGCCTGGCGCGTTAAGTCCCGTCGCCTGGCGGGCGATACCCTCGACCCATGCCTTGCTCATCACCGGGACCGGTGGCGTCTGTTTGGCGCCGATCTTCTGTGCGCAGCGGAAGATCTTCTTTCCCAGGCTCATGCGCTCGCCCGGAAGCCGGAAAACGAAGCGCCACTCGCCGCCCTGGACGCTGGCGTCACCCTTGCCGGCCTTTGACGCAGCCGGAAAGCCGAGTTTGCGCATGGCCAGGATGACGTCCTCGGCCGCGCGGACGTCGCAGAGATCCTTGCTCGAGCGCACACCGGCGACGCGCATCAGCAGCGCCCGGTATTCCGAATCATCGAAGCCGACGTTCTTGGCCAGCCAGGTCTTTCCGGTCTGGATAGTCCGGCAGCGTTGCTTCAGGCGGTCAATACCACGGAGGGCGGCGGATGGGTTCATGGCTGGACCTCCGGGGCAATTTCAACGGATTCGCAGACGCGCACCAGGTGCGATATCGCCGCCTTCCCGCTGGCCCAGTCCGGGTGAAACATGGTCACTTTCAGGCTGTATAACGGATCCTTTGCGACAGCACGCTTCCCGAATATCTTCTCTGCGCGTGCTTTTTCACTGGGGCTCCAGAAATTTTTTTCGCTTTTACGGAGAAATTTCTGCTCCGGGCACGGCTTATCGGCGCGAAACCATACGCCCTTGAAAGTGCCGTCAACGAAAGTCATGACGCGCATCGACAATCCCTTCCAGCGCTGCACCTGGAGAGCTACGCGATACCCGTCGCAAAGCAATTCAACCGTACCGCCTAGGTAGGTCAGCTTGTCTTCAAGCTCCGCTTTTTGTTCTTTGGTCAGTTTCATGACTGTCTCCGTTAAAACCGTCTCCCGATGCCCCGGTTTAACGGGGCATGAGGCGAAGGTTTCGCCTACTTTGCCAGGGCGTCCTTGAGCATCTTGGCGGCGGTGAAGTGCGGCACGCGCTTGGCCGGGATCTGGATGGTTTCACCGGTGGACGGGTTGCGGCCGGTGCGCGCCGGCTTGTCCTTGGATTGAAGCTTGCCGAGGCCGGGAAGCGTCACCTCGCCGCCCTCGTACAGCTCGGCAGCGATCACATCAGCCGTCGTCTTGAGGATGGCCTCGACGGACTTGCGGGTGGCGCCGCTAATGCTGGCAACCTTGGAGACGAGTTCGGATTGGTTCATGCTTTTTCCCCTTTCGTGGGAGTGGTTGGAAAATCGGTTTGGCGGTTACTTCAGGTGCATGACGCCAAGAGAGCGCAGCCTCGTATGCACCGCGCGCTCGACGCTCTTTTGCAGACCAGGGAGCGATAGCGCGGAATTGCATTGATCCAGGCTGAATCCCTTGACCTTTTTGACGCGGTCGTCGGCGCTTGTCGTCTCGACTTCACGCCCGTCGTACATGCGGTATCTGAATGGGTTGCTCATCACGCAACCTCCTTGATCTTCGCTTTGCCCTTCTTGGCTTTCGGTGCCGTTTCCTCTTCCCCGACACGCCGAATGGCATCGGAAATCAGCGTCTTTGCCAGCTTTTCGACGTCTGAGTCGCCGATGGTGATGAACGACTTGTCTGCCCCGGTGATCAGCGATATTCCGACCTGGCTGCGACTCTTCGCATCCAGCTGCGTCAATGCGTCAGACACCAGCGTTTCTTCCGTCCGAACGAGCAAATCGGCCTGTTCCGGAAACAGCGCACGAATACGGGCAATGACGGCCTTCTCGTCGGCGTAATACAGGCTGTCTTCTTCCTTGCGATAGCCAGACCGGACGCCGTTCACCACGATCGAACGCGGCTTTTTGAAGAGCTGCGGAGCGGCATCGAGCATTTGCTGGAGATCATCACGCGCCCGGGCTTCTTCCTCCGCCGCTGCATCGAGGCCGGAGCGATGCCGTTCGTATATCGGCTTGACTGCTGTCTTGATCTCGTCCTGCAGCAGGCTGGCGCGTGCAGTCGTTGCAACGTGGGCAGCGGCCAGGCGTTCTGCGGCTGCGCGGATGTTTTCAAGCGTAATGGTGCTCATTTGATTCCTTTCGTGTGCTGGTTGAATTAGGAAGGGGTGGCCTCGAAACAGCCGAGAAAACGGGCGAGTCGCTGCGTGTCATTGGGCGACAGAACGAGGGTTTCTGCCTGTCGGATGATCGACAGATGGCCGTCATCGCGGATAGAGAACTCGATGTGCTCGGCAACCTCCGGCGTCCGGGGCGTTACCCTTTGCACGGTCGCTTGGGTAGTTCCGACCGTCGGAGAAATGGCCTCTACAGGCTTGAAATGCTCCGTGGCGCAGATCACGCCGTAGCTCTTGCGCGTCGCTTCGCCCAGATGGATCAGGTTGAATATCGCGGCATCAACCTGGCTTTCTGACAGGCTGGTAGTGCGGATCAGATCCTTGCGTGATACTCCCTCGGGCGTGACGGTCAGCAGCGTGCGCACGGTATCGACGGCGGATGACTTCTTTCCTTTGACGGGCATGTGTTTCACCTCATTGATGGGAAGCGCCGGGCGGCGCACGGGTTCGGAGATCGCGCCGACGGACGCCACCCTGTGAGGAGTCGCGGCCGGCGGCTGGGGAACGGATGCGGCAAGCGGATTGCGCAGAGGGCAGGCGGCGCGGCCGGCGTCCGTCAGGCGCCATCCGTGCGGATCGCCCGAGATCAATCCTTTCTTGGCCAGTCCGCCCAGGCTTGGCAGGCAAGGAAAGCGATCGCCAAGCTCTCCGCTGGTCATCTGCCCAGCGCGAAGAGCAATGAGAACGCGGCCGACCAGGCTGTTGGCGGTGATTTCCGGGTTGCTCATGGCATCCTCCGCGAATTGCTCCATGAAACGCGCGGGGAGTAGCCGAGCGCGACGATGAAGCGCCAGGTGAGCCACAGGCGACGGAAGAAAGAATCGAGGATGTTGATGATCACGCGCATGCCACTACCTCCACCCAGCGAACCGACACGTTATTGACCCGGTCGATGCCCTCCCAGACCTTGTAGCGGAGGGCGCCGTCCTGACGGTGACCCTTGAACTCCTTGCGGCCTGAGAACAGCGAGAAAACAGCCGGGCGAGCACCGACGATCACGTAGGGCATGCCGAAGAGCGGTTGCCGGAAGCCGATCACCTCGACCCCGTTTTTGTTGAGCCAGGCGTCACAGCGCTCGATCCGCTTGAGGGCGTCGGCCGACTTCACCTTTTCCAGGTGGCGGCTGCGCTCCCTGGCTGAGACGAAGTCGTAAAGGACTGCGGTGACGGCGCTCATGATTTCGCCTCCGGTCTGTGAGGACAGGCTTGGCAAGCGCGCCAATGCCGAGCGTCGCGCGTATTACTGGTCGGGCACGTGCGTAGCGCATGAGCAGCGCAGTCCTTTGGCGTAATGTCGGATTTCAGATGCGGGCAAGGGAAGCGGCTGTACCGTTCGAGCACTGCCGCTTCAATATGCGCTCCGTTGTAGTCCGGTTCGTTGATCCAGCGACTGACCGAGGCGCGCCCATAACCAATCTCGTCAGCAATGGCGGCCTTGGTCATTCCGCCAGAAATTAGGTCCAGGACGATTTTTCGAGCGTTACTGGTCATCGCCTGCCTCCTCGCGAATAACGGGGATCATCTGCCCGCTATTCGGATCGAACACGCTGTTGCCGCCTTTGCGCATGACTGGCGCCTTGCGCCCGAGGTCGCGGACCAGTGTCCAGCGCTTCTCGCCGTTGCTGGTCGGCGAGGTCGGAACAGCACGCCGCCTCATCTCAACCAGAATGCCGGCGTGCGTTAGACCGGCGACGTAGCGCCCGATGTTGTTACGCGGGTCTTTAGCCTTGTCTTCTTCCGACACGGCGTTGCGCACCAAGTCTGACAGGGTGAACTTTCCCTTGATCTGCATGGCACGCCATGCTTTTTGGCGAAGCGTGCCTTGCATGACGCGCGGCTTTCCGTGCGGGGATTTCGGGCCGGTCCTGGCGCTCACTCCAGCCTCCCGATTTCTCCGAAGAGAGCCTTTAGGGCGGAAACATCATCATCTTTGAGAACGACAGAATTGACGGCGTCGCCAATGCGAACAGTCAAAGTGGCCTGAGAACTGATACCTTTTTGAATAACCAAGTCACCGACCGTTTTCCTGTTCTTGTACAGATTTCCAGCAAAACCTGACCCGAGGTCAAAAATCGTGCTGAACAAACCACAGGCAGGGGCGTCGAACCCAGTGCTTCCAAGGAGCTTTGTGCTTCCGTCGAGAACAACAAATACGGCGATCGCGCTTTTCGACTTAACCCCTTCGTCCTTTTTGAACAGCACGGCGATACGAGGATTCGAGTCAACAAAAAGGAATGCGGCGTGATCCATATCAAACCCCCTTTCGCAAAGGCTTGACCACGCTGCTACGCCGCGTCTGCCAATCAAACATCAGCTCCATGCCGACGCAGTCGGAGAGACTAACGGCGCCACCCGTCTTGCGCCCAACGCGTTCGGCAACAGCGATCGCATCGATCACGCTGCGCACGCGGCCACCGCTCTTGTGGTGCATTTCAGCCACCAAATCATCAGCGATGCGGACCTCTGCCAACTCATCACACAGTTGGCGCACGTCGGCCAGTGTGGCCATCTTGAACTCGACGACAGCGGCAAAACGGCTGGCAATTTGGGTATGCCGCCCGATCTTGGGGATCACGCGTTCGTCACCGGCATAGATGACGAGCGTTTCAGTGCGATCGGAAAAGTCACGGATCTTCTCCATGACTGCCGCGTTGTCGGCCAAGCAGAAGTTCACTTCATCGATTACCAGCGGGGTACCGGTGCCAACCATATAGCCGAGCAGCCGCTCGAACAGTGCTTGGGAGCTGCCCGTTGAGTCGATGCCTGCCTTGGTGGCCAGTTCGCGCATGAACTGGCGCGGCGTCCAGCCTTCATTGGCGCGCAGATGGATCGCGTCGTTCTGTACCGCCCAGTGATCAATGTTCTCGGTCTTTCCGGTTCCAGGCGGGCCATAAACCAGCACATTGGTGGCCTCCATCGCTCCGCGCGACATGGCCTTGTTGACTCCAGCCTCGAAGGCCACGTAGTTGCTGGTTTTGACAAACACGTCTTTCATGTAAACTCCCTTCCGTGGTTACTGCTTCAAATGGGTGGTCGTCAGCCGCTAACTGGCGACCGCCCGCTTCTCAAAACGCTGTAACGCCCCCCACATTCCCAACTCGTCGATCTGCCGCGCCAGCGGCTCGATCTTCTCGGCCTGCTCAAGCAGGTAGCGGGCGCGGTGTTCGTTTATGTCTTCCGGATACGCCGCCAAGTGGCGCACTAGAACGGGGTCTTCCATCTGATTGATGCGGCGGTTGCGGGCGATTTCTGTCTCTCCAGGGCCGGGCAGCACATCCGCCCGTGCGCCGGACACGTCTTCCGCCTCAACTCGCACTGCCGTCGATTCGATGAACGGCCCGCTGAGCGGCATGTCCAGGACCACGCCTGGCCGCTGCGCCTCGATCGCCGCCTTCTTGGTATCCAGCCGGGCCAGCTGCTGGTCGGCCTTCTTGTTCAGCGCGATTTCAACGAAGCTCTGCATGCGATAGCCGCGCGCCTCATAGAACGTCGCCGTGTACATAAAGACGCCGGCCATGTTCTTGATATAAACCTGGCTACCATCCTCGATGTCGTAGGCGACCAATACGTCCTCGCCGTTGTGGTGGTCGAGTTCGGCATGGTGGTAACGCTGGCCAAGAACGGAAACGCAGCCGCGCGTGACGCGCTTCACTTCATGCACGCGGAAGGCGTCTATCAGTTCCTCGCCCGAGAGTGGCCGGCGCTGCCAGCCGGCGGCGACGAACTCGGCCATCCGCTCGTTTGGCGTCATGTGCCGACGCTTGCCGGAGGCATCCGTGATCTTCGGCAACGCGCGATGCGGCATGTCGTTGAACTCGGCCACGACGCGCCTGATCCATTCCACGGCTTCAGACCAGCACGAAAATACGATGCCGCAGCCGACCTTCTCGGCTTCAGCGCGGAGCCGCGCGAATTCGTCGGCGTCGCTAGCGCTCGCAGCCTTCGTCAGCTTATTGGTGATCTTGTGAATGCGGATTTGCGTTCGGGAATCCTGATCCTTGCCCTTGTACGTAGCCAGTTCCTTGCTGCGTTCTTGCAGATACTTGTTGAAGCTCTCGGCGATTCCGTTGGCCTGGCTGTTGCCGGGGATGTTGTGCACGATCTCGATTTTTCTCCGCGCCGCGATCGAGGCTACTGGGTCGAATTCCACGCGGTCGTTCTTCACAGCCCCAGTGTTGTCGGTCTGCCAGAACAGCGGCTCGCCATCTTCAATGCACACGGCGTACAAACTTCCGAGAATCACCGACGAGTTCTCAGATAATCCGATGGAGCGGGTGTCCGCGTACGCCTTGCGCGTCGCCACGTCGTGGCTGTGCCACACTTCGCCGGTCACCCACTTGCCGGAGATCGGGTGCGGGGCGTAGAACTTCGTCGCCCATCCGTCCGAATGCACTTCCTGCAGGGGTTCCATGCCCTCGGCCGATCGTTCGTGGCAGAACTTGAACGGGTTGATTGCGCTGCCGGTGTTGCGCCCCTTTTTAGCATCGAGCTTGCTGTATTTCTCGCGATACCACCGCGCAACCGTTGAATAGTCCGGGTATTCCCGCGTCTTGCACACACCGTTGCCGGAATGCATCTTCCAACCATCGGCCTGCAACTGCCTTGCCATCGCGTCGTAGGCTGTCTGGATCGCCGGTTTTTGCGGCCGCTGCATCTGCGCGAGAAAAAACGGAGCCCACGGCGGAACGCTCATGTCCTTCGTGCGCTTTTTAGGCAACAGCGCGTCGTCGCCGCCGTATTTCCATTGCTGCATCCAGCGCTGCATCGAGCGCTTGGTGAGCATCGCGGCGAATTCCTCGACATCATCCAGGGCGATCGCCACTGGCGTTCCAGTCGCGAAACTGACCTCGAACCGGAACCCGTTCTTGTCATTCGCCAGCGCGCACCACAGCGCCTGCTGTCGCGTGAGTTCGCCCTTGGCCAGCAACGCCAGCCACGTATTGAACGCCGCTGACTCGGTTTTACAGTGCCCAACCGCCACCGACTTGCGAATCGCCGCCAAGATACACAACCGTGCTTGCTGACAGACGAGCTGCTCGGCGTCCGCCATTTTCGCCGTGATAGGCGCCCGAACAGCCAGCGACGACGATTTGATCGCCGGCAGCTGCGGCGCCGGGCTAACAACGGCCGGCAGGGTTTTGAGAGCCTGCCGTGCCAGCGCGTCACGAACGTCTTTCGGAAGCGATGGAATCGGGTAAACCATTCCACGCCCAGATTTTTCTGATCCCCATGCTTCTTTATTAGCGCGCTTCTGTGCAGCCTGTTTTGATATGCCAAGCGCCTCGGCGACTTCAGCCATTGAACACCGTGACGCGGCCTGGGGTAGTGGTGCATTCATGACTGCACACCTTGTTGGGAGAGGCGCCCCACCATTCCATTAGAATGGTTATGCAGGCTACCAACTTGCATATCCATCAACTTCATAGGAGACGCCTCATGGAAAACGACACAAATGAGTTGCTGCGCACCCTGCTCGTCGCCCAGGTATTGACGCTGGCAAAGACCATCGAAATCAGCAAGAACATGGGAGATAGCAGGCATTCCAGTACCGATCATTTTGTTGGCGATGCCATTAGGGAGATTCAGCGGGATCGCGCTTCCATCCTTCAACGGCTTTCGAATACTCGGTAGCCGCGCTGCAATCCAGCGTGGTTACAGCGTCGAGCCAAAACAGGGCTTTCCTGAGCACCTGCCTGACGATCGGGGTTGGCATGCCATCGAATTGGCGCAACAGTATGAGAGCGCTCAGATTCGCCTCTTCATCCGGCAGACTCGGTGTCTCATAATGGAGGTTGGGAACAGAAGGAAACTCGCTCATCCCATCTCTCCCATGGCATGTTTGAGCTGTTTGATCTTCCGAGCGGCGTCTTCCTTGAGCCGCTCCAGCTTTCCGATCTCGGCGTCCAGGGCTTCCTTGCCCATCAGGATCTTTCCTCCGCGCACGCTGGAAACCCAGGCAATCAGGCTGGTCGTTTCGACGGCGACTTCAAAGGCGGGGAGGTATTCCAAGGGGAAGCGCCAGGCTTCGCGACTCTCCGCTGTCCAGGAGTCGAGTTGGTGCTTGGTGACCGCCTCTCCCGTTAGCTCGCTCATGCGGGCCGCGACGATTTCCCGGGAGTGCGGGCAGGTCTTCAGCAGATCAGAGAGAAGCCGGCGAAGCTGGTGACTGAAGTTCAATGCACCGGGGATGGGGGCGGTTGGTACCGGAACCTCAAAGAGGTCCAGGGTGGCTGTGTCTTGGTGGCGTCTCATGTCTATGCTGCCTTGCACAAATAACCATTGCGCGCTATATCAGCTGCGGTAGACTGAATGGCACGGAATCCCTGCGGTTTGCGGGTGCCGTCTTCGTTATAGCGTGAAGGCCAGATTTCCTTGGGATGAACGCCAATAGCGTCGGCGATCCGCTTTTCGTTGGCCGGGTAGCTGCGCGTTAAGGCAGCAGAAAGCGTCGAGGAGCTGTTCAATCCATGCGCCTCGGCCAACCCGGAAAGGGTGATGCCGCGCATGTGCAGTTCCATTTTTACTTTTGCTGGGTGCCAGTCCTCTCGACTGGTTTTTTTAGCGGTGTTGATTGCCATCTTTTACGCCTCTTGGTCGTTGCGCGATGAATGGCATTTGAACACATTATTTTGTGCTACGTCAACACAATTGACAGTGCTTTATTTGGTTGTCGACGAATTTTTTCTCAGGTGACACAATAAAATGTGTATTTTGTTTATTTATCAAATATCTACAGGCGTCGACAACCAATGACCAAGGTTGTCGACAAAGTTGTCGACGGTGTCAGTAACGTCGACAACCAAAATAATGGAGATATCGGCCGGCGTATGAAGGCGGCCAGAGGTGCGCTTGGTCTAACGCAAGACGGCCTAGCAAAAGCTATTGGTGTTTCAAAACGAGGGATCCAAGAGAACGAGGTACGTAACCGAGTCCCAGGGGGGGATGTTATTTCTGGGATGATAAAACTCGGAATTAACGCTAACTGGCTTCTTACTGGAGAAGGCCCGATGCTGTTGGCCGATCTTGCTGGAGAGAAAACGGCAAGCTGCGGAGACAGCCTGGAGGTCGCCGGTGCACCAATTCCCGGTCTCATTGTTATGGATGAGTGCCACCCCGCCAAAGCTCAACAGATCAATATCAAAGCCCTGGCGGCCATCCTTGAGGGCGCGTTAAAGATCGCTCCGGATGCACCACCTGAAAAGCTTGCCGCTCATACAGCGAGTCTGTATCAACGGTGCATAGAAGAAGATCTTATTACCCCGACGGGTATTGGCCCTGGGCGGATGGCTAAAGCATCCTAATTCCGCCTCAAGTAGTTGTTTGGAATATATGGTTGTGGCATGCTCTCTGGCTCAGAGGGAGCATGGAACAACAAGAATACAAATGGCTATCTGCAATATCGCAGATAGCATGGCGGTCTCAACAGGACAAAATAGATGACGATCCAGGGCCTTTAAGAATGAAGGCTGTGACTGGTGTCGCGGGGTCTTTGCATCATCAACAAACGCAGGCCGCGAATGAGCTTGCCGCCGGCCTCTGTTTATTCCTGATCGTTTTTATACTAGTTAGTGCCAAATTTCGCGCAATTTTGACCAAAAATGGACCGGTTTTGTGCAAAATTCCGGGGCACGTTTTTTTGCCCTTGTTTTGGCTGGCCGCCTTGAAATATAAGGGGCCGCGCGATTTTCTCCCTGCCCTTGAGGCAGTGCCAAATCAATCACCTCCCCACACCAATGCAGTCGTGGAGCAGACATTGGATTAATGTTGGTGAATTCCAATTTTCTGTTGCGCCTCCGTGATGAAGTTCTACCACGTCATCGAGTCGCGGTAGATGAATCCAAAACTGGATACATCTAAGTCGGGTCGTTCAGTGCTTGAATCGGATCGAGACGACCATATCCTCCGGTCTTCCGGATTGACGGCAGAACTTCCGCAGTAAACCACTTCTTGAACCGTTTCGCCGACGGCTTGCGGCTCCCCATAATCAGCGAATACAGACCGGACTCATTGACGACATTCACCCGATCATTCCCGCGAGATATGCCCTGAATTGAAATCAGGGCTTTTTCATCTGAGTCCAGACGATCAAGCGCCTTCGGATGCATCGCCGGGAAACAGTTCATCAAATCGGATTATTCTTATATTAGAGAAACATTAAGGTTCTGGGTTGTCTGCCGTTGATACAGATGGGTACCCATACTGCTACCTGTGTCTTCAAGGAGCATCACATGTCTGTTGGTTCAATTGGCTCAAGTTCTGTCTCTTTGGCAACTCTTCAGCAGCAGTCCAATTTTGCTTCTGCTCAGCCTGTTCGTCGTGAGGCTGAAAATGACGGGGACAAGGATGATGGTAGTGCTGCGGCGTCCGTTGCCAAAGCGCCTACCGTTAATCTAAACGGCCAGGTTGTTGGCAAGACCATCAATGTCACCGCTTGATTAGCCAAAATATGCGCCCCGGCCATTCGTATTTGAATGGTTCGGGGCGTTCTTCTATTCCCCGGTTGCAGATACTCGCAAGATGCTGGATCGCCTTGGATTGATGTAGGCTTAGTTTTCAGCCTACATGAAAGTTCCGATGCTGCGCGGAGGTTTCAGGGAAGAGGAAGTGTTCAATCTCCCGAAAGACCTTATCCGCGTAATGCTCGATGAACTCAGAAAAGATGGCTCAGATTTGAGCCATGTCCAAGAGTTCTACGATTCTCGTGGTTATACGAGGGAATTCCTTCTCCCGAAAGACCTGACCCTAACGCTGGTAACGGGATACGACGTTAAACGCCGGCACGCCATCAACAAGCGGTGGATGGAACTGGAATCTTTGACATATGTGTAATCTTTGCCAGATTGGTAGTGTGTTTAATTGCCCAAAAACGGATCAATGCGGCAAACAGCGCAAGCACGTCATGTTTGACGTTCGCAACATGCTTTCTGGGCTTGATATTCAATCGGCTGAGTTTTCAGCCGATTACAAAGACAGCAGTGGCCGGATGCAAGAAGAGTTTTGCTTGCCAGAAGACTTGGCGCTGGCGTTCGCAACCAGATACGACGTGAGGCACTAGCAAGCAGAACCGCTGACTATGAGTAGTCGCGAAGTCGCGGAACTCACGGGAAAAGAACATCGTCATGTTCTTTTTGACATTAGAACAATGCTTGATCAGCTTGATATTGACTCAGCCGAGTTTTCGGCTCAGTACAAAGACAGCACCGGGCGAAAACTACCTTGTTTCAATCTGCCCAAAGACTTGACGCTGACGCTTGTTACCGAATACGACGTTGTTCGTCGGCATGCCATTAACAAGCGGTGAACGGAACTGGTAAGCGGGGCGAAACCTTACGGAGGTTGCACTGAAACCGACGAAAACCCTAGTCTGGGTTTCTAAGTTCGGCTTCGACCTCAGCTACTAAATCACTTGCGGAACAACGCAAGGCTTTCGCGAGTTTGAAAATTGTTGCAAGCGAGGGCATCTTCTGGCCTAGCTCCAAGGCACTGACGTAAACACGCTGCAAATCGGCTTCAAAGCCAAGTTGCTCTTGCGTCAAGTTGGCCTGTCTGCGAAAGCGCCTTAACACGATCCCGAATGCTTTTGCTTGTTCCAAATGTTCCTCCTGAAAGCGGAGGAATTTGGCGCGTTCACCTAAATATAGTCTTCATACTGCGGTATGAATATGATAAGGTCGTAACCTCATGGTAAATGTTCATAGCATAAAGAGGTGGTTGCATGTTCAGTAAATTCTTATTTTGTGCCATTGGTGGGGCGTGCATTTTCTACGGAATCATGCGGCGTGACGAAGCGAATAAGCGATATAGCAGGTGTGTGAACTCAATGGCAGAGAACAATCTCATCTCGTGATGATTTGCCATATATCAGGGCTGGACGCGACAGCGACAGGATTAATGCGAACGCAGCTATCGTGGTCGGCCTAGTGCTGTTTATTGGCTCTGTTATGGGATGAACAGAGATTTATCTACTACTGACTAGTCACTCATCGGGAGAAATCATGCGCAATCTAGTTGTTATTACCTCTGCCTTCGTGTTGTTTGGATGTGCGGCGCCGAACACCGGTATTACCGAAATCAACCCGAACCATTACATGTATGCCAAGCAAGACTGGATGTCTTGGTCGGGCGCTACGGTGAAGGTAGAAATGTTTAAGGAAGCAGCCGAGTTTTGCAAAGCCAAGGGCAAGAAGATGGAAATCCTTGGGCAGTCATCACAAGACGCAGCGGCCTACACGTCTTCCGCTGGTGCCGAAATCCAATTCCAATGTATCTGATCGGATTCGGCGCCTATTGATAGCGCAGTGTGCTTAGGATTGCACTGCGCCGTTCAAACGGGCTTTCTCGCTTATAACCTTCGCTGCGTTTTTCAACATTTGAGTCTTGGTCTTGGCGTTTGCCTCTCGCAGTGCTAAAACAACAAAACGCTCCTGTGCCGTCAGTTCAGCCATGTTCATGGGTCATCTCCTTCGTAAGTAATTGCGGTTAATGGGGCCGGAATAGGGTAACGATACTCTTACGGGTATCTGTCGCGAGAATGATGTTGAATGCGCGGGTTTCGACGTTTTGTGGAGCGTAAGACGTTGTTTTGTTGGCGTTAATTTTTATTAGCGTTGATTTAAGTCGATGTTATCGGTGTCGGGCAGAAATATGCGCGAAGGGATTTGGCAATGACTCGGTTGGCGACTCCTTCAATAATTGCTTGTCCTCACTGCCAACAATTGGCGGTGAAGAAGGGGGTTTCTTCGTTCAGTACCGGCGGCCTGACGCGTTGGTCAGACGGGTACGCATCAAGTTGGTTAGGCGGGACATTGTTTACGCGCTGCTGGTCATGCCACGGCGTGTTCTGGCTCGAAGATGCCGCCTATGTCGGGGATATGCCTTACGAGACGCAGAAACGTCCAGGGTGGTTCGCTCGCCTGTTTGGTGCCAACGAACCTCCGGAGATTTCCGAAAATTGGCGCCGGGCATTTCCCATAGAGCCACCTGATATTGATGCCATCGTTGTCGGTATCGAAACCATGAGCCGTGATGTAACAAAGGCAATGGAGCAACGTCATCGTCGCCTTCTTTGGTGGAAACTCAACGACCGCGATAGGAGCGAAAGGCGGGCGGTTCATTCGGTTTCTAGGGCCATCATCGACACTCACGAAGAAAACAATTTGCTTCGATTGCTTGAACTGTCGATAGATGAAGGTGCGCCGACCATCGAAACCGTTGAAATTCTGAGAGAACTAGGTCGGTTTGATGAATCCCGTCTTGTGCTAGAACGGGTCGACCAGAACACGACGGGCTTGGAAATAATCGCCAAGAAGATTGCGGTAAAGGATTCTCGGGTGTGTGTAATTCAAGAGTCCGATTACCTGCGGTCGAACATGCTAGGGGGTGATAATGGACAAGAAGACAAAGAATTTAAAGGGTGAGAACGTAAGTCCGACTGAGTCGGATGAGCCAGATTTGAAAGAATTGATTGCCGAAGAGATTCTGTTGCGCCAAATGGAGGCTCGTATAGCGAAGCGGGAAGCCACCGAGAAACTACGGCGAGAGTCGCAGGGCGAAAACTAAAAGAATTGGTTAGCGTCGTCGCTAACATCGTTTAGCGGCATCTGGCATTCGGTAAAGATCCGCTTCCTTATCACGTTAACTGTCGAAATCGACCCAAAGCCGATCTTCGCCACAAACCTGTACTGGTGGCAGGTTTCGAAGTCCAGCAGACGTTTAGTGCGACCGCTCAAGGGCAAGTGCTCGGCGATTCTGTTGAAATACTCCACGAAATGACGCGACACCGGTACAATATGCTATAAGCATGTATGTAGTGGGGTGCTGCGATGATGGGGCAACAGAAGAACGGGCAAGACCGGTTGTTCTACGCGTTCAATCTCGAAGATCATGTGCCGGCTGGCCATCTGTTGCGTGGTATTGATGCCTGCATCGACCTGAGCGGATTGCGCCAGCACCTGGCCGAGCACTACAGCCACACTGGTCGCCCGTCGGTTGATCCCGAACTGATGATCCGCATGCTCATCGTTGGCTACAGCTATGGCATCCGCTCCGAACGCCGCCTGTGCGAAGAAGTGCACCTGAACCTTGCCTACCGCTGGTTCTGCCGCCTTGGTTTGGAGGATTCCGTACCTGACCACTCGACATTCTCGAAGAATCGGCATGGCCGGTTTCGTGAGAGTGGTTTATTCCGCTGGGTATTTGACGAGGTGGTACGCCGTTGCATGGTATCTGGTCTGGTCAAGGGGGAAGGCTTTGCGGTCGATGCCAGCTTGATTGCTGCCAATGCAAGTCATCAGCACAGCGTCCAGCCGGGAGAACCCTGCGACTTTGATCGTGCCGAGATTGATACCCGGCCAATGCGGGAGTACCTGACGGCGCTTGATAAAGAAACGAATGCAACTGCTACACGCAAGATTTCGCTCAGCGATCCGCACTCCCGCTG
>NZ_FNCY01000006.1 GCF_900099695.1 Propionivibrio dicarboxylicus | reverse complement strand
GCCAAGGGCGTCGGGCAACTGATTGTCGCCGGTGGCGAGACCTCGGGCGCGGTGGTGAAGGCACTCGGCGTGAGCGGGCTGCGCATCGGGCCGGAGATCGATCCGGGTGTGCCATGGACGACCGGCATCGGCGGCGAAGCGCGCGAGAAGCCGCTGGCGCTGGCATTGAAATCGGGGAACTTCGGTACGCCGGACTTCTTCCTCAAGGCATGGAGCAAGTTGTAGCAGCCCCCGCATACGCAAGGCATAACAAGGAATATATCGAAAGCATGAGTGCACACATACAAAGCGCGGAAACGCGCGAACGCGACAAGATCGCGCGACTCTCGCGGTCCCTGTACGAACGCGGCCTGACGGCGGGCAGCAGCGGCAACATCAGCGTGCGGCTGGAAGACGGCTGGCTGCTGACGCCGACGAATTCGTGCCTGGGCGAACTCGACCCGGCGCGGATCTCGAAGCTGGACTGGAACGGACAAGTGCTGGCGGGCGATGCGCCGTCGAAGGAAGCCTTCCTGCACCGGTCGATGTACGAAGTGCGGCCGCAGGCGGGGGCGATCGTGCACCTGCACTCGACGCATTCGGCGGCGGTGTCGTGTCTGGCCGGACTGGATGCGGACAGCTGCATGCCGCCGCTGACACCGTATTTCGTCATGAAGATCGGGCGCCTGCCGCTGGTGGCCTACCATCGGCCGGGGGACAAGGCGCTGGGCGAGGTGATCCGGGGGCTGGCGGCGAAGCACAGCGCGGTGCTCCTGTCGAATCACGGACCGGTGGTATCGGGGCCGGACCTGGAAGGGGCGATCTACGCGAGCGAGGAGCTCGAAGAGACGGCGAAGATCTTCCTGCTGCTGCAGGGGCGGGCGACGAATTGCCTGAACGCGGCGCAGATGGAAGAACTGAAAGTGGCGTTCAAACTGGATCTCTGAAAAAAATGCGGCACGCCGAGTTTCGGTGTGCCGCCTGCTTGTTGCGCAAAACCGTGTCCGTCGTCAGAGCTTTTTCTGCGAGGCGATCCAGGTTGCCGTGTGATCGTGTTCGGCCGCCATTGCCGCCGCCTTGTCGCGACCGACGATTGCGGTAATGATCTTGCGGTGACGCTCAAGCCCGAAGGTGGCATTGATCGTCGGCGCGAAGATGTCGATGACGAAGTTGTACATGTTCTCGATCAGGTGGTTGTGCGTCAGCGTCGCCATCGTGCGGTGGAACTTGAGGTCGCAGGCGTTGAGCTGGGCGAGGTCGGTCTCGCCGCGCTGACCGAGGGCCTCGTATTCGGCATGCACCGCTTCGAGCTTGCGCAGGTCTTCGTCGGTGGCGTTGTCGATGATCGTGTTGATTACCCCCATTTCGACCATCTCGCGCAACTGAATCAGTTCGTTCGAGTCCGAATTCGAGATGATCATGCTGTAGATCAGCGGGTCGAAAATCTTCTTGTTGGCCGACGTGGCGATATAGGTGCCGTCGCCATGAATGATTTCGACGATACCGAAAGCGTCAAGGATCTTCAGCGCTTCGCGCACCGAACCGCGGCCGACGCCGAGGCTGTCGGCCAGCGCCTGTTCGCTCGGCAACAGATCGCCGGGCAGAATTTTCTTCTGGATCAGGATGTTCTTGATGCTGTCTATGACGAGATCGACCGCCGAAACCTTGGTCTTTTTTTCGAAGAGTGAGGCGACGTTCTTGGTGCGAGGCATGTAAATTCTCCCGTGCGATAGTAGAGTCGCACTGTTCTAAAAGCATGATATCACATGTCTGCAGTGTATTGCGTCATCGACCCGGAAAATCGGCCGGGTCGATGTTGCGGCGATGCCCGAGCTTGCGGCGTCAGCCGTGGGCGCGGACCACCTTCTCGTAAGCGGCCAGCAGGCGCTGGTGCATCTCGCAACCGGCGAACGCGGTGCCGGGCGCGTCGATGCCGAAGAAACGCAGTTCGCGCGTCATCAGCGCTTCTGCTTCGGCCAGCGTGGCCGGCCCGAACAGGTGTTCGAGGGCGGTCCGGAACGGATCGATTTCGCCGGCGTCGTACAGACGTTGCAGCGTGTCGATGCAGCGATAGACGCGCAGGCGCGCCGGGTTGATCTGGCCGAAATGCAGGATCCAGTCACAGCCTTCGCGCACCGCTTCCTCGTTGCCGATCGCCAGCGCCAGCAGCGTTTTCAGTTCGCCGACGCGCAGGTCTTCCCAGAACGAATCGGCATCGGGCGCCAGTCCGATCAGCGCGGCGACCAGGCGGTCGTCGGCGAGATTGAGGTCGTTGAAGGTATCGAGCAGATCGCTGCATTCCTCGTCGTCGAGTTCGGGCAGATAGAGAAGGGCTTCGCGGAAATCGTTGGCGACGCTGTTGTTCTCGTAGTCCAGGTCGTCGATCGGATAGATTTCCGACATGCCGGGGACGATGATCCGGCAGGCGTAGACGCCGAGATGTTCGTAATCGGCGACGTAGATGTCGCTGTCCTGGGCGCGGATCAGGCTTACAAGCCAGGTGTAGTCTTCGGCGGTGGTCGTGCTGAAATTCCAGTCGCAGAACTCGAAGTCGGGCGTGTTGCCGAGGAACGGCCAGCCGACGATGCCGCTCGAATCGACAAAGTGGATCTCGATGTTGGGCGAGCTGGCGACCTCGTCGAGGTCGAAACCCGGTGGCGGGAAACCGTCCAGCGCGTCGAGCGCGCGTCCTTGCAGCAGTTCGGTCAACGCCCGCTCCAGCGCGACCTCGAAGCGCGGATGGGCGCCGAAGCTGCAGTAGCAGCCTTGGTCGCGCGGATTGAGCAGGGTCACACAGAGAACCGGGAATCGGCCGCCGAGCGAGGCGTCGCGGACGAGGATGCCATAGCCGGCTTGGCGGAGCACGGCAATATCGGCGGCGATTTTCGGAAAGCGGGCGATGACGGCCGCCGGAATCTCCGGCAGACACAGCCCTTCGGTAAAGACGCGGAACTTGATGTGACGCTCGACGATTTCGGACAGCGCCTGCGCCCGCGCCTCGTTGCGGCTGTTGCCGGCGGCCATGCCATTGCTGACGTAAAGGTTGCCGACGATATTGACCGGGAACCAGACGCGGGTGTCATCGCTGAGGCGGGTAAAAGGCAAGGCGCAGATGCCGCGGTCGGCGTTGCCGGAGTTGTGATCGACGAGCATCGACGCATCGATGCTCTGCTGCGGGTTGTAGAAATTCTGCAGATCCGGCGTCAGCAACGCTTCGGGCCAGGCGCCGTCGTCGTCGAAGTCAAACCAGCGCTCCTCGGGATGGTGTGTGAAAGGCGCGTCGGCAAAGTGCGGACCGAGATGGTAGTGCGACCAGAAATAATTGCAGGACAAGCGCTCGAAGAATTCTCCGAGGGCGCTGGCACGCGCGGCCAGCTGGGATGCGCCCTTGCCGTTGGTGAACAGGAGCGGGCAGTCGCGGTCGCGGATATGCACCGACCAGACGTCATCAATCGGGTTGAGCCACGAACGTTCTTCGACATGAAACCCGAGTTCGGCAAGTTTTTGCTGCATGCGCCCGATCGTCGCTTCGAGCGAGGCATCCTTGCCGGGAATGAAGTGTTCAGTTGTCATGAATTCGTCCGATAATGGGTAAAGGGCGAGCTTATCGCAGGATTGTCGCGGGAATGCAAGCGCCAAAAAAACGAATTACTGTGATCCTGGCCGGAAATTTGGCCGGGATCGGATGAGGGGTTGATCATGTTTTCGGGATTTTTTCGTGAATTGAGGGACCAGATCGTCGAAGCCGGGCGCATCATGCGCACGCGCGAGTTCTGGATTTACATGGCGGTGATCGCCTTGTTCCTGCTTATGGCGATCGCCTTTATCCGCCTGGCGACGGCCTTCGATCCGATCACGCGCGGTCAGGTACGCCTCGATTTCAGCTGTCGGACCGGGCAGGGGCAATTGGGGACGATCATTGTCGGCTGTTTCGTCTTTGGCCTCGCCTGTCTGTTCGCGCTGGGTGAAGTCATCCAGTGGGTCGAGGGCGCGCGCGAAGCGAAGCGTCCGGGCAACGAACACTATCCGGTCCCCAGTCACTGGCGGGCGCTCCTGCATGTCGTCGGCACCGTCGCACTCGGTGCGACCGGCTATGGCCTCCTGATGACCTGGTGTACCTGAATCCGACCGGAGTGATTAAGAGCCCAATTCGGTAGGGCTCACGGGCCGCGTTGTCGATAGGGGCGGATGGATGCAAGGCGCGAGGTGCAGCGCATGGTTGTTCCATGCGCAAGCGGAGCAACGCCGCAGACACCGGCCCTATCGGCAACCCGAAGGGCCGTCGGCGCGGCCCACGATCCCTACCGAAATAGGCTCTAAAGCGTTGCCTTTTGCCGCGCGGCGACGAGCGCGCCGCCCGATACCAGTACCAGTCCGGTCATCAACCAGCCGGTCAGAGGCTCGTCGAGCAGCGGCACGGCGACGAGTCCGATGACGATCGGAACGAGCGCGAGCAGGGGCGCGCAACGTTCGGCCCCGAGGATCGAGATGGCCTTGAGATAGGTGAGCATGGCGAGAATCGTGGCGAAGATGCCCTGATACAGGCCTTGCATGACGATCGCCGAGAGCGGTGCAGCCGCCAGCGCCTTGGGCAGGAAGAGCGTATAGATCGGCAGATAGACGACCAGCGAGCCGAAGGCGATGGCGCAGGTCAGTCCCCAGACGGGATAGCCCCAGCGCGCCGCCAGCACCGAATAAACGGCCCAACTCACCGACGAGAGGAAGATCAGCAGATCGCCGAAGGCCGAATCGGGCGACCATGCGTTGAAATAGGGGACGGCGGCACAGACGATGCCGCCGGTGATCAGCAGCAGGCCGACGCTGCGCGCATGGCTCGGCCGCTTGCCGGTAAATAGCCAGACGACGAGGCTGATCAGCAAGGGCTGCAGGCCGGCGAGCAGGATGCCGCCATGCGCCGCCGGCGCGTATTTGAAGCCGCTGTAGACGAGCGGGCAGTAGATGAGGCTGCAGAGCGCGGTGAGCAGCCACAGCCGGCTGTCCTTCCAGGCGCCTTTCGGCAGGCGCCCGATGAAGGGGGTCAGCACGGCGGCGGCCGTGACAACCCGAAGCGCATAGACGTCGTACGGTGTCAGGACGCTTTTCCCGCCGAGGCGGGAAACGAGTGAAAAGGCGCTCCACATCAGGAGCGTGGCAATGGCGGCGAGGTAGCCCTGGAATAGATGTCGGTTGTCGGTCAAAACGCGTTCGCTTCAGGTCTTGGGTAGATGCTGGAACAGGCCGCGCAAGGTGTTCTGCAGATCGGCAGGGAGCAGTACGACCTTGGCATTGGGCGAGTCGGCCATTCTACCCAGACTGGCGATATATTTCTCGCCAAGCAGGTACAGCATCGGCAATTCATTGGCGCCAAAGGCGCCGGTGACCTTGGTGATCGCCTGCGACGACGCGTCGGCGAGCATGATCTGCGCTTCGGCGTCTCGCTTGGCCGATTCAAGCCGCGCTTCGGCGGTCAGAATCATCGACTGCTTCTCGCCTTCGGCCTTGGTCACCATTGCCTTGCGTTCGCGCTCGGCCGATGCCTGCAATTCCATTGCCCGCTGCATCGATTGCGAAGGCTTGATGTCCTGGATCTCGACCGACTTGACCGTCAATCCCCAGTCGAGCGCCTCGTCGGCGACGCCGGCCTTGAGCCGGGCCTTGATCATGTCGCGCTGCGAGAGCGCGTGGTCGAGTTCCATCTCGCCGACGATCGAGCGCAGGGTCGTCATGATCATGTTGCGGATCGCTTCGGAATAATTCTCGACGCCATAGACCGCCTTGACCGGGTCGGTGACCTTGATGAAGGCGATGGCATTGACGACGATGACGGCGTTGTCGCGGGTGATGACTTCCTGTTCCTGAACGTCGAGGATGATGTCCTTGGTCGTCACCTTGTAGGCGACCGAGTCGAGGTAGGGGATGATGAAGCGCAGGCCGGGCAGCAGCGTTACGCGGTATTTGCCAAGGCGCTGTACGACCCATTCCTCGCCCTGCGGGACGATGCGTACGCCGCGGGCGACGGTGATGATGACGAAAGCAAGGAATACGAACGAGGTGATGGTCGTGCCGATCATGATACTTCCTCCACTTTGACGAAACTGCCTTCGACGGCGACGATGCGCACGCGCGCGCCGGCGCGGATCGGCCTGTCGGCATAGCATTCCCAGAGATCGGCGCCGAGCACCGGTTTCTGGAAGCGCACCCGGCCGCGCGCGTCGGGGCCGAGATCGCCGACGAGAATGCCGATTTCGCCGGTGACATGCGCCGTCGAACTGCCGACTGCGCTGACGGTGGCCGGCCTGAGATAGCGGAACCAGACGATTACCAGGGCTGTCGAGCTCGCCGCCCACAGCAATAACTGAACAGCGATGCCGAGATCGGGCGAGGCGAGCAGGACAAGGCCGACGAGCAAGGCGCCGATGCCGAACCAGATCAGGAAGAAGGCCGGTACCGCCAGTTCGGCCATGGCCAGGCAGAGCCCGAGAACCATCCAGTGCCACCATTCGAACATGCGATTTCTCCCCGTGTGAAGACAATAGCATTGAGCCGGCCGTGCCGAATTTCCCCCGTTCGACTACCATGGGGTGTGTTCTCAATTAAGCGTTCGTTGCGCTTAATTGAGAATACACCCTAATACAAACCGTCAGGGAGGAGAAGCGGATGCTGGCCAAGGAAGTGACGCCGAGCGTCATCGTCAGGTATCTCGATCAGTATGTCATCGGCCAGGAGAATGCCAAGAAAATTCTGGCGGTGGCGGTCTATACGCACTACCGCAAGATCGCCTCGGCGGCATCCCGCCGCAGCGTCGCCGCCAAGAGCAACGTGTTGCTGATCGGCAGTTCGGGGACGGGCAAGACGCTCGTCTGCGAGACGCTGTCGCGCATGCTCGGCGTGCCTTTCGTTACCGCCGACGCCACCTCGCTGGCACAGACCCGCTATGTCAATGACGAAATCGAGGCGGTCCTGCTGCGCCTGCTCGAACGCGCCGGCGACGACCTGCGCAAGGCGCAGTGCGGCATCGTCTTCATCGACGAAATCGACAAATTGAAGGCCTCGCCGGGTCTCCAGCGCGCCGCGTCGGGCGAAAGCGTCCAGCATGCGCTGCTCAAGATCATGGAAGGCGCGCCGGTCAGGATGAAGGACGGGCGCTGCATCGATACGACGAACATCCTGTTCATCTGCGGCGGCGCTTTCGTCGGACTCGACGAACTGATGGCGAAGCGGCGCGGTTTCGGGTTCATCGCCACCTCGGCCAACGACAATCAGGCGATCCTGGATCGTCTCAACCGGCGCGTCAAACCGACCGATCTTGCCGAATACGGCCTGATTCCGGAATTCACCGGCCGTCTGCCGATCGTCGCGCGCTTCGACGATCTCGACAAGGCCATGCTGGTGCGCATCATCAGCGAACCGAAGGACTCGATCTACCGGCAATATGCCGATCTGCTGCAGGCCGACGGTGTCGAACTCGTCGTCGCACCGCGCGTCTTCGAGCAGATCGCAGAACTGGCGGTCGAATACCGTGCCGGGGGACGCAGCTTGCGCGGCATCTTCGAGGAATTGATGACGCCGGTGCTCTATCTCGTGCCTGATGATCCCGGCATCATCCGGGTGGAGATTGCCTCGCTGTTCGAGGAAGCGCGCTATCTGCGCAAGCACGCTTCCTGAGCCATGTGGCTAGCGATAGACCAGCACCGGAATCTTCGAGTGCGTCAGCACCTTGTGGGTTTCGCTGCCGAGCAGAAGCGCGCCGATGCCGCGGCGACCGTGCGATGACATGAAAATCAGGTCGCAGTCGCGCTGCGTCGCGACTTCGATGATGGCTTCATAGGGAATGTCGCTTTCGACGGCGCAGGTCTCGCACGGCACCTGCGCTTCGCGGCATCCGGACTCGACCTCGTCGAGGATACGCAAGGCTTCCTCTTCGGCCATCAAGGCGAATTTTTCCGGCGAACCGGGGTCTACCAGCGCACCTTCGCCGAAGAAGCATTCGGGGAAGGACGGTTTGGCATAGAACGCCGTGATTTTCGCGCCAGCTTCCTTGGCGAACGAAATGGCGCGTTTGACGGTTTCCTGCGAAAGCGGCGAACCATCGGTGGGAACAAGAATGTTCTTGAACATGAGCGCTCCTTTGTTGTTCTTGGTACTTTCACTATAGGTCGCTTTTGAAGCGAAGGGCAAAGTCCGGATCGATGACAATGCAGTGCGGCCGATTTGATCTTCGTCAATTCATTTGCTTCCGCCTTGCGGCAAGATGAGCCTCGTTGATGGGTAAAAAAGGAGATACGACCATGACATTCAGAGAACTGATGAGCGGCGATCATCGCCATTGCGACGATTGCTTCGTCGCGGTCGAATCGGCGCTCGGGCGTGACGATTGGGCCGGCGCAACGCAGGCGTTCGCCGTCTATGAGCGGGCGATGCTGGCGCATTTTTCCGCCGAGGAGTCCTTGCTGTTCCCGGAATTCGAAGCGCGCACCGGCATGCGCATGGGGCCGACGCAGGTGATGCGCAACGAGCACGCGCAAATGCGCGAATTGATCGAGGCGGCGGCTTCGGCCTTGCGCGAACACGATGCGGTCGACTATTCGGGCTATGCCGAAACGCTATTGATCATGATGCAGCAGCACAACATGAAAGAGGAGAATATCCTCTATCCGATGTGCGACGAGCATTTGCGCGATGCCTATGCGTCTTTGTCGGCGCGCATTGAATCGACATTGCACCCGTAAGCGAGGAGGCAAGCATGAGCGACGCCCAGGCCGACCGTATCATCGACGGACGCGAACTCGAACCGCCGGAGCCTTTCGTCCGGACGATGGAGGCGCTCGACGCGATCGCGCCGGGCGAGAAGGTGATGTTGCAGATCGGTCGCGAGCCGTTTCCGCTCTACCGCGCGCTGTCGCTCAACGGGTTCGAGTGGCTGACCCGGCAGGCGCCGGACGGTTGCTACGAAGTCCTGATATGGCATAAGTCGGCGGCATAGATTCCTGGGTTGAATTCGCGATGCAGGCTTTACTGTCTTACGATCAGTCGCCGCCGATGGCGGCGCCGTTCCGTTTTTTCCTGACGGCGCCGCTCTTCGCCGTGCTGGCCGGTGCGCTCCTGCTGTGGGGCGGGCCCGACGCGCTGGCTTCGCGCTGGACGCCGGCGATCCTCGCCGTGGTCCATCTGATGACTGTCGGCTTCATGCTGCAGGTCATGCTGGGGGCATTGGTGCAGATTCTTCCCGTCGTCGCCGGCGCCAATCTCGAGCGGCCGCTGTGGGTGTCGGCGGTCGTGCATGCGGCGATGACGATCGGCACCTTGTTTCTCGCCGTCGCCTTCCTCAGTTTCGCGCCCTACTGGTTTGCCGCTGCCTCTGCCTTCCTCGGCTTTGCCGCGCTGGTTTTCATCGTCGCCGCGGCAGCGTCCTTGCGCGGTGTGCCGCCGACCAGTCCGACGATCTCGGGCCTCAAGCTGGCGCTGGTCGGACTGAGCGTGACGGTCGCGCTCGGCGTCGCCATGGCTGTGTCCTTCGGCGGATCGTTTTCGCTGCCTTTACTGCAGGTGGCCGATTATCACGCGGCCTGGGGCTTTGTTGGCTGGGGCCTGGTGCTGCTCACCGCGGTGGCGCTCGTCGTCGTGCCGATGTTCCAGTTAACGCCGAATTACCCGAACGTATTTGGCGCGCGCTTCATGGTATTGGCATTGGCTGCGCTGGCGGTCTGGAATGCGGTCGACCTGTTCTGGCCGGGGCCCTGGGCGACGCTGGCCGCAGCCGTCGTCGTCGCCTTTCCGCCCGCTTTTGCCACAGCAACCCTGCGGCTGCAGCAGCGCAGCAAGCGCCCGCGCTTCGATCCCTCGCAGCATTTCTGGCGCCTGGCGATGCTCAGCACGCTGCTGGCGGCCATGCTCTGGGGCGCGGCGGTGGGATTCGACACGGTCGGCGAATGGCAAGGCTGGCCGCTTCTGTTTGGCACGCTCGTCATTTTCGGCGCTTTCGTTTCGGTGATCACCGGCATGCTCTACAAGATCGTGCCCTTCCTCATCTGGCTGCATCTGCAGAATCTCGGCAGCGGCCGGCTGATGGCGCCGAACATGAAGAAGATCATCGACGAAGCGGCCATGACCCGCCAGTTGCGCGCGCATGGCGTCGCCTGCCTGCTGCTGGCATTGGCGACGGTCTGGCCTGAGGCGCTCGTCTATCCCGCCGGCATCGCGCTGATCGTCGCGCAGGGCTGGCTGGCGCTCAATCTCCGCGCCGGCATGCAGGTGTATTCGGCGCACCGGCGCAAGCTCGACGCGCTGCCGCCGGCCTCAATGCAGCTCGGATAGACGGACAAGCCGGACGCCGGCCGTGGCGCGCCAGGCGTCGACGCGCGGGTCGGCGAGGGTGGCGAATTCCACCGGGCGCTGCGCCGCGATCGCATCGTGGTGCGGCTGCGTCAACGCCGCCCCGGCGATTGCCGGGTGACACATCAGGAGGTCACCGTCCTTCGCCGCCTGCAGCCAGCCGCGCAGCAAGTGCGCATAGCCGTCGGCATCGGAAGAAAAATCATAGACGCCGAGCAGCCGGCCGTTCAGGCGCCATCCCTGCGCTTCCGCCAGCGTGGCGAAGCGCCGGCTGCCGAGCGCTGCGATGACAAAGGCCTTGAACCGGAAGGCCGGCAGCGCTGCCGGTGCCGCCGTCCGGCGCAGCCAGAGCGGCTGTCCGGCATAGCGTCGGGCGAGAATTGGCAGCAGCGCGTCGCGGATCATCGGCAACTGGTGCACGTGCTGATGGCCGTCGACGAAGTCCGGGGCGCGTCCGTAATGACGTTCGAAAGCGTCGCATTGACGTTCGATTTGTTCGGCGAGACGCGACTTTGGCAGGCGGCGCAGGTAACATGCGCGGATCAGCGCCGGCAGCGGCAGCGACAGTGGCAGATGCGGCGCATCGCCGGCGAAGGCTTCGGTGAAATTGAGATGCAGTCCGGCATCGATCGGCAGCTCGCGCAGGCGCGCGGCGCTGGTCGGCCAGGTCGGCCCGGTGGTGAGACAACTGGTGGCGGTCAGCCGGCCTTGTTCGCTCAGTGCGATGATGCCGGCATCGACGTCGGCATTGAGGCCGAAATCGTCGGCGCAGACGGCGATGCGCTTGATTGCGTCGGAAGAAGATGAGCTTGGGGATGCGTGCATGAAGAAGATGTTCTGGGAAGTCGGCTGGTTCGTTGCGGTCGGTTGTGCGGCTGCGGCGACGCACTGGCTGGCGGCGGTTGGTTGCGTGAGCTTGCTCGCGCTGCCGCCGTTGGTCGCCAATGTGCTGGGCTGGCTGGTGGCTTTCATTGTCTCATTCAGCGGGCACTACTGGCTGACTTTTCGCCATCAGCAGCAGGCGTTCGCGGTCGCCCTGCGGCGTTTCTTCCTCGTTTCGGCGAGCGGCTTCGCGGTCAACGAATGCGCGTATGCCTGGCTGCTCAAGGCGACCTCGATCCGCTACGACCTTCTGCTCGCGGCGATTCTCGTGGCCGTCGCTTTCCTGACTTTCGTCGTCAGCCGCCTGTGGGCTTTCCGGCACACACCGGCAGCGTCCTGATGTTATCGGGCGTGAGCCGCCACAGCGCGTAACGCGCGTTGGAAAAGGCCGGCGGCAGGTCTTTCAGCCAGAGGGCGAATTCCATCGATGGCGGCCGCCCCCAGACCCAGATCGCGCCAGTCTGGCGGGCGCAGAGACGTTCGACGAACTGCGCCTCCTCGATGAGTTGAGCCGTGCCGGCGGCGGCGTCGAATTTTCCGGCATCGAAGAGTTCCTTGCGCCAGTTGTCGTGTTTCGGGATGTCGGGGTCGGACCAGCGGCTGACCACCCAGGCCGGTTTGCGCGCGCGCAGGTAGAAGGGCAGGTCGTACTGGTACCAGTCGATCATCGCGACATCGTCGGCCGCGGCATTGAAATCCGGGCGTGCCGGGGTAATGAGCGGCTTGGCGCTGACGGTGTAAGCGACGGCGATGACGGCGACCAGCGTGACACAGGCGCCTGACGCGAGGCCGAGCAAGCAGAGGAAGCGCGTGCGGCCGCGTTGCGGTTCGCGTTCGAGCCAGTTGGCGAAGGGGTCGGCGATCAGGTAGGCGAGCGGGGCGAGCGCCGGCAGGACATAGCCGACGAGTTTGGAACTCGGCAGCGAGAAGAAACCGACGATGACGATCAGCCAGATCGCCATCAGGCTGCGCAGCGGGGCTTGCGCCGCATCTTGCCAGTAGGCGCGGTTGAACAGCCGTGTCAGGCCGATCGTCCAGGGCAGCGCAAAGACGACGAGGATCGGTACGTAGAACCAGAGCGGACGCTGGTTGTTGAAGCCGGTTTCGGCGAAGCGCTGGAAGTGGTGGTAGATGAAGAAGTAGTCGTAGAACCCCGGGTACAGGTGCTGCATCCAGAAGAACCAGGGCAGCGCGACGAGCGCGAAAGCGAGCAGGCCGACCGGCCACAAGGTCTTGACGAGCGGACGCCAGGCACGCCGCCAGAGCAGCCAGAAAAAGAGGACGCCGCCCGGCAGAACGATGCCGATCAGGCCCTTGGCGAGGACGCCGAGTCCGGCCAGCGCGTAGGTTGCGGCGAGCGCGCCGCGGTAGGGCAGGCCCTGTTCGAGACGGAGGACGGCATTGGCACCGGAGAGGATGGTCAGCGAGATCATCCCGGCGACGAGCATGTCGAGGTTCGCGTACTGCGATCCGGCGAAGAAGAAGGGCGAGGTGACGAGAATCAGGCTGGCCATCGCCGCGACGCGGGCAGAGCGATGGCGGCGCGCGAAGAGATAGAGGCCACCGGCCGTCAGCACGCCGGCGAGGATCGAGGCGAAGCGCGCGCTCCAGTCGTGGATGCCGAAAAGCTTGAGGCCGAGCGCCGTCAGCCAGTAGAAAAGCGGCGGCTTGTGGAAGAAGGGCAGGCCGTCGAGGCGTGGTACGTCCCACTGTCCGTTGGTCACCATTTCCCAGGCGACGCCGACGTAGCGACCTTCGTCCGGGAGCATCAGGGCGCGGATACCGGCGAAGGCGACGAGCCAGAGCGCGAGGGTGGCGAGCAGGCGCCGGGGAGAGTTGCCGTCGGTCAGCGACGACAGGAATGCAGCGATTTTCGACATGGGCGGTACGTCAGAGAGGGTCGGCGCCGGTCGATCGTCCGAGATTCTGGCGCACGACGTAGAGCGGGCGCTGCTTGACTTCGTCGAAGATGCAGGCGATGTAGGCGCCGATCGTGCCGAGCGCCATGGTATTGATGCCGGCGAAGAAGAACATTGCCGTGACGATCGTCGTCCAGCCCGACACCTGGTTGCCGTTTACGGAATAGTCGACGATCAGGTAACTGCCGTAGACGAACGAGGCGATGGCGACGAGGCAGCCGACGGCGGTGAGGAAGCGTAGCGGCCAGGTCGAGAAGGCGGTGATGCCGTCGAGCGCGAAGCGGGTCAGGCGGATGAGGCTGAAATTGCTCTGGCCGTGGCGTCGCTCGGCCGGGACGTACAGGATCGGTTCGGACTTGAAGCCGACCCAGGCGTACAGGCCCTTCATGAAACGGGTGCGCTCGGGCAGGTGGAGCAGCGCGTCGACGACCTGACGGTCCATCAGGCGGAAATCGCCGGCGTTCGGCGGGATGCGGAAGCGTCCGCCGTTGCCGAGGATGCCGTAGAACATCGACGAACCGACCCGCTTCAGCCAGCGCTCGTCGTCGCGATGTTCGCGCACCGCATAAACGGTGTCGATACCGGCGTGCCAGCGTTCAAGCATGGCGGGGATCAGTTCGATCGGGTGTTGCAGGTCGGCGTCGAGAATGACGACGACGTCGCCGTCGGCGACTTTCAATCCGGCGGTCAGCGCCGCTTCCTTGCCGAAATTACGCGACAGTTGCAGATAACGGAAGCCAGGCTTCGTGGCGAAGTCGGCGAGCAGTTGCGGTGTGGCGTCGGTGCTGCCATCGTCGATGACGATGATTTCCCAGCCGCCGGCGATTTTTCCGAGCAAGTCCGATAACATCGGCAAAAGCAAGGCGAGATTATCGTGTTCGTTGAGTGCGGGGACCACGCAGCTGATGCGTGGGCGATCGGGGCGTTGGCAGTGGTTCTGGGCGCTGGGCGTCATCAAGAGGTCCGGAAGTGCTTTCGGGCGTAATCTGAGATATTTTCCGTTATTCGCCGCTCAAATGAAACCCACGCCGCCCATTTCGGGTCTGTGTTAGCGGCGTTTTGTCTTTTTTGTAACGAAAATGAACCGGAGGAATGGCAGCATGGTGGCTGAAGCGGCAAGTTTCGATGCACGGGCGGAGACCTGGGACGAGGATCCGATGAAGACGGCGCGGGCCGAGGCGGTGGCGGCGGCGATGTACGCCGGCGCCCGTTGGCAGCCTGGCATGCGCGGTCTCGAATTTGGCTGCGGGACGGGCTTGCTGAGCTTCGCGCTGCGCGACCGTTTTGATGCTGTTGTAATGGCCGACACCTCGGCGGGAATGCTCGATGTGTTGCGGCGCAAGATTGCCGGGTCGAACGCGGTCGGTCTCGAGCCGCGGCTGCTTGAGGTGGGCGCCGGCGGCTTGGCCGATACCCTGGCGGGCGAACGCGTCGACATGATCTTTTCCTTGATGACGCTGCATCACGTGCCCGATACCGATGGCATCCTGGCGCAGTTTGCCGAGGCGCTCCCTGTCGGCGGACAGCTTTGCATTGCCGATCTCGACGCCGAGGATGGTTCGTTCCACGCGCACGATCCTTCGGTGCACAACGGGTTTGACCGGGCCGCGCTCGAACGGCAGCTCGTCGCGGCGGGGTTTGGCGCAGTCCGCTTCTCCACCGTTTTTTCGATTGCCAAGGGCACGCCGGTGCGCGAGTATCCGGTTTTCCTGATGATTGCCGAGAAGCGTTGAGGGACATGCCTTCTGGGTTAAACTTGCTGCCATGACTGCCATGACCGACCACGTCGTTTTCGACCCGCAACTGATCCGCCGTTTCGACATCAACGGACCGCGTTACACCTCGTATCCGACGGCCGACCGCTTCGCCGACCAGTTCAATCCCGACATCTGCCGCCACTGGCTGTCGCACCGCAATTCGGGCGGTGCGCGACAACAGTTGTCGCTGTATTTTCACATCCCGTTCTGCAGCACGATCTGTTACTACTGTGCCTGCAACAAGATCATCACCAAGGACCACGGGCGTTCGGCCAAGTACCTGCGCTATCTGGCGCGCGAAGTCGCGCTGCAGCAGAGCTTCCTCGCCGACGGCGACAACGTCGTCGAGCAGTTGCACTGGGGCGGCGGTACGCCGACCTTCCTGTCGCACGACGAGATGCGCCAGCTGATGGCGATCACGCGGCGCCACTTCCAGTTGGTCGACGGCGGCGAGTATTCGATCGAGGTCGATCCGCGCAAGGTCGACCACGCGACCGTCGCCTTGCTCGGCGAACTCGGTTTCAACCGCATGAGCATCGGCGTGCAGGATTTCGACGAGCGCGTGCAGGAAGCGATCAACCGCATCCAGAGCGAAGCCGAGACGATGGCCGTGATCGATGCGGCGCGCGCCAACGGCTTCAAGTCGATCAGCCTCGACCTGATCTACGGCCTGCCACGGCAGAGCGTCGAGGGCTTCGAGCGGACGCTCGATCGCGTCCTGGCGGCGAGTCCGGATCGCCTGTCGATCTACAACTACGCGCATCTTCCCAGCTTGTTCAAACCGCAGCGACGCATCCTCGAAAGCGATATGCCGAGCGCCGACCAGCGCCTGCAGATCCTTTCGCTGGCGATTTCCAAGCTGACCGCGGCCGGCTATGTCTTCATCGGCATGGACCACTTCGCCAAGCCCGACGACGAACTCGCCGTCGCCCAGCGCGAACGTCGCCTGCACCGCAATTTCCAGGGTTATTCGACGCATTCGGACTGCGACATGCTGGCTTTCGGCATCTCGTCGATCAGCAAGGTCGGCCCGACCTATTACCAGAACGTCAAGACGCTCGACGAGTACTACGGGCTGCTCGACGAAGGGAAACTGCCGGTGTTCAAAGGCATCGAACTCGATGCTGACGACATCATCCGGCGTTCGATCATCCAGTCGCTGATGTGCCACTTCGAGTTGTCGTTCCCGGCGGTCGAACGCGCCCACGGGCTCGAGTTCAAGTCCTATTTCGCCACCGAGATCGCTGCGCTCGACGAGATGGTTCAGGCCGGCCTGGTGCGCCTCGAGGAGGAGCGCCTGGTCGTGCTGCCGCCGGGAAGGATGCTGATCCGCGCCATTTCGATGGTCTTCGATCGGCGTCTGCGTGCCGATCGCGAGAACAAGCGTTATTCCAAGGTGATATAGAGCCTCTTTTTGCGCTGCCTCCCGCAACAAGGCGGCGCGGCTCGTGAGCTCTACCGAAATAAGCGCTTAAGGCGGCACCAGCGCTGCAGGCCGGTGCCGGTGCTATTTCCGAGTCGTTAGGCGCGAGTGGCGACGATGAACAGGCGACGGAAGGGGAAGAGCGTCTTACCGTCGGGCAGCGTCGGATAGGCCGCGCGCAGGCGCTTGGCATAGTCTTCCTCGAAGTCGGCGCGTTCGGCCGGATCGAGCGCATCGAGGAACTGCTTGAGCCAGGTGCCCTTGGTCCATTCCTTGACCGGGTCCTTGCCTTCGAGTACCTGCAGGTACTCGGTCTCCCAGATGTCGATGCGCGCCGCCGCCGGGGCGATGCATTCGTAATAGAAGCGCGGTTCGGCCACCGGCGAATTACGCGGAATATGACCGAAATCGCCCTTCCAGGCCTGAGCGGCCACGGTTTCCCAGATCAGCGTGTGCGAGGGCGCGCCGAAGTTGCGCGGCATCTGCACGGCCAGCGTGCCGCCGGGCGCGAGTTGCCGCATCAGTTGGGGGAACAGCGTCGCGTGATCGCCGAGCCAGTGCAGCGCGGCGTTCGAGTAGATCACATCGACCGGCGCGTCGGCCTGCCAGGCGGCGATGCTTTGCTCCTGCCAGGCGATATTGCCCGGCAGCTTGGCGGCCTCGGCGATCATCTCCGCCGAACTGTCGATGCCGGTGATGCGCGCCGAGTTCCAGCGACCGGCCAGCATCTGGGTGACGTTACCGGCACCGCAGCCGAGATCGACGACGGTCTGCGGTGCGTCGGCCGTGACGCGCGCCAGCAGGTCCTGCGCCGGGCGGAAGCGCGGTTGCGAAAACTTCAGGTATTGCTCGGGATTCCAGGCCATCGTGATTCCTTTTCGATCGGGCAATGGGGGCTTAGAGCCTATTTCGGCGGGGCTCGCGGGCCGCGTTGTCGATAGGGGCGGATGGATGCAAGGCGCGAGGCGCAGCGCATGGTTGTTCCATGCGCAAGCGGAGCAACGCCGCAGACACCGCCCCTGTCGGCAACCCGAAGGGCCGCCGGCGCGGCCCACGATCCCTACCGAAATAGGCTCTTATTTGTAGAGCATCATCCACATGGTGACACAGCAGGCGATGAACATGCCAGGCGCGTTGCGCTTGGCCGATTCGAGCGGCGAGCATCCGGCGAATCCGGCGCAGATGACCATGCCGCCGGCGATCGGCGACATGCTGCGGCCGAGCGCGCCGGCAATCGCCGCAGCGCTGCCCATGTCGATGGCGGAAAGGCCGAACTTTGCGGCTTCCGGCGTTACGGCACGGTTGAAGGCGACGGCGGCGGCATCGCCGGAACCGCTCAGAACGCCGAGGATGAAGGGGCCGAAGGTGGCGCTGATCTTGGCGATTGCCGGGGTGTGCACCATGGCGTCGGTCATCGCCTGGATCATGCCGACCGATTTCAAGCCGGAGACGAAGACGAGCGCGCAGATGATGATGCCGAAGACATGGCCGAAGGAGTCTCCGGCGCCGTGCCAGAATTCCTTCGAGATCTTCTGCGGATTGGTGCGGGTGACGGCGAAGGCGACGAAGACGCCGATGATCATCGCGTGGGAGATGGCGAGCTGCTTGAGCGCCGGGACGAGGCCGAAGCTGCCGAGCAGCAGGAGCACGAGCGGAATCAGCGGGACGAGGGCCTTGACCGGATGGACGCTGAAGTCGGCCGGCAGTTGCTTGTCGCTCGGCACGACGTAGCCCTTGTTTTCCTTGAGCAGCAGCGCGACGACGAGCAGCGAGAAAGCGCCGATCATGCCGGTGGCAAGCATGGTCATGAAGTGGTTCGAGACGACTTCCATGTTCGAGGCTTTGGCCACTTCGGCGACCAGCGCGACCTGGGCGTAGCCGGGGTTGAAGATGGCGCCGTAGGTGCCGGCGTAGATGGCGGCGGCAGCGATGGCCGGGTGCACGCCGGCGGCGAGCATGATCGGGATCAGGATCGAACCGACCGCGGCCGAGCAGCCGGCCGAGCTGGTGATCGAGGTGTTGATGAAGAAGGTCACCAGCGTTGCGCCCGGAATCAGCAGCGGACCGGCCTTGCGCAGCGGCTTGACGAGCGACTGGATGAGATGCTGGTCGCATTGCGTCAGCTTCATCACCATGGCAAAGCCCATGACGGCGATGATCGCCTCGAAGAGCTTGTTTTCCTGCATGGCGTGCGAGAAGGCCTTGAACGGTGCCATGGGCTCGCCGGCGCAGAGTGCCAGGAACATGCCGGCGCCGAAGAGCACGAGGCGGGTTTCGTATTGTTTGACCATCAGATAGACGGTGATGGCGACGACGATCGCGCCGATGACAATCAGCATGGTTCCCTCCTGAGGATGTGTTTGAACGACACCGCCATTAAACGGTGTCTTGCTTTCAATCGGCTTTCAGGCGGATGTCGACGCAGAGTCCGCGGCCCGACGGGCCGTCGTCGAGGCGGATGCTGCCGCCGTGGGCGAGGCAGACTTCGCGCACGATCGAGAGACCGAGGCCGCTGCCTTCGCTGTTGCCGCTGCCGAGGATGCGGTAGAAGCGCTTGAACACCGCTTCGCGTTCGGCCGGCGCGATGCCGGGACCGTCGTCGCAGACGCGCAACCCGATGCCCTCGGCATCGCCTCGCAGCATGACGGTGACGTGGCCGCCGGCCGGCGTGTAGCGCAGGGCGTTATCGACGAGGTTGGAGACCATCTCGCGCAGCATCACCGGGCTGCCGTCGAAGTCGATGCGCGGCGTGTCGTTCTCGAAGGCGAGTTCGATCTGGCGGTCGAGGGCGAGCAGGGCGAAATCGCCGGTCACCTCGCGCACCAGGTCGACGAGGTCGATCCGGCTGTGTTCCTGGATCAGACCGTTGGCCTGTTCTGCGCGTGCCAGCGTCAGCATCTGGTTGGCCATGCGCTTGGTGCTCTGGATGCTGTTGCGCATGCTCGACAGCGTCTGGCGCATTTCCTCCGGATCAGCCTGGCGTTCGCCGTATTCGGCCTGGGCGCCGAGCACGGCGAGCGGCGTGCGGATCTGGTGGGCGGCGTCGGCGAGAAAACGGCGACGCGCTTCGAGCATGCGGCCGAGCCGGCCGATATGGACGTTGATCGCCGCGATTAGCGGCAGGACTTCGGACGGCACGCCACCTTCGGGCACCGGCGTGAGGTCCTCGGCGTCGCGTTTGCGGATCGATTCGCAGAGGGCGAGCAGCGGCCGGAACGTCCGCGAGAGGGCGAAGACGATGAGAACGCCGCAGGAGACGATCAGCAGGATCTGCCAGCGCAGCCCCCCGAAGAAGAGTTGCAGCGCGAGGTGCGTGCGTGCCTCGATCGTTTCGGCGAAGACGATGGTGACGGTGTCGCCGTTTTCGAGTTCCGGATCGAAGAGGCGCTTCTTCATCGCTGCCAGCCGCACGTCATGGTCGCGGAAGCGCGAGTCGGTTGTTGCCGGTTCGCCGGAGAGGCGCAGCAGGGGCGGCGGCACAAGGTCCTCGTAGCCGGTCAGCAGCTTGCCGTCGGCGCCGATGATGGCGTAGAAGATGCGTTCCTGGACTTCGTCGTCGAAGAGGTCCATCGCCGAATAGGGAATGTCGGCGATGACCCGCCCTTCGGTGGCGTGGGTGTTTTCGGCGATCGCCTTGATGGCGGTGGTGAGCGACCGGTCGTAGGCGTGGTTGACGGCGCTCATCGCGCTCTTGTACGACCAGACGGCGGTGACCGTCAGGATCACCGCCCAGGCCGGGATCATCCACCAGGCCAGCCGCTGGCGCAGGCTGGCGGGTGTGGTTTCAGGCCGCACCGGCGCCTTCTTCCGAGACGAGGTAACCGAGGCCGCGCAGCGTTGTGACGGCGACGCCGGTGCCGTCGAGTTTCTTGCGCAGGCGATGGATGTAGAGTTCGATGCTTTCCGGCTGGGCGTCGTCGTCGAAACCGAAGACCTTTTCGAACAACGCGTCGCGCGTCACCGGCTTGCCCTTGCGCGCCAGCAGCGCCTCGAGCACGGCGAGTTCGCGCTTGGTCAGCGCCAACGGGCGCTCGTTGACGGCGACCATCCGCGTCGTCGTGTCGAACGCCAGCGGGCCGAGACGGACGACTGGCGCCTGTTGGTGGCTGCGCCGCAGCAGGGCACGGACGCGGGCTTCGAGTTCGGAGAGTTCGAAGGGCTTCGGCAGGTAGTCGTCGGCGCCGAGGTTGAGGCCGCGGACGCGGTCTTCTGCGGTACCGCGCGCGGTCAGGATCAGCACCGGCAGCTGGGCGGTGCGTTCCTGATGACGGATGCGTTGCAGGATTTCTAGCCCGTCCATGCCGGGCAGCGACAGGTCGAGGATGGCGAGGTCATAGCCTTGCGTGAGCAGGGCCGTGGCGGCGTGGTCGCCGCGGTCGATGACGTCGACGACGAAGCCCGACTGGCGCAGCGACTTGGCGACCCAGACGGCGAGTTCGGCATGATCTTCAACGAGCAGGAGGCGCATGGGATGTCCGGTTTTTCGGCAATGACGGGAGCTTGGACTAGAATGACGGCGATTCGGGGTTTCGACGCAAAGAATACGACATGACGACCGGCCTGCAGGGAATGAAATCGCCCATGATGATCGACTGGCTGCGGCGCGCGCTGGCGGCGCTGTGTCTGGTCGCCGGCGCGGTCGCGGCGGAGCCGATGGTACTGTATGCGGCAACCGACCGGCAAGTCGTCGAACCGCTGGTCGCCGATTTCCAGGCGCTGCATCCGGATATCCGGGTCGAGTATCACGACCTCAATTCCGGCGAACTGCACGAACGTTTTCTCAGCGAATTTGGCAGCGCCCGGCAGGCCGACGTGCTCTGGAGTTCGGCGATGAATCTCCAGTTCAAGCTGGTCAACGACGGTTATGCCGCGCCTTACCAGTCGGCCGAGACGGCGGCCTTGCCGGCCTGGGCGATCTGGAAGGGCGAAGCTTTCGGCGTCACTTTCGAGCCGGTGGTCTTCGCCTACAACACGAAACGCCTGGCGGCCGACGCGGTGCCGCGCACCCACGCCGAACTCGTCCGCTTTCTCGAACGTTCGCCGCAGCGCGGCCTGCGCGTCGCTTCCTACGATCCGCGCGGTTCCGGCCTGGGCTACCTGCTGCATACGCAGGACATGGAAGCCAATCCGGTGGCCTTCTGGAACCTGATCCGCGCGTTCGGCCGCACCGGGGTGATCCTCGAACCGTCGACGGCCGAGATGCTCGAACACCTGTCGGTCGGTCGCGCCGCGCTAGGCTACAACGTGCTTTTGTCCTACGCGATGAACCGCGCGGCGGTCGATCCGAACATCGGCCTGCTGCTGCCCAGGGATTACACGCTGGTGCTGAGCCGCATCGCCTTCATCAACCGGCAGGCGCCGCATCCGCAAGCGGCGCGCCGCTGGATCGACTATCTCCTGTCGCAGCGCGGGCAGGCGATGATCAATCGGGTCGGGTTGTTCTCGGTGCGCGAGGATGTGCCTGCCGGCGATCACTCGGTCGCCGAACTGCGGCGCCAGATGGGCTCGGCCTTGCGACCGGTGGTGATCAGCACCGGTCTGCTCACCTATCTCGACAAGATGAAGCGCGAGCTTTTCCTCAGTCGCTGGGATGCGGCGCTGTCGGCGCCGCGCTGAGCGGCGGTCTCAGGCGAAATTGCGCAGCGCGACGTAGACGGCGGTGCCGACGGCGATGCTGAGCAGCGCGTTGCGGCGCGTCCATTGCAGGACGACGACGATGGCGATCGAGACCAGTTCGAACCAGGGACCGGCGGCGTGTTCGCGCGCAGCGCCGGCCGCCGCATGGACGACCAGCAAGGTCATGATCGCCAGCGGCAGGAACTGACCGAGGCGGCGGACGATGGCGTGGCGTTGCAGCCAGCGCGTCGCGACGAAGGGCAGCGCGCGCAGCGCGAAGGTGACGGCGGTCATTGCAGCAATGACCGCGAGGGCGGTGCGTTCGTCAATCATCGGCGGCCTCCGTGGCGGGGTTGGCGCGCGACTGCCAGAAGACGCCGCCGAGCACGCTCAGGGCAATCGCCAGCAGCAGCGCGTGCGAGGGCGCCAGCACGGTGACGATGGCATAGGCGCCGAGGGCGATCCAGAGCGGCGCCGGACTCTGTTTGCTGCGCCATTGTTCGACCGTCAGCACGGCGAAAAGCGCGGCGAGGCAGAAATCGAGGCCGGCGAGCGTGAGGCGTGCCTGGGCGCCGACGAGCGCGCCGATGCTGCTGCCCAGCACCCACCAGAAGTGGTTGAGCGCGGCGACGAGCGCCAGCCGGCGCGGCGGCGTGCTGGCCGGCAGCGTCGTCAGCAGCGAGAAGGTTTCGTCGGTCAGCGCGAAGATCAGGTACGCGCGCAGCGGACCGCGCGCCGGAAAGCGGTCGAGCAGCGACAGGCCGTAGAAGACGTGGCGCAGATTGACGACCAGCGTCGCCAGCGCGATGGTGCCGATCGGCAGGCCGGCGGCGAGCATCGGGATCATCATGTACTGCGAGGCGCCGGCATAGACGAAGATGCTGGTAAGGATGGCCAGCCAGCCGGCGCCGCCGGCCTGGACGAAGAGAAAACCGAAGACAATGCCGAGCGGGATGTAGCCCATCGCCACCGGCGTGGTCAGCGCCAGCGCCGAGAGCGGCGGGGCAGCGTCAGGTTCGGGTGAAGACATCGGCATCGGGGCGAGGCGCAAAAGCCGCCATTGTACCGGAGCGAGGCTTGCCTGCCGGGCGCGAATGGCTCATTCTTGCGCCTCATGCCGATGGCCTTAGAGCCCGGCGCAACTTCGCGAAAGACAGGCTTCATGCAGGAATTCCTCAAGATTCTCTTCGCCTCCGGGCAAAAAGGCTTCGAACTCGCCTTCTTCATCCTGATGCCGATCATGGTCTTCATGATGGCGATCATGCGCGTGCTCGACCAGAAGGGCGTGCTGCGCCGCGTCGCCATCCTCGCCGCGCCGGTGCTGCTGATCTTCGGCATTCCCGGGCTCGGCGTCTTCGCCATCGTCCAGATCCTCTTCGTCAGCTTCGCCGCGCCCGTGTCGACCTTCCGCATCATGGACCAGGACACGGCGATTTCCGACCGCAAGGTCGCCGCCGGATTCGCCGCCATTCTCTGCATGTCGCAGGCCAACGCCACGCTGCCGTTGTCGGCCTTCGGCCTCAACCTGCCGGTGGTCATGGCGACCTCGGTGATCGGCGGACTCGTCTCGGCGGCGCTGACCTACCGCTTTTTCGCTGCGCATCTCGCCGACAGCGTCGAGTTGCCGGCCGAGGAAGAAATCCACGCCAGCCGCAGCAACCAGAACATCGTCCAGATGATCCTCGCCGGCGGCGAAGAGGGCTTTCAGCTGGTACTGAAGGCCGTGCCGGTGCTGGTGTTGGCGGTGCTGCTCGTCAACGTGCTCAAGGCCGTTGGCGCCATCGGCCTCCTGGAATCGCTGTGCGGGCCATTGTTTGGCGCGATCGGCGTGGCGCCGGCCTCGGTCCTGCCGATCGTCACCAAGTATCTTGCCGGCGGCACGGCGATGATGGGCACCACCTTGCCGATGCTGCAGGACGGGACGCTGACCGTGCTCGACCTCAACCGTATCGCCGGTTTCACCATCAACACGCTCGATCCGGTCGGGCTTGCGGTGCTGGTCTCGGCCGGTCCGCGCTTCTCGTCCTTCGCCGTGCCGGCGATCAAGGGGGCGGCCTTCGGCATCCTGGTGCGCGGCGTCCTGCATCTCATCTTCTTCTGACCGACGCGCGCGTGCGCTTCCGGAGTACACTGCCGGTTTTCCCGATCGTCATTGCAGCGTTTCATGCCTGAGTCCGGTTATCTCGCGCTTTTCCTGGTCGGCCTGCTCGGCGGTGGCCATTGCATCGGCATGTGCGGCGGCATCGTCGGCGCGCTCTCGTTCGGTGGCACAGTGCGGCCGGTGCTGCATCTTGCCTACAATGCCGGTCGCATCGCCAGCTATGCGGCGGCCGGAGCGCTCGCCGGCGTGCTCGGCGGCGGCCTCGACGCGGCCGGCACAGCGCTGTCGGCGCAGTGGCCGCTGCGCATCGGACTGGCAATCGCCGCCAACCTGATGCTGATCCTGCTCGGTCTCTATCTGATGGGCGCGACACGCAGTCTCGCCTGGATCGAGCGCGGCGGCCAGCATCTGTGGCGGCGCGTGGCGCCGCTGACGCGGGGATTCCTGCCGGCGCGCACGCTCGGTCAGGCGCTGGCGCTCGGCGCGCTCTGGGGCTGGCTGCCCTGCGGCCTCGTCTATAGCGCGCTGATCTCGGCGCTGACCACCGGTTCGGCCTGGCGCGGTGCGGCGACGATGCTGGCCTTCGGGCTCGGCACACTGCCGGCCTTGCTGCTGGCAGGATTGTTGGCGACCCGCCTGAACGAAATGCTGGCGCGGCCGGTCGTACGGTTCTCGGTCGGGCTGGCGGTGGTGCTGATCGGTGTCCGTGGCGGGGCCCATGCGCTCGGCCTCGGCATGTGAATGAATGTGAATGGATGTGACGATGACGAATGAGAACACGGCCGCGGCGGCAAACCGGATCGATTTACCGATCGCCGGCATGACCTGCGCCGCCTGCGCGGCGCGCATCGAGAAGGTGCTGAACCGCTTGCCCGGTGTCGAGGCCAGCGTCAACCTGGCGGCCGAACGCGCACGCGTCGATCTGGCGGGGGATGGAACGACACCGGCACAGGTGGTGGCGGCGATCGAGAAAGCCGGCTTCAGCGTGCCGCCGCAGACGCTCGAAGTCGGCCTCGAAGGCATGACCTGCGCCGCCTGCGCGGCGCGCATCGAGAAAGTGCTGAACCGGTTGCCTGGCGTCGAGGCGGCGGTCAATCTCGCCTCCGAACGCGCCCGGCTGCGCATTGTGCCGGGCGTCGTCGATACCGCCAGGATCCTGGCGGCGATCGAGAAGGCCGGCTTCAAGGGGCGCGTCGCCGACGACCGTTCGCGCGAGGAAGAGAAGGCGCGCAAGCTTGCGGCCTATCAGGCGGAATTGCGGCGTTTCTGGATTTCCGCCGCGCTGACCTTGCCGCTGGTGGCGCAGATGGTGACGATGTTCAACGGATTCGATCTCTCGGGTCACGGCCATCAGGATCTCCTGCCGCGTTGGCTGCAGCTCGCGCTGGCGACGCCGGTGCAGTTCTGGATCGGCTGGCGTTTCTACGACGGCGGCTGGAAGGCCTTGCGCGGCGGCGGCGCCAACATGGACGTGCTCGTTGCGCTCGGTACCAGCGCCGCCTATTTCTTCAGCCTGATCGTCACGCTGATCGGCCATCACGCCATGCCGGTGTATTTCGAGGCGTCGGCGGCGGTGATCACCCTGGTGCTGCTCGGCAAGCTGCTCGAGGCCCGCGCCAAGGCGCGCACGACGGCGGCGATCGAGTCGCTGGTGCGCCTGCAGCCGCGCACGGCGCGGGTCGAGCGCAACGGGCAACTGGTCGAACTCGATGCGGCGCTGCTGATTCCCGGCGACATTTTCATCGTTCGTCCCGGCGAGAGCCTGCCGGTCGATGGCGAGGTCATCGAAGGCGCGTCGAGTGTCAACGAGGCGATGCTGACCGGCGAGAGCATGCCGGTGGCCAAGGGCGCCGGCGATCGCGTCTTCGCCGCGACGGCCAACGGCGAAGGCATGCTGCGCTGCCGCGCTACCGGCGTCGGCGAACATACCTTGCTGGCCGGCATCATTCGGCTGGTCGCCGAGGCGCAGGGGTCGAAGGCGCCGGTGCAACGCTTGGCCGACCGCATTTCGGCGATCTTCGTGCCGGTCGTCTGCGCCATCGCGGCGCTGACCTTCGCGTTCTGGTGGAGCCAGGGCGGCGTCTTCAGCGTCGCCCTCGTCAATGCCGTTGCCGTGCTGGTCATCGCCTGTCCCTGCGCGCTTGGCCTCGCGACACCGACGGCGATCATGGTGGGCACCGGCCAGGGCGCGCGCTCGGGCATCCTCGTCAAGAACGCCGCCGCGCTTGAACTCGCCGAGAAAGTCCGCGTGCTCGCGGTCGACAAGACCGGAACGCTGACGCGCGGCGAGCCGGTTGTCACCGACGTCGTGCCGCTGACGCTGGATCGGCCGGAGGCGCTGCGCTTCGCCGCCGGGCTCGAGCAGGGGTCGGAGCATCCGCTTGCCAAGGCCGTGCTGCAGTGCGCGTCGGCGGAGAGCGTCGCCTTGCCTGCGGTAAGCGAATTCATCGCGGTGCCGGGTCGCGGCGTCGAGGCGACGATCGACGGGCGGCGCCTGCGGCTTGGCGCGCCCGACTGGTTCGACGGCATCGCCTTGCCGGCGGCGCAGATCGACGCGCTCCAGGGGGAGGGCAAGACTGTCGTCGTCCTCGCCGAGGGCACAATGGCGCTGGCGCTGCTGGCGATCGCCGATCCGGTGCGCGAGACCTCGCGCGACGCGGTGGCGCGGCTCAAGGCGCTCGGCGTCCATGTCGTCATGCTGACCGGCGACAACGTGCGGACGGCGGCGGCGATTGCGGCGCAGGTCGGTATCGACGATTTCCGTGCTGGTATCTCGCCGGCCGACAAGTCGGCGGCGGTCGACGCGCTCAAGACCGGCGGCCGCCTCGTCGCCATGGTCGGCGACGGCATCAACGACGCGCCGGCGCTGGCGGCGGCGGACGTCAGTTTTGCCATGGGCGCCGGGTCGGATGCGGCGATCGAGGTCGCCGACATCACGCTGGTGCGCAGCGACCTGCACGGCGTCGGCGACGCCATCCGCCTCTCGCGTGCGACGCTCGGCAAAATCCGGCAAAATCTCTTCTTTGCCTTCATCTACAACATTCTCGGCATCCCGCTGGCGGCGGCCGGGATGCTCAACCCGGTGGTGGCCGGCGCGGCGATGGCGATGAGTTCGGTCTCGGTCGTTTCGAATTCGCTCCTGCTCAAGCGCTGGCACCCGGATTCAACTTCCTGAAGGAGTTTTGACATGGCAACGGAACAAGCAACGATCGGCGTTGGTGGCATGAGCTGCCAGGGCTGCGTCAAGAATGTCACGGGCGTGCTGCAGGCATTGCCGGGCGTCAGTGCGGTCGAGGTCTCGCTCGAAAAGGCGCAGGCCAGCATCGTCTTCGATCCGGCGCAAGCCGGGATGGCGCAGTTTCGCGACGCCATCGAAGGCGCCGGTTTCGACGTGATCTGAGGCAGCAATGGTGACTGAAACGAACGCTGAAAAAACAGAAGCGCCGATCCGCCTGACCTCGCTCTCGCACGGTGGCGGCTGCGGTTGCAAGATCGCGCCGGGCGTGCTCGAACAGATTCTCGCCAAGACGGCCAAGTCGGTGGTGCCGCCGCAATTGCTGGTTGGCATCGAAACAGCCGATGACGCGGCGGTCTACCAGATCAACGAGCGTCAGGCGATCGTCGCGACGACCGATTTCTTCATGCCGATCGTCGACGATCCCTTCGATTTCGGCCGCATCGCCGCGACCAACGCGATTTCCGACGTCTACGCCATGGGCGGTACGCCGCTCTTCGCGCTCGGCCTCGTCGGCATGCCGGTCAGCACGCTGCCGATGGACACGATCCGGCGCATCCTCGAGGGCGGTGAGTCGGTCTGCGCCGCTGCCGGTATTCCGATCGCCGGCGGGCACACGATCGACTCGATTGAGCCGATCTACGGCCTCGTCGCCATCGGCCTCGTCGATCCGGCGCAACTCAAACGCAACAGCGGCGCCAAGGCCGGCGACAAGCTGATTCTCGGCAAGGGTCTCGGTGTCGGCATCTACAGCGCTGCCTTCAAGAAGTCGCGTCTGGCGGACGCGGATTACGCGACGATGATCGCCAGCACGACGCAGCTCAACACGCCGGGAACGGCGCTCGGCGGGCTGGCCGGTGTCAATGCGCTGACCGACGTCACCGGCTTCGGTCTGCTCGGGCATCTGCTTGAAATCTGCAAGGGCTCGAACCTGACCGCGCGCGTCGATTACCGGGCGCTGCCGATCCTGCCCAACGTGCCGGCGTACATTGCCGACGGCTGCGTCACCGGCGCTTCCGGTCGCAACTGGACGAGTTATGGCGATAGCATCGTACTCGGCGCCGGTCTCGGCGACGTCGAGCGGGCGCTGCTGACCGACCCGCAAACGAGTGGCGGCCTGCTGGTCGCCTGTGCGCCGGAACTCGAAGCCGAAGTCCTCGCGACGTTCCGGGCGCAGGGCTTTGCGCGCGCGGCGGTGATCGGCGAGATGGTCGCCGGCGCAGCGCGCATCGAAGTGTCCGCCTAGCGGCGGATCATGGGGCCGGCCGGGTCAGTCGGCGCGGGCCCCGTTTTGCGCCAGGCAGGTACTCAGGTCCCGGAGGCCCGGTTGCGTGAGTTTGCAGCGACCCGAGACATTCTCGGGCAGCGTCACCCTGCGGTTTTCGCCAAACGACGCTTCGATCGTATCGACATCGCTGGCGACACTGGCAACGGTGGCAACGGTGGCAACGGTATTCTGCTTGCGGGCGGGGCTCGCCGTCAGGCCGAGCTCCGGTGAGCCCTGGATGGCGGCAGGACGTGCGCCCGTTATCCCGTTAGCATGGCTTGCCGACCACTGCCCCGGGTGGCCGCTGTAGCCCATTGGCCGGGCCTGACCGGGCGTTTCCGTCCTGACATTGCGCCACTCCCGTTGCGGCGCTTGTTCCTGCGCCATCGACGGCTCCGTCTCGTCCTCGGACGACGCGACAAACGCATAGGCGATGGCCGCGGACGAGCAGAGCACGATCGGCACGAGCAGTTTCCAGCTCAGATACCAAGGGCGCTGCGAGGCTTTGGGTGACGGCGTGTCGGTCCGGCTGAAGCGCGGCAAGGCCGGTGCTTCCGTTCTCACGGGCGCGGCATGCGGCGTCGTGCGGACGTTACGCTGGGAGGTGCGGCTTTTCTTGACCTTGGCCTTGATAATGCGACGGCTGGTCGTCGTCGAGTACATCATGCTGGGTTTCCTGGCGATCCCGCTACCGTGGGACGTCGGACGCCCTTTAGGCCGGAGATTTTGCGTCCCCACCTTTCGATGGGTTTGCCTTGTTTACAGAACCTTGAGGCATCTGCCGAAGGACGGCATTCAGACGACAAGGGCAATGCGGATGCGACCAGTACTATAGCACTTTTGTGCAATTCGGCCAGCCGGTGGGCGTACGTCACTGTCATTAGACGACGATATTTTCGCCAATCGGTAAAAACAGTGTAATCTGAGGGTGAGTCATGCCGTTATCGTAACAAGCGCCGTGGTACGGGCCGGAGCGAGGGTCTGCCGTCGGATATCGCTGGCATCGGAGGCCGCCGGATGAGGTCGGACAGTCGAAAGCAGAAGATCAGGGTGAGTGGCGGCGCGTTGCGCGTCGTCCTGATCTATGCGGTGTTTTCGAGCCTGTGGATTCTGTTTTCGGATGCCGCCGTCGGCTTCATGTTCGAAGACCGAGAGCTGATGACGCTGGTCAGCACGCTCAAGGGATGGTTGTTCGTCGCTGTAACCGCCTTGCTGCTGTACGTGCTTGTCCGGGGTTTGATCAATGAGGCGATGGGCTATGCCGAACTTGAACAGGCGGCGCGTCGGGAGAAGGAACGCACAGCCGGGCTGCTCGAAGCCATTGTCGACAGTTCTTCCGATGCCATTTTCGCCAAGGATCGAGACGGGCGTTACCTGATGATCAGTCGCGAGGTCTGTCGCCTGGTCAGAAAGGAAGCCGAGCAGATCGTCGGCCGTGACGACACTTTCATTTTCCCGGCCGAGCAGGCCGAAATCGTGCGGAAAAATGATCTTGTTGCCATGAATGGCGGGCACGTCGCGACCTACGAAGAGAACATGACGACGGCCGACGGCGATCGCATCTTCCTGGCGACCAAGGGCCCGCTGCGCGACAGCGACGGCCAGATCATCGGCGTTTTCGGTATTTCACGTGACATCACCGAACGCAAGCAGGCCGAAGAGGCGCTGCGCCGGAGCGAGGAGAATTTCCGGCTGTTCTTCGAGAAGAATTCTTCGGTCATGCTGCTGATCAACCCGGTGACGGGCGAGATCATCGACGCCAATGGCGAGGCCGTGCGTTATTACGGCTACGCGCGCGACCAGTTGCTGAAAATGGCGATCGGCGACATCAACATTCTGTCGCCGGAACAGGTGGCGCTGGAGCGCCGCCGGGCGATCAAGGGCGAGCGGACGGTCTTCCTGTTCCAGCACCGTCTCGCGTCGGGCGAGATCCGCGACGTCGAATCCTATGTGACGCCGATCGAAACCAGTAGGATGCCGTTGCTTTTGTCGATCGTTCATGACATCACCGATCGCCGGCGGGTCGAGAAAGCCCTGAGCGAGAGCGAGGAGCGACTGCGCCTGGCGCTCAGCGCATCGAATCAGGGCTGGTTCGATATCGACCTGAAGATCGGCAAGATCGATGTCAGCGCCGATTATGTCCGTCTGATCGGCTACGATCCCGATGTCTTCGACTCGACGCTAAAGTCGTGGACAGCGCTTGTTCATCCGGAGGACCGGGCGGCGTTCACCGCTGCACTCGAGCAATGCGCCCTGGACGGTGTGCCGCACACGATCGAATATCGCTGCCGGACCGTGACCGGTGAATGGATCTGGATCCGTTCGGTCGGCAAGACGGTCGAATGGGACGAGGCGCGGCGGGCGGCCCGCATCATCGGCATCCACACCGATATTTCCGAGTGGAAACGCATGGAAGAGCATGTCCGGCAGTTGGCCTTTTACGATGCGCTGACCGGCCTGCCGAACCGTCGTCTGCTTCACGACCGGCTGATCCAGGCCATGCTGGCGAGCAAGCGCAGCGGGCGCTACTGCGCACTGATGTTCATCGACCTCGACAATTTCAAGCCGCTTAACGACACCCACGGCCATGACGCCGGCGATCTCCTGCTCGTCGAAGTGGCGGCGCGCATGCGGCGGTGCATACGCGAAATGGATACGGTCGCGCGCTTCGGTGGTGACGAATTCGTCGTGATGATCTGCGAACTCGATCCGAACGATCCCGAGCAGGTTCGGGCGCAGGCCCTGGCGGTTGCCGAGAAGATCCGTCTCTCGCTCTCCCAGCCCTACCGCATCAGCCTGCGGCGCGACGAAGGCGACCCCTTGTCGGTTGTGCATCATTGTTCGGCCAGCATCGGCGTGACCCTGTTCGTCAATCACGAGATCGACGCCGGGGAAATCCTCAAGCGGGCCGACGGGGCGATGTATCAGGCCAAGGAAGCCGGCCGCAACACCATCCGATTCTGGTCCTAGCAAAAAAAAACGCCCCCGCGTTGCGGAGGCGTTCGATCGATGGAAGAACCGATTGTCGTCCTGACTATTCGGCGCCGCAGCACTGCTTGAATTTCTTGCCGCTGCCGCAGGGGCAGGCGTCGTTGCGGCCGACCTTGGGCGCATCGCGGCGGATCGTGCCGACGCCGCGCTTGGCGCGCCAGAAGCAGTAGAGGTCGGCAACGGCTTGCGGCAGGTCTTCCTCGCAGTCGTTGATGACCTGCTCGAGTTCATCGCCTTCCGGCCATTCTTCGCCGTGTTCGCGGGCGGCTGCCTCGGCTTCGCCGGTCAGTACCATGAGCGGGAACAGGCACTCGTCGATGTAGGCGACTTCCTCGCGGATTTCTTCATTGTCGTCGGCGTCTTCCTCGCCGAGAAATTCGAACCAGTCCTGTTCGGCGGCGTCGACACCGGCGAGATAGGCCTGGCACCAAGGCACATAGTCGCTGGGAGCGTCTTCCTCGTCGCTGGCCGGATAGAGCAGCAGCACCGGCGGCGTGCCTTCGGCGAGCTCGGCTTCGATGGCGTCGGCGAACTGGCGCAGCAGTCCGGCCGCCTCAAGGCCTTCCGGGATTTCCAGGGCGTTTTCGCTGCCGAGGATATCGGCCAGCCAGCGCTCCGGCGCCATCGGTTGCGGGCCGGCGAGGGCTGCGCAGAGATAGCCCTGCGCCGAGTCGAGGCCCATGGCGTTTTCAAGCGTCGGCGACGACAGCAAGGCTTCGAGCCGGTCCAGTTGTTCGTCCGAGAAGGAGAAGGATGTCTCGCTCATGATCGTTTAACCTCGCGTGTTCGACGATGTTTCGAAATCGGTCAGTTCGACCTTGGGCTCGGGCTTCCAGCCCTTTTTCCGGTGTTCGGCGACGACGTTGGTGAAAATGCCGCCGCGCACGAAGAACTTCGCCGTCAGGCGCATGTAGCGGGGCTTGAGCGCCTTGACGAGGTCGTCGAGAATCTGGTTGGTCACTGCTTCGTGGAAGCAGCCCTCGTTACGGAACGACCAGATGTACAGCTTCAGTGCTTTCAGTTCGACGCAGGTCTTCTCGGGAATGTAGTCGAGGATCAGCGTGGCGAAATCGGGTTGGCCCGTCTTCGGGCAGAGGCAGGTGAATTCCGGAATCTCCATGTGGATGTGAAAATCCCGGTGCGGGGCCGGATTGGGAAAGGTTTCCAGTGTTTTTGAGGGTTGAGTCGTCATGTCTGGGGTCTGATTCGAAACGATTTGGGCTGCCAAAATGCTATTATAGGCGGTCAATGATGCCGGAGCGATATCGCCGGCGCCGAGTCTACCAAGAACAGAGCCACGATTTGCGCAGCCAGGCCGGCTGCCACCGGTTTACATGCGCCTGACAAAACTAAAACTCGCCGGTTTCAAATCCTTCGTCGATCCGACCACCATCGCGCTTCCCGGTCAGCTGGTGGGGGTCGTCGGTCCCAATGGTTGCGGCAAATCCAACGTCATGGATGCCGTGCGCTGGGTGCTGGGCGAGTCGAAAGCCTCCGAACTGCGCGGCGAGTCGATGCAGGACGTCATTTTCAACGGCTCGGGCGGCCGCAAGCCGGTGTCGCGCGCCTCGGTCGAACTCGTCTTCGACAACTCGCTCGGTCGCATCTCCGGGCAGTGGTCGCAATATTCCGAATTGTCGGTGAAGCGCCTGCTGACGCGTAGCGGCCAGTCGGAGTACTACATCAACAACCTGCACGTGCGCCGCAAGGACATCACCGACCTGTTCCTCGGCACCGGCCTCGGTCCGCGTGCTTATGCGATCATCGGGCAGGGCACGATTTCGCGGATCATTGAGGCGCGTCCAGACGAACTGCGCGTCTTCCTCGAAGAAGCCGCCGGCGTGACCAAGTACAAGGAGCGGCGCAAGGAAACCGAGAACCGGCTGTCGGACACGCGTGAGAACCTGACCCGGGTCGAGGATATCCGGGTCGAACTCGGCTCGCAGATGGAGCGGCTCGAAGAGCAAGCGGCGGTGGCGCGCCAGTTCCGGGAATACCACGAATCGCTGACGCGCAAGCAACAGCTGCTCTGGCTGCTGCGGCGCAACGAGGCGCAGACCGAGCGCGAACGCGTGGCGCGCGAAGTGGAGCGTGCCGTCAACGAACTCGAAGCGCAGAATGCGGCGCTGCGCGAGACCGAAGCCAAGCTCGAAGAAGCGCGCGAGAACCATTTCATCGCCACTGACGGCGTGCAGTCGGCCCAGTCGGAAAACTACAAGGCCAGTGCCGAAGTGGCGCGGCTCGAGGCCGAAATCCGCCATCGTCGCGAGTCGCAGAGCGAGTACGAATCACGCTTGACGCAGTTGCAGGCCGACAAGCAGCAGTGGGAAGCCGACGTCGAGAAATACGACGCCGATCAGACGCGCTGGGAAGAGCTTTCGGTACTGGCCGACGAGCGCGCCGAGCAGGGCGAAATGCGCCTCGCGGCACAGCAGGAGCGCCTGCCGCTGGTCGAGGAGGCCTATGCCGAAGTGCAGGAAGCCGTCAATACGCAGCGTGGCGAGATCGCGCGCGCCGAACAGCGCCTGCAGGTCGAGCTGACGAATCGCGGCCACGCACAGCGTTCGCTGCAGATCCTGGCGAGCCGGCGCGACCGGCTGAACCAGGAACGCGAAGCATTGCCGGTGCCGGATCATGCCGAGTTCGAATTCAAGCAGGAGCTGCTGGCCGAACTGCGCGAGAAGATCGCGACGGCGCAGGAAGACCTGATGTCGCGGCAGCGTGCCTTGCCGGGGCTCGATCAGCAGCGCCGGCAGGTCATGGCCGATGTGCAGCTGGTGCAGAAGGAACGTGCCGAGGCACATGCGCGACGCATCGCGCTGGAACAACTGCAAAAGCGCGTTCAGGGCGATGGCAAGGTCGGCGAATGGCTGCGCCGCTATCACCTGGAGAAACACGAACCGCTGTGGAAGTCCTTGCATGTCGATGCCGGCTGGGAAGACGCGGTCGAAGCGGTCCTGCGCGAGCGGCTCAACGCCCTGTCCGCCGACGACGTCGATCCGGCCTGGGACAAGGATCGGCCGGGCAGCAAGCTGACGCTGCTGTTGCCGGTCGGGGGGGGCGAAACCAAGCATCGCCACGACAGCCTGATGGCCAAGATCCGTTGCGACGATGCCCGACTGGCGGCGATTCTTGCCGACTGGCTCGGCGACGTGCATGCCGTCCCCAGTCTGCAAGCCGCGCTCGACCGGCGCGAGACGCTGACCGGCAACGCCTGCTGCGTCACGCCTCATGGCGATGTCATTACGCGGCAAAGCGTCACGCTGTTTGCCGCCGATGCTGCCGAACACGGTCTGCTCGAACGCCAGCGCGAAATCGAGGAGCTTGGCCGCATCATCGCCGAGCGCGAGGAGCGCGTCGAACAGGCGCAGGAGCGTCTGGCCGAGATCGAGGCGACGATCGCCGACGCGCAGAATTCGCTGCAGGAGGCGCGGCGCGAACTCGATGTGCTGCAGGAACAGGCGCATGCCATTCAGGTCGAGACGCTGAAGCTGTCGCAGGCGCTCGACCGTTTCCGCGAGCGCCAGGAACAGATCGACGCCAGCTTCGCCGACATGGCCGCCGAGGAAGAAGCCGAAAACGAACGCCTGTTCATGGCGGACGAGGCGGTCGAGAGCGCGCGCGAGGCGATTCGCGAGTTGCAGATGCGGCTCGACGCGATTTCCGCCCGCTTCGAACAGGCCGAGCGGACGCTGCGTGACGAGCGCGAACGCGTCAATGCGGCTGAACGCGAGTGGCGCGAAGCGCAGTTTTCGCAGCGTGAATGCCGGACGAAGCTCGGCGAAATCAAGAACAACCGCGATCTCGCGCTCAAGCAGATTGACCGCATTGCCGACGAGCTGGTGCGTTGCGCCGAAACGGCCGAGGCCATGCAGTCGGAGGATCTCGAGCCGCAACTGCAGGCCGCGTTGGAGCGGCGCGTGGCGTGCGAACAGGCACTGATCACGGCGCGCGATGCGCAGGAAGCTGCGGCCGGCGCGCTGCGGACGCTCGAAGAGCAGCGCATGAAGGTCGAACTGAGTCTCGAACCGCTGCGCGAACGCATCGGCGACTTCCGTCTGAAGGAACAGGCGGCGGCGCTGAACGTCGAGCAGATGGCGGCACAGTTGGAAGAAGCGCAGGCCGATGAGGCGAGCCTGTCGCTTGACCTGCCGAATGCCCGTCCGAGCGCGCTGCAAGGGGCGATCACCACTTTGCAGCGCTCGATCGAGGCCCTGGGACCGGTCAATCTGGCGGCGCTCGACGAACTCGAATCGGCACGCGAACGCAAGGGTTTCCTTGACGCGCAATCGGAGGACCTGACGCAGGCGATGGAAACGCTGGAAAACGCCATCCGGCGCATCGATCGCGAAACCCGCGATTTGCTGCAGGCAACCTACGACACGGTGAACAAGAATTTTGGCGAGCTGTTCCCGATCCTGTTCGGAGGCGGCGAAGCGCGCCTGATTATTACCGGCGAGGAAATCCTCGATGCCGGTGTGCAGGTCATGGCGCAGCCGCCAGGCAAGAAGAATTCGACGATCCACCTGCTTTCCGGCGGCGAAAAAGCGCTGACCGCGATCGCGCTGGTGTTCGCCATGTTCCGGCTCAATCCGGCGCCATTCTGCCTGCTTGACGAGGTCGATGCGCCGCTCGACGATACCAATACTGAACGCTTCTGCGCGATGGTCCAGCGCATGTCGACGAACACCCAGTTTCTCTTCATCAGCCACAACAAGATCGCCATGGAGATGGCGCAGCAGTTGGTCGGCGTGACGATGCAGGAATCCGGGGTGTCGCGCATTGTCGAAGTCGATATGGAAGAGGCCTTGCGCATGCGCGAGCAAATCCTATAGCGGAGAACTATGACCGAACTGCAGATAGGTCTGATCGGCCTCGGGGCCGTCGCCGTATCGGGCGTGGTGGCCTACAACGCCTGGATTGAATACCGCCACCGCACCTTGGCGCAGCGCCTGCTGGAGCCAGCGGAGGAAGACGTGCTGGTGACCTCGACGGACGACGAGGCGCCGGCGATGCGTGTCGAACCGGAAGAAGCGCTGCCGGACGACGAGCCGGCGATGAGGACGGAGGATGAGGATATCCCCGCGCCGGTAGCCGAGACGCCGATGATCGAGCGGCGGATGCCGGCCGAGCCGGTGCCGCAACGCATCGAGCCGGTCCTGCGTGTCGACGCCGTCAGCGGTGAACGGATCGAACCGGTGTTGCGCGTCGAGGACGATGTCATGGCGCCCCCGGCGCCCGTTTTGGCGCCCGACGCCACACCCGCTTCCGTGCCTGCTTTCACCCCCGAGCCGGTTGTGCCGACCCGGCCAGCACCGCCTGTCCAAGCGTCAGCACAAGCAGCGGTGCCGCCCAGGCCGGTGACAGCGCCGCGTCCGCCGGTTACCGCTTCGCCGATGTCAGCGCCGAAGGCTGCGCCCAGTCGGGTCGAGCCTGTCGAGGTGGCGCCGGCAGCTCCTGCTACCAGCGACGAATTCCGTGAAGTGGCCGAACCGCAGCACCTGTTGTCGGCGGAGGTCGATTACATCGCCGCGCTTGAAGCGATCGAACCGGCGCCGGCGGCGCAAATCCTCGGTGCCGTCAAGGAGGCGCTTGCCCATGTGCGCAAACGCGTGCTCTGGTTCGGTTTTAACGAGACGACGCGCGAATGGGAGGCGATCGAGGCCGGCAGCGATACCCCGTACCGCAGCCTGCGCATTGGCCTGCAACTCGTCGATCGTCGCGGACCGGTGTCGGATGCCGAGCTGACGGTCTTCCATGTCGCCATGCATGATCTTGCGCATGCGCTGATGGCCATCGTCGATATGCCGCAACGGCAGAGCGCGCTCGAGAAGGCCGCGGCGCTCGACGCCTTCTGTGCCGGCGTCGATATTCAGATCGGCATCAACGTGGTCAGCGTTGCCACGCCCTTGCCGGGAACGAAAATCCGGGCCTTGGCCGAATCGGCCGGAATGGTGATCGAGAATGGCCGCTTTGTCCGCGTCGACGACGATGGCAACGTCCTCTACGTCCTGCTCAATCACGAGGCCGCGGGGTTTGTCGGGGAAGCGATGAAGACGATGACGACGCACGGGCTGACCTTCCTGCTCGATGTGCCGACCGTCGCTCACGGCGATCGCATCTTCGCGCAGATGGTCGATCTGGCCAAACGCTTTGCCGACGTGCTCAAGGGTGCGCTTGTCGATGACAACCGGCGTCCGCTCTCCGACGGTGCGCTCGAACCGATCCGGCGCCAGATCGCGCAGTACCAGACGACGATGGCGACGCGCAAGCTGCCTGCCGGCGGCGCTTTCGCCCAGCGGCTGTTTTCCTGAGGCCGACGCATGGAGGCCGCCGAGCGCGCCCGCGTCTTGCGGGCGGATATTGAAAACCACGATTACCAGTACTACGTCCTCGACGCCCCGAGTATCAGCGATGCCGAATACGACCGCCTGTTTCGCGAGCTGCAGGCGATCGAGGCTGCGCATCCGGAACTGCTGACGCCCGACTCGCCGACGCAGCGGGTCGGCGGCAAGGTGCTGGACATGTTCCAGCCGGTGCGCCATGCCGTACCGATGCTGTCGATTCGTACCGAGACCGACGACGGTGACAGCGGCGCCTTCGCGTTCGATGCGCGGGTGCGTCGCGAGCTTGGCCGGGACGAATCGGCGCCGCCGATCGAATACGTCGCTGAATTGAAGTTCGATGGATTGGCGATCAATCTGCGCTATGAGGCCGGCATGCTCGTCCAGGCAGCAACACGCGGCGACGGCGAATCCGGCGAGGATGTGACCGAAAACGTGCGGACCGTTGCCCGGATCCCCTTGCGCTTGCGTTCCGAGCTGCCGCCGGCCGTGCTGGAAGTGCGCGGCGAGATCTACATGCGACGCGCCGACTTCGAGCGTTACAACGAGCAGGCGCGTCAGCGCGGCGAAAAGACGCTGGTCAACCCGCGCAACGGGGCCGCCGGCAGCATCCGGCAGCTCGATTCGCGGATTGCCGCAAGCCGGCCGCTGGCGTTTTTCGCTTATGGCCTCGGCGAGGTGCGTGATTGGGAACGTCCTGCCACGCAGGCGGAAATGCTTGACGCGCTGGCGGCCTTCGGCCTGCCGGTCTGCGAACAGCGCGCAGTGTTGCGCGGCCCGCAGGCGCTCGCCGATTTCCACCGGCGTATCGGTGAGAAACGCGGTGAATTGCCCTTCGACATCGACGGCGTCGTCTATAAGGTCAATTCGTTGGCACTTCAGGCCGAGCTTGGCTTCGTCTCGCGCGAACCGCGCTGGGCCGTGGCGCACAAGTATCCGGCCGAAGAGGCGGCGACCGAGGTGCTCGGGATCGACATCCAGGTCGGCCGTACCGGGGCGCTGACGCCGGTGGCCCGGCTCAAGCCGGTCTTCGTCGGCGGCGTCACGGTGACCAACGCGACGCTGCATAACGAAGACGAAATCCGCCGCAAGGACGTGCGCGTCGGCGATACCGTCGTCGTCCGCCGTGCCGGCGACGTGATTCCCGAAGTGGTGCGGGTGCTGCCCGAACATCGACCCATCATGACGCCGGAATTCATCATGCCGGGCGCATGTCCGGTATGCGGCTCCGCAGTTGTGCGCGGGGACGACGAGGCGGTGGCGCGTTGCAGTGCCGGGTTGTATTGTGCCGCGCAGCGCAAGCAGGCGCTAATCCATTTTGCCTCGCGGCGGGCGATGGATATCGAAGGCCTGGGCGAGAAAATCGTGGAACAGCTGGTCGATGCCGGTCTCGTGCATACGCCGGCAGATCTTTATCGGCTCGATCTCGCGACGCTCGCCGGTCTCGACCGGATGGGCGAAAAATCGGCGTCGAATCTGCTCGCAGCGATCGACAAGAGCAAGCAGACGACGCTTGCCCGTTTCATTTTTTCGCTGGGTATCCGCAACGTCGGCGAAACCACGGCCAAGGATCTCGCTCGTCATTTCGGCGTGCTCGAGGCTTTGCTCGGCGCCGATGAGGAGGCTTTGCTGCAGGTGAACGATGTCGGGCCGGTGGTGGCGGCGTCGCTGCGCGGATTCTTTGCCGAGCCGCATAATCACCGGATCATCGAGGATTTGTGCAGTCTCGGCATCGTCTGGCCACAGGAAGAAGGGCGTGCCGCTGAACCGGGCGTATTGGCGGGGAAGACGCTGGTGCTGACGGGTACGTTGCCCTCGCTGACGCGCGACGAGGCCAAGGCGCTGATCGAGGCGGCCGGCGGACGCGTCAGCGGATCGGTGTCGAAGAAAACCGATTACGTGGTCGCCGGCGCCGAGGCGGGATCCAAGCTCGACAAGGCGCAGACACTTGGAGTCGCGGTGATCGATGAGGCACAATTACGCGTTTTGATAGGGTCATAATGAGGATAACATCATGAAAAAGGTTACCAAGGCGGTCTTTCCGGTCGCCGGACTCGGTACGCGCTTCTTGCCGGCGACCAAGGCCAGCCCGAAGGAAATGATGCCGATCGTCGATAAGCCGCTGATCCAGTACGCCGTCGAGGAGGCGGTCGCTGCCGGCATCACCGACATGATCTTCGTCACCGGCCGCACCAAGCGGGCGATCGAAGACCATTTCGACAAGGCCTATGAGCTTGAGACCGAACTCGCCGCCAAGAACAAGACGGAAATGCTCGAGTTCGTCCGCAACATGCTGCCGAAGAACATCAACTGCATCTATCTGCGCCAGCCCGAAGCGCTGGGCTTGGGGCACGCCGTGCTGTGCGCCAAACCGGTGGTCGGCGACGAGCCGTTCGCCGTGCTGCTGGCGGACGATTTGCTCGATCACGAAGTGCCGGTGATGAAGCAGATGACGGACAAATTCGACTATTACCGCTGCTCGATTCTCGGTGCCCTCGACGTGCCGCCGGCCGATACCGCCAGTTATGGTATCGTCAAGTCGGCGCCGGTCGGCGACCGGCTCGAACGGATCGAGGCGATCGTCGAGAAGCCCAAGCCCGAGGTGGCACCATCGAATCTGGCGGTGGTCGGGCGTTACATCCTGACGCCGAGGATCTTCCATCACCTGGAAACGGTGGCGCCGGGATCGGGCGGCGAAATCCAGCTGACCGACGGCATTGCTTCGTTGATGGCGGAAGAGCAGGTGCTGGCCTATCGCTATCTCGGCAAACGTTTTGATTGCGGCTCCAAACTCGGTTATCTGGAAGCGACCGTTGATTTCGGTCGCCGTCATCCCGAAGTGGGCGCCGCATTTTCGCAGTACCTCAATACCCTGGAAAATGCATGACCGACATTGAAAATGCCAAGGCGATTCTCGCCGCGGCCGATCTGATCCACTCCGCCGAGACCGTCAAAGTGGCGGTCTCGCGCGTTGCCGCCGAGATCACGCAACAGTTGGCCGACACCAATCCGCTCGTGCTGTGCGTGATGAGCGGCGGTGTGCCCTTTGCCGGGCACCTGATGACCCAACTCGATTTCCCGCTCGAGTTCGATTACCTGCACGTCACGCGCTACGGTCAGGAAACCTCCGGGGGCGCCTTGTCCTGGCGTGCAGCGCCGCGGACGCCGGTCGAAGGCCGGACGGTGATCGTGCTCGACGATATCCTCGACGAAGGGCTGACGCTGGCGGCCATCGTCGATCGCCTGTCGGAACTGGGCGCGCGGCAGTGCTATACGGCCGTGGCGACAGAAAAGTTGAACGGCAAGACAAAGCCGATCCGGGCCGATTTCGTCGCACTGACGGTGCCGGATCGTTTCGTTTTCGGCTATGGCATGGACGTCAGCGGACATTTCCGCAATCTGCCGGCCATCTATGCGATGAAAGGAGCATGAAATGCTCGCCGTGATCGGAGGCAGCGGCCTCTCGCAACTCGCGAACCTCGACATCTCGCACCGCGAGGTCGTGCGCACGCCTTATGGCGATCCCTCCGGTCCGGTCACGCTTGGGCGGATCTGCGGCGAACCGGTGGCCTTTCTCGCCCGGCACGGTTACGGACATACGATTCCGCCGCATGAGGTGAATTACCGCGCCAATCTCTGGGCGCTGCAGAAGCTCGGCGCGCAGCGCATCGTTTCGGTAGCTTCGGTCGGCAGTATCCGTCCCGACCTCAAGCCCGGCGATGTCGTGATTCCTCACCAGATCATCGATTACACCTGGGGCCGGAAATCGACCTTTCATGAAGGGCCGGATGGCAAGGTCACGCATATCGATTTCACCGAGCCCTATGACGCCGATTTGCGCCGGCAACTGATGGATGCCGCCGCCAGTGCCGGCGTGCCGGTCAGCGATTCCTCCGTCTACGCGGCGACGCAAGGGCCGCGGCTCGAAACGGCGGCCGAGATCGACCGTTACGAGCGCGACGGCGCCGATGTCGTCGGCATGACCGGGATGCCGGAAGCGGCGCTTGCGCGTGAATTGGGCGTGCCCTATGCGGCGATCAACCTGGTCGTCAATTACGCGGCCGGTCGCGCCGACAGTCGTCACGGGATCAAGTTCGAGGCGATCGAGAGCGTGCTGCAGGAGTCGATGAGCCACGTCCGCTCGATCATCGGCGAACTCGTCATGCGTAGCGGGTGCGGCTGTGCCTAGCAGGCCCGTGCTCCGGATGGGGGATTCCCGCCTGCTGCAACGGGCACGCGAGGTCACCGAGTTCAATACGCCCGAGTTGCTGGCGCTGATCGAGGAGATGATGGAGACCATGCGCGAGTACGATGGCGTTGGTCTGGCGGCACCGCAGATCGGCGTCGATCTGCGGGTGGTGATCTTCGGTTTCGAGCACAATCCGCGCTATCCGGATGCGGACGCCGTACCCTTTACCGTGCTCGTCAACCCGATTCTGACACCGCTCTCCGATGCGACCGAGGACGATTGGGAAGGGTGTCTGTCGGTGCCTGGCCTGCGTGGCAAGGTGCCGCGTTGGACGCGTCTGCGCTATACCGGATTCGATCCGCAGGGAAATCCGCTTGAACGCACGGTCGAAGGCTTCCATGCCCGCGTCGTGCAGCACGAGTGCGATCATCTCGATGGCATGCTTTATCCAATGCGAATTCGGGACTTTCGACAGTTCGGATTCAGCGACGTGTTGTTCCCTGACGCGCAGGCATAAGTCAGATACGGCCTGTTAGAAGAGGTGAAACATCTTTCCTCGACAACATGCCGGCAAGATAATGCCGTGTTGAGATGAACGCTTGTTTATAACGCTGCGCGGCAGGGGGCGTGCCTGCCGCTGAATCCTATCGACTCCATGTCGATTTTTGTTTCCCGCAAACTGGGTATCTTGTTTGTCTGGGCACGGCTATTTCTCTCGGGTCTGGCCCCGGCGCCAGTTGGACAAACTGAGGGTCGATCTGGGTGCCGTGCAACGGCGGCGTCGCATTGGCAAGCGGAGACAGTAAATCGAGCGCGACGCCGGTTCGCTCCGGACGCTTGCGCCTGGTTTCCGGCCGGGGGTCGGAATGGGCGCCTTATGTCGTGCGTAGCGAGGCGCAATACTGGACAGGCTCGTATGGGCAGACGAATCTTGCCGATAGTTGCACGACCTATGCCACAGCGAATATCGCGCTGTCCGGGACGACGGGCACGACGGTCAGCGCCGTTGGCGCCCTGGCGAACGGCTTCGGTTCGATCACGCTTGGCCAGCCAAGTGCCGCCGGCAAAGCGACCGTCTGCCTCGATATGGCATCATCATCGGACGGCTGCACCGCCGGTACGCCCGTGTCGATCGATTATCTGCGCGGCAACTGGACGGACTCGACCTATACGGCGGACCCGTCCGCGACGGTATTGTTCGGCCGCGCCGCCCAGAATACTCGCGGTAAATGGGGCTTTCTCTACCGGCGCAAGAATTTCCAGGCGGCGCTCGTAAAACCGCGGCCGCGGACACCGGGCAATGCTACTCGCATCAGCTTTTCAGTCGTTCGAGCAGTTTGCCTTCCAGTCGGATCCGGCTGGCACTGTCGGTCAAGTCGCCGCCGCTGATCAGGAACGTGTCCTCGACACGTTCACCGAGGGTGGCAATTTTCGCCGTTTGCAGATTGGCACCGTGTTCGGTCAGCGTTGTCGCCACGGTGAACAAGAGGCCGGGGCGGTCGGCTGCCGACACTGACATGACGAAGTTCGTGCCCTTGTCGTCGGGATAGATCGAAACGGTCGGCTGGATCGGGAAGTGCTTGACCTGCCGCGACAGGCGGACGTTGGCAGGGGTGTCCGGTGCCGTCTCGCGGTTAAGGCGGTCGCGCAGTTCGTGTTCGATGTACTGGATCAGGTCGCGATCGTCGTCGCGGCCGCTGACGTCGAGGACGATGAAGCTGTCGAGCGCGTAGCCGTGGCGGGTGGTATGGATCTTCGCGTCCATGATGTTGAAGCCGGCGCGGCTGAAAAAACCGACCATGCGCACGAACAGGTCCTTGATGTCGCGCGTGTAGGCGAGCACCTCGATGCCAGCGCCATGCCGACATATCCGCGCCTTGACCACCGGCTCTTCACTGGCGACGCGATAGTGCAGCATGCGCGCATGCCAGGCGATTTCCTCGGCGGAATGACGTTGGAAATAGACCGTGTCGAGCTGCTTCCAGAGGATTTCGTGCGCGCCGTCCGGCATCGCCAGAAAGCGCATCAGCCGTTCGGCTTCGTGCTGCTTTTCCTGAATCAGGCCCTGCTTCGGCGGTGTCGCGCCGTCGGAGTTCAGTACCCGCTGCGTCTGCCGGAACAAGTCTTCGAGGAGCTGGCCCTTCCAGGTGTTCCACACCTTTGGGCTGGTGCCGCGAATATCGGCGACCGTCAGCAGATAGAGCGCAATCAGGTGTCTTTCGTCGCCCACCAGCGCAGCGAAGGCAGCGATGACGTCGGGATCGGAAAGGTCCTTTTTCTGGGCGACACTCGACATTTCGAGATGCTGCCGCACCAGCCAGACGATGAGTTCGCGGTCCTCGGGATCGAGGCCGTGGCTTTCGCAGAATACCCGCGCATCCTCGGCACCGAGTTCAGAGTGGTTGCCGCCGCGGCCCTTGGCGATGTCGTGGAAAATGGCGGCGATGTAGAGCACCCAGGGACGATCGAAATTGCTGATCAGCTGGCTGCAGAAGGGGTATTCGTGGGCGAATTCGGTTTCGAGAAAGCGCCTCAGGTTACGCAGAACCTGCATGGTGTGCTGATCGACCGTATAGGCATGGAACAGGTCGTGCTGCATGCGGCCGACGATGTCGCCGAAGTTGGGCAGGTAGCGGCCGAGAATCTCGAACTGGTTCATGCGCCGCAACTCGTGCAGGACGCCGCGTTCCTGCTGGAACAGGGAGATGAAACAGGCCTTGTTTTCCGGCGAGTCGCGGAAGGCATGGTCGACCAGGGTACGCGCCCGCCACAGGGCGCGGATGGTCCGGGCGGTCATGCCGCGCAGCTCGGAATGCTGCTGCATGATCAGGAAGGCTTCGAGGATGGCGCCTGGCTTCTGGTTGAAAACGTCCTCGTTGGTCACGTCGAGCAGCTGATTGACTGCCTGGAAGCGCTTGTTGATCGGCACCGGCGGGTGGGGGCGCATCGGGAAGATCGCTGTACCGATGTTCTGCAGCAGGATGGTGTTGAGTTGCGTGATCGCCTTGGCAGTCCGGTAGTACTCCTGCATCAGCTGTTCGCTGGCGAGCAGCGAAGTCGTGTCAGCGAAGCCCATTTTCTCGGCGATGGCACGCTGGTGGTCGAACAGCAGCCGGTCTTCGCGTCGCCGCACATGGATATGCAGTTGAATGCGCAGGCGCTGCAGGAACAGTTCGCGCCGCTGCAGTCCATGCGCCTCCTGTTGCGTGATGAATCCGTGCAGTTGCAGGTCTTTCCAGGTGTTGCCGAATCCGGCCGCCTGGGCGATCCAGAGGATCGACTGCAGGTCGCGCAGGCCGCCGGGGCTCTCCTTGCAATTCGGTTCGAGGCTGTAGGGCGATTCCTGGTAGCGGAGGTAGCGTTCGGTTTGCTCGGTTCGCTTGGAATGGAAAAAGGTCTGCGGGTCGAGTTGCTTGCGGAAGGCAGCCGAGAGTTCGGCGAACAAGGCTTCGCTGCCGGCAAGCAGACGCGCTTCGACCAGCGCCGTTTCGATGGTCAGATCGCCGGCGGCTTCAGCCAGGCATTCTTCCGGCGTGCGCACACTGTGACCGATTTCCAGGCCGATGTCCCATAGCAGGCCGATGAACTGCTCAAGCGTCTCGGCGAGTTTGGGGTCCGGGCGTTTCGGCAACAGGAACAGCAGGTCGATGTCGGAGTAGGGCCACAACAGCCCGCGGCCATAACCGCCGACAGCAACCAGAGCCAGGGAGGGGTGGGGACAAAGCTCCTGCCAAATCTCGTGCAGGACGTCATCGACCAGTTGACAGCGCGCGTGCAGCATGCCCGGCGGGTCTCGGTCCTCAAGAAAGCGCTGGCAAATGTTGGCCTGTTCGGCTTGAATTCTCGGCTTGTAGCGCGCGATCAGCGCGTTGCGGGCCGCTTGCTGGGAGCTTATGCGGGACACTTGATCCAGTCCGGTTTGGGGCGAGCGCCCTCGGAGAGTGTGAGAATCTCGAAACCTGTCGCCGTCACCAGAATCGTGTGTTCCCATTGCGCCGACAGGCTGTGGTCCTTGGTCACGATCGTCCAGCCGTCGGCGAGTTCGCGGATGGCGGCCTTGCCGGCGTTGATCATCGGCTCGATCGTGAAAATCATGTTTTCCTTGAGTTCGACACCGGTTCCGGGCTTGCCGTAATGAACGACTTGCGGCTCCTCGTGGAAGCGTGCGCCGATGCCGTGGCCGCAAAATTCACGGACGACCGAGTATCCATTCTTCTCGGCGTATTGCTGGACGGCATGGCCGATGTCGCCGAGGCGGGCGCCGGGACGTACCTGGCAGATGCCGAGCCACAGGCATTCGAAGGTGATTTCGCACAGCCGTTTGGCCTGGATCGAGGCTTCGCCGGCGATGAACATGCGGCTGGTATCGCCGTGGTAGCCGTTCTTGATCGTCGTGATATCGATATTGACGATGTCGCCGTTCTTCAGCTGCTTGTCGCCGGGGACGCCGTGACAGACCTGGTGGTTGACCGACGTGCAGGTGGCCTTGGGATAGGGTTTGTAGCCCGACGGCGCGTAGTTGAGCGGTGCCGGGATGCAATCCTGAACATTGACCATGTATTCATGACAGAGACGGTCGAGTTCGCCGGTGGTGACGCCGGGTTTTACAAACGGCGCAATATAATCAAGCACCTCGGCGGCCAGGCGGCCGGCGACCCGCATCTTTTCTATTTCTTCTGGTGTTTTCAGGACGATACTCATGGTTCAAGGGGCTCGATGGCAGCACAAAGCCACGAGGATAAAGGATGCGGGCGATCGTGGCAATTTTGCGGCGTCCGCCACGAGCACCGAGACAGTGCATAGTGGTGGCTTTGGGTGGCTTCTAGTGGTAGAATTGCCAGGTTTTTCCGGCGAGTGCCGGGAAACAATGCGCGCCATGGTGGTGCGCGGGCTCGTCGTGATCGATGAGCTTATTACGCACATTCGCCCGATCAAGGGTGTTCGGTTCCGTTAATGGCCGGACGTAGCTGGGCGAATGGTGGTTCAACCCTGACATGAAAGAGAAGAGTATGTCTGCAACGATGCGTCAAATGCTGGAGGCCGGTGTCCATTTCGGCCATCAAACCCGTTTCTGGAATCCCAAGATGGCACCGTACATTTTCGGTGCCCGCAGCAAGATTCATATCGTCAACCTCGAAAAGACCCTGGTCAAGTACAACGAAGCCATGGCCTTCGTTCGCAAGCTGGCGGCCAACAAGGGAACGATCCTGTTCGTCGGCACCAAGCGCCAGTCGCGCGAAATCATTGCCGAAGAGGCGCTGCGCGCTGATTCCCCCTTCGTCGACCAGCGTTGGCTGGGTGGCATGCTGACCAACTTCAAGACGATCAAGCAGTCGATCAAGCGCCTGAAGGAAATGGAAACGACGCTTGAAGACGGTTCGCTCGACAAGCTGGGCAAGAAGGAAGCGCTGATGCTTCAGCGTGAAGTTGCCAAGCTGCAAAAGTCGATCGGCGGCATCAAGGAAATGAACACGCTGCCCGACGCGCTCTTCGTCATCGACGTCGGCTATCACAAGATCGCCATCACCGAAGCCAACAAGCTCGGCATCCCGGTCATCGCGGTGGTTGATACCAACCATTCGCCCGAAGGCGTCGACTACGTCATCCCGGGTAACGACGACTCCTCGAGCGCGATCCGTCTGTATGCGCGCGGCGTTGCCGATTCGATCCTCGAAGGCCGCAGCCAGTTCGTTGAAGAAATCATCGCGGCGTCTTCGGACGACGACTTCGTCGAAGAAGCCGAGTAATTATTGCCGACCGAAACGATCCGGCTGCGCGCCGGATCGTTTGTCGCGTCCTGTGTTCAATCGGACTGGCCTCAACGGCCAGTTCCTGTAACTGGAGAGAATGAAATGGCGGAAATTACCGCAGGCATGGTAAAAGAATTGCGCGAGAAGACCGACGCGCCGATGATGGAATGCAAGAAAGCGCTGACCGAAGCCGCTGGCGACATGGCCAAGGCAGAAGAAATCCTGCGCATCAAACTGGGCTCCAAGGCGACCAAGGCCGCCACCCGCATCACGGCCGAGGGCGTCGTGGCGGTCAGCATCGCTGCCGATGGCAAGACCGGTGCGATCATTGAAGTTAACTGCGAAACCGACTTCGTCGCCAAGAACGACGACTTCCTGGCGTTGACCAAGGTCGCCGCCGACCTCGTCGTCGAGAAGAACCCGGCCGACGTCGCCGCCTTGTCGTCGCAGCCCTTCGGCGAAGGAACGCTGGAATCGGCGCGTACCGCACTGGTCGGCAAGATTGGCGAAAACCTGACGCTGCGCCGCTTCGTGCGCGTCGAGGCGAAGGGCCGTCTGTCTTCCTACATCCACGGCGGCGCCAAGATCGGCGTGATGCTGGATCTCGTCGGTGGTGACGAGCAGCTGGGCCGCGACCTGGCCATGCACATCGCTGCGTCGAAGCCGAAGTCGCTCGATGCATCTGGCATTTCGGCCGAACTGCTCGACAGCGAGCGTCGCGTCGCGATCGAGAAGGCGCGTGAAGCCGGAAAACCGGAAGCGATGCTCGAGAAGATCGCTGAAGGGACGGTGCAGAAATTCCTCAAGGAAGTGACGCTGCTCGGTCAGGTCTTCGTCAAGGCCGAAGACGGCAAGCAAACGATCGAGCAACTGCTCAAGTCGAAGGGCGCGTCGGTTGCTTCGTTCACGCTGTATGTCGTCGGTGACGGTCTGGAAAAGCGCACCAACGACTTTGCCGCCGAAGTTGCTGCTCAGGCAGCCGCTGCCCAGAAATAATCCGACTGAAAGCGCCGAACCATGTCCGACATCGCTCCTAAATACAAACGCATATTGCTCAAGCTCTCGGGTGAGGCCCTGATGGGGGCCGATGCTTACGGGATCAACCGTCAGACGATCTCGGAGATCGTCGCCGAGGTCAAGAGCGTCGTTGATTTGGGAGTGCAGGTCGGCGTGGTGATCGGCGGAGGTAATATCTTTCGCGGCGTCGCCCCGGCCGCGACGGGTATGGACCGTGCCCAGGCTGATTACATGGGCATGCTGGCGACGGTCATGAACGCGCTGGCGCTGCAGGATGCGATGAAAACGATTGGCATGCCGACGCGTGTGCAGTCGGCGCTGAACATCGAACAGGTCGTCGAGCCGTATATCCGCGGACGTGCGATCCGCGGTCTCGAACAGGGGCGCACCATTATTTTTGCCGGTGGTACGGGAAATCCGTTCTTTACCACCGATACCGCCGCCGCATTGCGCGGGGCTGAAATCGGCGCGGAAATCGTGTTGAAAGCCACCAAGGTTGATGGCATCTATTCGGCTGATCCGAAAAAGGATCCTCACGCGACCCGATATGACCGCATCAGTTTCAATGAGGTCATGATGAAGAATCTTGCCGTCATGGATGCGACCGCATTCGCGCTTTGCCGCGATCAGAAACTGCCGATCAATGTCTTTTCGATTTTCAAGCCGGGTGCGCTGAAGCGCGTCGTGATGGGCGAGAACGAAGGCACCCTGGTCTACTGCTGAAGGAGAGTGCGATGTCGATTGCAGATGTGAAAAAGACGGCCGAACACAAAATGCATAAAACGCTCGAGGCGCTGCGTCTCGATCTTGCCAAGATTCGCACCGGACGCGCGCACGTCGGTCTGCTCGATCACGTTCAGGTGGATTACTACGGATCGATGGTGCCGGTCAATACCGTCGCCAACATCACTCTGCTGGATCAGCGTACCCTGGGCGTGCAGCCTTGGGAAAAAGCGATGGTGGGCAAGGTGGAAAAGGCAATTCGGGATTCTGACCTCGGCCTGAATCCGGCGGCGCTGGGTGAATTGATCCGCGTGCCGATGCCGGCCTTGACGGAAGAGCGCCGCCGCGACCTGATCAAAGTCGTCAAGCATGAGTGCGAAAATGCGCGAGTGGCCATTCGCAACCTGCGCCGGGATGCCAACTCGACGCTGAAGGATCTCGTCAAGAACAAGGAGTGTTCGGAAGATGACGAGCGTCGGGCGCAGGACGACATCCAAAAGTTGACGGACAAGAACATTGCCGAAGTCGACAAGCAGTTTGCGCAAAAAGAATCCGAATTGATGGCCATCTGAGCCTCTCCGCGCATCTTTTCGACTAACGTGTTTACCAGTTCGACGAGCGATATTCCTGCGCCGGCCAGGATGCCGCGGCATGTTGCCATCATCATGGATGGCAACGGCCGTTGGGCGAAAAAACGTTTTCTTCCTCGTTTTGCCGGCCATCGTCGGGGGGTGGAAACGGTCAGGGAAGTGGTGCGCTACTGCCTTGAGCACGGTATTCGCTATCTGACGCTGTTTGCCTTCAGCTCCGAGAACTGGCGGCGCCCGGCCGACGAAGTCTCGTTGCTCATGCAGCTTTTCGTCAAAGCCTTGCAGCAAGAAGTCGAAAAACTCGCGGACAATGGCGTTCAACTCAAGGTCATCGGCGATCTGTCGCGTTTCGACCCGGAAATGCGCGAGTTGATCCGGCTTTCCGAGGAGAAAACTGCGCAGAACGATCGGCTGACCATGACGGTTGCCGCCAATTATGGGGGGCGCTGGGACATTCTCCAGGCGGCCAATCGACTTGCATTGGCTCATCCGGAAAAGGCAGGGCACTGGGAAGAGGACGATCTCGCGCCTTTCCTGTCGATGAACTACGCCCCCGAGCCGGATCTTTTCATCCGTACCGGCGGTGAAGAGCGCATCAGTAATTTCCTGCTTTGGCAACTCGCTTACACAGAGTTCTATTTCACCAAGACGCTTTGGCCAGAGTTTCGTTCAGCCGCGATCGCCGAGGCCGTGTTGTCCTATCAGCAGCGCGAACGTCGGTTCGGTCGGACAAGCGAGCAACTGGTTGGAGCAGGCCAAAATTCCGCGAGCGCGGGCGATGCGCCGGCGACGATCAAAGGGCGTTCCCTGAAAGTTCAGATCGATGCTTAAGACACGGGTGTTGACCGCGGTCGTTCTGCTCGGCGTCTTTCTCTCGGCTGTGTTTGTTCTGCCGCCAGAGGGGTGGGTGCTGGCAGTTACGCTGACCGCTTCCCTGGCTGCCTGGGAATGGGGCGGCCTGATGGCATGGGGGCGTTCGGCACGGATCGTTCTCGGTGTCATGTTTGCCTTGGTGTGCGCTCTTATCTGGCGCTTATGCCCGGCAGTTTTGGGGCTCGGCGACGATTTCGCGCACCAGGCGTGGCCTTTCTCGCGTTGGATTTACTTGCCGGCACTGGCGTTTTGGGTCGCCGTTGTGCCTGTGTGGATGTCTCGGCGGTGGCGTTTGCCGGCTTCCCTTCCCGGAGTGCTGATCGGGTTGCTGATCATCCTCCCGACATGGCTGGCGTTGGTCCAGTTGCGGCAAGCAGGCGATTGGGCTCTGCTGGCCATCATGGCGGCAGTATGGGTTGCGGATATCGGGGCTTATTTCGTCGGTCGCCGCTTTGGGCGCCGCAAATTGGCACCGTCGATCAGTCCCGGAAAGACTTGGGAAGGCGCTTTTGGCGCTGCCGTTGCCGTGACCTGCTATGTCTTCGGACTGGCGCCCTGGTTGCCGTCGGCCATGAAGCTCAGCCCGATGCTGCTGGCGCTCGTTGCACTGTCCATGACCGTGGTGAGCATTCTCGGCGATCTCTTCGAGTCCCTGTTGAAACGCAACGCTGGCCTCAAGGACAGCAGTGGCATCCTGCCAGGGCACGGCGGTATTCTTGACCGGATCGACAGTCAGACCTCGACCTTGCCGCTGGTCGCGCTCATCTGGCTGATAAATTTGTCCGCGGGGGCTGCATGACCCTTCGTCAACTCACGGTTCTCGGCTCGACCGGTTCGATCGGCGTCAGTACGCTGGATGTTGTCCGGCGCCATCCTGATCGTTACCGCATCATCGCCTTGTGCGCGCACCGCCAGATAGATCGTTTGTTCGAGCAGTGCATCGAATTCCGTCCGCAATACGCCGTCGTCGGAAATGCGCTACTGGCGGAGTCCTTGCGCAATCGATTGCAGGCAGCCGGGTGCGCAACCAAGATTGAGTACGGGGAGGAGGCGCTTGTCCGCATGTCCGCCTTGCCCGAAGTCGATACCGTCATGGCGGCGATTGTCGGTGCCGCCGGGCTGAAGCCGGCCCTGGCTGCAGCACAATCGGGCAAGCGCGTCTTACTCGCCAACAAGGAATCGCTCGTCATGGCCGGTGCCGTTTTCATGCGGGCCGTGCGCGAAAATAACGCTGTTTTGCTCCCGATTGATAGCGAACATAATGCTATATTTCAATCACTTCCAGTTGATTATTCGGGTGATTTATCAAGTAGTGGCGTTGCCAAAATTCTGCTGACCGCGTCTGGAGGTCCCTTCCGGTCCGCCGATCGGGCCGAACTTGAGCAGGTCACGCCGGATCAGGCGTGTGCGCATCCGAACTGGGTGATGGGGCGAAAGATATCCGTCGATTCCGCAACCCTGATGAACAAGGGGCTGGAAGTGATCGAGGCGCATTGGCTCTTCAATGTGCCGCCCGAACGTATTCAGGTCGTCGTTCATCCGCAAAGCGTCATCCACTCAATGGTGGAATATATCGACGGCTCCGTTCTGGCAGAGTTGGGGTCGCCCGATATGCGGACGCCGATCGCTCATGCGCTGGCTTATCCCGAACGAATTACGTCGGGGGTGGCGTCGCTCGATCTGTTCAAGATCGCTTCGCTGACCTTCGAGCGGCCGGATTTCGAGCGTTTCCCGTGTCTGGGTCTGGCGTATGAGGCGTTGAGAACGGGAGGAACGGCGCCCGCCATCCTCAACGCTGCAAACGAAATTGCAGTTGCGGCGTTTTTGGCAGAAGAACTCCGGTTTACCGAAATTCCCAAGATCATTGATGCAACGATGCGCGGTGTGTCGGTGTCGGCTGCGGAGACGCTCGAAGACGTGCTGGCGGCAGACGCAGCTGCGCGTGACTATGCCGCGCGGATGTGTCGGCAAGCAGGCGGTTTGTGAACAGCTTTCTCTACACGACGACCGCTTTCCTCGTCGTTTTGGGCGTATTGATCCTGTTTCACGAGTTTGGCCATTATTTCGCCGCGCGCTGGGCGGGGGTCCGCGTTTTGCGTTTCTCGGTCGGGTTCGGTCGTGCGATTGTCACCAGGAAGTTGGGGCGCGACCAGACGGAGTGGTCCCTTGGAATAATTCCGCTGGGCGGCTATGTGCGAATGCTCGATGAGCGCGAGGACGATGTTCCGGCGGATCAGTTGAGTCGGACGTTCAACCGGCAAAGTGTTTGGCGGCGCATGGCGATCGTTGTGGCCGGTCCCTTGGCGAATTTTCTCTTGGCGTTCCTGATTTATTGGGGCAATTTCTGGGTCGGTGTCGAAGAACTTCGTCCTATCCTCGGCGAGCCTGTGGTGGCGACGCCGGCGGCCCAGGCCGGAATCGTCAACGGTGAGCGCGTTCTGACGATCAATGGCGTTCCGACTGAATCCTGGCCGGAAATGCGCTGGCAGATCGTCACACAGGCCTCCGCCGGCGATTCGGTACTCCTCGAAGTCATCAATGCGCGACATGAAATCGTGCATCGGCGGCTCGATCTTGGCGTTATCCGTCAAGCCGGATGGGATGGCGATGCCCTTGAGCGCCTTGGCTTGCGTTTTTACCAGCCCAAGATTCCGCCATTTGTCGGGCGCCTCAGTCCTGACGGACGCGCCGCGTTGGCGGGGCTGCGCGTGGATGACGAGATTGTCAGTGTCGATGGGCTTTCGATTGCAGCGTGGCAGGAGTTTGTTCGTATCGTCCGCGCCAGTCCTGGGCGCGTGTTGAACGTCGGTGTCATGCGGGGAGGGGCGGCGCTGCTGCTGCAGATTGAGCCGGCCTTGATCACCGAAAACGGCCGCGAGATCGGTCGGATTGGCGCCGGCGTCAGGGATCCCGGTGACATGCGCAACGAGTTGCTGGTGACGGTGCGTTACGGCTTTTTCGAGGCGCTGCACAAGGCGTTGGACGAAACCGGAGACAAGATCGGCTTCAGCCTGAAGATGATGGGGCGGATGCTGACCGGCGAAGTGTCATGGCACAACATCAGCGGGCCGATCACGATCGCCGATTATGCCGGTCAGTCGGCAAAATCAGGTGCCGGTCAATATTTGAAATTCATCGCATTGATAAGCATCAGTTTGGGCGTGCTCAATCTGATGCCGATACCGATTCTTGATGGTGGTCATTTGCTGTATTATGTGGCCGAAGCTATCAGGCGGAAACCACTCTCCGAGCGTAGCGTGGAAATTGGGCAGAAGATCGGCATGTTTCTGTTGATCCTGCTCATGGCCTGCTCATTTTATAATGACATCAATCGACTGATTTCCGGTTGAACCGAACGAACGTATGAAGAAGATCCTCCTGTCAGGACTGGTGGCCGCTTTGTTTGCGACCGGCGCGTATGCTTTCGACCCTTTCACGGTCAAGGACATTCGGGTTGAAGGGCTGCAGCGAACCGAGGCCGGAACGGTCTTTAGTTATCTGCCCGTCAAGGTTGGCGAGACCATGACGAACGAGAAAGCATCCCAAGCGATCAAGGCTTTGTTCGCGACAGGGTTCTTCAAGGATGTTCGCATAGAGGTCATGGGCGGCGTCGTCAATGTCATCATCGAGGAACGGCCGGCGATTGCCCAAATCGATTTTGTCGGACTGAAGGAGTTCGACAAGGAACAAATTCTGAAGGGGCTCAAAGAGGTCGGATTCGCAGTTTCCCGGTCGTTCGATCGCGGCATGCTCGACAAGGCAGAGCAAGAGTTGAAGCGGCAGTATCTGACGCGCGGAAAGTATGCAGCCTCGATTACCACGACGATTACGCCGTTGGAGCGGAATCGTGTGGCAATCAACTTCAAGATTGATGAAGGCGATTCCGCCAAGATCAGACAGATCAACATCGTCGGCGCGCAATCCTTCAAGGAAAAACTGCTTCTGGACGAATTCCAGTTGCAGACGCCAAACTGGATTAGTTGGTACACCAAGAACGATCAATACTCGAAGCAGAAACTTTCCGCCGACCTGGAGTCCTTGCGCTCGTTCTATCTCAACCGCGGGTATCTCGAATTCAACATCGAATCGACGCAGGTGTCGATCAGCCCGGATAAGAAGGACGTTTATATTTCCGTCTCCGTCAATGAGGGAGAGCGCTACGTCGTTTCATCAGTCAAGCTGGCGGGTGATCTGACTTTGCCGGAAGACGAACTTCGCAAAGCGGTTCAAATCAAGCCGGGCGATATCTTTTCGCGCGAAAAGCTCAATGAGAGCACCAAGGCCATCAGTGACAAGTTGTCGGCAAAAGGCTATGCATTCGCCAACGTCAACGCGGCGCCGGAGATCGACAAGGAGAAGCATCAGGTTGCATTCACGATCTTTGTTGATCCGGGCAAGCGGGTTTACGTACGCCGGATCACGATTTCGGGAAATACCAAGACGCGCGACGAGGTCATCCGCCAGGAAATGCGACAGATGGAAGGCGCCTGGTACGATGACGAGCGCGTCAAGCTCTCGAAGCAGCGCATCGACAAGACGACCTATTTCAGCGAGGTCAATGTCGAAACACCTCCTGTGCCGGGGACGACAGACCAGGTCGATGTCAATGTCAATGTGACCGAACGATCGACGGGCAGCATTTCGGCAGGTCTGGGTTACTCTCAGGCTGAAGGCGTTATCGTTCAGGGGGCAATAGCGCAATCCAATATTTTTGGTAGCGGCAAGTTCGCGTCGATACAGCTCAATACGGGCCGATTGAATCGGACGATCGGGTTTAGCTACACCAATCCCTACTTCACGGTGGATGGTATTAGTCAAGGGTTTGACATCTACCACAACAAATACAATCCGATCTCCCTGGGCTATGCCTATCGCAAGGAAACGACCGGGGCCGGCATCCGTTTCGGTTTGCCGATTGGTGAAAAGGAAACGCTGACCTTTGGCGCCGGCGCGGATTACACGACGGTGAATATCGATCGCAGTGATGCGAATACACCTTTGCAATATATTCACTTTGCCGACAAGTTCTGCGGTGGTTCTAGTACTTGCTCCAATACCTCGTATCCGTTCTCAACGGGATGGATTCGCGATTCCAAGGATAGCGTGATCAATCCGACCAAAGGTGGCATTGCGCGCGTCGGGTACGAGATCAGTCCGGTTGGTGACATCAAGTACAACAAAATCGTCTTTCAGCGCCAGCACTATTTTGCAATTACGCGCAACACCGTGCTGATGATCAATGGCGAGGTTGGTTTTGCCAAGGGGCTCGGCGGGCAGGATCTCCCGTACTACAAGAACTTCTACGCCGGCGGTCCTTCGACGGTCCGTGGCTATGACACCGCCAGTCTTGGTCCCTACGAATATGGAACGAACGGTATCGTCCGTCTCGGGGGTGTGCGCCGGGTTCTCTTCAACAGTGAATTGACAGTGCCGCTATCCGAACTTGGTTTTGGCAAGGATAAGTCCGTGCGTTTCGGTCCGTTCTTCGATGCAGGCCAGGTTTACGGTGACAAGAGTGCCAATCAGGTTGCAGGGGTAGTTGCGGAAGGCCCGATCCGGATGTCGACCGGCGTGGCACTTACCTGGACTTCGCCTTTTGGGCCTTTGAGATTCAGTTTGGCGCAACCGATCAACCGCCAGGAAAATGATAAAATCCAACGGTTCCAGTTCCAGATGGGACAGACCTTTTAAATCAGGAGAAGAAGCTTGAATACGAAATTTGCCTCGTTGCTGGTTGCGTTGATGACGCTGTTGCCAGTGTCGTTTGCCTCCGCTTCGGATGCGCTCAAGGTCGGTTATGTAAATACGCAACGCATTTTCCGCGACGCACCTACGGCGGTGAAAGCGGCAAAGAAGATTGAGGCCGAGTTTTCCAAGCGCGATCAGGATCTTCAGCGCATCGCCAAGCAACTTCAGTCGATGCAGGAAAACCTCGAGAAGAATGCAGTGACGATGTCGGAAACCGAGCGTCGGAACAAGGAACGCGAGCTTAACGATCTTTCCCGCGATTTCCAGCGCAAGCAGCGCGAATTCCGCGAAGACCTGAACTTGCGTCAGAATGAGGAAAACGCTGCGATCATCGAAAAAGCCAACAAGGCCATCAAACAGATCGCAGAGACCGAGAAGTACGATCTGATCGTGCAGGATGTTGTCTGGGTGAGTCCGAAGCTGGATATTACCGACAAAATCATCAAAGCCTTGTCTGACGGCAAGTAAGCGACGTGCAGGGTCAATCACAGGGGATGCGGCTTGACGCGATCGTTGCTCAGCTCGGGGGAGAACTGCGCGGGGATGGTAGTGTAGAGATTGTTCAGGTTGCGAGTCTGATATCGGCAGGGCCAGGACATATCAGTTTTTTCTCCAACCCGAAACTCAAGGCCCAGCTTAAAGATACGCGTGCATCGGCCGTGGTTCTCGCGGCCAGGAGCGCTGACGATACCGACTTGCCGCGGATCGTTCATCCCAATCCTTACGCCTACTATGCGCGCGTGGTGGCGTTGCTCAATCCCGCGAAGCATCCCGCCGTTGGCGTAGATGCCAGTGCGGCGGTGTCGTCTCCCTTGCCAGATAGCGTTACGGTGGGGGCGTGTGCCGTGGTCGGGCAGCGCGTGTCTTGCGGCGAAAATGTGGTGATTTATCCCGGATGCGTGATCGGCGACGACGTGAGCATCGGCGATGATTCCGTTATCTATCCGAATGCGGTGGTCTATCAAGGCTGCGTGATCGGTAAGCGGGCGGTCATCCAGGCGGGCGCGGTGATCGGTAGCGATGGCTTTGGATTTGCCAAGGAAGGCGAGTGCTGGATAAAAATCCCGCAAATCGGCAGAGTGATCATTGGCGATGACGTTGAAATCGGTGCCAATACATCGGTCGATCGAGGCGCGCTCGACGACACGGTAATCGGCAACGGCGTCAAGCTCGACAATCAGATTCAGATCGCCCACAACGTGCACATCGGCGATCATTCCGCGATGGCCGGCTGCGTTGGCGTCGCAGGGAGTACGCGATTTGGCAAACGTTGCACGGTTGGCGGGGCCGGCATGGTTTCCGGTCACCTTGAGATCGCTGACGACGTTCATATCTCTGCCGGTACGCTGGTGGGCAAGAGTTTGAAGCAGGCAGGCGTTTACACAAGCGTTTTTCCGCTCGATACGCATGAAGACTGGTTGCATAATGCGGCGCAGATCCGGCGCTTGTCGAAGCTGGCGGAACGCGTTTCCGAACTTGAAAAAGCACTTAAAGAAAAAAATATAACACCATGATTGAAATGGATATTAACGAAGTCATCAAGCATCTTCCTCATCGTTATCCCTTCCTTCTCGTGGATCGGGTTGTGACGATGGAGATTGGCAAATCGATTCACGCCTACAAGAACGTGACAATCAACGAGCCATTCTTTCAGGGGCATTTCCCGCATTACCCGGTCATGCCCGGCGTGCTGATCATGGAAGCGTTGGCCCAGGCGGCCGGCATTCTGTCGTTCAAGAGTGCCGGAGAGATGCCGAGCGAACATTCGGTGTTCTATTTTGCCGGGATCGACAAGGCTCGCTTCAAGAAGCCGGTCACTGCCGGTGATCAACTCCATCTGCATGTGGAGATTGCCCGGCAGATGCGCGGTGTGTGGAAGTATAACGCCGTTGCCCGTGTTGACGGTGAGGTGGCGGCCGAAGCCGAGTTGATGTGCGCGAAGCGCGATATCTAAGAGAGGGCGATGTCAAGCATGATTCACCCGACAGCAATCATTCATCCGGGCGCGAAACTGGGGGCTGGCGTTTCCGTTGGTGCTTACTCGATCATCGACGAGCACGTGGAAATTGGCGATAACACCAGAATTGGGCCGCACGTCGTCATTACCGGGAACACCAGGATCGGTTGCGACAACCGCATCTTCCAGTTCTGTTCGCTTGGCGAAGTGCCGCAGGACAAGAAATATGCAGGGGAACCGACTCGTCTCGAAATCGGTGATCGAAACACAATTCGCGAGTATTGCACCTTCAATCTGGGTACCGCACAAGATGTCGGCGTGACGAGGATGGGTGACGACAACTGGATCATGGCCTATGTGCACATCGCCCATGATTGTCAGGTCGGAAACCGGACGACCTTCGCCAATAACGCTCAGTTGGCAGGCCACGTGCACGTAGACGATTGGGCCATTCTCGGTGGCTATACGGGGATACATCAATTCTGCCGCGTCGGGGCGCACACCATGACGGCGGTTGGAACTGTGGTGCTTCAGGATATTCCGCCTTATGTCATGGCCGCCGGGAATACCGCGACACCGTTCGGCATCAATGCCGAGGGGCTCAAACGTCGGGGATTCTCGCCGGAAGCGCTGCTGACGCTCAAGCGTGCTTATCGCACCTTGTACAAGTCCGGACTCATGCTTGACGAAGCCAAGCTTAGACTTGAAGAAGAGGTCGGTAGTCATCCCGAACTTCAGCCGATCCTCGATTTCCTGGCGGTGTCCAAGCGCGGCATCATCCGATGATGGGAACGGGCGTTCGCATCGCCATGGTGGCGGGCGAGGCGTCGGGAGATCTGCTCGCCAGCCACCTGATTGCTTCGCTCAAAGCAAAGCTGCCAGGGGCTCGTTTCTACGGTATTGGTGGCCCCAAGATGGAAGGTCAGGGGTTCGAATCCTGGTATCCGCTCGAGAAACTGGCCGTTCGTGGCTATGTGGAGGTCTTGCGGCAGTACCGCGAAATCTCTGGCATACGAAATGCGTTGAAAAGGCGCTTGCTTAGCGACAAGCCGGATGTGTTCATCGGAGTGGACGCGCCGGATTTCAACCTTGGCTTGGAACACGCACTGAAAGTTCGTGGAATTCCCTGTGTTCATTACGTCAGCCCGTCGATTTGGGCTTGGCGGGGCAAGCGCATTCACAAGATCGGCGCTTCCGTCTCTCACGTGCTGTCGCTTTTTCCGTTCGAACCGGCGTTGTACGAGAAGGAAGGTATTCCGGTGACCTATGTCGGCCATCCGCTGGCCGATGTATTGCCGCTTGAAGATGGCAGGTCATCTGCGCGAACTTTGTTGGAACTATCGCCGCAACGCCCCGTTTTTGCCTTGCTTCCGGGAAGCCGTCAATCCGAACTCGGATTCATGGCAGATACCTTTATCGCTACAGCTGCCGAAATCCATCGTAAGTTGCCGGAGGCCTTGTTTCTCGTCCCCTTGGCGACGCGTGAAACGCGCATGCAGTTCGAGGAAGCGCTTTACCGTTGCCAGGCGCGAGAGTTGCCCTTGCGTATGCTGTTCGGCCATTCGCACGAGGCGATGATGGCCGCCGATGTCGTGCTTGTAGCGAGCGGCACAGCGACCCTCGAGGCTGCATTGCTCAAGCGTCCGATGGTCATTGCGTACAAGATGGCGCCGATGAGCTATCGCATCATGCGCCGCATGGGTTATCTGCCGTATGTGGGCCTGCCGAATATTCTCGCCAACAAGTTCGTTGTCCCGGAATTTCTGCAGGATGATGCCAATCCTGAAAATCTGGCACAGGCCATGCTGAATCTCTATGCCGACAAGGAGTCCTGCGAGCGAATTCAGCAGGTTTTTCATGGGATTCACCTCCAGCTTCGGCAAAATACGGCGGAGAAGGCTGCGGCAAAGATAATCGAGTTTTTGCCGGCGGGAGCGGGTAATGCCGCTGTGGCTGCCTGAAGGTCTTGTCTGCGGCGTGGATGAGGCCGGGCGTGGCCCGTTGGCCGGATCCGTTGTCGCCGCAGCGGTGATTTTGGATCCGCAGCACCCGATTGATGGCCTTGACGACTCGAAGAAGCTTTCGGCCAAACGGCGTGAAAAGTTGGCGGAGGAAATCCGACAGCATGCGCTGGCATGGGCCGTGGCGGAAGCAAGTGTCGAAGAGATCGACCGGATCAATATTCTGCAGGCGAGTCTGTTGGCAATGCAGCGCGCCGTTTCTGCCTTGTCGATTACACCGGAGAAAGCGCTGGTCGACGGTAACAAATGCCCGCGCTTGTCATGTCTGGTCGAAGCAATCGTCGGTGGAGACGGCAAGGTAGCATCGATCGCTGCGGCGTCAATTCTGGCAAAGACAACGCGTGATGCGGCAATGCTTGAATTACACAAGCAGTACCCCGACTACGGTTTCGATCGGCATATGGGCTACCCGACGCCACAGCACCTGCAAGCTTTGCGCGAACATGGCATCAGCCCGGTGCATCGGCGTAGTTTTGCGCCTGTCGCCCAGTTGTCACTGCTGTGAAATACATCGTTTCTCGCGAAAACCCACGCTTCAAGGCACTGAAAAAGCTCTGCCAGAGCGGTCGCGAGCGTCGCAAGGCACGGCAGATCGTGTTGGACGGAATGCATCTTGTCGAGAGCCTGCTTGCTTCGGGTCGGTCGCCGCTTGAGATCGTCATCAGCGATGCTGGAAAAGCCAGAAGTGAAATTGCTCGGTTTCTCGAAACCGGCGAAAAGTGTTCCAGTGTCATCTGTTTGTCCGACGCGCTTTTTGCCGAGTTGGCTCCCGTGGAAACGCCCAGTGGAATATTGGCGATTGCCTCGATGCCAGATGAGGCCATGAGAGTCGATTTGGCGGGTGATGCAGTGCTGCTTGATGGCGTTCAGGATCCCGGTAACGTCGGTTCGATTTTGCGCAGTGCTGCGGCCGCAGGGTTCCGCCAAGTTCTGCTCTCTGAAGATTGCGCGCAGGTTTGGTCACCCAAAGTGCTCCGTGCCGGCATGGGAGCGCACTTTTTGCTGAATCTGCATGAATCGGTCCGCTTGCCGGAATTCCTGAACGAATACCGTGGATTGTCGATGGCAACGGCCTTGGGGGCAGATTCCACCGGTTTGTACGAACAGCGTTTGCAGGGGGCGGTCGCCTGGGTGTTCGGTAGCGAAGGCGCCGGTGTGTGTCCCGACGTGATGGCGAGCGTGGCGCGGCGCGTCCGGATACCCATGCCAGGTGGTTGTGAATCACTCAATGTCGCTGCCGCAGCGGCCGTCTGTTTGTTCGAAACGGTGCGACAGCGGAACCTCGCACCGGTCAGTTGTTGACGCGCATCAGTCGCGCCTTCTCACGCTCCCAGTCCCGGGATTTTTCGGCCTCGCGTTTGTCGTGCAGTTTCTTGCCCTTGGCCAAGCCGATTTCTACTTTGATGCGACCTTTCTCGAAGTGCAGATCGAGCGGCATCAGTGTGTAGCCGGCGCGCTCCACCTTGCCGATGAGTTTGCTGATCTCTTTGGCATGCAACAACAATTTGCGCGTGCGGATCGGGTCGGGTTTGATGTGCGTTGAAGCTTCCGCCAAGGGAGTGATATGCATGCCGAAGATAAAGATCTCGCCGTCGCGAATGACGACATACGATTCCTTGATGTTCGCTCGGCCGGCACGGATCGCCTTGACTTCCCAGCCTTCAAGAACCAGGCCTGCCTCGAACCTTTCCTCAATGAAATAGTCGTGGAAAGCCTTCTTGTTGGTAATGATACTCATATGGGTAGACCCGGAACTGACCGCTGGCAATGTTAGAATGAGCATTTTACCGGATTCGCGGAGTACGACGATAAATGGCCACGGTGGAAAGGTCGATCCTGATCGGATATTCGGTACGACAGATGTTTGATCTCGTCGAAAATATCGAGGCGTATCCAGATTTCCTGCCGTGGTGCGAGCGCACGCAGGTCTCCTATCGGGACGCGACCAGAACGGTGGCAACGCTGTTTATCAATTTCCGGGGCGTAAAAGCCCACTTTACGACGGAAAACGACAAGAACGATCCCGCTTTCATCGGGCTGAGGTTGGTCGACGGCCCTTTCCGGCGTTTGGACGGAGGGTGGCATTTTCATCCGCTCGATGAACACGCTTGCAAGGTTGAACTACGGCTGACGTACGAGTTCTCGAACCGGTTGTTTGACAAAATGATCGGCCCGGTTTTCGGGCAGATTTGCAATACGTTTGTCGATGCTTTTGCACGCCGCGCTGAGGCGGTTCTTGGAGAAGGAAATGGCTGAAGATATCAGCGTGGAAGTGGTTTATCCGCTTCCAGACAAGCAGGAAATTATCACAATCAGATTGAGCGAAGGCGCGACAGTGTTTCAGGCCATCGAGCGGTCCGGGTTGCTCGAAAAATATCCTGAGATTGATCTCGCCAAGAACAAGATCGGTGTGTTCGCCAAACTCGTCAAACCGGAAACCGTTTTGCGGCATCGGGATCGCGTCGAGATCTATCGACCGCTGATTGCCGACCCCAAGGCTGTCCGAAAGCAGCGCGCGGCCGAAGGAAAAGTGATGAAGAAAGGTGCCGGCGAAAGCGCCGAGGCTCCGACTTCAAACTGAGGACTTCATTGGCAGGTGTTTTGTAGCGACTGGCGGACTTTCGCGATCTCCTGCTCGCGTTGGGCGTCGTCGAGAAACTGCCGTTCGCCGTTTTCATCTCGCCTGACGATGCGTTCGCCGGACTCTAGTGCCATCAGTTGCCGACGCAAGGACGTGCAGTATTCCTGTTTTTCAGCTTGTGCGGCTTCATCCTTGCCCGTCTTTTCGGCACGCTCCCTGGCGTCCTTCTGTCTCTTCTGGAACGATATTTCTTGTTCGGCGAGATTTTTTTGGGCGGTGCTACCTGCCGAAGATGAGAGGGGGGCGTCCAGTTTCTCTTGTTGGCGGGCGCGGCCCTCCGGTGGTTTGTCCGAGAACACCGTCCTGCCGTTTTCGTCCTTCCAGCGATAGATTTGCGCCGAAGCGCCAGCGGTTGCCGCGATCAGGCTTAGCGCCAGCACGGTCTTGATCAGGTTAGGCGATCGGATGTTCATGACAGATTAATGGCAATACCGGTCTTGGCGGAATTCGGATGTCTTAATATCGGTCGCTTGCGCCAACCAAAGTAAATAACAAACACTTCCATCGGCGCGCGCTTGATTTCCGTGCTTTGGATGGTTTTGGTAGAATACGACTTTGTGACCCTAGGATCAAAGGCCATGCGTTTATTGCAGAAAGCGCTGACGTTTGACGACGTCCTGCTCGTTCCCGCCCATTCTTCGATTCTCCCCCGCGACGTCTCGTTGCGTACCCGCCTCACCCGCAACATCACGCTCAATATGCCACTCGTGTCAGCGGCAATGGATACCGTGACGGAAGCGCGTCTCGCGATCGCCATGGCGCAGGCGGGTGGTGTCGGTATCGTACATAAGAATCTTTCGCCACAGGCCCAAGCCGCCGAAGTGTCCAAGGTCAAGCGTTTCGAGGCCGGAATCCTGAAGGATCCGATCACCATCGCGCCGACGCTGACGGTGCGCGAGGTTTTGGAATTGACCCGGTTGCACAAGATCTCGGGTTTTCCGGTCGTTGAGGGCAAGAAGGTCGTCGGCATCGTAACGAACCGTGATTTGCGTTTCGAGACAAATCTCGATCAACCGATCATAAACATCATGACCCCGCGTGATCGGCTGGTCACCGTGCGTGAGGGTGCCACGGTGGAAGAGGGGAAGTCCTTGATCCACAAACACCGGCTTGAGCGTGTTCTTGTTGTTAACGAGGCGTTCGAGTTGCGCGGTCTGATTACGGTCAAGGACATCATCAAGACGACCGAACACCCGGATGCGTGCAAGGACGCTTCCGGTCGCTTGCGTGTCGGTGCCGCCATCGGCGTTGGCGCGGGAACGGAAGAGCGGGCCGAGTTGCTGGCGGAAGCGGGGGTTGATGTGATCGTGGTGGACACGGCACACGGACATTCTCAAGGCGTGCTCGAACGCGTTCAGTGGGTCAAGACTAGATTCCCTCATATCGAGGTGGTTGGCGGAAATATCGCGACGGCGGACGCGGCGAGAGCGCTGGTGGATCATGGCGCTGACGGCGTAAAAGTCGGCATCGGCCCGGGATCTATTTGCACGACGCGTATTGTTGCCGGTGTCGGCGTTCCGCAAATCACCGCCATTCAAAATGTTGCGGAAGCGCTCGCCGGCAGTGGTGTTCCGATGATTGCCGATGGTGGCATCCGTTATTCCGGCGATATTTGCAAGGCAATCGCTGCCGGCGGCAATGCGGTCATGCTCGGTGGTCTGTTCGCGGGCACCGAAGAGGCGCCTGGCGAGGTAGAACTCTATCAAGGTCGTTCCTATAAGTCCTATCGGGGCATGGGGTCGATCGGTGCGATGGCGGCAGGTGCCGCCGACCGTTATTTCCAGGACAGCGCGTCCAATGTCGAGAAACTCGTTCCCGAGGGTATTGAAGGACGGGTCCCGTACAAGGGCTCGGTAGTTGCGGTCATCCATCAGTTGATGGGCGGCCTGCGCTCCTCCATGGGCTATCTCGGCTGTCCGACGATCGCCGACATGCACAGCAAGGCGGCTTTTGTCGAAATCACGTCCGCGGGGGTGCGTGAGTCCCACGTTCACGACGTACAAATCACCAAGGAAGCACCGAATTACCACGTCGATTGACGTTGCGTTCCGAGGGCACGATGACGTGACCCTCGCTCATTCAAGGCGGAGAAATGGCACACAAAAAAATCCTCATTCTCGATTTCGGTTCTCAGGTAACGCAACTTATCGCGAGGCGGATCCGTGAGCAGCAGGTCTATTGCGAGCTCCATCCGTTCGACGTGGGTGAAGCGTTTATCCGCGAATTCAATCCGCAAGGGATCATTCTTTCCGGAGGACCGAATTCGGTTTATGAAGCCGAGGAATGGCGTGCGCCGCAGGTGGTCTTTGAATTGGGTGTCCCGGTGCTCGGTATCTGCTATGGCATGCAGACGATGGCTCAGCAACTGGGTGGTAAGGTCGAGAGTTCCGGGAAGCGCGAGTTCGGCTATGCCGAGATTCGGGCGCGCGGTCATTCAAAACTGTTTCAGGGCATTGAAGACCGGAAAAATGCAGAGGGTCACGGCTTGCTCGATGTCTGGATGAGTCATGGCGATAAAGTGACCGGCTTGCCCGAAGGTTTCCGCGTCATCGCCAGCAATGAGTCCTGCCCGATCGCCGCCATGGCTGACGAAACCCGGAAATTTTACGCAGTCCAGTTTCACCCTGAGGTGACGCATACCCTCAAGGGCAAGGACATGTTCGCGCGCTTTGTTCATGACATCTGTGCTTGTGGGCATGACTGGAATATGCCGGACTATGTCGATGAAGCCATTGCCAAGGTGCGCGCGCAGGTTGGCAGCGAAGAAGTGATCCTTGGCCTTTCCGGCGGGGTGGACTCCTCCGTGGTGGCGGCGTTACTGCACCGCGCCATCGGCGATCAATTGACCTGCGTATTCGTCGACAATGGATTGCTCCGTTTGAATGAGGCGGAGCAGGTCATGCAGACGTTTGCGCGCAATTTGGGCGTCAAGGTGATCCACGTGGATGCGACAGCTCAGTTCATGGGGCATCTGGCGGGTGTTTCCGATCCCGAACAGAAACGCAAGATCATTGGTCGTGAATTTGTCGAAGTGTTCCAGGCCGAAGCCAAAAAGCTGCCCAATGCAAAATGGCTGGCTCAAGGCACCATTTATCCCGATGTAATCGAGTCGGCAGGGTCAAAAACCAAGAAGGCGCATACGATCAAGAGTCACCACAACGTCGGTGGACTGCCGGAAACGCTCAAGTTGAAGCTACTTGAGCCCTTGCGTGAACTGTTCAAGGATGAGGTGCGCGAGTTGGGTCTTGCGCTGGGGTTGCCGCATGAGATGGTTTACCGCCATCCGTTCCCAGGCCCAGGTCTCGGCGTCAGAATTCTGGGTGAGGTCAAGAAGGAGTTCGCCGATCTTCTGCGCCGTGCCGACGCAATTTTTATCGACGAACTTCGGGCTGCGGATTGGTACGGAAAGACCAGTCAGGCATTCGCCGTTTTCCTGCCGGTGAAATCGGTTGGCGTGATGGGCGACGGGCGGACCTACGAATATGTCGTTGCCTTGCGTGCGGTCCAAACCCAGGACTTCATGACCGCGCACTGGGCAGAATTGCCGCATGCGCTGCTGGGCAAGGTCTCCAACCGCATCATCAACGAAGTGCGCGGCATCAACCGCGTTGTTTATGACATCTCCGGAAAACCACCAGCAACTATCGAGTGGGAATAATTATTAAAAAGCATAAACATAGATTTATTTGTTAAAGTAAAAAATTAAAACCCGCAGCTTGGTAAATCCAAGATCTGCGGGTTTTTTGTTTCCGTTGAATCAGGCCGTCAGGGCGTTTGGTTAAGCTCAATCGCCCAGCGGGGGCTGCAATGGTCTGCTTAGGCGACGGTTGAGGCCCACTCGGCGCGGAGTGATTCGGAATCTTCGCGGTCGCCGCGCCATTGGCGATAGGCATCGGCATCGAAACATACGAGTTTCACGATGCTGTACATCTCTCTCAGGCCGGCGCAGACCGATTGCTGCAGCCGCCACATGACCGGTTCGCGTCCAGGCAGGGAAAGCCAGTCGTCGAGGTTGTCGTACCAAATGACGAAGACGGAATCTGGCGTGCCAGCTTGTTCGCCAATCTGGATGCGGATGTTGTCGGCGGTGGCCGCCAAGGCCCCGTAACGCCATTCACTCAAATCCGTAATGCGTTCGACGATATGCGGCGGGATCGGCTGCGTGCCGGTTTCCCACGCTTGCCAGGTGTCCGGCGTAACGCCCTCCGGATGTTCGGGGCTGGATGCTACATAGCGTGCGGCTTCGGCCTGCGTGAAAAAAAGCAGTTGGCGAATGGCCTGCAAATCGGTTCGGTTCATGGTCGTCGTGTCGTGAAAAGGGCGATTTTCCGAATCTCGGACGTCGCGCATTGAGCTAGAAAAAAAGGGCTACGTTACAAACGTAGCCCTTTTTGGCATTTCTGGCTCCTCGACCTGGGCTCGAACCAGGGACCTACGGATTAACAGTCCGGCGCTCTACCGACTGAGCTATCGAGGAACAACGAAGCCGGCATTATAGACATCGGAGCAGGGAGCGTCAACACCCATCCGGCGTTTGCCCTGTTGGTGTGATGACATCATCGTGATGTTCGGCGCGCCCGTATTACTCACGTGTATTGTCGTGCTGAAACGAAAAGGGCGCCGCTGACGGCGCCCTGGAGAAGCTGAGGTTGCTCTTGGTTACAGCACCGCAGCAACGGCATCGACAACGTAGTCGATGTTGCGGGTGTTCATCGCTGCAACACAGATGCGACCCGTGCTGACCGCATAGACGCCGAATTCATTCTGCATCCGTGCGACTTGATCGGCGGAGAGGCCGGTGTAAGAGAACATGCCGCGTTGCTTGATGATGAACGAGAAGTCCTGAGCGACACCTTTGGCCTGGAGCTTCTGCACGAAGCTCTGACGCATGGTGCGAATGCGATCGCGCATGCCGGCAAGTTCGGTTTCCCAGACGTTGCGGAGTTCCGGGCTGGACAGCACTGCCGCGACGACGCTGCCGCCGTGCGTCGGCGGGTTCGAGTAGTTGGTGCGGATGGTCCGCTTGATCTGCGACATGACGCGCGCCGATTCGTCCTTGGACGCGGTAACGATCGACAGTGCGCCAACGCGCTCGCCATACAGCGAGAAGGATTTCGAGAAGGAGCTGGAAACGACGAACTGAAGTCCGGAGGCTGCAAAGAGATTCAGTGCCAGCGCGTCTTCGGCGATGCCGTCGGCAAAGCCCTGATATGCCATGTCCAGGAAGCCAACCAGGCCGCGCGCTTTGGTGATCTCGATGATTTCACGCCACTGGGCTTCGGTTAGGTCTGCACCGGTCGGGTTATGACAGCAAGCATGCAGCACGACGATCGAGCCGGCTGGCAAGGATTTCAGGCAGGCTGCCATGCCGTCGAAGTTGACGCCGCGCGCCGCTGCATCGTAGTAGGGATACGTTTCGACCGTGAACCCGGCCGTTTCGAACAGGGCACGGTGGTTTTCCCAGCTCGGGTCGCTGATATAGACCTTGGCATCGGGGAGGAGACGGCGGAGATAATCGGCGCCGACTTTCAGGGCGCCGGTGCCACCCAGCGCTTGTGCGGTGACGACGCGGCCTTCGGCCAGCAGGGGCGAATCATTGCCGAAGAGCAGCTTTTGCACTGCCTGATTGTAGGCAGGAGCGCCTTCGATCGGTTGGTAGCCGCGTGCCGGCAACGACTCGATTCGCGTTTTTTCGGCCCGTTTGACAGCGTCCAGCAAGGGGATCTTGCCGGATTCATCGAAATAAACGCCGACGCCAAGATTGACTTTCGTCGTACGAGTATCGGCGCCAAAAGCTTCGTTCAATCCGAGAATCGGGTCGCGTGGAGCCATCTCCACGGCGGAAAATATTGATGTTGTCATTTCGAGTCACTCAAATATGTCGCTGCGACACAACGGGTGTTGCATTGCGGGGTTGAAGGGCGGTGCGAACAACAGCACGAATTTCACCGGAAAGCAGAGGACGCGTCCATCCGTTTCCGCTTAAAATTCTAGCATGACAGATTCACGTTCCATACAAGACTCCCCTGAATTCGTGACATTTCCCGGGAGTCCATTCTTGTTGCATCAACCGTTTCCGCCCGCCGGCGACCAGCCCGAAGCGATTTGTTCGCTCGTCGAAGGTTTGGAGGACGGTCTGGCTTTCCAGACCTTGCTCGGCGTTACCGGCTCCGGCAAGACCTACACGATGGCAAATGTCATCGCTAGAACCGGCCGGCCGGCCCTTGTCCTGGCGCCGAACAAGACCCTGGCGGCCCAGCTCTACGCTGAGTTCCGGGAGTTCTTTCCGGAAAATGCAGTCGAGTATTTCGTTTCTTACTACGACTACTATCAGCCAGAAGCCTATGTCCCGGCCCGAGATCTCTTCATTGAAAAGGACTCGGCGATTAACGAGCACATCGAGCAAATGCGGCTGTCAGCGACGAAAAGCCTGCTCGAGCGGCGCGATTGCATCATCGTTGCGACGGTTTCATGCATCTACGGTATCGGTGATCGCGACGAATACCACAAGATGATCTTGACCATGCGCGTCGGCGACCAGATGGGGCAGCGCGACATCATCAAGCGTCTGGCCGAAATGCAGTACGAGCGCAACGAAACCGATTTCCATCGCGGCACGTTTCGCGTGCGCGGCGACGTGATCGACGTTTTTCCGGCCGAACATGCTGAACATGCTGTCCGTGTGTCGTTGTTCGACGATGAAATCGATGGGCTGCAATTGTTCGACCCGTTGACCGGACATCTGCAGCAAAAGCTCAAGCGTTTTAGCGTGTTCCCTTCGTCGCACTACGTCACACCTCGCAATACGGTGCTGCGTGCCATTGAGGCGATCAAGGACGAGTTGCGCGACCGGTTGGCGTTCTTTACCAAGGAAGGTCGTCTTGTCGAAGCGCAGCGCATTGAGCAGCGTACCCGCTTCGATATTGAAATGCTCGACCAGCTTGGTTTCTGCAAAGGGATCGAAAACTATTCCCGGCACTTGTCCGGAAGACAGGCCGGAGAACCGCCGCCGACGCTGATCGACTATTTGGCGGCCGACGCGCTGATGTTTATCGACGAGTCGCATGTGGCGATCCCGCAGATTGGCGCCATGTACAAGGGCGACAGGTCGCGCAAGGAGAACCTGGTGAATTATGGGTTCCGTCTGCCGTCTGCCTTGGATAACCGCCCGCTCAAGTTCAATGAGTTCGAACACCTCGTCAGGCAGTGTGTTTTCGTTTCGGCGACCCCGGCTGCCTATGAGAGTGAGCATCAAGGACAGGTCGTTGAGCAGGTGGTACGGCCGACCGGACTCGTCGACCCGCAAATTCAGGTGCGCCCGGCCAGTTCTCAGGTCGATGATCTGCTCGGTGAAATTCGGACGCGTGCTGCGATTGACGAGCGCGTGCTGGTGACGACGCTGACCAAGCGGATGGCGGAAGAACTGACCGAGTACCTTGGCGAGAACGGAGTGCGGGTGCGCTATCTGCATTCGGACATCGATACCGTTGAGCGTGTCGAAATCATCCGCGATCTCCGGCTGGGAGAATTCGATGTGCTAATCGGCATCAACCTGCTACGCGAGGGGCTCGATATTCCCGAGGTGTCGTTGGTGGCGATCCTCGATGCCGACAAGGAAGGCTTCCTTCGGTCCGAGCGCTCCTTGATCCAGACCATTGGGCGCGCTGCGCGTCATTTGCACGGCACGGCGATTCTGTATGCCGATCATGTTACCGATTCGATGCGCCGGGCGATTGCGGAAACCGAACGTCGACGCGAAAAGCAGATGCACCACAACGAAATACATGGTATCCGTCCGCGCAGCGTGTCGAAGCGAATTAAGGACATCATCGACGGTGTCTACGATGCCGAGTCGGCGCAGAAGAACCTGCAGGCAGAACAAACGCAGGCGGGGTATCTGGCCATGGACGAAAAACAACTTACCCGGGAAATTAAAAAGTTGGAAAAGGAAATGCAGAAATTTGCGCAAAACCTCGAGTTCGAAAAGGCCGCCGCGACCCGCGACGCGCTTTTCCGGGTCAAAGAAATGCTGTTCGGCGTTGAGGGACACGATCGTGCTGTTTGAGGATTTGCTTGTGCATTTTGCATTTCGCCTGGCTCTGGCATTTTGGGGAAACGACCATGAATGATGAACAGTTGCTGCGCTACAGTCGCCATATCCTGCTGGACGCCGTAGGAATCGAAGGCCAGACGCGGCTGTTGCAGAGCCACGCGTTGATTATCGGCGTGGGTGGCTTGGGTTCGCCGGTCAGCATGTATCTGGCGGCGAGCGGCGTGGGCCGGCTGACCTTGTGCGACCATGATCAGGTCGATCTCAGTAATCTTCAGCGCCAGATTGTTCATCGGACTTCAGCCATCGGCTTGCCTAAGGTCGCTTCGGCCGAGCATACGCTGAAAGAGATCAATCCCGAGGTTGTTTGCACGCCCGTGGCTAAGCGCGTCGATGAGACCGAGCTTGGCAGGCTGGTGGCAGAGGCGGATGTCGTCCTCGATTGCAGCGACAATTTCGCGACGCGATATGCCGTGAACCGGGTTTGTCGAAAGCTGGGCAAGCCGCTGGTTTCTGGCGCCGCAATCCTCATGCACGGCCAGGTTTCGGTGTTCGATTTCCGCCGAACCGACGTGCCTTGTTACAACTGCTTGTTTCCGGAGGGCGCGGAAGTGCCGGAATTGCGCTGTGCGACAACCGGCGTTCTTGCACCGCTCGTTGGTTTGGTTGGGACGATTCAAGCCGCCGAGGCGCTTAAACTTCTGGTGGGTATGGAACGCGGTCTGTCCGGCGCGCTCTTACTCGTCGATGCAATCGATATGGATTTCTCGCGCAACACCGTCAGCCGGGATCCTTCCTGCTGTGTGTGCGCCACCTTGAACACTACGGATACGGAACACTAATGGATGAACTGACCCATTTCTCAGAATCAGGACGCGCGCGCATGGTGGACGTGTCCGCCAAAGCCGTCACCGAACGGAGCGCGACCGCCAGCGGCATACTGCGGATGCAGCCGGCAACGCTGGAGCGGATTCGATCGGGAGGGGTCGCCAAAGGCAACGTACTTGCGGTTGCTGACGTCGGGGCCGTGATGGCGGCGAAACGGACGCCGGACATCATTCCGATGTGCCATTCGATCGCACTGTCGGGGGTTGATGTTTCTTTCAGCGAGATTGTCGAACCTGATGCCGAGGGCTGTGTCGGCATCAAGGCCGTCGTCGTTGCGCGTTGTGTCGGGCAGACCGGCGTTGAGATGGAAGCATTGTGCGGCGCCAACGTGGCCCTGCTGACGATTTACGATATGTGCAAGGCCATGGATCGCGGCATGCGCATCGAATCGGTCCAGCTTGAGGAAAAGCGCGGTGGCAAGAGCGGACTGTGGAGCCGGGGAGAGAGATCGTGATCACGCTGTTGTTCTTTGGCCCGGTAGCTGACAGCGTCGGTCAGCGCCGCATCGAGATCGAGTTTTCGTCAGGGCTGCGACTCGGCATTCTGCGCCAACAATTTGCCCAGGACTATCCAGAGGCTGTTAGATGGGTTTCCTTCGTTGCCGTGAATGGCGTTCAGGCGCGCGACGACGACATCCAAATCGTCGACGGGAGTGAAATTGCGTTCATGGCCAAATTTTCGGGAGGATAGATGAAAGCACCTGTGCGAATCCAGGAGGAAGATTTCTCTCAGGATGATGAGATTGCGGCGTTAAAGTTGGTATCGGTGCGCATGGGCGGTATCGCCACATTCCTTGGTTGCGCTCGGGATTTTTCCGAGGGGCGGGAAGTCTCAGCGATTAGTTTTGACGCCTACGACAGCATGGCACTGGCCGAAATGAACGCGCTTCGCGATGAAGCGATCAAGCGGTTCGGGCTGATCGACGCCCGCCTGGTGCATCGGGTGGGAACAGTGCACGGTGGCGACAATATCGTTTTTATCGCGGCCGGCGCAGAACATCGTGCGGAAGCATTCGACGCCTGTCGCTGGATGATCGACACGCTCAAGGAACGGGTGCCGATCTGGAAAAAGGAAATTACCCCGACCGGCGACGCCTGGGTTGTTCCGCATCCATAAGCAGACCGAAGTTATCAAGGAGCATGAAGCATGAAGGCAGTTCGAATCGGCATTGTGACTGTCTCGGATCGGGCCAGTCGCGGAGAGTACGAGGACAAAGGAGGGCCAGCAATTCACGCTTGGTTCTCGCGTGTCCTGACGACACCATGGGAGGCCGTGGCCCGGGTGATTCCCGATGAGCAGGCGCTGATAGAAAAGACGCTCGTGGAATTGAGCGATCAGGAGCAGTGCAGCCTGATCGTCACGACCGGCGGTACTGGCCCGGCCTTACGCGACGTTACACCGGAAGCGACCGAAGCCATCTGCGAGAAGATGATGCCGGGATTTGGCGAATTGATGCGCACGGCGTCGTTGAAGTTCGTGCCGACGGCAATTCTGTCGCGTCAGACGGCCGGTATACGGGGGCACAGTCTGATCGTCAATCTGCCAGGCAAGCCATCCGCCATCGATGATTGTCTCGATGCGGTATTTCCGGCGATTCCGTATTGCATCGACCTGATCGAAGGCGCTTACATTGAAAGTGACCCGGCGCAATGCAAGGCTTTCCGGCCGGCGCATGCGCGCCGTCCTTGATCGAAAACGCCGATGAAGAAATTGGCGGTACTTTTTGTCTGCTTGGGCAACATTTGTCGCTCGCCGACGGCGGAGGCCGTTTTTCGCAAGGCAGTCGTGGAATCAGGCTTGTCGGAACGCGTCGTCATCGACTCCGCGGGGACCGATGCCTATCACGTTGGGCAGGCGCCAGATAGTCGCGCGCAACGGGCGGCGCTGAAACGAGGATACGATCTTTCGGGAATCCGGGCGAGGAAGGTTGTGGCGCAGGATTTTGAGCGCTTTGACCTCATTCTGGCAGTCGATAAACCCGTGTTGGCAGCGCTGAATCGCCAATGTCCGGCAAAGTTCGCTGACTGTCTCGAACTGTTCATGGCTTACGCGCAGCCGTCCTCGACGCAGGAAATCAGCGATCCATATTACGGCGGACCACAGGGGTTCGAGATCGTGCTTGACCAGATCGAAGCAGCAACCGAAGGATTGCTGGCATTGATAAAGAGCCGGATGCTCATCCAATAAAAAATGGGGCGCTTTCCGCGCCCCATTTTGCTGATCGCCGTTAGGCGATAGTGTCGGATCAGTTCGGATTCCGAGTTTCAACCATGACCAAGGGCTCGTCCGGTATCGCTTGGACGACCGCACGGCGACGGCGCGGACGCGGCGCTGCTTCCTTCGTTGCCTCCGGCTGCCAGGATTGGAGCATGTCGCTCTTCGTTTCGACCATGACCAACCCGGAGCTTTCAAGCGCCTGATCGACCGTGACAGAGGGGATGTCTTCGATAGGCTTGGGCGCTTCAGCAACAGTAGTCGTTACGATGACAGGCTGCTCGGCTGCTTTCAGCGCTTCGGCAAATTCGGAACCTTCCGCAGAAATGACGGCTTCTTCCGGCGCCAAGACGATCGTTTCTTGCACGACCGGCGCGGCCTCGCTTGCAGGCGCTTCCGGCGAGACTTCCGTGGCTTCGGGTGCCTCGACAGGTTCCGCCACTTCGCTAACCTTCGTCAGCACAGGAGCCGGCGTTTCCACCGCAGGCACCGCGGTCGTTTCGATCGCCGCTGTAACTACAGGTTGTGCTTCGCCAGCAGCAGCCTGAACGGCGACTTCTGCCGTCGCGTCCGTTGGTTGCTCCTTGCGATCGCGACGTCCACCGCGACGTCCACGCCGGCGCGAATTGTTCGACTCGTCCTGCGCTTTCTCGACAGGCGCGGCAACTGCACTATTTGCGGCTTGCTGTGCTGTGGCTTCCGTATCGACCGCCTGTGCGACCTGACGTTCCTTACGCTCGGGGCGCGGTTCACGAGGCTCGCGAGGTTTGCGTGCTTCGCGATTTTCCCGCTGCGGCTTTTCGGCAACTTCTTCGCGCGGGGCTACCGGAGCGGCCGGACGTCCCTCGCGCTGCTCGCGATTTCCACGGTTGTCACGTTCTTCCTCACGACGATGTCCGCGGCCATTGCGACGACTATCGCGGCCCTCGCGCGGACCGCTGCGCGGTTTCCGCTCGGGCTTTGCAGGTTCCGTCGGCGTCGGCGTGCTGCGGAACCACGAGAGAATCTTCGAGAAGAAACCGCCCGTACTTTCCGCATCGCGTTCCTTACTCTTTTCCGGAACGATCGGTGCCGGCTGGTCGGGGGTGATGCCTTTGATCGCGGCTTCCTGGCGTGGCGCACGCGCTTCGTTTTTGCTGACCGTCGAATTCTTGTCGGCATCGTCCGCAGGGGCTTCGACCATCTTGTAGGACGGTTGCGAGAGATCTTCCTGATTGAGCTCGTCGTGGCGCAAGCGCGTGATCAAGTGTTGTGGCGTTTCCAGGTGAATATTCGGGATCAGCAGGATGCTGACCTTGTGACGCAGCTCAATCGCCTGGATGTCCTGGCGCTTCTCGTTCAACAAGAAAGTGGCGACATCCACCGGGACCTGGGTGTGAACGGCCGCCGTGTTGTCCTTCATCGCCTCTTCTTCGAGGATTCGCAGGATGTGCAACGCCGCCGATTCGGCGCTACGGATATGCCCGGTACCCGAACAGCGCGGGCAAGGGATGTAGCTGGTTTCGGCCAAGGCCGGACGCAAGCGTTGTCGCGACAGCTCCATCAGGCCGAAGCGGCTGATCTTGCCAGTTTGAACGCGAGCGCGGTCGAAGCGGAGCGATTCGCGCAGACGGTTCTCGACTTCGCGCTGGTTGCGCGAGCTTTCCATGTCGATGAAGTCGATGATGATGAGGCCACCCAAGTCGCGCAAGCGCAACTGCCGGGCAACTTCCTCTGCGGCTTCCAAGTTGGTCTTGAACGCGGTTTCTTCGATATCCGCACCCCGCGTCGAACGTCCCGAGTTGACGTCGACCGACACCAGCGCCTCGGTATGGTCGATGACGATGGCGCCGCCAGACGGAAGCGTCACTTGGCGCGAATAGGCCGACTCGATCTGGTGTTCGATCTGGAAGCGAGAGAAGAGGGGAACGTCGTCGCGATACCGTTTGATTCGGTTGACCGTTGCCGGGATGACGTGGCTCATGAACTGACGAGCCTGTTCATAAACATCGTCGGTGTCGATCAGGATTTCACCGATATCGGGCTGGAAGTAATCGCGAATTGCACGAATGACCAGGCTGCCTTCCTGATAGATGAGGAAAGCGCCTTTTTGCTGATTGGCTGCGCCTTCGATCGCCTTCCAGAGTTGCATCAGGTAGTTGAGGTCCCATTGCAACTCCTCGGGACTCCGGCCGATTGCCGCGGTGCGGGCGATCAGGCTCATGCCGGAAGGTACTTCGAGTTGATCCATGACGTCACGCAATTCGGCGCGCTCGTCGCCCTCGACGCGGCGCGAAACACCACCGCCACGAGGATTGTTGGGCATCAATACGAGATAGCGCCCCGCCAGACTGATGAACGTGGTCATGGCGGCACCCTTGTTGCCGCGTTCGTCCTTGTCGACCTGGACGATCAGTTCCTGTCCTTCGCGCAGGGCTTCCTTGATCGTCGCGCGACCAGCCTCGACACCCGGTTGGAAATACGAGCGGGAAATTTCCTTGAAAGGCAGAAAACCATGGCGCTCTGCGCCATAGTCGACGAATGCCGCTTCGAGACTGGGCTCAATGCGGGTAATTACAGCCTTGTAAATATTGCTTTTCTTCTGTTCCTTGGCAGCCGATTCAATGTCAAGGTCAATCAGTTTCTGACCATCAACAATGGCGACACGGAGTTCTTCGGCTTGTGTCGCATTAAACAACATGCGTTTCATAACTGGGCTCCCGCGCGCTGTGAGCGAACGAAGGGAGCGCCTTGTGCAGGCAGCGACGATTAGTTGAATGAGGGATGCTTCATGGGCTTCCTAGTGTGACAACTAATGAAATAAATCGCTGAATCAATCTTTCATCCCCACCCGAAATTTCGGTGGGGCAGGAATCTGCTTGGGGCGTTCCGAACGTGTCAGGCGCGCGCAAATCAAGTAGTATCGCTACTTTTGGTGAGCGTACTTAACCAGGCGATTTGCGTTGTCTTGATCTTGCACAGGTTTTTGCAAGCGAGGCGTCTGAAGCCTGCCGGAAAGTGCGTCGCAGCTACTACGAATCGGCGTCGCTCAGCGGTCTCATGGGTCAGCGCCTCTTTCAACACGAGACGTAAATCGTTACGAAGTATATTCAAAATGGCCGTGCTTGGCAAAAAAACAGTAACTCAGGCCATTGTTGCAGATGAAGAACACGGGCAGCGACTGGATAATTACCTGCTAAGAATCTGCAAAGGCGTTCCAAAAAGCCACGTGTATCGCATCGTGCGAAGCGGCGAAGTTCGCATCAACGGCAAACGGGCCGAAGTGTCCTATCGTATTCAGACGGGCGATATCGTGCGCATCCCGCCGATCCGGATTGCCGAAAAACGAGAGGAAGTCGTTGCCGGTGCCGAACTCAAGGCCGACTTGCCGATCGTTTATGAGGACGATGCCCTGGTTGTCATCGACAAACCGGCCGGAATCGCCGTGCATGGTGGTAGCGGTGTCAGCTTCGGTGTGATCGAGGCACTGCGGCGCCAACGTCCGCAAGCCAAGTTTCTCGAGTTGGCGCATCGTCTGGATCGGGAAACATCGGGCCTCCTACTTGTGGCAAAAAAACGTTCGGCCTTGACCTCGCTGCACGACATGTTCCGCGAAGGCGGTTCTGACGGACAGGGTCGGGGCGCCGACAAGCGCTACCTGGTTCTCGTTTGCGGACGCTGGATGGACCCTTTGCGGCATGCGAAATTTCCGCTGTTAAAGTATTTGTTGGCGTCGGGCGAGCGACGCGTTCGGGTGGCCGAAGAGGGAAAAGCATCGCACACAGTGTTTCGCCTGGTGGCGCGCTGGGAGCATTTCAGCTTACTTGAGGCTGAGCTCCGTACCGGCAGAACCCACCAGATCCGTGTTCACTGTGCCGAACTCGGCTATCCGATTGCCGGAGATGAAAAATATGGTGATTTCGCGCTGAACAAGACATTGGCAAAGAACGGATTGAAGCGAATGTTCTTGCACGCATGGAAAATGAAATGCCGGCATCCTCTGTCCGACGGAACATTGGCGCTGGAAGCTCCATTGCCGGAAGCGTTGCACGCCTTTGTGACAAAACTGTCGAGTCAAGAAAAGCAGGATTATGGGCAAGCGATTTGAATTGCTGGTTTTCGATTGGGACGGCACCTTGCATGATTCGGTTGCCGCAATTGTCACGTCGCTTCAGCGGGCGTGTCTTGATCTTGATCAGTGCATGCCGACGGATTTGTGCGCACGGCAGGTGATCGGACTTGGCTTGGTTGACGCTCTTCGTCATGTGGCGCCGGAACTTGATGAGGCCCGTTACCCGGAACTGGCTGATCGCTACCGCTTTCATTATCTGGCCAGCGACTTGGATCTGAAACTGTTCGACGGCATCCATGACATGATCGAAGAACTCCACGCCAGAGGATATTTGCTCGCCGTAGCGACGGGCAAGAGTCGGCGTGGATTGAATCGCGTCCTCGAATACAGTGGCATCGGTTCGTTTTTTTCCGCATCGCGCTGTGCCGACGAGTGCTTTTCGAAACCGCATCCACAAATGCTGCTTGAGTTGATGGATGAATTCGCGATCGACCCCGAAAATGTACTGATGATCGGCGATACGACGCACGACATGCAGATGGCGATCAATGCCGGTGTCAATGGAATGGCGGTGACATATGGGGCGCATTCCTCAACTCAACTCGCTGCCTTGAATCCTTTATGGCAGGTCGATAGCGTTGCGGATTTGTCAGCGTTGTTGATGGATCGGGCCTGATATTTTCGTCAAGTGCAATAGTGCGCCGCGTGGCGCGTTATACTTCGTCGGGTGAATTTATTCTCTGATAATTTAGGCAACGTGGAATCTCCAAACGACAACGATCCGCTCTGGGATCGCAAATTACTTGAGCGAATTGCATTCGAATCGCTAAAAGAGCAACGCGCAAAACGACGTTGGGGTGTTTTCTTCAAGCTCGCGGCGTTGGCATATCTGCTTGCAGTGCTTGTGCTTGTCGTTGATTGGGGAGGGTCGGAAAAACTCGCTGATGGCAAACACACCGCGCTCATTAACTTGCACGGGACGATCGAGGCATCTGGCGACACCAGCGCGGACAAGATTAACGGCGCACTGCAATCGGCTTTTGAGGACAAGGGGACTGCTGGCGTTGTATTGAGGATCAACAGCCCTGGAGGGAGTCCTGTTCAGTCCGGAATCGTTTATGACGAAATCCGTCGGCTGAGAGCGAAACATCCGCAGATTCCGCTTTATGCCGTTGTCGAGGATATCTGCGCATCCGGTGGTTACTACATTGCGTCGGCTGCCGATCAGATCTATGTCGATAAGGCCAGTATTGTCGGCTCGATCGGAGTGCTGATGTCTGGATTCGGTTTTACCGGTACCATGGACAAACTTGGCGTCGAACGTCGTTTGCTGACGGCGGGGACAAATAAGGGCTTTATGGATCCATTTTCTCCGCAAGATGAGAAGCAGAAACAGCACGCTCAGATTTTATTGGCGGAAGTTCACAAGCAATTTATCGAGGTGGTACGCCAAGGGCGTGGGGCTCGATTGAAAGAAACGCCCGATATGTTTTCGGGGTTGATGTGGGCGGGAAGCCAGAGCATTGAAATGGGGCTCGCAGACGGTTTGGGTACGGTCGACTCCGTTGCGCGCGATGTCGTCAAGGCCGAAACTGTTCTGGATTATTCGGTCAAGGAGAATATTGCCGAACGTTTTGCCAAGAAGTTGGGCGCCGAAGCCGGGCAAACCTTGGGAAGCCGGATTCTAGGCGCCTTTCCCACCTTGCGCTAAGTAGCCTGCAATAGAAATATGGAGGGGCGCCGATCAAAAGTCGGTGCCCCGATTTTTTTCCATGCCGAAATCGCGTGTGTCCTGACCGACTCTTCGGCAAGCGTCAAATCGGTTGCAATGCAAAGGCGTGTGTGTGGCGAGCAGTATGTCAATAAGGAATCAAACATCCGGCGGTTGCGATACGGTGTTTCGATGAAAATCTGCGTACGCTTTTCAGCTCGTGAGTCTTTTTCCAGGGCGGAGATCTTGCGCGGGAGTTGATCTTCCTTGGCCGGCAGATAACCGTGGAAGGCAAAGTTCTGTCCCGAGAGGCCAGATGCCATCAGCGCCAAAAGGATTGAAGACGGTCCAACCAACGGTCTGACCTGGATTCCTTTTTCGTGCGCAAGGGCGACGAGTTGCGCTCCGGGGTCGGCAACAGCCGGGCAACCCGCTTCCGAAATCAAGCCTACATCGCTCCCGCTGATCAGCGGTTCGAGCATTCCGAGCAATTCGGATGAGGGTGTATGCTCGTTCAGTTCGGCAATTGCGATTTCCTGAAGCGTGAGCGAATGCGGAAGCGCCTTGAGAAAGGCGCGGGCGGATTTTGCATTTTCGGCAACAAAGTGCCGAAGCGTTGCCGCCTGTTGGCAAACATCCGGCGGCAATACGCTCGATACGCCCGATGGCCCGAGCGGAACGGGGATCAGGAACAGGGTGCCGGCGCTCATAGGATGCGAATACCTTCCTGTCTGAACATTTCACACAGCGCAATCAGCGGAAGTCCGATCAACGCATTGGGATCCTCCCCTTGCATGCGGGCGATCAGGGCAATACCCAATCCTTCCGACTTGGCACTGCCGGCACAATGGTACGGCTGCTCCAGTTTGAGGTAGTTTTCAATTTCCTCGTCCGAAAGGTCCCGCAATGTAACCAAAGTGGGTACGCCGCACACGTGCGCCTTACCTGTTTGGGTGTTCAGCAAGCACAGTCCGGTAAAGAAATTTACCGTTTGCCCGCGCATGGCTTGTAACTGGCGTACCGCATTTTCATGATTGCCGGGCTTTCCAAAGATTTGGTCTCCAAGAAAGGCAACCTGGTCGCTGCCGATAATGAGGGCATCTTTGTAATTGGCGGCGACAGCGCGTGCCTTCGCTTCCGAAAGACGGAGCGCGGTTTGCGGCGGGGTTTCGCCATCCAGAACCGCTTCGTCAGTCTCGGGATTGGCGGTGGTAAAAGAAATTTTTAGCCGCTGAAGAAGCTCGCGGCGAAACGGGGAAGTCGAGGCAAGTACGATTTGTTGGCTACTCATGACATGATCGGCGAAAATACCAGCACGTTCGCTGCAGGTTTAAAAAACAGAAAAAATCCATATAGTTGCGGCTCCGGCTTTGACTTCGGAGGGCAAAAATAATATCATGCGCGCCTTATGTCGCAGCAGATCGTTATCGACAGTCGGGTTTTCGCGAGAGAGGCAAAGTCGCTGGAAGGCGAGTTGCCGGTGGCTCAACTGACGCGGATTTTGGATATGCTGGCCGATTCGGCGGGCGTTCTTAAATTCCGTATCGAGGGCAGTATGAATCTCGAGAGGAACCGACCTCAGCTGCTCTTGCAGATCAGCGGAGTTTTGTCGGTGTGCTGCCAGCGCTGTCTTGAGGGGGTTGAATACCCGCTCGGGATCAACAGTTTGCTGGAGTTTGTTGCCGACGAAAGCGAGCTGACGCAGGAAGATATCGAGGATGATTCCAAAGATTTTCTTCCGGTGCAAAGCGAAGTGGATGTCGTGGCGTTGATTGAAGACGAGATTATTCTTGATCTTCCGTCGGCGCCCCGCCATGAAAGCTGTGCGTTGCCCGAGACCGGGCGCGACGACGGAAGTAGTTCACCGTTCGCCGTGCTTAAAGGGTTCAAAGGCAAAGCATCTTAATTGGACTATTGGAGTAAATTATGGCTGTTCAACAGAATAAAAAATCCCCTTCCAAGCGGGGGATGCATCGTGCTCACGATTTCCTGACCAATCCGCCGCTGGCTGTTGAACCGACGACCGGCGAAGCGCATCTCCGTCACCACGTGAGCCCGTCGGGTTACTACCGCGGCAAGAAAGTTGCCAAGGGTTCAGGCGAGTAAGCTTTAAGAATCAGGCGGGACGATTCCCGGATTCGGGAGTGCCTGCCTTTTCTTTTGCCTTTTTTCGGATGACGGTTACTGTCGCTATCGATTGCATGGGGGGGGACCACGGTCCCATCGTTACCGTGCCAGCCGCCCTCGAACTCTTGCGCAAGCATGAGGACGTGTGCGCCATTCTCGTTGGTCTCGAGGAAAAAATTCGCCCGCTGATTCCGGGGGAATTGCCTTCGCGGCTACGCCTTCATCATGCCAGCGAAGTCGTTGGCATGGACGAGTCGCCAGCGCTGGCAATTCGTAACAAGAAGGATTCGTCAATGCGCGTTGCGCTGGACCTCGTCAAGAGTGGCGAGGCGGACGCTTGTGTTTCGGCGGGCAATACCGGCGCATTGATGGCGATTTCGCGTTTCGTGCTCAAAACTTTGCCGGGGATAGATCGGCCGGCGATTTGTGCCATCTTGCCGACAGTGTCGGGGCATGTCCATGTGCTCGATCTGGGGGCAAACGTCGACTGTTCGCCCGAGCACTTGTTGCAATTCGGCATCATGGGTGCGTCGCTCGTCGGGGCGCTGGAGCACAAAGATCGCCCGACGGTCGGAATCCTCAATATTGGCGAAGAGGACATTAAGGGAAATGATGTCGTCAAACGCGCGGCAGAACTGCTCAAGGAGTCCGGGCTCAATTTCATCGGCAACGTTGAAGGCGACGGCTTGTACAAGGGCGAGGCCGATGTCGTAGTCTGTGATGGCTTTGTCGGCAACGTCGCGCTTAAGACATCGGAAGGATTGGCGCAAATGCTTGCGACATTCCTTCGCCAGGAATTCGGGCGAAATCTGTTTACAAAAATGGCTGCGGTTGTGGCGCTTCCCGTGCTGAAGCATTTCAAACGCCGGGTTGACCACCGCAGGTATAACGGCGCGTCGCTGATTGGTCTCAAGGGCATTGTTCTCAAGAGCCACGGTTCCGCCGACTCATTTTCTTTTTGCAATGCGCTGGAACGCGCCGCAGACACAGTGCGCAGCGGTGTTCTCCAACGCATTTCCGAACGTGTCGCGCAGCAGCATACGATTCAGGAGGTCAACTAGATGACGTTTTCCCGTATTGCAGGGGTCGGTAGTTTCTTGCCCGGAAATCCGGTCAGTAACTCGGATTTGATTCAGCGCGGAGTTGATACCAGCGATGAATGGGTGGCAACACGCACCGGAATTCGCTCGCGTCACATCGCTCCGCCTGAATGCACAACGAGCGACTTGGCTCTGGAAGCATGCCGGAACGCCCTGGCCTCTGCGGGAACAGACGTCTCGGAGATCGACCTGATCATCGTCGCGACGACAACGCCCGACTTCATTTTTCCGAGCACGGCCTGTCTGCTGCAATCGAAGCTTGGCAATAAAGGCGCCATGGCGTTTGACATCCAGGCTGTCTGCAGCGGCTTTGTTTATGCGCTGACGATTGCCGATAAATTCATTCGTTCTGGCAGCCATAAAAAGGCTCTGGTTGTCGGGGCGGAAGTTTTTTCGCGGATTCTTGACTGGAACGATCGGGCGACCTGCGTCCTTTTCGGTGACGGTGCCGGTGCCGTAGTACTGGAAGCGTCCGAAAAGCCCGGAATTCTGGCAACCGTGGCACACGCCGATGGTTCCCAGAATGGAATCCTTTCGGTTCCCGGCTCCTTGCGTAATGGCCAGGTCGTAGGCGATCCATTCCTGCGCATGGATGGCCAGGCGGTGTTCAAGTTTGCGGTCCGTGTTTTGTCGGAAATGGCCGAGGAATGCTGTGCGCAAGCCGGCATCGCGACGTCGGATATCGATTGGCTTGTGCCTCATCAGGCAAACATGCGTATCATCGATTCGACTGGCAAGAAATTGGGCTTGCCTGTCGAGAAGGTTGTTGTCACAGTCGATATGCACGGAAATACGTCAGCGGCATCAGTACCGCTCGCACTGGATCAGGCTGTGCGCGACGGACGTATACAGCGTGGGCAAAAAGTGTTGCTCGAAGGGGTTGGCGGCGGCTTCACCTGGGGCGCCGCATTGCTCGAATTCTGAGGAGGTTTCCATGACGTTCGCTTTTGTTTTCCCTGGGCAAGGGTCCCAATCGGTAGGAATGATGTCGGCGTACGGCGATTCTCCGGTCGTTCGCGCAACATTCGACGAGGCCTCCGCAACGTTGGGGCAGGATCTTTGGCAAATGGTTGCTGATGGCCCGGCGGAACTGCTCTCACAAACGGTCAATACGCAACCGCTCATGCTAACGGCCGCGATTTCTGCGTACCGCCTGTGGCAAGAGAAGGGGGGGAAGACTCCCGCGGTCGTTGCCGGGCATAGTCTTGGTGAATATTCCGCGCTGGTCGCGGCTGGCGTGATCGCTTTCAAGGACGCCGTTCCGCTCGTTCGCTTGCGTGCCACTGCGATGCAGGAGGCTGTTCCCGTCGGTACCGGCGCGATGGCTGCGATTCTGAATCTCGACGACGAAAAAATTCGCGAAGCGTGTGCAGAGGCAGAAGCCAAATTGGGTAATGGCGAGGTTGTCGAACCCGTCAACTTCAACGGCCCCGGTCAGACGGTCATCGCCGGGAGCAAGGCTGCGGTCGAGGCCGCCTGCGAGGGTTGCAAGGCTCGCGGCGCCAAGCGTGCGGTGCTGTTGCCCGTTTCGGCGCCGTTCCACTCCTCGCTGATCCGTCCTGCGGCAGATCGTCTGGCGACTCGCTTGGCTGAAATCGAATTCCAGGTGCCGACGATTCCCGTCATCAACAATGTCGATGTCTTGATCGAAACGGATCCGGCAAGAATCAAGGACGCGCTTGTTCGCCAGGCTTATTCGCCCGTTCGCTGGGTGGAGACGATGCAAAAGATCGCGACGATGGATGTCACGACGGTGGCGGAATGCGGCCCAGGCAAGGTCCTGGCAGGGCTTGTGAAGCGTTGCGCCGACACACTGACCGGCGTCGCACTTGCCGATCTAGCTTCGATCGAAGCCAATATTTCCCTGGAGTAGTCGATGACGCTGAAAGGTCAGATCGCGTTTGTTACGGGCGCCAGCCAAGGCATCGGCGCAGCCATTCTGATTGCTCTTGCCAAGCAGGGGGCCACGGTTATCGGCACTGCGACAACGGAAAGTGGAGCCGCCACCATCACCGCCAGACTCGCCGAAGCCGGTGTGGTGGGACGTGGACTCGTGTTGAACGTGAGAGAAGATGGCCAGATCGATGCGGCAGTGGCGCAGATCGAGAAGGAGTTCGGCCCGGTTTCGATTCTGGTCAACAATGCTGGCGTCACCCGCGACAATCTTGCCATGCGGATGAAAGACGAGGACTGGGACGTCGTCATCGACACCAACCTGAAAGCGGTTTTCAAAACATCGCGCGCAGTCATGCGCGGAATGATGAAGGCTAGGACAGGGCGCATCATTAATATCTCGTCGGTCGTTGGGCATGCCGGAAATCCCGGGCAGGCGAACTATTGCGCGTCCAAAGCCGGACTCGTTGGAATGACCAAAGCGTTGGCGCGGGAACTTGGCAGCCGGAATATCACCGTCAACTGCGTTGCGCCTGGCTTTATCGACACGAGAATGACGCAGGCGCTTGACGAGAAGCAAAAGGAAGCATTGGCCTCGGGCATCCCGCTCGGCCGATTCGGAAGCCCGGAAGATGTTGCCGCGGCCGTAGTGTTCCTGGCGTCTCCGGATGCTGGTTACGTTACCGGCTCGACGATTCACGTCAACGGCGGCATGTATATGGATTAACGCCCGCAAGGGCTGCAGGCGGTAACGACCGGTTCGCCTGCCTATCGTTTGGTTAGATCCGGTCGTTTTGTTAGAATGAAACAGTCCTGTTTCATCCTTATAAACCTTGGGAAGGAGCACTTGAATGGATAACATCGAACAACGCGTCAGAAAGATTGTCGCCGAGCAACTGGGCGTCAACGAGGCCGATATCAAGAACGAATCCTCGTTCGTGGATGATCTTGGCGCGGATTCGTTGGATACGGTTGAACTGGTGATGGCGCTCGAAGAAGAATTCGAGTGCGAAATTCCGGATGACGAAGCGGAAAAAATTACCAGCGTCCAGCAAGCGATCGACTACGTCGTCGGCCACAAGAAGTAATTTCTTGCAGCGCAATGCAGGCGGCCTCGTGTCGCCTGCCATTCCGGATTTCTCCTAATTTATTGTTGTCTTCCTGTTTCCGGAGAATAAATTGTCACGTCGTAAAGTCGTCATCACCGGCCTGGGAATCATCTCGCCGGTAGGAAATACCATTGAACAGGCTTGGCAGAATATTCTTGCCGGCCGTTCAGGGATCGATAAAATCACGCGTTTCGATGCCTCAACTTTCTCCACGCAAATCGCCGGAGAGGTTCGTGATTTCGATATCAGCAAATATATTCCGCTCAAGGATGCCCGTCGAATGGATGCCTTCATCCATTACGGCATTGCAGCAGCCATTGACGCGATAAAGGACGCTGGCCTGGAAGCCAATCCGGCTGATGCCGATCGTATCGGCGTTGCTATTGGTTCTGGCATCGGCGGTCTGCCAATGATCGAGAACACGCGGGATGAATTCAATGCATCCGGCATCCGGAAGGTTTCGCCTTTCTTTGTTCCGGGTTCCATCATCAACATGATCTCGGGCAACCTCTCGATCATGTATGGACTCAAGGGACCGAACCTCGCCATCGTCAGCGCCTGTGCCAGCGCGACCCACAGCATTGGTGATGCCGCTCGTTTTATCGAGTACGGCGACGCCGATGTCATGATCGCCGGCGGTGCCGAGTCAACCGTCTCGCAACTGGGCGTTGGCGGCTTCTGTGCGGCACGAGCCTTGTCGACGCGTAACGATGATCCGAAGACGGCGAGCCGTCCTTGGGACAAGGATCGCGATGGCTTCGTCCTCTCGGAAGGCGCAGGCGTTGTCGTGCTCGAAGAGTACGAGCATGCCAAGGCGCGTGGCGCCAAGATTTACGCGGAATTGGCTGGTTTCGGCATGAGCGCCGATGCCAATCACATGACCGCCCCCTGCGAAGATGGAGAGGGTGCGGCGCGTTGCATGACCAATGCATTGAGAAATGCACGGGTCAATGTCGACGAGGTGACCTACCTGAACGCCCATGGCACGTCCACGCCGTTGGGCGATAAAGCTGAAACGATCGCTGTCAAGCGCGCGTTTGGCGATCAGGCCAAGAAATTGGTGATGAACTCGACGAAGTCGATGACTGGCCATCTGCTGGGTGCCGCTGGTGGTGTTGAGGCCGTATTCTCGACGCTCGCGATTTACAATCAGATATCCCCGCCGACGATCAACATCTTCAACCAAGACGAAGCCTGCGATCTTGATTACTGTGCCAATCAGGCACGTCAGATGAAGATTGATGTCGCCGTTTCCAATTCGTTCGGTTTCGGCGGGACGAATGCTTCGTTGGTGTTCCGTAAGATCTGACGGATTTGACGGACGGCGCAGTGATGATCATCACGCTGCGCCGTTCCCGTCTTCTTGACTTTCTGCTCGTCTCGATTCATGCGTTAAGCGCTCTCGCGCTTTTCCTCGTTGCGCTTCCAACGCCGGTTCGTATCGTTACTTTCGGCTTCATCGTGGCGTCGCTCGTGCGGGCCTTGAGGCGAGAAAGCTTCACTAGTCTGAAATTGTCGGCAGAAAATGCCGGTCAAATATGCTTTGGACGTGCTGCCTCGTGCGTCCTCGTCGCCGACATTCTTCCGGAAACAGCTGTCTTTCTGTTCCTTGTCGTGCTTCGTCTGCGCGAGGAGGGTGACCAGGCGCACTTTCAGGTTATTTTGCTTCCTGACCAGATGAGCAAAGACGAGTTTCGCCGGATTCGAGTCTGGTTGCGCTGGCGGCTTACGAACGACGCCGGATCACCGAGTTCTTCGCCGCTTTGAGGGTCTCGGGATAGTCGCGACTGAAATGCAGTCCTCGGCTTTCCTTGCGCTGTAATGCGCACCTGACGATCAAATCGGCGGTCACCACGAGATTGCGCAGTTCTATCAGATCGTGGCTAATTCTGAAATTTGAGTAGAACTCGTTGATTTCCTTGGTCAGCAAACGAATTCGATGCTGCGCACGTTGCAAGCGCTTTGTCGTGCGCACGATGCCGACGTAATCCCACATGAAGCGCCGGAGTTCATCCCAGTTATGGGCAATGACAATTTCCTCATCGGGATCAGTAACGCGACTCTCATCCCAGTCGGGCAACTCAGGGAATTCGATAGGTGTCTGATGCAGCATGTCGTTGGCTGCTGCTTCGGCGAATACGATGCATTCAAGCAAGGAGTTACTTGCGAGGCGATTCGCCCCGTGCAGCCCTGTGCAAGCCGCTTCGCCTGCAACATAGAGACCCGGCAGGTTGGTACGCGCGCGTAGGTCAGTTACCACGCCGCCGCAGGTGTAATGTGCCGCTGGAACAACCGGGATTGGCTGTTGCGTGATGTCGATTCCAAGTTCCAGGCAACGAGCAAGAATGTTCGGAAAATGGGCGTGTAAGAAATCGGCAGGTCGATGAGAAATATCCAGATAGACGCAGTCCAGTCCCCGCTTTTTCATTTCGAAATCGATTGCGCGTGCGACGACATCGCGTGGCGCCAGCTCTGCCCGGGAATCGTGTTCCGGCATGAAGCGCGTCCCGTCGGGCAAGCGCAGCAGGCCGCCTTCGCCACGAACCGCTTCCGAGATCAGAAAAGACTTGGCTTGAGGGTGGTACAGGCAGGTGGGGTGGAACTGAATGAACTCCATGTTGGCGATCGAACATCCCGCTCGCCATGCCATTGCAATTCCATCTCCGGTCGAGGTGTCGGGGTTGGTCGTGTATAGGTAGACTTTTCCGGCACCACCGGTTGCGATCAAGGTGTTTTTCGCACCAATCGTAATAATGTCGCCGGTGTCGTTATTGAGAACGTAGGCGCCGTAGCAGCGTTTGTCATTCAAGCCAAGCTTGCTGCTCGTAATCAGATCAACCGCAATATGTTGTTCGAGTACGGTGATGTTCGGATTCTGCCGGACTTTGGCCGTAAGTACCTGTTGAACCGCAAGCCCTGTCGTGTCGGCAACGTGAATAACGCGCCGCGTGCTGTGACCGCCTTCCCGTGTAAGGTGGTAATTACCGCTTTCGCGACTAAACGGAACGCCCTGGTCAATCAGCCATTCGATGGCACGTCGGCCATTCTCAACAACAAATCGTGTTGCCGGAAGATCGTTGAGGAACGCACCTGCCGTCAATGTGTCCTTGATATGGGCTTCAATCGTATCCTGATCATCAAGTACTGCTGCGATGCCGCCTTGAGCCCATCCTGACGCACTGTCTTCGAGCGAGCGTTTGCTGATCAACCCGACTTTGCAGTGTTTTGCCAGCCTGAGCGCGGCAGACTGGCCTGCCAGCCCGCCACCAATCACCAGAACATCGAAATAGCTTGCCACGATACTTGTCCGAAGGATGGGGTGGCAACTATAGCATGAGCATCCAGGTCTTGACTTGCCCCTATTGACGAAATGGCTATGCGTATGCTGATTTTTGTCAATTTTGACCTGCCAAAAGGACGAAGAAGGCGCGTTGCGCTATACTCCCTTTACATTTTAGTTGTCTCCGATAGGGAACCCAAAAAGAATGAGCGAACGCGAAATGGATCAGGCCTTGGTCGAGCGCGCCCAAGCAGGTGATCAGTTGGCATTCGAAAAGTTGGTCGCCAAGTATCAGCGCAAACTCAACCGCCTGTTGTCGCGTTTTATCCGCGACCATGCGGAAGTGGAAGATGTTGCGCAGGAAGCTTTTATCAAGGCTTTTCGGGCATTGCCATCGTTCCGCGGAGAGAGTGCCTTTTATACGTGGCTCTACCGAATTGGCATTAACACGGCCAAGAATTATTTGGTCGCGAAGGGGCGGCGTGCGCCGACGTCCACGGATTTCGATGCGGATGAAGCTGAAACGTTCGAAGATGCTGATCAATTACGCGACATCAACACTCCTGAGCGGGTTCTTCAGTCGAAGCAGATCGGTCAAACCGTTAATGCGGCGATGGAGGCCCTTCCTGAAGAGTTGCGCAATGCGATTGTGCTACGAGAAATAGAAGGCTTGAGTTACGAGGAAATTGCCGTCGAAATGAACTGTCCTATTGGAACGGTGCGATCCCGAATTTTTCGTGCACGTGAGGCGGTTGCCGAAAAACTTCGTCCATTGCTTGATACCGCACCCGATCACCGCTGGTAGCACCGGAGGCGCTGATGATTGAAACCGTTGGTGTGGTCGCGGCTTGCGAGGGAGATCGGGTTCTTGTTCGCGTCGAGCAAAAAGGATGTGGTCGTTGCCACGAAGAGGGCGGTTGTGGCGGTAACAATTTGGGCAATCTGCTGTGTAAGAGCCCGGAGTCTTTTTGGTTGAAAAATCCAGGGGGGCTGGCAGTCGGCGATACGGTGACCGTTGCGATCGCCGAAGGGGCGTTATACAAGACTGTTACGCGAGCGTATTTGATTCCATTGCTGGGTTTGCTCGTGGGTGCCATCATCGGCATGTTCCTGTATGAGGAATCGGGGGCAATAGTGGGTGCGGTTCTGGGGTTGTTCGTGTCCTGGTTCGGTACTCGACGTCGTGGTGGTCAGTCTTTCGACCCTTTTATTAAACGCTGAATTGCGCTATCGGACTCATGGCGTTCTGCTTAACGCTCATTTCTCGGTCATACTGTCATCTCTGCCACGATATGGAATCAGAAGCTTCCGTTCTCGTGGCCGAATTCGATGGAGAGCTCAAGGTTCTTGATGTGGATGCTGACCCGGAGTTACTGGCACTCTACGATGAACGCGTTCCGGTTCTGCTGCATCAGGACGAGATCTTGAGCCAATACTTCCTTGATCCCGGCAAAGTCCGTGATTATTTGAGCAAAATCAGCTAGAATCCGCGATTCTGGCAATTATGATCAAAGGGTGCCCGCCGGCGCCCTTTTTTTCTGCGATGCAACATATTCGAAACTTCTCAATCATTGCTCATATCGACCACGGTAAGTCCACCTTGGCAGATCGGATTATCCATCTTTGCGGAGGCTTGTCCGACCGCGAAATGGAAGAACAAGTCCTCGATTCGATGGATATTGAGAGAGAGCGGGGCATCACCATCAAGGCGCAGACTGCTGCACTTCGATACAAGGCCCGCGACGGACAAGTCTATAACCTCAACCTGATTGACACCCCGGGACACGTCGACTTTTCGTATGAAGTGTCGCGCTCGCTGTCAGCCTGCGAAGGTGCTTTGCTGGTCGTTGACGCTTCCCAAGGCGTCGAGGCGCAGACGGTTGCCAATTGCTACACGGCCATTGATCTTGGCGTCGAGGTCGTGCCAGTGCTGAACAAAATTGATTTGCCTTCTGCCGCGCCAGAAACCGCAAAGCAAGAGATTGAGGACGTTATTGGTATCGATGCGTCGGAAGCGATCCTTGCCTCGGCAAAAACAGGCGTCGGCGTCGAGGACATCATCGAGGCGATCATTGAGCGAATTCCGGCGCCGCAAGGCAATCCGGAAGCGCCGCTGAAGGCGTTGGTCATCGATTCGTGGTTCGACAATTACGTCGGCGTCGTCATGCTGGTGAGAGTCGTCGATGGTGCTCTCCGTCCGAAAGACAAGATCCGCCTGATGGCCACGAATGCGAGCTATCTGTGCGAACAGGTCGGCGTATTCACGCCCAAGGCGTTGCAGCGCGATGTGCTGTCGGCCGGTGAGGTGGGTTACATCATCTCCGGCATCAAGGAACTCCAAGCTGCGCAAGTGGGCGATACCGTGACACTGATCGAGAAGCCCGCGACGGAACCGCTTCCCGGCTTCAAGGAAATCAAGTCGCAGGTGTTCGCCGGCTTGTATCCAGTCGAGTCGAATCAATACGATTCCTTGCGCGAATCGCTCGAGAAACTGAAGCTTAACGACGCTTCCCTGCATTACGAGCCCGAGGTGTCGCAAGCGCTCGGTTTCGGTTTCCGCTGTGGCTTCCTTGGTCTGTTGCACATGGAAATCGTTCAGGAGCGCCTGGAACGCGAATTTGATCAGGATTTGATCACGACCGCGCCGACGGTAATCTATGAGGTCGTGATGCGCGACGGGACCATTGTGCCGGTTGAGAATCCAGCCAAACTTCCCGAGCAAACCAAAGTCGAGGAAATCCGGGAACCGATCATCACTATCACGGTTTTCGTGCCTCAGGAATATTTGGGCAACGTCATTACCCTGTGTAACCAGAAGCGTGGGAACCAGGTCGACATGACCTATCACGGACGCCAGGTTCAGCTCGTTTACGAAATGCCAATGGCCGAAGTGGTCATGGATTTCTTCGATAAATTGAAATCCGTGTCTCGCGGTTATGCCTCGCTCGATTACGAATTCAAGGAATTCCGTGCGGCGGATGTCGTCAAACTTGATGTCCTGATCAATGGCGACAAGGTCGATGCCTTGTCGATGATTGTGCATCGGGCCAACTCGGTCTATCGCGGTCGCGAACTGGCAAGCAAGATGCGGCAGTTGATTCCGCGCCAGATGTACGATGTCGCGATTCAGGCAGCGATTGGTTCGAACATTATTGCGCGCGAGAACGTCAAAGCCATGCGCAAGGATGTGCTGGCCAAGTGTTACGGCGGCGATATCACGCGCAAAAAGAAACTGCTTGAGAAGCAGAAGGCTGGTAAGAAGCGCATGAAACAGGTGGGAACGGTGGAAATCCCGCAAGAGGCGTTCCTGGCTGTTCTGCGCATCGGAAACTAAGGAGTCGGTGTGAACTTCGCTCTCATCTTATTCTGTCTGCTTATTGCCAGTGGTGCGATCTGGGTGGCCGACGCTTGTTTTCTCAAAAAGAATCGTGCCGCAGATGCAAAGGATCCGTGGTGGGTGGAATACGGGTCGAGTTTTTTTCCGGTGATCCTGTTCGTTTTTGTCCTGCGCTCCTTCATTGTCGAACCGTTCAAGATTCCCTCTGGGTCAATGATTCCGACTTTACAGGTGGGGGATTTTATCCTCGTTAACAAATTCACCTACGGCATCCGATTGCCGGTCATCAACAAGAAGATCATTGACATTAACCACCCAAAGCGTGGCGATGTCATGGTGTTCCGCTATCCGGAAGATCCTTCGGTCGATTACATCAAGCGCGTAGTTGGAGTTCCTGGCGACAAGGTTGCCTATCAGAACAAACGCTTAACGATCAACGGACAAGCTGTTGAGACGCAGCGAATCGAGGACTATCTGCATCCTGAGCGGCTCTATTATTCGAAGCAATTCGTCGAAAAGGACAGCGGCATCACGCATCGCGTGCTTAATGATGACGATGCGCCCGCATTCATTCCCGATCCAGCCAGCTTTCCGAATCGGGAAGATTGCTTCTACAATAATTCAGGGGTGATCTGTACGGTACCTGCGGGTCACTATTTCATGATGGGCGACAACCGGGATAACAGTCGGGACAGTCGCTATTGGGGATTCGTGCCGGAAGAAAACATCGTCGGCAAAGCATTCTTTGTCTGGCTCAATTTCGGCGATTTGAAACGAATCGGTTCCTTTGAATAAAGGAGGAAATATGCGCCAACAGCAGGGTATAGCGCTTTCGGGGCTGCTTTTCTGGGGCATTGTCATCGCACTGGTTGCCGTACTCGGCATGAAGGTCGCGCCGGAATACATGGATTACTTCAAGATCCAAAAGAGTGTCAAGGCAGTCTCCTCTGAAGCCAATGGCAAGACGCTGACCGAGATCCGGGCGGCTTTCGACAAATATGCGAGCGTCAACCAGATCAGCACTGTCAAAGGCTCCGATCTCGATATTTCCAAAGATGGCAACGAGATCGTCATCGCATTCGAGTATGAAAAGCGGATTCCGTTGTTCTGGAATGTCAGCTTGTTGATAGATTTCCAGGGATCTTCATCCGGCCGCTGAAAGTAGAAATGCCCCAAAAACTTGAACGCAGCATCGCTCATCTCTTTTGTGACGCGTCGCTGTTGCAGACTGCGCTGACGCATCGCAGTCACAGTTCTCCCCACAACGAACGACTCGAGTATCTCGGCGATGCCGCGCTTAACGCAGTCGTCGCACGCTTGCTGTTCGAACGATTCCCCGAATTACCTGAGGGTGACCTGTCACGTTTGAGGGCTAATCTGGTTCGCCAGGACAGCCTGCACCGGCTTGCCGAGCAGCTGATGCTTGGTCAGTTTCTGCGTCTCGGCGAGGGGGAACTCAAAAGTGGAGGGGCGACCCGCCCCTCGATCCTCGCTGATGCGCTGGAGGCACTGTTCGGCGCGATTTGGCTCGATGCCGGTTTTGATGCGGTCAGCGCTGTGATTGCCCGTCTTTACGATCCGCTGATTCAGGCGATCAATCCTGCCAAGCCGATGAAAGATGCCAAAACTCGTTTACAGGAGTTGCTGCAAGGCAAGCGTCTGCCGCTGCCGAAATATGCATTGACCGCGACGGAAGGCGAGGCGCACGCGCAAAAATTCCGTATTGCCTGCGTTATCGAGAAGCTGGATATTTGCACTGAAGGACTGGGTGCCAGCCGCAGGGCCGCCGAACAGATGGCCGCGGAGCGCGCCCTCGAGATAATGGAAAAGTCATGAGCTCTCTAAAATCCGGAACCATCGCCATCGTCGGACGGCCGAACGTCGGCAAATCGACACTGTTGAATCAACTGATCGGCGAGAAGATCAGCATTGTCTCGCGCAAAGCGCAAACGACCCGGCATCGGATCATGGGCATTCTCACCCGACCTGATGCACAGTTTGTTTTCGTGGATACGCCTGGTTTCCAGAACAAGCATGCTAACGCGCTTAACCGCGCCATGAACCGGGGCGTCAAGCAGGCCTTGTCTGATGTCGATGTTGTCATTTTTGTCATGGAAGCCGACCGCTTTGATGCGCGTGACAAAATCGTTCTGGAACTGCTGCCGGCGGACCGCCCGGTTGTCCTGGCGCTGAACAAGATCGACCAATGCAAGGATAAGAGCAAGATGCTGCCTTTGCTGACGGAGATGAATAGCCGCTTTCCCTTTGCCGCCATCGTTCCAATCAGTGCAACACGCGGCAGCCAAGTCGAGGATTTGCTTTCCGAAGTCCGCAAACACCTGCCCAACGATGAACTGCTCTACGGCGAAGATGAAATTACCGACAAGAGCGAGCGTTTTCTGGCTGCGGAATATATTCGCGAGAAGCTGTTTCGTTTGATTGGTGACGAGCTTCCTTATGGCGCCACGGTCGAAATCGAGCGCTTTGAAGTCGATGGTGGGCTCCGACGCATCAATGCAGCCATCGTCGTCGATCGTGAGTCACACAAGGGCATCGTCATCGGCAAGGGTGGCGCGACACTCAAGCGAATCGCTACCGAAGCTCGCCAGGATATGGAACGGTTATTCGATGGCAAAGTATTCCTTGAGATATTCGTCAAGGTCAAATCAGGCTGGACCGACGACGAACGCTTGCTCAGAAGTCTCGGTTACGAGTAACCGGGTCAGCGGCAGAGCTTGGAAACGCCATGTCACGTAGCAAGGTTGACGCCCAGCCCGCCTATGTCTTGCACAGCTATCCGTTTCGTGAAACCAGTCTGATCGTCGAGGTTTTTTCACGGGATTTCGGGCGTGTTGCTCTGCTGGCGCGTGGTGCCCGGCGGCCACGCTCGGTGATGCGCGGCGTCCTGATGGCGTTCCAGCCGCTTGAACTCGGGTGGGCCGGAAAGGGCGAAGTTCAAACGCTGATGAAGGCGGAATGGCAAGGCGGACAGCCGTTGCTGACCGGCAAGGCGCTTTTTTGCGCCTATTACCTCAACGAATTATTGATGAGCCTGTTAGCGAGAGAAGATCCGCACGAGCGTCTGTTCTCCGTCTATGCTGAAACCTTGCGTCGATTTTCCGGTAATCTGCGTGAATCCGATCTGCGCAATTTTGAGCGGGCCCTGCTGCAGGAATTGGGCTACGGCCTGACGCTCGAACATGATGTGCGTGGCCAACCGATTGATCCGGATGGCTATTATGTGTATGAGATTGAGCATGGTCCGGTTCGTTTGGCGGGGCCCGGTAATTCTGCCTTGTCGGTGATGGGAAAGACCTTGATCGATCTGGCTCACGAGGATTTCGCCGACGCGCGATCGCTGCAGGAAGCAAAACAAATGATGCGGGCGCTGATTGCGCATCATACGGGCGGCAAGGAATTGGAATCACGCAAAATTTTCAAGGAGTTACACGAACCATGATTGAACTCGGTGTCAATATCGATCACGTGGCGACGCTGCGTCAGGCGCGCCGGACGTATGAACCCGACCCCCTTTGGGCTGCTGTTGAAGCTCATCTGGGCGGTGCTGATGGCATTACCGTCCATCTGCGCGAGGATCGCCGGCATATTCAGGATGCCGACGTGGAGAAGCTGCGTTCCCTGACGCAAATCAAGCTGAACCTTGAAATGGCGGCGACCGACGAGATGGTCGACATTGCGTGCCGGCTTAAGCCCGAGATGGCGATGCTGGTTCCGGAAGGTCGCCATGAGGTTACGACGGAGGGAGGGCTGGATATTCTGGGCCAGGAAGGCAAGCTGGCGCGGGCCATCGCTCGTCTTTCCGATGCCGGTATCAGCAGCAGCGTCTTTATCGATGCCGAGCTGCCGCAGGTCGAGGCGGCGGCCAGAATAGGCGCCAGGGTCTGCGAAATTCATACAGGACCCTATGCCCATGCTTTTTACGCCAAGGGTAGGGATGCAGAAAGCCAAGCGGTGGTGGCTGAACTCGACAAGATCGCTCGTGCCGGCGACGCCATTCGCGGGCTGGGCATGCGGTTCAACGCCGGACACGCGCTCAATTATTTCAACGTCCAGCCCGTGGCTCGCCTGCTGGGAATCCGCGAGCTGCACATCGGCCATGCCATTGTCAGTCGCGCTGTTTTTGTCGGCCTGCGGGAAGCCGTTGCCGAAATGAAGCGTCTGATGCGCGAAGTCCAGTCGAACGCGTGATGATTGCCGGCGTCGGTACGGATATCGTTGCGGTTTCGCGACTCGGCGCGATGTTTGAGCGCCATGGCGATCGTGCGCTGGAAAAGCTCCTTGCGCCCAGTGAGCGTGCAGAATTCGCCAAAGCAAAGGATTCCGCACGTTTCCTGGCCAAACGCTTTGCTGCCAAAGAAGCTTTCGGCAAGGCGCTGGGTATCGGCGTCGCATTTCCCGCAACCCTGCCGAATGTCGCGGTGACCCACGACGCGTTGGGCAAGCCACAGTTTGACTATGCCCCGGAACTGGGGGAATACATGGCTGAGCGCAAACTGTGCGCGCATCTTTCGATCAGCGACGAAGCCGAATACGCCCTCGCTTTTGTCATTCTGGAACGTCAATGACCGCAGTACTCGAGTTACCGCATGGACCGTTGATGATCGACATCGGTGGCATCGAACTGACCGATGCAGACCGTGTGCGTCTCCAACACCCTCTGGTTGGTGGGCTCATTCTTTTTTCGCGTAACTTCAAATCGACCGAGCAACTGGCCCGGCTTGCCGAAGAAATACACAAACTGCGCTCGCCGCGCCTGTTGATCGCGATTGATCATGAGGGGGGGAGGGTACAACGCTGCCGCGAGGGGTTCACCCGCCTGCCGCCGATGCGTTCGCTTGGCCGGCTTTGGGAGGAGGCTCCGCAACGGGCTGTCCAAGCTGCGCGCGATATCGGTTTCGTGTTGGCTGCTGAATTGAGAATGTGCAATGTTGATCTCTCCTTTACCCCGGTGCTCGACCTGGATTGGGGCCGTAGCAGCGTCATCGGCGATCGCGCGTTTCACGGCAATCCTGACGCCGTCATTGAACTCGCCGGTGGTCTCATCGAAGGACTACACCGGGCCGGGATGAGTGCTTGCGGCAAACATTTTCCGGGACACGGTTGGGCCACGGCGGATTCGCATGTTGCGATGCCGGTCGATGAGCGAGATCTGGATGCGCTTCAGGAGGATATCAAACCGTATCGGCATCTGGCGCTCGATGCGGTCATGCCGGCGCACGTTATTTACCCGTGTCTTGATGAAAAAACATCTGGTTTTTCATCAAGATGGAATGCGTTTTTACGAAATAACATAAACTTTGACGGAGTCGTGTTTAGCGACGATTTATCAATGGAAGGTGCCAGTGTTGCCGGCGATGTCGTTGCTCGAACGGAGGCCGCATGGTCGGCGGGGTGCGACATGTTGCTCTTGTGCAATGCGTCCGATGCGGTTGATCAGGTCCTTGAGCGGTGGCATCCGACGATTGACCGGATACGTTCGAATCGTATCGCACGACTTCTACCCTTGACGTCGCCCATCGGACTAAGCGACGATACGCACTATCGAGATGGCATTAACGCCTGTCAACGCCTGATTTCCCGGTTTTCCTGACATGTCCCAGTTTGGTTTTGAGATCCTGACCCCTTTGCGCCCGATACGCGGCTCGGAGGCGGCTTTGGCTCAACACTGGGCAACACTCGATATCGTCCTGACCTACGATTTTCCTCGCTGCTGATCTGGTTCTGCCTCACTTGATCAGACACAAGGGTTCGCGTCATCCGGCGCCGAGCTCACTTTGTTACATCCGCTCGTCAAAGCGGATTTGCGAGGAATTTCCCATGAAACGACTTCCAGAACCTTTCCGTATCAAAATGGTGGAGCCTATCCGCCTGACTTCCATCGAATACCGTCGACAAGCCCTGCAAGAGGCGGGCTACAACCTCTTTCTCTTGCCGGGTGATGACGTCTATATCGACCTGCTGACGGACAGCGGGACCGGCGCCATGAGCGACCGCCAGTGGGCAGGGTTGATGCTCGGCGACGAATCCTACGCAGGAAGCCGCAATTTTTTTCATCTTCGCGACACTGTCCGCGACGTGTTCGGTTACCCCTTCACCATTCCAACGCACCAGGGACGCGGCGCCGAACAAATTCTCTTTCCGGAACTTGTCGCTCGTGTTCTATCTCGCGCGCCGACGGCGAAACCGGTCTTCATTTCGAATTTCCACTTCGACACCACCAAAGCACACGTTGAAATGGCCGGCGCGCGTGCCATTAACGTGCTGACGCCGAAGGCTTTCGATACCGGCGCTTACGATGACTGGAAGGGTAATTTCGATCTGGAAGGGGTCAGAGCCACTATCGAAGGTAGTGGTGCATCTTCCATTGCCGGCATCATCGCCACGCTGACGTGCAACAGCGCTGGCGGGCAACCGGTTTCAATGGCCAATTTGCGTGCCATTCGCCAAATGGCCACGGAAAATGGGATTCCGCTTATTCTCGATGTCGCCCGCTACGCCGAAAATGCCTGGTTCATTCGCGAGCGGGACCCGGACTATCGGAATGTCAGTGTTGCCGATATCGTCAAGGAAATGTTCTCGTACGGCGACATCTTCACCATGTCGGCAAAGAAGGATGGACTCGTCAATATCGGCGGGTTGTGCTGTTTCCGGGAAGACGAGGAGCTATTTCGTGCGGTTCAGGCGCGATGCGTTCCGATGGAAGGCTTCGTCACCTATGGCGGCCTGGCGGGACGCGACATGGAGGCACTGGCCATCGGTCTGCGCGAGTCTCTTGATCAGAATTATCTCGATTACCGCATCGGTCAGGTCGCCTACTTGGGCGAGCGACTGCAGGCTTCCGGAATACCGATTCAGACGCCAACGGGTGGGCACGCTGTTTTTGTCGATGCTCGCCGCATGCTTCCGCACATTCCGTCGGATCGTTTTCCCGCGCATGCGCTTGGTGTCGCGTTGTACGAGGCGGGTGGCGTACGCGGTGTCGAAATCGGTTCGCTGCTGCTTGGCCGGAATCCGGAAACCGGCGTACAGGAACCGTCCCCGATGGAGCTCCTGCGCCTGACCATACCGCGTCGTACTTACACTAATGGCCACATGGATTACGTCGCAGAAGTCTTCGACGAGATCAAATCGGCTGCGCACACGCTGCCCGGCTATGATTTCGTGTATGAACCGAAGATTCTGAGGCATTTCACCGCGCACCTGAAGCCGGTCGCCATCAGTTAGTGCAAAAAAAGACGGCAGCCTCGGCTGCCGTCTTTTTAAGCGAATGTCTTGCTTACTTGACGCGTGCGCGATATTCGTCGGTACGCGTGTCGATTTCGATCTTGTCACCGATTTCAACAAACGCCGGAACCGGCAGTTCAAACCCGGTCGTAATACGAGCCGGCTTCATCACCTTGCCGGAAGTATCACCCTTGACAGCGGGTTCGGTGTAGGTCACTTCACGAACGAGCATCGTCGGCAGTTCCACCGAAATGGCCTTGCCGTTGTAGAACACGACTTCACAGGGCATTGCATCCTCGAGATACTTGAGGGCATCTTCCATGTAGTCGGCTTCAATTTCGTACTGGTTGTAATCGGCATCCATGAAGACATACATCGGATCGGCGAAGTAGGAGTACGTCACTTCCTTGCGGTCGAGTTGAACCGTGTCGAACTTGTCGTCGGCACGATAAACAGTTTCCGAAGGCGCGCCGGTGAGCAGGTTCTTCATCTTCATCTTGACGACCGAGGCGTTGCGGCCGGACTTGCTGAATTCAGCCTTGAGCACGACCATCGCGTCGTTGCCGACCATGAAGACATTGCCGGCGCGGAGTTCTTGAGCGGTTTTCATAATGAGCGTTGTGTTCCGATAATTGCGGGGGAAAATTTAGCCGCGCATTATAGCTTGGATTTGCAAAAACGCACTAGCGATGCGCACAAATCCTCCTGTTTTGACAGATTTTTTTCCCAATTCTCAGCCTGCAGGCGGAATTCAGGAAGCTGCTGCAAAACGGCCGTCATCAAGGCCGGCGTGCATTCCTGGAAATCGTTCCAGGCGCCGGTGAGATTTTGCACAATCCGAGCGCTATTGCCTGGCATATCGGCGAGGTAGCGCTCAAGGAAAGCATCGAGTTTGACTCGGTGAGCCTCCTCGCTCTGAGGGTAAATATGCCAGATCATCGGTCGCGCCGCCCATTGGGCGCGCACAAAGGAATCTTCACCACGCACAAAGTTGAGGTCGCATGCCCATAGCAAGCGATCGTAGTCATCCTGAGTGACGAACGGCAATATCCGAATTTCGAGCCCTCCCCGACGAATCGAGTCGCCAACCGCAATCGACTGACCGAGAAAGGACTCGATCCCCGCCTGAGTCCGGCTAAGGGGGGCAAGGCAACACGTGGGAATAGGGCTGTCCGCGAGCGCCGATAGTACGCTTGGGAGCGCTTCGTTCTCATACGCAAACAGGGAAATCTTCAAAGCATCGGCGGGAGGTGGCATGGCACCGATCCGGTGCCAAAAAGAAGTCTGCAGATCCTCGGATGCCAAGAACAGCCGGCGCGCTTCAGTCAGCCGCTTTTCGCGCAACAGCCCCCCTGTCGCTTCATCGAAGCCGGGAAAGAAAAAATACTTGGTCAAAGGCAAACGAGGGTGCGGGGAGGGTAGGGCATGACATCCCGATACCCAGGCCTCGGCGCTCAGGTATTCAAGATTGATCCATGCCGGTGGCGAATCCAGTCGTGCCATGTTTTCGACATAATGATCCGGAAGCTGGCAACCGAATGCCTCGATCACGATATTGCCGGGAATCACCGCAGAAAAATCGCCTTGCCAGCAACAAATATCGACGCCATCGACATTTTGTATCGCACAACGATCGTCGACAGAGGGACAGATTCGGGCGAAGGCCTGAAGATTATCAACCCACAGACGGACGCTCATCCCATGTTCGCGGACGATCTGGCGGGCCAAGCGCCAGCACACGCCAATGTCGCCGAAATTATCGATGACGGTGCAGAAAATATCGCAGCGACAAGTCGCAAAAGATGACATGAGGGACGGCGTGATAACATGAAAAACAGCATCCTAACAGGCAAGCGCTTCATGGACGAGAAGGAAACGACGCAAGAACAGGGCATCGAGTCGACGTTTGATGCCAAGAAATTCCTGTCAACGCTGACGGAATTGCCGGGTGTCTATCGCATGCTCGACAGCAAGGGAATTGTCCTATATGTCGGCAAGGCGAAGAATCTGAAGAAGCGCGTGTCTTCGTATTTTCGCGAAAATCTCTCTAGTCCTCGCATCGAGTTGATGGTCAAACAGATTGCCTCGATCGAAACGACCGTGACGCAATCGGAAGCCGAAGCACTCCTGCTTGAGAACAACCTGATCAAGAGCCTGTCGCCGCGATATAACATCCTTTTTCGCGACGACAAGTCATATCCGTACATTGTCATCACGCACGATCGCTTTCCGCGCATCGCCTTCTACCGCGGCCAAACAGACCGCAAGTCCGAGTATTTCGGACCGTTCCCTTCGTCCGTTGCCGTTCGCGAGAGCATCAACCTCCTGCAACGGATGTTTCGTTTGCGTACCTGCGAGGACTCCGTCTTCAGCAATCGCTCTCGCCCCTGCCTGCTTTACCAGATCAAACGATGCTCCGGTCCGTGCGTGGATCTGATCGGTGATGAGCAGTATCAACAGGAAGTCCGCTTGGCTGGCCTCTTTTTGCAGGGGCGGCATCAGGAAATCGTCGGGCAATTGATGCAAGCCATGGAGGCTGCTGCAAACGAATTGGCATTCGAACGCGCTGCGATCTACCGAGATCAGATCCAGTCGCTGCGCCAAGTCCAAAGCAAGCAGTTTATCGAAAGCGCCAAGGGGGAGGACGTCGATATCGTCGTGATCGTTGAAGCTGGAGGGCTTTTCTGTGTCAACCTCGCCATGATTCGCGGCGGCCGTCATTTGGGCGATAAGCCATTGTTTCCCGATCATGTCAGCGACAACTCGGCGGCGACCATCCTTGAGGCCTTTCTGCTGCAACACTACGCCAACCACCCGGCACCGACACGTATATATCTCAACCGCGCCATCGAGGACGGGGAAACAAGCGAAAGCTTGGCAGTGCTGGCTAGTAGAAAAGTTCTGTTGCTCATCGCCAAATCAACCATGCATAAAACATGGATACTGATGGCGGAAAAAAATGCTGAGTTGGCGATCGCAACACGGCTCAGCGATGACGATCGACAGGCGCATCGCCGTACTGCGCTTTTTGAATTTCTCGATATTGAACAGGAAGAGGGCTGCGAGATCCGGATAGAGTGTTTCGACATCAGTCACACGCAAGGCGAGTCGCCGGTCGCGTCGTGCGTTGTCTATCAGGGTGATCGCATGTGCCCACGGGAGTATCGACGCTTCAATATTACCGACGTGCAGCCTGGGGACGACTACGCTGCCATCCACCAAGCGGTGCAACGTCGCTACGCGAAGGTGCTCACAGGGGAGTCTGTCGCGCCGACGCTGTTACTGATCGATGGCGGAAAAGGGCAGCTTGCGGTTGCGGTCGATGCTCTTAATGAGCTTGGCTTGACGCATCTCCCCGTCGTCGGAGTGGCAAAGGGAGAAGGGCGGAAGCCTGGTCTCGAATCCCTTATTTTCCCGGATGGTCGCGAACCGGTACAATTGGCACAGGAACATCCGGCGCTTCATCTCATACAAGAAATCCGGGACGAAGCCCATCGATTCGCAGTTTCTGGTCATCGAGCCCGTCGTAGCAAGAGTCGTCAAGGATCGCTGCTTGATGACATCGACGGCGTGGGGCCTAAACGACGCAAGGCATTATTGGCGCACTTCGGTAGTCTGCAGGGACTCAGAAGTGCTGGAATTGAGCAGATTTCGACGGTTCAGGGCATCAGCCATGAATTAGCCGAACGTATTTACAGGGCGCTTCACTGATGCCATTCAATCTTCCTATTTTTCTGACGTGGTTACGGATCCTTCTGATTCCGCTGATGGTTGCCGTGTATTACGTGCCGACATCCTGGGTTCAGCCTGCCGGGCGCGATTTGGCGGCGACGGTAATTTTTGTCATTGCTGCAGCGACCGACTGGCTTGATGGATATCTTGCCCGGCGCTGGAACGAGACCTCTGCGTTCGGCGCGTTTTTAGATCCGGTTGCCGACAAGTTGATGGTCGCTGCTGCGCTAATCATTCTGGTGTGGCTGGATCGTGTGGATGCAATCTTCGCTATCGTCATCATCGGACGGGAAATAACGATTTCGGCGTTGCGCGAATGGATGGCCCAAATCGGCGCAAGGAAAAGCGTGGCCGTATCAATGATTGGAAAAATCAAGACAATGGCGCAAATGGTGTCGATTCCCCTGCTGCTTTATCACACCCCCATCGCCGGATTCGATACTCGCTTTTGGGGAACGTGTTTGATGGTTGTTGCCGCAATACTGACGCTGTGGTCGATGGTGTACTACTTGCGCATGGCATGGCCGCACCTTTCGGAAAGCCAATAGTTCGCCATTTTGTGTGCAGATGGCTTGACTTCCCAACACCAGGCTATATAATGGGCACTCGCTTCACGCGGGAGTAGCTCAGTTGGTAGAGCGCAACCTTGCCAAGGTTGAGGTCGCGAGTTCGAGACTCGTCTCCCGCTCCAACAAAAAGGGAAAGTGCCAGAGCACTTTCCCTTTTTACGTTTCGGCCAAAGGAATTTGACCGCGGTAACTATTTCGCTATGAGCAATTCATCGAGCGAGCGTCCTTGCGCGAGGTGCTGATTGACCCACGCAGGTTTTCTCCCCTTGCCACTCCAGGTCTCACTCGAATTAGCAGGGTTACAGAATTTTGGTTCGCCCTTTTTCGCTGTCACGGCCTTTTTGACCCCAGACCTGAGTCCGAGATCTTCTGCCGTGAGATTATATTCAGCGATTTTCGCTTTGATATCGCTAATAATTGTTTGCAATTCCGCCTGGCGAGCTTTTTCCAAAGCATCCTCGGCTTTTTTGAAATTCTCTAGCGCTTCCTTATAAGAAATCGTCATTTGCATCTCCAATTAAGTAAACAACGGCATAACTCTACTGTGTTAATTAAATTTGTCAATTACGCAATTCGCCAAAACCACATACGGTATTTCTCAATTGCATAATTATGCAATATCGCTAAAGCCGCTCGCTACAAAGAGTGGCGTAGCAGCGATGGAGGTGTGGCTCTGTGAGTCTCGGTGCCTGTGGTAAAATGACGCTTGAGCAGGCATCAACTCGAGTGAGTTCTTTGGCCTTTTCAGCAACAAACCAAGGCTCAGATTGTTGATTTAAAAGCCCGGATGGTGAAATTGGTAGACACAAGAGACTTAAAATCTCTCGGCCTTGCGGCTGTACCGGTTCGATCCCGGTTCCGGGCACCAATACTGCATATACAAAATCCACTCGATGATTATTTTTGATTTAACCTGTGATCTTGGTCATACCTTCGAAGGTTGGTTTCAATCCCAAGACAACTACGAAGATCAACTCGAAAACGGGTTGGTTTCATGTCCACACTGCGGATCCAGTGATATTCGACGCATTCCATCGGCCGTACATGTTCCTCGTAAATCTGCAACGCCAAGGAATGTGGAAAAAAGCGAAAAGCCAGGTCAGGAAGAAATGCTTGCGTTACTTTCGAAAGTTATTTCGGCTGTTATCGCCAATACCGAAGATGTGGGTAGTCATTTCTCCGAAGAGGCCAGGCGCATCCACTACAGCGAATCGCCAGCACGGGCCATTCGGGGAGAAGCAACTTTTGAAGAATTCGAAAATCTTCGTGACGAAGGTATTGATGTCCTAATGCTTCCATCCTTGAAAAAGGAAGAAGTTCATTAACCCGTCGTTTTTCAACACAGGCTGTTTGAATGGGTGGATTAGGGTAGGCGATCCGTGATATTGGTCGGATCTGCCGTATCCCGGCCAACGAATATCGTTACCGGTGAAAGCCAACAGACTTTCAGATCATCCGCTGAAATCGCAAATCCGAAGAATTGTGGCGCACTTTGCCAGTCAGTTTGCCATATCGCCCCGAAATCCGACGCCTTGCCCGCGAGTAGCAAGAAAGGCGGTTCTGCCATCGATCGCAGAACCAGGAGAGGTGCAGTGCCAGCCGCCAGCCCGAGAGGGTGGCGGGGTTTCTGGCGCGTGTTAGGCGCCCATGAGCCCCGAAGCCCAGAGGGTCGCGCCGTCGCCCGGCGCGAGGGTATGGGTGCCTGGGCGCTGCTTAATCCGGTGCTGTTTCTATTGTATGCAGGAGCATGACGGCGGGCGCTGAGCTGCCTGCGGAGCGGGCGGCGCGGCGCACCAGGAATGCGGTCCTGGCGGCGGAGCCGCCTAGAATATTACTTAGGGACACTTTGTAACCGTCGCGATAGCGAATCCTATAACTACGGGGTTTATAGGACATTTTGGGTGAGATTAAGCGTGTAGCGTTTTGAGTGCCACATCTGGTGCAGTACGAACAATCTTGAGCAAGGCGGCGGCGGGGCCTGTTGGGTTGCGGCGATGTTGCTCCCAGTTTTGTAGCGTTTTGACGCTGACCTGCATCAATTGGGCAAACTCACTTTGTGATAGTCCGATTTGTTCCCGTACTGCTTTGGCGTCAGGTGTCGTTACATCGGTTCGGCGCGAGGCTGCAGCTTCTCCGCGACTAATAGCCTTGGCTTCCTTCAAACTTTGTACGAGGTCGTCAAACAATGCTTGTTCCATCTCATAGCTCCTTCACAAGTTCGCGCAACAACGCGGTTTCCTTGTCTGTCAGATTGTCCTTCTTTGACTTCGGATAGATCAGCAGCATGTAAATCTGCCCATCGTTACGGAGCCAGTAGTAAATCACTCGAACTCCGCTGCTCTTGCCATGTCCAGGCAGCGCATGTCGCAGCTTACGGATTCCGCCGCCACCCTTAATGATGTCACCCCGTTCGGGGTTCTCCACCAAGACATTCTGTAGTGCCGAATACTCATCATCCGTCAATAGTGCAGAAAGTAGGCGGGTGAATGTCGGGGTTTCGATGAATTCCATAGTATTTAGTATATCCGCCATTGGCGGATAGCGCAAAGGCTGTAGTAGATGGGGATTGACTATAGGGGGCTGTCGTATTGATGGTTTGTGAAATAGTTCACAGGGACGATTGTTGGGACATGGGTAAATCACGCCTTTGGATGACCGTCACGATACTGGCCCATGCAGAAATGGTCACGACTATGTTTGCTTCGGCAGTTTGAAGGCGATGCGTCGACCTTGCGGAATGTCTATTGGTTTATCCGCTACTCACGAGCGCACAAAGATCTTCGTCGCCACTACCGACGAGCTGCCAAAGAGAAGGGCCGTCTTGCGGCCCTTGGGTACGATCGGGAAGTGATCCGGTTATATTGCCTGAGTCTCAAGCGTCCGGATTGCGAAAAACGAAGAAAGCGTTTCGAAGAGGTTTTTGAGGCGCCGTATCAGATGACGTTGTTTTGATCTTGATAAACTGTATTTAACATAATGCGAATTATGCGTATTTAAGATGGTTGAAATTGAGGCCGACGATGCTTCAACGAACCACTTCCCCTTGGATCAGTCAGATATCCTCATCAACGAACCGAGTCGTGAAATCGTGAAATATAGATACAGGAGTCAGCCGTGATGGAAAACCGTTCGAAACTCTTCTTGATTCTGGGCGCCTTAAATGCGGCCGTCGTCGTCGCATTGTCTGCCGCAGGCGCACACGCCCTGCGGGCCCAGTTATCGTCTTCAAACGCAACAGAACTGTTCGCCACGGCGACCCAGTATCACCAATTTCACGCATTGGGTTTGATTCTGCTTTCACTGACCATGGCGCGATTTCCTACCTCCCGAAGTCTTCTCTGGTCTGGTGTTCTGATGAAGACCGGCATCCTGCTGTTCTGCGGCGGTCTGTACCTTAACAGCCTGACGTCGATTCGTTTTCTGCCCGGTGGAATACCGGCAGGTGGAATTGCGTTCATGCTTGCCTGGCTGTTGATGGCTGTCGGGGTCGCAAGATGCTCGACCCAAACCACTCTCTCTTAACCAGAGAGTAATAGTAAAATATTACCTATTTACAGCAAGTTATTTCGTGTTTCTAACGTATTACTTTATCTTATGTGCGATCCTGCCGCTTCAAGTTCGTCATAGCGGCTTTGAGACTCGTCCGCGAAGCCGGAGCGCCGACGTATTTTTGAATTAACATTCAATTTCAATGACATGCAAAAAAGTATGGTAGACTACGTCCTGCTTACTGATTACTTTTTCGCATCGGTCAATGAACGTAAAAAAAGCCCTCTCCAATCTGCGTGGTTTTCAACAGATAGAACCCGTGTCGATTGGAACGCAACTCTACCGACACTTGAGAAGTGCCATCATCCGGGGTGAAGTTTTGCCAGGACAGGCGCTATCCGAGGCCGAGACCGCGAAGCAGTTTTCCACGAGTCGACAACCCGTTCGCGAGGCTTTCATCAAGCTAGCCGAAGAACGGTTGGTGGTTATTCAACCTCAGCGCGGTACCTTCGTCGTGAAGATCTCGGTGCCTGACGTGCTCGACGCCCGTTTTGTGCGGGAAGCCATTGAAGTTGCCGTGGTAATGGAAGCCTCTACCCAGGCCCGGCCAGAAACGGTTGCCAGCTTGCGCAAGATCATTGATCAACAGCGCGAGGTACAACATGGCCACAATGACGAATTTCTGGCGCTAGATGAAGAATTTCACCGTACGCTGGCTTTGTCGGTAGGCCGCGCGCACGCCTGGCGCGTCATCGAAGGCATCAAGGCGCAAATGGATAGAATTCGCTATCTGAGCCTTGATGATGCAACACCGACGCCCTTGCTTGTGGAGCAGCACAGTCGAATTGTCGACGGTATCGAAGCCGGCGATCCGACGGCTGCTACTGCGGCATTGCGAACCCACTTGCGTCAGATCATGATCTCGCTGCCATCCATTGCTGCGAAGTTTCCGGATATGTTCGAGCAATGAAGGCAGCCAGCCCCGTTGTTAAGCTCGACCTGCTAGCTTGAGAACCTCAGCCCAAACCCCCTCATCCACGACAATGCCATTGGCCTGTTGATCGAGGCGCTTGCGCAAGGTGGACTCGCCCGGATAGGTCACCCGCCCGTCGCTTTCTGTCGGTTCTGATCCGTTGACATAGGCTGCGACGCTATCGGCCACACGATCTGAAAACTCTTCGCCGCCGAGTTGGCGCGGATCGAACACAATAAATACTTGCGAGCACCCAGTGCAGCTTCCACGCTGGATCTGATCGATCTCGCTTGTCGGATGCCCTTCGGAAAGGACTGCCGCCAGTGCATCAAGGACGATTGCGAATGCCGAACCCTTCCAATAACCGATCGGCAAGATTCGCATGGTCTTTTCAATCGGTCCAGGCTCGGTGGTGAGATTTCCCTCAGCGTCGAATCCCCCGGGATATGGCAGTTGTTCGCCCTTGAGGCGGGTTACCTGCAATTTCCCATAGGAGTACTGGGACATCGCCATGTCGAGCACGATATGCCCCTTCTTGCGCGGTACAGCCATCACAAATGGATTGTTTCCCAAACGCGGGTTCTTTCCGCCCCACGCCGGCATGCACGACTCGGTATTGGTCCAGCTGATCGCCGCAAAGCCTTTGTCAGCCGCTCGCCAGCCATAGGATCCACCTCGCATCCAATGCGTCGTGTTGCGTAGCGCAACGATGCCGACCCCCTGCTCTGCCGCCAATTCCATGGCACGATCGGTTGCAAAAAGCGCGTTAAGAATTCCCGGCCCTTGCTTGCCATCATAGATCTCGATCGACCCCAGGGTCTTGACGCATTCGGGCTTTGCATCGGCAAGCACCCAACCACGTTGCAGGTAGTCGACGAAGCGAGCCACGCGATTGAGGCCGTGAGAGTACACGCCGTCACAACTCGACTCTGTATGCACCTTGGCGCAAATGTCAGCTTCGTCAGGGGCCATGCCCGCTTTGACGAACGCTTCGGTAACGACTTCATGCATCAACTCAAAGGCAACTCTTGTCATATGCTTCCTTCTGTTCCGTTCAATAAGGGAATGCTACCAGTTCCACAAGGTACCATCTTCAAGGCGGGCAACCGGCAAATAGGCCGGTTCGTACGGGTATTTCGCCGCCAGCTTTTCATCGATGTCGACGCCAAGCCCAGGTTTGTCGCTTGGGTGCATGAATCCATCATTGAAGCTCCATCCGCACTGGAATACTTCCATAGTCTGTTCGTGATACCCCATGTATTCCTGCATACCGAAATTCGGCGCCCAAAGGTCAAAATGCAAAGCCGCGCCCATGCACACCGGCGACAGATCCGAAGGACCGTGACTGCCGGTACGCACTTGGTACATTGCGGCAAAATCGGCAATCCGACGCAAGTGCGTGATTCCGCCCGAGTGCGTGACGGTCATTCGAATATAGTCGATGAGTTGCTCTTCGATCAGTTGCTTGCAATCCCAGATCGAATTGAATACTTCGCCAACGGCGATCGGTGTCACCGTGTGCTGGCGAATCAGTCGGAAAGCTTCCTGGTTTTCTGCCGGCGTCGGGTCCTCCATCCAGAACAAGCGATAGTCTTCGACCGATTTGCCAAGTCGTGCAGCTTCGATGGGCGTCAGTCGATGATGAACGTCGTGCAACAAATGAATATCGAATCCGAATTTTTCGCGTACGGCTTCGAACAGTTTCGGCACGTAATCCAAGTACTTTTCGGTCGACCATGATTGCTCTTCCGGCCAGCCTTTGGTTGCTGGTTCGTAGGCCCCCCCCTTGGATACGCCGTAAACCGACTTCATTCCAGGAATGCCGCACTGAGCGCGAATCGCTTTGAATCCCTTCTCCTTGTACTTGGCGAATGCATCCAGCGTTTCCGCAACATCACGTCCTGTCGCATGGCTATAGACCATGACATGTTCGCGCGAGGCGCCGCCCAGCAATTGGTAGACCGGCATATTGGCGAGTTTTCCCTTGATGTCCCAAAGCGCCATATCAACTGCCGCAATCGCCGACATCGTGACCGGACCCCGGCGCCAATACGCTCCTTTGTACAGGTACTGCCATACATCTTCGATCTTTTGCGGATCACGCCCGATCAGCAGCGGGCAGACATGGTCTTTCAGGTAAGACGCGACGGAAAGTTCCCGACCGTTGAGCGTCGCATCGCCCAATCCCGTTACGCCTTCGTCCGTGGTGAGCTTGAGCGTCACGAAATTTCTTCCCGGGCAACACACGATTACGTCAGCGTTTGTGATTTTCACTTTGAATCCCCTTTTGGTTGCAGTTTCGATTTAACACTTGCGAACGATTCCAATTACGACTACCATACTACCATAGGTTGAGCAAAAACGCATGGGATATTGGCGGTCTGCAATTGTCATCCGTCAGTGATTCCGTGCGGGAAATAGATCGATATAAATCGACTTGATTCGCCCTATTCCATCCGCGTCAGCGGTATTTCAAACCACATGAGGAGGTCTTCAGATGTCGAGGTTCATTACAACAATACTGGCCGCTGCAATATCCATGGCGTGTGCAAACAGTGTTTTGGCGCTTGAGTTAAAAGCAGCCGATTACTGGGATGAGCAATACCCGACAGTCAAAGGGCTCAAGCGAATGGGCGAGTTGCTGGCAGAACGTACCAAGGGCCGCATCACCATGAAGGTGTTCCACAGCGGCGCGCTCGGCACCGAGAAAGAAACTCTCGAACAAGTAAAGATCGGCGCGCTCGATCTGGTTCGCGTCAATAGCTCACCGATGAACAATATCTGCCAGGAAACGATCGTCCCGACGCTGCCTTTCCTGTTCCGCTCGATCGACCATATGCACAAGGCCCTCGATAGCGCGATCGGCGACGAAATCCTTGCCTCTTGCGATGCGAAGGGATATATCGGTTTGGCATTCTATGACAGTGGCGCCCGTTCGATCTATTCCAAGAAACCCGTGCGCTCGATCGCTGACGTCAAAGGCATGAAGCTGCGCGTGCAACAATCCGATATGTGGGTCTCGCTCGTCAATGCCATGGGAGCCAACCCAACGCCGATGCCCATGGGCGAAGTCTATACGGCGATGCGTACCGGCCTCGTCGACGCCGCCGAGAACAACATCCCGTCGTATGAAAACTCCAAGCATTTCGAAGTGGTCAAGTACTACTCGAAGACCGAACACTCGATGGCGCCAGAGATGGTTGTCTTCTCGAAACTGGCATGGGACAAACTTTCGCCGGAAGATCAGAAGATCATTCGCCAGGCAGCCAAGGATTCCGTGCCGGCGCAGCGCAAGGCTTGGGATGAGCGCGACCAGGCTTCGTTGAAGATTGTCCTGGCTGGCGGCGCCCAGATCGTCTCCGACGTCAACAAGAAATCGTTTGCCGATGCAATGGGACCGGTCTACGAGAAATTCGTCACGACGCCGAAGATGAAGGATCTCGTCAAGCGCGTTCAGGAAATGAAGTAACACTCGCTGCGCCATTCCCGGGCCGAAAACGCCCGGGATTATGCTTTTTCGCCGGAGTAAATCAACCATGTACAGTTGGATTTGTGCGAGGCTGGCAAAGCTATCCTTGCAAATCGCCTGTGTCGGACTCGTACTGATCATCAGTTGTGTTCTATATCAGGTTTTCGGACGCTACATTCTTAACGACACGCCCACCTGGGCCGAGCAATTGGCCTTACTGCTGGTTTCATATGTAACGATGCTGGGAACAGCGGTCGGCGTGCGCGATGCCGGTCATATCGGGCTTGAATCGTTCCTCGTGCTGGCGCCAGACTCGGTCCGAACCAAGATGGAGTTGCTCATCCACATTTTTATGATCATTTTCGGTTCGTGCATGGCCTATTACGGCATCACGCTCGCCATCGGACAATGGGATGAACTGTTGCCGACCCTCGGTATCCCCGACGGCTTTCGCTATCTGCCAATCGGCTTGTGCGGCATCCTGATGTCGCTCTTTTCGCTGGAACATATCATCGCCCAGCTCACCAACAGAGAGGTCGAACCGGCATGGCACTGACAGTAATGGTTATCACCTTCACCCTGCTCTTGCTGCTGGGTGTCCCGGTGATCTTTTCGATCGGCTTGTGTTCGCTCGCAACCGTCTTGGTGGCAGGACTGCCGATGGGGGTCGTCTTCCAGAAAATGGTTGGCGGAATGCAGGTCTTTTCCTTTCTTGCCATCCCCTTCTTCATTTTTGCCGGCGAACTGATGCTACACGGTGGCATCGCCGACAAGATCGTCAATTTCGCCCGGGCATCGGTCGGGCATGTTCGCGGCGGTCTCGGCATGGCCAATGTGGTGGCCTGCACGCTGTTCGGCGGCATTTCCGGCTCCGCCGGTGCTGACGTTTCGGCGATGGGGTCCGTGCTGATTCCGACAATGAAAAAGGAAGGTTACGATACCGACTATGCCGTCAACGTCACCACGCATGCCGCGCTGGTTGGCGTTTTGACGCCCACCAGCTTGAACATCATCATCTTTACGCTCGCCGCCGGCGGCAGGGTTTCAGTGATGGATCTCATCCTGGCCGCCGTGGTTCCGGCCATCATCCTGACGCTGTGCAATCTGGGCGCGGCCTATTGGGTGGCGATCAAGCGCGGATATCCGAAAGGATCATGGAACGGTTGGGACATCGTGTTCAAGACCTTTGGCGCAGCCGCCCCAGGACTGTTCGTCATTGTGCTGATTCTTGGCGGCATTCTCTCTGGAATATTTACCGCCACCGAGTCCGCGTCAATTGCCGTGCTCTACTCGCTCGTGCTGACCGCCTTCGTCTACCGCTCGCTGAGTTGGGAAAAATTTGTCGAATCCTGCGCGAAGTCGGTCAAGACCACAGGGGTCGTACTCGCACTGATCGGTATTTCCGCGACCTTCGGTTATTTCCTCGCCTACTTCTCGGTTCCCGATCTTGTCGGTACCTGGATGGCCAGCGTCTCCTCATCGCCTTGGGTGATTTTCTTGCTGGTCAATATCGCGTTGTTCGTCTTGGGTACTTTTTTGGACATGGCGCCGACGATCCTGATTTGTACCCCGATTTTCATGCCGATCTGTATGAAATTCGGCATGGAGCCAATGCAGTTCGCCAACGTGATGTTGTTGAATTGCGCGCTCGGCCTCAACACACCGCCCGTCGGTACCACGCAATTCATCGGTTGCGCGATCGGAGGCATTTCCGTTGGCGAGGTCATGAAATCCATTTTGCCCTTCTACGGCTCGCTGATCGTCGCTACCCTGCTCATCACCTACGTTCCGGCGCTTTCGCTCTGGCTACCGCACTTCGTGCACGGACTCTAGGATTGACACGACAAAGACAGCCGAAGCCGCATCTGCTCCTATATCCATAACAATCGTTTTTTCCTCGAACTTTGACCGGTATTCCGATACCGGTCTTTTTTTCTCTGTTGCGACGTGCTCCGTTATCGATATCGCTTGCGAACGCGCCTCTCCAGGCAGAAAATCTCGACGAATATTCAAATGTCGTCAGCAGGCGTCGCAGATTTCCACCTCAAACCTAAGGATTTGAACCATCATGATTCAGCCAGTTGTTCCGGGCAGTGTCCGCGTTCCGGGCGCTTCCGTCATCGCGTGGGCGGTCAGTTGTCTTGAAGCCCTCGACATGGATGTCGCCGATGCACGCCTGTTGGCGGAAAGTCTCGTACAAACCAGCTTGTGGGGCATCGATTCCCACGGTATTGCCCGCCTCCCCCACTACATGGAACGCCTGAGTCGAGGATCGATCAAGGCTCGCCCGAACATCGTCGTCAACACAACCGGGGCCTCGACGGCGCAGGTTCATGGAGATCAGGGACAAGGCATCATCGTCGGACATCGCGCAGCCAGGCTGGCAACGCAGATGGCCAAGGAAACCGGTATCGCCGCTGTCGGCGTCTCTGACTCATCTCACTGCGGCGCGATGGCGCTCTATTCTCGCCCAGCAGCTAAGGAAGGACTGATCGCCCTGGCATTTACGCACTCGGACAGCATGGCTGCGCCATTCGGCGGTACGCGCGCATTTTTCGGCACTAACCCGATTTCGATCGCCATTCCCCGCGCCGGGCACGAGCCGACCTGCCTTGATATGGCGACCACCTCGATCCCCTTCAACCGTGTCGTCAATGCGCGTCGCGAGGGACATCCGCTTCCCGACGGCGTCGCCTATGACGAAGCCGGCGAGATCACGACCGATGCGGGCGCGACCCGCTCGCTATTGCCGCTCGGTGGCCCGGAGTTTGGCTACAAAGGCTACGGATTGGCACTGATGATCGATCTGCTGTGCGGTCCTTTGAACGGCAATCCCTACGGGCCGACGATCTCCGGCATGTTTGCCGAGATGGATACGCCCCGGCGACTGGGCGCGTTCTTCCTGATGATCGACCCCATCCGGTTTGCCGGCGGAAGCACCTTGGCGACGACTGTTGACACCATGGCCGATGCGTTGGCGCGAGAGCCAGGGTCGCCCAAGATGCCTGGTGATCCGGAATTGGCGGAAGAAGCAAATCGATTACGTGCAGGCATTCCGATCGAACCCGTGTTGGCCGAGCAGATGCGTGAATGGACGACGCGCCTGCAACTTAACACCTTGCCGAGTGAATTACGCCGCATCGGCTAACTGCCAGCAAACGTCGCGTGTCAGGGCTGGCAACAAAAGAATGAAATACGAAGTGCATACTGGTATGCTAGCCTTCGTTGTCTGCACGTTGCCCCACGATCGTCAAGCATGCCATGTGACGAGGCGGCAAAACGAAGAATTTCAACAGGAGAGGAGAAGCACATGAAGGGAAAGTTCACCCGCTTGTTTGCTCTGGGCGCCATCGCCTTTGCTTGCTCGACGGCCCTCTACGCAGCGGATATCACCTTGAAGCTCGGGCATCTCGCCAACGAAGATAATTCCTGGCACAAGGGAAGCCTCAAGTTCGCCGAAGAGGTCAAAGCCCTGACGAACGGCAAGGTCGAGGTCAAAGTCTTTCCGAACGATTCGCTCGGCAAGGAAATGGACCTGATCAACGGTTTGCAGCTCGGTACCGCCGATATGGTGATCACCGGCGAATCGCTGCAAAACTGGGCGCCCAAGGCTGCGCTGCTGGCTTTGCCCTACGGGTTCAAGTCCCTGGCTGAAATGGACAAAGCGGTCAATGGTCCGCTCGGCGACGAAATCAAGAAGGAAATCATCGAAAAGGCCAAGGTTATTCCAATTGCCTATTTCGCTCGCGGCCCGCGTAACCTGACCTCGAACAAGCCGATCAAGACGGTTGATGACGTCAAGGGCCTGAAGATGCGGGTGCCGAACGTTCCGGTCTTCATGCAGTTCTGGCGTGGCGTCAATGCCCAGCCGACACCGATGGCTTTCGGCGAAGTCTTCACCTCGCTACAGACCGGCGTGATCGAGGCGCAGGAAAACCCCTTGGCGCTGATCAAGTCGGCCAGCTTCTTCGAGGTGCAGAAGTACGTCAACCGCACCGAGCACGTCCGCTCGTGGATATATCTGACGATTGGTGAGCGGGCCTTCAACAAGCTGAATGCTGAACAAAAAGCGGCTGTACAGGAAGCGGCCAAGCGCGCCCAAACCTACGAGCGCCAACTGATGCTGGCTGATGAACAGAAGCTCGAATCCGAACTGAAGGCGAAGGGCATGACCTTCATCGAAACCGATCAAAGCGGTTTCGCCAAGAAAGCCAAGGAAGCGGTACTGGCTTCGGCCAAGGAAGAGTTGAAGCCGCTCATCCTGAAAATATACGGCAACTGACCTAATTTGGTCCCTCTGGACTGACCGGAAGACTCAATACTTCCGGTCAGTGCCCGGCTTCAAGGGAGAAACGAATTGATTGAGTTATTGAAAAAAATTGAGAGTTTCATCCGCGGCGCTGTTTTCGTTGCCTTTTTAGTCATGATTGTTGCCGTTCTGGTTCAGGTCGTCGCCAGAACATTCATGGATCAGGCGCCGCTCTGGACTGAAGAGGCTTCACGCGTCAGCCTGCTTTTCATCATGAGCCTGGGGGTCGGCGCGTCGTTTCTGACCGGGGATCTGGTCAATGTCGATCTCGCTTTGATGCTGATGCCCCCCAGCTTACGAAGGCTCTTTGATTTGTTCTCGACACTGCTCGTTTCTATCTTCAGTTTCATGCTAGTGCCCGGTGCCTGGGAATTCACCGTTTCGGGCTCGTGGCAAACCTCGCCGATTCTGGGCGTACAAATGCAGTACGTCTTCGTCTCGATGCTGATTTTTTCGGTCTTGCTTGGCGTTTTCGGCATTGTGAAATTCATCAGGATCCTGAAGCAGGTTCCTGTCAGCCAGCCAACCATCCACTGAAGCGCGAGGACGAATATGGGCGTTTTCATTCTTTTCACGACTTTCATCATCTGCCTGGTCATCGGCGTTCCGGTGGCCATTTGCCTCGGCGTATCGTCGGCGGCCTATCTGCTGTTCCATGCCGACATCCCGCTTGTTGTGTTTGCACAGAAGATCTACGCCGGTGTCGACTCCTTCGTTCTTCTTTGCATCCCCGGCTTTATCATGGCGGGGAACCTGATGAACGGTGGTGGTATCACCGACCGCATCATTCGCTTTGCCAGCGCGGGCGTCGGTTGGATTCGCGGCGGCCTCGGCCTGACCAATGTTGCCGGTTCAATGCTGTTTGCAGGTATCTCAGGCACCGCCGTTGCGGAAGCTGCTTCGATTGGCGCCGTCATGATTCCCGGCATGAAAAAGGAAGGTTACCCGATCGAATTTGCCGCCGCGATCACTGCTGCTGCATCGACTGTCGGTCCGATCATTCCACCAAGCGTTCCGATGATCATCGTCGGCGCGTTGACGGGCGTGTCGGTCGGTCGGATGTTCATGGCCGGCGCCATCCCTGGCATTCTGCTCGGTCTTGGCATGATGCTTGTCTGCTATATCCTTGCCGTAAAAAACAACTATCCGCGCCGTCCGTGGAAGGGATGGAAGGAGTTGTGGGACTCGTTCCTCGGAGCCTTTTGGGCGCTGATGCTGACTGCGCTGATCGTCGGTGGTCTGCTGAGTGGCATCGTCACCCCGACCGAGACTGCGTTGCTCGCCTGCGTTTACGCTTTCATCGTCGGTGTCTTTTTCTACAAAGGCATCACGATTCGACAGGTTCCCAAGATCGTCATCGACAGCGCCATCACGTCGGCGGCGTTGCTCGCGCTTGTCGGCATCGCCAACGTATTCGGCTGGATCATGGCGGCGGAGCAAATTCCGCAAACGATTGCGACGACAATGCTGTCGATCACCAACGACCGGACAATGATCATCCTGCTGATCAACATCCTGCTGCTGATCGTCGGGATGTTCATGGAGACGATCGCTGCCTTGATCATCCTTTTCCCAACGCTGATGGCGGTTGCCACCGGCGTCGGCATTGATCCGGTGCACTTCGCGACCTTTGCCGTGCTGAACCTGATGATCGGATTGACCACCCCACCCGTCGGCGTCTGCCTGTTCGTCTGCGCCAATATTGCCAAGGAACCCTTGTGGCCGGTGATCAAGGCCATCTTCCCGTTTCTCGTCGGCAATATCATCGTGCTATTCCTGGTGTCCTATATTCCGCAGCTTTCGCTGTGGTTGCCGAACCTGCTGTTTGGCGTGAAGTAAACCGGAAATTTTTGGCAATGGCCGCACTCCCGTGGGAGTTGCGGCCGTTTTTTTGACTTCAAAACGTGGCATAGTGGCGCCTCATTCAGCCCCCCCGACATTTCATGGATTTTTCTTTCATCCGGGACCCCCTCGTTTTTGTTGACCTTGAGACGACCGGTGCCAACTTCGCCAACGATCGAATTCTCGAAATCGGCATCGTCGAAGTCGATCAAGACGGTGTCCGGGAGTGGAGTTCTCTGGTCAATCCAGAGACAGGCATTCCGCCATTCATTACGCAGCTGACAGGTATTGACGCCGCCATGGTCAAGTCTGCTCCGGTCTTCTCCGACCTGGCGCAGGAGGTTCTCGAAAAGCTGAGCGGGAAATTGTTCGTCGCCCATAATGCCCGATTCGACTACAGCTTCCTCAAGCGCGAGTTCCTGCGTCTCGGCATCTCTTTTCGCGCGAATGCCCTATGCACGGTGAAACTGTCACGCAAGCTCTTTCCTGAACATCACCGCCACAGTCTGGAGACTTTGGTCGCCCGTTTCGGGATTTCAGTCGACGCGCGGCATCGGGCGCTGGCGGATGCGCGTGTGCTTTGGGACCTCTGGCAACGCTGGCATGCGCTCAAGGATGAGGCGATGATTCAGAACGCGGTCGAAGCAATCGTTGGACGCCCCCAACTGCCGCCGCAACTTGATCCAAGCATCATCGATGACTTGCCGGAGAGCCATGGCGCCTATGCGTTGCTCGGCAAAGAGGGGGAACGGCTGAAAATCAAACGTGCCAGCAATATCCGGCAACAGGCGCTTTCGCATTTTCAGCCCGCCAGTCGTGACACACGTCTCGTCAGAGATACCTGGCGCATCGCGTGGCGGGAATCGGCCGGGGAATTCGGCGCACGCATCGGGGAATTCGATCTCTCGGCAGCGACACACGCACGCCTTGATGAACTGTGTTCCTGGCAATTGCGACGTCAGGAAGAGCACGTCTACCTGCCGGAACTCGTCCTGGCGGAAGAGTTCGATTTTGCTTCCACGCCGAACTTGTTCGGTTTATATGCCTCACGACGGGAAGCCCTGACAGCCCTGCGCAAAGTCGTTGAAGCCAACAATCTCTGCCACGCGTACTGCGGCATTGGCACGACCGGCATCGGAGAGCCTTGCGTCGGATTCAAGCAGCGGACGTGCCGTGGAACCTGTGTTGGCAAAGAGGACGTCTCCTTGCATAGCGCCCGCCTGATGTCGGCTTTGGCGCGCTACAAGATTGTCGAATGGCCCTTTGACGGCCCCGTTGCCCTCATCGAGCGCGACGAGTTCGGCATGCGAGAGGATTTTCACGTTATCGATCGCTGGCGCCATCTGGGGGTCGTCCAGCGCGAACACGAACTGAACGAACTTCTGGAAAATCCCCCGGTACGACGCTTCGACCCAGACCTCTACCGCTTGATCAGCAAGGCGATCGCCGCCGGAAAGCTCCGGATCGTGCCGCTCGGTCCGTCTCGCTCCAAATAGGGGTGCCGCCTATTTGGAGAGGTCGAGGGTGAAGCTCCTTCCGGAACGTCCGCCCTCATCTCGCAGCATTTGGAGAATTTCGTCGAAATTGCCTTTCATTGCCGCGTCCACAGCAGTCTCGCCGTATTGATTGGCAATCGTCGGATCAGCGTTGAAGCGAAGCAGCACCTTCACCACTTCCGTATAGCCATTGCGCGCCGCAAGATAAAGTGCCGTCGAACCATTCTCTGTCTTGGCATTGACTTCGGCACCTTTCTTGACGAGGTACTCGACAATCGCCGGATGATTATTGAATGCGGCGTAGGTGATCGGCGGCCAGCCAAAGAAATTGACTTCGGCGCCCGACTCGACGATTCGCTGCACATAAGTCATGTTGCCGGTAAATGCGGCGATGCTCAGCGCCGTTTCGCCATTGCGGTTACGGAAATTCAGTCGCGCCCGCCGTTGCAGCAAGGCATCGATCAGATCCGGCATATCGTTGCGCACTGCTTGGATCAACAGCGTGTCACCCTCGCGGTTAACCGTATTGACGTCCATGCCCCGGTCCAGCAACTTGATGACAGCTTGCGCGTCCCGCAGTTTGATTGCGCTCTCCATGTCCTCATACGCTCCGGCCCATGCGCTCGTGGAAAACAGGCAGGAAATAAAGGCCACGATCAAAGTAAATACGGCGGATCTCATCACATCATTCTCGTTCTGGCATAAGGAAAAATACGGAAACAATTTTCGGTGGTCGCTTGCGCTACTTCTTCAAAGGGAATATTGCGCAATCGGGCGATTTCTTCGGCGACGTACCTGACGTACCCGGGCTGATTGAGTTTTCCCCGAAATGGGGTCGGCGCCAGATACGGAGCATCAGTTTCGATCAACAACCGGTCCAGCGGCACCTGGCGAGCGACATCCTTGACTTGAGCAGCGTTCTTGAAAGTAACGATACCGGAAATGGAGATGGAGAAACCCAGGTCAAGCACTTGTTGCGCAACGTCCCAGGATTCGGTGAAACAGTGCAGAACGCCTCCCGCTTCTCCCGCCTTCTCTTCGACCATCACGCGAAGGAGATCCTCGGTCGCATCGCGGTTGTGGATGACCAGCGGTTTCCCGAGTTCCCGCGCCGCGCGAATATGCGTACGGAAGCGATCGCGCTGCCACTCGGGCCGATCCTTGTGCCAATAGTAATCAAGCCCCGTCTCTCCGATGCCGACGATCTGCGGCGCCTGCGCCAGCGCAACGAGATCCTTGACGCCAGGTTCGGGATCTCCGGTATGTTCTGGATGTACGCCAACCGTCACGACAATCTCCGGGAAGCTTTCGGATAACGCAAGGACACGGGGCAAATCGTCGAGGGTGACACCGATGCAGATGGCGCCAATGACACCGTTGCGCTGCATCAGTCCCCGCACATCCTCGATGTGGGCGACCAGTTCAGGAAAATCCAGATGACAGTGGGAATCGACAAGCATCGGCAGCATCACATCGTGTGGGTCGGTCGCGACGAATTCAGCACGCCGCCGAGCAATCCCTCAATCTTCTTTCGCGCTTCGATTCCATTGGGATCATTCCGGAAATGCACGCCAATGCCCTGCGCTTTGCTGTTCTGGGCGCCCGCGGGCGTCACCCAGGCAACGGATCCCACCAAGGCGAGTTTTGACGGGTCATCCATCAGGGTCAGGAGCATGCTGACCTCGTCACCAACGTTATAGGCGCGCGTGGTCGGAATGAAAATCCCGCCGTTCTTGAGCATTGGCATATAGGCCGCGTACAACGCCGACTTGGAATTGATGTTGAGCGACAGCACAGCTGAACGCGGCGACGTATCGGCAGGAGATTCAGCCTTTTGCATTTCGGGACAATTGGAAGACAGCAGCGTAATTCATGAAAAACTCTTCCAGAAACAGCCGACTATTCAACGGCTGTTCGCAATAAAGTCGGTATTTTAGCGTTTTTCGATGGAATGCCTGCACATTGCGCGAGTTTGTTGCGTTGGCGAGCTTCTTCAGCAATTCCGTCTGCCGGATAAAGTAACGCGGAGCCTCTCCGTGGCAGATCAGCGCCAAATCCAGAAGCCACTTCTGCGACCACTCAAGCAAATTCTTGAGCGGAACGGGACGTCCTTCGCCTTTGACTATCTTGTCAAGTACTGCCGCGGCGGAGAGGGAGTCCAGTTGTTTTCCCCGCGAAAGTTCCGTAATCAGCGCGTCAAGCAATCCGCGCTCATCGCTCGATCCCAATTCGGCGGCCAACAGTGGCGCACCGCCGGCCAGCGCCAACCAACGCTCAGCATCGTCTACGCCCGCATTCGTCAGCCAGTCGCGCGCGCGCGCAGCATCCGGCCGGGCCACCGGCATCACTTGGCAGCGGCTCCGGATGGTCGGCAGCAGCCGATCCGGTTCGCTTGAAACCAAAACGAAGACCGTATCCTGAATCGGCTCCTCCAGAGACTTCAGCAAGGCATTGGCCGCGGAACGATTCATGGCTTCCGCCGGATGGACCAAAACGACCCGAGCGCCACGCCGGTGCGTCCCCACGTGCAGAAAATCTTCCAAGGCGCGCACCTGGTCGATCGTGATCTGTTGGCTCGGCTTTTTCTTCGACGTGCTCTCGCTCTCTTCCTGAGGCTCTTCCGACAGGGCATCGGGTTGAACCAGACGAAAATCCGGATGATTGCCTTGCGACATCCATCCGCAGGCAGCGCAAACACCGCAGGCCTCGTGCGTGCTCGTTGGCTGTTCGCAAAGCAAGGACGCCGCGAATCGATGAGCCAGATCGAACTTTCCGATGCCGCGTTGGCCTGTCAGCAACAATGCGTGCGGCAAACGCTGGCGGCGGGCATTCAAACCGCCCCATACCTCTGCATGGAGGTCAATAACATTCATAAACAGATAGATAAAACATTTTTTTCAACCATGTTCTTAATATAAAGAACCGATTGATCGGCATTAATGACGACGATTCTCTGCGGATGCGCCGCTGCCCGTTCAAGATACGCCTCCCGTACGCGACGATGAAAATCCCGTTTCTCAAGTTCGAATCGGTCAAGCGTCCGCCCTTGCGTCTGGATGCGTTGTTCGGCAACGCTCGGTGGCAGATCAAAAAGAAAGGTCAGATCGGGTTGCAGATGGCCATGCACCCACTGCTCGAGCGCAGCAAATTTTGCTTTGTCGAGTCCGCGTCCGCCGCCTTGATAGGCGTAAGTCGCGTCGCTGAATCGATCGGATACAACCCAGTCGCCACGCGCCAGCGCCGGTTCGATGACCAGCGCCAGATGCTCGCGCCGCGCAGCAAACATCAACAATGCCTCGGTTTCAAGATGCATCGGCTCATTCAGCAGCAACTCACGCAGCTTCTCTCCAAGCGGCGTGCCGCCCGGCTCGCGTGTGCAGACAACGCCTTTACCCTGGTGACGGATCAAGTCCGCAACAGCGGAAATATGGGTGCTTTTTCCGGCTCCGTCGATGCCTTCGAATGTAATGAACTTGCCCCGGTGTTGCTCCGTACGGCTCATCTGCCTGCCCTCTGATAGCGGTTTACCGCCTGATTATGTTCGTCCAGCGTTTTTGAAAACTGACTCGTTCCGTCGCCGCGCGCGACGAAATACAAGGCCGAACTCTGCGCCGGGTGCAATGCCGCACGCAGGGAAGCCAGGCCCGGCATGGCGATCGGCGTCGGCGGCAGCCCGACTCGTAAATAAGTATTGTACGGTGTATCGGTCTGCAGGTCGCGCCGCCGCAAATTACCGTCAAAGCGCTCCCCCATTCCGTATATCACCGTCGGATCCGTCTGCAGCAACATTCCCTGGCGCAGTCGGTTAACGAACACCGCTGCAATCATCGGCCGATCCTGTTCTCGCCCCGTTTCTTTTTCGATGATGGACGCCATGATCAGGGCTTGATTCATATCCGCGTAAGGCAATCCAGGTGCCCGCGCATCCCATTCGCGGGCGAGGTGGCGCTGCATGGTGCGATAGGCGCGGGCCAGCACCTCGACGTCGCGACCTTGTTTGGAAAACAGGTAGGTATCGGGGAAAAACGCGCCCTCGGCGCCTCCCGACGGCGCGCCGACCAGACGCATGACTTCGGCATCGGACAGGCCGCGCGTATCGTGTCGGAGATCCGGATGTGCATCGATCCTTTCGCGCATTTGCCGAAAGGTCCAGCCCTCGATAAAGGTGATATCCGTCAGGGTGACATCGCCCTTGGTCAGCTTGCGGAGCAAATCCAGCGCACTGATCCCGCGATTGATCTCGTAACTTCCGGCCTTGATCGAAGTTTCGACCCGCAAGACTCGCCCCAGCATGACGAACAGCCAAGGCTCGACGCCAATTCCTGCGGCATGAATCTCCCGGGCGGCACTGCGCAAGCTGCTGCCGGAGGCCACATGGAATTCAACGCGTTCCCCCGTCATGGCGAGCGGCGAGGACACCTTCCAATAGAGGACGCCAAGAACGGACAATGCGACGGCAATGCCAAGCGAGATCAGGATTTTTAGAATTTTCAGCATTGAGCGCCCTCTGTGTGCATGGGCTGCCGAGTCAAGTGAGGCGATATAATATCCGAAAGCCGTTTCGCCTGAACCGATTGTCGCGCACGGAGTCGAAACACCGACAACACAGGCATAACCATCACGATGGAAAACACGACGATGACCAACTGGCAAGCCTTCCTCAGCGCTCAGGGCGCGCGTATCGACAATGACGGCGTGGTAACCGACTTCGGTAACCCGGCGAGCGAATTTGCCACAGCGAACAACGGGACGGTCATGACGCCGCTGACCCATCTGGCGCTGCTCGGCTGCTCCGGCGAGGATGCGACATCGTTTCTACACAACCAACTGACCAGCGACGTCAATCATCTCACCGAAACCTCCGCCCAGTATTCGTCCTGGTGCACGCATAAGGGCCGAATGCAGGCGAGCTTCATCCTGTTCCGGCAGGGCGTCGGTTACAAGGCCCTGCTGGCCAAGGATATTCTGGATGCCACCCAGAAACGCTTGCAGGTTTTTGTCCTGCGCTCAAGAGTCAAATTGACCGATCTCTCCGGTTCCGAAGGCGCTATCGGTATTGCCGGTCCGCACGCCATGGACGCATTGACTTCCCTTGGTCTGACCGTTCCCGATGGCGTCATGGAAACCAGTTCCGGCGCGGCCGGATCCGTCATCCGACTCGCTCAGGAGCGTTTCCTCGTCGTTGCGCCGGTCGCCGGCCTTCCGGCCATCTTCGACGCTTTGAAAACCCATGCACAGCCAGCGGGCGTGCCGGTCTGGCAATGGCTCGACATCGAGGCTGGCATCGTCTTTGTCACCGCTGCCACCAAGGAAGAGTTCGTGCCGCAAATGGTCAATTTTGACAAGATCGGTGCGGTCAGCTTCAGGAAAGGCTGTTATCCCGGGCAGGAAGTCGTCGCACGCACCCACTACCTCGGCAAGATCAAGCGCCATCTGTATCGCCTCAAGATTGACGCTGAGGTCGGTGCCGGCAGCAGCATTTTCCATGAGAGCAGCCCGGAATCCTCTTGCGGCACAATCGCCAGCGTGGCCCCTTCGCCCGTTGGCGGATTCGTTGCTCTGGCCGTGATCAAGGAAAACGAGGTCGAATCCGAAGGTGTCCGCATTGTCATTCCTGGTGTGACGGTCCTCGGTATCGAACCCGTTCAAGCGTAGTTCTTCCGGTGTGTCTTATTCTCCTTGCCTGGCAGGCACATCCGGACTACCCGCTGATCGTTGCTGCCAATCGGGATGAATTTTTCGCACGCCCGTCGGCAAGTGCACAATTCTGGTCGGATGCGCCTGAGGTATTCGCGGGCCGCGACCTTGAAGCCGGCGGAACTTGGCTCGGCATCTCCCGACACGGCCGCTTCGCCGCACTCACGAACTTTCGTGAATCCCGGCGGCCCGACCCTGACGCGCCATCTCGCGGAATGCTAACGGCTGATTTCCTGACCGGTAGCCTTGGGCTCGACGAATATCTGACCCACATCGGTGTGCGTGCAACAGCATTCAATGGGTTCAATCTGCTGTTGGGCGATGGAAAGCGATTGGCTTATTTGAGCAACCGCGCCCCGGGCCAAGTCGTGCCTCGGTTTCTTGAAGCAGGTATTTACGGCTTATCGAACCACGTGCTCGACACGCCCTGGCCAAAGTTAACCGTGGCAAAGAAAGCTTTCGGCAAGGCGCTCGCCGAACTACCGGAAACGAGTGCTTTCTTCGATCTGCTAGCCGATGACGAAATCGTCCCCGACCAGCATCTGCCCAGCACAGGCGTGCCGCCCCACTGGGAGCGTCTCCTGTCGGCAATATTTGTCCGATCGCCCGATTACGGCACGCGCGCCAGCACGGTCTTGTGCGTCCATCACTCTGGCCGAATTGTGTTCGAGGAGCGGCAGTTCGGTCCGCAGGCCCGCAAGCTCGGGCATCTGCGCGAAGATATTCAGTCTTCGTCGATGTTGACCGGCGTATAAACTGGTACGCGATCGAAAAGGTCAATGATATCGGCATTGCTCATGCGAATGCAGCCATGCGATGCCGGTTGCCCCAGCTTGTCGCCATCGGATGTGCCGTGAATGTAGATATACCGACGCATCGTATCGACGTCGCCAAGGCGATTGCGCCCCGGCTCGCAACCCGAAAGCCAAAGGATGCGGGTCAGGATCCAGTCGCGCTGAGGATGTGTCGCCGCGAGTAATGTATCGAAAACCTCACCGGTAGGCCGGCGTGCCACGAACACAGTGTTTTTCGGTTGTCCTGCGCCGATCTTGGCGCGGATTACATGTCGGCCGCGCGGCGTGCGCTGACTGTTCCTTTGTTCCCCTGCCCCGCGCAACGCGGTCGACACCGGCCACTCGCCCAAGAGACTTCCGTCGTCATCGAACAAGAACAGGCGTTGCGCCGAAAGGGAAACGCGAATCTTCATGCAGTCGGCTCGCGTTTGGCACGACGCTCGGCAAAGAAACTTGAAAGTAACTGGCTGCATTCGTCAGCCAACACGCCGCCAACGACATCGGTATGATGATTCAATTGGTTGAGCGCGAACAAATCGATGACGCTGCCATGAACTCCCGTTTTTGGATCACGGGCCCCATAGACGACGCGCGCGATCCGTGCGTGCATGATGGCACCGGCACACATCGCACAGGGTTCAAGCGTGACGAACAACTCGCACCCCGGCAGACGATAGTTGTCCAGACGACGCGCCGCGTCGCGCAGGGCAACAATCTCGGCGTGGGCAGTCGGATCTCTTCCTCCGATCGGTGAGTTTAGGCCGACGCCAACAATTTCACCTTCATAAACGACGATTGCACCCACAGGAACTTCGCCGATCGCTTGTGCCGAACGCGCCAAAGCCAGCGCTTCCCGCATCCATGATTCGTCACGCGCCGTCATCTTTTTGCACATCAAGCAGCTGGAACCGTTTCAGCACAGGCTCAATACCCGGGTTAACGTCAATGATGACAATGCCACGATCGCGAAGCGCCATCAGCAATTCAATCCCGCTCGAATCGATCGATACGCATTCGGCAAGCGACAACTTCGCGTGACTGGCGCCGATATTTCGCAGCATAGCGAACACATCACTCGAAAGCGCCGACGAAGCATGGCCTTGCAAGACAATGGTATTACCGCTGACTGAGACCTCGGCGAAGGCACGGCGAGTCTCCTGCTCGCGAATCGAATCCTGCAGCAGTTGCTCGCTTTTGGCGTCCATCCCTTCGTTATCCCAGCAAAACCCGATGCCCACGCTACCAGCGAATTTTTCGATGCGAACAATAGAACCGAAACCGGAAACCGTGCGCCCGGCATAATGAAACTCGCCGTAGTCATCAACGCCATGAATTTTGAGGCTGTCAGCCGGCAATCGCGGCAAATGAAGATAGAATCCACCCAACGATATATTCAGGACGCTGCCTGAATACCGACCGCCATTCTGCTCGACTACACCAACGAGTGGAGCAACCAATTGATAGCGAGGATAGCGACGTTTTTCCAAGGACTCTCCAGACAATTTGTTGGCTGAGACAGCGCCACATATCCGATAATCGCGCCGTTCTCCGACTATTCTAGCAGTGTTTTCCGTATTCCCCAGCCCTGGCCGGTCAGTGCCAAGGCCTGCATTGACCGAGACTCGGACGAAGGCGATACTCCTGTCATTGGCTCCGCCGGAACGACCCAAATGCCATTCAAGATCAAACCTGCCACACGCCGTCTTCTAACTTTGCTGACCATCCTGCCGACCGCGGTATTGACCCTCGGCACTCTGTACATGCTTGGCATGACGCATCTTGAGGGAACCCCGCGAACGCTGCTGGAAGGCATTCAATGGGCATCAGAATCCATCACCAACACTGGCTACGGTCACGACAACCATTGGGAACATCCCGTTATGGCGTCGTTTGTGATCGTCACCCCCTTTATCGGCCAGTTCCTGATTTTCTTGATCTTTCCGGTGCTGGTCCTGCCCTATTTCGAAGAAAAATTCGAAGTCCGAATGCAGCACGAACTTCCGCCAATGGCGGACACTGTGCTCTTCTACCGTTACGGGCCGGCAATCGAATCGCTACTTGAGGAATTCAAGCGGTCCGGCAGCCGTTTCGTGATTTTCGAGGAAGACCTGGAACTCGCGCGGAATCTGCGCGACCGCAAATACAACGTGGTTTTCGGCAAGCTCGCCGACGATCCCGGCGCACTCGCACGGGTAAAGGAAGCACGAGCTGTGGTGACCAACGCTGGCGACCATGCGAATGCGACGTGTACGATGATTGTTCGCGAGCACGGTTTTTCAGGACCGATCTACGCGTTGGCCGATGAACCGATTTACCGCCCACCGATGATTCAGATTGGCGCCACCGACGTGTTTACGCCAGCCCATGTGTTGGGCGCTGCCATGGCTTCACGAGCAAGCACCCGGATCAGTCCACCGGCCGAAGGCATGCATCTGCTGGGAACTCAAGTCGGGCTTGCCGAATTTCGCGTTCGCAACGGTAGCGAACTGGCCGGCCGGCGACTCGGCGATTTGCGCCTGCGGGAAGAGTATGGCGTCTCCGTCATTGGACAGTGGCGTGAAGGCTCCTTCACGACGACCAAGGGGCCTGAAACATTGATTGACTCCGGCGCGATTCTTGTCGTCGTCGGCCCGCCGCTACAACTGGAGAAGGTCGGGCGAATGGCCATGCCGATACGGCGTGACGGCCCCATCGTTCTTGCCGGATTCGGTGCTGTCGGTCGCAAGGTGATCGAGATGCTTCATGACGCCGGAGAAAATTGCGTCGTCATCGACCTTCTGCCGGGTCCCGGTGTCGACGTTGTCGGCAACGTACTCGACAATGCCACGCTGGCACGCGCGGGAGTGGCCAACGCAAGCGCCATCGTACTGGCACTGGCCGATGACAGCGAAGCCGTATTCGCAACGGCGGTCGTGCGCGACCAGGCGCCGGAGGTTCCGTTGATCGTCCGCGTCAATCGGACACCGAACACGGCCAGGATCTACAAGGCCGGTGCCGATTTCGCGATATCACAGGGGCAAGTGGCCGGACAAATCCTGGCGTACCATCTTCTTGACGAGCAGATTATTCCGGTCGAAAGCCGAATCAAGTTCAGCCGCCAAAACCCGGGGACACTGGTCGGCTCTCATCCATGGCACAACGAAACGCTCGAACAGACAGGCACAAAAATCGTTGCTGTGGAACGTTCTCAAACGGTACTGATCGAATTCGACGACAGCTTCCGCATCCAGGCAAACGACGTCCTCTATGTCTGCGGATCGCTAAACAGCCTTGAACGATATCAACGACAATTCCAGACCGGCCCAACGGCAACCCGGCACTGAACGGAAAAGAACAACAGCATGAAAGAAGAAGTCGCGCATTCACCGCATCTCACTCCCCTTCGCACGGCACAATCGGAGATTTTTCAGGCCATCTGCGCTGGCGCATTGACGCGCCTCGCTATCAGTTGTGTTGCCCTTGGCATTCTATGGATGAGCGTTATTTGGGCGATGGCATGACGACGCAGCGCCCAATCGTGCGCTTCGAGAACCTCACGCTGGGTTATCACCGTCATCCGGCGGTTCACCACTTGAGCGGAGAAATCGCAAGCGGCAGTCTTTTGGCTGTTGTCGGCCCCAATGGTGCGGGAAAATCCACCCTCCTCAAAGGTATCGTCGGCGAACTGACGGCGATGCAAGGAAGCATTGCGCTGTCGGGGGTGGAACGTAGAAGCATTGCCTATTTGGCACAACAGTCCTCGGTAGATTCGAGCTTCCCGGTCACCGTACGCGACTTCGTTGCAATGGGACTTTGGGCCGAATTCGGTGCTTTTCGGCGATTCGATACGAAAGCAAAGCAGCGCATCGACCAGGCGATCAGCGCCGTCGGACTCAGCGGGCGCGAACGCAGTCTGATCGGGCAACTGTCCGGCGGACAACTGCAGCGTGCCCGCTTTGCAAGGCTCATGCTTCAGGATGCCGCGCTCGTCTTGCTCGACGAACCTTATAGCGCCATCGATGCCAATACGGTCCGCGATCTCGCCACACTCGTTCGCCAATGGAATACAGAGGGACGGACGGTGGTCAGCGTCCTGCACGATTTCGAACACGTTCGCGAAGAGTATCCAGAAGTAATGATTCTTGCGCGGGAAATGATCGCCCGCGGCGAAACGCGAAGCACCTTGACCGCAGCCAATCTGGCAGAAGCCCAGCGACGGTCGGAAGTCGGCAGCCATGTGGATGATGCGACGGTCTGCCACCACACCAATCCCGGCGAACACGAAAGCGGAGGCCGTTGATGTCGATTGAAAGCCTGGCCGATCTCCCGCTCATTTCGCCATTCATCGAATTTGGTTTCATGCGTCGAGCATTGGCCGGTTGTCTGGCGCTCTCTTTTGGCGCGACGCCCATCGGTGTTTTTCTCATGCTACGGCGTATGAGTCTTGCTGGCGACGCCATCTCCCACGCGATACTTCCGGGTGCTGCGGTCGGTTACCTCATCGCCGGGCTTTCACTGCCGATGATGACCCTTGGCGGATTGCTCGCCGGCATCGCGATCGCCCTCCTGGCCGGCGGCGTCGCCCGCCACTCGGTCATCAAGGAAGACACCAGTCTCGCCACCTTTTACCTGATTTCCCTGTCCGCCGGGGTGCTGATGATCTCGCTACGAGGAAGCAACATCGATCTGTTGCATGTCCTGTTCGGAAGCGTATTGGCACTCGATGACGATGCCCTGCTACTGCTCGCCACATTCGCGTCGATATCGATTGTCATGCTGGCCATTGGACTGCGCGTCCTTGTTCTCGAATGCTACGACCCCTCGCACCTCATGCGCATCAGTCGCCTGGCGCCGGTCGTCCATTACGGTTTCATGCTGCTGGTGGTGCTCAATCTTATCGGCGGCTTTCATGCCCTCGGAACCTTGATGGCCGTCGGAATTATGGTGCTGCCGGCGGCAACGTCGCGTTTCTGGGTCGAAAGCATCGTCCCCCTGCTCCTGGTCGGCGTCCTGATCGCCGTTCTCGGATCAGCCGCGGGTTTGCTCATCTCGTATCACTTTGATCTGCCCGCGGGGCCGACCATCGTTCTTTCACTCGGCGCGATCTACCTTCTCTCGATGGTGATCGGACCGTATGGCCCCATCGTCAGTCGCATCCGCCCGCGCTGGCATTTTTCCCACTGAATAGTCATGCACACCTTACGTTCCTTGTGGCTTGCTTTGTTGATCTTGACGCTGCCTTTCCCCGCTTTGTCGTCGGAACCCATCCCTGTCGTAGCGAGTTTCAGCATTCTTGCCGACATGACCCGCCAGATCGGTGGCCAGCGCGTAGCGGTGCACGCACTGGTCGGCGAAAATAGCGATGCTCATGTGTATCAACCGACGCCTTCAGACGGAAAACGCCTGAAGCAAGCGCGCCTCGTGATCGTCAATGGATTGGGATTCGAAGGCTGGATCGACCGTCTCGTCAAGTCCTCCGGCTTCAGCGGATCGGTCATCGTGGCAAGTTCCGGCGTCAAAACGCTCGAACTCGTGTCCGTTCCCGGCCACGAGCATGGGCACCAGGCCCATGATGTCGATCCGCACGCATGGCTGGATGCCGGCAATGCGCTCAGATACGTAGAAAATATCGAACGCGCCTTGATTCAGGTCGACCCGGAGGGAAAAGCAGACTACCAGGCAAATGCAGAGCGTTATCGACGTCGCATCGCCGAACTCGACGTCTGGATTCGAACCACGCTCGGCGCGATTCCGTCGGAGCGGCGTCGCGTTGTCACCTCGCACGATGCCTTTGGCTACTTTAGCCGCGCCTACGGCATCGCGTTCATTGCCGCGGTGGGTATCAATTCCAGCGCTGATCCTTCCGCGGCCAATGTCGCCCGGATTATCCGCCAGCTTAAAAAAGAGAAGGCTCCGGCCATCTTTGTCGAAAATATTTCCGATACCCGCTTGCTGGAACGCATTCAGAAGGAATCGGGCGCAAGACCCGGCGGCGTTTTGTACCCGGACTCGCTTTCAAAGTCCAACGGTCCCGCCGCGACCTATCTGGATTTGATGCGGCATAATGCATTTGTATTGTCAGCTTCGCTACAATAACGGATTGGCACAAAAATCGCTCTATTCCAGTTCCATCATTCAAGGGAGATATTGATGTACTGCCTGTTTCGACGCGCAACACAGTTGTTGTTGCTACTTTCTCTGATGACTCCCCCGGCATACGCCGGTCAATTAATCACTGTAGGTTCGATTCCGCTCGATTTCATCCTTTTCGCCCTGACGCTCTTGGGCGTTGCGCTGTTTCACAACCACACGCTCTATGTCGGTCTGACCGGCATGGTCACGATCACACTGTACAAGCTGATTTTTACCGGATTTAAGGCGGGAGACGGGTTTGCTGGACTTGTTGGCCATTTTGGCCACGAATGGGTCATCCTGGCCAACCTCTTCTGTCTGCTGATGGGCTTTGCGCTGCTTTCGCGGCATTTCGAAAAGAGCCATGTCCCGGTGATCCTACCAAAATACCTGCCGCGCGACTGGAAGGGCGGGTTCGTTTTACTGGTCATGGTCTTTGTGCTTTCCAGCTTCCTTGACAACATTGCGGCGGCCTTGATCGGCGGTGCGATGGCCCACCAATTGTTCAAGTCAAAAGTCCATGTCGGATTCCTGGCCGCCATCGTGGCAGCATCGAATGCCGGCGGATCCGGCTCCGTCGTCGGTGATACGACAACGACAATGATGTGGATCGACGGCGTCAGTCCGCTCGATGTTTTCCATGCCTATGCAGCGGCCGGCGTGGCCTTGTGCATCACGGCCTATTTTGGGGCGAAGCAACAGCATGCCTATTCGCCGATGATCCATGGCGCGCACGAACACACTAAGGTTGACAAGGCACGCGTCGGCATCGTAGCGATGATCCTGATTTTCGCCATCGTCGCCAACGTGATCATCAACGTGAAGTTCAACCACTTGGCCGATCTATTCCCGTTCATCGGTGTCGCCGTATGGATTGCCATCCTGATCTCCATCCCCGTGCGCCGTCCCGATTGGGAGGTCATGCCCGACACCTTCAAGGGCTCCGTCTTCCTGCTGTCGCTGGTGACCTGCGCCTCGATGATGCCGGTTGAAGAGTTGCCTCCAGCGTCGGCGCTCGTGGCGCTCAGCCTTGGATTCATTTCGGCGGTCTTCGACAACATCCCCTTGACGGCACTCGCCCTCAAGCAAGGAGGGTACGACTGGGGCATGCTTGCTTATGCTGTCGGTTTCGGCGGTTCGATGATCTGGTTCGGGTCTTCCGCTGGCGTCGCCCTGTCGAGCATGTACCCGGAAGCCCGCTCGGTCGGCAACTGGTTGCGCCAGGGTTGGCACGTCACCGTCGCCTATGTGATCGGCTTCACTGTCCTCTTTTTCTCGCTGGGTTGGCAACCCCATGCGCCGCACAAGGCTGAAGCAACGTCGCCGGCAGTGTCATCGATCCAAGCGCCTACGCCTGCACAATAAACTGCGGTACTAGCGATGCGACAACGCCACCCGTGGGTGGCGTTGTCATTGGGTGATTCACGTCTAGCGCTGCATCGACGGCAGTCTATTGCTCCGGAATCCGGTCCAGATCCAGCTCCTTCTTTGCTCCGCCCGGTTTCCGTCCACGCGCCGGCGCAGGCAGATCGCAGGAAAGGCGGCAACTGGTTCCTTCGATCTTCTTGCCGTCGATAAAGCGCGTTACCTTGCAGCAAATCACCTCGCCCGATGCCGACAAGCGCTCGACTAATGGCTGCAACTGCGCCATCGGAATACTGAGTGCCTTGGAAATATCAGCATCGAGTTGTTCGCCATTCGCCTTCAAGTACTTCAGAATGCTCGCGTCCATTCTCCCCCCATCTTCCGCGCATACGCAGACCAAATTTATATGCCGGATCAAGCCCCGGCTAAAATAGAATGCCAGAAATCAGGCGACGCACGACAAATAAAAAAACCCGGCAAAACAGCCGGGTCGACCCAGAGTCGCAATTTTACTACACTGCACCCTTTCAGACAAGACGAAAACCCGGACACCACGCAAAATGCTCGATGAAATCAATCACATCGCGCTCATCGGCGGCTTGATGCAGCAGATGTGCGTGTATCTGGTGATCGCCTACCTGCTCAGCAAGACACCAATTTTTTCCCCGCTCGTTCAAGTCAACGTGCGCCTACCGGGAAAACTCGTCTGCTATACAGTGTTTTCGGCGTTCTGCATCATGGGAACCTACCTGGGTTACCAGATTGAAGGCGCCATCGCCAATACACGCGCCATCGGCGCTGTTCTCGGTGGCATCCTCGGGGGACCATGGGTCGGCATCGCCGTCGGACTGACCGGTGGCCTGCATCGCTATTCTCTAGGGGGGTTTACCGCGTCGTCATGTGCCGTTTCGACAACCGTCGAGGGACTCATCGGCGGGTGCCTGCATCTGTACCTGCTTCGCCGGCACCGCGCCGACCGTCTCCTGCACCCGATGAGCGTGCTCATCACGACGCTGATCGCCGAATCGGCCCAAATGCTCATCATTCTGGCGATGGCACGCCCCTACGACCAGGCCGCACGACTCGTTGCGCATATCGCCGCGCCAATGGTCTTGACCAATTCCTTCGGCGCCGCCCTGTTCATGCGGCTGATTCTCGATCGTCGGGAGACGCTGGAAAGATATTCGATCGCGTTTTCGGCAAAGGCGCTGAGAATCGCCGAGCGCTCGGTCGGCGTGTTGATGCAGGGATTCAACGAAGAGAACTGCATGCGCATGGCCAAAATCATTCAAGAGGAAACCGGTGTCGGCGCAGTCGCCATTACCGACTGCGAGAAATTACTGGGTTTCGTTGGCGTTGGCGCGGATCACCATCTGCCAGGTTCTCCAATCGCGTCTCCTCACACCTTCTGGGCGATCGCCAATAACGAGGTCGTCTACGCCGACGGCGCCGCTGTGCCCTACAACTGTTCGGTCTCCAAGGATTGCAAGCTCGGCTCCTGCCTGGTCATTCCGTTACGCGGCGAAGGGAATCGCGTATTCGGGACGATCAAACTCTACGAACCCAAGCGCAAGCTTTTCTCGACCTTGAATCGGACGCTGGGCGAAGGTATCGCCCGCTTGTTATCGAATCAGTTGCTTGCCGGCACGATCGAGGAACAAAAGCGGCTTCTCGCCCAGTCTGAAATCAAACTGTTGCAAGCGCAGATCAACCCGCATTTTCTCTTTAACGCCCTCAATACGCTGGCCGCGGTGATCCGCCGCGATGCCGAGGCGGCACGGCAGATCGTGCTCCATCTCTCGATATTTTTCCGCAAGAGTCTGAAGCGCGCATCGAGCGACGCCACCCTGAAAGACGAACTCGAGCACGTAGACGCCTATCTCCAGATCGAACTGGCGCGATTTGCCGGCAAACTCAATGTCGACATCGCCGTACCGGACGAGTTGATGCCGACCCGGCTCCCGCCCTTCACCCTTCAACCGATCGTCGAAAATGCCATCAAATACGGCATATCGCAGTTGATCGAACCCGGTCGCATCCGGATCAGCGCGGAACAGATCGACAATGTGCTGGCCATTCACATCGAAGACAGCGCGGGGCTCTACCAGCCGACACCCGACGGCGACGGCATGGGCATGAACCTCGTCGATCGACGTATCAAGATCCGCTACGGCACCAATTTCGGCGTCAGCGTCCACTGCGTGCCGGAACACAGCACGCGCGTCACGATCTCGCTTCCGATGGTGATGGAGCCGGTTCCATGCTAAGCGCACTCATCATCGACGACGAAACGCCATCACGCGAGGAACTGAAGGCACTGCTGGCGTCGGCTTCCGATATCGAAGTGGTTGGAGAATGCGCCAATGCCATCGAGGGGCTGGCGGCGATTCATCGTTTGCGTCCGGACGTTGTCTTTCTCGATATACAGATGCCGCGCATCAGCGGGCTGGAAATGGTCGGCATGATCGACCCGTCGGCACTGCCACGCATCGTTTTCGTCACCGCATTCGATGAACACGCGTTGAAGGCATTCGAGGAACACGCGACCGACTATCTGCTCAAGCCCATCGAACAGGAACGGCTTAACAAGACACTCGACTGGCTGCGCTCAGACGCGCAACCGAAAGCGATGACGCTCCCTGCCAGCGTCAGTCGGCTCACCCAAATTCCATGTACCACCCGAAACAAGATATTCCTGATCCCCCTCGATGATGTCGAATTTGTTCACACCGACCAGTCCGGCATCCATGTCAGCAGCCACGATCGTTCTGGCGTCACGGAACTGACGCTGAAACTGCTGCAGGAACGTACGGCGCTGGTGCGCTGCCATCGTCAATATCTCGTCAATCTCGAAAAGATCAGGGAAATCGAACTGCTCGACAATGGTTCGGCCGAAGCTGTAACTCATACCGGAAAGCGCATTCCCGTCAGTCGCCGCCACCTTCGCGATATCAAATCGCAACTTCTTCTCAGCTAGGCGGCGCCACTCAGCCCCGGATTTCGTCCGTTCAGCCCCCTGTAAAACCTCTCGGCATTTTTTGCTTTCCCCAAAATCAAAAAAGACTAGACTGATACCGGCATGTTGGGTCGATCATTGGCATCAGGGGCCGGGTCTTCCGAACACGCGAGGCTTTTCAATCAATCTGGGGGATTCTGATGAGTTCATTAACACTGATCTTTGTGTCGGCATGCGTTTTTGCCATCGCCTACCGCCTCTACGGTCTGTTTCTTGCCAACAAGGTCATGAAACTGGACGAAGGGCGCGACACACCGGCCGTCACGATCAACGACGGTCACGACTACGTCAAAACGAATAAGTACGTTCTGTTCGGGCACCACTTCGCCGCGATCGCAGCCGCGGGACCGCTGCTTGGGCCGGTTCTGGCCGCCCAATTCGGCTATCTTCCGGGCGCGCTGTGGATTCTGATCGGTTGTGTGATGGCCGGCGCCGTCCATGACATGGTCGTCCTGTTCGCCTCGGTTCGTCACAAGGGCAAGAGCCTGTCGGTGATCGCCGAAACAGAAATCGGAAAATCGGCAGGAAAAGTGGCCTCGATTTCGATTCTTTTCATCCTGATCCTGACACTGGCCGGCCTGTCGATTGCTGTCGTCAACGCGATGTTCAACAGCCCGTGGGGTACGTTCACGGTCTTTGCAACGATCCCGATCGCGATGATCATGGGCATCTACATGCAAAAAGTCCGTCCCGGCGACATCAAGGGCATGAGCATCATCGGCGTCGTTCTCCTGCTGGTCTCCCTGTGGGCCGGTCCGTACGTCGCTGCCAACCCCACCCTGGCCCAGATGCTGACCTTCTCCAAGAAGGAATTGTCGGTGATCATCCCGGTTTACGGTTTCTTCGCTTCCGTACTGCCGGTCTGGTTCCTGCTGGTTCCGCGTGACTACCTGTCCACCTATCTGAAGATCGGCACGATCGCTGCCCTGGCGCTCGGCATTGTTTTCGTCAATCCGGATCTGCAAATGCCGGCGATTACCTCGCACGTCTTCGGCGGTGGCCCGGTCATTCCTGGTGCAGTGTTCCCGTTCCTCTTCATCACGATTGCCTGCGGAGCGCTCTCCGGCTTCCACGCCATCATCGGCTCGGGCACGACGCCGAAGATGATTGCCAACGAAAAGGACATCCTCTTCGTCGGTTACGGCGCCATGCTGACCGAAGGCTTCGTCGCCATCATGGCGCTGATTGCCGCCTGCGTGCTGGTCCCGGCGGACTACTTCGCCATCAACGCCGCCCCGGCCGCGTTCGCCAAGCTCGGCATCGCTCCGGTAAATCTGCCGGACCTGGCCGCTCAAGTCGGCGAACAAGTGCAAGGTCGTCCGGGCGGTGCCGTTTCGCTGGCCGTCGGCATGGCCTACATCTTCTCCTCCGTGCCGTTCATGAAGGGAATGATGGCCTACTGGTACCACTTTGCCATCATGTTCGAGGCCGTGTTCATCCTGACCGCCGTCGATGCCGGCACACGGGTTGGCCGTTACCTGCTTCAGGAAATGCTGGGCCGGGTTTACAAGCCCTTCTCCGACAACTCCTGGACGCCGGGTGTCGTCATCACCAGCGCGCTCTTCACCGGTTCCTGGGGCTACCTCGTCTATACCGGTGACATCGCCACGATCTGGCCGCTCTTCGGCATGGCCAACCAGTTGCTGGCTTCCTGTGCGCTGATCGTCGGCACGACCATGCTGATCCGTCTGGGCAAGGTGCGCTACGCCTGGACGACGGCCATTCCTGGCTTGCTGGTTTGGCCGACCGTCATGTGGGCTGGCTATCTCAACGTCACGACCAACTTCCTGCCGAAGGGGCTGATCCTGCTCGCAACGATGTCGGTCGTCCTGATGGTCCTCATCACGATCGTGTTCATCGCCGCCTTCCGCCGCTGGAGCGAACTGCTCAAGATCAAGGAAAGCGTTACCGATGCCTACGGCGACAAGGTGCTGGTCGTAGTGGCCGACTGATTCTCGCCTGATCGCATTTTCAAGCGGCCCGGCGCTAATGCGTCGGGCCGTTTTTCATTGTTGATCCCCGTCAGTCTTTTCGGATCAGGTCAAGATCGGCGGGCGTATCGAGATCCGTAAAACTGCGCAACTCAGGGTCGCCAGGTCGCAGAAGCGCCTCGTCAACCCAATGCACCTGCAACTGCGACAGAGCACTCCGGAGACTGCGCTTTCCATTTCCGGCCAACACTGAGCGAAATATCGGCAAAGCTTCCGTTCTGTAGAAACCGAACAAAGGCTGTGGATGGCCATTCACGACAGGAATGATCGCCTGAAAGTCGTCGCTCCGGTATTGCGCCAAGCGGATGATGGTGGCCTGATCGGCATAAGGCATGTCCGCGGCGATGGCAAATAGCCATGGCGTTCGGCTCGCAGCCAGCCCCGAACACATCCCTGCCACGGGACCGCCGCCGACGGTCTCGTCGACAACTTGAGGCAAATCGACATCATTCCGGTGCGCGCGAACGCTGACGATCACTTCCGGAAAGATATCGCGCATTCTGTCGATCGCGCGTTGCAGCAAGGTTTGCCCCTCGAATTCCAGCGAGGTCTTGTCGACGCCCATCCGGGTAGACAGCCCCCCGGCCAGAATCAAGGCCGAGCAATCCGCGATCATCCGCGCATCCGGTCGATGAGAAAATCGGCGACGCCGACCACGTCATCCAGTATGAAGCGGGGAAGTTCGGGATAGACGTCGTCGCAATCAGTCACCAGCGCGACCACACCATCGGCAAGCGAGCACCGCGGCGGCTTGTCGCAGGCACGGCGCAGAACCTCTATTTTCGGCCCTTGCGCAAAGGAAAAACCTTCGGCGAGCACCAGGTCGGCCTCACCGAGAAAACGGCCTGCGAGAACTTGAGGCTCACGCCGATCTACCGCGTCGGCGACCACCTGAACCGCCGATTTCGTCACCAGCATGCTCATGGTGGCACCGGCCTGCTTGTAGCGCCAACTGTCCTTGCCTTCCGTATCGAGCGAAACCGAATGGTGGGCGTGCTTCATCGTTGCCACGCGCAAGCCGCGACGCGAAAGTTCCGGGATCAATTTTTCAACGAAGGTGGTTTTGCCGGAATTCGAATGTCCGACAAAGATAAAAACGGGTGGTGTATTCATAGGACGATCAAATTGTCGCGAAAAGCCGCGACCGAAAAGGATGAATCAACCGCCAATATACGACATCTCAATTTTTCTGACTGAAGGTGTCGTCGCTTCCTGGCGATCTTGCGAATACCGGTCGGTGCGCCTTTGCCAGAGATCTCCCAGGCATTGCAGCAAGCGCTCGTCGCCTTCGCCGCTGCGCAACATCTCGCGGAAATCGGTCCCGGACCCGGCAAACAGACAGGTATAGAGTTTTCCGTCCGTCGATAGCCTGAGACGATTGCAATCGCCGCAAAAAGCCTGCGTCACCGAGGCGACAACACCGATCTCGCCAGCGCCATCGACAAACGCCCAACGTTCGGCAACCTCGCCCCGATACGCTGGATCAACCGTTCGCAAGGGAAATTCTGCATTGATCTGCGAGACAATTTCGCCCGCAGGGACAACGTCATCAAGCCGCCAGCCATTGGTCGTCCCAACGTCCATGAATTCGATGAAGCGCAAAATGACACCGCTATGGCGAAAATGCCTGACCAGAGGGAGTATCTGGTCTTCATTGGCCCCACGCTTGACGACGGTATTGACCTTGACCGGCGCCAGCCCCGCCGTTTTCGCGGCTTCGATCCCGGCCAGGACGCGACTTACCGACAGGTCCGAGTCGCTCATCCGACGAAACACCGCGTCATCGAGCGCATCCAGGCTGACGGTCAGACGCGTCAGTCCCGCATCCTTCAAACCCTTGGCCTTGGCGAGCAACAGACTGCCGTTGGTGGTCATGGCGATTTCGAGCGGCTTGCCATCGCAATCCTGCAGCGTTGCCAATTTCTCGATGAGTCTTTCGATTCCGTGCCGAAGCAGCGGCTCGCCGCCGGTCAGACGGATCTTGCGAACGCCGGCTTGTGTCGCGACTCGGGCAAAACGAAGAATTTCCTCGAAGCTCAGCAATTCTGCGCGCTGCAGGAAGATGAAGCCCTTGCCGAAGACCTCACGCGGCATGCAGTAGCCACACCTGAAATTGCAGCGATCCGTTACCGAAATTCGAAGATCGCGCAGTGGGCGCGATAGTTGATCGACCAGCACGGGCGTCGATCGGGATTGATCTGTCACCAAGGACTCCATACGAACGGTATCCACATCAGCGCAATGATAGCCTGATATGGACACCGAACCGACAACGATTACTTCACCGGGTGGAAAACATCCTGCGGCGCGCCGCCCTTGTCGGCACCGATAGCCTGTTCAACCGCGGGCAGGCGATGCGCAATGCCCTTGTGGCAATCGATACACGTCTTTCCTTCGCTGATCCCGGTCTGATGCTGCGCCGCACTACGCCGACTCTGCTTCATGTAGTCGAAGCCTTGTTCGTCGTGGCATCCGCGACATTCCCGCGAATCCGTTTCCTTCATGCGCGTCCACACCGCTTCGGCCATCTGCAAGCGCCTGGCGTTGAATTTGTCCGGCGTATCAATCGTCCCGAGGATGTTGTGATAAACATCCTTCGACGCCCGCAACTTGGCGAACATCTTCGGACCGAACGATTTTGGCACATGACAATCCGGGCAACTTGCCCGCACGCCGGTACGGCTTGATGCATGCGTCGTCAGCCGGTATTCCTCATACACGGTATCTTTCATTTCGTGACAGGAAATACAAAATGCCTCTGTATTGGTCGTTTCGAGCGCGGTATTAAATCCGACCCAGGCAACGATGCCTCCAACGAACAACACAACAACGGCCAACCATCCTGCCCGATGCACAATCGCCAGCGCGCGGTCGAGGAAAGGCTTTATACGGTCGAAATTCATGACAGCTCCCTAGATTCTGATTTTCAGCGCAAGCCCGCGCCCGGCTTGAACGTATTGCCCACCAGCGGCTTTGAATCGGTCTGCGACACGTGGCACTGGTTGCAGAAATAGCGTTGCGGAGAAACGCTGGACATCTCGGCGCCTTCGCGCGTCTTGAAATGCGTGATCGAGATCTTCGTGGCGTTGGCTTCCTTAGAGCGTGCCCACGAATGGCAATCCATGCACTTATTGAATTCCTTGCTGATCAGATAGCCTTCGATGGTGTGAGGAATCAGCGGCGGTTGCTGCACGAAGTCACGCGGCAGAACCGGCGTATCGGGTCCGAAGCGCGTCCCCTCACCGACCGGATCATTGACGGAAACATCGACACCGCGCAAGGTCTGCAACTTGACCGGGCCATCGGCGGCGCTGGCTGCACCGACCACAAGCACGCTCACGCACACGCCGATAACGAAGGCCCAGGCACGGGAAAAACGGGAATTCTGCTGGTTCATTGCGCGCTCCTTTGGTCGAATCGGTGAGTCATTTTGAAAACATCACGGTCGCATACATCGATGCAGCGACCGCAGTTAGTACAATTTCCGGAAAGAATCAGCGGGTGCGGTTGCCCAACGCCCTTGAGTGCCGGGCGAATGACTTGCGGTTCGGGGCAAATGACAAAACACTCCATACAGTCATCGCACGCGTCGCGACGATGCGCCGAGACGCGAACCAAGGCGATGCGCCCAAGCACTGCATAAAACGCCCCGACGGGACACAGGTGCCCGCACCAGCCACGACTGGCGATCAGCGTGTCATAGAGGAAAATGCCGATGATCAACAGCGATGCGCCACCGAGACCAAACACCAGCGCACGGTGGAGCAAGGTCACCGGATTGACCCACTCCCACACCAATACCCCAGTCAGCACTGTCGCCGCCATCAAACCGGCCAACAACCAATAACGCGTATTGCCATCCGGCGTCCGTCCGGTCTTTATTCCCAAACGGCGCCGCAACCATGCTGCCGTGTCGGTAACCAGATTCACCGGACACACCCAACTGCAGAAAACGCGTCCACCCACAAGCGCGTAGAAAACAAGAACGATCAGCGCGCCCGTCCAGGCTGTCACATAAGGCCAATGGCCGGCGGCAAGCGTCTGCAACAAAAGCAGGGGATCCGTCAGTGGAATCTGGTCGAACAACAGTGAGGCCGACAGGTTCCCTTTGATTATCCAGACACCGAGCAAAGGCCCGATCAGGAACAGCGCGAGGAGACCAAGTTGGCATAGCCGCCGCGCGAGCAACCAGCGACTGCGCGCGAGCAGCGATCGGGACGACACTTGCCCCCGCGGCGATCTGGCGCTCACGGTTTCCACCTCGAATTCAGCGCACTGGCATGCGGCACAGAAGCTGCCTGAGGTGTTGCGACAATAGGCGCCGCCGGCGTTGCCGGAGCCACCACGGTTTCAGTCGCCGCACGTCCTGCAGTCGTCCCGTCAAAACCACGCACCGGCAAACGCAATTGATCTCCGATCAGCGACTCGCCATTGCGCGCTTTTTCTTCCCAGCCCTTGCGGTAATGCGCGGGCAAAGCCCCTTGCGCCACTTTACGCGGCAACACCTTGATCGCCGGTTCCGGCAGGACGCACGATTTTTCACATTTGCCACAACCGGTACAGGCATCGGAATGGACCGTCGGCAACAACATGGCATGACGATCGGATCGCGGATTATGGCGTGTCTCAAGCGTGATGGCCTTGTCGATCACCGGACAGACCCGGTAGCAGACATCGCAGCGCAACCCCAGGAAATTCAGGCAGCTCTCCTGATCCGAGAGTACCGCCAATCCCATACGCGCCTTGGTGATGTCCGTCAGCGAGCGATCAAGCGCTCCCGTCGGACATGCCTTGACGCAGGGAATGTCCTCGCACATTTCACAAGGGACTTGGCGTGCCGTGAAAAACGGTGATCCCGTCGCCACTGGATCGAGCATGTCGGCAAGGCGCAAGGTTCCATAGGGACAATCCCGCACGCACAAACCGCAACGTACGCATGCAGCCAGAAAATCCTCTTCAACCAACGCGCCCGGAGGCCGAATCGCCTGCGCCGGCAAGGCCGAGGCTTGCCGCGCATGCAACCCGGCGCCGAGCGCGAGCAGACACCCGCCTCCGGCGGCGGTCAGCGCTTCGCGCAAGAACCGCCGACGCGGCGTCGATGCCGGCTTTTGGGAATCCCGTCCGCTCACCGCACGCTCCTGTGACTCAGGCCCGGACGACCTTTACGGCGCACTTCTTGAAATCCGTTTCCTTCGAAATCGGACAGGTCGCGTCCAGCGTCAGCTTATTGACCAGACGCGACTCGTCGAAGAAGGGAACGAAAATCAGACCGACGGGCGGCTTGTTGCGTCCCTTGGTCTCGATCCGCGCCATCATTTCTCCGCGACGGGAAACCACCTTGACGACCATGCCGCGTTGCAGACCACGCTTCTTAGCATCATCCGGATGCATGAACACCTGTGCTTCGGGAACGGCCTTATGCAGTTCCGGCACCCGCCGGGTCATCGACCCCGTGTGCCAGTGCTCAAGAACACGTCCGGTGCACAACCAGAGATCGAATTCCTTGTCCGGCATTTCGGGCGGATCCTGATACGGCAGCGCGAAAATGATCGCCTTGTTGTCCTTGTGGCCGTAGAACTTGACGCCCTCGCCCGCCTTGACATAGGGGTCATATCCCTCACGGAAGCGCCACAAGGTTTCCTTGCCATCGACAACCGGCCAACGCAGGCCGCGCGCCTTGTGATACAGATCGAATGGGGCCAGGTCATGGCCATGCCCCCGACCAAACTGCGCATACTCTTCGAACAAACCCTTCTGAACGTAAAAGCCGAAAGCCTCGGACTCGTCGTTGCTGTATTGTTTGATCGCGTGCTCGTTAACCTTCTGCGTGTCGCTCTTCGGGAATTTGTTCACGACTTTGTTGGCGAACAGAACTTCGTAGAGCGTCTTGCCCTTGTATTCCGGCTTCTTGGCAATCAAGTCGGCTGGCCAGACATCCTCGACCTTGAAGCGCTTCGAAAACTCGATGTATTGCCACAGATCCGACTTCGATTCGCCCGGCGCCTTGACCTGTTGGCGCCAGAATTGCGTACGACGTTCGGCATTGCCGAAAGCGCCTTCCTTTTCCATCCACATCGCCGACGGAAGGATCAAGTCGGCCGACAAGGCCGAAACCGTCGGATATGCTTCGGACACAACCACGAATGCCGCCGGATTGCGCCAACCCGGATAGATTTCCTGATTGACGTTCGGTCCTGCCTGCATGTTGTTGGTCGTGCTCGTCCAGTAGCATTTGAGCTTGCCATCCTTGAGCGCCCGGCTTTGCGCCACGGCATGGAGACCGATCTTGTCGTTGATCGTGCCTTCAGGCAGCTGCCAGAGAGCCTCGGTGTGCTTGCGATGCTCCGGATTGGTCACCACCATGTCGGCCGGAAGGCGATGGGCAAAGGTGCCGACTTCGCGCGCCGTACCACAGGCGGATGGCTGCCCCGTCAATGAGAACGGCCCATTACCCGGCTCGGAAATCTTCCCGACCAGCAGGTGGACGTTATAGATCATGTTATTGACCCAGGTGCCACGCGTATGCTGGTTGAATCCCATCGTCCAGAAGCTGACGACCTTCCGCTTCGGGTCGGCATAGAGCTCCGCCAACTTCTTCAGGCGATCCTGCGGAACCCCCGAGAGTTTGGACACTTTTTCAAGCGTATAGTCGCTGACGAATTTCTTGAACTCCTCGAAAGTACTGGCTTCCGCCTTGCCGCTGTCGCCCTTCGGCTTGCCGTCCTCGCCCGGATAGCCGTTATTCGTCGCCTTCTTTTCGAGCGGATGATTCGGACGCAATCCAAAGCCGATATCCGCTTCGCCTTTTTTGAAGTTGACGTTGCGCTTGACGAACTCCTGATTGACCTTGCCGCTCTGGATGATGTGGTTACAGATGTAATTGAGAATCGCAAGATCCGTCTGCGGTGAGAAAATCATCCCGTTGTCGGCGAGTTCGAAACTCCGGTGTTCGAAGGTCGACAGCACATGCACCTGTACGTCCGTTTTGGTCAGGCGACGATCGGTGATGCGTGTCCATAGGACCGGGTGCATCTCGGCCATGTTCGACCCCCATAGGACAAAGGCATCGGCCTGCTCGATATCGTCATAGCACCCCATCGGCTCGTCGATACCGAAAGTCCGCATGAATCCAGCCACGGCTGATGCCATGCAATGGCGGGCATTGGGATCGATGTTGTTGGAGCGGAACCCAGCCTTGAACAATTTCGCCGCGGCGTATCCTTCCCAGATCGTCCATTGCCCGGAACCGAACATGCCAACGCCGGCAGGACCGTCGGACTTCATCGCCGCCTTCCACTTTTCGGCCATGATGTCGAAAGCATGGTCCCAGGAAATCGGCGTGAAATCGCCTTCCTTATCGTATTTTCCATTCTTCATGCGCAGCAGGGGCCGCGTCAGGCGGTCCTCGCCGTACATGATCTTCGACAGGAAGTATCCCTTGATGCAATTGAGACCACGGTTAACTTCGGAATCGGGATCCCCTTGCGTCGCGACGACGCGCCCATTCTGAACGCCGACAAGGACCGCACAACCGGTCCCGCAGAACCGGCAGACGCCTTTATCCCATCTCACCACCGACGAACTGGCGGGCTTTCCCTCGGCAGCGAGTACCGGCAAGGAAATGCCTGCGCTGGCCGCTGCCGCGGCAATCGCTTGGGATTTAATGAAATCGCGTCGGTTGATGGTCATGATGTGGGCTCCTCACAAGGGCGGGAATCGGAACTGGCGGCATCGTCATCGGGACAGCCGGACTCAAAAGCCAGCGTCGCGGCAAGAACTTCTGGAATACGGTGAATGGCAATCAAGGTATCGGACATCGCCGCGCCTGGAGCGTCCTCGACAGTGACGATCAGCTTTCCTTCGGTGGACATGGCATGGCATTCGACGCCCGGCAAGGCGGACAACGCAGCTTCGGCGGATTGTCGCTTCTGTGGATCAATACGCAGAACGAGACTGGCGAGACTCAAGATACCCGACCCCTATTGTTATATTCAATGCCGTTAGGCTACCGACCAATATAGTCCAAGACTTTGACCCATGCTAAAAATCGCCCCCAAAGTCTCCTGGAATCGGCAAAAAAAAACGCAGCGCGCGGCTGCGTTTATTATCTCTTCGGCGAAAACTCAGTCTTCCCCACAATCACCGTCGTGCACATGCCCGTGTGCTATTTCCTCTGCGCCCGCAGGCCGCACTCCGGTGACGGTACACGTAAACACCAGCGCCATTCCGGCCAAGGGATGATTGCCGTCCAGGACCACTTTATCTTCGGCAATCTCCGTCACACGGTAAATAAGGATATCGTCGTCATCGCCGCTCTCGGGAACGCCCTCGAATTGCATGCCGACCTCGAGTTCCTTTGGAAACGCCTTGCGCGGCTCGATCTGGATCAGCTCTGCGTCGTACTCTCCGAAAGCATCATTCGGTTGCATCTTCACAACAACCGACTCGCCGACGTTCTTACCCTGGAGAGCCTCTTCAATCATCGGAAAAATGTCGTCATAACCGCCGTGCAAATAAACCAGCGGCTCCTTCCCTTCGTCGACGAGTTGCCCATCGGGATCGGTTACGTTGTAGTCGAGCGTAACCACCGTATTCTTTGCTACTTGCATTGTCATAATTTGAGTTCCTTGACCATGCGCAACACATCGAGCGCATGCCCCTTGGCATTAACACCGTACATCGCGAGACGGAGAACACCCTGTTTATCAATGACGAACGTCGAGCGCGCAATTCCATAACGCTTGACGCCATCAACTTCTTTCGCCTGCCAGACGCCGTATTTCTTGCAAACCGCAGCATCGGAATCCGACAGCAGACGGACCGAGATACCGTTCTCATCGCGAAACTCGGCGTGCTTCAGGCAATCGTCCCGGCTAATGCCGATGACGACGCAAGCTTTGGCAAGAAACTCCTCCTCGTGATCGGAGAAATCGGTCGCTTCAAGCGTGCACCCCGGCGTACCATCCTTGGGGTAGAAAAACAGGATGACGTTATATTTACCCCTGAAAGCGGCCAGATCAACGGATTCCATATCGGCATCCGGGAGGACGAAGAGCGGCGCCAACTGTCCTTCTTTCAGCATGTCTGCCCCCTCTAAGACTTACCCAAAACGCAACCGTCACACTGATTCTACCAAGCTTCTCGAAACAGGCCACAACAATTACGCGTTGATATCACAAAAACGTATGACGGTCATCCCCGATGCTTGACCACCGATAACTGGAATCGTTCTCGAGACTTCCCGCTTGCCGGGCCGGGAACTTACTCGGGTTCCTTTTTGGATGGGACTTTGGCGCCTCTGGGCGCTTGGGCAGAGCGCTCGGGGATCTGGACGAAGACTTCGTCCAGCTTGATCATGCCCAGTTCAAAACGCGCCCGCTCCTCGATCGCGTCATACCCCTGCTTAAGGTCGCGAACCTCCGCGTCCAATCCGGCATTACGCAGTTCCAAATGACGATTGGATTCGCGCTGCTGCTGCAAGAGATGATCGACCTCCCAAACCCGCAACCAGCCGCCCTTGCCCAGCCAGAGCGGATACTGCAGCAGGACGACAAGCGCCACGAGCGCAAGGGAAAGCCAGCGCATGATCAGTGACCGTTCATGAGAAAATGACGAGGAGAACGATGTCTGCCCTCCTCATCGTTTTCCCGTCCGTTCACTTCAAGTTGTAGAACGCTTCAAGCCCCGGATACCCGGCAGTATCGCCAAGGTCTTCCTCGATGCGCAACAACTGGTTGTATTTCGCGATACGGTCCGAGCGAGAAAGCGAGCCCGTCTTGATCTGGAGCACATTCATGCCAACTGCAATATCGGCAATCGTGCTGTCTTCCGTTTCGCCCGAGCGATGAGAGACGACGGCCGTATACCCGGCACGCTTCGCCATTTCAATCGCGGCAAACGTTTCCGACAAGGTTCCGATCTGATTGATCTTGATCAGGACCGAATTGGCGAGGCCCTGCTTGATGCCTTCCTTGAGGATGCGGGTATTCGTCACGAACACGTCATCACCGACGATCTGGATCTTGTCACCCAAACGCTCGGTCAGTAGCTTCCAGCCATCCCAATCGCCTTCTGCCATGCCATCTTCGATCGTCACGATCGGGAAGTTATCGACGAGGTTGGCAAGATAATCGACCAACTGTGCCGAGGTGAGTTGCAAGCCCTCCCCCGTCAAGCGATAGCAGCCGTCCTTGAAAAATTCGGAGGCGGCGCAATCGAGGCCGATCAACACATCCTCCCCAGGAACGTACCCCGCCGTCTCGATCGCCTCGACGATCAGCTTCAAAGCGTCGGCATGACTCGCAAGACTGGGGGCAAAACCGCCCTCGTCGCCAACCGCCGTTGAAAAGCCTTTCTTGTCCAACAGCTTCTTGAGCGAATGGAAGACCTCGGCACCACAGCGCAGTGCCTCGCGGAAGGAGTTCTGCCCGACCGGGAGAATCATGAATTCCTGAAAATCGAGGCTGTTGTTCGCGTGCTCGCCACCGTTGATGATATTCATCATCGGCACCGGCATTTGCATGGGCCCCGAGCCGCCAAAATAGCGGTAAAGCGGAAGGCCGGATTCTTCGGCGGCCGCCTTGGCCACAGCCATGGAAACCGCCAGGATCGCATTGGCACCGAGACGGGACTTGTTTTCGGTACCGTCAAGGTGGATCAGCGTTTGATCGATAAAGGCCTGCTCCTGAGCATCGAGACCAATGATCGCTTCGGCAATTTCGGTATTGACGTTCTCGACTGCCTGCGTCACGCCTTTGCCGAAATAGCGATCGGGATCACCGTCACGCAACTCGATCGCCTCGCGCGAACCGGTCGAAGCCCCGGACGGAACGGCCGCCCTTCCCATGACGCCCGACTCAAGCAGGACGTCGCATTCGACAGTCGGATTCCCCCGTGAATCGAGGATCTCGCGCGCCACCACATCAACGACTGAACTCATAGTTCTTCCTCTTTTTTAAAAATGCCTGGACATACCGCTGCGGCGAACTATTCCGAAACCATCTCGGCAAAACCGGCCTTCTTGACTTGGGCATCCAAGGCCACAAGAGTCTGCAGCAGACGTTCCATTCGGGCAAGCGGCCAACTGTTGGGACCATCGGAAAAAGCCTTTTCCGGGCAGGGATGCGTTTCCATGAAAATCCCGGAGATTCCGACGGCAACCGCCGCACGCGCCAAGACAGGCACGAACTCACGCTGTCCGCCGGAAACCGTCCCTTGCCCACCGGGCAACTGAACCGAGTGCGTAGCATCAAAAACGACCGGACAACTCGTTTCGCGCATGATCGCCAATGAACGCATGTCCGATACAAGGTTGTTGTACCCGAATGACGCGCCGCGTTCGCATACCATCAGATTATCGGCACCACCGTTGGCTTCACGCGCCTTATCGACCACATGCCGCATGTCGCCCGGCGCGAGAAACTGCCCTTTCTTGATATTGACCGGTTTTCCGCACGAAGCAACGGCATGGATGAAATCGGTTTGTCGACAAAGGAACGCCGGTGTTTGCAGCACATCGACAACCGAAGCCACATCCGCTACCGATTCCTCGTCATGGACATCGGTCAATACAGGAACGCCGATTTGACGCCGAACCTCTTCGAGGATCCGTAAGCCGGCATCGCGCCCGGGGCCGCGTTGCGACTTGCCCGAACTGCGATTCGCCTTGTCGTAAGACGCCTTGAAAATATAAGGCATCGAAAGACGCTCGCAGACTTCCTTCATCGTCCCGGCAACTTCAAGACAGAGTGACAGCGACTCTGCCGTACAAGGACCGGCAATCAGAAAAAGCGGCTTGTCGATACCGACATCAAATCCGCACAACTTCATTTGGCTGCCCTGGCCTTGCTACTGGCGATCGCCGCCGAAACAAAGGAAGTGAACAAGGGATGGCCACTGCGCGGTGACGAGGTGAATTCAGGATGGAACTGACATCCGACGAACCAGGGATGCTGGTCACGCGGCAATTCGATCATTTCGCACAAATTGGTCCCCGGCGCGCGGCCCGAAACCACCATGCCTTTTGCCTCAATCTCGCCAAGCAGGGTGTTGTTGACTTCATAGCGATGACGATGACGTTCGACGATCTCGGGCTTGCCGTAAATTTCACGCGCCAGCGAGCCTTCCTTGAGGAGGCACACCTGACCGCCCAGGCGCATCGTTCCGCCCAGATCGGAATCCTCGCTGCGCTTTTCAAGTTTGCCGGAAACATCCTGCCACTCGGTTATCAACCCAATGACGGGGTATGCCGATGACTTATCGAACTCCGTGCTATGCGCCGTTTCCATGCCAGCCACATTACGGGCGAATTCGACGACGGCAAGTTGCATTCCAAGGCAAATACCGAGATACGGCATTTTGTTCTCGCGTGCATGACGAATCGCGAGGATCTTGCCCTCTGTGCCACGCCGTCCAAAGCCCCCCGGAACCAGCACCGCATCCATACCCGCCAGCGTCGCGCAGCCGTTTTTCTCGATTTCCTCTGAATCGATGTAATTGACTCGAACCTTGCTACGCGTGCTGATACCGGCATGCACCAAGGCTTCGGTCAAGGACTTGTAAGACTCCGTAAGATCGACGTACTTGCCAACGAAAGCGATATTGACCGTCCGCTCCGGATGCTCAAGCGCTTGCACGAGCGTCTTCCACACCGACAGGTCCGCGGCGCGGGCGAGAATGTCCAGCTTGTGGCAAATAATCTCGTCGAGCATCTGGTTGTGCAGCATGGCCGGGATCTTGTAGATCGAATCGGCATCGAGACACTCGATGACCGCCTCGCGCTGCACGTTACAGAACAAGGCGATCTTGGCCTTCTCATCCTCCGGAATCGGGCGGTCCGCACGACACAGCAGAACATCAGGCTGAATACCGATTTCGCGCAATTCCTTGACCGAATGCTGTGTCGGCTTGGTCTTGAGCTCACCAGCCGTCGGGATATAAGGCAACAGTGTCAGGTGCATATAGCAGGCATTGCCACGGCCTTCCTGAAGCCCCATCTGGCGGATTGCCTCGAGAAATGGCAGTGACTCGATATCGCCGACGGTACCGCCAACTTCGACTATGGCAACATCAGCACCTTCAGCGCCGCGACGAATATGATTCTTGATTTCGTCGGTAATATGCGGAATGACTTGAACCGTCTTACCGAGATACTCGCCTCGCCGCTCCTTCTTGATTACCGTTTCGTATATCTGTCCGGTCGTGAAGTTGTTGCGCTTGCTCATCTTGGCGCTGGTGAAGCGCTCATAATGGCCTAGATCAAGATCGGTTTCGGCACCGTCTTCCGTAACAAAAACCTCTCCGTGCTGGAAAGGACTCATCGTTCCCGGATCCACGTTGATGTAGGGATCGAGCTTGAGATGAGTGATTTTGATACCACGCGATTCGAGGATCGCACCCAGAGACGCAGCGGCGATGCCCTTGCCAAGCGAGGACACTACTCCGCCGGTAACGAAGACGTATTTGGTCATGGAATTCTCTGCAGCGGGAAATTGAGATTGTAGCCGAAAAACGTCATTCTCAAACAGTGCCAATCATCAAGAGTCATGACAAAAGCCACACCTGTCGCTGCGACAGCGAGCTCAAGGCCCATGTTAACCTTCGTGGTCACAATCGTTTATGATTGGCGCTTGTCTTGACAAGAACCAAGTGACCACGAGGCACATCCATGAGACAGGAACACTCGGCGCAAGCATTTGGCGCCCTCGCCCGAACACAGCGCTTTATCGCCCTGCTTGCCATCTCGGCAATCTCGGTGAGCGTGGTTTCCTGTGGAAAATCATCCGAACAGACGACGCCTCAAGTCAAGGCCGAGAGCGCCGTTGTTGCCGATTCCCCGCTGGCGAAAGCGGTTGTTCAGGGCGACATTGGAGAAATCCGGACGCTGATTGACGGCGGCGCTGACATCAACGCCCGGGACACACTGGGCAGGACGCCTTTGCACATCGCGGCATTTTATGGCCACACAAGAACCAGCGACTACCTGATCAGCCGCGGCGCCAACGTCAATATAAGAGATCTTGTCGGAATGACGCCACTGCACGTCGCTGTCATCTCGGGCGGCAGACAGGAAGTGGAGCTTCTTCTCGACAAAAAGGCCGATATCAGCCTGAAGTCTGAATCAGGACAAACCGTTCTGCACCTCGCCGCAGCAACCGGGCAGCCAAAATTGACCAAATTCCTTATCGAACGCGGTGCTGACGCAAAAATCAAGGACAACGAAGGAAAAACCCCGTTGTTCTACGCGATTCAGAACAAGCATCCGCAAACTGCAGCGGTTCTGCAACAGGTTACGCCAAAAGAGCAGTAACGGCGGCGACGGCTCGGTCAAGCAGCAACAAAGACCAACGCCACTTCCGCACGAGCACTTTCCCTGCGCCGGCTCAAAAGCCTTCTTGGCTACGGATTAAACCGACAGCGATTCCCTCTATCGCGACGGGTTGTTCGCGCGTATCGACAACGATCGGCTCGAAATCGGGGTTTTCCGCGATCAATTCGACGATTGCCCCTTGTTTTCGAAAGCGCTTTACCGTCACATCCTCGTCAAGGCGCGCCACGACGATCTGACCATTTCGCGCCTCCTGGCAGCGATGCACTGCCAGCAAATCGCCATCGAAGATCCCGGCATTAATCATGGAGAGCCCCCGAACGCGCAGCAGAAAATCGGCACGCGGCTTGAACAGACTGGCATCGAGGGCATATCGCATCTGCACGTTTTCAACCGCCAGGATCGGACTGCCCGCGGCAACGCTACCGATCAATGGCAACCCGAGTTGCTCCACCAGACGGATCCCGCGCGCCGACCCCGGCTCAAGCACAAGCAAGCCTTTCTTTGCCAGTGCCTTGAGATGTTCCTCGGCCGCGTTGTGGGACGCAAAGCCGAAGGCGTGGGCAATCTCGGCCCGCGTAGGGGGCGCACCGAGCACTTCAAGCGAGTTGCGTATGAAGTCCAGGATTTCCTGTTGGCGCGGCGTCACTTTCATCATCGGTCAGTCTCCTCCAATAACTGTATTTATATACAGCAATCGCAAATTGCGCAAGTCAACGCGAGGATGGCACGACAACTTTCGTCACCGGAATGAAAAGAGGGAGGCTACCGCCTCCCTTCTATCGCATCGAAAAACTTTGTCGGCGATCCGACTCAACCCTGCTTGCTGACGATATCGCGTGTGTCGCGTGCGATCACGAGTTCCTCGTTGGTCGGAACCACCATCACCTTGACAGCGGAATCACTCGTCGAGATAAGGACTTCCTTCCCGCGCGAATTATTCGCCGTAGCGTCAAGCTTGATACCGAGCGCGGTCAAGCGTTCGACGACCGACGCACGGAAACTGATACCGTTTTCGCCGATACCACCGGTGAAGATGATCGCATCGACCCGGCCAAGCTCGATGGCATAGGCGCCGATATACTTGAGTGCGCGGTGACGAAGCACGTCGATCGCGAGTTTGGCGCGCTCATTGCCTTCATTGGCGGCATTTTCGATGTCGCGCATGTCGGAGCTGATGCCGGAGATACCGAGCAGCCCAGACTTCTTGTTCAGCGCATTGTCGATATCGGCGAAGGTCATGCCATTGTTATCGGCGAGGAACTTGGGAATGCCGGCGTCGATATCGCCGCTGCGCGTTCCCATGACAATCCCTTCGAGCGGCGTCATGCCCATGCTGGTGTCGTAAGACTTGCCGCCCTTGACGGCGGTAAACGAAGAGCCATTGCCCATATGGCAAGTGATGCAGTTGAACTCGTCCTTGGCGATACCGAGGATTTCAGCGGCGCGCTCGGAAACAAACCGGTGCGACGTACCATGGAATCCGTAGCGACGGACGTGATGCTTCTCGTACCACTCGTACGGGACGGCATAAAGGTACGATTCCGGTGGCATAGTCGCGTGGAATGCCGTGTCGAAAACGCCAACGTTCGGAACGCCTGGAAGCGCCTGCATCATTGCTTGAATACCCGTGATGTTGGGCGGGTTGTGCAAAGGCGCAAGCGGGATATTTTCCTTCAGCGCTTCGATGACATCTTCATTGATAAGCACCGACCCCGAGAACTTCTCGGCGCCATGCACGACGCGATGACCGACTGCCTTGATGTCGGACAGCGACTTGATAACGCCAATCTTGGCATCGACGAGTTTGTCCAGGACACGCTTGATGGCCGATTCGTGATCCGCGATCGCGCCCACTTCGCGGACTTTTTCGCCGCCTGAGGGTTCATAGGCAAGAATCGAATCGTTCATGCCGATTCGCTCCACGAGGCCCGCAGCGACCCGGTTTTCATTCGACATGTCGAGCAACTGGTATTTGAACGAAGAACTTCCGCAATTCAGAACGAATACGAACATGGATTATCCCTTTATGATTATTGCGAGAATGTGAGCACGCGACCCGCGGTCATTTAACACCGAAATCATGAGTTTTGCCAGAATTCAAATCCAACAAGGCTCATGCATGGACGATATTGCAGACTCGAAGAATATCGAGCGCGATGCGAACCGATATCGTACCACATAATGAAATATCAAATCACAATATGGTTTTTTAAAAATCGCAATGCCGTGATTTAAAAGTCATTTCTCAAAACGGGTCAAGAGCGCATAAAACTATATTTAGGCAATATCTTGCGTTACACCACTATATATAGTAGCTTTGCACCTCAAATCGCAGCCAACACGCAGTCCGGAAGACGCCAGAAAAACTGGCATCAAAAAACCACTCGCCTGACAGACTAGATTTGACGAGACCTTCGTACTCATCGATATTCCGAGGAAACAATGAACAATAATTCGCAACAACTTTCCTTTGACGCCATTGCTGATGCGCCTGAAGTCGCTCTGCCGGCGGAACAGGAAATCTCCACCGAGGTGCTGATCGAAAAATATGCCAAAGGCACCGAAATAAACGTCCACGACGTGCGCCGACGCGTCGCCCGCGCACTGGCCGCCAACGAAAACGAAAAGCAGCGTGCCAAATGGGAAGAACGCTTCCTCTGGGCACAGGAAAATGGCTTTGTACCGGCCGGACGTATCAACTCCGCCGCCGGCACACCGCTGGCCGCAACACTGATCAATTGCTTCGTTCAACCGGTGGGCGACTCGATCGTCGAACATGTCGACGGCCGGCCGGGTATCTACAGCGCTCTGGCTGAAGCGGCCGAGACCATGCGCCGCGGCGGCGGCGTCGGTTACGATTTCTCGTCGATCCGTCCGCAAGGCGCGCAGGTCAAAGGCACGCAGTCCCGGGCATCCGGCCCTGTATCCTATATGCGCGTTTTCGACCGTTCCTGCGAAACGGTCGAATCGGCGGGCGCCCGTCGCGGCGCCCAGATGGGGGTCCTGCGTTGCGACCATCCGGACATCGAGGTCTTCATCCACGCCAAGGACAAGGGCGATCTGACCAATTTCAACATTTCGATCGGCGTCACCGACCCGTTCATGAAAGCGGTCGAAGAGGATGGCGATGTCGAACTCGTGCATCGCGCCGAACCCAATTCCGAAATGAAGCTCTCGGGCGCCTATCAGCGTGACGATGGCATGTGGGTTTACCGGAAAATCCGTGCTCGCGATCTCTGGGACCAGGTCATGAAATCGACCTATGACCACGCTGAACCCGGCATCCTGTTTCTCGATCGCATGAACAAGGACAACAATCTCTACTATTGCGAGCAGATCGAAGCGACCAACCCGTGCGCCGAGCAACCTCTGCCCCCCTACGGTTGCTGCTGCCTCGGCTCGATCAATCTGACGCTGTTCGTGCGCCACGCCTTCTCTGACCAAGCCGAGTTTGACTTCGAAGCCTTTGGTGAAGTGATCAAGGTGTCGACGCGCATGCTTGACAATGTCCTGGACGTCACCGCTTGGCCGCTCGAGCGGCAAAAAGAGGAAGCCGCCAACAAGCGCCGTGTCGGACTTGGCTTTACCGGCCTCGGCGATGCGCTGTGCATGCTGCGACTGCGCTATGACAGCACGGCCGCCACCGCGATGGGCGCACGCATCGCCGAATACATGCGCAATGCCGCTTACCTCGCATCGGTAGAACTGGCCCAGGAGCGCGGCGCCTTCCCGCTGTTCAACGCGGAACTCTACCTCTCCGGCGGCAACTTCGCCTCGCGCCTGCCGGCCGAGATCAAGGCTGAAATCCGCAAGCACGGCCTGCGCAATTCTCACCTGCTCTCGATCGCTCCGACCGGTACGATTTCGCTCGCTTTTGCCGACAACGCGTCGAACGGCATCGAGCCGCCCTTCTCTTGGACGTATAACCGCAAGAAGCGCATGGTCGATGGAACGATCAAGGAATACGCTGTAGAAGACTACGCATGGCGTCTCTTCAAGCATCTTGGCGGCGACATCGAGAACCTGCCCGACTATTTCGTCACTGCGCTCGAAATTTCGGCGCAAGCGCACAAAGAGATGGTTGCCGCCGTCGCGCCTTACGTCGACACCTCGATTTCGAAAACCGTCAACGTCCCGGCGGAATATCCCTATGACGACTTCCAGGATCTCTATATGAGCGCCTGGAAATCCGGCCTCAAGGGCCTCGCCACGTATCGTCCCAATAGCGTCCTGGGATCGGTGCTGTCGGTCGAACCGGCCAAACAGGTCGAAGAGAAGAAGCAACCGCAGGATTTCGTCAGCGGTGACGCCAACCGCCGCCTGTCGATCAAGACGCTGCCCGCGCCGGTACTGTCGAGCCTGCGCTGGCCCGGCCGCCCGAGCTTGCCGGAAGGCAACATGGCGTGGACCTACATGATCGAACACGAACAAGGCAAATTCGCCCTCTTCGTCGGTCACGTCGAACAGGAGGGCCGTTCCTGGCCATTCGAAGCCTGGGTCAACGGACCGTCGCAACCGCGCGGCCTCGGCGCCGTCGCCAAGACGCTGTCGATGGACATGCGCGCCGACGATCACGGCTGGCTCAAGCTCAAGCTCGAATCGCTCTCGAAGACGCCCGACGGCGAAGGATTCGACATGCACTTCCCGCCTTACGGCGAACGCAAGCGCATGCCGTCGATCGTCTCCGCCATGGCCCGTCTGATTGAATATCGGGTCGAGCAAATCGGCGCGTTCAAGAAGGAAGGTCCCACGCCGGTGCTTGACGCGCTGTTCAGCATCAAGGAACCGAAGACGGGCACCGACGGCACCCTCTCCTGGACGGTTGACGTCCTGAATCCGGCGACGAACGAAGATTTCGTGCTTGGCCTCAAGGAAATCACGCTGCCTGATGGTGTCACCCGCCCCTACTCGGTCTGGCTCTCCGGCAACTATCCGCGTGCGCTTGACGGTCTGACCAAACTGCTGTCGCTCGACATGCGTGTTCTCGACCCGGCCTGGATCGGCATGAAGCTGCGCAAGTTGCTCGATTATCCCGAGCCGCTCGGTGATTTCATGGCTTTCGTCCCGGGAACCCGCAAGCAACAGACCTATCCGTCGACGGTGGCCTACATCGCCCATTTGATCATCCACCGCTACGCCATGCTCGGCATCCTCGACGAAAACGGCCTGCCGCTGCAGCAGATGGGCATGCTTGAATCGCCGGTGAGCAAGACGGCGCCGAAGCCCACTGCCGGCAAGCTGTGCGCCGAATGTGGCAACCATACGATGATTCGCAAGGACGGTTGCGATTTCTGCACCGCCTGTGGCGCAGTCGGCACCTGCGGTTGATTCAGGACGTGCGAATGCAAGAGTAAAACCCAAGCATTCAGCGCAAGCCAATGAGAAGGCCCCGGAGCAACCCGGGGCCTTTTTTCTTCTGATCACCCACGAAGAGGCATCGATCCAAGACAGAACCTCGCCGCCAAAATAGCGTCAAAGTGCATGACGGTATTCAGGAGAAGTTGAAATGCATGACGGCAAGGAGAGCATCGTTCTCGGCATGGGTTGTTTCTGGGGCGCCGAAAAACGCATGGCGGCGCTCGAAGGTGTCGACGTCGAAAGCGGTTATGCCAATGGCGATATCGACGGTAATTACGAGGCGGTCTTGCAGCACGAAAGACGCCGACAACGGGGACAAAGTTCGCTACGCAACCACGCCGAGGTCGTCCGCGTCACTTTCGATCCGGATCGTGTGGACCTCGAGACTGTCCTCGCGCGCTTCTGGGAAAGTCACGACCCGACCCAGGGAGATCGTCAGGGAAACGACATCGGCTCCAATTACCGTAGCGCGATCTACTTGGAACGTCCCGACCAGCAAGCCGTTGCAGAACAAAGCCGGGAGCGCTACCAGCGCGCCCTGGATGCCGCTGGCAAGGGCCGCATCACGACCGAAATCATGCGGTTGACACGCTATTTCCGCGCCGAAGACTATCACCAACGCTATCTGCAGAAGAATCCGCATGGTTACTGTGGTCTCGGTGGCACGGGCATCCCCTATCCTCGCCAGGATATGCACAAAGAGCACGAAGAACACGAAGGCCTGTTCGTGTTCATGCGAAGCGATTGCGCGGCCGGCCAGCGTCTGGCACGCGACATTCTGACAGACTGGCACGCGCCGCTTCCGGTCACGCCGGTGTCTTTCGACGCGGTACCCACCGGCATCGGACTGAACGAGAAAATCGCGGTTAGCCCGACCATCGTATTCGTCCGGAAATCACGGGAAGTCGCCCGCCTGGCCGGGTATGACGGCAATCCTCTGGCATTCTGGCACTGGCTGGGACGCCATCTGCTGTCGCCGGAACAGCAGAGAATAGCGCTCCAGCATGGCACGGAGCGTCCGTTCACCAGTCCGCTTCTTGATGAAACACGGGCAGGACGCTTCATCGATCCGATCACCGGCGTCACGCTCTTCCGCAGCGCCGCGAAATTCGACAGCGCTTGCGGCTGGCCAAGCTTCTTCATGCCAGAAGACGGTGCATTGAGCTTTCACGAAGACGACTCATTTGGCATGAATCGCATTGAAGTCCGCAGCGCCAGTTCCGGCATTCACCTGGGACACGTCTTCGACGACGGCCCGCCACCCACCGGCCAACGCTATTGCATCAACGGTGCTGTGCTGCGCTTTATTCCGGAGCCTGACTGAGCAACTGAAGCCGGTACGCGCCCAACGCCTGTTCGGTCGACTCTGCCGATAACGGCCTGCTGACCAGGAATCCTTGTACCTTTTCACAGCCGACACGGCGCAGAAAATCGAGTTGCTCGGGCGTCTCGACGCCCTCTCCGACGACATCGAGGCCAAGTTTGTGCGCCAGCAATATGCTGATCTCGCAGATGTCAGATGCACCATTTCCGGCGTCGACATCCTTGACGAACGAACGGTCGATCTTGAGCGTCTGGATCGGAAACTGCCGCAGGTAAGACAAGGACGAATAGCCGGTACCAAAATCGTCGATCGAGAATGACACGCCTTCACTGACGAGGCGGCGAATTACCTTTTCGGTTTCGACCGGAGAGGCCATGGCGATCGATTCGGTAATTTCGAGTTCGAGACAGGACGCCGGCAATCCGGTTCTGGTCAATATGTTGGCGATGCGTTCCGGAAACCCGGGATCGGCAAACTGTGCCGGTGACAAATTCACGGCCAGGCGCACGCCATCGATCCCGCGCGCGCGCCATTCCGCCATCTGCCGACACGATTCCTCGAGGACCCAGTTGCCGATGCGGGCGATCAAACCCGTCTCTTCGGCCATCGGAATGAACTCAAACGGACCAACGAGCCCACGACGCGGATGCTGCCAACGGATCAGGGCCTCTACACAGCAAATCCGGTTATCGAGCAAATCAAGCTGCGGCTGATAATGCAAGATGAATTGCTTTTCGTCGATGGCGCGGCGCAGGTCGGCTTCGAGCGCCAGGCGTTGTTCGGCCTCTTCCTGGAACACTTCCCGAAAGAACTGGAAATTTGCCTTGCCCATCGACTTGGCGTGATACATGGCGACGTCGGCTTTCTTGAGCAACTCGTCAGCCTCGGTGGAATCGTCCGGATAAAGGCAGATGCCGACGCTCGGCGTACTGCGCAGATCGTGCCCGTCAACCCGGTATGGCTCGGAGACGACACTGACGATCTTGCCGGCGACAGTCCCTGCGTCAGAAGGCTGGGCGATATCCGGCAACACGACGACGAACTCGTCGCCGCCAAAACGTGCGACCAGATCGCTTTGCCGGACCACATCGGACAGGCGATGCGCCACCTCAGTCAGCAATCGGTCGCCGATCAGATGCCCAAGGGTATCGTTGATCGACTTGAAATTATCGAGATCGATCAACATCAGGGCGACCCGCGTCCGGTTGCGATCCGCCAGCGCCAGCGCCTGGGCAAGATGCTGTTTGAGACTGGCTCGGTTCGGCAACCCCGTCAGCTGATCGAAAAATGCCAGGCTGTTGATCCGCTCTTCGGACTGCTTGCGTTCGGTTATGTCCTGGATGACGCAGGCAAACTGTCCCGGAGCCGGGCGGAATGCCATCACCTCAAAGTACTTGTCGATGTCCGCCGAATAGTTCTCGTAGGAAACAGGATCGCCGAACAAGGCGACCCGGCCATACGTTTCCACCCAATAGGTTTCAAGCTTCGGAAACAGTTCTCCCGCCGTACGGCCGACCACAGTGCTGGCGACCATGCCGGTCATGCGTTCGAATGCGGGATTGACTGCGAGGAAGCGATAATCGACCGGATGGCCGTCCTTGTCGCAAACGATCTCGTGCAAGGCAAAACCGTTCAGCATTTCGCGGAACAGCATCTGGTAATTCTGGGCTACCCGACTGTATTCCTCCGCTGCCAACTTGGATTCGGTGACGTCGATCATGATGCCACGCAGCCAGCGCGGAACGCCCTCTTCTTCGACCACCGTGACCAGATCGTTGAGCCAAACGATTCGGCCGTCACGGGCGATGAAGCGATATTCGACCTTGAAGTGCTCGCGTACGCTGACGCCCATCGCGTATTGAGAGGGCACCCAGAGCTGATCCTGCGGATGCAGATTCTCTTGCCAGAAACCGGCGACATACCACGCGGATGCCGGATAGCCGAGAATATCTTCGGCCTTGTCGCTGACAAACGAGAAGCGATTCCCCGTGATCTCCCGTTCCCACACGATGCCATCCGTCGTATTGACGAGATCGCGGAAACGCCGCTCCGACTCGCTGAGCTGGCGTGTTCGCTCGCTGATCCTCAACTCGAGCGATTCCTGAGATTTCTTCAGGTTGTCGGCCATCGTATTGAACGACTCGGCGAGGTCGGCAATTTCGTCGCGCGTCTGAACGTCGGCACGCACCGTCAGCTCTCCGCGCGAAATCGCATGGATCGGATGCAGCAATTCACGGATCGGACGCAGGATTTCACGGGTCAACCGACGGGACAGGAAGACGGCCCCCACAATCGAAAGGAAAAATACCGAAGCCATGAACGCAATCGCATTCCTGAACTGATTGCGCATGATTTCGCGGGCGGACATGCCGAACGCCGTCGTCGTCATTTCCAGTTGGCCGGAGAGTTCCCCGAGAACCGCGGTTGTCCTGCGATTGGAGTCGCTCAGAAGCAGAAATTTTTCGAGGCTCGACAGATAGTCGCTCGCATACTGGACAAGGCGATACAAGCGCCGCTGCATCTCGCCTTCGTGTATGTCGTACAAGACGCGATGACGCTGTTGTGCCAATTGGTTGCGCAACTCGCGAACGTCGTCCAGCGAAACGGTCGTAGCATTCCCAAAGCGCTGGATTCGCCATTGGATGCCGACCAGATGCGCTATCAACTCTTCATAAACCGAATGCACGCGACGGTCGTCGTGCTGCAAATTGCCGGCCTTCAACTCCCCGTTGATCCGCTGTCCCAACACCGCCAACTGACTGCCAAGCGCGTCGAGTTGATCGGCCTCCGCGACGAATTTTTGAAAATTGAGGCGGTACTCGTCGATATTGGGCAGCAACAATGCCAGTGAACGCGACTCGTTGCGTCCGGAATAGATCCGTTGGCGAATGCCATCGAGATTGACGAATATTTCGCTGGCAAGTTCGCGCGAGGGCAACTGCGCATACCGGCCGAACGCGCCATTCACCTGATTGATTTCCTCGAGTATCCGGATGCGATCCTGTTCCTGCGCGATTTGAGCAGAAACGACATACGCCGACGGAATGACGACAAAGGCATTCGCCGCGATCAGGATGATGAGCCCGGCAAAGCTCAATCCGATCTTTTCCTTCAGATTCAGGCGACGAAATAGGCTCATGCGCGCTTAACGGCTCGGCGAAAGGGATTTGAAGGACTCGGCCGATCGATCGGCGAGATCATGAACGATCTGCCGATACGAATCGGGGAAAGCCAGGAACTCGGCGAACGCATCCAGACCAAGCGTTGCGACGGCAGGCGGGGCAGCCAGATCGAACGAAAAGGCAAAACGCTGACTCCGCGCGATCTCGTCACGAACACGCCGTTGAATATCGCTGTAAAAACCATCCTCGACACGGACATTGGGCGCCAAGGCACCGGACCCGCGACTGAATGCCTTTTGCGCGTCCTCCTGCGCCATCAGCAACAAGGCCGCTTTGGCTCCCTCGGGGTTGGACGCACGCTTCGGCATGACAAGACCGTCGATCGGACCGATCGACACGCGCGGAATCGCGGGATTGACCACAGGGAACGGGAAAAAGTCGTAATCCGTGCCGGCCTTCCAAGCGTGCTTGGCATTCTCGAAATATCCGATCGTCCAGGTCCCCATCAGCGTCATGGCGGCCTCACCACGGAAAACCATTTCGTTGGCCCCCGCATCCCAGGACAAGTCGTTGGGATGCGGCGCCCGGTTGAAGCACCCCCGATCGATCAGTGTCTTCCAGCGCGCGAAGACAGCAATCACTTTGGCATCGTCGAAGCGTTCCGACCCGTTCATCAATCCCTGGCGAAATTCGAAGGGGGCGGTCCTCAGCAACAACAGGTCGAACCAGAATTGCGCCGGCCACTTATCCTGCGCACCCAAGGCAATCGGAACGACTCCCGCCGCACGAAGGCGGGTGCACGCGTTCAGCAAATCGTTCCAAGTTTCCGGCGGTTTCAGTTTGTATTGGGAAAAAACCCCCTTGTTATAGAAGAAACCGATGTAATGCTGCGTCATCGGGACGAGGTATTTGTGCCCGTCGTAGTCGCTTGCCGCTTGCGCAACCGCGGGTGAAAAGAGCTTGTCGAACTCGCCTTCACGCCACAGGTCATCGATCGGATCGAGCTGATCGATGATCGACGCCGTCCGCGCACCGGCCCAATACGAATACAGGTCGGGCGGATTTCCGGAACGCAAAGTGTCATAAATACTCGATTTGAACGCCTCGTGATCGAGCGAAATGGCTTTCAGCTCATAGCGCGGATGACGTGAATTAAACGTCTGCGCCAATTCGGCGATGCCGCCACTGAGGGAATCGGTGAAATAGTGCAGCAAGGTCACTGCAGTCTTGGGTACAGTCTCTGTCCGCCGTCCCGGCCGGCCGTCGCACCCGCTACCCAGAAAAATACAGATCGACAGGCAGGCGAGCAACACGCCAAGCATGCTTTTTTTCATTTTCTCTGCCCCCCGCGACAAAGCGCCACCAGACTCCTCCATCGACGCAAAAAACGACGGTGGTCGTGCGGCATCAATTATGCCCCATGATTGCATGCCCCAACAGGACAAAAGACAGCGTGCCTGAAGAAAAAACAGGGCTCGACGCGATACCTGGCAAGCATTTGGATGAAGCAGTTGCGCTTACTTCTTGACGCAGAATACCCTGCAATGTAGCATCCGCCGATTGCCCGAAATGGGTTCCACAAATCTGGGAGGATGCGCGTGAAAAAGATCTTTTCTCTTCTGACGCTGGCCGCCATCATGGCTGCAGGCGTTTCCCTGACCGGCTGTTCGAATTCCGGCTCCAGCAGTGATGTCATCAAGATCGGCGTTTTCGAGCCGCTGACCGGCGCCAATGGCGCTGGCGGTGCTGACGAACATGACGGCATCAAGCTCGCCAATAAACTGTTCCCCACCGTGCTTGGCAAGAAGGTCCAGTTGGTCGTCGTCGACAACAAGTCGGACAAGGTCGAAGCCGCCAACGCAGCGACGGTACTGGCGCAGAAGGAAAAAGTGAACGCGGTGATCGGCTCCTGGGGCAGTTCGCTGTCGATGTCGGGCGGCCCGATCTTTGCTGAAGCCAAGATCCCGGCGGTTGCGGTGTCGGCAACGAATCCCAACGTCACCAAGGGTAATGACTACTACTTCCGCGTCTGCTTCCTCGATCCGTTCCAGGGCGTCGTCGGCGCAACGTATGCGGCCAAGACCCTGAATGCCAAGAAAGTGGCGATTATTCGCGAAGTGTCGAACGACTATTCGGTCGGTCTGGCCAAGTTCTTCGCTGACGAGTTCGTCAAGCTGACGGGCGACCAAAAGTCGATCGTCGCGACCGCCGACTACAACACTGGCGACCAGGACTTCACGGCGCAACTCACCAACATCAAGCAGTTTGAACCGGATGTCATCTTTGCTCCGGGCAACTACACCGAATCGGCGCTGATCATCAAGCAAGCGCGCGCCCTCGGCATGAAGGCCCAGTTCATCGGCGGCGACACGTGGGACGTCACTTCCTTCCTGGAAGTCGGCGGCGCAGCTGTCGAAGGCGCGGTCTTCTCGACCTTCTTCGCCAACGACGTACCGATCAACAAGACCTCCGAAGCCTTCCTGAAGTCCTTCCGTGAAGAGTACAAGAAGGAGCCGGCAGCGGTTTCCGCGCTCGGTTACGACGCCTATCTCGTCATCCTCGAAGCGATCAAGCGCACCAACTCGGCCGAACCGCAAAAAATCCGCGATGCGCTGACCCAGACGAAGGATTTCGAAGGGTCGGCCGGGTCGATTACGATCAATGCCGAACGCAACGCCGACAAGGCCGCCGTGTTCAAGACGGTGAAAGATGGGAAGTTCGTCTTCCTGACGACCGTCAAACCCTGACGACTGCGCGGGGCGAAAGCCCCGCCTTCCCGGCAAGATCCTGAAATCCGGATGTGCTGTAGCGATGGCTACTGTTGCATTCGGATTTTCTCTTGCCGGAAGGGAGGCAATTTAGCGTCATTTTCTGGCGAGCGCGACCGTATCGGCGCCGCTTCAGAAGGAACAAGATGGATCTTCAGACTTTTCTGCAACAATTCGTCAATGCACTGTCGCTCGGCAGCTTGTACGCGTTGATCGCAATTGGCTACACGATGGTGTATGGCATTCTCCGCCTGATCAATTTCGCCCATGGCGACGTGTTCATGATCGGCGGATATCTGGCTTTCTATGGCATCAGCACATTTGTCATACCCTGGTGGCTGGCGGTTGCACTGGCGATCGCGCTGACCACTCTTTTCGGCGTCGGCCTCGAACGCGCCGCCTATCGCCCCTTGCGCGACTCGCCGCGCATCTCGATCATGATCAGCGCAATCGGCGCCTCCTTCCTCATCGAGAATCTCGCCATCGTGCTGTTCGATGCCCGGCCCAAAGCCTTCCCGGTTTCAGACTTCTTTGCCGCAAACTACGTCTTCAGCGGCGTCTATGTCGCCGGCATCAGCCTGATCATCCCGCTCGTCACCATCGTGCTGCTCGCCGTGTTGCTGTGGATCGTGCATCGCACCAAGACCGGCATGGCGATGCGCGCGGTATCGACCGACATCGATGCAGCCCGACTGATGGCCATCGACGTGGATCGCATCATCTCGATCACTTTTGCCATCGGCAGCGCCCTCGCGGCGATCGGCGGCATCATGTGGGCGCTCAAGTACCCGCGCCTTGAGCCTCTAATGGGCATCATGCCGGGACTCAAGTGCTTTATCGCCGCAGTCGTCGGTGGCATCGGCAGCATCGCCGGCGCCGTCCTTGGCGGCCTCCTGCTCGGTTTCATCGAATTGATGACCATCGCATTCCTGCCGGAACTCACCGGCTACAAGGACGCTTTCGCGTTCGTCCTGCTCATCGTCGTCCTGCTCGTCAAACCGACCGGCCTGCTCGGCAAGAACCAGGGAGAAAAGGTCTGATGAACATGTCCCCCGTGCTCCACGATACGCAACGCCGCGATCGAATGCTGACGATCGGCGCCGCCCTGCTCGGCCTGGCACTGCTCTTCGTATTCGATTCGATGTTCGACCCATTCACGATGCAGATCTTCAAGCTTTGCGCGATCAACATCATCCTGGCGCTGTCGCTAAACCTGATCAACGGTTTCACCGGACTGTTCAGTCTTGGCCATGCCGGTTTCATGGCGGTCGGCGCGTATACCTGCGCCATCCTGTCGATGTCGCCGGACCAGAAGGCCGCCAACTACGTCCTCCAGCCGATTGTTCCGTGGCTTGCCAACGTACATTTGCCCTTCCTGCCTTCGCTGCTCGTTGCCGGTCTCTTCGCCGGATTCATCGGCTGGATACTCGGCATCGTCGCCTTGCGCCTGCGCGATGACTATCTCGCGATCGCAACACTGGGTTTCTCCGAAATCATTCGTGTCCTGCTGACCAATGCCCAGACCATCACCAACGGATCGCTCGGCCTCAAGGGATTGCCGCGTTATACGACGATGTGGTGGGCATGGGGCTCGGCAATCGCCATCACGATTTTCCTCGTGCTGCTGATCAAATCGAGTTACGGCCGCGCCTTCAAATCGATCCGTGACAACGAGATCGCCGCCGAGGCCATGGGCATTGATGTATTCGGCATGAAAGTCCTGTCGTTCACGATTTCCAGCGCCCTCGCCGGTATCGCCGGTGGACTGCTGGCGCATTACCTGACGACAATCGATCCAAAGCAGTTCATCTTCCTCAAGACCTTCGACATCCTGCTGATCGTCGTACTCGGCGGCGTCGGTTCGATCACCGGCTCGGTCGTCGCAGCCATCGTCGTCACGGTGTCGATGGAAGCGCTGCGTTTCCTCGACGGACCGCTCAACCTTGGCTTCATGGTGACACACGGCATTCCCGGCTTGCGCATGGTCTTCTTCTCGGCGCTCTTGATGATCGTCGTCATCTACCGCCAGCAAGGGCTGATGGGTACGGCTGAATTCAGCTGGGCGTCGCTCTCGCGCATCGGCCTGCTGCCGAAGCGTTCCAGCAAGGAGGCCGCGCGATGAGCACCTTGCTTGAGACGAAAAACGTCAACAAGAAATTCGGCGGCCTCGCCGCGGTGACCGAACTCAACCTGCGGGTCGACGAAGGCGAAATCATCGGCTTGATCGGTCCCAATGGCGCCGGCAAGACGACCTCCTTCAACCTCATCACCGGCGTCTATACACCGACAAGCGGCAGCATCACCTTCGCCGGTCATGACATCACCGGCATGAAGCCGCATGGGATCACCCGGCTCGGCGTCGCCCGCACTTTCCAGAACATCCGCCTGTTCAAGGAGATGAGCGTCCTTGAAAACGTGCTTGTCGCCCAGCACATGCGCATGGGGACCAACATACTTGAGGCGACCCTGCGCCTGCCTTCGTACATGAAGCGCGAGCGGCATATTCACGAGCGCGCTCGCACTTTGCTGGCCGAGGTAGGACTCTCCGAACACGAGAATGCGAAAGCTACCAGCTTGCCCTACGGCAAGCAGCGCCGCCTCGAAATCGCCCGCGCACTGGCGACCGAACCGAAGCTCCTGTTCCTCGACGAACCGGCGGCTGGCATGAACCCGCAAGAATCGGTCGAGTTGATGGAATTCATTCTAAAAATCCGCGACCAGTTCAAGCTCACCATCGTCCTCATCGAACATCATATGCAGGTCGTCATGGGCGTCTGCAAGCGTCTCTACGTACTCGACTACGGCGTCACCATCGCGCATGGCACGCCGGAGGAAATCCAGAACAATCCGAAGGTCATCGAGGCCTACCTGGGAGTGGAATAAATGCTGTCAATCCGTAATCTGTCCGTTCATTACGGCGGCATCCACGCGCTGCGCGGGATCAGCCTCGATGTTCCGGCCGGAAAAATCGTCACGCTGATCGGCGCCAACGGCGCCGGCAAGAGCACGACGCTCAATTCGATCATGGGCCTCGTCAAGGCCGGCAGCGGCTCGGTCAGCTGGAACGGCGAGGAAATGCTCGGACGGCAGACCAAGCGCATCGTCGAATCCGGCATCGTTCTGGTGCCTGAGGGTCGTCGCGTCTTCCCAAACCTGACCGTCGACGAGAACCTGACGCTCGGAGCATTCGCCCGTCATGACAAGGCCGCCATCGAAGCCGATCGCGAACACGTCTTCAAGCTCTTTCCGCGCCTCAAGGAACGCCACAAGCAAAAGGCCGGCACCTTCTCCGGCGGCGAACAGCAAATGCTCGCCGTTGGACGCGCGCTGATGTCGCGCCCGACCGTGCTGATGATGGACGAACCTTCGCTGGGGTTGGCCCCGCTCTTCGTCGGCATGATTTTCGACATCATTCGCCAGATCAATGCCGAAGGTGTCACGGTGCTGCTGGTCGAGCAAAATGCCAAGGCGGCGCTCGATGTCGCCGATACCGGTTACGTCATGGAGACGGGATCGATCAGCTTTTCAGGCACCGGCAAGGATCTGCTGGCCGACGACCGCGTGCGCAAGGCCTATCTCGGCGAAGGCTGAACGCTGTCCGCGCTCAGCGATCGAGCCAGACCATCGTCGCCATTCGACCGGTCTGGCCGTCGCGGCGATAGGAAAAGAACCGTTCGGGATCATTGACGGTGCAGCAGTTTCCGCCAAAGACACGCTCCACCCCGCAAGCAGTCAGACGCTGACGGGCCAACAGGAAGATATCGGCCAACCATTTACCGTCGACCGCCCCCGGAACAAAGGCCCGGGCAGCACCCGCATCGCGCGCCAAGAATGCCCGGCGAACCTCGTCCCCTACCTCGAATGCCGTAGGACCGATCGCCGGACCGAACCAGGCAAGGAGGCGCTCGCCGGGGACCGACATCGCCGCCACCGTCGCTTCGAGCACACCGTCCAGCAACCCGCGCCATCCGGCATGCGCGGCAGCGACGACAAGCCCGCGATCGTCACACAAGAGCACCGGCAGACAATCAGCCGTCATCACCGTACAAATGACACCGGCTTGGCGCGCATAGCCCGCGTCGGCGTCGGGCCGATTTTCTGTGGCCGTAAAAGCTGCCGCATCGACCACCGTCTTGCCATGCACCTGATTCAACCAGCATGGCGTGCCGGACACCAGTTCCTCCAGCCGGCGCCGGTTGGCCAAGACAGCCTGCGGATCGTCGCCGACGTGGTCGCCAAGATTCAGACTCGAATATTTTCCCTGACTGAAGCCTCCATGCCGCGTCGTCGAGAGCGCGCGCACTCCCGCCGGCGCAGGCCAGTCGGGAACCAGACAGGCACCATCACTCCAGGTCGTCGTCATCATCTTCGCTGCCGTCGCCACGGACGTATATAACCTCGGGGCCGTCGGCGAAATCATCCTCGTCCCAATCGTCCTCCGCCTCCTCGGCCATCAGTCGAGCTTCATACGCCTCGGAACGCGCGTTTTCGATCAGCTCGCGCATATCGTCCGGCAGTTCTGATTTCCACAGCATTGACCGCTGCGTCAGCGGATGAACCAGACCGAGACGCCGTGCATGCAGCGCCTGACGCGAAAACACCGGCCCGCTCGGGATCCGGCTCGCACCGCCGCCATAGACCGGATCGCCGACGAGCGGATGACCGATCGATGTCATATGCACGCGGATTTGATGCGTCCGGCCGGTTTCCAGCGCACATTCAACCAAGGTGCAATCGAGGAAGCGCTCAACGATCCGATAATGCGTTCGAGCCGGTTTGCCATTCTGGATGATCGCCATTTTGGTTCGTTGCGACGGATGACGTCCCATCGGCGCGTCGACCGTACCGCCCCGTTCAAGCACGCCACGGACAAGTGCATAGTAATAGCGCTTCATCGTACGCGCCTGCAACTGACGCACGAGATCGGTCTGCGCTTCAAGCGTTCGCGCCACCACCAACAATCCGCTGGTGTCCTTGTCGAGGCGGTGCACGATTCCCGCTCGCGGCACCCGTTCGAGTTCGGGCGCGTGATGCAACAAAGCGTTCTGCAAGGTGCCCGTCCAATTACCGCTGCCCGGATGCACGACCAAGCCGGCCGGCTTATCGACAACGATCAATGCCTCGTCCTCGTACACCACATGAATGCCGATGTTCTCGGGCTTCGCGGCCAGCGAATGCGGGTCGGGACGTTCGATGATCTCGACCGACTCGCCTCCCCAGAGTTTATGTTTGGGCTCCGTTATCCTGGCCCCATCGATCGTCACACTACCCTCGCGCACCCACTGCTGCAAGCGACTGCGGGAATGTTGCGGACATAGCCGTGCCAGAACCTGATCAAGACGAAGTCCGCCACACTCGGACGGCACACTCAAGCGAAGGGCGGCGTTTGTTGCGCTATAATCTGCCGGCCCTGCAACGTCGCCTCCGATATCGGAAGGCACTAATTTATTTTGCGGAATTTTCATCATGCGTAGTTTAGCGGTTATCGCGACGCTTTTCCTGCTCTTGCTTCAATCCGGATGCGGTCTCTTGCCGGAAACCAAGGACGAAACCATCGGTTGGTCAGCCACGAAGCTGTACTCCGAAGCCAAGGAGGCAATGACCAACGGCTCCTATGACAAAGCCGTCAAGCTTTTTGAAAAGCTCGAATCGCGCTATCCCTATGGCCGTTATGCACAGCAGGCGCAAATCGAAGCGGCATATGCGTACTGGAAAGCCAGCGAGCCCGCCTCTGCGATCGCCGCCTGCGACCGATTCATCAAGCTGCACCCGAATCATCCGAATATCGATTACGTCTATTACCTCAAAGGTCTCGTCAACTTCAACGAAGACCTCGGCCTGCTCGGCGCCATCAGCCAACAGGACATGACCGAACGTGATCCGAAAGGTGCTCGGGAGTCCTTCGATGCCTTCAGGGAACTGGTCACACGCTTCCCCGATAGCAAATACACGCCTGACGCCATCCTGCGCATGAAGTATCTCGTCAATGCGCTGGCAACGCTGGAAGTACACGTCGCGCGCTACTACATGAAGCGGACCGCCTACCTGGCCGCCGTCAATCGTGCACAGTACGCGCTCAAGAATTATCCGGATGCCCCGGCAACCGAAGAGGCCCTGTTCATCATGATCAAGGCTTACGACGAGATGGGCGTGAACGATCTGCGCGACGACGCCGAGCGGATCATGCGCAAGAATTACCCCAATAGCATTTACTACACACGCGGGATCGACCGCAAAACGCCCTGGTGGAAGCTCTGGTAGCATGCGGAGCGGGACAGCATCCGCTCTGCCCGCTCATGACGACTGCTTGATCGCGAGAACAGCCTGGTTGCGCAAGGTGCGCAACAAGGCGAGTTCCCTTTCCGAAATCACGATCTCACCGGCAAGATCCGCATCGGCGTAGATCATCGCAACCGCGACGTTCTTGATCGAGAGCGGGAAAATTACGAATGTCCCGGCGTTGACACCCTTGCGGAACCAGTCGGGGATGCGACCAGTGATCTTGGCATCGCCGGTATCGCTGATCAAAATGTCAACGTTCTTCGACAGCGCTGCATGAAAAATGTCGGGCGTGAATTCGAGCGAGAATTTGAACCGCTGCGCCACCTCTATCGCATCGGGACCGAAACCGAACCGACCGACCATGCGGTTATTTTGGGGATCGCGCACGCAGAGAATGACGCGCTTGAAATTCTTTGCGCGGAACATCGTTTCGAGAATGATGCGCAAGAGATCATTCAGCTTGAACTCCTCGACCAGCGTGTTGCTGATGTCCTGAATTCCAGCCATCAGGATCGCCTCCGAACTGACCACACCATCAGTTGCAGCCGATGCATCTTCGGGAGAGGTCGCTCCAAGCGCCCCCGTCGGCACGCCTTCGGCCAGAATCGTTTCGCCGCCGACTGAACCCTCGCGGTCTTTCTCGGCACCGCTCAGCGTCTTGGCCCCCCAGGCGCGCATCTGCTTGCCGAACACCGATTGTTTCATGTTGATGCCGATGATCGTCGCAAACTGCGATATTTCGACAAAGGACCGGTCGATCGCTTCGCGCAAGCCCTGCTCGCCCTGCGGAAAATTCTCGCCGAAACGCGCCGACATCTTGCGCAACTCGGTTTGCCGCTGATCCGACTCAACCGTCGAAATCATCCCGCAGAGTTCATTGGCAAGCGACGAGAGAACGCGCATGCGTTCCTCATTGGTGGTCGCTTTGCGGACCTTACCGGCCGGCAGTTTGCGCATGGCATTGAAGATCAAGGACGGGAACCCCCAGGACTTGGCGATCCCCATGCCGAGATCCTCGAACGAGACGCCGAGCACCTGGAGCGCCGCCACTTCCTCACTCACCGATTTCTGCTCGACCAAGCGCCGGATCTCCTGACTCTCCTCAACGAAGTGATAATGACAAAGCAGTCGCCCCAAGCCATGGAACAAGGCACAGATGAAGGCCTGCTCGACTTCGCGCGGCGCGTTCTTCTCGCCAATGTCTTTAGCCAGGACTGCCGCCAGATTCGCCCGGAGGAATTCGTCCTTGAGATTCCCGGTTCCCACCTTGTCCTGCATGTGCTCGAACAACATCACCGTGACCGCCATGTTGCGCACGGCGTCGAACCCCAACACCAATACCGCACGCGAGATCGTGCTGATACTGCCGCCTCCGGCCTGCCGATAATAGACCGAATTAACCAGACGCAAGATCTTGTTGGTCAGCGAAAAATCCTTGAGGATCGACGCTGACAGCGCGGCGATACTCTCCTTGTCCGAGCGCGTGATTTTGTTGATCGTGCTGACGGAATCGGAGAGCGCCGGAAAGTCGCTCTTGACACGCATCCGACGCAGCAGGAAGTCGATCGTTCCTTGGGTCGCATCGGCACTCGGCGACGGCGCCGACGGTTTCAGGTAGTCATCCAGAATTTCATGAAACTGGCGCGCAGACGCGATTCGCTGCTCCGGATCACGGGCAAGCGCGCGATAAAGCAAACTCGCCAGCGCTGCATCGACTTCAAGTCCGGCCACCGCAGGCAACCGAATATCTTCAGTCGTCAGGCGGTTGAAGATCGTCTGGCGATTCGTTCCAGCCACCGCTGGCGCACCGACCAGCATTTCATAAAGCACGAGGCCGGCAGAGAAAATGTCGGAACGCTCGTTACTGACGCGTTGGCCAATATACTCAGGCGCCATGTAGCACAGCGTTCCTGACAGCGCGTCAGGCGCCTCGGTTTGCGCTTCGATGCGGCCGGCGATGCCGAAATCCATGATCCGCACCGTGCCTTTGTCATCGATCAGGATATTGCTCGGCTTGAGATCGCGATGAACAATGCCGGACTCATGGGCGTGCCCGATGGCATCGAGCACACCGCCAAATATCGCCAGCGCCTTGGCCGGCGACAGCCGCCCCTCGCGTTTCAACAACTCGCCCAGATTCTGCCCTGGCACATATTCGAAAACGAGATAGGGATCGCCCGACGCCTCGCCGGCCTCGAAAATCGGGACGATATTTGGATGACGTAACTGACTGGCGGTACGCGCCTCGGAAAGCAACTGCTGATTCTGCTGCGGATCATGCCGAGAGAAATGCAGCGTCTTGATCGCCACTTCGCGCTGCAAATGCGGATCCTGCGCGAGATAGACCACGCTTTGGGCGCCACGCCCCAATTCCCGGATAATCTCGAAACGTCCAATGTGCTTGCTCATAGCAGGGCTTCCGGTTCATGACATGAGTATAGCTTACGAAGCATTGATCCACACAAGCAAAGGAGGACGGCCAATACCGCCAACCACGCAAGCGCACTGACCGAATTCGCGTGCCAGACCACAAATTTCTTCCTTCTCGGTATTCAGCAACAACACACCCTCTTCATCCGGCCAATCGCCGTCATCGGCATGATGGCGGGTATGCAGGAACAGGGTGCCAAGCGTATCCACATGCGCCAGCAGCGCTTGCAGGGCACTGGCGTTATCGGCCTCGGCACAGCGTTTGGCCGCCGGATTCGCAGCGGTGACGATCCCCCATGGTCCACCGCCCCGAGTTGCGACAAAAGCATCGAAACCGGGGTCAAGGCGACCGATACGCAATGCAAAAATGCTGTCTTCACTAAAAACCTGATACGTCGTGGCGATAAACGCCGCCTCCAGTCGAGCGTCCTGACTCGACTTCGTCATGACGACTCGGCCGGTTCCGCCACGTCGATTTCTTCAAGACGCCCGATCTGATCCTGCGCATCGGCGACCGACAACGCCTCAACGCCCTTGAGTTTGCGTTCGATCTGTCGTGTTCGCACGCCCGCCGACTCGATACTTTTGGTCGCCTGCTCCAGCTTCTTCCGCGTCGCTTCAAGCACTTCGCCGAACTTTCCGAATTCGGTCTTGACTGCCCCCAACACGGCCCAAACCTCCGACGAACGCTTCTCGATCGCCAGTGTTCGGAACCCCATTTGCAGGCTATTGAGCAAAGCGGTCAATGTCGTCGGACCGGCGATACTGATGCGAGCGTCGCATTGCAACGCTTCGGCCAAACCGGGACGGCGTAGCACTTCGGCATACAGCCCTTCGGTGGGCAGGTAGAGGATGGCAAAATCGGTCGTGTGCGGCGGATCGACATACTTGTCGCGAATCTTCCGCGCCTCGTCGCGCAATCGAATTTCCAACGCGCGCGCCGCTTGTTCGACTTGAAGCGCGTCGGCGCGCTCCTGCGCTTCGACAAGGCGCTGGTAATCCTCGATCGGAAACTTGGCATCGATCGGCAGCCAGACGGGGGCCGCACCACGCCCGCCCGCTTCCCGACCGGGAAGCCGAATGGCGAATTCGACGCGCTCGCTGCTGCCCGGTCGGGTTGCCACGTTCTTTTCGTATTGATCGACGGTCAGCACCTGCTCAAGCAAGGCTTCGAGCTGAACCTCGCCCCAGGTCCCGCGCGTCTTCACATTGGTCAATACTTTTTTCAGGTCGCCGACGCCGGCCGCAAGACTTTGCATTTCGCCGAGTCCCTTATGCACCTGCTCCAGGCGCTCACCGACGAGGCGGAACGATTCGCCCAAGCGCTGCTCCAGCGTCGCATGAAGCTTCTCATCGACCGTCTTGCGCATTTCCTCAAGCTTGCTGGCGTTATCGGCCTGGATGGCCACCAGCCGCGCTTCGACAGCCTGCCGCAATTGCTCGAAACGCTGGTCGTTACTCTGGGTCAGGCGCGACAGTTGCTGGGCGAAACTCTCAAGCTGCTGACCCTGCAAGCTTCCCAATCTTGAGACCTGAGCCGCAAGGCCTTGCGCCAAACGGTCCAATCCCTGCGCCATTTCCTCGCGATCGTGCCGCGATGCCGTCGCCGACTCCTGCCGACCGCGCGCCAACTCCTCCCGCATTTCGCGCGCCACACGCTCCTGTCCATCCAGCAACGCCCGCAGCGACGACGCATCTGCAGCCGATGCTGCGCGTCGCCAGGTAAGCCACTGCAACACCAGAACGCAAGCAAGCAGGCCGAGAACGACCATCAGCAGAAAATCACTCATAAATTCGCTTCAAATTTTTCTTCTATTTCAGTGAAAAGACAACCTGCCCCGCTGCAGCCTTCTTTTCGCCACCGGCAGCATCGCCGGCCTCTGTCAGTTTGCCCGGCAACATGAAGATGCGTTCAAGCGAAACCTGATGCGCTGCTAACCAGTCCCGCACTTGTCTTGCACGCGTCTCGCCAAGCTCTCGCAAGGTCTCATCGCCAACGTTTGCATACGTCAGCATCAGCTTCTCCATCTCTTCGACCGGCAATGTCTTGACCAAACCGACAACGTTACGCGGCTTCGGGAATTTCTCGGCGCGATAAGCGCGTTCAAGCAGCGCAGGATATTCCTCGGCCCGAATCTGGATGCTATCGACCGCGCCGCTGGCAACCCCCGACCGCGTCAAGTCTTCGCGCTTGGCCGCTTTCACCTTGCGTTCCAGATCGACGCGCTTGAGCGCTTCCAGTTCCCGCACAGGGTCGACGACCGAGGCAATTTCCAGCTTGAGTTCGGGACGATCAATCAGCGCCTTGGCGAGATTCTCGAGCCGTTTTTCCGCCGTCGGCGTAATGGTTTCGCGACCGGCATCGAACTCGATCGCGGACAGTTCTTCGCCGCCGAACATTGACCCCAGCAGGGCAAACGGCGAAGCCACCGCCTTGACGACCAGATTGACGATCACCTTGACGACCAAACCACCGACGCTGAACTGCGGATCGTTGAGCGAGCCCGAAATCGGCAGATTCAGGTCGATCTCGCCGCTACGGTTTTTCAACAAGGAAACGGCGAGACGAACCGGCAGCTTCGTCGCCTCAGGACTGTCGACGGCATCGCCGAATGTCAGTTGGTCGATGAACACCCGATTCTCGGCTTCAAGCTGATCGTTCTCGATCTTGTATTTAACGAACAGCGACAACTTGCCCTTTTCGATTGCATAGCCCGCATACTTGCCTGAGTAGCTTGAGAACGGCGTCATCTCTACGCCCTTGATCTCGGCTTGCAGGTCGAGGTAGGGCTTGGCCGACAGCGGATTGATCTGGGCATCGACGGTCAGAGGGGCAACGTCGTCGTAGCGCCCTCGCAATTCGAGCTTGGCGGTGGTTCCTGGCTCCGACGACAGCCCTGAAATCCGACCGCTGATTTTGCGCAGATTGGCCGTGTAATTGGGCTTGACGAAGTTGTCGGTGAAGCGGACATCCCCCCCTTGCAATGTGATCTTGCCGATACGGACAGGCATCACCGGTTTGCTGGCGGCCTCTTTTGGGGCAAGTGGCGTCGTCGCCTTGCCCTCGCCGGAAGCAGCAAGGGGTTCGGCAGGCGCCGCTACCGGCGCATTCTCATCTTGTCGCACCAGTTGCAGCAGGTTCAGCTTGCCTTCGCGACTGACGATCACCCGAGCAAAGAAATCCGACAATGCGATTTCACCGACCGACACCGACATCGGTTGCAAATTGAGGTCGACCTTGCCAAAGTAAAACGACTTCCAGCGCAGGAAATCCGCCGAATTCGGCTTATCGACCGCCTGAAAATCACCGAGCGTCGCCTGGCCGGAAAACTGGCCCACCACGCCAATAGGCGAATCGGTCGCCTTACGCAAATGAAGCGCGCCATCAGCCGTCAACTGCCCCCGGGTCACGGCAACGTTGAGTTTCTCTGCGAAATACGGCTGGAACGGCAGAAGTTCAAGCGACTTGATCGTCACATTCAGGTCGGCAGCGCCTTGCACCGGATTGAAGCTCCCGGTGACGCCCAACTCGCCGCGCCGATTGACCAGCACACGCGCAGCAATTTCGGCCGGTTCAAGCCCTCGACCGGAAAGCTTCTTGACGCGTATTTCAGGGATGTCGACCGACCCCTTGAACGGCATTTTCCGCGACTGATCCACGACGCGCAGCAGGCCGCCATTCAGCGAAAATTCGCCCAGTGACCAATCAAATGGCGACTCCGGCTGAGCCTTGGCCGAATCATCTCCGGCGGCAGGCGCCTTGGCCCCTGCACCCGATGTTTCTGTTTCGGACAAAGCCGTCAGGTTCAGGCGGCCTTTCTGATCGATCGTGACGCTGACATCCGGCGATTCAAGCAGAACACGATCGAGTTGCACCTTACGGGCCGGCAAATCCAAGGCACCGAGCACCAGTTCCAGTCGTTTGAATGCAAGCAGCGCAGCGCCCTGACTATCGCGAACATCGATGTTCCGGAGCGCAGATTTCCCGGCCAGATGAATTGAAGCGTTGCCGCCCTTGTCCTGATGGAAACGCAAGGTCACGCCGACATCGAGCATCCCGCTTTGCACCTTGACCGGGAGCTTTGCCGGAACGTAGGGAAGGTATTGCGTCAGTTTCAGATCGGCAAGATCCATCGCCAATTCGCTTTCATGCGACTCGGAGAAAGGCTTGCTCTTCACCTTCGCATGCACTGGCGCGCCATTTACGACAGCGGAAAAAGAGGGTTCGACAAAGGTATCGACGGCGAAAGCCATATTCGAAATGAAGGGCAGAGAAACATTCACCCCCTGAATCTCATGCTTTTCGCGCATAGGTTGATCATCGAACGCCAGCGAACCGCCCGTTATGCGGATATTGCTGACGGAAAACATCGGCGGCTTCGCTTCGCTTTTTGGCGCTGGCGATACCTGCGGCGCTTCGAGCAGATCGGAAAAATTGTATTGCCCCGCCGACAAACGCGCGACATGGACGCGCGGGCCATCGAGACGCAACTCGCCAATCACCACGCCCCCCTTGAACAGGGACGCGGCATCGAGGTTGATATGCAGCTTGTCAAAAGCGAGGAAAGTCGTCTCGCTATCGCGCTCCTTGATCGACAAGCCATCGACATCCAACGTCATGGCGAAAGGATTGATGTCCACGCGTTTCACGGCAACCGTGCGATGCAAGGCTTTGCTCGCCTGATCGATCAATACCGATTTGACAATCGGCGGCAGGACAAAGAAGCCGAGGATTGCGAACAGGACAATGGCAAGCCCCGCGTAAGCCATGTAGCGCACCGTCCGATATTGCCGCAACAAACTTGTCCATCGATTCCCGTTCATGCCATCACCATCATCAAGCAATCCAATACTGAGAATCTAGCACATGCCGGCCACTCCTGACGGCGGACAAAAGCGTTGCGGCACGCGATTCGCCGCGACAAGCGCCGGGTGAAGTGTCAGAATACGTCTATTGGCCAAATTCCCCCGTGACAATGAAAATTCTCGTCATCGAAGACAGCAGAAGCAGTCTCAAGCTTCTCTGCGACCATATCCGCAAGATGTACTTTCAGCCGATCCCGGCGGAAACAGGACATCAGGGTGTCGACCTGTTTCTCAAAGAGCGCCCCGACTTGGTGCTGCTCGACGTTGTCATGCCCGATATCGATGGTTTCGAGGTGGCACGCCAGATCCGACAGATCGAAACACCCGGCGAATGGACGCCCATCATTTTCCTGAGTTCGTTGAACAAGGATCAGGACATTGAGAGGGGCATCGCTGCGGGGGGGGATGACTACTTGCTCAAACCGGTCAGTGAGGTCGTTCTGGGCGCAAAGATCCGGGCCATGCAACGCATTTTGCAAATGCGCCAGTCTCTCGTCGTATTGACGCGTAAACTCGACAATGCCAATCAGGAACTCAAGCGACTGACGTCACTCGACGGTCTCACCGGCATCGCCAACCGGCGCCATTTCGACGCGGTGCTATTGCGCGAATGGCGCCGCGCCATGCGCATCGGCGAGGAGTTGTCCATCATCATGGCCGACATCGACTTCTTCAAGCTGTACAACGACACGTATGGCCATCAGAACGGCGATGAATGCCTGCGCCAGATCGCCCAGGCGCTCAGTCACACTACCGACCGCGGCGGCGATCTACTGGCGCGCTATGGCGGTGAGGAATTCATCGCGGTTCTCCCCGGCACGTCGCTCAGCGGTGCCAGCTTTGTCGCCGAACAGATGCGAAAGACGGTCAGCGATTTGCGGATTCCGCACCCGGGCGCGCCGTTCGGCCATATCACCACGAGCTTCGGCGTTGCTTCAGCCGTCGCCATGCCTGAAACCGATCCTCAGGACCTCGTTGGCGCTGCCGACCTGGCGCTCTACAAAGCCAAGCATCTGGGACGAAATCAGGTCTGCCAGACGCTCTCCTTCGACCCGCAGGAGAACTAGACAAACATCATGACACCGCATCCAAAAGTCCTCATCGTCGATGACAACGACCTGATGCGAACCCTGCTGCGCGGGATCCTGCGCAGCGAGAGTTACGACATCATCGGCGACGCCAAGAACGGCGCGGCATCGCTGGAGTTCATCGCCAAGACGAAGCCCGACATCGTCTTCATGGACGTCATCATGCCCCTGATGGACGGACTGGAGGCGCTTCAACGCATCAAGGAACTCTACCCCGAGATCGTCGTTATCATGATCACGGGCAACCCCAGCAAGGAAAATGTCGAGGAATCAATCCGCAACGGCGCCAACGGCTTCATCATCAAGCCCTTTAACTCGGCGCGCGTCCTCGACACGCTCAACAAGGCCTGGCAAAACCGCAAGCGTTAGACGTCGCTACGCGTCAGAACGAGTTCTTCCAGCCACGTAGCGCCGCGAACACATCAGCCGACTCCAGGCTTGCGGCACCATGCTGACGCGCGGACTCGACAACCTCCGGCACGTTGCAGCGCAAAAACGGATTGGTCGCTCTTTCCAGCGCAAGAAACGATGGCACCGACGGCTGTCCCTTGGCACGCAGAACCGCGACTTCATCGACGCGATCACGCAGAAAACGGTTCCCAGGTTCAACGGCCATGGCAAAGCGCAGATTGGCTTCGGTATATTCGTGGGCACAAAACACACGCGTCCCGTCAGGCAAGGCCGATAGCAATGACAAGGAGTTCCACATCTGCAGGGGAGTCCCCTCAAAGACCCGTCCACACCCGGCTGAAAACAGCGTATCGCCACAAAACAAGGCATCACTCGCCAGATAGGCAAGATGCCCGGCCGTATGCCCTGGAGTGGACATTACCCGAACCGGACAACCCAAGGCCGGTAGCGTCAGCACCTCGCCGCCGCGCAGAGGATGGGTCAACGCTGTGATAGACTCCGTCGCCGGCCCATACACCTCGGCAGCGAAATGGGATAACAACGATGGAATTCCGCCTTGATGGTCCTGGTGGTGGTGCGTAACCAGGATGGCTTCGAGCGATAATTTCTCCTGTTGCAGGACATCCAGCACCGGCGCAGCATCACCGGGGTCGACAACGACCGCCGCGGCGCCTTTGCGCAACAGCCAGATGTAGTTATCCTTGAAAGCCGGAATCCCGATGACCTCGAACATGATCTGATTGTGGAAGAATCACGAAAAATGTCAAATCACGACATGGACGAATGGCTCGACTCGCCTCAGGGACGCTACATCATGACTTGGGAGCACGCCCGCGTGACTGCCCTGGTCAGCGACTTGTTCGGCTATAACGCCCTGCAACTCGGCCTGCCGCAAATCAGGCTGCTCGAACAAAATCGTATTCCACTACGCCAGATTGCCGGCGATACCGGACCCGTCGACGTTCTATGCGACATGCATGAACTCCCCTTCTCTGCCAACAGCATCGATCTTGTCGTTCTACCGCATGTGCTTGAATTTCACGACGACCCACATCAAATTCTGCGTGAAGTCGAGCGTATCCTGATCCCCGACGGACAACTGATCGTCACCGGATTCAACCCGCTGTCGCTTTGGGGCTTGCGCCGCAAGCTTCCGGGCGGCAAGGAAGACTTTCTCGCACAAGGCAATTTCATTTCGGTGCTGCGCATGCGCGACTGGTTGCACTTGCTCAGCTTCGAAGTCGACCGTGGCAACTTCGGCTGCTATGCCCCGCCCTTCCGTCACGAACACTGGCTCAAGCGCTGCCATTTCATGGAAGCGGCGGGCGACCGCTGGTGGAGCTTTGCCGGCGGCGCCTACGTCCTGCGCGCGGTAAAACGGGTACGCGGCATGCGCCTCGTCCTGCCCGGATGGAACACCCGGAAGAAGGCCTCGCATAAGGCGCTCACCACCGTCACACACAAGGAACTGGACCAGCGTGAACTCTGAACTGATTACGAATATCTACGCCGACGGCGGCTGTCGCGGCAACCCCGGCCCCGGCGGATGGGGCGTCTTGCTTCAGGCTGGAGCCGCCGAAAAGGAACTCTGGGGTGGCGAACGCGACACCACCAACAACCGCATGGAATTGACCGCCGTGATCCGGGCACTGGAAGCGCTCAAGCGGCCGGCGCGCATCCAACTGCACACCGACTCCCAGTATGTACAAAAAGGCATCAGTCAATGGATCCACAACTGGAAGCGTAACGGCTGGAAAACCGCCGACAAGAAACCGGTCAAGAACGCCGACCTGTGGCAAAAGCTCGACGAAATCAGCCAAAAACATGAAATTACCTGGACCTGGGTCAAGGGGCATGCGGGGCACCCTGGCAACGAGCGCGCCGATGCTCTGGCAAATCGCGGCATAGACGACCTTCTTGCCGGGCGCACTTCGTCACACAACTGAGGGATCTGGACAAGACCATGAGACAGATTTTTCTCGATACCGAAACCACGGGCCTCGAACACAAATTGGGGCACCGCGTTATCGAAATCGGCGGCGTCGAAATGCGCAACCGTCGGCTGACACACCATCATTTTCACCGCTATCTCAACCCGGAACGCGACATTGACGAGGGCGCGCTGGCAGTGCACGGCATCAGCCTCGATTTTCTTCAGGACAAGCCGCGCTTTGCCGAGGTTGCAGCGGAATTTCTTGATTTCGTGCGCGGCGCCGACCTCATCATCCACAACGCGCCCTTCGACATCGGCTTCCTGAACGCCGAACTGGCACGTCTGGACATGGCACCGATCGAAACCGTCTGCCATGCCGTGCACGACACCCTGCGCATGGCGAAGGAAACATTCCCGGGCAAGCGAAACAGCCTCGATGCGCTCTGCGATCGCTATGGCATCGACAATTCGCGCCGCACGCTTCACGGCGCCTTGCTCGACGCGGAAATTCTGGCCGAAGTCTATGTCGCCATGACGCGCGGCCAGGAAAGCCTGATGATCGAACCGGTCGACGAACCGCAAGCGGAACTCGCCGCCACAGCCATATTTTCTGGCAGCACGGGGAAGCGCGCGCAACGCATTGTCCGAGCCAGCCCTGAGGAAATCGAGCAACACGAAGCGCTGCTCGGCGCCATCCAGAAGGAAAGCAAAGGCAAGTGCGTCTGGCTTGCGGGCGACGCCGAGACCTGAAAAACGGGGTCCACGCCCATTATCGCCGGATGATGACAACAAAAAAAACCAGGTCAAGCGACCTGGTTTTTTATTTGAAGCACGTGAAGCCTCAGGAATTACCCTCGGGATTCCCCTGCGGCGGCGCATCCCCTTGCTGCGGACGCTTTGGGCGGCGATGCTGACGCTTCGGCGGCCGCACCTGGCCCTCAGGACGCGGACCCTCGGGACGATTTTCCTGCTGTGGCGGGCGGGCATCCTGACGCGGACCGGGATTCTTCTTGCCGAAGCCCTGCCCTTGCCGCCGCCCTTGACCGAAATTCCCCGGCCGCTTTCCTTCCGGACGGTCCTGAGCGTAACCGTTGTCGCGGTTTCCTGGTGCCGTCCGGATTTCGAGTTCGTTCAACTCGTCCCATTCCGCATCGGTACGATCACGATCGGGAATGGACAACAGTTCGCGAATCCGGCGACGAATATCAAATGGTTGTGGATCGTTCATGACGGTATTATGACCCAGTCAGGGAGTTGCATTCAATACTCACGAAAAAAATCCAACCTCCCCGCATCTCTGATTCAATCCTATAATTCGCTCCTTTTTTCCGAGTTCGTCGCATGTGGTTCAGAAACCTTCAGATCTTTCGACTCCCCCGAAACCTCGACATCGACATCGAGGCGATCGACACTGCGCTGTCCGGTGCCGCACTCCATCCCTGCGGACCGCTTGAAGCCGAGTGCCTCGGCTGGGTGGCGCCCTCTGCGAGCGGCGCGCTGGTACATTCGGTCAATCATCAATGGTTGATCGCGCTCGGCGTCGAACAACGGTTGTTGCCGACCTCGATCGTCCGCCAGATTGCCGACGACCGAGCAAAAGCTATCGAAGAAGCCGAAGGGCGGCGCGTCGGACGCAAGGAACTGCGTGACCTGCGCGAAGCGCTGACCGTCGAACTGCTGCCGCGCGCGTTCGTCCGTCGCCGCACCACCTTCGGCTGGATCGACCCACTGAATGGATGGCTCGTCATCGACGCCGGCGCGCAGGCCAAGGCCGAGGAATTCCTCGAGCACCTGCGCAAATCCGTCGACAGTTTTCCGGCAACCCTGCTCAAGACAACGGTATCACCGTCCTCGGCGATGACTGGCTGGATCGCAGGCAACGAAGCGCCAGCAGGATTCACCATCGACCAGGACATCGAATTGCGCTCGGCCGAAAATGCGCTCATCCGCTATACGCGACATTCGCTTGAAGGCAAGGAAATCCGCGAGCACATTGCCGAGGGCAAGGTCGTCACCCGTCTGGGCCTGACCTGGAACGATCGCATTTCGTTCGTGCTCGACGAAAAACTGCAAATCAAACGCCTTTCCTTCCTCGACATCCTCAAGGAAGAGACCGACGGCCAGGCCGAAAACGAAGACGAGCGTTTCGATCTCGATTTCGCGCTGATGACCGGCGAACTGGCGCACCTCATGTCGGACGTCATCGCCGCACTCGGCGGCGAGCCTGAAAAAGGCGCGTAACCGAAACATGAGCACCGCTGTCCGCCCCTGGTTCGTGTACCTCATCGAATGCCGGGGCGGCAGCATCTACACCGGCATCAGCACCGACGTCGAAGCCCGCTATCAGGCGCATCTTTCCGGTAAGGGCGCACGCTATACCCGCATGCATCCGCCGCAACGACTGCTGGCGGTCATCCCCTGCAGCGACCGTTCGACGGCACTCGCCGCCGAATGCCGGATCAAGGCGCTACCGCCCGCCGAAAAGCGGACGCTGGCCAGCGAGCATCCCTACCTTAGTCGAACAGACCCGGCTGCAACGGCGCGAGATTCTCGCGCTTGACGGTGAAGCGAACGGGGGCACCGCTACGGCCGATCGCTTCGACGACCATGCGGTTGGCACAGGTTTCGGCAACGATGCGAACGTTGTAGCCGCCGCGCGCCAGACGGCCTGCGCGCCCGACATAAGTCGCGACAATACCGACCTGCGGCACCCATGTAGATTTCTTTCGCCCCATCACCCGCCTCATCTCCCGTAATGCCTTTATCGTATCAGCGGGATGGTCAAAAAACCAGCGCGTCGCAGAGCGCCTCCTCCTGGAATGAAAGCCAATCGAAGGCGTAACGTCCGGATAATGGACTAATATCAGTCAATCAGAATACTCGCGACACAGCCTGCGCTGCCAGCGTGACAAAGAGGGAACACTGCGATGAAACTGCGAAACCGGATACTGACAATCGTCTCTGCCTCGCTGATCGGACTTGCCGCCATGGCAAGTTACGGACTGCACCAACTGCGCGAGAGTCTGCACAACGAAAGACGGGCGCAGATCGCGCAATTGCTCGACGTTGCCGATGCACAGCTCAAATATTTCCACGCGCAGGAACGGGCCGGAAAGATCTCACGCGAAGAGGCCCAGGCGCGTGCCAAGGAGGCCATTTCGGCGCAACGAACAGCCGACAACTATTTCATCGTTCGCAATATTGCCGACAACATGCTGATGATCCACGGCAACCCCTCGCGCGTCGGCAAGATCGATCCCGGCGGGAAGACCACCGATGGACGGCAGGTCATGACGGTCTACCAGGAGGAGATCCGCAGCAGCAAGGACGGCAAAGGCTACGTCATGCTCGAAGCCGTCCGGCCAGGCACCGAGGACAAGAAGCTTTACAAGAAGCTCAATGGCGCCAGCATCTTCGAGCCCTGGGGATGGCTCGTGGCGATCGGTTTCTTCGTCGATGACATCGACCGGATTTTCTGGCGCGACGCGGCCAATCTGCTGATCATCGGCGGACTCTTGCTGAGCATCGTCGCCTTTCTCGCCTTCAAGACGATGCGCAGCATCCTCGACCAACTCGGCGGCGAACCGGCTTATGCCAGCGAGATTGCCCGCGGAATTGCCGATGGAGACCTGTCGCAGGACATCGCTGCCGGAAACAACGATGCCAGCCTGCTCGGCTCGATGAAAACGATGCAAGCCGGACTCCACGACATGGCGACCCGTTTCAACCAGGCCTCGACAACGCTTGCCGACGCTTCGCGCAAACTCACCGACGAAACGGCGCGGATCAGCAACGGCAGCCAGAAGACCTCGGCGGCTACATCCGCCACCGCTGCCGCAGTGGAGGAAATGACCGTCAGTATCAATCACATTTCCGACAATGCGCGGGAAACCGAACAGAACTCGCGCCATGCGGCAAGCATCGCCGCCGACGGCGAGAAACTGGCACGCGACGCCGCAGCAGAAATCCAGCGTATCTCGGCCGACATCGCCAGCGCCTCAGAACTCATTCTCGGACTGGTCGAGCGCTCGCGCGAGATCGACGGCATGAGCGCCGTCATCAAGGAGATCGCCGACCAGACCAACCTCCTGGCACTCAACGCCGCCATCGAAGCGGCGCGTGCCGGCGAACAGGGGCGCGGCTTCGCGGTCGTCGCCGATGAAGTTCGCAAGCTGGCCGAACGCACGGGCGGCGCCACCCAGGACATCACCCGTACCATCCGCGCCGTGCAAAGCGACACCGACATGGCCGCCGAGCGCATGGACGGCGTGCGCCAACAAGTGGCGCTGGGCGTCGAACTGGCCGAAAGAGCAGCACATGCCCTGCAAAAAATCACCCAAAACGCTCAGGCCACGCTGGAAAAAACCCGCGACGTCGCCGACGCCTCGCTCGAACAGAGCCAGGCAAGCAACAACATCGCCAACAACGTCGAGCAGATCGCTCAAATGGTCGAGGAAGCCGATGCCTCGGTGCAGGCCGTACATATGCAGGTTCAGCAACTCGACCATCTGGCGCGCGAACTGAGCCAGACCGCCGAGAAATTCCGCCTTTAACGGGCGTAAAAGCCGTCATACGGGCGTTCAGCGTATATAATTACGGGTTTCACTGAACGTCCGGAAGACTATGGAAGCCGAACAACTCAACCAGATCGCCAACCGGCTCGTGGATCTCGCCCAGCGCGCCACCGAGCTACGGAGGTATCTTTGACTACGATCAGAAATTCGATCAACTGAACGCCGTCAATCGCGAACTCGAAGACCCGAAAGTCTGGGATAACGCCGAGCGCGCCCAGGAACTCTCCAAGGAAAAGAAAGCGCTCGAAGGCGTCGTCCTGACGCTGAACCGCGTCGCCGACAGCCTCAAGGACGCCGACGAACTTTTCGCCATGGCGCGCGAGGAGGAAGACGACGACACGCTGCTCGCCGTCGCCGCCGACATCGACTTCGTCGAGAAGGAAGTCGCCGGCCTCGAATTCCGCCGGATGTTCAACAACCCGGCCGATCCGCTCAACTGCTTCGTCGACATCCAGGCCGGCGCCGGAGGCACGGAAGCGCAGGACTGGGCGTCGATGCTGCTGCGCATGTACGTCAAGTACGGCGAACGCAAGGGTTACGGCGTCGAGGTGCTCGAAGAGTCCGAAGGCGATGTCGCTGGCATCAAGACGGCAACGATCAAGCTTTCCGGCGAATATTGCTTTGGCATGTTGCGTTCGGAGACGGGCATCCACCGTCTCGTGCGCAAATCGCCTTTCGACTCGAATGCGCGTCGTCACACGAGCTTTGCCTCGGTCTTCGTCTATCCGGAAATCGACGACTCGTTCGAAATCGAGATCAATCCGGCCGATCTGCGCATCGACACCTATCGCGCCTCGGGCGCCGGCGGTCAGCACATCAACAAGACCGACTCGGCCGTGCGTATCACGCACAATCCCTCCGGCATTGTCGTGCAGTGCCAGAACGACCGCTCGCAGCATCGCAACCGGGCCGAGGCGATGGCCATGCTGAAATCCCGCCTCTATGAGGCCGAGATGCGCAAGCGACAGGCCGACCAGCAGAAGCTCGAAGATGCCAAGACCGACATCGGCTGGGGCCACCAGATCCGCTCCTACGTGCTCGATCAGTCGCGCATCAAGGATCTGCGCACCAATGTCGAAGTCGGCGACACGCAACGCGTCCTCGACGGCGATCTCGACCTTTTCATCGAAGCCAGCCTGAAGCAAGGCGTCTGACAACCATTCCCTTTCAGAGACTGACCATGTCCGAACAGAACAGCACCCCCGAACAACAGCAGGACGAGAACCACATCATCGCCGAACGTCGCGCCAAGCTGGCCGAATGGCGGGCGACCGGAAAAGCCTACCCGAACGATTTCGAGCGCGAGAACATCACCGGCAAGATCATCGAGCTGTACGACGACAAGAGCACGGAAGAGCTCGCAGCCAACCCGGTCGAGGTCAAGGTCGCCGGCCGCATCATGCTCAAGCGCGTGATGGGCAAGGCCTCCTTCATCACCATCTCCGACGTCGGCGGCCGCATCCAGATCTACGTCGCCCGCGACAAGGTCGGCGAGGAAACCTATGCCGCCTTCAAGCGCTGGGACATCGGCGACATCGTCGGCGTCGTCGGTCCCTTGTTCCGCACCAAGACCAACGAACTGACCGTCGAAGCCAACGACATCCGCCTGCTGTCGAAGTCCTTGCGTCCGCTGCCGGAGAAATTCCACGGGCTGACCGACCAGGAGCAGAAGTACCGGATGCGTCACCTCGACCTGATCATGAACGAGCAATCGCGCTTCACGTTCATGGCCCGTAGCCGCATCGTCCAGTCGATCCGCAACCACATGTGCGCCCACGGCTTCCTTGAAGTCGAAACGCCGATGATGCACCCGATCCCCGGCGGCGCATCGGCCCGTCCGTTCAAGACGCACCACAATGCGCTCGACATGGAGCTTTATCTGCGCATCGCACCGGAGCTTTATCTCAAGAAACTCGTCGTCGGCGGTTTCGAGAAGGTGTTCGAACTCAACCGCAACTTCCGCAACGAAGGCATGAGTCCGCGCCACAATCCCGAATTCACGATGATGGAGTTCTACGAGGCGTACAGCGAATACAACAAGCTGATGGACTTCACCGAAGGCCTGCTGCGCCATTCGGCACGCGAAGCACTCGGGGCTGAAACCTTCGAATACCAAGGCCGCACGCTCGATCTCTCGAAGCCGTTTGATCGCCTGACGATGGTCGAAGCCATCATGAAGTATCGCCCGCAATACACGCTCGAACAGTTGACCGACGCCGACTGGTTGCGCCAGAAGCTCGCGGCCATGAAAGTCGAACTCAAGCCAGGCATGGGCCTGGGAACACTGCAACTGCTGATGTTCGAAGAAACGACCGAAGCCGATCTCTGGGACCCGACCTTCATCGTCGACTATCCGGCCGAGATCAGCCCGCTCGCCCGCAGCAGCAACGACAACGCCGACATCACCGAGCGCTTCGAACTCTTCATCGTCGGCCGGGAAATCGCCAACGGCTTCTCCGAGCTCAACGACCCCGAAGACCAGGCCGAGCGCTTCCTGGCGCAGGCCAAGGCCAAGGATGCCGGCGACGAGGAAGCAATGTATTACGACGCCGACTTCATCCGTGCACTCGAATATGGCCTGCCGCCGACCGGCGGTTGCGGTATCGGCATCGACCGTTTGGTCATGCTGCTGACCGACTCGGCCAATATCCGCGACGTCATCCTCTTCCCGCAGATGCGTCCGGAATGACGCGATGACCGGACGGCGTTAACTGCGCCTGAGCGAAAATCGACGGGGAGCCTCGCATTGAGGTTCCCCGTTTTGCATTTCAGGCCCGAAGCATGTATCGGCGGCAATCTGGACCCCATCGTCTTGCGCACCGCCTCCGCCACACGGCACCGCCCCCAATTTACGGCGTGGCAACACTCGCTTTGTCAGCCGACCCGACTATTGTTGCGTTAGTACGACATTGAAGACCTTCGCCAGGAGACACGCCATGGACAACCCATCCCCCTCCCGCACGCATCCGATGGTCATCGTCGCGGCAAGCGCCATCACCGTCGCCAGTCTGGCCGCAACGGCGTGGTTCGCTGGCTATTTGCCACCGCGCGCCGAGCCGGCCACCACCGCAGCGCCAGCCACAAGCGCGCCGCCGCCTCCACCAACGGTTGCAGTGCCACAAACACCGGCGGCGGCAGCCCCAGCCGCCGTCGCCCCTGCTCCGACAACCGAAAAAAAGCCAGCGCCCATTGCCAAGGCACGCCCCCAAGACGATCGTGACGCCCCCATTCCGCCACCGCGCCAGGTTCAGCGGCGCCCGGCTAACCGTGACCCCGCGTTCGGACAGCAAGGTTTCGCCGCTGAAGCGCCGATGGGCGACAACGGCTGGAACGGACGCACTGCAGAGAGAAACCCCCCCGTATTGCAGTCACCGGCCTACGGGCAAGCGCAGCCGGTATGTCGCGAATGCGGCATCGTCGAAAGCGTGCGGGAAATTCGCCAGGAAGGCGAAGGTTCGGGACTCGGCGCTGTCGGTGGCGGAGTTATTGGCGGCTTACTCGGCAATCAGATCGGCGGCGGTCGCGGCAAGACGGTCGGCGCCGTGGTCGGCGCCGTCGGCGGCGCGCTAGCCGGCAACGAGGTTGAACGAAACGTCCGTTCGACACGCCATTTTGAAATCGCCGTCCGCTTTGACGACGGCAACGTTCGCACTTTTATGGAAGCCCAAGCACCGAGTCTGCAACGCGGCGACCGCGTCAGGATGGTCAACGGCCAGCTCATGCGCTTCTAATCAACTGTCAGACGCAGTACAAGCCCGACGCCCGGACGATTTGCCGGCGCCGGGCAATCGCCAGTCGACAATGTCGGAAATACATCAAAAACCGTTGCAAGATCACGACGCCGACCTGCCTGACGCAGAAAAATTGCCGAACTCTCGGGACAAAAATCGTATACTCTGGCGCAGGCTCGCCGACACAGAATATGCAAACAAATTACTCCGGGGAATGCCGCCGATCCGGCGCAATAAGAAACGATGACACGTTCGCCACTGCTGCTTGAACCCTTGGCCGACCGATCGCTAAAGGTCGCCGCGATAGCGTTGTATCTCGACCCTGAAGACGATACCGGCATTCAAGCGCTGGTGGGGACAGCGACGTTCGCAGCCTTGGCAACCGCGCTCCCCTGCCTCATCACTTCCGATCGTGCTTCCCGATTGTCTCCCGGAACCCAAGAGCGTCTCATACAGCTAGGTTGTCACATTGTTGCCGATGAAACGATCCGTAGCGCCGCCACACTCGATCAGATCGATCTACACGCGCCATGCGAATGGCTCGGGGGACACTGGTTCATGGCCGCAGGCAACAACGGCACCGGCGGCCAGTCAAGCTCGCGCGGACTTGAACTCAAGTTGCTTCAACTCGTCGCCAACGAAGCTGACACGCGCGATATCGAAGCCGTCTTTCGCCAGGACCCCGTTCTTTCCTACCACCTTCTTCGTCTTGTCAATTCCATTGGCATCGGCGTCAGCCGGAACATCTCGAGTTTTTCGCAAGCCATACTGATTCTTGGCCGGCAACAATTGAAGCGCTGGCTGAATCTGATGCTCTTTTCGGCGAACCGGAACGACCGTCGATCAGCCCTGCTGCTCGCCCATGCCACGGTTCGTGCGCGCGCAATGGAGTTGTTGGCGAAAGCCGCAGGCTTCGACCGCCAAACGCAGGAACAGGCCTTTATGGCCGGCATGTTCTCGCTTCTTGGCGTACTTTTCGCGGTGCCGCTCGAGAAGATACTGACGCCGCTCAACCTGAACAAACCGCTGATGACCGCCTTGCTGACCTTGCAGGGCGATCTGGGCCGCATGCTGAAAGCGATCGATGCTGCGGAAAAATGCGACGCCAAGACGCTCACCGCCGAAGTCGCGTCGCTCGGCATCTCGCTGGAGGACTACAACCGTCTGACTGTCGAGGCCTACCAATGGATGCTGGACGTCATTCATGAGCATCAGTGCGATGGCAACGCCTGACCTCATCCTCGCCCAATGTATCGCGCTGTGCCAACAAGCGCGCACGCAATCCGGCGAGGATGCACACCGGAAGCTTGAGTCGCTCGAACGGATACTCGGCAAACTCAACGACGAATATTGCTGCAACAATCCGACATGGAAGCCACTGGAAGCCTCGGAACAACCGATCATCCGGATGGATCTGACAGGCTATATTACGGACTGGAACAACGCCGCAGAAGCACTTTTCGGATACACCCGAAGCGAAGCAATCGGACAGCACTTCCTCTTCATTTACGCTGACGAATCGGACACGTTCAACGACGGCTTTCATGACTACTTTCTCAATGAGGGCAGTCCGTATATCGAGGTCCATCATCGCAAGAAGACGGGCGAAGTATTTCGCGCCAATCTCACGCTTTCGCGAATCTTCGACGATGCCGGTCAGGCGATCGGGATGGCCGCTCACCTGACGACGCTCAGCGATCTCCTCAGCGATGACGATCGCCAGCGCTTACATGCCACCATCATTGAAAACAGCGACGAAGGCATACTGATCACCGACCGCAACGAGATGATCGTTTCCGTCAATTCAGCCTTCTCCCGCATTACCGGCTACACCTCCTTCGAAGCCATCGGGCAGACCCCGGATCTACTGCGCTCGGGGGGGCACAGTGCCGACTTCCGCGCCGAAGTCCGTGCCGCAATGCATGGTGCCGGTGCCTGGCAAGGCGAGATCATCGGGCGGCGAAAGAACGGCGAGTTGTTCCCCCAGTCGGTCTCGATCGGCGTCGTGCGCAATCCGCAAGGAGAAGTCACGCACGCTTTTTCCATTTTTTCCGATATCAGTGTGCTGCGTGCCGCCGAACACCGCATGCAGCAAATCGTCAATTACGACAGCCTGACGGGCTTGCCCAATCGCACGCTCTTTAACCAACTGGCGGATCAGATGTTCGCCAGTGCGAGCCGCAACGAGCGCAACGTAGCCCTGATGGTGATCGACATCAACCGATTCACCTCGGTCAACGATTCGCTTGGACTCGAAATTGGCGACGAACTCCTCCGCCAGATCGCACAGCGATTCCGTCAAGCTTTGCGCGACGAAGATATCATCGCGCGCTTTGGCGGCGACGAATTCGTCATTGCCCTCAATATCCAGAAGCGCGAGCACTGCGGACTCGTCGCCGAGAAGCTGCTGGAAACCCTTCATCCCTTGTTCGCCATCGGACCGCATGCTTTGCACATAGAGGCATGCATCGGGATTGCGACACTGCCCGAAGACGGTCAGAACGTGGACGAACTGCAGCGCGCCGCCGACGTGGCGATGAAGCGCGTGCAACAAACCAGCGACTCAGGTTATCTGTTTTTCGGCCCGGCGATGAATATTCGCGCCAAGGAGCTCTGGCAACTCGAAGGCGAACTGCGCCAGGCCGTCAACGAAAATGCACTCGTCCTGCATTACCAGCCCAAGGCAAGCCTCCGCAACGGCCGCATTGTCGGCGCGGAAGCATTGATCCGCTGGCCGCACCCGGTCCAAGGCATGATCCCGCCTTCTCGCTTCGTGCCGCTTGCCGAAGAAACCGGCCTCATCTACAGCCTCGGCAACTGGGTTATCGAAGCCGCCTGCCGCCAGATTCACGACTGGATGCGGAAAAGCATCCCCTTGATTCCGATCGCGGTGAATCTCTCCGCACGCCAATTCGACGCCCAACTTCCCGACCGGATCAGCGAGATCGTCGAACGTCACGGCATACCGCCGGAAATGCTTCGCCTCGAAATTACCGAAAGCCTGCTGGTCCGCGGCGCAGAACTCGTCATCCCGATCATGAACGATCTCGTCGCCCGTGGTTTCAGTCTCTCGCTGGATGATTTCGGCACAGGCTATTCAAGCCTCGCCTATCTGAAGAAATTTCCGATCTCGACGCTGAAGATCGACCGGTCCTTCGTCATCGGTGTGCCGCAGGACAAGAACGACTGCGCCATTGCGCAGGCGATCGTCACCATGGGCAAGCAACTCGACCATGAAATCGTTGCCGAGGGCATCGAGAACAAGGCGCAGATGGATTTCCTGCGCTCGCTCGGCTGCGATCAGTTGCAGGGTTACCTGTTCAGCCCGCCGGTCCCGGCTGACAGACTCGCCGAAATGGTCTGCAAGGACCATCGGCTGAGTCTGGAATGAACCGCCTCTAATCAGACCTTGTAAGCGCGCAGCGTCTCGGCAATTTCCCGACTCATCTCGCTCATGCGATTGACCGCTTCGGCGGTCGTCTCGACGGCCTGCGTATTACGTTCGGTCATCTGCGCGATCTGCTCGATGCGCTGCGAGATCGAGGTGGTCGCCGCGCTCTGCTCGCGCACGGCTTCCGAGATTTCCTCGACGGAGCCAACCACGGTACTCGACCCTTCCTTGATTTCCTGGATCGAGTGTCCCGCTCGCTGCGCGTTCTCGACGCCGACATCGACCGAGCGCACGGCCTGGCCCATGCTGTTCACGGCGTGCGCGGCGCTGCTCTGCATCTGTCCGAGCAGTGTCGAAATTTCCTGCGTCGACTGCGTCGTCCGCTCGGCGAGCTTGCGCACCTCGTCCGCCACGACCGCGAAACCGCGGCCCTGCTCACCCGCCCGCGCCGCCTCGATCGCGGCGTTGAGCGCCAGCAGGTTGGTCTGCTCAGCGATCTCCTTGATGATGTTGGCCACGGAGGATATCTTCTCGCTATCGTTACGCAACGCATCGATGCGCGTCGACGTCTGACGCACCGAATCCGATATCGTCTGGATCCCCTGAACCGTCGCCAGGATCACCTCGGCACCGCTATCGGCAGTCTCGCGCGACTTGAGCGTGTGCTGACTGGCTTCCTGCGCCTGATTGGCAACCATCGAAATACTGACGGTGAGTTCCTCGATCGCAGCGGCCATCGAGGACGACGCATCGTTCTGCGCATGGGAGTTTTCGGTAATTTCCTTGGTCGTCTGATTGACGTCGTCGGAAATCTGCGCCATGCGCGCAGCGGCGGCCTGCACGCCGCTCAAACTTGCTCGCAGACGTGATAGCAATTCGTTGTAGGCGCGCAGCGTCCTGCCAATCTCATCATCGCTACGGATATCGATTGAGCGGGTAAAGTCGAGCTCGGTGGACGTCTGTGTGATCGCCTGCTGCATGGCCGACAGCGGTTTGGTGATCGAGCCTCCGAGGAAAAATCCCATCAGGCCAATGCCACCGACACCGATCACTGCCGCCGCGATCGTGATCATCAGCGTTCTCTTGAATGCCGAGTCTGCCGACTGGGAATGCACGTTAACATCATCGATACTGACCTTCACCAGCTTGTCGAAAGCAGCCGCCAGATCGTGGTGCAGCGGACCGATGTCGCGCTTGATCATATCCAGCGCCATGCCGTTCTCCCCTTGCGAGGCGAGCGCGCTGATCTGCCGCATGCGCGTGATGAAAGCAATCAGGCCAAGTTTGGCCTGGGTGAGATCGTTCTTGCGATCCTCATCCGTAACGTTATCCGAGTAGGCATTGATCTGCTTGATCAGCGCTTGTCCGCCTTCGTTGATTTCTTTTTCGAGGGATTCCCCTTTGGCGGCGTCGTCCGTGCCGGCGCGTTCATACAGCTTCGGAATCAGGCCGAGATAGGTACTGCGCATGTCGCTGATCTTCAGCATCGCCGGAACCGATTCTTCGGCGATCCCCTTGACGTCGGTATTCACAACCCGAAGACCAAACAGACCGAAAAATGAAATGGCTGCAGCAGTCGCCATCGCCAATGCCACCAGAAGCCAGATTTTCCTGCTAATCAGCATTTCGAACCATCCCCTTTTGAACGCACGATGACTCTCAGATATTCCACCCGTATTCTCTATTTATCGAGCGAAAAAACCATGAGCCGGTATGACCGCATTACCACTTAAGGCGTAGTTAAGATTAACGCATCGCGTCCGATGAAGCAAACGTAATAATGCTTTTCGATTTTTGAAAATATCTCAATCGACCTCGTCGATCCAGGCCTGCTGAATGGCCTCGAGCACCTTTTCACCGCAATGCTTGGGGTCGTCGTCAAAATCTGGCAAGGCGATAACCCATTGCATCAAATCAACAAAATTGACCTTCTTCGGATCGACGTCGGGATGCGAATCGGCCAACTCGGCGGCAATATCGTAAACGGAAGTCCACTTCATGATCAGCGTTTCCCTTCCCGTGTCATGTTGATCGAATAGCGCGGAATCTCGATGACCAGTGGCGTTTCGTTCACCACGGCCTGGCACGAGAGACGCGAATTGGGCTCAAGCCCCCAGGCCTTGTCCAGCAAATCGTCCTCGAGTTCGTCCGAAGGCTCGAGACCGTTGAAACCCTCGCGAATGACGACGTGGCACGTCGTACAGGCGCAGGACATCTCGCAGGCGTGCTCGATTTCGATGCCGTTATCGAGCAGATTCTGACAAACCGACTCGCCCTCCTTGGCCTCGATGACGGCCCCGTCCGGGCAGATTTCCGCGTGGGGCAATACGATGATCTGTGTCATGCCGATTCTCCCGAAGTCTGATCAGTGAGTTCTTCCTCCGTCAGCGATTCGATCCGCTTGCCGGCAAATGCCTTGCGGATCGACTTGTCCATCCGCAGCGCGGCAAACGCCTTGGTTTGCATCTCGAGTTCATTCATTGCCGCGTTGATCTGCACCCGGTCTTCGCCAAGCGATGCCGCCTGCAAACGCGTCATCAACTGCTCAATGCGAGCGCGCTGTTCGGTTTCGAGCAATTCGCCATCGCTGCGCAAGGCTGCCTGCACGGCTTCGATCAGGCGCTGCGCCTCGACCTGGGCTTCCTTCATCGCGCGCCTAAGGGCGTCGTCGCGCGTATGCGCCATCGAATCCTTGAGCATGCTGGCGATCTCGTCGTCGGACAAGCCGTACGACGGCTTCACCGAAATGCTGGCCTCGACTCCCGAGGTCGTTTCGCGCGCCGACACGGACAACAGGCCATCGGCATCGACCTGGAAGGTGACGCGAATACGCGCCGCACCGGCGACCATCGGCGGAATACCGCGCAGTTCAAAGCGGGCAAGCGAGCGACAGTCGCTGACCAGTTCACGCTCACCTTGCACGACATGAACCGCCAACGCGGTCTGCCCGTCGCGGAAGGTCGTAAACTCCTGCGCACGCGCGACCGGAATGGTCGAGTTGCGCGGAATGATCTTTTCGACGAGCCCGCCCATCGTCTCGAGTCCGAGCGAGAGCGGGATGACGTCGAGCAGCAGCCAGTCGTCGCCGGCGGCACGGTTGCCGGCGAGCAGATTGGCCTGCGTCGCTGCGCCCAGCGCGACCACCTTGTCGGGGTCGAGATTATTGAGCGGCTGCTGCTTGAAAAATTCGGCGACAGCACGCTGGATCTGCGGCATGCGCGTCGCACCGCCGACCATGACGACGCCCTTGACATCATCGATCGTGAGCGCGGCATCGCGCAGCGCCTTTTTCACCGGCTGAATCGTCTTCGACACCAGCGTCTGCGTGATCTCGGTGAATATCTCGGTCGTCAGCTTGAGATCGACGACCTCGCCGCTGCCGAGCCGCGCCGAAATCGGAGCGACGCCATGCGGCGTCAGGTATTCCTTGGCCTCACGCGCACAGGTCAGCAGCAGACGGGCGTCCTCGGCCGAGAGCGGCTTGAGCTTCGCCGCCTCGAGAATCCAGCAGAAGATGCGCTGATCGAAATCGTCGCCGCCGAGCGCCGAGTCGCCGCCGGTCGACAGCACTTCGAAAACGCCGCGCGACAGGCGCAGGATCGAGATGTCGAAAGTGCCGCCGCCAAGATCATAGACGGCATAGATGCCTTCGGCCGCATTATCGAGACCGTAAGCGATCGCCGCCGCCGTCGGTTCGTTGAGCAGGCGCAAGACCGACAACCCGGCCAGCTTGGCCGCATCCTTGGTCGCCTGACGCTGCGCATCGTCGAAATAGGCCGGGACGGTAATCACCGCGCCGACGAGCGGACCGCCAAGCGCACTCTCGGCCCGTACGCGCAAGGCGCGCAGGATGTCGGCCGACACCTCGACCGGACTCTTGACTCCTGCCACCGTCTGCAAGCGGACCATGCCTGGGGCATCATCGAAGACGTACGGCAACGACTCGCGGTGCGCGATATCCTTGAGGCCACGCCCCATGAAGCGCTTGACCGAAACGATGACGTTGCGCGGATCGACGGCTTGCACGGCCTGCGCCTCGTAACCGACGACAGGCTCTTCGTCGGCACGATACTGGACGACCGAGGGCAAGAGCGGCCGGCCGAATTCGTCGGCGAGAACGACCGAGAGTCCGCTGCGCACCGTCGCCACCAGGGAGTTGGTCGTCCCCAGGTCGATCCCGACCGCCAGTTTGTGTTGATGCGGTGCCGGCGATTCGCCAGGTTCCGAAATTTGCAGTAAGGCCATAAGGGGTCCCTGTGTATTTTTATTAGGCCTCGACGGCCTCCAAGGCTTCGTCGATATCGACGAGCAAGCGTTCGAGGAACATCAGGCGCCGCACGCGATCGCTGGCCTGCACCAGGTCCTTGCGATCGTCAAGCAGGTCGGCCAGTTCCTCGTAGCCTGAACGGATCGAGGCCCGCACGCGCTGATCGAGGTCTTCGAGTTCCGGCGCGGCTTGCGCGGCGCGGGCTTCAGCGACCGTTTCACGCCACTCCATCTGTTCGACGAGGAATTCGGCCGACATGGCGCGATTGTCGGCGAGATCGATGCCTTGTCCGGCGAGTTCAAGCAAATAAATGGCCCGCGACAGCGGCTTCTTCAGCGCCAGATACGCCTCATTGGCCCGCGTCGCCCATTGCAAGGATAAGCGCCGCTGCGCATCGTCGGCATCGGCGAAACGATCCGGATGCACCTGCGCCTGCACGTCGCGGTAACGGGCATCGAGTTGTGCAGCATCGATGCGGAAGCGCCGCGGCAGATCGAACAGCGCAAAATAGTCGGCGTTGAAATCCATGAATTCCCTTGGCGATGTTTGACGAACCGGCCCGGCCGGCATCGTCGCAATCCAGCACTACCCGACGCGCCCGCCGGGTACCGCTCACACCTTTAAACCGTGAAGCTCTCGCCGCAACCGCAGGCGTCCTTGACGTTCGGGTTGTTGAACTTGAAGCCTTCGTTCAAACCCTCGCGCGTGTAGTCCAGTTCGGTACCGTCCAGATACGCCAGACTTTTCGCATCGATCAGCACCTTGACACCGTGCGACTCGAAGGACACGTCTTCGGGTTCGATGACATCGGCAAACTCGAGCTTGTAGGCGACACCCGAGCAACCGCTGGTGCGAACGCCAAGCCGCAGGCCAATTCCCTTGCCACGTTTGCTGAGATAGTTGGCGACGTGTGCCGCCGCCCGCTCCGAGAGTGTTACCGCCATTCCTGTTCTCCTGTCGACAACGACGATATCATTCGCCGTTCTTTTTCTTGTAATCGGCCACCGCTGCCTTGATCGCATCCTCTGCCAGAATCGAGCAGTGGATCTTGACCGGCGGCAGCGCCAGTTCTTCCGCAATCTGCGTATTCTTGATCTCGAGCGCCTGCTCAAGCGTCTTGCCCTTGACCCATTCGGTCACCAGCGACGACGACGCGATCGCCGATCCGCAACCGTAGGTCTTGAACTTCGCGTCTTCGATGACACCGTCCTTGCCGACCTTGATCTGCAATTTCATCACGTCGCCACAGGCCGGCGCGCCGACCATACCGGTCGCGATGCCCGACTCTTCCTTGCCGAAGGATCCGACGTTGCGGGGATTCTCGTAGTGATCCAGAACTTTTTCGCTATATGCCATTTCCGACTCCATTCATCCTTGTATTACCGCGTCAGTGGGCGGCCCACTGGACGGTGTTGAGATCAATCCCTTCCTGCACCATTTCCCACAATGGCGAGAGTTCGCGCAGCTTGCCGATCTTTTCGTGCAGCAGCTTGACGGCGAAGTCGATTTCTTCTTCCGTATTGAAGCGACCGATCGTGAAGCGGATCGAACTGTGCGCCAGTTCGTCGTCGCGACCGAGCGCCCGCAAGACATACGAGGGTTCCAGCGAAGCCGATGTACAGGCCGAACCGGACGAGACAGCCAGATCCTTGATCGCCATCAGCATCGACTCACCTTCGACATAGGCGAAGCTGATGTTCAGGTTGTGCGGCACGCGATGGACGAGATCGCCGTTGACGAACACCTGGGGGATATCCGACAGCCCTTTCAGCAAACGGTCGCGCAAGGCGCCGATGTGGGCGTTTTCGCTGGCCATTTCTTCGCGGGCGATGCGGAAGGCCTCGCCCATGCCGACGATCTGGTGCGTCGCCAGCGTCCCCGAACGGAATCCGCGCTCGTGGCCACCGCCGTGCATCTGCGCTTCAAGCCGCACGCGCGGCTTGCGCCGGATGTAGAGCGCGCCGATACCCTTCGGGCCATAGGTCTTGTGCGCCGAAAAGCTCATCAGGTCGACCTTCAGTTTGGCCAGGTCAATCTCGACCTTGCCCGTCGCCTGTGCCGCATCGACGTGGAAAATGATGCCCTTCTCGCGGCAGATTTCACCGATCTCGGCGATCGGCTGGATGACACCGACCTCGTTATTGACGAACATCACCGAGACGAGAATCGTGTCCGGACGAATCGCCGCCTTGAAGGCATCGAGGTCGATCAGGCCATTGTCCTGGACGTCAAGATAGGTCACTTCGAAACCGTTGCGCTCGAGTTCGCGGCAGGTGTCGAGCACGGCCTTGTGCTCGGTCTTCACCGTGATGAGGTGCTTGCCCTTGCCCGAATAGAAATTGGCAGCGCCCTTGATGGCAAGGTTGTCCGACTCGGTCGCGCCGGAGGTCCAGACGATCTCCTTCGGATCGGCATTGACGAGCCGCGCCACTTCTTCGCGCGCTTCCTCGACGGCCGCTTCCGCTTCCCAACCGAAAGCGTGCGAGCGCGACGCCGGATTGCCGAATTTCTCGACGAGATAGGGAATCATCTTGTCTGCCACGCGCGGATCGACAGGCGTCGTTGCCGAGTTATCCAGATAGATGGGCAGTCTCAACATGTGTTCACTCCGTAATTAGCATCAAACCGCGATTGCGGACAAACGCCGCAGTTTCGACACGGTCTCCTGCAAAGTCAATAAAAAATCGTCCATGTGTTGCTCAGTATTCGCTACGCCCAAACTCACCCGCACCGCACCGCGCGCCAACACCGGCGGCACCGCCATCGCTTGCAGCACGTGCGACGGCTCGGGATTGGCGCTGGAACACGCGGCACCGCTAGCCACCGCAAAACCGGCACGATCGAGTTGCCCCACCAGCGTTTCACCCTCGATACCGGGAATCGAGAACAGCACGGTATTCGGCAGGCGCGGCGCCTCGGCGCCGAAAACAACCGCCCCGATGTCCGCAAGCCCGGCTTCGATGCGTTGGCGCAGCGCCGGCAAACGCCGCGACACTTCTTCCAAACGCCCGACCGCCTGCGCACATGCGGCGCCAAAACCGACGATCGCCGCGACGTTTTCGGTTCCCGACCGCAGTCCTCTCTCATGACCGCCGCCGGCGATCAAAGGTTCCAACTCGACGCGTTTATCGACAATCAGCGCCCCTGCACCCTGCGGACCGCCGATCTTGTGCGCCGACACCGTCAGGGCATTGACGCCCGCCGCGTTCAGCACACGAAAGTCTAGCGGCATTTTTCCGAGCGCCTGGACGGCATCGGCGTGAAACCAGGCGCCGGCAGGCTTCGCCAGGGCCGACAAAGCCGCGATGTCCTGAACGACGCCGGTTTCATTGTTCGCCGCCATGACCGAGACAAAACGCGGCCGCCGGGCGACGACCTCGCGGAATGCCGCCGTATCGACGCGCCCCTGCGCATCGACCGACAGCTTGCACACTTCCCAGCCCTGACGCGCCAGTTGCTCGGCCGGCTTCATGACACAGGGATGCTCGACGGCGCTGATCGCCGCCAGTCCCGGCCGTTGCCGCGCCGCCACGCCCTTGACGAAAAGGTTGTTGGCTTCGGAACCGCCGCTCGTAAACACCACTTCAGTCGCATGCGCACCGACCGCCAGAGCGACCTGTTCGCGCGCCGCATCGATGGCTCGCCGCGCATCGCGTCCGTACTCGTGCCGGCTCGACGCATTGCCGAAGCGCTGCGACAACCAGGGCATCATCGCGTCGAGCACGACCGGATCGAGCGGCGTCGTCGCGTTATGATCGAGATAGACGGGCGCGAACATCGCTATTGCTCAGGCCACCACCGACAGCGTCCGTGTCCGACTGCCAGCCGGACGGCGCAATTCCTCGAGCGTGACCACCTCGCCGCCGAGTTTGCGCAACTGCTTCTCGACGAGATCGGCCAGCGTCACCGACGACAGATACTCGTACATCTTGGCATTGAGCGTCGTCCACAAATCGTGCGTCATGCAGCGCTCTTCGTCGCGGCAATTCTCATGACCGCCGCATTGCGTCGCATCGAGCGGCTCATCGACGGCACGCACAATATCCGCAACGGTAATCTGGTTTCCCGGACGCGCCAGGCAATACCCGCCGCCCGGTCCGCGCACGCTGCCGACCAGCTCGTGACGGCGCAATTTGCCGAAGAGCTGCTCCAGGTACGACAACGAAATCTTCTGCCGCTCGCTAATGCCGGCCAGCGTTACCGGGCCTTCGCCGCTCCGCAGCGCAAGGTCGATCATGGCCGTCACGGCAAAACGTCCTTTGGTGGTCAGTCGCATGGGATCCTCCAGTCAATACCCGATCAGCAGACTCAACTATACCGAGCCACGCCGATATTAGTCAACTATTTTGCTCAGGTATTTCGGATCGAATTTGTCGGCCGTCGCCAGTTCGTCTTCGACACAAACGCCGCTGGCTTCGAGCTTATGCAGCAAGAGTTCCAGCCGACGGTCGGTCTCGACGGCGTGATCGAGCAGTCCGTGAATCGCCTTGGCCAGCGGGTCGTCCTGCTTGCCGGCCAGCGCATAGGCGGAAAAGCCCATCTGACCGGCTTTTTCCTCACGCTTCTGCGCCTGTTCGGAGTCGATGATGCGCGCCGGATTGCCGACTGCCGTCGTTTCCGGCGGCACATCCTTCACGACGACCGCATTCGACCCGACCTTGGCGCGCGCGCCGATCGTGATCGGCCCGAGAATCTGGGCGCCGGCACCGACCACCACGCCATCTTCAAGCGTCGGATGGCGCTTGCCCTTGACCCAGGACGTGCCGCCAAGCGTCACGCCGTGATAGAGCGTGACGTCGTCGCCGATCACCGCCGTTTCGCCAATCACCACCCCCATGCCATGGTCGATGAAGAAGCGGCGACCGATCGTCGCCCCCGGATGGATTTCGATGCCGGTCATGAGGCGGGCGACATGCGAGGTGAAACGCCCGAGCCAATAGAATCCACGCCGCCAGAAACCGTGCGACAGGCGGTGCAGGATCACCGCATGCACGCCGGGATAACAGGTCAGCACCTCCCAAGTCGTACGGGCGGCGGGATCCCGGTCGAACACGGAACGAATATCTTCGCGAAGGCGGCTGAACATCAGGAAAATCTCCACAGGCAACAACGGGGCATTCTACAATACCCGACTCTTTCTATCAACAATTAAACGCAGGCCCGCCGGACATCGCTGGCCCGCAAAGCCTCAGCGCAGGCGTTTCTGAACGGCGTCGAGAATCCCTCGCAGGATGTTGATTTCGTCGCGTTCGAGCGCGGCACGGCCGAACAGGCGCCGAATCTTCGGCATCAAGCGCTTCGGTTGCGAGGGATTATGGAAGCCGGTAGCGACCATGACCGACTCCAGATGCGCGTAAAAGCGTTCGACGTCGTCGAAACTTGCCGGCGGCGACTCGAAAGGCACGGTCCGCGTCACCACCGGCGGACGCTCCGCGAACGCCGCCATGCGCAATTCATAACAGAGCACCTGCACGGCGGCGCCGAGATTGAGCGAGGTGTAGTCGGGATTGGCGGGAATGAACACCGTATGCTGGCAGCGCATGACATCCTCGTTGGCCAGCCCGCGCGTTTCGTTACCGAAGACGAGCGCCACCTCGCCTTCGTTCGTCCGCTCGAGGGCGACAGCCGCCCCTTCCCTCGCCTGCAGCGGCGCCGGACCGAGGTTGCGGTGCCGGGCCGACATCGCGATCGCCATCACCGTGCCCACCAGCGCCTCATCGAGCGTCGCGCAGACCTGGCAATGGACCAGCACGTCCTCAGCCCCGGCGGCACGGGCAATGGCTTCGTCATCGGGAAAACGGGCGGGATCGACGAGCACCAGACGCGACAACCCCATCGTCTTCATCGCCCGCGCCGCGGCGCCGATATTGCCGGGATGACTCGGGCGACAGAGGACCACGCGCACGCGGTCGAGAGCGCCGGCGGATGCGGCCAGGGAAGACGCAGAAACTTGATTCATATAAAATACCGGATTCACTCAACTTCGCGGACAAACCGAAGCACTTCGGCCTCCGGCGAACTCTCTTTAAAAGATACCCTATGCATCCAGCACTCAACATCATGGTTAAGGCCGCGCGTCGCGCCAGCCAGATCATCAACCGCGCCTCGCAGGATCTCGAACATCTGCGCGTCACCGTCAAGCGCCAGAACGACTTCGTCACCGAGGTCGACAAAGCCGCCGAAGCCGCCATCATCGAAGTGCTGCGCGAGGCGTATCCGGAGTACGGGATTCTAGCAGAAGAGTCCGGCGAGACCCTGGGCAGCGGCGCTGGCAGCGACTATCAGTGGATCATCGACCCGATCGACGGCACCACCAATTTCATCCACGGCTTCCCGCAATACTCGGTATCGATCGGTCTCGCCTACAAAGGCCAGATGAACCAGGCGCTGGTCTATGACACGCTGCGCAACGAGATGTTTACCGCCAGCAAGGGCGGCGGTGCCTTCCTCAACGAGCGCCGCATTCGTGTCTCGAAGTGCGTGAAACTCGAAGACGCACTGATCGGCACCGGCTTCCCCTTCCGCGTTTTCGACCACATCGACACCTACCTCAAACTCTTCAAGGAATTCACCGAGAAGAGCGCCGGCGTACGCCGTGCCGGTTCGGCCGCGCTCGATCTGGCCTACGTAGCCTGCGGCCGTCTCGACGGCTTCTGGGAATTCGGCCTGGCACCGTGGGACATGGCGGCCGGCAACCTGCTGATCAGCGAAGCCGGCGGACTCGTCGGCGACCTGACCGGCGGCGAAGACTACATGAAGACCGGCAACCTGATCGCCGGCACGCCCAAGGTGTTCTCGCAGATCGTGCAGATCGTCGACGGCTACCGCTCGGCAGCGCTGTCGGCTTAAAGCCCAAGCAAGCTCCGCGCGCCAAGGCCGTGCGCGCGGGGTCTACGCTGCCTCTGCTCTGCTTCGGTGTTGCCTCCGCCCGGCCCTGCCGACGCCCCCCTGATTTTCGGCCCGACAGACAAGAGATTTCGATGACGACCCGACTTCAATCCGGCGATGCGCTGTTGATCGTCGACGTACAGAATGACTTTCTTCCCGGCGGCCAGCTCGCCGTCACCGACGGTGACACCGTCATCGCGCCGCTCAATCGCTGGATCGAACGATTCCAGGCCGCCGGCCTGCCGATCTTCGCCACCCGCGACTGGCATCCGGCAGCGCATTGCTCGTTCATCGCGCAAGGCGGGCCGTGGCCAAACCATTGCGTCGCCAACACCGATGGCGCCCGCTTCGCGACGGCGCTACGCCTGCCGAAAAATGCAAAAGTCATCAGCAAGGCGACGACGGTCGAGGTCGACGCCTACTCGGGCTTCGGCGGCACCGATCTATCCGACCTACTCCAACACACCGGCAGCCAGCGCCTCTTTATTGGCGGCCTTGCTACCGACTATTGCGTGCTCAACACGGTCCTCGACGCCTGCCGTCTCGGCTACAACGTCGTCCTGCTGAGCGAAGCGATCCGGGCAGTCAATGTCCAAGCCGGCGACGGCGCGCGCGCGATCGCCGAGATGCAGGCCGCCGGCGCCACGCTGCTTGAGGAATCTCCCGAATGAACGACCAAAGCGTCCTCATCACCGACTTCTATCAGCTGACCATGCTGCAGGCCTACGATGACCACAGCATGAACGATACCGCGGTCTTCGAATTCTTCGTCCGCCGTCTGCCCGACAATCGCAATTTCCTGCTCGCTGCCGGCCTCGAACAAGTACTCGATTATCTCGAGACCGTGCGTTTCACGCCCGAAGAACTCGACTGGCTGGCAAAGAGCGGCCGCTTCACGCCCGACTTCGTCGCTACGCTCCGCGACTTCCGCTTTTCTGGCGAAGTCTGGGCGATGCCCGAAGGCACCCCGTTTTTCGCCAACGAACCGATCCTGCGCGTGGTCGCGCCGCTACGTGAAGCCCAACTGATCGAAACGCGCATCATCAATCTGCTGCAATTCCAGATATTGATCGCCACCAAGGCCGCGCGCACGCGACTGGTCGCGCCCGAGGCGCTGCTCGTCGACTTCGGCCTGCGCCGGGCGCACGGTGCCGAAGCCGGCATGCTCTCGGCCCGCACCAGCTATCTCGCCGGCTTCAACGGCACGGCCAACGTCCTCGCCGGCATGCAGTGGGACATTCCGCTCTTCGGCACGATGGCGCATTCGTTCATCCAGGCGCACGAAGACGAAAGCGAGGCCTTCGAGAATTTCTCGCTCTCGCATCCGCGTGCGACGACGCTGCTGATCGACACCTACGACATCGACGCCGCGGCCCGCGCCATCATCCCGTTGGCCGGCCGGCTCGCCGCACGCAATATCCGCCTGCAGGCGGTACGCATCGACAGCGGCGACCTCGGCCAGAACGCCGCCCGTGTGCGCGCCATCCTTGATGACGGCGGTCTCAAGGACGTGCATATTTTCGCCAGCGGCAACCTCGACGAATACGCCGTGCGCCGCCTGCGCGCCGAACGCGCGCCGATCGACGGATTCGGCATCGGCACACGCATGAACACCTCGGACGACTGCCCCTACCTCGAATGCGCCTACAAGCTGCAGGAATACGCCGGTGCGGCGCGGCGCAAGCGTTCCGAAGGCAAGGCCAGTTGGCCGGGACGCAAGCAGGTCTATCGCCGCTACGACAATGATGGACGCATGTGCGGCGACACGCTAACCCTTGAGGGCGATGCCCCGGCCGGCACCCCGCTGCTCGAATGCGTCATGCGCGACGGACGACGGACGGCATCGCAGGCGACGCTGGCGCAACTGCGCACCGACGCCCAGGTGCAACTCGCACGCCTGCCGGAAAATTGCCGCGGACTCGACGCGACAACGCCCTACCCCGTCGATATCGCACCGGCGCTGCAAGCGCTGGCCGACAGCGTGGACCGGCGCCTGCCGGGCTGACCCTCCGGCCCTGGATCAAGCCAAGGCCGGCTTGATCCAGTACTGCCAGGTGTAGATCACGGTCAGCGCGATACCGACAAAAATCACCATGCCGCGCAGCCAGCCCACCGGCATTTTCTTGGCAACGCTGGCGCCGACAAAGCCGCCGGTCATCGCGCCGACGGCGCAAACCAGCGTCTGCCCCCAGGCAATGCCACCCTGGACGATAAAGACGGCGAAGACGCTGGCAATAATCAGTACGGCAAGATAATTCTTGATGGCATTGCTCTGCTGGATATCGCGGTAGCCCATCAGGCTGAGGCTGGCGAGCACCATCAGGTTGACGCCACCGCCGAAGAAGCCGCCATAGACGGCGACGATGCCCAGTCCCAGCGCCGAGGCGAGCGAGCCGCCGGCGCGCGGCTCGGCACCCGACGTCTGGCGCTGCGCGATGCGCAGCACCCAGCCCCGGATTTGTTCGGCATACGCGAAAAGCGCCGTCGCGAAGACGACGAGCGCGGGCAACAGCCGGGCGAAGCCGTCATTGCCGATCCAGTACAGGAGAGCGGCACCGGCCGTGCTGCCGGCCAGGGTCACGAACGACAGGAACGGCAGGTGCGCGCGCACTGCCCAGAGTTCGCGGCGATAGGCGAAGGCCGCCATGCCATTGCCCGGCCACAGCCCGACGTTGTTCGACGCGCTCGCCAGCGCCGGAGGAACACCGGCAGCGACGAAGGCCGGAAAACTGAAGAACGTACCACCGCCAGCAATCGCATTGACGAAACCAGCGGCCAGCGCTGCCACTGCGATCAGGAGGAAATCCAAAAACATGAGATCGACGATGCCGCTCAGCGCATCACGCCGATGCCGCCCACGGCGGCATCGGCTGACAACGTCACATCCATGACAACCGCTACATCAGCCACTTGGCCGGCACGGTGACGAGTTTGGGGAAGAAGACGAGCAGGAACATCAGCACGGTCTCGGCGAGCAGGAAGGGCCAGACGCCCTTGATGACGTTGTCGAGCTTCTCCTTGCCGACCGCCGCCACCACATTGAGCACCGTCCCGACCGGCGGCGTCAGCAGGCCAATGGCATTGTTCATGATGAACAGTACGCCGAAGTAGTACGGATCGATCCCCGCCATCTTCACCACCGGCACCAGAATCGGGCCGAGGATCAGTACCGTCGGGATCAGATCCAGCGCCGTCCCGACGATGATCACCAGGATCGTGATCACCAGCATCAGCACCATCTGGTTGTCCATGAACGGCTTGAGCAACTCGATCGTCTGCGCCGGAATGTCGGCGATCGTGATCAGCCACGCCGATACCATCGCGCAGGCGACCAGGAACATGATCGTGCACGAGGTCTTCAAGGCCGAAAGCATCAGGTACGGCACCTTGCGGACATCGAGTTCGCGATAGACGAGCAAGCCGGTGAAGAGCGAGTAGAAGACAGCGACGACCGCCGCTTCGGTCGGCGTGAACACGCCGGCCTTCATCCCGCCGAT
>NZ_FNCY01000020.1 GCF_900099695.1 Propionivibrio dicarboxylicus | reverse complement strand
ACGCCAAGATGCCCGTTGTCATAGAGCATCAGCACCGACCCCAGGAACACCATCCAGACAAAGAGAAAACGCGAAACCTCTTCCGAAAATATGATCCCGTAGTTGAACCCGTAGCGCAGTACCACGTTCCCGAATACCAGCAACACCATCAGCCCGAATATGCAGATCAGCAGCCATTCGAGCGACTTCAGCAGAATCTTTGAAAACATCAAACCCTCCCCAGGGTGTCGGCCACGGGGCATGCTGTGGCCCGATATGTCGGGATGTCTTGTCCGAAAAACGCTTCGCGGACGTTGCGAAGCGGGATGGCCGCGGTCGATCCGCGTACATAGGTATCTTGTGATTTGTGACACATAATACAACATTGCGCGGAAATGTATAGGGCGCTGAAACGAAGAGCGAGTGCCGGGTAAGACGAAAGCGCCCGCGCTCTGGATTGGCGGCGGGCGATCGCGAGGAGATGCGCGAAGGATGGGGGGCGCGTCCGCGGGCGGGCAGCGCATGCAGGGTGCGCCAGATTATTGGCGCACCGCTGCGAAAGGTCTCCGGCGTGGCGGCCTAGTTGCGGTAGCGGTTGATCAGGTCGCGCGAGGCTTGGGCGGCGAGCCGTGAGGCGTCAGCGAAGTCTTCGCCCTTGCCGGCGTAGAGGATGGCGCGCGAGTTGTTGATGATGAGGCCGGTGCCGCCAGCGGCCTTGCCGGCGTTCAGCGTCGCTTCGACGTCGCCGCCCTGGGCGCCGATACCCGGCACGAGCAGCGGCATGTCGCCGACAATTTCGCGTACGCGGGCGATTTCGCCGGGGAAGGTGGCGCCGACGACGAGGCCGCATTGCCCGGTGGTGTTCCAGTCGCGGGCGATGATGTCGGCGACGTGCTCATAGAGTTTCTTGCCGCCGACATCGAGGAATTGCAGGTCGCTGCCGCCGGGGTTCGACGTGCGACAGAGCAGGATGACGCCCTTGTCCGGGTAGGCGAGATAGGGATCGACCGAATCCTTGCCCATGTACGGGTTTACGGTCAGCGCGTCAGCCTGGTAGCGCTCGAAGGCTTCGATCGCGTACTGCTCGGCAGTGCTGCCGATATCGCCGCGCTTGGCGTCGAGAATGACCGGAACGCCGGGGTAGGTCGCGTGTACGTGGGCGATCAGCGCCTGCAGCTGGTCCTCGGCGTGGTTGGCGGCGAAGTAGGCGATTTGCGGCTTGAAGCAGCAGACCAGGTCGGACGTCGCGTCAACGATGTTTCGGCAGAATTCGAAGATTGCGTCGGGCTTGCCTTGCAGATGGGCGGGGAATTTCGCCGGGTCGGGATCGAGGCCGACGCAGAGCAGCGAGTTGTTCTTGCGCCAGGCGGCGTTGAGGGTGTCTATGAAAGTCATGGCGATTCCTTGAGTTGAGCGCAGGCGCTATTGTCGCATGCCGACGCAAGACCCCGCGATGCTCGCGGGTATTTAGAGCCTATTTCGGTAGGGCTCGTGGGCCGCGCCGACGGCCCTTCGGGTTGCCGATAGGGGCGGTGTCTGCGGCGTTGCTCCGCTTGCGCATGGAGCAACCATGCGCTGCGCCTCGCGCCTTGCATCCATCCGCCCCTATCGACAACGCAGTCCGCGAGCCCTACCGAAATAGGCTCTCAGTCGCCGCGGCGAATCCAGCCTCTTTCCCGGAAATAGCGGAAGGCGCCGTCATGGAGCGGCGCCGTCAAGCCGCTATGGACGGTGTCCATCGGGTGGAGATAGGCGAAGATCGGGTGCTGCTTGCGGAATTCGTCAAAGTGCTCGAATACGGCCGAGGCCACGGCATGGACGGTCTCGTTGGGTACCTTGGCCGAAGTGACGAAGGTGGCGACGACGCCGAACGAGCGGACCGCGTCGCGGTTGCCCGGGTAGGTGCCGCCCGGGATGGTGGTATAGGCGAAGTAGGGCGTTTCGACGACGAGCCGGTCGACGGCCGGGCCGGTGAGCGGCACGAGATGGGCGTTGCAGGCCTTGGTGATGGCCTGGAGATTGGCCGCCGGATTGCCGACGACATAACCGAGTCCGTCGATGCGGTTTTCGCACAGGGCCTTGCCGTGCTCGTCGGGCGAGAGTTCGCTGGCCCGCGAGAAATCGTTGGTGCTCATGCCGGCGGCGGCGAGCAGCATGTCGATGGTGGTGCGCGTGCCGGAGCCGGGGTTGCCGACATTGAAGCGTTTGCCGCGGAAATCTTCGAAGCGGGCAACGCCGGATTTGTCGCGCGCCAGGACGACCAGCGGCTCGGGGTAGACGGCGAAGACGGCACGCAGGTCCTTGAACGGGCCGCTGTCCTTGAATTGGCCCTGGCCTTTGGTGGCGAGATACTGGACGTCGGACTGGACGATGCCGAAGTCGAGCGCGCCGCTACGGATGGCCTCGATGTTATGGATCGATCCGCCGGTTCCCCTGGTCTGGCAGTGCAGACCGTGGCGGGCTGTGTCGCGGTTGAGCAGACGGCAGATCGTTTCGCCGGCGATGCGGTAGACGCCCGAGGCGCTGCCCGTGCCGATCGTGATTTCGCGCGTCTCGGCCGCAGCCATGCCACCCGCGAGCATTGTCGCAAGCGCTGCGGCAACGAATTTCGCTTTGGGCCGTGTCATCGTCGAGGTCTCCGGACGGGAGCGGCCCGCACTGGCGAGCCGCCTTGGAAAAAACACCCCGCAGGATAGCGCAGATGCCGATCGGATGACAGGGCAAATGCGCGAGAAACGTCGTGTGAAGGAATGACGTCCGCTTCCACCGGGGACCGCTCGGCCCGATAATGGCGGCTTTCCATAGGTCATCGGCCCATGTCTGTGTTTTCTTCGATCGAGGGATTGCTGCGCAATGCGGCGGGCTGGACGGCGATCGCCGTGTTTCTCGCCACCTACGCCTTCATTGCCGTCGGGAAATTGCCGGGCTATCACCTCGATCGTGCCGGTGCCGCCTTGCTCGGGGCCTGCCTGATGGTCTGGCTGGGCGTGATGACGCTCGACGAGGCGATCGCGGCGATCGATTTCGATACCATTGCGCTCCTGCTCGGCATGATGATTGTCGTCGCCAATCTGCGCCTGTCGGGTTTCTTCCACTGGGTCAACGACTGGGTCGTGCAGCGCGCGCGCCATCCGTTGGCGCTGCTGGCGACGATCGTCGTGTTGTCGGGCGTGCTCTCGGCCTTTCTCGTGAACGACACGATCTGTGTCGTCATGACGCCCCTGGTACTCGAACTGACGCTGCGCCTGCGGCGTAATCCGGTGCCTTACCTGCTGGCGGTGGCGCTGGCCTCGAACGTCGGCAGCGTCGCAACGATCACCGGCAATCCGCAGAACATGATCGTCGGCAGTCTGTCGCGGATGTCCTACGGCGACTTCGCCATGGCCCTGGCGCCCGTGGCGCTGATCGGCCTCGGCTTGACGGTGCTCTTGCTGGCCGTGTTCTATCGGCAGGAATTCCTGACGCGCGAACCGTTTGCGCCGTCGCCCGCTCGCCCGGCACGTTATCTGCCGCCGGTGATACTGAAGTCGCTGATCGTGCTGGTGGCGATGGTGCTGCTGTTCCTGTTCGGACAGCCAGTGTCGAAGGTTGCAATCCTCGGCGGCGCTTTCCTGTTGTTCACGCGCCGCATCAAGGCGTACAAGGTGTATCGGGAAATCGACTGGCCGCTGCTGGTGATGTTCGCCGGCCTGTTCGTTGTCGTCGCTGCCTTCGAGCGTGTGGCGGTGACGCCCGGCGTGATTGCCGCCGTGGCGCGTCAGCATCTCGATCATGTCGGTGTGCTGACGCTGCTCACCGCCGGACTGTCGAATCTGGTCAGCAACGTGCCGGCGGTGCTGATGCTCAAGCCCTTCGTGGTCAGCTTGCCCGATCCAGAACGCGCCTGGCGCGTCGTCGCCATGGCCTCGACCTTGGCCGGCAACTTCACGCTGGTCGGTTCGGTCGCCAATCTGATCGTCGCCCAGCGCGCCCAGAGTGCCGGCGTGCCGATCGGCTTCTGGGTGTATTTCCGCGTTGGTGCGCCGCTGACGGTGCTGACCTTGCTGTTCGGTGTCTTCTGGGTTTAGGGGGTATAACCCCGCACCCCTTATTTCGCCGTCTTGCCCCAGGAATCCTTGAGCGTGACCGTGCGGTTGAAGACCGGCGCGCCGTCCTTCGAGTCGACGCGGTCGGCGACGAAGTAGCCGTGCCGTTCGAACTGGAAGCGCTCGTCCGGTTTTGCTGACTTGAGCGCCGGTTCGAGTTGGGCGGTGATGCGTTCGATGCTGTGCGGATTGAGATCGTCGAGGAAGTCACGACCGCCGCTGCCCGGGGCCGGGTTCGAGAAGAGCCGGTCGTAGAGACGTACTTCGGTCGGATAGGCGTCGGCCGCCGAGACCCAGTGCAGATTGCCCTTGACCTTGTAGTTGTCGGCGCCCGGCGTGCCACTCTTGGAATCGGGCATGTATTCGCAGTGCACCGCGACGACCTTGCCGTCGGCGTCCTTGTCGCAGCCCACGCACTTGACGACGAAGCCGTAGCGCAGGCGGGCCATGTTGCCCGGATAGAGCCGGTGATAGCCCTTGCTCGGCGTTTCCATGAAGTCTTCGCGCTCGATCCAGAGCTCGCGACCGAAGGGCATGGCGCGCTTGCCGAGTTCCGGCTTGAGCGGGTGGTTCGGGGCGAAACAGTCTTCGCGCGCGCCTTCGGGGTAGTTGTCGATGATCAGCTTGAGCGGGTCGAGCACGGCGACGCGACGCTCGGCGGTTTCATTGAGGACTTCGCGCATGCAGTCCTCGAACAGCGCGTAGTCGATCAGCGAGTCGGCCTTGGAGACGCCGATGCGTTCGGCGAACAGGTGGAAGCCGTCGGGCGTGTAGCCGCGCCGGCGCGCGCCGACGAGCGTCGGCATGCGCGGGTCATCCCAGCCGGAGACGTGCTTTTCCTCGACAAGCTGGATCAGCTTGCGCTTGGAGAGGACGACGTAGGTCAGGTTGAGGCGCGAGAATTCGATCTGTTGCGGCACCGGGCGCTGCAGCAGGCCGCCAGCGGCAAGATGGTCGAGCAGCCAGTCGTAGAACGGGCGCTGATCCTCGAATTCGAGCGTGCAGATCGAGTGCGTGATGTTTTCGAGCGCGTCCTCGATCGGGTGCGCGAAGGTGTACATCGGATAGACGCACCACTTGTCGCCGGTGTTGTGGTGCGTGGCGTGACGGATGCGGTAGATGGCCGGGTCGCGCAGGTTGATGTTCGGCGAGGCCATGTCGATCTTGGCGCGCAGGATGTGCGCGCCGTCGGCGAATTCGCCCGATTGCATGCGGCGGAAGAGTTCCAGGTTTTCTTCCGGCGTGCGCGAACGGTATGGGGAATCCTTGCCGGCTTCGGTGAGCGTGCCGCGGTTGGCGCGCATTTCCTCGGCGTTCTGGCTGTCGACGTAGGCGAGTCCGGCCTCGATCAGGTATTCGGCGCAGGCGACCATCCAGTCGAAGTAGTTGGAGGCGTAGTAGAGGTTGGTCTCGTCGCCGTCGCCCCAGGAGAAGCCGAGCCAGCGGACGGCGTCGACGATCGAGTCGACGTATTCCTTCTCTTCCTTCTCCGGGTTGGTGTCGTCAAAACGCAGGTGGCAACGGCCGCCGTAATCGCGCGCCAGGCCGAAGTTCAGGCAGATCGACTTGGCGTGGCCGAAGTGCAGGTAGCCGTTGGGCTCGGGCGGGAAGCGCGTGCGGATTTTCGCTGCGTCGAGTTCGCCGTCGAGTTGCTGCTTCGCCAGTCCCGGCTGACCCGACCAGTGGCGCTGGGCATGCTTGCCGGCAGCGAGATCGGCGTCGATGATGTTACGGATGAAGTTGGTCGCGGGTGCGTTTGCGTCGGTGTTGGCGTTCTTGGCGGTGTTGCTCACGGCGGATTCCTCAATGTTCCAAGTCCGCTATTCTAACCGCAGCCAGCCTCCGCCTTCCATTCTGCCTGATTAAGAGCCTATTTCGGTAGGGATCGTCGGCCGCGCCGACGGCCCTTTGGGCTGCCGATAGGGGCGGTGTCTGCGGCGTTGCTCCGCTTGCGCATGGAACAACCATGCGCTGCGCCTCGCGCCTTGCATCCCTCCGCCCCTATCGACAACGCGGCCCGCGAGCCCTACCGAAACAGGCTTTAAACCATTCAGCGAGGCTGCGAACTTCTCCGGTTTCGGCCAGTGCCCGGTCGATGCGTGCGTGGTTGCCCCAGATGACGGTGGTGAGTTTTCCCTCGGCGTCCTGCGCCGCGATTCGCCCACAGACAAGCAAGCGGTCGCGTTCGGCGTAGAAACCGTAGGTGCGGCAGGCGGTTGGGCGATGCGCGTATACCGGACAGGCGCCGGTTGCCGGGTCGAGCAGCGGGCAGGTGACCGGGCGCGCCGGGGTCGGGCCGAGATCGGCCAGTCGCTGCCGAATGGCCGCGCGCTGCGGTTCGTCGAGCGTGGACAACCCGGTCTGCAGCAACGCCCATTCGCTGTGTGTCAGCCGCGGCAGTTCGGCCAGTTGTCGACAGCAGCCGTCACAGCCTTTGCCGCACAGCCAGTCGGGGTGGCTGGCGCGGATGTTGTCGACGCGGGCGTCGATTTCCTGATGGAGGTCGGTCAGGGCGCTCATGCGTGCTCGCCCAGCAGCGTCTCGATCGCCTCGCGCAGTTCATCGACCGAATCGACGACGCGGGTGGCGCCGGCGAAATCGTGATCGCGCATCAGCGGGTGGCGCAGGATGATGCAGCGCAGTCCGGCGGCACGGGCGGCGGCGAGTCCGCGCGGCGAATCCTCGACGACCAGGCATTCGTCGGCCGGCTTGCCGATACGTTCGACGCCGAGCAGGTAGGGATCGGGCGCCGGCTTGCTGCGTTTATAGGTTTCGGCCGTCAGGGCGAAAGAAAAATGACGGAGCAGGTCGTGCCGGCGGTGGATCGATGTAAAGCTTTCCTGCGTTGCGCTGGTGACGATGCCCATGGCGACGCGGCCGTGGAGATCGGCGAGCAGGGCTTCGATGCCGGGCGTCAGCAGCGATCCGGCTTCTTCGAGCAATTGCAGGTGGATGACGTTGCGTTCGTTGCGCCAGTGGTCGATCTGCGCCCGGCTGGCGTTCGCGTCGAGCAGGTGCCAGGCGCCGCGGCTTTCGCAGAGATACCAGCGGCAGAATTGTTCTTCAGTCAGTTCGATGCCGTGGCGGCGCAGGTAGATGCGATTGGCTTCGAAGTAATAGTGTTCGGTGTCGACGAGAACGCCGTCGTTGTCCCAGAGTATGGCGGAAAGCATGGTCGTGTCGGCGCGCGCAGGGACGCATATTTTACCGTCATGGCCAGGGGTGTGGTGATGGCGATGCCCGATTCCGCGATAATACGGAATTCCCCGGTCTTGTCGGAGCGTGTGATCATGTCCTTCCTTGATGTTTTGGCCAAGCTGTCGCGGCTCGACTGGATCGGACTCGTCTGGTTCCTGGTGTGCTGGCTCGGCTTTGAACTCGTCGTGGACCGCGGCTGGCTGGGTAAGGCGCGGCTGCAGGAGGAAACGCACAAGCAGCGACTGGCCTGGGGGGGCTCGATGGTGCGACGCGAGAACCGCATTCTCGACAGCTCGCTGATCGCCAACCTGCTGCAAAGCCTGTCCTTCTATGCGAATACTTCGATCTACATCATCGGCGCGCTGTTCGCGGCGCTGGGCGCGCTCGATCAGTTGATCGCCACCGCCTCCGAACTGCCGTTCTCGCCGCGCGTGTTGTCGCGCGAGGCGGTCGAGATCAAGCTGCTGATCCTGATCAGCGTCTTCGTCGTCGCCTATTTCAAATTCACCTGGTCGCTGCGCCAGTTCAACCTGCTCTCGATCACCGTCGGCTCGGTGCCGCACGAGGTCGCCGAAGCCGAGGTCGAGTATTACGCGCGCAAATTCGCGGCGGTCAACACCTGTGCCGGAAACGATTTCAACCGTGGTCTCCGCGCCTATTACTTCGGCATGGCGGTGATGTCGTGGATGGTGTCGGCCTGGGCCTTTATCGGTGCGACGGCGGTGATTGCGGTGGTGCTGGCGCGACGCGAATTCGATTCGCCGGTGCTGATGGCCTTGCGCAGCCTCGACGAGTCCTAGGGGGTGTTCACCATCAACCGTTGGATTGCGTTGCATCCTGCGCCGGATGGGGCTGCAAGGCGCGTGCTGCGGTAAAATCGCAGCCCCGCCCGTTTTCCTCGCCTTGTCGCCCCCGTTGCCGTGAACTCCAGATCCGCCCGTTCAGAATTCGATGATTGCCTTGCCACCGACCAGCGCCGTCTGCGTTCGATGGCGCGCGACCTGCGCCATCTCTTCGGCGCCAAGCGTGATGCGTTGCAGGCGGATTTTGAGAAACTGATCGAAAAGTCGCGGGCGGCGGTGGCGGTGCGTCGCGAGAACCTGCCGACACCGAAATTTCCGGCCGAACTGCCGGTCAACGAGCGCCGCGCCGAAATCGCCGCGCTGATTGCCAAGCATCAGGTGGTCATCGTCTGCGGCGAGACCGGCTCGGGCAAGACGACGCAGTTGCCGAAGATCTGCCTCGAACTCGGGCGCGGAACTACCGGCCTGATCGGCCACACGCAACCGCGCCGTATCGCCGCGCGTTCGACGGCGGCGCGCATCGCGCAGGAACTCGAGAGCGAACTCGGACGTCATGTCGGCTACAAGATCCGCTTCACCGATCGCACCTCGCCGCAGTCCTACGTCAAGTTGATGACCGACGGCATCCTGCTGGCCGAGACGCAGGGCGATCCGTGGTTGCTCAACTATGACACCCTGATTATCGACGAGGCGCATGAGCGCAGCCTCAACATCGACTTCCTGCTCGGCTATCTCAAGCAGTTGTTGCCGAAGCGCCCCGATCTCAAGCTGATCATCACCTCGGCGACGATCGATGCCGAGCGCTTCGCGCAGCATTTCAACCAAGCGCCGGTGATCGAGGTGTCCGGGCGGCTCTATCCGGTCGACATCCGCTACCGGCCGGTGCAGGCCGAGGAAGCCGAGGACGAAGACGAGCGCGATCTTTATGACGCGATCGTCGATGCCTGCGACGAATTGAATCGCATCGGGCCGGGCGACATCCTCGTTTTCCTGCCGGGCGAGCGCGAAATCCGTGAGGCGGCCGAAGCGCTGAGAAAGCACACTTTCGGGCGCGGCGGCGCGAGTACCGAGATCCTGCCGCTCTTCGCCCGCCTCTCGGCCGAGGAACAGTCGCGCATTTTCCGGCCGCACCAGGGACGGCGCATCGTCCTGGCGACCAACGTTGCCGAGACCTCGCTGACGGTGCCGGGCATCCGCTACGTCGTCGATACGGGCCTGGCGCGCATCAAGCGCTATTCCTACCGCAACAAGGTCGAGCAGTTGCAGGTCGAGAAGATCGCGCAGGCCTCGGCCAACCAGCGCGCCGGGCGCTGTGGACGCGTTTCGGCAGGCGTCTGCATCCGCTTGTATGACGAAGAGGATTTCGCCCGGCGGCCGGCCTATGCCGATCCGGAAATCCTGCGCTCATCGTTGGCTGGTGTCATCCTGCGCATGAAATCGCTGCGCCTCGGCGATGTCGAGTCTTTCCCCTTCCTCGAAGCGCCGCCGCCCAAGGCGATCAACGACGGCTACCAGTTGTTGCAGGAACTGGGGGCCGTCACCGAGGAGCGGGCGCTCACCCCGGTCGGCCAGGAACTCGCCAAGCTGCCGCTCGATCCGCGCGTGGCGCGCATGATCGTCGCCGCGCGCGACGAGGGCTGTCTCAACGAAATGCTGATCATCGCCGCCGCGCTGACCGTCCAGGACCCGCGCGAGCGGCCGCAGGAAAAGCAGGGCACGGCCGATGCTGCGCACAAGAAATTCGCCGACGAGAAGTCGGAATTCCTGTCCTGGCTCAAGCTCTGGCAGTGGTACGAAGGCGAGCTCGAACACAAGAAATCGCAGCGCAAGCTGGTGCAGGCCTGTCACGCCAATTTCCTCTCGGCGCTGCGCATGCGCGAATGGCATGACATCCACACGCAACTGCATGCGGTGGCGACCGAGCACGGCTGGAAAATAAAAGCCAGCCCCCCACCCCCCTTCCCGGGGAAGGGGGCGCCCACCCGCTCGCAAGACTCGCAAGACGACGATGATCCTGCCTTGGGACGGCCCGGCGGCAGGATAAACCAGATTCCGGCGAACTACGACGCGATCCATCGGGCGCTGCTGTCGGGCCTGCTCGGCAATATCGGCTGCAAGTCGGAGGATTCCGGCCATTATCTCGGCGCGCGCGGCATCAAGTTCCTGATTCATCCGGGTTCGACGCTGGCCAAGAAAGCCGGTAAATGGGTCGCTGCCGCCGAGATCACCGAGACGACCAAACTCTTTGCCCGCTGTGTCGCGCGCATCGAGCCGGAGTGGCTCGAACAGGTGGGGGCGCACCTGATCAAGCGCAGCCACTTCGATCCGCACTGGGAGAAGAAGGCGATGCAGGCGATCGCCTTCGAGCGGTCGACGCTGTATGGCATCGTCGTCAATCCGAAGAAGCGCGTCAATTACGGGCCGATGAATCCGGCCGAGGCGCGCGAACTGTTCATTCGCGAAGGCTTGGTCGGCGGCGAGATCGCCGAGGAATATGCCAAACGCTGGGCGTTCTACACGCACAACCATCAGTTGATGCTCGACATCGAGACGCTCGAGCACAAGTCGCGGCGCCCCGACGTGCTGGTCGATGACGAGCTGATCGTCGCCTTCTATGACCGCATCATTCCCGAGGGCATCACCAACGGTGCCGACTTCGACAAGTGGCGCAAGGAAGCCGAGCGCGCCACACCGAAGCTGCTTCACCTCAAACGCGAAGACCTGATGCGCCACGAGGCGGCGGGCGTGACGACCGAGGCCTTTCCGCACACGATCCGGCTCGGCGGCGTCGATTTCGATTTGAGCTATCAGTTTGAGCCGGGATCGCCGAAGGACGGCGTCACAATCACCGTGCCGCTCGCCCAGCTCAACCAGATTCCTGCCGCCCGCAGCGAGTGGCTGGTGCCGGGCTTGCTCAAGGAAAAGGTCGTGCAGCTCGTCAAGACGCTGCCGCAGAAAATCCGTTCAAAGCTCGTGCCCGTGCCCGATTTCGCCGCCGACTTTGTCGCGGCGGTGCCGCCCTCCGACAAGGCGCTGATTCCGGCGTTGATCCACTACATCCTGCAGTCGCGCGGCCTCAATGCCCGAGGCTGGGAGATCACGCCGGACGCTTTCCGGCCCGATGCGATTCCGGCGCATTTCTCGTTCAATTTCCGGCTCGTCGATGAGCATGGCCGCCAGCTCGGCATGAGCCGTAATCTTGCCGAACTGCGCGGAGAATGGGGCGGGCAGGCCAAGCAGGAATTCTCCGAGCTGCACGAAACGCCGGCCGAATACGCCGGCATGACCGACTGGAACTTCGGCGAATTGCCCGAGCTCATGGAGGTCGATGTCGGCGGCCAGCGCATCGTCGGTTATCCGGGGCTGTCGGACGACGGCGATTCGGTCTCGTTATGCGTCTTCGACTCGCTCGAGGAGGCCCAGACGGTCCATGGCGCTGGCTTGTTGCGCTTGTTCAAGCTGCAGTTCCGCGAGCAGCTCAAGTATTTCGAAAAGAATCTGCCGGGACTGACGCAGATGGCGATGCAGTTCATGACGCTCGGCTCGCAGGAAGACCTGCGTAACCAGTTGCTCGATGTCGTGCTGCGTCGCGCCTGCCTGATTGAGCCGTGGCCGACCGACGCGGCGGCGTTCCGGCAGCGCTGCAGCGAAGCCAAGCCCCGTCTCGGGTTGATCGCGCAGGAAATCTGCCGGCTGGTCGGGCTGATCCTCACCGAATGGCAGGCGGTACAGAAGAAACTGCCGGCCTTCAAGGCACATGCGGCGGCGGTGCAGGACATCGAAAAACAGCTCGGAAGGCTCGTTGGCAAGCGCTTTGTCGCCGAGACGCCGTTCGAACGTCTCCAGCATCTGCCGCGTTATTTGAAAGCGGTGTCGATGCGGCTCGACAAGCTCCGCGCCAATCCCTCGCGCGATGCCTCGCTGCTTGCCGAGTACGCACCGCTATGGACGAACTACGAGCGGCGCGCCATCGTCCTCGCCAAGCAGGGCGTCATGAATCCGCAGGTCGAACAGTTCCGCTGGCTGCTGGAAGAGTTGCGCGTGCAGCTTTTCGCTCAGGAATTGCGCACGCCGGCGCCGGTGTCGGTGAAGCGCCTGCAGAAGATGTGGGAGGCTTTATGAATATCCTCTTGCTGGCGCTCGCCCGCAGCGTCGGCTCGCTCGGGCGTCTGCGCGTCTGGCGCGAGTTGCTGGTGCCAGCGGTGCTGGCCTTGGTCGTCATGGCCGGTCTTTCCTTCTTCCTGCTCGATCAGTTGGTCGCCTTCCTGCTCGATGAGCCGCCGGTGCGCTGGATCGCGTCCTGGGGCGCGCTGGCGCTCGCGCATCTGTTGGCCTCGCTCGGCGGCTGGCTGCTGCTCCTCTCGGCCGCGTATCTGGTCGCCGTCGTGCTGGCCGGCATCCTGGTGATGCCGCGCCTGCTCGACCTCCTGTCGTCCGGCGATTATGCCGATGTCGAACGGCGCGGCAAGGACAGCGCGCTCGCTTCGACTGCCAATAGCCTGTGGGCGGCGCTGCTCTTCCTGCTCGGCGGTGTGCTGACGCTGCCGCTCTGGTTGATCCCGGGGGCGGGTTTGTTCCTGCCGCTCTTCTGGATGGCCTGGCTCAACCGCCGAACTTTCGCCTACGACGCGCTGTCCCTGCATGCGACGCCGGCCGAATGGCAGGAACTGCGGCGTCGCCATGCCGGTGCGCTGTTCGGCCTCGGGTTGTTCATGGCGGTGCTGTCGCACGTGCCCGTCCTCGGCCTGCTGGCGCCATCGCTGGCGGCGCTGGCGTATATTCATACCTGTCTCGAGGCCTTGCGCCGCTTGCGCAGCGCGCCGACGGCCATCGAATTCAATCGGGAGAACGCATGAACTTTGGTGCTTTGATCATCGGTGACGAAATCCTGTCGGGTAAACGCCAGGACGCGCATTTTGCCAAGCTGGCGGCCTTGCTGGCGGCGCGCGGACTGCGCTTGTCCTGGGTCGAGTACATGGGCGACGAACGTCCGCGCCTGGCCGCGGCCTTGCGCCGTAGTTTCGAGGCCGGCGACGTCGTCTTCAGCTTCGGCGGCATCGGCAACACGCCCGACGACCACACGCGCCAGGCAGCGGCCGAAGCACTCGGCGTCGACCTCGTCCTGCATCCGGATGCCGAGCGCGAAATTCGCGCGCGCTTCGGCGACCAGATCACCGCCAACCGCTTGCTGCTCGGCGTTTTTCCGCGCGGCGTCGAGACGATCCCGAATCCGTTCAACCGCATTCCCGGCTTTCGCATCCGCGATCATCACTTCCTGCCAGGTTTTCCGCAGATGGCGCATCCGATGGCCGAGTGGGTGCTCGATACCTACTATTCGCACCTGTTCAACCGGAAGCCGCTCGTCGACAAAGCCTTCCTGTTGACTGGCGACCGGGCGGTGGAGAGCGGTTTGCTCGATCTGATGGAACGCATCGTCGCCGACTACCCGTCGTTGCGCCTCTATAGCCTGCCGTCGATCGGTGAGGATGGGCAGCGTCGGCACCTGGAGTTGGGGGTCGAGGGCGACGGCGAACTCGTCGACCGGGCGCTCGAAGAGATCCGTCAGGAGGTCGAGCGGCGCGACATCACCTGGCGCTGGCGCGGCTGAGGCCGCGCCGGTTCTCGCCCGATCAGGGGCGGACGGTATCCGACGGACGCAGGCTCAGCGGCGCCGTCTTGTCGGGCGTTTCCTCGCCTTTCTTCTTCGGCTGGATGATGGCGCGAACCCGCGCCTGCTGCGTGCCGACGGCGCTGCGTTGCTCGCCGCTGCCGGTCGTGACCAGGTATTTCTCGGTCAGCGCGTTGTAGGAGATGTACTGTCCCTTGACTTCGTCATCGCCGTTCTTGACCCAGGCGCGGATGAAGAACTGGGTGTGTTCCTCGCGTGCGTCGTGTTCGATACGCTCGGCTTCGCCTTCGATATAGTCGTCCTTGCCCTCGCGCTTCTGGCGGAAATAGGCAAGGCCGCGCGCGCCGCCGGTGGCGACGCCTTTCTGGAAGCCGTCGGCATCCTGCGTGACCACCAGTCGGTTGGTGCGCAGTTGCAGTGTGCCCTGAATCAGCACGACGTTGCCTTCGAAGATCTGGACCTTGGCGATGTCGTCAAGGCTGACCCGGTCGGCCTCGATGTTGATCGGCTTTTCTCGGTCGGCCTTTTCGGCCATCGCCGGCAAGGCGAGGGCGGTCAGCAGGCAGGCGACGGTCAGGCGGAGGAATGTTGTCGTCATGGTGTCTATTTCTTCGCGTGGCGGCTTTCCAGGAGGGCGCGCGCTTTCGATTCGAGAACGTAGGTCTGCATCCGGTAGTCCATCTGCAGGCCGGTGCCGGTCACCCAGGATTCGCCTTGCGTGATGCGTACCGGGCTGCGGGTGAAGGCTTTTTCGTCGTTGGGGAACACGGTGAGTTCGGCCATGGTGCCGACCGTTGCCGGGTCCTTCTTCGTTGCCGAACGCTCGATGCGCACGTTGCCATAGAGATCGACGCGTTCGTTGTCGTCGCTGGCGTGGGCGGTGTCGGCTTTCGTCGTGATCGTCGGTCCTTTGGCGCTCAGATAGACGAGGTCCGGCTTGATCAGGTCACTGCTGCCGTCGTCCGGATAGTGGTGGATCTCGGCGGCTTTCAGCGTGTAGGCGAGCGTGCCGGACGGGCCGATCTTGCGTAGCGTCGCGTCGCTGACGATGAAGTCGGGGTCGTGGCGGTGTTTGCCGTCATGACGGATTTCCGGTAGCTCGGTGGCATAACGCAGCCAGAAGGTCAGCGCTGCCAGGGCGCCCAGCAGCGTCAGCGGAAAGAGTGCGCTGCCCCAGTGCTTCATTGTCCGGTCGCCAGCAAGTAGCCGGAGAAGCTCTCGTCGAGCTTGCCCTGGGCTTCGAGGATGAATTCGCACACTTCGCGTGCAGCGCCGCGGCCGCCGGGACGGTCGACGACCAGCGTGGCCTGTTGCGCGACCAACCGGTGGGCGTCTTCGGGCGCGGCCGAGAAGCCGCACAGCGCCATTGCCTGCAGGTCGATGACGTCATCGCCCATGAAGCCGGCTTCTTCCGGCGTCAGGCCTTGTTCTGCGAGCAGGGTGCGGAGGCACTCGAGCTTGTTTGACACGCCCTGATAGACGAGGTCGATGTTGAGGTTCTGCATGCGCACTTCGACGCAGCGTGCGCGCCGTCCGGTGATGATCGCCAGCCGGATGCCGGCGTTCTGCAGCATGCGCATGCCATGACCGTCGCGCGTGTTGAATACCTTGATCTCGTCGCCGGCGTCGGTGATGTAGAGCGAGGCGTCGGTGAGCACGCCGTCGACGTCGAATACCATCAGCTTGATGCGCGACGCCCGGTCGCGCGCCGTGTCCTGAACTTTCATCAAATGGCCTTGGCCTGGAAAAGGTCGTGCATGTTGAGTGCGCCGACGAGGATGCCGTCGTCGTCGACGACCGGGATCTGATTGATCTTGAAGCGCTCCATCATCTCGACGGCTTCGTCTACCAGCTTGTCCGGATGCATGACCCGCGGTTTGGCGGTCATGATGTCGCGGGCGACGAGGCCATGAAGATCCGGATGCTTGAGCACGGCGCGGCGCAGGTCGCCGTCGGTGAAGATGCCAAGCACCTGGCGTTCGGTCGAAACGACGACCGTCATGCCGATGGTGCCGCGGGTGATTTCGCAGACACAGGCAGCGACGTTTGCCTCGGGCGGTACGACTGGGATCGCTTCGCCGGTGCGCATGACTTCGCGGACGCGGATGATCTTGAGTTGGCGCCGGCCGAGCGAGCCGCCGGGATGCGAGCGCGCGAAATCCTCGGCATCGAAGCCGCGAGCGTCGAGAAGGGCAACGGCGATGGCATCGCCCATTGCCAGTGCGGCCGTCGTGCTCGCGGTCGGCGCCAGGTTGAGCGGGCAGGCTTCCTGGGCAACGCCGGCGTCGAGATGGGCGTCGGCATCCCGTGCCAGTGTCGACGCAGAATTGCCGGTCATGGCGATGAGCTTGGCCCCCTGGCGCTTGATAGCCGGCAGGATGTTGAGCAATTCGTCGCTCTCGCCCGAGTTGGAAATGGCGATGACGACATCTTCGCCGGTGATCATGCCCAAGTCCCCGTGGCTGGCCTCGGCGGGGTGAACGAAGAAGGCCGGCGTGCCAGTGCTGGCCAGCGTCGCGGCGATTTTTCGGCCGACGTGTCCGGACTTGCCGATGCCACTGACGATGACGCGCCCGCGGCTGTTCAGGATGAGTTCCAGGGCGCACAGGAAGGTGTCGTCAAGACGGCTCGTCAGCGCCAGTACGGCCTCGCCTTCGATGCGAAGCACCTGCCGGGCAAGGTCGAGCGCTTGGTATGAGGGGCGGATCGGATTCATGGGCGACGTTCGGTAGAATCGGCCAAGTATATCAGAAGCCACCCTCCGGCCTGAACGCCACGCGCTGTCCGAACAGTTCGGCAGGGGCGGCCAGGTGGTTCAGAATGCCGCGCAGACAGTGTAGGGCGTTTCGTTGGCGATGCTCTCGGTGGGTTCGCCCCGTTTTTCCGCACCGTTGTAGCCAGTTGTCATGGTGCGGACGGAACCGTTGTCGGTGGCGCCGTCATCGAGGGCGATATCGATCTGTTTGGCGAGTTTTCCCGGGATCGCGTCGGAACAGGCGAAAAACGCGCCGGTCATGCCGACGATCGGCGTCGCGCTCTGTATGCCGAGGCGGCCGCCTTGGGTATTGCGCGGCAGCGCTGTCGCTGTCGAAAAATCGATCGGGCCGCTCGCGAGATTGGCGAGGCGAATATGCTGCCAGAATGCCAGCGACTCGTCGGTGGCCGCGCTCGAGTTGTAGAGGCCCTCGATGCGTCCGTTGCCGAGGGTTTCGGGCGTCGGCGTGAGCAGGCCGGCGGTGGCGCCCAGATGCGCCCGGGCACCGGGATCGTCGCCGGGAATGGCGCGGAATTTGTCCTGATAGCTGTAAAGAAGCAGCGGAATCGTGCGGAAATCGTTGCCCAGGGCTTTTGCCTTGGTGCTGTCGATCAACTCCTGCCCTTTCAGGATGCCGCTGAGCAGCAGGCCGATGATGACGAGCACGATCGCCATTTCAATGAGAGAGAAACCCAAGTCGGGCATCGGACGGCGGAAACTTTGCATGTCGAACTCCGTGGTGAGGTTGCAGTGCCTCCTTCTACACGGGTTTGCTTCACTGCAAAATGAACTAGTTCGCTCTTTTCGGTTGTCGTTGCGCTGTCTGCGGACCGAAGGATGTGTCGGGCCGAGTTGTCGACCGGGGCACTCAGTTATTGCTCGGCGATGACCAAAGCTCGTTGAGGTCCGGGAAATTCCATTTGGCCGGGTCTTCGCGGTTGGCGATCTTTTCCATGCAGTTGGGCCGGGACAGGTCGACAACTTCGGGCGGAATGCGCGCGTGCGAACGCGTCGAGTAGAAGATCTTGACTCTCGGGCTGAGCAGCGATTTCTCGGACTGTTCAATGACGATGCCCAGTCGGCCGGAGTCGAGCTTGACGAGCGAACCGATCGGGTAGATGCCGAGGCTCTTGACGAATGCCTGGAAAACACGCTGGTCAAAGTGGCCGTTGGCCCATTCCGCCATTTTTCGCAGTGATTCGGCGGGGTCCCAGCCCGCTTTGTACGGCCGGTTTGAGGTGATGGCGTCATAGACGTCGCAGACTGCCCCCATCTTGGCGTACAGGCTGATCTCGGCGTCCTTCAGGCCCTTGGGGTAGCCCGAACCGTCGGTTTTTTCGTGGTGGTGCAGAACGACGTCGAAGGCCATCGTGTCGGCGCCGCTACCGTTGAGCAAGCGATGGCCTTCGAGCGGATGGCGCTTGATGATGGCGAATTCCTCGTCGGTCAGTTTTCCGGGTTTGTTCAGCACTTCCATCGGCATCATCGCTTTGCCGAGGTCGTGCAGCAGGCCTGCGATACCGGCCGAACGGGTTTCTTGCGCATCCAGCCCGAGTTGCCGGGCCAGCGCGATCATCAGCGCGCAGACGGCAACGGAGTGCATGTAGGTGTAATCATCGGCGGTTTTCAGGCGCGCCAGGCTGATCAGCGCGCCGGGGTTGCGACTGACCGAATCGGAAATCTCCTCGACCAGTTGTTGTGCGCCGGCGGCATTGACCGCCTTGCCCATGCGCGCTTCCTGGAACATCGAGGTGACGGCACGCTTGGCCTGGGCGCAGATCTTGGTGGCGCGCTCGATTTCGGCGGCAATCGGTACGGGGGCGATCTGCCGTTGGGCCTGTGCGGCCTGGTTGAGTTCGGCGTCTACCTGAGCTTCGGTCTCGGCGACGGAGATGGTCGGGATGTCCGGCGCAACGTCGAGACCTTTGCGGCAATCGATCCAGACTTCCTTGATGCTGCTGGTCCGAATGGTTTTCAGATCGTCGGGATCGCTGACGACGAACGACGTGCGCCAGAACGGATGTTCCATCCAGGAGCCGCAGAACTCCTTGATATGCATTCCGAGAGTCAGTTGTTCGACGCTGATTTTCTTAAGCATTGGCTATAGGGAAAGGCCGTTTTGTCGCGAGTCTACACCGAAATCCGATCCTTCGGTCCGCGTTGCTCCGGTGGGAAGGATGAAAAATGCGCTGGCATTCCAATGCCAGCGCATTCTTGTTGAAGACTTCCTTTTCTTGCGGGCCGGTCGGTATCGCTGCCGATCGGCCCGGTTCCGGTAGATTACAGACCGGCGTCGGCGCGCAGTGCGGCGGCCTTGTCGGTTGCTTCCCAGGTGAACTCCGGCTCGTCGCGACCGAAGTGGCCGTAGGCTGCCGTCTTGGCGTAGATCGGGCGCAGCAGGTTGAGCGACTGGATGATGCCCTTGGGACGCAGGTCGAAGTGCTTGCCGATGAGTTCGACGATCTTCGTGTCGGCGATCTTGCCCGTGCCGAAGGTGTCGACCATCAACGAGACCGGCTTGGCGACGCCGATCGCGTAGGCGATCTGCACTTCGCAGCGGTCGGCAAGGCCGGCGGCAACGACGTTCTTGGCAACGTAACGCGCCGCATAGGCGGCCGAGCGGTCGACCTTTGACGGATCCTTGCCCGAGAAAGCGCCGCCGCCGTGACGTGCCATGCCGCCGTAGCTGTCAACGATGATCTTGCGCCCGGTCAGGCCGCAGTCGCCGTGTGGTCCGCCGACGACGAAACGACCGGTCGGGTTGACGAGGTAACGCGTTTCAGCGGAGATCAGTTCCTTCGGGAGGACCGGCTTGATGATTTCTTCGATCACGGCTTCCGAAATCTGTGCGTGCGAGACGTCCGGGCCATGCTGGGTGGAGAGCACGACGGTGTCGATCGCGACCGGCTTGTTGTCGACGTACTTGACCGTCAGCTGGCTCTTGGCATCCGGGCGCAGCCAGGGCAGGCGGCCGTCGCGGCGTACTTCAGCCTGGCGCTCCATCAAACGATGCGCGTAATAGATCGGCAGCGGCATCAGGGTCGGCGTTTCGTTGCAGGCGTAGCCGAACATCAGGCCCTGGTCGCCGGCACCCTGATCGAGGTCGATGCCCTGACCTTCATTGACGCCCTGCGCGATGTCGGGCGACTGGCGGTTGATGGCGGCGAGCACGGCGCAGCTCTTATAGTCGAAGCCGATCTCGGAGTCGTTGTAGCCGATGCGGCGGACGGTCTCCTGGGCGATTTCACGATAGTTGATGTGTGCCTTGGTGGTGATCTCGCCGGAGATGACGACGAGGCCGGTCGATACCAGCGTCTCGCAGGCGACGCGACCTTTCGGGTCTTCGGCCAGGATGGCGTCGAGCACCGAGTCGGAAATCTGGTCGGCGACTTTGTCGGGATGGCCTTCGGATACCGATTCGGAAGTAAAAAGATACTCGTGCGACATGTGCTTCTGCTCCAAATGAAAACCCCGGTCGGCTGGCGTTGCCGGCTCCGGGGTTCGAGCAGACGACGCTTTAGCAGTATTTTGAAACCGGTTTTCCGATTTCGTTCGCCCCGCAAGTTGTCCTGATTAACTCGGCGAATGGGATAATTGTAGTTTCTCGTGAATGTCGGGTCAAACCGGATCGTTGCAGAGGTTTTCGTGATCTTTCTATTTCGTGTGTTGAGTTATGCCCCCTTGTCCTGGCTGCATGCGCTGGGGGCCGGTCTCGGCGGGTTGATCTGGGCGCTGTCGCCGACTTATCGCCGCCATCTGGACGAGAATCTGACCTTGGCGTTGGGGGAAACGGCGGCGCGAAAAATTCGTTCGTCCGCCATCGCCCATGCCGGTCGCCAGGCCATGGAGTTGCCGAAGATCTGGCTGCGTCCGCAGGATGAAGTCATCCAGCGTGTGGTGAAAATTACCGGCTGGGAACTCGCCGAGCAGGCGATGCGCGAGGGAAAAGGCATTCTTTATCTGACGCCGCATTTGGGATGCTACGAGATCATCAGTCATTATCTTTCCAGGTATGCGCCGATTACGGTCATGTACCGGCCGCCGAAGCGGCGCTGGATGCAGATGCTGATCGAGACCGGGCGGAAGCGGGATGGCTTGCAGATCGCGACTGCCGATCTTTCCGGCGTGAGGACCTTGCTCAAGGCGTTAAAAAGGGGCGAGGCCGTCGGTATGCTGCCTGACCAGGCGCCGAAAGTCGGAGAAGGGCTTTGGGTCGATTTTTTTGGCAAGCCGGCTTACACCATGACGCTGGCGGCACGGTTGAGCGAAAGCGGTGCCGCCGTCATCATGCTCTGGGTCGAACGTTTGCCGGCGGGGGCAGGATTCCATTTTCACTTGCAAGCGCCGCGGCAAGCGTTGGCCGGATCGACCGAAAATCGTGCGCAACAGATCAGTCACGAGATCGAGGCGCTGATTCGTCAATGTCCGGCGCAATATCTCTGGGGCTATAACCGCTACAAGCGGCCGGCGGGGGCCGAGCCGCCACCGGGAGCGGGCGAGAAAACCGCCTAAGAGCGCCCTGCGCTGGCGGCGGTTATCGTCGCGGCGAACGGCACCCCGAGCGGGGTGCCGCTGTGCGCGGGAGGCTTCAGACGCGGCGTCCGATCGGGTAGTACTCGAAGCCTTCGCGCTGGATCGTCGCCGGGTCGTACAGGTTGCGACCGTCGAAAATGACCGGCGCCTTGAGCAGCGATTTCATGGCGGCGAAATCGGGACTGCGGAACGCTTTCCACTCGGTGACGATGAGCAGCGCGTCGGCATCGGCGAGGGCTTTCATCGGCGTGTCGACGAGCGTGAGATCGGGGCGGTCGCCGTAGATGCGATGCGTTTCCTCCATCGCCGCCGGGTCATAGGCGGTGACGCTGGCGCCCATCGCCCAGAGTGCTTCCATCATGACGCGGCTCGGCGCCTCGCGCATGTCGTCGGTGTTGGGCTTGAAGGCCAGCCCCCAGAGCGCGAAGCGGCGTCCAGCCAGGGCTTCGCCGAAGCGCGCCTTGAGCTTGGTGATCAACACGCTCTTCTGAGCTTCGTTGGCCTCTTCGACCGCGTTGAGGACGCGCAACGGCGCGCCGCTTTCTTCTGCCGTCCGGCGCAGCGCCTGGACGTCCTTCGGGAAGCACGAGCCACCATAGCCGCAACCGGCGTAAAGGAAGTGGTAGCCGATGCGGGGGTCGGAACCGATGCCCTGGCGCACGAGTTCGATGTCGGCGCCGAGCTTCTCGGCCAGGACGGCGAGTTCGTTCATGAAGGAAATGCGTGTGGCCAGCATCGCGTTGGCGGCGTACTTGGTCAGTTCGGCCGAGCGGATGTCCATGGTCACGAGGCGTTCGTGGTTGCGCTGGAACGGTGCGTAGAGACGACGCAGCAGTTGCGTGGCTTGTTCGTTGTCGGTGCCGATGACGATGCGATCGGGCTTCATGAAGTCCTCGATGGCCGCGCCTTCCTTGAGGAATTCGGGGTTCGAGGCGACCGAGAAGTCGATATCGACGCCGCGGCTGCCGAGTTCTTCGCGAATGGCGGCGCGGACGCGGTCGGCGGTGCCGACCGGGACGGTCGATTTGTCGACGACGAGTTTGTAGCCGGTCATGTGGCGTCCGATGTTACGGGCTGCCGCGGTGACGTATTGCAGGTCGGCAGAACCGTCTTCGTCGGGGGGCGTGCCGACGGCGATGAACTGGATGTCGCCGAAATGCACGGCGGCCTCGATGTCGGTGGTGAACTGCAGGCGGCCGGCCGCGACGTTGCGCCGGACGAGGTCGTCGAGACCGGGTTCGAAGATCGGGATGCCGCCCGACTTGAGCAGGTCGATCTTGCGCGGATCGACGTCGAGGCAGAGGACGTCGTTGCCGACTTCCGCGAGACAGGTGCCCGTGACCAGGCCGACATAGCCGGTGCCGATGAGGGTGATTTTCATGGAGAGGTCTTCAAGGGGGAAAAAATCAATACGCGATTCTAGCGCAGGCGGCGGTAAAGGTTCAGCAGTTCGTCGGCCATGTGGCCGAGACCGAGGTCAGCCACAGCGGCGCGCGCCGCCGCACGCATGCCGTCGGCTTGGCCCGGGGCGCTGAGGATGTCGAGATGGGCGGCGAGCCGGTCGATGTCGAGCGCATCGCCGACGAAGCCATTCTCGCCGTCGCGGATGCGGGCGGCGATGCCGCAAGTCGTCGAGGTGATCGTCGGCAATCCGCAGGCGAGCGCTTCAAGGGCGGCGTTCGGCATCGGGTCGTAGCGTGTCGGCAGGACAAAAGCATCGGCCATGCCGTAATACGGCAGGACGTCTTTCTGTGGCCCGGCGAAAATGATGCGTGCATCAAGGCCGAGGCGGGCGGCCTGCGTGCGGTAGGCGGCGGCGTGACGGTCTTCGCCGACGATGACGAGGCGGCTGTGCCGATGGCGGCAGCGCGCCAGCGCTTCGATGAGCTGCGGCACACCTTTGCGGGCGAAGCCGCTGCCGACGTAGAGGAAGACCGGGCCGTCCGGATCGAGTCCGAGCGCCTCGCGCTGCTTTACCCGCCAGAGGTCGGCGACGCGCGGATGGTACTGGTCGAGGTCGATGCCGTTTTCGATGACGACCAGCTTGCTTTCGGGGACGTCGTAATACTGGCGCATCTCCTCGCGGACCATCACCGAGTTGCAGATGACGGCACGCAATTCCGGGGCGGCGAGCATCGCCGCTTCCTGCGCGAGGATGAAACGGTGAAAGGGGGCGAGTCGTGTGGCATAACGGGCCAGCGGCGACTGGTCGCGGCCGCGGTGATCGAGCCAGGCGGCGTGGACGCCGTCGCCGGCGCGGAAAATCATGCAGCCGGGGATGCGTTCGTGCGACTGGGTGATGTCATAGTCGCCGTTGCGCATCTCACGCTGCGCGCATTTGGCGAAGCTGCGGTCGCGCGCGGCGCGGCCACCGAAGAGTTTGGAATACCCAGGGTCGCAGCGTTGTTGACGGAAACCTTCGCGTGGCGCGCCGCTCCAGTCGCGCGTGATCAGCGTGATCTCCGCACCCTCGCGCACGAGCGCGCCGAGCGCGCGTTCGATGAAACGCTCGGCGCCGCCGAACGGGTTGTAGCGCTGACGCACGAGCGCAAGGCGAAGCGGGCGTTCGGTGGTATTCATGCAGACAGCAATTCCTCGACGGCCTGCCAGACCTGCGTCAGCGGCAATGTCACCAGACAGTCGCTGACCTTGCTGCCGGCGCAGCCGTCCAGGCCACAAGGGCGGCATGGATGGGACGTGCTGGCGACAACCCGGTGCGGCACGCCCCACGGCCCCCATTCCTTGTCGCCCGAGGGACCGAACAACGCGACGACCGGCGTCCCCATGGCCGCGGCGATGTGCATGGGCGCCGAGTCGACACCGATGAACAGTCGTGCGCGGGCGGCCAGCGCCGCCAGTTCCTTGAGCGAGAGCTGGCCGGCGAAGCTGAATGCCGGGGTGGCGACCTTTGCCTGGATCGCTTCGATCATGCGCCGCTCTTCGGCGTCGGGCGCGGCGGACAATACGACGGCATGGCCGGCGGCGTGTAGCCGATCGACCAGTGCGGCCATGTTGTCGACGGTCCAGCACTTGAAGAACCAACGCGAGGCCGGGTGCAGATGGATGAAGGCTTGCCGGGAGATGCCGATTTCCTGCAGTAATGCGTCGACGCGGGTTTCGGCGGCAGGGCCGGGAACCAGCGAGAGCCGACGGGAATCCGGTGTCGGCTGAATGCCGAGTCGGCGCAGGGCGTCGAGGTTCAGTTCAACGGTATGACGCAGGGCGTGGCGCGGTGTCGGGTAGAAATGGCTGAAGGCGTTTTGCCACCACCGTCCGCGCCCGCCGGTGCGCGGCGCGACCGACCAGCGCGCACTGCAGCAGCGGGCAATCCAGGCACCGCGCGGGTGGTTGGTGAGATGAATGACGAGGTCGTAGCGGCGGGCGCGCAGGGCGCGCAGCAGTTGCAGTTCGGCGCTGATGTGACCCCAAGGACCCAACTTCTTCCAGCGGGGGTCGATGACATGTAATTGATCGATGGCCGGATGCTGCGACAACATGTCGGCCGTGTCGGCGTAGACGAGCGCATCGATGTCAGCCAGCGGCGCATGTGCTTTCAGCACCGAGAATACCGGCGAACTGAGCAGCACGTCGCCGTGATGGCGCAGCTTGACGACCAGCACGCGGCGGAGACGGTCGAGAGGAATGGTGTCCTTGAGCATGGCGGGATTTTAACCGCTATCGCCGCGCCTGGTCGGAGGCCAGGCGCAGCTCCAGTCGCAGGCAGGCGGCCAAGGCATCATCGACGCTGATGTCGGCAACATCGAGACTGGCAGGTTGCAATACTTCGTAGGGGACGCCCCAGGGGTGCCAGCGCTCGGGTCCGGAATTGCCGAAGAAACAGACGATCGGCTTGCCGAGTCCGGCGGCGACGTGCATGGCGCCGCCGTCGGAACAAATGACGCGGTCGCAACGCGACAGTCCGGCAATCAGATCCTCGAGATGGTGGGTGGGGCAGGCGGTGAACGGCAGGTCGACGCAAGCCTCGATCAGCTTGGCGGCCTTCCGGTCGTCACCGGGATGCTGTGGATGATCGTCGTTGCCGGGCGACCAGAACAGCAGAAACCGGCTCCCGTCGCGTTGGTGCAGGGCATGTGCGAGATCGGCGAAGCGTTCGATCGGCCAGCGCTGCGACGGTTTTCGTGCCGAGATGTGCAGGCCGATGATGGGTGCATTGGCGATGGGCGCGGGCGGCAGCGTGACAGCGTGTGCGAGCGCAGGGTCAGCGTGCAGCGTCAGCGGTCCCGGTGTCGTGTCGATGCCCAGCGGATGGAGCAGACGCATGACGCGTTCGCTTTCGTGGCCTGTATCGTTGTCTGCCGCCGAATGCGCCAATATCGTCTTGGCACCGATCCAGCGGGCGAACTTGACGGCGCCCGGTTGCGGGCCAGGGGTGGCAACGACGATCAGATCGAAGCGGGTCCGGCGCAAGCGCAGGATCAGGCCGAGCGTTTCCATCCAGATGGCGATTTGCGACTCGCCGGCGTTGCGGTGCTTGGCCTTGCGATAGGCGTGGACGGCGTCGAGATCGGGGTTGCCGGCAAGGACCGGGGCATTGTAACTATTGACGAGCGTCTCGATGCGGGCGCCCGGCCAATGACGCCGTAATGCCGAGATCAGCGGTGTCGTGCAGACGAGGTCGCCGATGTTGTCGCGGCGGATGACCAGAATTTTCATGATGCCAGCCTATTTTCAGCCCAGGCGACGATCGGACGCAGGCGGTCTACAAACGCGTCGAAGGAAAAGCGCTCCAGATGGTCGCGCGCAGTTGCCGGATGGAGTCTGATGTCCTGTGTCAGCAAGCGCTCGATCAGGTGCGCGAAATCTTCGCCGCCATCTTCGCGCGGATCGCGGTAGAAATAACCCGTGACACCGTCGCACACCGTTTCCGTAAAAGGCGGCGCCTTGACCGCCAGCACCGGCAGATCGCAGGCCTGGGCTTCGATGACATTGAGTCCGAGGGCTTCCTTTTCCGGCAGGCCGGTCAGCAGGTAGTCGAGTTGGGCGTAGACGGCGCGGACGTCGCGTTGTTGTCCCCAGAAGCGCGTGCGGTCGGCAATCGGCTTCAGGGCGGCATCGAGATCGCGCACCGAGGCGTAGCCACCGCTGCCGAAGATCTCGAGGTTGACCGAGGGAAAGCGGGCGAGCACCGGTGCCAGCCGGTCGAAGAGTTGTGGGAATTGCTTGATCGGCGTCAGCCGCGAGACGATGCCGAGCGTCAGGCCGGGACGTCGGGTGAATGGGCGGGGGGGAATGAAGGGTTGCACCAGCGGGTTGAGGGTGCCGAGCAAACGGTCGCGGAATTTCCGCCGATCCCAGTCGTATCGCGATGTCCTGACGATCGTTGCGGTCGCGTTGTTGCGTTGCGGGTCTAGGGCGGCCAGACCGTACAGCGCTGAATGCCAGCTTGGCGCGCCGACCGCGATCAGGCCACTGCGAACCCACTCGGAGACCGGAAACACCATGTCATGGTCGTCGAAGCTGCGCGGATTACGCCCTTGCAGGGGCATATGGGCCATGGCGGTGATCAGCCAGCGTGCGTCGCGGGCAGCAAGCAGTTCCCCGAATTGAGGGCCGTGGCTGAGCAACCAGAGCGGTGCCCGCGGTAGCGCGGCGACGAGCGCCTTGGCATCGGGAACCGTTTCGATGCGCAGCGAGGTGGGCAGATCGAGCGTGTGCCAGAAGGCGGCGTCGGGATGTGCATAGAGCGTCGTCGCGATGCCGAGCCGGTCGAAGGCCCGCGACAGAAAGGCGGTATAGACCTCGCCACCGCCGAAGTGCGGTTGCAGGTTGATCTGGGTCAGTCGCATCGTGAGCTCTCCTGCAGTTGTCGCACGATCAACACTCCAACGAAGAAAGCATACATTTCGAGACGGAAACCCGAGAGATGTCCGTCGAGCAGGCAGCGGACGAGATAGGCGATAACACTGAGCGTCAGCATGAGTCCTGCCGGGGATCCGTATTGCCGGAATCCCCTCCAGCCTGCGAGGGTGAGCGCTGCTGTCAGCGCCAGCCACAGCACCAATCCGGGAATGCCGTTCGCAAGGGTAAAATCGATCAGGCCGGAGTGGCTGCTTTCGAGTCCGGTTGACACCCCGTAACTGCGCTCGACAGCCCAGCCGAGGGCTTTGTGACCGTAGCCGAGTCCCAGCGGGTAAAGGGCGATTTGCTCGACACCGACTTTGGCCCAGGCGAGCCTGAGATAGGCCGATTCCTCGACGGGATCTCCCGCCTTCGTCAATGGGCGCGGGTAGGTTTTGCTGTCGCGCCAGGCGAGATGGTTTTCTGTATCGAATGCGATCTCGGCGGCTTCCTGAAGGCCGCTCCAGCGTGAGTCACTGTGTACGCTCAGCCAACCGCCGATGCCGAGCAAAGCGACCAGCGTGATGACGAGCGCGGTCCTCTTGGTACCAGATGCTGGCGCCAGGGCGACAAAAATGACGCAGCAGACGACGAATTCGACGGCGATGATGATGTTTCCCGAACGCGCCCAAAGTGTCAGGTTGGCGGTGCAGCAAAGCATCAGCACAGCAACGACCCAATACCAGGCGCAGGGGAAACACCGACGAGAATTGATGGCGCGGGCGACCAGATCGCCGAGAGACAGCACCGCCAGGATTGTCGCCAGCATGCTGTGGTAATCCTTTTCCGCAAATGGCGTCTTATGCCAGGGGAAATAGCCCGTGCTAAGCCACACGGCGATCTGATACCCGAACAACAGGATGATGTGTGCCAGCAGTGCCAGTACTAGTGCGAGAATGAGGCGGTCGGGATCGACCTCGCGGACGGTCAGTGTCGACACCATCGCGACCAACGCGACTGCGAGGGCGACGAGCCAGTCGCCGCGGAACATTTCAAGTGCTTCGGCCGACCGCGGCGAAATCAGCGCGCTTTGCAGCAAGAGCCAGAGCGTGAGTGCGATGAGCAGGCCGGCCGACGGGCGAAAAATGCTCCAGTCGATTGCGTCGAGTCGACGCGGCCGCTTGGCGATGCAGAACAGGCTCGCGCCGACCAGAATCACCAGTATCAGGTTGCGCAATGCGATCGTATGCGGGATCGGATAGACGAAGCAGACCAGGAAGAACAGTCCGGGGAGCCCCATTTTTTCCATCAGTGTCATCATGCCGTCTACTTTGCGGTCAGGTATTGACGTTGAGCGCCGGTCTTGAATCATGCCAGGCAATCAGCGCATTCACCAAGCGGGCGGCGCGGTGCTGGTAGGTATGTTGACGCATTACATGTTGTTGGCATTGCTCGGCGATGTCGCGTGCCGACTGGAAGTGCGCCAGCCAGTACTTGATTTTGGTGACGCAGTCGTCGATTCCGTCATATTCAGCCCAGTTTTTCCCGATGTCGAAATCGTCACGCGAGTGAGTTCTCTTGTCGCAGAGAAGAAATCCGCCAACGCCGGGAATGCCGAAGCAGCGTTCCGGGAGGCCGGATGCGATGCGAGCCTTGTATTCGCAGCGTGCGCCGTAATTCAGATTGATTTTCGAGGAAAGAATGAAGGCAATTTGTTGGCTTGGTGTCATGTCGCCGGTTTCGCGGAAGACATGCGAGATTTTTTCCTCGGTGAGCCGCTTTGACAATGCCGAGAAGAACTCGGCCCGATCCGCGTCTTCCTTGTAAGCTTGCCCGTTCATTCCGCCGAAAAAGCTGACATCGACCGCGTAGGTCGATTCGTCGCGAAGCCGGGGGAACAAGCCGGAAACGGGCTCCGGTGGTGAATAGGTCGCCGGTTCGACGGCGTTGGCAAGATAGAGCGTGGTCGGGGCGAAGCCGTACTTGTCCGCGTCAATCAGGGTGTGGGTCGCGTAGATGTCGGTCAGCCGGAGCTTGCTGGCCAGTGTCAGTCGCCACGCCGGATAGTTCAGGTAGTGTGGCGCATCCCGGTTCCAGGTGACGATAGGAATGCCGGCGCGGGCCAGTTGCCGGTGTCTTAGCCAGGCGGCGGCTGGTCGTGAGAGGCTGCGATAGAAACAGGCAAAATATCCCAGCACCTGGCGGGTGTCGGAAAGCTGCGCCATCTCTGCGGCCGGCAGTAATTGTATGCCAAGTGCAGACAGGCCGGCGCGCAAGGGAATGAGGGGCTTGGCGTCCTCATGAATCAGGATGTTCTTGGTGACCGGGCTCATTATTGTTCTACTGCCTGGAACGGACAATCCGTGCCGGCACGCCCGCGAGAATCGAATTGGGGGGGCAAGAGCGAGTGACGACCGCGCCGGCGGCGACGATCGATCCGTCACCGATCGAGATGCCGGGCAGAACCGTGGCGCCGGCGCCGATCCAGACGTTGTTGCCAATCCGGATTTCGTCGAGTGAGAACCCTTGGCGGTTCATCGGGGTGTCCAGGTCGGCAAAGACGTGGTTGTAGGAAATCAGGCGCGAGAAGGGGCCGATCATGACGTCTTCGCCGATCAGGACGCCGCCCCGGCCATCGATGAATGCGTGCTGGTTGAGGGTGCTCCTGGCGCCGATACGAAGATGGGGGCCGAAGCCGCCGAGATAGACGTGTCTGTTCAGGTCGACCTTGTCCCCGAGTTCCACCGATCCTGGCCGGGGCGCATCGATCATGCAGCCGCCACGAATGGTGCAAGCTCTCCCGAGTTTGATATTTCGCGGGAATTTGAGGGTGGTGAGCGGCGAGACCTTTGAGGCGAGACTGAGCTTCCAGTAGGCGATATAGCCGAGGTGCACAATCCAGCGCCACATTACCGACGATCCTTGATGTGCCTGGCGGGAACCCCGACTGCAATGGCGTTGGCCGGAATGTCATGCGTCACGACCGCGCCGGCGCCAATGACGGCGCCATCGCCGATGGTGACGCCGGCGAGGACGATTGCATTGGCTCCGATCCAGCAGTCCTGGCCGATCCGAATCGCTTTGGCTTGCACGGGCTGGGTCCGGATCAGTGCTGCGGCGGTGGTTTGATGCTGATAGGAGATGATGCGCACACCGGGGCCGACCAGCGTGTTATCGCCGATGTCTACACCGCCGGTACCATTGACGATGGAAAAGTTGTTGATTTCGACATGGTTCCCCAGTCGGACGCCGCCGCTGCCGCCCTGAATGTAGGCGAAGCGGTTCAGCGTGACCTGATCGCCGAAGATCACACCGGCGCTGCGACTCGCGTCAATCGATGCATCAGCATGAACCTTGCATTTTCTGCCGACACGGATGTTCTCGATCCCTTTGAGGTACGCGCCCAGGGAAATCCTGCAGCCCCCCGACAATCGGGCTCGACAGGAAAAAACGAATTGTCGCCAGCTTCTTAACATGCTTCGTTTCCTTGTCAGGCTTGCAGTTTTGTCTTGTCGAGCCAGAGCAGCAAGGTGACGATGGTATAGGCCAGTCGTCTTGACGCTTTGCCCGCTTTCGCCTCTTGCCATAGCGTGGCGATGGCTTTGGGATTGAGGAACGGCGCAATTCTAGCGCAGTCGGCGATGACGGCGTCGCATGGCGATTTCCAGGCGCCATTGAAGTAAGCCTGCAAGGGGACCGAAAATCCGTGCTTTTCCCGGTTCCAGACGGCTTCGGGCAGAGAATTGCGGGCAATTTGACGGAGAATGGCCTTGCCGCCGTCCTTGTCATAATGCGTGCTGGCGGGAAGGCTCAAGACTGCGTCGAGTACTGGCTGTCCGAGCAAGGGTACCCGGATTTCCAGGCTGTGGGCCATGCTTGCCCGGTCTGTCTTGCTCAGGCAGTTTTCCGACAGATAGGTCCACAGATCGGCCCGCATCAGGCTCGCCGTGTCCATCGGCGCGCCGAAACTGTTGGCGAGTTGCACCCATCGTTCCAGCGTGCCTTGTGGGTGGGCGGCATCCAGCGCGTCCGGCCGCAGGTAGTTGGACAGGCTTTTGCGCGACCCCGTCCATGGACCGAGTTCTGCTCGCCGATAAAGAAGAAGCTCCTGCCCCCAGAGAGCCCGTCGGGTGAGCGATGCCGGAGCGAGCCCTGCCTCGATCAGACGGCGCAACAGTTTTTGTCCCGAGCGTTGCGGGAACAGCGACGCTTCATCGGCAAAGCGCGGGTATCCGGCAAACAGTTCGTCGCCACCGTCGCCCGACAGTGCAACCGTGACATGTTGTCGGGTTTGTCGGGACAATTCCCATGTCATGACGTAGGCGGGGTCTGCCAACGGCTGGTCAAGATCCCCGATGGCGCGCACGAACGCGTCGGCATCGATTGCCGGGGCGTCGAGAACCATGTGGTCGGTGTCGAAAGCGCGCGCGACGGCAAGTGCCGCGCTGGTTTCGTCGTAGCCTTCCTCGGAGAATCGCATCGAGAAGGTTTTCAGCGGGGCCGCGCCGGTTTCGGCCATGTAACGCACCGTCAGGCTGGAGTCGATGCCGCCGGAGAGAAAGGCGCCAAGCGGCACATCGGCGACCAGTTGGCGGCGGACGCTTTCGCGTAGCGCGGCATCGATCGTGTCGACCAGTTCGTCGAATGGGGGGGCTTCGTTTCCGGCGGCCGGGATGGACCACCATTGACCCTGCTCGAAACGCTTATCGTTGGCGCAGAAACTCAGCCAGCAGGCGGGCGGCAACTGACGGACGTCGGCCAGCAGGGTTTGCGGTGCGAGACAGGTCTGGAAGGCCAGATAGTCGCGCACTGCGGTGAAATCGATCCGGCGTGGGAATCCCGGCAGGCGGAAAAATGGTGCCAGCGTCGAGGCAAAGACGAATCCTTGCGCCGTTGAATAGAAGAAAGGTTTGATGCCGAGTCGGTCGCGGGCGGCAAAAAGCGTATTCGTCCGGCTATCCCAGATGGAAAAGGCGAACATGCCGTCGAGGCGCGGCAAGACCGCACGGCCCCATTCGGCGAAACCGTGCAGCAAGACCTCGGTGTCGGATTGCGTCGAGAAGACATAGCCCCGGGCTTCCAGTTCGCTGCGCAATTCGCGGAAATTGTAGATCTCTCCGTTGAATACCAGCGTGTAGCGCCCGTCGGGCGTACGCATCGGTTGCGCGCCTGTGGCGAGGTCGATCACCGACAGGCGCGTGTGGCCAAAGATGGCTTTGTCGGCACGACTGAACGATTGCTCGTCCGGGCCGCGCTTGGCGATGGAGGCGAGTGCTTCGCCGGCATAGTCTTGCCAGGGCGTGTCGATCAGTCCGAGAATGCCGCACATGTCAGAGGGTCTCCTGTGCCAGTCGTTCGAGGTGGCTGATGGCTGCACTCGGCAGGAAGAGCGAAGGGTCGAACGGCTCGAGAGTGCTCTTGCCGGAAAGTGTCTCGCGCATCGCCTCGTTCAGCGCGGCGGCATCGTTGCAGGGCACCAGCCGGCCGCACTTGCCGTTTTGCAGGACTTCACGGGGGCCCGACGGGCAATCGGTGCTGACCACCGGGACGCCGAGCAGCAGTGCCTCGACCAATACGTTGGGCATGCCCTCATGATCCGAACAGAGGACAAGCAGATCTGCGGCAGCGATCCAGGGATACGGGTTGGGTTGGAATCCGGCGACGATGACACGATCCGAAAGATCGTGTTGTCCGATCAGGGCTTGCAGTGCCGGGTCGTCATGGCAAAGCAGGACGAGGCGGTGGCTGCTTGGCAACTGGCGGAACGCCTCAAGCAGCAGGTCGTGTCTTTTTTGCGCGGAAAAACGTCCGACATGGACGATATACGGGCTGTCCGGTAGCGGGGCGGGGGCTTTGGCTGCCGTCCTGATGGCGCTTGCATCGAAAGGATTGTAGAGGCATTCGATCCGTCGGGCGGCGATGTTGAGTTCATGCAGATCTTCGGCGACGCCGCGCGAGACGGCAAGCAATTGGCCGGCGTCATAAAGCTCGCGGTATTTCTTCAGGCGGCGTGCCGCTTTCGCCGGAGTGGCCGACAAGCGGCCGATTTCAGCGGAGAGTGTGTTGGCAATGCGATGCCATAACTTTGGCAGGCGCGCCTGTTTGCATACCTCGTCGGCGAACGGCAACGTACTGACGATGAGATCGAAGGGCGTGTCACCGGCGAGCTTTTTGACGTGCCGGCGCAAACGCCAGGCGAGCAGGTGCTTGCCGAGCCATCCCTTGCGGACGGGATGACCGGGTTCGGTCAGCGCGGTGAATGTTACGGCCGCAGGAAGCGCGTGTTCGACCCGATGTTCAAGAATAATGAGATGGGTTTCGTGCCCTCGACCTGCCAGCAACGCCGATAACTTGAGCATCGCCTTTTCGGCGCCGCCGCCGCGCAGATTGGTGGTGATCAACCCGAATTTCATCGCACTTTGGGCGGATGCTCGGACAAAGCCCGTGCGACGGCTTGCCAGACCCGGTCGACGGTGATGTCGCTCATCGGGGCCTCGGTCGAGCAGTCCTGGTCAGCCAAGGGGTGATCGACAATGTACGCGCAAGGATGCTCCAATGGGGCGAGGTAGCGGCTGGGGGAATAACCGTGATAAAGCGCCACCATGGGGCGATGCAGCGCGCCCATGATGTGGGTGGGTCCGGTGTCGACGCCGATGTAAAGATCGAGCTCGTTCATCAGCGAGGCGGTTTGTCGCAGTGTCAGGCGTCCGGCATAGAGCGTCGATGCCTTGCCCAGGTACTGCTGGAGCTGGTTCGTCCTGACCGTTTCTTCGGTCCCGCCGAAGATCAGGAAATGGGCGTCAGGCCAAGCGCTGCGAATTTTGTCGGTCAGTGCCATGAAATGGTCGACTGGCCAGTCGCGATAGGCTTTGGTCGGGAAACTGGCGACCTGAAGTCCGATCAGCGGCGACGACGGCGCCGGGGTGGTGCGCGCCAATTCCGCTCGGGCCCAGAGGGATTCTGCTTCGGTGACCTGGTAGGCGAGGGCTCGCCCGGCCGGTGCGATGCCGACGGCGGCAGGCAGGCGCAGTTGGATGTCTACGGCATGTTCGGTCTGGAACGGCGGGTGCTCGACTGCCTTGAACAGTCGTGCATTGATGTCGTCATCGCCCTGGCGAAAGGCGACCACCTTTCTGGCGACCCGGAGCGCGTACTTGATCAGGGGTTCGTCGTAGCCGCAGACGAAGGCCAGATCATAGGTGTTCCGAGCGACCCAGCCGAGCCACGGGGCGCGCTGTTTGCTGATGGTGCCGACATGGTGAACGAAGGAGAGATGCTGCAGGACTTCAGCGCGCTTGGGGTGGCCGAGCAGCGTGATTTCCGCGTCGGGAAACGCCGTCGCCACAGCCCGGACCGCCGGGCTGACGAGCAGCGTGTCGCCGATTCTCGACACGTTGATGTACAGGATCTTCTGTGGCATTTCAGCGCGGGCGCGAGAACTCATAGATGTAGTCGGGGAAACTGTACTCCGGGGGCTCGATTTGCCATGTCAGCGACTTGATCAGGCGGGAAAACGGCGAGAGACGCTTGACGAGGTGGTAAGCGTTCAGCCTCAGTCCGGATCGCCGGGCAAGTTCCATCGCCAGGGTAGGGGTGATCCAGGCGACATGGTCGAGGTTGACGACCAGATTCCCCTTGGATCGCCGGAATTCGCGGAAAAACTTGCGGCTGAACGGGTTGGGCGTGGTCGCGTAGAGCTTGCCTTCCGGGGTGAGGTGGCGTCCGGCAAAAGCCAGCAGGTCGACAGGGTTGTTGACGTGTTCGACGACGTCGCCGATAAAAATGACGTCGAAACGATCGCCGAGGTCGGCGTCCGACGTGGCGTCGACGCAGCGGACATTGAACCCTCGGGCGTTGAGTTCACCGACCAAGTCTTCAAGAATATCAAGTCCGAGGCAGTATTTCGCTTCGGCCGCGATCTGGCCGTGGCGCCAATCCGGCTGGTCGAAATAGCGGGCGCTGTGGGACACGACGCCGATGTCGAGCACGCGTTGCCCGCGGACAAGTTCCCTGATGAATCCAAGTAGGTCAATGTCATCATGGATGCGGCGTGCGCTGGGAAGCCAGTTTCGTACCGCAGCTTTGGCGTCGCGGTTATTGGGGTCGTCGGAGAAATCCGTCCAAAGAGGCATGTTCATGGTTGTGTCGACCGAAAAATGGCTTCCATGCGGTTGAGCATGTGTTCGCGGGAAAAATGTTCGGTGGCGCGCGTGCGCGCCGCTACGCCCAGGCGTTCGGCGAGTGTCGTGTCGTCGATCAATCGGCGCAGCGCGTGTGCCAGCGCGTCGCTGTTCTGTGGCTGGACGATCAGCGCCGATTTTTCGTCACTGACGGCTTCAAGGATCGCGCCGACCGGGGTGGTGACGATCGGCAATTGCGTCAGCATGGCCTGCATGACCGATTGGGGAACGCCCTCGTTGGCGTAGGAAGGAAGGCAGAAGATGTCGAGCGCACGCATCCAGTTTTCCGGATCGCTACGCTGTCCGACAAGGAGGGCGCGATCCTGCAGTTGCAATGCGTCAATCTTGGCGATGATGTTGTCTTGCATCGGCCCCTCGCCGACGATCAGGAGCTTCCATCCCGGTGCGTCGAGCTGGGCAAAGGCGTCGAGCAGATACAGGTGCCCTTTCCAGCTGCGCAGCGTGGCGACGATGCCGATGTAGCGGCTTTGCGTATCGAGGCCGAGCGCCTGCCGGGCGGCGAGTTTGTCACCGGGAGCGAAGCGTTGCGTGTCAATGCCGGTCGGCACCGAGGTGACGCGATCCGGCGCCAGGCCGAGTTCGCGGATCAGCGTTTGGCGCAAAGCCTCGCCGGTGGTGACGACATGCTGCACCGAGCGTCCGTAGAGCCAGCGGGCGCCGGCGTTGACGGCGATCGGTGCGGAAATGTGGCGGGTGCGTACGATTGGCGCCGGGGCCGGCAGGGTGGCGCAGGCGAGGCCGGCCAGCCAGCTGTCGGTCGAACTGTGGGTGTTGATGACGTCGGCCGGGTTGTCCTTCAGCCAGCGGCGTAGCGCGAGCAGGCCGGGCAGGCGTTTGCGCCCGATCGGCAGGGCGTGGGCCGGCACGCCGAAACGCGGCGCTTCGGCAAAAATACGCGCCTCGGGCGGGCAGAGCACGCAGGCTTCATGGCCACGGGCGATCATGCCGCGTGCTTCTTCGAGAATGCGGATTTCCTGGCCGCCCCAACCGCAGGAGGCTTCGGTATGGACGATTTTCATGCGTGGTTTCCGCCCGGTTCGGAGAATTGAAGTTTATAGAGTTGGGCATAGACGCCGTCCTGCGCCAGCAGGTCACGGTGAGCTCCCGATTCGACGATGCGGCCGTGCTGGAGCACGACGATGCGGTCGGCGCGTTCGATCGTCGATAGCCGGTGGGCGATGACGATCGTTGTCCGGCCTTGCATCAGCGTCTCGAGCGCCGCCTGCACCTGACGTTCCGATTCGTTGTCGAGCGCCGAGGTGGCCTCGTCGAGAATCAGGATCGGCGCGTCCTTGAGAATGGCGCGGGCGATGGCGATACGTTGGCGCTGTCCGCCGGAGAGGCGCGAGCCGTTTTCGCCGATCAGCGTGTCGAAGCCTTCAGGCAGGGCGCGGATGAAATCGAGCGCGTTGGCGCTGGCCGCCGCCGCTTCGATGGCGTCGCGTGGCGCGTTGCGCGAGATGCCGTAGGCGATGTTGGCGGCGACCGTGTCGTTGAAGAGCACGATTTCCTGCGAGACGATGGCGATCTGTTCGCGCAGGCTGGCGAGCGTGATGTCCTGGGCGTCGTGTCCGTCGATCAGCAGGCGGCCGGCAGTCGGTGTGTAGAAGCGCGGAATCAGGTTGGCGAGCGTCGTCTTGCCGCCGCCCGAGGTGCCGACGAGCGCCACCGTCTGCCCGGGTGCGATGTCGAGCGAGATGCCGTCGAGCGCGTCGCGTTCGGCCTTGGGGTAACGGAAGTGCAGCCGGTCGAGCTCGATGCGGCCCTTGGCACGCGCCAGCACGGTCTGGCCGAGGTCCGCTTCGGGGGTCTCGTCGAGAACGCGGAAGATACTTTCGGCAGCGGCGAGTCCGGTCTGCAGCGGCGCATTGACGTTGGCCAGCTGCTTGATTGGGGCCAGCAGCATGAGCATGGCGGTGATGAAGGAGACGAAGCTGCCGACGGTGGTTTGTCCTTGTTGCGACTGGACCATCGCAATATAGACGACGATGGCGACGGCGAACGAGGCGATCAGGTGCACCGCCGGCGTCGTCGCCGCGGCGGCGATGCCCTGCCGCATTCCGTAGCCGCGCAGGGCATGGTTCACTCGGGCGAAGCGTTCTTCTTCCTGCGTTTCGCCGCGAAATACCTTGATGATTTTCTGACAGGAAATCGCTTCCTGCAGCGTTTCGGTCATCACCGACATGCCGAGTTGGGTCGCGCGGCTCATCGTGCGCAGGCGTTTGGCGAGGAGTCGGGTGAAGATGGCAATCAGCGGCCCGACCAGCAGCGTGATCAAGGTCAGCTGCCAGTTGATGTACAACAGCCAGCCGAGCAGGCCGACGACGACGAGCGAGTCACGGATCAGTACGGTGCCGACGGTCGTTGTGGCGCCTGCGATATTGTTGACGTCGTAGGTGACCTTGGTGATCAGTTGGGCCGAAGGGTTCTGGTTGAAATAGCCGGCCGGCAGGCGCATGAAGCGGGCGAATATCTCCTGGCGGATGTCGGTGATGATGCGGTTCTGCACCCAGGACATGGCATACGAGGCGAGGAAACTGACGCCGCCGCGCAGGACGAAGATGCCAATGATCATCGCCGCGACGGTCAGCGGCTTGTAGCCGGTATCGCTGGCGAAACCGTTGTCGAGCAGCGGCTTGAGCAGTGCCGGGAACATCGGTTCTGTGGCCGCCGCCAGCGAGGTGGCGACCAGTCCGCCGGCGAGCACCCGCCAGTACGGACGGACGTAGGTCAGCAAGCGGAAATAGAGCGCGCGGCTACTGGGTGGGAGGGCTGTGGCCATTATTCGGCGGATTGGGCGAAAACCGGCATTATAAACGGTCGGCCGGGTTTCTTTTGCGCCGGAATTCCGGGAGTGTTAGTCTCCGCACGGAGCCAAACCGTGCCGGAATACCATGATTCCCTTCAGCGTTGTCATCATCAGCAAGAACGAAGCCGCGACCATCGTCCCGTGCCTTGAGAGCGTCGCTGCGCTGGCCGACGAGATCGTCGTGCTCGATTCCGGCAGCACCGACGGGACGCAGGCGGTCTGTGCCGCGCATGGCGCGCGCGTGATCGAGACCGACTGGCCGGGCTTCGGCGTGCAGAAGCAGCGCGCCGTCGATGCCGCGCGCAATGACTGGGTGCTCTGTCTTGACGCCGACGAGCGCCTGTCGCCGGAACTTGCCGCCAGTCTGAGGCAGGCGCTGGCGGTACCGCAATTTCAGGCTTTCCGTTTTGCCCGGGCGAATCGCTTTCTCGGCCGTTATCTGCGTCATGGCGAAGGTTATCCCGACTGGAGTCTGCGGCTCTTCGATCGCCGAGTGGCGCGGTGGTCGGCCGATGCCGTCCATGAGAAAGTCCTCTGCGAGACAGCGGTCGGCACCCTCGCCGGCGATCTGTTGCACGATTCGGCCGAGACGCTCGAGTCTTACCTGACCAAACAGAACCGCTACACCTCGCTGGCGGCGGGCATGGCCGATCCCGACGGGCGTCCGGTGTCGGCGGGGCGGCTGATCGCCTCACCGCTCCTGCGCTTCATCAAGTTCTATGTCGTGCGCGGCGGCTTTCTCGATGGCTTGCCCGGACTCGTGCATATCGCCATCGGCTGCTTCAACAGCTTCGTCAAGTACGCCAAGATCCGCGAACGCCAGCTGCGTCGCGGTTAGGGGGTGCTCACAATCAAGCGTTGGTTGCGCAAGGTATTGGCAGGGCGCAGCGCTAGGCGGCGGATGCGCCGCATGGCCATCCATGCAAGCATCCGGCAACAACGCGATGCGCCCTGCCAATACCTTGCCCTTCGGGTTGCCCCTGCGCAGGTCGTCTGCGGCGTTGTGCGTCTTGCGAAGGGAACGACCCTTCGCTGCAACGCACGCCTTGCAGCCGCTCCAGCGCAGGGAGCAACGCAATCCAGCGGTTGATTGTGAACACCCCCTAGTAGAACGACGGCTCGCCCTCGGGCCGCGTCTTGAAGCGGCGGTGCACCCAGTAATATTGCTCCGGCATTGTGCGGACGACGGCTTCGATAGCTTCGTTCATCCGTCGCGTGTCGGCGTCGGCGTCGGCCGTCGGGAAGTCCGGCCAGGGATCGCCGATTTCGAGCACATAGCCGCCGTCGGGCAGCATGCGTGTGACCGTGAATAGCACGGTGGCGCCGGCTGCCCGTGCCAGTCGGGAGAGGCCGGTGATGGTGGCAGCGGGGACGCCGAAGAAGGGCGCGAAGATCGAGTCGCGCCGGCCGAAGTCCATGTCGGGCAGGTAGTAGAAGGGCCGGCCCGCGCGCATTGCCTTGATCGTCGCCAGCGCGCCTTCCTGGCGGGAGAGCAGCTTCTGGTCGCCGAAGCGCTTGCGGCCGCGATACAGGAGCGTGTTGAAGACCGGGTTCTTTTGTGTCGAGTAGATGCTGAGCGCGTCAAAGCGCATGGCCAGCGCGACGCCGCCGGCGTCGAGGCCGACGAAATGCGGCGCCAGCATGATGACGGGTTTGCCGGCGTCTATTAGCGCGCGGATCTTTTCCTCGCCCTCGACCCGGACCAGTTGGCGCAGGCGCTCCGGGCGGCTCCACCAGAGCAGGCTGCGTTCGAGCAGGCTGCGGCCGATGGCCTCGAAGTGGGCGCGCAGGCGTTGTTCGCGCGCCGCCGCGTCGAGTTCCGGGAAGCACAGCGCGAGATTGGTCGCGGCGATATGGCGGCGTCGTTTCCCGAGCGCCAGCAGCAGGCGGCCGAGTCCGCGTCCGAGCGCGGCCAGCAGCGGCAGCGGCAGGAAGTGCAGCAGCCAGAAAAGGGCGACGGCGGCGTGGCTGAGAAGTCGTTTGGCCATGATGGGCGCGTAGGTCTCGTGCAGGTAAAAATCGGACGGCGGGCAAGTATATCGGCAACGGATTTGTCGCGGACGACTTTATAATGTCCGCATCAAACTTGTAGTTTACTTGGAAGCCAAACGGAAGGTTATCGCGTAATGAAACTCAAATTCTCGAAAATGCACGGGCTGGGCAACGATTTTGTCGTCATCGACGGGGTGCGGCAGGCGGTGGCGCTGACCGAGGATCAGATCCGCTTTATCGGGCACCGTAATTTCGGCGTCGGCTTCGATCAGATGTTGCTGGTCGAAAAGTCGTCGACGCCCGGTGTCGATTTCCGTTATCGCATCTTCAACGCCGATGGCGGCGAAGTCGAGCAGTGCGGCAATGGCGCCCGCTGCTTCGTCCGTTTTGTGCATGACCAGGGACTGACCGAAAAGAAGGAGATCCGCGTCGAGACCATGCGCGGCGTTATCGGGCCGCGTCTCGAGGATGACGGCAACATCACCGTCAATATGGGCGCGCCGGTCTTTGAACCCGAGAAGATCCCGTTCGACAGTACCTCGATGGACGTGATCCAGACGATTCCGGTTGGCAGCGATGTGGTGGCGATCACCGCCGTGTCGATGGGCAATCCGCATGCCGTCCAGGTCGTCGCCGACGTCGATGCGGCGCCGGTCGAGGTGCAGGGGCCGCTGATCGAGCGTCATGCGCGCTTCCCCAAGCGCGTCAATGCCGGTTTCATGCAGGTCGTCGATCGTCACTCGATCCGGTTGCGCGTCTATGAGCGTGGTGCCGGTGAGACGCTGGCGTGCGGCACGGGCGCTTGCGCCGCGGTTGCTGCCGGTATTTCGCGCGGTTTGCTCGACTCGCCGGTGCGCGTCGCGACGCGCGGCGGCGACCTGTCGATCGCCTGGGGTGGTCCCGGGCAACCGGTGATGATGACCGGTCCGGCCGTTACCGTATTCACGGGAGAAATCGAACTATGAAATCCGAGGACGTCGCCCGCTATCTGCTGGAAAATCCGCAGTTCTTCGAGGAGCATGCCGAGCTGCTTTCGCATGTCGTCATTCCGCATCCGCACGGCGGGCGGACGATCTCGATCACCGAGCGCCAGATGCTCAGCCTGCGCGACAAGAATCGCCAGCTCGAGGGCAAGATGGGCGAATTGCTGCAATTCGGCGAAGAGAACGACGTCATCAGCGAGAAGATGCACCGTCTGGCCGTGGCGATCATTTCGGCCGCGTCCTTCCAGGCGGTGATCCATTCGCTCAATTTTCATTTGCGCGATGACTTCGCCATACCGCAGTTCGCCCTGCGCCTCTGGAATCGGCCGGCGAACGTCGCCGAACTGCCCGAGTTCGCCGAGGTCAGCGACGAGTTGCAGACTTTCGCCGAGACCTTGATGCAACCGTATTGCGGCTCGACCTCCGGTTTCGAAACCTCGTCGTGGTTCGGCGAAGGCTCGAAGCACGTGCGTTCGCAAGCTTTGATCGCCTTGCGCAATGGCGGCGGCACGATGGGCATGATCGCCTTGGGCAGCGAGGACGCGCAACGCTTTTACGCCGGCATGGGCACGCTCTATCTCGAACGCCTCGGCGAAATGGCCTCGGGCGCGCTGGCACGGGTGCTGCGTCTGGCCTGAAGGATAATGGCATGGCGGATGCGGCGGCGCTGATCGGCGCCTATCTCGATTCGCTTGCGCAGCAGCGCCGTCAGTCGGCGCATACCGTCAGCGCCTACCGGCATGATCTCGATACGCTTGCCGGCTTGGTGCAGGAGTCCGGCGTGCGTGACGGTGTTCTTGGCGTCATGCCGCATGAGGTGCGGCGCTTTGTCGCGAAACTTCATGCGGGCGGATTGGGCGGCCGTTCGCTGGCCCGCACCTTGTCGGCGTGGCGGGGGTTTTACCGTTGGCTCGGCCAGCAGGGGCGGGTATCGGCCAATCCGGTCGAAGGCATCCGGGCGCCGAATAGCCCGAAGGCGCTACCCAAGGCCTTGTCGCCCGAGGAAACGGCCAAACTGCTGGAGACGCCTGGCGACGAAGTCTTCGATTGCCGCGACCAGGCGATGTTCGAGCTTTTTTATTCATCCGGCCTGCGCCTGTCGGAACTTGTCCAACTCGATCTTGGCTGTCTCGTCGATCTGCGCGAGGGTGAGGTGCGCGTGCTTGGCAAGCGCAACAAGGAGCGTCATGTGCCTGTCGGCAGCAAGGCTTGCGAGGCGATCGCCGCCTGGATGCAATGTCGGGATGCGGTGGCGAAACCGGGCGAAACGGCTTTGTTCGTCGGTGCGCGCGGCGAACGCATCAGTCCCCGCGTCATCCAGCAGCGACTCAAGCGCAAGGCACTGCTGAGCGGTTTGCCGCTGGGGGTGCACCCGCATATGCTGCGCCATTCCTTTGCCTCGCATGTCCTGCAGTCGTCCGGCGATCTGCGCGCTGTGCAGGAAATGCTCGGGCACGCGAGCATCGCGTCGACGCAGGTGTATACGCATCTCGATTTCCAGCATCTGGCAAAAATTTACGACGCCGCGCATCCGCGCGCCAAGCGCAAGACCTAGAGGGGACGGCAATTTGCCGCCGCTACGCGGATATGCTAGAAATGGCCGCCACGAGTGTGATCGGGAGCGCTCGGCGCGCCCGCCTTTTTGCCAATAGCAAGGACGATTCATGGAGCAATATCACGGTACGACCATTCTTTCCGTGCGCCGCGGCAATCGCGTGGCGATGGGCGGCGACGGACAGGTGACGCTTGGCAACATCGTCATCAAGGCCAGTGCGCGCAAGGTCCGGCGGATTTATCAGGAGTCGATCCTGGCCGGCTTTGCCGGCGGTACGGCCGATGCCTTCACGCTGTTCGAGCGGTTCGAGGCGAAACTCGACAAGCATCAGGGCAACCTGCTGCGTTCGGCCGTGGAACTGGCCAAGGATTGGCGCAGCGACCGCGCCCTGCGCCGTCTCGAAGCGATGCTGGCGGTCGCGGATCGAGAACATTCGCTGGTGATCACCGGTAATGGCGACGTGTTGGAGCCCGAGCAAGGCATCGTCGCGATCGGTTCGGGCGGGGCGTTTGCGCAGTCGGCGGCGCGTGCGCTGATCGAGAACACCGAACTGGCCCCGGACGAGGTGGTACGCAAGTCGCTGGAGATTGCCGGCGACCTGTGCATCTATACGAATCACCAGTTCACGATAGAAACGCTCGACGCGTAAGCCGCTGCGTCACGGCCGCGGCGCATTCCGCGCTTGGATTGTGTGGCGTGTTCCGCGCCACGTGCCAACTAGATGCCGAGTGCGACGCGAATGCCTTCGTAACGGGCCTCGATTTCGGCAAAGCGCTTGCCGATAACCGTCCATGACAAACCCAGTTGCGCGCAGGCGAGTTCCGACAGGTCTGGGACCTGATTGTTCGGCTGTTCGCCGAGATCGAGTCCGTGGCTCAGCACCTCGCTGACATGGACGAGGTTGCCGATCTCGCTGCCGATCTCGTCCGGCGTGTGGTGGGCGGCGATGGCGTCGATGATCTCGTTCGGCAGATTCCACGCCTTGGCCAGCGTCGTGCCGGCTTCGGTGTGGTCATACCCGTAGATCGCGTGCTCGGCGTCGATGAGCGGGATGTCTTCGTCAACGCGCTTTTCGATGACGCGCAGATAATCGGCCGGGCTGGTGATGTACATCAGCAACTGCCCGATGTCGTGCAGCAGTCCTGCGGTGAAGGCGAGTTCCGGGTCGATGTCGGTGTGTTCGGCGAGCACGCGTGCACAGACCGCGACACCGAGCGAGTGCCGCCAGAGCAGCCGGGCGTCGAAGCCGCCATGCCGGATGTCATAGCGATAGGCGAGGGCGGAAGCGAGGATGATGCTGGCAATCCGGTCGACGCCGAGGAAAAGAAAGGCTTGCTTGGTCGTGACGATGCGCGTCGATACGCCCGAAGCAGCCGAGTTGGCAGCAGCGAGCAGGCGAGCGACGATGGCGGGGTCCGAATTGATGTGGTGCGCGATGGTGTCGGCATCGGCGCGTTCGTCGTGCAGCGAACGCGTCAGGTAGTTCACGACTTCCGGCAGCGACGGCAGCTTGCGGGCGTGCTCGGGGAGTTCTTCAAGCGTCGCGATGCTCATTGCAAGGATTCCCGTCGATAGTGGATGACGGCCTCGCGCAAGGCTTCGCGCGCCGGGCTGCCGCGGCCCCTGAAAATGGTGGCGATGCGGTGGTCGGCGGCTTCCAGTTCGATGGCGATCGTCCGCGCGTCGCGTTCGTCGGGAATCTCCACCCAGATGGTTTCAACGCCGCGCCGGATCAGGCGTTCGATCGTGTCGCCATCGATTGTCGTGCCGGCGGCGAGCAGAGGGAGACCGTCGCGGCCGTTGACCGGACTGGTCAGTGTCATGCCGGGCGTGGCCCGGCTCGGTGCCAGACAAACATTTCGCATCTTCATTCTTGCGTTCCTTCGGTACCAAAGCGTGTTCCCGACGTCACCTTGATTGCGGCGGCTCGGGAATACCTGCTAAGTGTGCCACACAATGCGCATCGCCGACGATAACGTGTAAGATTCCCTGCTCGTTTTTGTGTTTCCAACAAATGACCATGTCGCAAACCATGCAAATGACTCCTTTGGAAATAGTCCACGAACTCGACAAGCATATCGTCGGACAAGGCAGGGCCAAGAAGGCTGTTGCCATCGCCTTGCGCAATCGCTGGCGGCGCGCCCAGGTGGCCGAGCCCTTGCGTCAGGAAATCACGCCGAAGAACATTCTGATGATCGGGCCGACCGGCGTCGGCAAGACCGAGATCGCACGTCGTCTGGCGCGGCTCGCCAATGCGCCCTTCATCAAGGTCGAGGCAACGAAATTTACCGAGGTCGGTTATGTCGGGCGCGATGTCGAGACGATCATTCGCGACCTTGTCGAGATCGCCGTCAAGAATGCTCGCGAGCAGGGAATGAAGGCGATGCGTGCGCGCGCCGAGGACGCGGCCGAAGATCGGATTCTCGACGTGCTGCTGCCGCCCGCGCGCGGCGGCTTTTTTAACGAGGCCCAGTCGGCCGAGGAAAACTCGACCCGGCAGAAATTCCGCAAGAAATTGCGCGAAGGCGAACTCGATGACAAGGAAATAGAACTCGAGGTGAGCGCGGCCGGCCTGCAGGCGGAGATTTTTGCGCCGCCAGGCATGGAAGAGCTGACCTCGCAGATTCAGGGGATGTTCCAGAATCTCGGCAACGGCCGCAAGAAGACGCGCAAACTGCGCGTGGCCGAAGCGCGCAAACTGCTTGTCGATGAAGAGGCCGCCAAGCTCGTCAATGACGATGAAATCAAGCTCGCCGCGGTCACCAACGTCGAACAGAATGGCATCGTCTTTTTGGATGAAATTGACAAGATCACCTCTCGCAGCGATACGCACGGCGCCGATGTGTCACGTCAAGGCGTGCAGCGCGACTTGCTGCCGCTGGTCGAGGGGACGACGGTGTCGACGAAGTACGGGATGATCCGCACCGACCACATCCTGTTCATTGCCAGCGGCGCTTTTCACCTGTCGAAGCCATCGGACCTGATCCCCGAATTGCAGGGACGTTTTCCCATTCGGGTTGAACTCGAATCCTTGTCGGTCGCAGATTTCGAGTGCATCCTGACGCAAACCGATGCCTGCCTGACGATGCAGTACCAGGCTTTGCTGGCGACCGAAGGCGTGTCGCTCGAGTTTGCGCCGGATGGCATTCGGCGCCTGGCCGAAGTCGCCTGGTCGGTCAATGAGCGGACCGAGAACATCGGTGCGCGTCGTCTCTATACGGTGGTCGAGCGCTTGCTCGAGGAAGTGTCTTTCAGTGCTGGCAACGGCGGCGAGGCGACTGGTCTTCGCGTCGATGCGGCCTATGTTGACGAGCGTCTGGCGGGATTGGTGAAAAACGAGGATCTGTCGCGCTACGTGCTATAGCGGGGTGCCGGGGGGAATGCCCCGGCAACGGCCTCATTTGACGAGCAGTATTGGGATCTGGGCGAGGTGCAGCACCTTGAGTGTGATCGATCCCATCAGGAGGTCGCCGAGCGCGCCGCGACCATGGGTGCCCATGACGATCTGGTCGCATCCCAACTCGTCGGCGAGTTGGCTGATTTCTTCGGCGATCGCGCCGATCCGTGCATGCACCGTGTAGGTCAGTCCGGCCGCGTCGAGTAAGGCGCGGGCGTCCTTGAGCGCGGCTTCGGCCTCGCTGCGGTGGAATTCCTCGATTTGCGCCTGGGTGACGAAGCGGCTGATGTCCTGGGAGAAGGGCACCTGCACGTTGATGAGGTGGATCGCCGTATCGTCAGGCGTGCGATAGTGGCTGATCTTGGCAATGGCAAGCGACACCGCGCGCAAGGCGCATTCGGAACCATCGACTGGAAGCAGGACGTTTTTCATCAGCACTTTTCCTCGGATAGCGCCGCGGCGGCCATCTTGCGCTTGTAGAGCACTTTGCCGACGACGACGACGAGCACGGCGAAGCTGCCGGGCAGGATGTGATGCAGTGAGGCGAAGTTCTCGTTGATCCAGTGGTGTACGGCCGGATCGGTGACTGCCATTTCACCGCTGACGTAGCCAAGCAAGGCGGCACCGATCGTGATGATGATCGGGAAGCGTTCCATCAGTCGCAGCAGCATCGTTGCGCCGAAAATGACGAGCGGAATCGAAATCGCCAGGCCGATCATCAGCAGCACGAAGCTGCCCTTGGCGGCGGCGGCGACGGCGATGACATTGTCGAGGCTCATGACGAGGTCGGCGATCAGGATGGTCTTGATCGCTGCGGCCAGGTTGCTGCTCGATTCAACGTTCTCGCCTTCGTCATCGGCGTTGATGAGTTGGATGCCGATCCAGAGCAACAGGGCTGAGCCGACGAGCTTGAGGTAGGGCATCGTCAGCAGGGCGACAGCCGTCAAGGTCAGGACGATCCGCATGATGATCGCTGCGCCCGATCCCCAGACGATCGCTTTCTTCTGCTGGGCTGGCGGTAGTGAACGGGCGGCCAAGGCTATGACAACCGCGTTGTCGCCGGAGAGCACGATGTTGACACCGATGATTTGTGCCAGCGGAATCCAGAATAACTGGGGCGAGGTAAGTAACTCCATCATCGCGGTGGGTCCTGAAGAAGAAATTGGTTGTATGGTACAACAACACGCGTGGGCTTGCTTTTCAATTTATCATGCCACGAAATGCATTTTTGCAATGTGACTTTTTTGCAAGCATTAGTGAGGAAACATCCTGAAGTTTCTCAGCCGCGCGGATGATGTCTGACATGCAGGGACTTCAAACGTTCGCGGGCAACGTGGGTATATATCTGCGTCGTCGAAATGTCGGCATGGCCGAGGAGCATCTGCACGACGCGCAGGTCGGCACCGTGGTTGAGCAGATGGGTGGCGAAGGCGTGGCGCAGTACGTGCGGCGATAGCCGCGCGGCATCCATGCCGGCACTGGTGGCGTAGCGTTTGATCAGGTGCCAGAAGGACTGGCGCGTCATGCCGGCGCCGCGGCTGGTGACGAACAGGTCGTCGCTCTGCCGGCCCTTCAGGAGTTCGCGGCGGGCAACCGCCAGATACTCACGGAGTGCGTCGATGGCGGTTTCGCCGAGCGGTACGAGGCGTTCCTTGCTGCCCTTGCCGAACGCGCGCACGACGCCCATGTCGAGGTTGATTTCGTGCAGTTTCAGCGTCACCAGTTCGGAAACGCGCAGGCCGGTTGCATACAGCGTTTCGAGCATGGCACGGTCGCGCTGTCCGAGTGCCGTATCGTCGGGCGGGGCCGCGAGCAGTGCTTCGATCTGCTTTTCGGAAATGATCTTGGGCAGGCGCGCCTGCCGAGCAGGCAGTGCGATCTTCAGGGTCGGGTCGCTGCGGATTCTGCCCTGTCTGAGCAAATGACGGAAAAATCGCCGGATCGAGGCGAGGTAGCGCGCCTGCGAAGCGGACTTCAGCGTGCCGGAGAGTTCGGCGACAAAACCGATCAGTGCGCTTTCGTCCGCTTCCGCGAGACGGGCGCCGCCTCGTTGCGCCAACCAGCGCGCCAAGTGTTTGAGATCGCTGCGATAGCTCGCCAGCGAGGCTTTGGCGAGACCGTCTTCGAGCCAGAGCGCATCGCAGAAATCGTCGATGTCGGCGAGGTCGCCTGGGTCGGGGGCGGCCTGTGTGGCGTCAGCAGCCTTCATGGGTCAGCAGCCAGCGCTTGACCTCGATCAGAAATCCGCCGCGCTGCCGGGCGAAGCCGCCGAGTCCGCCGCCGGCCGCGATGACGCGGTGGCAGGGGACGACGAGCGGGAACGGATTGGCTCCGCAGGCCTGTCCGACGGCGCGTGGCGCATTGTGCAGCAGCGCGGCGAGTTCGCCGTAGCTGCGCGTCTGATGGCAGGGGATGGTCGCGATCTGCGCCCAGACGCGGCGCTGGAAAGCCGTACCGGACGGACGCAAGGGCAGGCCGAAGGGCGTCTCGGGGTCGTCAATGTAGGCCAGCAGTTGCCGCATTGTTTCTGCCGCAAGTGCATTCTGTGGCGCCTGTTCGGCCTGAGGTTCGAGGTAGGCCAACGCCAGGACTTCCATGTCGTCGCAACGGATGCCGATCGAGAAGCCCGGCGCACGGAAGACGCCCTGGTAGGCGGCATGTGTCTGGACGCTCATGGCATCAGCCCCTCACCTGCCCGGTGCCGAGGACGATCCATTTCTGGCTGGTCAGTCCTTCGAGACCGACCGGACCGCGGGCGTGGATCTTGTCGGTCGAGATGCCGATTTCGGCGCCGAGGCCGTACTCGAAGCCGTCGGCGAAGCGCGTCGAGGCATTGACCATGACCGAGGCCGAATCGACCTCGCGCAGGAAACGTAGCGCCTTGCCATAGTCGCCGCTGACGATGGTTTCGGTGTGGTGCGAGCTGTAGCGGTTGATGTGCTCGATAGCCTCGTCGATGCCGGTGACGACCTTGACCGAAATGATCGGCGCGAGAAATTCGGTGGCATAGTCTTCCTCGCTGGCGGGGACGGCGTTGGCGACGATCGCCAGCGTCTCGGCGCAGCCGCGGATTTCCACGCCTTTGGCGCCCAGCATCGCGGCGATCGGCGGCAGCAGATCGGCGGCGCGGGAACGCGCGACGAGCAGTGATTCGGTCGTATTGCAGGTGCCATAACGTTGCGTCTTGGCATTTTCGACGATGTTGACCGCCATCGCGGCGTCGGCGTCGTCATCGAGGTAGACGTGGCAGTTGCCGTCGAGGTGCTGGATCATCGGCACGCGCGATTCCGCGAGCAAGCGCGAGATCAGACCCTTGCCGCCGCGCGGAACGATTACATCGACATAGTCGCGGAGGGTGATCAGGTGGCCGACGGCGGCGCGGTCGGTGGTGTCGATGACCTGAACGGCGTGTGCCGGCAGGCCGGCGGCGACAAGGCCTTCCTGCACCAGTTTGGCGATGATGCGGTTGCTGCCGATGGCTTCCGAACCGCCGCGCAGGATGGCGGCATTTCCCGATTTGAGGCACAGCGCGGCGGCGTCGGCAGTGACGTTCGGCCGCGCCTCGTAGATGATGCCGATGACGCCGAGCGGGACCCGCATTTTGCCGACCTGGATACCGCTCGGCCGGAATTTGAGCTCGCTGATTTCTCCGATCGGATCGGGTAGCGCGGCGATCTGTTCGACGCCGTCCGCCATTTGTGCAACCGATTTTTCGGTCAGGCGCAGACGGTCGAGCATGGCGGCCTCGAGGCCGGCGGCCTCGGCAGCAGTCATATCGCCATGATTTGCTTCAAGAATTGCAGTAGAATGTCGCCGGATTCCGGCAGCGATCTGCTGCAGCGCCTGATTCTTGGCGCGGGTGTCGGCGCGTGCCATGGCGCGCGATGCTTGCCGGGCCTGCTGTCCGACGGTTTCAACATACTGCTTGATATCCATTTTTTCGTCCCGTTTGCCTGATACGACCTCCGATTATAGCCAGCACAGGCGAACTTCATTGAACCATTGCTGAAAAAGCGACTCACATGCAGACCGAAGCTCACACGCATGCCGACATGGGTAAAAAACTGATTCTTCCTGCCGAGATCAAGGTCTGCGCCACCTGCAGTTATTGGGATGGAAAGCGCACCGTCGATCCTGAATTGCGTGTGGTTGTCGTCGACGACTGCACCGAAGGCGAGTGCCTCGTCCAGAGCAAATGCTGCCAAGGACTCAACGACGAGTTCGAATGGCGCGACGATTGTCTCTGGGAACATCTGGCGCCCGACGAACCCGACGATTCCACCGGGCACTGATACGGCACGGGGCCTCAGCGCGCGGCGCGCAACGCCCCTGCGTAGAAGATCGTTTTCATTTCGCCGCGCACAGCTTTAATCCGAGACGCACGAATTCATTCCAGATGTCGCCGCTGCCGATGCCTTTGACGAGGCGGTCGATATGCGCGGCGTCGGCCAAAGCCGACTGGATCGTGGTTGTTTCCAGCCGTTGCAGCGCCCGCCGGAACGGCGCCTGCCGCGGGCCCCAGACACGGGCTTCCTTCAAGAGCATGTCGATCGGCTTGTTGCTTGTCTGTCCGGTCTTGACGATTGCCAGCGCGCGGATTTCCTCGGTCATTGCCCAAAGCACCAGCGGCGGTGCTTCGCCTTCCTGTTCCAAGCCTTCCAGCGTGCGCGTCAGCCGTCCGGCGTCGCCGCCAAGCAAGGCTTCGCGCAGCCCGTCGAGATCGTAGCGAGCAACGTTGAGGACGGCCTGTTGGACGTCGTGCAGCGACAAGGGGCCGGGCGGGTGCAGCAGGGCAAGTTTGAGAATTTCCTGGTGTGCCGCGAGCAGATTGCCTTCGACGCGCTCGGCGATGAAGCGCAGCGCGTCGGGTTCGGCCGTCTGATTCTGGCGGCGCAGGCGCCCGGCGATCCAGGCGGGTAGTTCGGCCAGGTTGGGTGCGTTCAGCTTGAGCAGCACGCCGGCTTCACCGAGGGTCTTGAGCCAGGCGGCCTTTTCCTCGGTCCAGTCGAGTTCGGGCAGAGTGACGAGCAGCAGCGTGTCCGGCGAGGGCCGGGCACAATAGGCTTGCAGCGCCGCGCCGCCTTCGCGTCCGGGCTTGCCGGTTGGCAGGCGCAGGTCGATCAACGTCCTGCCGCCGAACAACGAGAGATTGCCGGCTGCCTGCGACAGTTCGGCCCAGTTGAAGCCGGGCAGCGCAGTCAGTACCTGGCGCTCGTCGAAGCCGCGCCGCCGGGCAGCGGCGCGGATGGCGTCGGCGGCTTCGATGACGAGCAGCGGCTCGTCGCCATACACGGCATAGACCGGGCTCAGCTCGCGTTCGAGATGGGCTGCCAGTTGATCGCCGCGAAGCTGCATGGCTGCCTTATTCCTCGTCTTGCGGGAACGTCGGCTGCGTGGTGGCGATGCGTCGCATCAGTTGCTGCACCAGATCGTTTTCCATATCGCGCCAGAGCAGGTCTTCTTCCTGCGTCTTGGCCAGCACGTCAGAGTCGGCGTAGCTGATGTCGCGGAACAGGTCGATCGTTGTCGGCAGGACCAGGTCGCGGCCTTTGGCGTCGATGATACGGAAGCTGTAACGATAGGTCAGGCGCTTTTCGCGAACGCGACCGGCGCTCGACAGCGACAGGATCACAGGCATCCGGATTTCGGCAGTCGGCTGGAAAGTCGCCTGCGCTTCAGCGGCGGTTGGCACCAGTCGCGTCGAACCGGTGCTGCGGATGGCGCGCTTGAAGCCGGCGCCGATGACCGAGTAATCCGGGATGGCGACGTAGAGGCTTTCGTACGGCAGCGTGTACGCCCCGCGCAGCTGAAAACCGCAGCCGACGAGGCCGAGGATCAGGCTGGCGAGCAGACCGAGAACGACGGACAGGCGCATGGTGGCGGTCTCCGCAGCGTCAGACGACGATGTTGACGAGGCGTCCGGGCACGACGATCACCTTCTTCGCCGGCTTGCCCTCAAGGTGACGCTGCGCGCCTTCGCTGGCGATCGCTGCCGCTTCGATCTCGGCTTTGCTGGCCTGGGCCGGTACGCGGAGATTGCCGCGATGCTTGCCGTTGACCTGCAGCACGAGTTCGATTTCGTCCTGAACGAGCGCACTGTCGTCGACCGTCGGAAAGCGCTGGGCACCGACCGTCTGGCCTGGCTTGAGCTCGCTGTAGAGGGCTTCGCAGATGTGCGGCACGATCGGATACAGCAGCAGCGCGACGGCTTCGAGCGCTTCCTGGCGGACTTGCCGTGCCGTGTCGCTCAGATCGGTCAGCTTGGCGTAGGCGTTGAGCAGTTCCATCACCGCGGCGATGGCGGTGTTGAATTGCTGGCGGCGGCCGTAGTCGTCGGTGACCTTGCCGATCGTCTGGTGCAACTGGCGACGGAAGGCCTTGAGTTCGGCCGTCAGTTCGCCGCCGGAGAAGGTCGCGACGCTGCCGCCCGAAACGTGTTCAAAGACCAGGCGCCACAGGCGCTTGAGGAAGCGATAGCCGCCTTCGACGCCGGCGTCGGACCATTCGAGCGATTGGTCGGGCGGCGATGCGAACATGATGAACAGGCGGGCCGTGTCGGCGCCGAACAGGTCGATCAGCGCCTGCGGGTCGACGCCGTTGTTCTTCGACTTCGACATTTTTTCGATGCCGCCGATGGCGACCGGCTGACCGTCGGCGGCCAGCGTCGCGGCGGTCGGACGACCGCGCTCGTCGCAGGTCAGTTCGACGTCGGCCGGGTTGATCCACTGCTTCTTGCCGTCGGCCTCTTCGCGATAGAAGGTCGGCGCCACCACCATGCCCTGCGTCAGCAGGTTGGCAAAGGGTTCGTCGAGTTTCTCGTTGCCGAATAGACCGGTGTCGCGCATCAGCTTGGTCCAGAAGCGCGAGTAGAGCAGGTGCAGGATGGCGTGCTCGATGCCGCCGATGTACTGGTCGATGCCGCCCTTGCACCAGTAGGCGACGCGTTCGTCGACCATGGCTTTGTCATTGTCCGGGCAGCAGTAGCGCAGGAAGTACCAGGACGACTCGACGAAGGTGTCCATCGTGTCGGTCTCGCGCCGGGCCGGTTTGCCGCATTTCGGGCAGGTGCATTCGTAGAATTCCGGCATCTTGGCGAGCGGGCTGCCGGCACCGGTGACGGTGACATTCTCGGGCAGCACGACGGGCAACTGGTCGTCGGGGACCGGCACGTCGCCACAGCTGTCGCAGTGGATGATCGGGATCGGGCAACCCCAGTAGCGCTGGCGCGAGATGCCCCAGTCACGCAGGCGGAATTGCACCTTTTTCTCGCCCAGGTCTTTCGCCGCGAGGTCGGCGGCGATGGCGTCGACGGCGGCCTTGTAGCTGAGACCGGTGTATTTGCCCGAGGCGACGCAATAGCCGTCCTTGGTGGCGTACCACTCCTGCCAGGCCTCGGTCGAAAAGACCTTCTCGGCACCGGCGGCGTCCTTCTCGCCGATGACCTGCGTGATCGTCAGGTCGTACTTCTTGGCGAAGGCGAAATCGCGTTCGTCATGGGCGGGGACGGCCATGACGGCGCCGTCGCCGTAACCCATCAGCACGTAGTTGCCGACCCAGACCTCGACTTGCGCGCCGGTCAGTGGGTGGGTGACGAAGATGCCGGTCGGCATGCCCTTCTTTTCCATCGTCGCGAGGTCGGCTTCGGCGACGCCGCCCTGCTTGCATTCCTCGATGAACGCGGCCAGTTGCGGGTTGTCCTTGGCAGCGCGCGTGGCGAGCGGGTGCTCGGCGGCGACGGCGACGAAGGTGACGCCCATGATCGTGTCGGCGCGCGTCGTGAACACCCAGAGCTTGCCGGCTTCGCCGTCAAGCGTGTAGGGGAAGGCGAAACGCACGCCTTCGCTCTTGCCGATCCAGTTCTTCTGCATCAGCTTGACCTGCTCCGGCCAGCCGGTCAGCTGGTCGAGGTCGGCGAGCAGTTCTTCGGCATAGGCCGTGATCTTCATGTAGTACATCGGGATTTCGCGCTTTTCGATCAGCGCGCCCGAACGCCAGCCGCGTCCGTCGATGACTTGCTCGTTGGCCAGTACGGTCTGGTCGATCGGGTCCCAGTTCACGGTGCCGTAACGCTTGTAGACGAGGCCTTTCTCGAACAAACGGGTGAACAGCCATTGTTCCCAGCGATAGTACTCGGGCCGGCAGGTGGCGACTTCGCGTTCCCAGTCAAGCGCAAAACCGAGGCGGTTGAGCTGCCCCTTCATGTATTCGATGTTGGAGTAGGTCCACTGCGCTGGCGGCACGTTGTTCTGGATCGCGGCGTTTTCCGCCGGCATGCCGAAAGCATCCCAGCCCATCGGCTGCATGACGTTGAACCCCTGCATCTTCTTGAAACGGCTGAGCACGTCGCCGATCGTGTAGTTGCGGACGTGGCCCATGTGCAGCTTGCCCGATGGGTAAGGGAACATCGACAGGCAATAGTATTTGGGCTTCGAGGCATCCTCGACGGCACGCGCGGCGCCGGTCTTTTTCCAGTACGCCTGTGCAGCCAGCTCGATTTCTTGGGGTTGGTATTTTTCCTGCATGATGAAATGGTCGGCAAGATAAGAAGTAAACCGCGAATTATACGCGGTTTGCTGCCTTTCTCCGGAACCCGGCGACGACGCAGAAGGCCGCATTTGACAGGGTCGGCGTTCTCGGCAAAGATGACGTCATGAATCCAGCGATCTTCTTCTGCCGACGCCGTACCGCGACCCGACGCTCTAGCGTCTTGCCGTGGCGCGCGTGCCTGTCCGGAGGATTCCCGATCGCAGCATCCTGATCCTCCCGGTTTAACCGGAACGAATCTGCAAGGCCACGGCATTTCGCCGTGGCCTTTTTGTTTTCTAACCGCCTGAAAGGAGTCTGTCATGGAAATGTCTGCCCCGCCTGTCGCTGCGCTGATGCCGGTCGCCGTCCGCCCACCGTTCGTTCTTGTCCGCGGTGAGGGTGCCTACGTCATTGACGATGCTGGGCGACGCTATCTCGACTGGGTCCAGGGATGGGCAGTCAATTGTCTTGGCCATTCGCCGGCGCCGGTGGTGCAGGCCATCGCCGCTCAGGCGGCGACGCTGATCAATCCGAGTCCGGCCTTCTACAACGCGCCGGCGCTTGAACTGGCCGGTCTGCTGACGGAGAACAGCGGCTTCGATCAGGTCTTTTTCGCGAGTTCGGGGGCCGAGGCGAACGAGGGCGCGATCAAGCTGGCGCGCAAGTGGGGGCAACTGCACAAAGACGGCGCCCACGAAATCGTCACCTTCGTCGATGCGTTCCACGGGCGCACGCTGGCGACCATGTCGGCAAGCGGAAAGCCTGGCTGGGATGTGCTTTTCCGGCCGCAGGTCGATGGTTTCCCCAAGGCGCGCCTCAACGATATCGACTCGGTGAAAGCATGCCTCGGGCCAAAGACGGTGGCGATCATGCTCGAACCGGTGCAGGGCGAGGCCGGCGTGATCCCCGCCACGCCCGAGTTCCTGCGCGCGCTGCGCGACCTGTGCGATGCGCAGGGGCTGTTGCTGATCGTCGACGAAGTGCAGACCGGATGCGGCCGGACGGGAACGCTGTTCGCCCACACGCAGGCCGGCATTGCGCCCGACATCATGACATTGGGAAAGGGGCTCGGCGGTGGTGTGCCGCTGGCGGCGCTGCTGGCGAAGGGGGCGGTCAGCTGTTTTTCACCGGGCGATCAGGGCGGCACCTATTGCGGCAATCCGCTGGTCTGCGCGGCGGGCAGCGCCGTGCTGAAGACGCTGCTTGGCGATGGGTTTCTGGCGCAGGTGCGCCGGGCGGGTGAACGCTTCGCCGCCGGGTTGGCGGCGATCTCGCTGGCCGAGGGCTTGGGCGAGGTGCGCCAGGCCGGGCTGTTGCTGGCTCTGGAACTCGGGCGCGCAAGTGCTGCCGAGGTGGTCGAACTGGCGCGCGAGGACGGCCTGCTGATCAATGCCCCGCGTCCGCATTGTTTGCGCTTGATGCCGCCGCTCAACAGCAGCGACGCTGAAATCGACGCAGGCCTGGCGCTTCTCCAGGCGTCGATCCGCCGCGCGCACGCGGCGGCGGGTCTTGCCTGAGGACGCTTACTGCCGGCCGTAAATGCGCAGGATGAGCTCCGTCGTTTGTCGCGCCGATTCGGCGTCGACGAGCGGCGGACGCTTGTCGCGCACGGCGGCTTCGAAGTCGCGCAGGATGTCTTCGTGGCGGGCGGTGTCGGTGACGGCAGCGCTGTTGGCATTGTTGCCATTGGCTGCCGGCGCGGCGCTGGCAGGGTTGTCGATGCCGTCAATCGCCCAGTAGCTGATGCGGTCATCAAGCGTGACGAATGTGCCTTTTTCGCAATGGACTTCCAGCCGAGCCGGCAGTCCGGGACGTGCTGCTGTTGACGCGATGATCGTCCCGATCATGCCGTTTTCGTATTTCAGCAGCGCGGCGCCGTGATCCTCGACTTCGATCGGATGAATGAAGGTGGCGAAATGGCTGGTGACTTCGGCCGGCATGCCGAAGAACCACAGGTAGGTGTCGATGTTGTGGCAGGCCTGCTGCATGAATGGGCCGCCGCCATCGCCCTCCCAGCTGCCGCGGTAGGCGCCGCTGTCGAAATAGGCCTGGTCGCGCCAGAACTTGCAGCTCAGGTCGGCTGCGAAGATGCGTCCGAACGCCTGTTGCTCGAACAGGCGCTTGAGCGTGATGTTGTCAGGATTGGTGCGGCGCTGGTAGGCGACGGCAAGCGTGACGCCGGCGTGCCGGCAGGCATCGATCATCGCGTCCATCGTCGCGCGATGAATATCGAGCGGCTTTTCGGTCAGCACGTGCTTGCCGAGGCGCGCGGCTTCGACTGCCGACAGGTGGTGCAGGCCGTTCGGCGTGCCGATGATCACGGCATCGAAGGGGATGGTGATTTCGGCGAGACTGGCGGCGCAGGGCAGGTCGGGGGCCGTTGACGGACGTCGTCCGGAACGCGAGACGCAGGCGACAACCTGGCTGTTCGGCAGCTTGCCGATGGCTGCAAGGTAGGTGTTGGCGATGTTGCCGGTGCCAATCAGGACGTATTTCATGCTGTGCTTATTCCTTGAGATGCTCTCGTCTTAGTCCTTGCGGATGCCGGAGAGTTGTTCGAGCAGTTTGATGACGATCGTTTGGTCGGCTTCGCCCAGGTCGCTGGCCATGACGGCGTTGTACATCTGCGCCGTCGCTGCCGTCAGTGGCAGGCAAATGCCGAGCGCGTGGGCAGCTTCCATGACGATATTCATGTCCTTCTGGCGCATCCAGGACTTGAAGCCCGGATCGAAATGCCGGTCGAGCATGCGTTGTCCGTGCACTTCAAGCGTCTTGGAGGCGGCCGAACCACCCATCAGCGCTTCGCGCAAGCGGACGAGGTCGACGCCGTTCTTTTCGGCGAAATTGAAGGCTTCGGCGACCATCATGACGCTGACGCCGGTGATGATCTGATTGGCGGCCTTGGCTGCCTGTCCGGCGCCGGCCTTGCCGACGTGCGAGACCGTCTTCCCCATGCAGGCGAAATAAGGCTGAACGCGCGCGAAAACCTCGGGTTTTCCCCCGGCCATGATCGACAACGTTCCGGCAATGGCGCCGACTTCACCGCCAGAGACCGGCGCGTCGAGAAAGTCGATGCCGAGCGCATCGAGGTCGCTGGCCAGGGTGCGGGCGGCGATCGGGTTGATCGTGCTCATGTCGACGGCGATCAGGCCGGGGCGCGCGCCTTTTGTGATGCCCTTGTCGCCGAACAGGACCTCGTGCACATCGGGTGCGTCCGGCACCATCGTGAAGATGATGTCGGCATCGCTGGCGAGTTCGGCCGGGTTTGTCGCCCCGGTCGCGCCGGCGTCGAGCAGCGCTTGCATCGAGGCCTCGCGTCGCGACCAGACGCGTAAGGCATGTCCGTGCTTGAGGAGGTTGAGCGCCATCGGACGCCCCATGATGCCCAATCCTATAAATCCGATTTTCATATCAGACTCCGTGAGTCGGCGGGTGAAGCCGGAACTCTATCACCGTCCGATCCAATGGCGCCGTTCATCGTGTCGCAGGATCAGAGAATGCCATCGTCAGCGTCTGTGCTTATGGCATAAGTTATTGTTTTTGTGGAAAGTCGGTTGTTGTGCGCCGAGGTTTGTTAGTATCCGCCCTGCACGAACTAATCCGCATGAGGCCAGATAATGTCAAATGCCATTCCAGATCACCTTCGCAACTGGTGGGAACACCAGTACAAAGCGGTGCAGGAATTCGGTCAAGTGTTGTTGCGGGAGGACTCGGCCAGTCCCCAACTGATGCGTTTTTTTGAGACGCTCGCGCGCCATTGCCCCAAGCTGCGTAGCGTCCGCATGACCAACGCCTTGCATGCGCTCTGGCGGCAGACGCCGAGCGCCCTGGCATTCGAGTTGGCCGTCAGGTACTGCAAGAGCCCGACCGAAATCGGCGACTATGCCGCACGAATTCGCCGGGCGATGCCGCAGGCGTCGGACGGCGAGCGCTTCGACGCCGAGTTGACGGCGGAAAGCGCGCTTGCCGACGTAGTGCGCTGGCTCGACGCCAACGACAAGGCGCGTCCTGCCGGCTGAATCCGTAGCGCCGGCGGTTTGACGAGCGTCCCGGCCTAGTTGTTGGTGGCGCCCGACGATTCGACGATGTTTTTCCAGCGCGGGTAGTCAGCCTTGATCATGGCGCCGAATTTTGCCGGCGTCATCGCTTCGGGTTCGGCGCCCTGTTCGCGGATGGCTGCGCGTACTTCAGCATTGCCCAGCAGCGTGTTGACGGCGGCGTTGAGCGTATCGACGACGGCGGGGGGCGTGCCGGCCGGGGCGAACAGGCCGTACCAGGTTGTGACGTCGAAGTTCTTGAAGCCGAGTTCGGCGACCGTCGGTACATCCGGCAGCAGCGAGCTGCGTTTGGCCGAGGTGACCGCGAGCGGGCGCAATTTGCCGCCCTTGATCTGCCCCATGGCCGATGGCACCGACGAGACGAGCAGTTCGACGTTGCCGGCGATGGCGTCGAGCAGGGCCGGACTCGAGCCCTTGTACGGAATATGCATGAGCTGGATGCCAGCGGCTTTTTCGAAGAGTACGGCCGCCAGGTGGATCGAGGTGCCATTGCCTGGTGAACCGTAGTTGATGTTGCCGGGCGACTTGCGTGCGGCAGCGACGACGTCATTCAGCGTCTTGAATTTGGAATCGACGCTAGTGGCGATCAATACCGGCGTATAGGCGACATGGGCGATCGGCACGAGGTCGCGGGTCGGATCCCAGGGCAGGTTCTTGAACAACCAGGGGCCGATTACCAGATTATCCTTCTGTCCCATGACAAGGTCGTAGCCAGTCGGCGCCATCCGGACTGCCTCGGTAATGCCGATCGTGCCGCCGGCGCCGGGTTTGTTGTCGATGATGAAGGTCCACTTGTGCTGTTCGCTGAGCTTGCTGGTGATCAGCCGCGCCAGGATGTCCGAGCCGCCGCCCGGGGGGAAGGGGACGATCAGGCGGACCGGCTTGGTCGGGTAGGCGCTTCCTTTTGCCGGCGCCTGGGCCGATGTCTGGGCCTGGGCCGGCAAGATCAGTGTCATGGAAAGCAGCGCTAGTGATATGAATTTATTCAGCATGGTCGGTTCGCCGGGTGACATCGGAGCAGCGCACTATAAGCGAAGCGGCCGCGGCTGTCACATGGCTACCTGCCCATGCGCGGGAAAGGGCGGCATCAACGCATCTCGAACAGTTCCTGATGAAAGCGATTGGCGGGCAATCCGAGGGTCAGCAATTCGTGCCGCAGGCTGCGAGCGAAGGCACTCGGGCCGCAGAACCAGAGACTCGACGCCGCCCACTCCGGGACGCGTGTGCGGATGATCGTTGCATCAAGTCGCCCCTCGTTGCCGCTGTCGATGATATGCAGCGAGACGCTGGCGCGGTTAGCGGCTTCGGTCAGCTGCGCGACGACGGTGGCATCCTTGAGCGACGTCGAATAGAACAGATCGATGGCCTGGTTGCCGCGACGCGCGGCCAGTTCGCCGAGACGTGCGAGGAAGGGGGTAATGCCGATGCCGGCACCGACCCAAATTTGACGTGCCTGGCCGTCATTGAAGTCGAAGCGGCCATACGGACCTTCGACGACAGCCGTGGCACCGACCGTTAGATCTTCGCGCAGGCGTTCGGTGTGGTCGCCGAGCGCCTTGGCGGCGATGGCGAGCCGCGGCTGGGCCGGGTTCCAGGCTGAGGCGATCGTATAGGGATGCGGGCCTTCGGCGGGATCGAACGTAACGAAGGCGAACTGCCCGGCCGTATGCCCCGGCCAGCCCGGATCGAGCGTCAGTTCCACCTCGAAAACACGCAGCGCGGGCAGATCGCGGCGCGCGTTCACCCGTGCGCCGATCTTGCGACTGGCGCCGATTTTCCCCGTCAAGGCGATGATCGCCGCCACAACGCCACCGGTCATCAGTATCGCCATGATCCAACCGAGCGGTTGTTGCCAGTAGGTGAGTCTTGTCAGAACGATGGCATGAAAGACGAAAACCAGGTAGAGAGCCGCGAGCCAGGTGTGGGTCCTGCGGAAGAGGTGGTAGGGGAAGCGCTTGATCAGTGCTAGCACGAGCAGCAGCGCGGCGAGGTAGAAGCCCCATTCGCCGAGCGTCTCGGCGAGTCCGCGCTGGCTGCGCAGCCAGCCCTCGATCAGGCCGAGGTCGGCCGGGTTCGGGCGTGCGCCGCGTGGCGGTCGCACGAGCCAGCCCCATTGTGTCATCCATTTGGTCCCCTGGCCGAGCCACCAGTGCAGGATCGAGGTGACGAGCGCGGTGATGCCGAGCCATTTGTGCAGGCGATAGATCTTGTCGAGGCCACCGAGCATCGATTCGAGGCGCTGCCAGCGCAGGGCGAGGATCATCGCCAGGCTCATCGCGCCCATCGCGATGACGCCGCTATATTGCATAAAGACGTTGCGAAAAGCGCCGTAGGTCAACGGTGATGGCAGCGGTGTGTCGGCGAGCAGCCACAGTGCGGTCAGCGATACAAGGAAAATAAGCAGTGATGTCTGGATTTTTTTCATGGTGTTTCGGTCGTTACGACGATGTCTTGTGATGCGGTACATTGTCCTGTCAAGGTGTTACAACCGGATTCCGCAGGATTGGAAATACATTGCAAATTGTTGCATCGACCACTTGCGGTCGGCGCTCGGTAATAACTTCCGGTAGGATGGCGGCTGCCTTTACACATTCTTACGTTTTTGCCTCGTGCCTTTGCGTGCCGACGCGGGTAGAGTCCGGGGCTTTCATTCTTCCTGCCGCCTGTTCATTCATGCTGTTTTCCATCGAAGAACTGCTGACCTTGCCCGTGATTCCGCACCTCGGGTTGGCGCCGCTGATGCGCTTCAATTTTCTGGGCGTCGATCTGCGCCCCTTGTACGAGCGACTGATCCGCCAGGCGACCGAGCGCGAAGACGATGCCGGCGCACTGCTCGACGCAGCTGTCATTTTGCGTTTCTACGGGAACGAGCCGCTTGCGCGTTTGTTGCAACGTGAAGCGCTGGCGGTGCGTCGTCATTTCCATTTTCCGTCGCGACGGCCGACGCGTCTGCGTTTGCTGGTGCTGGTCGCGCCCGGCGACCTGATGGCGAATATTCCGGTCGAGTGCCTTCTCGAAGATTCCGACGTCGATCTCGATCTCTACTATGTCTCCGAGCAGGTGGTTGCGCCGGAAGCGCTGCCTGAACATGACGTGTTGCTGGTGGCGCTGAGCGAGACCGCAGCGAATCGCCCGTTCATCGATGCCTGGCAGCCGCTGCTTGCCTCCTGGCCACGGCCGACACTTAACGATCCGTCCCGAATCGCCCTCGTGGCGCGCGACACGGCGGCCGAATTGCTCGCGGCCGTACCGGGCGTGCTGATGCCGCCGACGCTACGGGTGAATCGCAGGATGCTTGCCGAGGCGCCGCGTGAAGCCAATGCCATTGGTTTTCCGCTGTTGGTGCGGCCGGTGGATTCGCATGCCGGTAACGATTTGCACAAGATCGTCGATCCGGTGACGCTGGCAGCGGTCCTCGCCCGGATTCCTGGCGAAGATGTCTTTATTGCGCCTTTCATCGACTACCGCTCAAGCGATGGTCAGTACCGCAAATATCGGGTGGCCCTGGTCGATGGCAAACCGTATGCCTGTCACATGGGTATCTCCGACCACTGGATGATCCATTATCTCAATGCCGGCATGGCCGATAGCGCCGCGAAACGCGCGGAAGAAGCCGTTTTCATGGCGAGTTTCGACGATGCTTTCGCGGCTCGCCATGCAGAGGCGCTGGCAGGGATCCATGCCGCCGTCGGCCTCGATTATCTCGGCCTTGACTGCGCCGAGACTGCCGATGGACGTCTCTTGGTGTTCGAGATCGACCATGCCATGGTCGTGCATGCGATGGACCCGATTGACGTCTATCCCTACAAGCAAGCGGCGATGCATCGCCTGTTCATGGCGTTCCGCGAAATGCTGGGCCGCGCCGCCGCGCGTTGATCGCGGACCCGCAGCCGCTTAGACCTTGAAGTAGTCGCGGTACCAATCGACGAAGCGTGCGATCCCGACCTCGACGCTGGTGTTTGGTCGGTAGTCGAACTGTTCGGTGAGATCGCTGACGTCGGCATAAGTGTCGGGCACGTCGCCCGATTGCAGCGGCAACAGCGTCATCTGCGCCTTCATGCCAAGCGCCTTCTCGATGGCGCCGATGTAGTCCAGCAGTTCGACCGGCGCGTTGTTGCCGATGTTGTAAACGCGCCAGGGCGCAGCGCTGCTGCCGGGGTCGGGCGCATCGCCACGCCACGCGGGATTCGCCGGCGCCGGACGGTCAAGTACGCGGACGATGCCCTCGACGATGTCATCGACATAGGTGAAGTCGCGCCGGTGCTTGCCGTAGTTGAAGACCTGGATCGGTTCTCCGGCGAGGATAGCCTTGGTGAACTTGAACAGCGCCATGTCCGGGCGCCCCCAGGGGCCATAAACGGTGAAGAAGCGTAGTCCGGTTGTCGGCAGTCCGTACAGATGGCTGTAGGTGTGGGCCATCAGTTCGTTCGACTTCTTGCTGGCAGCATACAGACTGAGGGGGTGATCGACGTTCTGGTGGATCGAGAACGGCATGAGCGTGTTGGCGCCATAGACGCTGGAGGTGCTGGCATAGACCAGGTGGTCGACGCCATGATGGCGGCAGCCTTCGAGAATGTGGGCGAAGCCGACGATGTTGCTGTGGATGTAGGCCAGCGGATTTTCGATCGAGTAGCGCACGCCGGCCTGGGCGGCGAGATTGACCACACGCTGCGGGCGATGATCGGTGAATATGCCTTCAATTACGGCGCGGTCGGCAAGATCGGCGCGGACATGAACATAATTCGGGTGGTCAGCAAAGCGCGCCAGTCGCGCCTCCTTGAGGCTCGGGTCGTAGTAGTCGTTATGGTTGTCGAGTCCGATGACGGTGTCGCCGCGGGCCAACAGGCGCAGGGTCAGTGTCGATCCAATGAATCCGGCCGCGCCGGTAACCAATACTTTCATGCTGAGTCTCTCATTTTGCTCGAAATGCCGCTGGCGCACGATTGCGTCCGGAGCGCGGGTAGCCGCGTCGGTCGGGGGACAACGTGGGGCGACGCGCGGCATTGTGCCATACCTGCCTTATGACCGAGAAATGATCGTATCCCGGCGTCGGGAAGCGGGGCTGCCGGTTTATCATGGCGGATTGGTTTGTTGTTAGCTCGAAATGAAAGTCCTGTCGTGAAAATCCTGCGGCGTTTTTATCCGGTGAGTGCCTTCCTCGGTGGTTTCGTCTGGGACGCGTTGACGATCGGCCAGCGCGTCCGCCCGTCGGATTTTTGGCGGCTCGGCGGTTTCCTGCTCGGCGCTGCGCTGCTGATCCTCTGGCTGGCGCGGCGCGAATCGGCGATGCTCGTCGCGCCGGAAGCCGAGCGGAGTCTGCGCGGACGTTTTCGCGGCTTCGCCTGGCGGGCGCCGTATCTCCTGCTCCAGTTTTTCTTTGGCGGAATTTTCTCGGCGCTCTTCATTCTCTATTTCAAGAGTGCCGGGCATCTCGGCACCTGGCTGATGGCAACGGTCCTGGGTGGCCTGCTCATCGGCAACGAATTCGCTGCCCGGCTCTATGGCCGGCGCTTCACGCTGATCTGGGCGCTGTTTGCGCTCAATGCCATTCTTCTGTTCAATTTCGCGTTGCCGTTGGCGGCCGGAAGCCTGCACTGGAGCTGGTTCTATCTGTCGACGGCGGTCGGTATTCTCCTCGCGCATGGGCTTTGGTGGATTTCGCCAGGGCGTCCGGGACGCATGCTGCCGTCGTGGGGCGTGGCGTTCGTGTTGGCGCTGGCCGGTGCGCTCGACATGATTGCGCCGGTGCCGCTGGTGAAGCAGGATCTGGCGGTCGGACATGCGCTGACGCAGGGCGGCAACCGGTTGACGCTAGCGGTCGAATCGCCGTCTGCATGGCAGTTCTGGCGCGATCAGGCGACGACCGTTCATGTGCCGGAGGGCGAAAAGTTGTACGGGGTTTCCGCCGTGTTCGCACCCCTGGGGGTGACGGCGCTGCTCGAACATCGCTGGGAAGTGCGCGAGGGCGGCGGGTGGCGGGTGGTCTACCGGAGCCGTTTTCGCAGTACCGGCGGACGCGAGCGCGGTTTTCGCGGGTATTCCTGGGTGCTCAATCCGGTGCCGGGAGAATGGCGCCTGATCGTCGCAACACAGGATGGTCGCACCATCGGTATCCAGTCGGTGACGGTCGAGCGTGGCAGCGCGGCGCCCGAGCAACTGAGCTTGCGTGAGTTCTAGGGGGGGGGCGCAATCAAGCGTCATGTCGGCATGGTAGGCTTGCCGCTCGATCGTCATGGAGGACGGTGTTCCGATGTTCCCGAATAGTGCAGCGTCATTGCCGGCGGACGAACGCGGTGTGCGCGTGGCGCTGGTTTTCGCGCTGACCGCCGAGCGTTTGTCGACGTTTTACGAGCACGGGCAGTGGCTGACGGAGGCGCAGGGGGCGAGTCTGGCGGCCGAGTGGCTGGCGCGCACCCGGCGGGATTTGCCGCTGGTGGCGAGAAGGCTATTGTCCGGTTTGAGCGACGGTTTGGCGCGGCAACTCGCCGAGTCACTCTCGCGCGAGGCGGGCCTGTATCTCGCTCACGAAATGATGGAATCGCTCGATCCCCGGCATTCGTCGGAGGTGGCGTTGTCCTTGATGGGCGAATGCGAGCGACTCGTCGATATGGCGGATGGCGAGGACGGCGGCTGATCGCGTCCGTCATTTAGTGCGCGGGCGAGCGAGGCGGATCTCGTGATGAACAAAGCCCCGGAACGGGGATGCCGTTCCGGGGCTTTGCGTGTTTCAGGCGAAGCTGTTGGACGTGATTACATGTCCATGCCCATGCCGCCCATACCGCCCATGCCGCCCATGCCGCCCGGCATGCCGCCAGCCGGCTTGTCTTCGGCGAGTTCGGCGACCATGCAGTCGGTGGTGAGCATCAGGCCGGCGATCGACGCGGCGTTTTGCAGCGCCGTGCGGGTCACCTTGGTCGGGTCGAGCACGCCCATTTCGACCATGTCGCCGTATTGGCCGGTCGAGGCGTTGTAGCCGTAGTTGCCCTTGCCATTGACGACGGCATTGACCACCACCGACGGCTCGTCACCGGCGTTGGCGACGATTTCGCGCAGCGGCTGCTCGATCGCGCGCAGCACGATCTTGATGCCGGCTTCCTGGTCGGCGTTGTCGCCCTTGACTGCGCTCAGCGAAGCGCGAGCACGCAGCAGCGCGACGCCACCGCCGGCAACGATGCCTTCCTCGACGGCAGCACGCGTGGCGTGCAGCGCGTCTTCAACGCGGGCCTTCTTCTCTTTCATTTCGACTTCGGTGGCGGCACCAACCTTGATCAGCGCAACACCGCCGGCCAGCTTGGCGACACGTTCCTGCAACTTCTCCTTGTCGTAGTCCGAGGTGGCTTCCTCGATCTGCGCGCGGATCTGCTTGACGCGGGCTTCGATGTTCACCGCAGCGCCGGCGCCGTCGATGATTGTCGTGTTTTCCTTGCCGACTTCGATGCGCTTGGCTTGGCCGAGTTCGGCCAGCGTGGCCTTCTCGAGGGTCAGGCCGACTTCTTCGGCGATGACTTGGCCGCCGGTCAGGATGGCGATGTCTTCGAGCATGGCTTTGCGGCGGTCGCCGAAGCCCGGTGCCTTGACGGAGCAGGTCTTGAGGATGCCACGGATGTTGTTGACGACGAGGGTCGCCAGCGCTTCGCCTTCGACGTCTTCAGCGATGATCAGCAGCGGACGGCCGGCCTTGGCGACTTGCTCGAGCACCGGCAGCAGGTCGCGGATGTTCGAGATCTTCTTGTCGAAGAGCAGAACATACGGGTTTTCGAGGATGGCGATCTGCTTGTCCGGGTTGTTGATGAAGTAGGGCGACAGGTAGCCGCGGTCGAACTGCATGCCTTCGACGACTTCGAGTTCGTTGTTCAGCGACTTGCCGTCTTCAACGGTGATGACGCCTTCCTTGCCGACTTTTTCCATGGCTTCGGCGATGATGTCGCCGATCGACGAGTCGGAGTTGGCCGAGATCGAGCCGACCTGGGCGATTTCCTTGGTCGTCGTGCAGGGCTTCGAGACCTTCTTGAGTTCGTCGACGATGGCGGCGACGGTCTTGTCGATGCCGCGCTTGAGGTCCATCGGGTTCATGCCGGCGGCAACGAACTTCATGCCTTCGCGAACGATCGACTGGGCGAGCACGGTCGCCGTCGTGGTGCCGTCACCGGCGATATCCGAGGTCTTGGAAGCGACTTCCTTGACCATTTGGGCGCCCATGTTGGCGAACTTGTCCTTCAGTTCGATTTCCTTGGCGACCGACACACCGTCCTTGGTGACCGTCGGCGAACCGTAGGAACGCTCGAGCACAACATTGCGGCCCTTCGGACCGAGGGTGACCTTGACCGCGTCGGCCAGGATGTTGACACCCTCAACCATGCGGGTACGGGCGGAATCGCCGAATTTGACGTCTTTAGCTGCCATTGAATTACTCCTGAAAATTCTTTAGGGATGGGTCGGTAAGCGTTGTGGGCGAGGCGATCAGGCCTCGACGACGCCCATGATGTCTTCTTCGCGCATGACGAGCAGTTCCTCGCCATCGACCTTGACGGTCTGGCCGGCGTACTTGCCGAAGAGCACGCGGTCGCCAACCTTGACGTCCATGCCGACAGCCTTGCCGTTCTCGTCACGCTTGCCTGGGCCGACGGACAGAACCTGCCCTTGGTCGGGCTTCTCGGCGGCGTTGTCGGGGATCACGATGCCGGATGCGGTTTTGCGCTCTTCCTCGAGACGCTTGACGATCACGCGATCATGCAAAGGACGGATTTTCATGCTGATTTCTCCTGTTTTTAAGCAATAGTAACGACGTACTTGACCGGCTTTCGCCGTGGTAATACTGCGCTTCGGTAACTTGGTTATTAGCACTCGAAGCGAACGAGTGCTAATAATAGGGGCGAGGTCCTCGTTTTTCAAGTCGGGGCCGTCGATTTTTTTGTCGTTGATCGGTGAATCCGAGGGGCGCCCCTGCGTTTTGAACTTCGGCGTGTCGGGCGGGATCGGTGTACCAACGAAGTGGAATGCGGTTCAGTGTTGTCCGCACAAGGCGGGTTCGTCGGGGCGCCGAAATTCTCCCGGCAATACCGCGACCGATTATTTCTTGTTGCCAAGGCTTGCAATCATGATTACGACGTTTGTGACGTCATATGGCTACCTGGCGGTGTTTTGCGGCACCCTGTTCGAAGGGGAGATCATCCTGATCGCTGCCGGCTTCGCCGCACAGCGTGGTTTTCTCGCGTGGCCGGCGGTCATTGCCGTCGCTATCGTCGGGGCCGCGCTGGGGGATCAACTCGCCTTCCTTGGCGGTCGTCGGTACGGGAATCGCCTGATCGAGCGATTTCCGCGGGTGCTAGGACACCAGGCTCGCATTCTCGGTCTGTTGGAACGCTATGACGTTCTTTGCATCGTCGCTTTCCGTTTTCTGTACGGCCTCAGAATTGCCGGACCGTTCATTCTCGGAACGAGTCGCGTGCCGCTGGGGCGGTTTTCCGTCGTCAATATCCTCAGCGTGAGCGTCTGGACGGTGGTCGTGGTCAGCATCGGCCGCTTGTTCGGCGTTGCCTTTGAAGCCTTATTGGGCGATCTCAAGGAGATCGAGGAGGGATTGATCGTGGCGATCCTTCTCGTTGGCGTCGGCATCGTTCTAGGGCGCAGGATTCTGGCGAAGAAGACGCCAAATGGCCGGGAGCGGGGCGATCCGTAACACGCTGCGCTTTTCCCGTCAGGCGCCGGGTGCCGACTGGTGGCACGTTTAATGCGTGAGTATCGCTAAAGTCCATGCACTTGCCGTTGATGGCAAGTGGGATGGGTGTGTCTAACACAGTTAAGACGAGGTTATCGGCAAATCGGCTTTTCCTATGGTTTCGTGTCACCGGCAATTACAGTCTCCGGCCACCGGTAATTTTTGCCGATGCGGAGGCGCGAGGGTATTTGTCGGGGCAAGGTAGTTCAACCGGCGGCATCGGACGGGGTGGTCCGGTGTGTGGTCATCAGCGTCTGATAGTGATCGTTTTTTTATGGAGCAGGCATCGGTCTTACGTTGAAACAAGTGAATGGCGTGAAGAGGGATGGGGCAGGTTTGCATCGTCGCCGAGGTAAGGCGGAAGGGTGCGAGGCTGTGCGCATTTCGTCATGCCGACGAACATCGGAGCAGACAGATTCGGTGTGAAGTATTTCGCGGTAACACCAGGAGTTGCGAGTATCGAATGTTGAAAGAGGCGGCTACCTCAGTCCGGACATTGCCCGCATGTTGCGCGTCTTTGGCGCGCAACAGCGGCTTTGCTCCATTTATTTCGCGCGCCTTGGTGATTGCGGTTCAGTTATGCCGAAACCTTCCGATAAATGTTTTATGGCCGCGACGAACTACGACTAAAGTCATATCGTTGCGGGAGATTTGCACCTTAAGCTTTTATAATGAGCGGTGGGCAACCGGGTGATCTATGACTACCACCGTTTTTAACGGCACGACAGCGCAAATTGCGGCTTTGACGACGGCGCAGATTCGCGCTTTGTCGACGGCCGACATGCAAGCGCTCACCACGGCTCAGCTAGCTGTCCTGACGAGCGATCAGATTCGCGCGATCGAAATTGTCGATCTGCAGGCCTTGTCGGCAAGCCAGTTGTCCCAAGGATTGACCTCCAGCCAGATCGCGGCGTTGACGAACACGCAACTCGTCGCGCTGACGACCGACCAAATTGCCGCGCTGACCACCGCGCAGGTTCGAAATGGCCTGAGCACCGATCAAATCGCTACGCTCGGCACGCGCCAGATCGCCGCATTGACGACGGCGCAACTCAACAACGGTTTCAGCACTGACCAGATCGTCGCGCTCAAGACCAACCAGATCCAGGCGTTGACGACCGCTCAATTGCTCGCGTTGGCGACCCAGCAACTGGCCGCCATCGAGACCACCGACATCGCCGCGCTCAAGACGGCCCAGATCGCCGCGTTGACGAGTGCCCAGATTCGCAATGGCCTCGGCACGACACAGGTTGCGGCGCTGACGACCTTGCAGGTGACGGCGCTGACGGCGGGTCAGATCAAGAACGGGTTGACCACGGATCAGGTCGTTGCGCTCGATTCGGCGCAGCTCCGGGCCTTGTCCACCGACCAGATCCAGGCGTTTGGCACCGCCCAGATTGCGGCGATAGAGACATCGGATTTTTCCGTGCTCAAGAGCACACAGATCGCCGCGCTGACGACCGGTCAGATCGCTGTCGGGATGAGCACGGCGCAGGTCGTTGCACTTGCCACGGCGCAGATCCAGGCGCTGACGACCGACCAGTTGCGCGTGTTTACAACCGCCCAGGTCGCGGCCATCGAGACGACGGACCTCATTGCGCTCAAGACCGGTCAGATTGCGGCGCTGACCACCTTCCAAATCAACAGCGGCCTGAGTACCGACCAGGTAGCGGCACTCACCACCGGTCAGCTCGCCGCAATGACGACCGCACAGATCAGGAGCGGGTTGGGGACGCAGCAGGTGATCGCGCTGGGCAGCAATCAGCTGCAGGCGATCACTACCGTCCAGATTCAGGCGCTGACGACTGCCCAGGTCGCCGCGCTAGGGACGACCGAAGTTGCAGCGCTCAAGACCGGCCAGCTGGCAGCCATGACGACCGCCCAGATCAGCAGCGGCCTGCGCACGGATCAGCTGGCAGCGCTTGCGACCAATCAGATCCAGGCCTTGACGACGACCCAGATTCAGGCCCTGACGAGCACACAGGTCGCTGCCATCGAAACGGCCGATGTCGCCGCGCTCAAGACGTCGCAGATCGCTGTGCTGACGACTAGTCAGATCAGGAACGGTCTGTCGACCGATCAGGTCGCCGCCCTTGGCACCGGCCAGATGACGGCGCTTTCGACCGCCCAGATCCTGCAGGGGCTGCGCACCGATCAGGTCGTTGCGCTCAATTCCGCCCAGCTGCTGGCATTGAATTCGGTCCAGGTAGCCGCGTTGACGACCGCCGAGATCGCTGCGATCGAAACGGCTGACCTCGCCGCGCTCAAGACATCCCAGATTGCTGCGCTGACCTCGCAGCAAATTCGTAGTGGGCTGTCTACGGGGCAGCTGCAATCGCTCGGCACGAACCAGATTCTGGCGCTGACGACGAACCAGATCCTCGCATTGACCACCGGTCAGATCCAGGCGTTGACGACGGACCAGATTCAGGCGCTGACCACGGCGCAGGTGCGGGCCCTGACCACGACGCAGGTCTCGACCATTGAGACGGCAGATGTTGCTGCATTGAAAACTGCGCAGGTTGCGGCGCTGACGACCCTGCAGGTGCGTAGCGGCCTGACGACCGATCAGGTGGTCGCGCTTGGCAGCGATCAGCTTCAGGCGTTCAACACGGCGAATGTCCAGTCTTTGACAACGACCCAGGTTGCCGCGATCGAAACGGTCGACATCGCTGCGCTCAAGACCGGGCAGGTGGCAGCCTTAACGACCTTCCAAGTACAGAGCGGGCTGACGACCGATCAGGTGGTCGCGCTCGGTTCACGCCAGATTCAGGCCCTGACGACGACTCAGGTGGCGGCCTTGCGGACGGACCAGGTCGCAGCGATCGAAACTGACGATGTTGCGGCGCTGACGAGTGCACAGATTGCCGCGTTGACGACTCAGCAAGTGCGGAGCGGCGTGAGCACCGCGCAACTCGAAGCGCTCAACACGCGCCAAATACAGTCACTGACCACCGTCCAGATTGGCGCCTTGAGTACTGCCCAGGTTGGTGCCATCGAAACGATCGACATCGCCGCGCTGACGACCGCGCAGGTTGCTGCGCTGACGACCGACCAGATCCGGAGCGGGCTGAGCACCGACCAGGTGGCGGCGCTCGGAACCCGGCAGATCGCTGCGCTGACGACAGGGCAGATCCAGAGTGGCTTGAACACGGCGCAGGTTGTGGCGCTCGACACCCGCCAGATCCAGGCGCTGAGCACCTACCAGGTGGCCGCCCTGAACACGGCGCAGGTCAGCGTCATCGAGACGGCGGACATCGCCGCGTTGAAGACGAACCAGATCGCCGCGCTAACGACCTACCAGATCCAGAGCGGGTTGGTTACCGATCAGGTCGCTGCGCTCGGGACAAGGCAGATCCAGGCACTGAGTACCGCCCAGACCCTGGCGCTGACTACCGGCGACATCGTCGCGCTGAGTTCCGACCAGATCCGGGCGCTGACTACCGCACAAATCAGCGCGTTGAGCACAACCCAGGTGAGCGTCATTGAAACCGATGACGTCAGCGCGCTCAAGACCGCCCAAGTCTCCGCATTGACGACCCGTCAGATTCAAAGCGGTCTGAACTCTGCCCAGGTTGTTTCGCTGAATTCCAGTCAGATCCAGGCGCTGACGACGGCGCAGATACAGGCATTGACGACGGCGCAGGTCGCCGCGATTCTGACGGACGACATCGTTGCGCTCAAGACATCGCAAGTCGTCGCGCTGACGACAACTCAGATACGCAACGGGCTGAGTACCGACCAGATTGCCGCGCTCGGCACCGCACAGGTGGCGGCGCTGACGACCCAGCAGATTCAGAATGGCTTGACGACCGGTCAGGTGGTGGCCCTCGGCTCGGATCAGATTCGGGCGCTCAACAGTGTCCAGATCAAGGCGCTGACCACGACGCAAGTCGCGGCGATCGAAACGGCGGATATCGCCGCGCTCAAGACGTCGCAAGTCGTTGCCCTGACGACGACTCAGATACAGAGCGGCGTGAGCACCGATCAGGTCGCGGCGCTGGACACCCGTCAGGTGTCGGTCCTGACGACGCAGCAGATTCAGGCGGGGCTGACGACCGCTCAGGTGGTCGCGCTCGACAGCGACCAGGTGCAGGCGCTGACGACAGCGCAGATCAAGGCGCTGACGACGGCACAGGTTGCCGCCATCGAGACGGCCGATATGGCCGCGCTCAAGACGGCGCAGGTCGCCGCCCTGACGACGCAGCAAATCCAGAACGGCCTGAATACCGCTCAGGTCGTCGCGCTCGAATCCGATCAAATCCGCGCCCTGACCACGGCCCAGATTCAGGCGCTGACGACGGCGCAGGTCTCTGCCATCGAGACGGCGGATCTCGCTGCGCTCAAGACGGTCCAGGTGGCTGCGTTAACGACGGCTCAGATCCAGAGCGGCCTGAGCACCGATCAGGTCGCGGCGCTGGACACCCGTCAGGTGTCGGTCCTGACGACGCAGCAGATCCAAGTCGGTCTGACGACCGCTCAAGTGGTGTCACTCGACAGTGACCAGGTGCAGGCGCTGACGACGGCCCAGATCAAGGCACTGACGACGGCACAGGTTGCGGCCATCGAGACGGCCGATATGGCCGCGTTCAAGACGGCGCAAGTCGCCGCACTGACGACGCAGCAAATCCAGAACGGCCTGAATACCGCGCAGGTCGTCGCGCTCGAATCCGATCAGATCCGCGCCCTGACCACGGCCCAGATTCAGGCGCTGACGACGGCGCAGGTCGCTGCCATCGAGACGGCGGATCTGGCTGCGCTCAAAACGGCCCAGGTGGCTGCGTTGACGACGACGCAAATTGCCAGGGGACTGAGCACCGATCAGGTGGAGGCGCTCGCGACCGGGCAGGTCGCCGCATTCGGTACTTGGCAAATTCAGAATGGCCTGAGCACCGGTCAGGTGGTCGCGCTTGATTCCGATCAGATCCAGGCGTTGACCACAGCCCAGATCAAAGCGCTGAATACGGCGCAGGTTGCGGCGATCGAAACCGGCGACATTGCCGTGCTCAAGACGGCGCAAGTTGCAGCGCTGACAACGACGCAAGTCAGTAGCAGCCTGGGCACGGCGCAGGTGCAGGCGCTGAGTTCCGATCAGGTCCGGGTGCTTAATTCCGCGCAGATCCGGGCGCTGACGACGGCACAGGTCGCTGCGATCGAAACGGCTGACCTGGCGGCGCTGAAGACGGCGCAAGTGGTTGCGCTGACGACTAGCCAGATCCGAAGCGGCCTCGGCACCGACCAGGTGGTTTCGCTGAATTCTGCGCAGATTGCCGCGTTGACGACGGCGCAGATTCAGGCGTTGACGACCGCCCAGATTGCCGCCATCGAGACGGATGACATCGCGGCGTTGAAGACCGGGCAAATTGCCGCGCTGACGACGGCCCAGCTCAACTTGGGTTTGAGTACCGAGCAACTTGAGCTCTTCGGTACTGCGCAGGTGGCGGCGCTGACGACGACGCAGATCCAGAACGGCCTGACGACTGCGCAGGTGGTCGCGCTCGGCACTACCCAGGTCCGCGCCTTGACCAGTGCTCAACTCAAGGCGCTGACGACGACGCAAGTGGCGGCGATTGAGACGGAAGATGTCGCGGCGCTGAAAACGGCGCAGCTGGTGTCGCTGACGACGACGCAGATCAGCCGGGGCTTCAGCACGGATCAGGTCGCAGCGTTGGGGTCGGCGCAAGTCGCCGCACTGACGACGCAACAGATTCAGAACGGGCTGACGACAGCCCAGGTGGTTGCGCTCGGCACCGATCAGATCAGGGCTTTGACCACCGTGCAGATCGCCGTGCTGGGCACGGCCCAGGTGGCGGCGATCGAGACCGACGATGTCGCGTCGCTCAAGACGGGGCAGGTCGCCGCGTTGACGACCCTGCAGGTTCAGAACGGATTGCGCAGCAGCCAGATCGTTGCCTTGGGGTCGGATCAGATCCGGGCGCTCACCTCGGCCCAACTCAAGGCGCTGACCACCGCCCAAGTGGCGGCGATCGAGACGGACGATATTGCGGCGCTGAAGACGGCGCAGTTGGTCGCACTGACGACAACCCAGATCAGGAGCGGCTTGACGACCGATCAGGTGGCCGCGCTGAGTTCGGCGCAGGTGGCTGCGCTGACGACCCAACAGATCCAGAATGGCCTCAGTACCGACGAAATCCTTGCCTTGAGCAGCGATCAGGTTCGTGCCCTCACGACCGCCCAGATGGTCGCGCTGACCACCCGTCAGCTTGCTGCCGTCGAAACCGCTGACATCGCTACGCTCAAGACGGCACAACTGGCTGCGCTGAGTACGCTGCAGATCCGTAGCGGTCTGACGACCGACCAGCTGGTTGCCCTGGAGACCAATCAAATCCAGGCGTTCACGAGCGTCCAGCTGCAGGCGTTGAGTTCTGCGCAGATCGTGGCGATCGAAACAACGGATATCGCGGCGCTGAAAACAGCGCAGCTTGCCGCGCTGACGACCGTCCAGGTCCAGACCGGACTCAGTACCGACCAGATCGTGGCGCTTGGGTCCGGCCAGATTCAGGCGCTGACCTCCGCACAGTTGCGGGCGCTGACTTCCGCGCAGGTCGCCGCGATAGAGACGACGGACATTGCGGCGCTCAAGACCGCCCAAATCGCCGCGCTGACGACCCATCAGGTTCGGAACGGCCTGACGACCGATCAGATTGTCGCCCTGGGTACGGCCCAAGTAGCCGCATTGACCACCGCGCAGATCCAGGCGCTGAGCACTGACGAGGTCGTTGCCATTGAAACGACCGATCTTGTCGCACTTAAGACCTCGCAAGTCGCTGCGCTGACGACGGCGCAGATCACCAGCGGCCTGAGTACCGACCAGATCGCTGCGCTGGGCACGGCCCAGGTGGCTGCGCTGACGACACTTCAGGTCCAGAATGGGCTGAGCACGGATCAGTTGGTTGCTTTCGGCACGCAGCAGATCCAGGCGCTTACTTCCGCCCAGATTCGGGCCTTGACGACGGCTCAGGTGGCCGCGATCGAGACCGTCGACCTGGCGGCCCTCAAGACCGGACAGGTCGCGGCGCTGACGACGCTGCAGATTAGCCGCGGACTGAGTACGGACCAGATCGTTGCCCTTGGCACCCATCAGATACAGGCGCTGACGAGCGGGCAGATACAGGCGCTGACGACCGATCAGGTGACCGCGATTGAGACCGTGGATATGGCGGCGCTCAAGACGACGCAAGTCATCGCGCTGACGACGGCACAGATCCGCGATGGTTTGAGCACCGACCAGCTGGCGGCTTTCGGCACCGGGCAGATTGCCGCCCTGACCACGGCCCAGATTCGGGCGCTGACGACAGTTCAGGTCGGATCGCTCGAAACCGTCGACGTTGCGGCGCTCAAGACCGCACAAGTCGCGGCGCTGACGACTGACCAGATACAGAGCGGACTGAGCACCGACCAGATCGCCGCATTGGGTACCGGTCAGGTGGCGGCGCTGACGACGGTGCAGATCCGCAACGGACTGACGACGGAACAGGTGATTGCTCTCGGTTCCCGCCAGATCCAGGCGCTGACAAGCGCCCAGATCCAGGCGCTGACGACGACGCAAGTCGCCGTCATCGAAACCGTCGATGTGGCCGCGCTCAAGGTCGCCCAGATGTCGGCCTTCACGACGGACCAGATCAACGCCGGCCTGAGCACTGACCAGATTGCCGCGCTCGGCACGGCGCAAGTGGCGGCATTGACGACGGCGCAGGTGCAGTATGGGCTGAATACCGATCAGCTGATTGCGCTTAGCACTGCCCAGATTCAGGCGCTGACGGTAACGCAGATCAAGGCGCTGACGAGCGCCCAGGTTGGCGCGATCGAGACCGACGACGTGGCGGCGCTGAAGACAGCTCAGGTGGCCGCGCTGACCACCTTCCAGATCAACAGCGGTCTGAGCACCGGCCAGATCGTTGCACTCGGTTCCCTCCAGATCCAGGCGCTGAGCACCGGGCAGATTCAGGCGCTGAGCAGCGACCAGGTGGCTGCGATCGAAACGGCCGACGTGACAGCGTTGAAGACGGGGCAGGTGGCGGCGCTGACGACGTTCCAGATTGGCAGCGGGCTGACGACCGATCAGATCGCAGCGCTCGGCACGGCACAGGTCGCGGCGCTGACGACCACGCAAATACACGCGGGGCTCGCGACGTATCAAATCGTTGCGCTGACCTCCGACCAGGTGCGGGCGTTGACGCTCAACCAGATCCAGCGAGGACTGAATACCGACCAGGTCGTCGCACTGACTTCCGACCAGGTGATGGCGCTGACGACGGCGCAGGTCAGGGGGCTTTTGACCGAACAGGTTGCCGTCATCGAAACCGACGACATCGTCGCATTGACGACGGAACAGATCGGTGTGCTCACGACCACGCAGATCCAGGCGGGACTGGGTACGGACCAGATCATGGCCTTGAGTACCGATCAGATCTTCGCGTTGAGTACGACGCAGGTGCACGATGGTCTGAACACCGGGCAGGTCGTTGCCTTGACCACAAATCAGATCGCTGCGCTGAGCACGGATCAGATTGATGCCTTGAGCACAGAACAGGTCTCGGTGGTCGAGACAGCGGATATTGCTGCCTTGACGACGGATCAGGTGGCCTCGCTGACGACGACGCAACTGCAGGCGGGCGTGACGACCGAACAGTTGATGGCGCTGACGACGGACCA
>NZ_FNCY01000018.1 GCF_900099695.1 Propionivibrio dicarboxylicus | reverse complement strand
ACCAAGCTTCTGCACGAGATGCAGCGCGTCAATGCGCGCTACGGCCTGGCCACCATGTGCATTGGCGGCGGCCAGGGCATCACCACGATTTGGGAGCGTTGCTGACCGTCCGCACGCCAGGCGCCGCGCACCGACACCGCCACGCGGCGGGACCGGTGCCGTGCGCCCGGAAAGACAGGATTCACGACATCTTCATAAGGGTAAAGCGCAAGGAGACATCATGATACGCGAGCTAAGAACCTTCATTGCCGTGGTCGAACACGGATCGTTTTCCGCCGCCGGCAACCAGATCGGCCTGAGCCCCAGCGCGGTCATGGCCCATATCGAGCGGCTCGAGGATGCGCTCGGCAAGCAACTGTTCGACCGCATGGGCAATGGCCGGCCTGCGGCACTCAACCCGGTGGGCGTGGAAACGCTGACGGGCGCACGTGAAGTACTGACCCTCTGGCACCAGATGCGGACAAAAAAATTCAGCGCCATCCGGATCGGCTATTCGCACTGAGTATTCACGCGACAACAAGGCGCCCGCCGCCAAGCCATCGCGCCCCGGCCCGGGACTGAATTGGCCAGGCGCAGCGGAGTGCGCCACGACCGGCGATCGCCGACCGAAAAGGAAGCTCCCTTGAACGATCTCACCCATTTCAGCGACAGCGGCCGCGCCCGTATCGTCGACATCTCGGAAAAACGCGTCACCGTGCGGGTGGCCACCGCCGCCGGCATCCTGCGCATGCGGACCGCCACGCTGGCGCGCATCCGCGCCAACGCGATCGCCAAGGGCAATGTGCTCGCCGTCGCCGATGTTGCCGCCGTCATGGCGGCGAAGCAGACGCCGACGATCATCCCGATGTGCCATGCCATCAGCCTTGCCGGCGTCGAGATCGCTTTCGAGGACGTCATCGAGCGGGATGCGGAGAACTGTCCCGGCATCCGCGTCGTCGCCACCGTCACCAGCATCGGCCAGACCGGCGTCGAGATGGAAGCGCTGTGCGCCGCCAACGTCGCGCTGCTGACGATCTACGACATGTGCAAGGCGATCGATCGCGGCATGCGCATCGAATCGGTCCAGCTGCTCGAAAAACGCGGCGGCAAGAGCGGCATCTGGAAAAGGAGCGTCGCCTCATGATCAAGGTCCTGTTTTTCGGCCCGGTCGCCGATACGATCGGCCAACGCAGTATCGATATCGAGTATCGCATCGACATGAGCCTGCAGGACCTGCGCGAGTCCCTCGCCCAACGCTTCCCGCAAGCCTTCGGCATCGTCGCCTTCACCGCCGTCAATGGCGTGCAAACCCGCAACATGCGGCAGTTACTGGCCGACCGTAGCGAAATCGCCTTCATGGCCAAGTTCTCGGGAGGTTAAATGCGCGCGTCGGTCAGGATTCAACACGAGGACTTTTCCCAGGACGAGGAAATCGCCCGCCTCAAGACGCGCTCGCAGCGCACCGGCGCGGTCGCGAGCTTCCTCGGCTGCGCACGCGATTTCTCCGAGGGGCGCGCCGTTTCGGAAATCAATTTCGATGCTTATGCCGACATGGCGCTCGCCGAAATGACGGTCATGCGCGAACAAGCCATTGCCATGTTCACGCTGATCGACGCGAGCATCGTCCATCGTCTCGGCACGGTGAAAAGCGGCGACAACATCGTTTTCATCGCCACCAGCGCCGAGCATCGGGCCGAAGCCCTCGAAGGCTGTCAGTGGTTGATCGACGAACTCAAGCGGCGCGTGCCGATCTGGAAGAAGGAAATCACGCCGGACGGCGATTTCTGGGTCGTCCCGCACGCCTGAACGGCGCGCTGCCGTCCTGCGCCGAGCGGCTCACGGCGCTTGCGTGTAGTGCGCCAGGATTTTCGCGTAACTGCCGTCGCGATGCAGGCTTTCGAGCGCCTGCCGCAAGGACGCCACCTGCGCCATCGACGCCTTGTTCTCTGCCGCCCGGGCAATGACGAGATACGCCGGACGGCGCTCCCACAAGCGCTTGGGCAGCAAGACAATGTCCTGGCGCGCGGCGACGCCGGCCAGCGTGAACTGAACGCTCTCGACGTTGGCGACAAAACAGTCGATGCGTCCGGCCAGCAGTTTCTCGACGTTTTGCGCCGTCGAGGCCACCTCCTCGAGTTTCACACGTCCTTGGCGAACAGCCTCGTTCAAGTCAGGCGGCAAGGCATAGCCCCGGTTATAGCCGAGGCGCTTGCCATTGAGATCGTCCAGGGACGCAAAAGGGAATTCGCCGCCGCGCCGGACGAACACGCCCATCGTGCTGAAATGAAGCGGCGCGATGAAAGACGACACCTGCTCCCGCTCGGGGGTGCGAAACAAGGGCATGGCCCACTGGGCACCGCCATTCTCCAGCAAATACAGGACGCGTTTCCAGGGGAAGACCTCGACGCGAACGTTTACCCCGGCCTTTTCCGCCGCCCGCCGAAGCATATCGACATCGACGCCGACCGCCTTGCCATCCCTAACGAAGCTGAATGGCGGCAGATTCTCGTCGGTCACGACGAGCAGTTCACCTGCCCATGCCAGGCGCCCCATGCAGCACAGGGCGATCATCAGCGCAACGAGAGCCGTTCCGATGCGTTTCACCATCGTTTCATACCGCTCACCGCCACGCACCGCCTCCCTTCGCTCTCCACTCTATCGGCATTATTCCACACCCTTGCCGGGAGCCGTCGGCCCCCATTCGTAGACGTCGCCATCGTTCGCCAGTGACAGCAATAGCTTGCCGTCCTCCAGCCGATAAGCGCGCACGAACGAAAGATCGCGCATGACCCGTTGGTCGGGCGAGCCCGGCGGGCAGGCCATGCGCGTTGTCGCGATCGGGCCGAATTCGATCGTCCCGGCCGACGGCGCGGACGAAGCCCCGACTTTCCAACGGGATCGCCCCCGATTGCAATCGATACGGAACAGTGCGTCGCCCTTGGCACCGAACGCGAGCGTAAAGGCGCCCGGAGCGACGACCGCCGCGCCCTCCCGCGCGCCCCCCGCAGGCCGGATGGCAAGCAGTTGCCAGGCGCTGCCCCTCAGCGGCGAGACCGCCGTGTCATCGGCTTTCTGGCAAGGCATCTCGGGCATCCCGAAGCCCCAGACCACCGTCACTGCCTCCGGACGCTCCCAAAAGGACTCGTTCCGCCCCTGATAGCGGGCGCCGTCGGGGCCCGGCGCCAGAAACATCAGCGAGGTCTGGTCGCCGCGCTCGGCGATCAGGGAGGGAGGATCGGTCGTGAAGAAAGTCGCGATCACCTCATCGACCGGATTGCCATTGCAGACGTAACGCACCGGCGGCGACGCCGGCACCAGGCGATAACGCGCCTGCAGTTCGACGATGCGACGACGGTAGGCGTCGACAACGCAGACGCGCTGGTCATCGCTTTTCCAGCACTCGTTTCGGCCCTTGATCCAGCCGCGCTGCTCCGCCTTCAGCACCGGCGGACGCTCGTTTCCGGCCTTCATCATCGCGTCGGCATAGACCGCGCTAAGTGCCCGATCCAGCGCCATCAACTCGGCATCGCGGCACACCAGGGTTTCCATGCTGTTGGCCGACGCCGTGCGGCAGTCGATGCCATTGTCCGCCAGCGCCGCAGCGCAGGCCCAGACGCCGATGGCGAACATGACGTACTGGCGTCCGGAAAGAAAGCCGCTCATGGTGTTTCCCTATCCTCCGAATGGCACGCCGCCAAGGACATCCGCCTAGCCCGGCCCGGCGTCCGATGTCCGCGCACCCGGCGATTTCTCCAGCCAGACGAGCAGTGCCGACCAAAGCACGGACGGCTTGATCGGTTTCTCGATGAAGTCGCACATACCGGCGGCCAGACAACGCCCCCGATCCTCGATATAGGCATTCGCCGTCATCGCCAGGATCGGCGTTTCCTGGCGTCCCGGAAGCGCATGAATCCGCTTCGCCGCCTCGATGCCATCCAGATGAGGCATCTGCATATCCATCAGGATGGCGGCATAGGCCGTCTTCTCGGCCATGGCGACCGCCTCGACACCGTCTTCGGCGCTATCGACGACGAAGCCGACGTCTTCGAGCATGAACTTCGCCACTTCGAGATTCAGCGGCTCGTCATCGACAAGCAGCACCCGGCGCCCGGCGTGACGCGCGCGCAGAGCCTGCTCGGCGGCAGACTGCGCCGACGCCGCTTCGACGACGACCGGCGGCGCCTTGTCGAGCCGGGCGGTGAACCAGAAGACGCTGCCTTCGCCGAAGCGGCTGTCGACCCCGGCATCGCCACCCATGAGTTCCGCCAGTTTCTTGGTGATCGCCAAGCCCAGGCCCGTCCCGCCGAATTTGCGCGTCGTCGAACTCTCGGCCTGCTCGAAGGCATTGAACAGACGCGGTACCACCGCCGCATCGATACCGATGCCGGTGTCCTGGACTTCGAAACGGATCAGCACCGTGTCGCCGGCTTCCTCGAGGACCGACGCACGCAGTCTGACCGATCCGGTTTCGGTGAACTTGACGGCGTTCCCGACATAATTGAGCAAGGCCTGCTGCAGCCGTGTCGGGTCGCCTCTGACTTCCGGAATGGCGGCCATGGTGTCGACGACCAGTTCAAGGCCTTTCGCCTTGGCGCGCTCGCCCATGATCGACTTGACGTTGGTCAGCAGGCTATTGACCCTGAGGACGACGTCTTCCAGCACCACCTTCTCGGCTTCGATCTTCGACAGGTCGAGAATGTCATTGATCGTATTCAGCAAGTGTTCCGCCGCGGTGTCGATCTTGCCCAGGCGCTCGGCCTGGATCGGCGTGACCGCGCCCCGCCGCAGGATGTGCGTCATCCCGATGATGCCGTTCAGCGGCGTACGGATTTCGTGACTCATGTTGGCCAGAAAAGCGCTCTTGGCCCGGTTGGCGATTTCCGCGGCGGTCTTCGCCTGCGTCAATTCGATCGTCCGCAACTCAACGAGTTCTTCGAGGTGATGCCGATACTGCTCAAGCTCGGCTTCGGTCTGCTTCTTTTGCGTGATGTCGCGGGCGATCTTCGACGCGCCGACAATGCGCCCCTCGTTATCGCGAACCGGGGAAATCGTGACGGCGACCGCGATTTCCCTGCCGTCCTTGCGCAGCCGCGTGGTTTCAAAGTGATCCACCGTTTCCCCGCGCTTGATCCGCGCGAGAATCTCCGCTTCCTCCTGATGCTTTTCCGGCGGGAACAGGATGTTCATCGAGTGGCCGATCATCTCGCCGGCCGAATAGCCGAACATCGCCGCGGCCGCCGCATTCCAGCTCGTGACGATGCCGTCGAGCGTCTTGCTGACGATGGCATCTTCGGAAGAACGGACGATGGCGGCGTACTGCTGCAATTCCTTTTCAATCTGCTTGCGCACACCGATGTCTTCGACGAACGCGAAGAACTGCCCGCCGGCGGCAACGGAATACGCGGTGATTATTTCAACAGGATATTCCCTGCCATCCTTGGCGCGATGCACGCTTTCGTAACGATCATGGCCTTCGGCGCCCTGATCGGCAATGCGGCGTTTCAACGCCTGGAAACTGTCCGAACGGCCGATCGCCGAAACCGACATGCCAATGAGTTCATCCCTCGAATACCCGGAAAGCCTCAGGTAGGCATCATTGACTTCGAGAATCCTGCCTTCATCGTCGAGCACGAGGAATCCGTCGGCGGCCGTTTCGATCGCGCTGCGATAGCGGGCATCCTTGTCACGCAGCGCCGCCTCCGAACGCTTGATCTCGGTGATGTCATGGGCGATGCCGAGCACGCCAAGCATCTTCCCGTCGGCGGAATACATCGGCGCCTTCGTCGTTTCGAACAGGCCGCGATAGGCATCGGTGGCGAACGTGATCCATTCCTCGTTCTTCGTCGGTTTCCCGGCCTGCATGGCGGCCTTGTCGTGGGCGCGGAAGAAATCGGCGAGATCCTTGCCGACAAAGTCGTAATCGGTCTTGCCGACGATGTCCTGCTCCCTGGCGCCGAAGAAGCGCTCGAACATGGCATTGCAGGCCAGATAGACGCCCTCCGTATCCTTGAGCCAGACCAGGTCGGGCAAGGTCGTCACCAGCGACTTCAAGTGGGTCCGTTCGATCTCCAGTTGCCGATACGGCTGCTGGACGCCCGAAATGAACAAGGCGCGATAGATCATCAGGTAGGCGAGCGCCTTGTAAACGTGACCGAGCAAATTGAACAGATCGGTGACATTGGCATACAAGGTGAAGAACATCTCGGCCAGGCCGAGCGTCCACGCCGCGGTGGCGAGCCATTTCTGATCGCTGTCGCGCAAGCGATCGAGGCGCTTGAGAATCAGGATCGCGGCAACCGCATAGAGCGCGAACAACAGGTATTCGGCGCCGACCTTGAAGGCGGTCAGTCCCTGTCCGGCGACGAAGGTGCGCGGGAACCAATCGGCATGAGCCAGCGCCAGCCACCAGATGACGGCGGCAATCGTCACGCCGACGGCGAGCGCGACACGACACACCGTCTCCGACCAGCGCCTGAGCGGCAACAACGGAATCGCCAGGAGCACGCCGGCCGCGACAAAACGCCCGGCCAGCCAGAAGTTGATGGCCTTTTCCGGCCCGCTCGGCGTGACCAGGTCGGGCATCCCGGCAAACGCCAGGGTATGTCCGACATCGATCAGGCATACCGACAGCAAGCCTGTCCCGAGCAGCACGTAATGATTGTTGCCGGCTTGCCGGCGCAGATTCCAGGCGAGCGAGAACACCATGGCCGAGATCGCCATGGCAATGAACTCGATGACAATATGGAACGGCAGATAATGCGCCGGCACCGAAAAGAAGGGCACTACCGGAAGCGCCCAGCCGCACACGAGGAACAGCGTCAGGACGGCCGCCCACACCGTGGGGGGGGAGATTTGGACGGATGCCAGGGTTTTGCCAGACATGGAACTCGAAAAATGAGAGATCTTTTCTACAACCGGCCCTCTCGACAGCGAGGACACCGTCGCCCGGAATCCGGCGAAGAACAAGCACTCGCCGGGAATTATCCATTCATACTGCGTACGCCGTGCCGTACTGATAGAGCATAGTCGCATTCTGCCCGTTGCGCCGGAAACGCGCTCGTCATTTTTTCCGTCCGGGGTATCAGCGCCGCCGACAAGCGGGCAAACGGCATCGACGGATACGCGCCCGATCAGAACAGCATGGCGGCCGGCAAGGTTTTCAAGAGGCAGCCGCCGGCGGCCGCCAGCATCACCACAAGGAAAGGCGAAACCCGGCCGAACACCAGCAAGCCATACGCGGCCAAGGCGAGGCCGACGTCGGCCTTGCCATGAATCGCCGCGGTCCAGATCGGATCATAGAGGGCCGCCCCGAGGATGCCGACGACGGCCGCATTGACGCCGCCCATGGCGCGCTGCACCGACACCCGCTGCCGCAGGGACTCCCAGTACGGCAGCGCGCCCGCGACCAGCAGGAAGGCCGGCAGGAAAAGCGCGACCAGCATGAGCAGCGCACCGGCCCCGCTGCCCAGCGGCGCCGGCATGACCGCGCCGAGAAAGGCGGCAAAGCTGAAGAGCGGCCCGGGAACGGCCTGCGCGGCGCCATAGCCGGCAAGAAAAGTATCGTTATCGACCCATCCGGTTGGCACAACACTGGCCTGCAGCAGGGGCAGGACCACATGGCCGCCGCCGAAAACCAGCGCCCCGGCCTGATAGAAGGCCGACACCGCCGCCACGCCCAAAGACGCCGTCATCGCAGCCACGGCCGGCAACACGGCAAGCAACAGGAAGAAGATGCCGAGAAGCACGGCGCCGGCACGCCGGCTGACGCCGTAATCGCGGTGCTGCAAGACCGGCAGGCGGTCGAGCGCGAGAAAGCGCCAGCCGACCAGGCCGCCGAACCCGATCGCGGCGATCTGGCTCCAACCACCATGAACTGCCAGCACCAGCAAGGCCGCGAAGACGGCGATGCCGCCACGCAGGCGATCCGGACAAAACGACACGGACATTCCCCGCACCGCCTGGGCGACGACGGCCACGGCCACGACCTTCAAGCCATGGATGATGCCCGAGTCGACCCGCAGGCCGGCGCCGGCGCCCAGGTTGAACGCGAACACGATGAGCGCAATGGCCGACGGCAGGGTGAACCCGAGCCAGGCCGCCAGCGCACCGCGCCAGCCCGCCCGGCCGAGACCGAGGGCGATGCCGACCTGGCTGCTGGCCGGTCCCGGCAGGAACTGGCACAAGGCGACCAGATCGGAATAGCTCTTGTCATCCAGCCAGCGCCGGCGCTCGACGAATTCGGCGCGGAAATAACCAAGGTGGGCGACCGGGCCGCCAAACGAAATCAGGCCCAGTCGTGCGAAGGCAGCGAGCACTTCGAGCGCCGATCCGCGGCCGCGCGGCGGCTCAGGCGGCGATTCCAGGGCGCTCGGCGGGGCCATGACACTTGCGGGGATTCACGTCCGGCGGCGCGCAACGCCGGCCGGACGCATTGCGCTCAGGCCAAGGTATTGATGACGGCGCCGACGACCTGACCGCTGAGATTCAGCGTTGGCGCCCGAACCGCTGCCGCAGCGCCCGCACCATCGTCCTTGTCGCCGTCATTTTCCGCCTCGCGACGGACTGACGGCGCCGGGCTTGATTGCGCCGACAAGGACATCGACGCAAGCGAACCGTAACTCGAACCCACAGCGCCCACTGACATGACATGCTCCTTACGAGTGCAGATGACAACCGGTGCGAAACGACCGGCTGGACAATAGACCGCCCCGCTTCCCGATGGTTCTCGGGGCACCTCGACGGGCAGATGCCGGGCAAGCATACGTCATCGATGGCAGGCGCAATCCTCCTGCAGCGACGCCGCCACGAGTTCATGCAGAATGCCGCATTCCCGCGCCGTATGATTCTTGTCGCATTGGGCGCGCAAGGCGACCAGCTGCCGTTCGAGCCGCTGCACGCTGCGCAAACGCTCGCGGACGCGACTGAGCTGGTCGTCGATCAGCGGGTTGATGTCGCCGCAATCGGCGTCGGGATGCGTGACGAAATCGAGCAATCGTTTGACGTCGGCCAGCGGCATGTCGAGCGCGCGGCAATGCCGAATGAATGCGAGCGCCTCGAGATGGCGCTGACCATAGGCGCGGTAACCATTTTCCGCGCGTGGCGGCGGCGGCAACAGCCCCGACTTTTCATAGTAGCGAACGGTGTCGACCTCCGTTCCGGCGCGGCGCGCCAGTTCTCCGATTTTCATCCCGGACTCCAAAGCAGTTCTGTCTATTGACCATGGAGCGACTCCATGGTTTCAAATAGGCGCCAAGCAAATCGACGACGGAGACGAACCATGGCGGGATGTTGTTCAGGCGGGTGCGCATCGGGCGACGCGGCAGTCTCGCCGCGCTATCGCAAGGCCTTGTGGATCGCGCTGGTGATCAATGCCCTGATGTTCCTGGTGGAAATACTGGGCGGACTCGCCTCGGGATCGGTGTCGCTGCTCGCCGACGCGGTCGATTTCGCCGGCGACGCAGCCAACTACGGCCTGTCGCTGGCGGTACTCGCCCACGGGCCGCTCTGGCGGGCACGCACCGCGCTCGTCAAAGGACTGAGCATGGGCGCCTACGGTGTCTTCGTTCTCGCCAGGGCCGCCTGGTCGGCGTTATCGGGCATGCCGCCCGAGCCCTACACCATGGGCGTCATCGGCGCGCTCGCCCTGACCGCCAACGTCTCGGTCGCGCTGATGCTTTTTGCGTATCGCGAAGGCGACGCCAACATGCGTTCGGTCTGGCTGTGCAGCCGCAACGATGCCATCGTCAATGTCGCGATCATCGTGGCGGCAGTCGGCGTCCTCGGCACCGGCACGGCCTGGCCCGACCTCGCGGTCGCCGGCATCATCGCGGCGCTGGCGCTTTCCGCCTCGGTCAGCGTCATTCGCCAGGCACGTCGTGAAATTCGCCGGGAAACGGCAAGGACCGGCTCCGACGCTACGCAAAAAGCATCAACAGGCCGTCGCGTCTGAAGTCCTGGCTGCACGCGCCTCAGCGCAGCAGGTCCTGCATGGCGTCGACCACCATGCTGCTGCCGACGGCGATCATCAGGATATCCCCGGCGACTTGAACATAGCGATGGTTCGGCGGCGGTGGCGGCAGACGGACCCGGAGTTTATGGGGCACGTCGTAAAACTCGACATCCCGGGCAAGCGGCTGGCCGATCTGCCACTTCTTCGCCTGGCCGGGCGGCTGACAGCCATTGCCTTTCTTGGCCAGCCCCGGCGGGCATTTGCCTTTGCCCATCTGGGCGCCGTAGTACTCCCGGGCGATACGACGATCGTCACTGCCGAAACTGAAGGCGATCGCGGCACCGCCGCGACCGTCGTCCGGCGCACGACCTTCCTGACGCCGTTCCTCGTGACGCGGGCCGCCATCCTTGTGTTTTCCCTCGCCGGCCCAACTCGGCTTATCGGCAAGAGCGCTCCCTGCCGTCAGCACCATCGCGACGCCGACGACGGCGGCGCGCAAAAACGAACGATCCTTCATGCGATTCATAACAACTCCTGTCTGCCCTGCGCTGACCCAAACCGGCCCGCCGCATTTGCCCGGGCACTTTCAGGCGCCCCGCATCGCGTGCGCCAGTCGTGAATAACGACCGGCACGCAGCTTGGATGACACTTGCTGTTATCGCTCGCCTTGCGACGCCGCGTCAGGCGCCGCTCCGGCCCGAACCGCCGCCGCATCGTTCGAGGATTTTTTCCGCCGACAGAATCATCAGGATGCGCCGCTCCCGATCGTCTTCGCGGGGCTTGACGATGCTCTCGATCATCGATTGCCCGTCCGCCAGCATGCTCGGGATCGCCTCGATACGCTGCGCGTCGATCTCGGCGACTTCGGCCAAGCGGTCGACGGCGAGGCCGAACATGGCATTGCGGCGCTCCGACCTGAGCACGAGAATCTGCTTGCTCGACGGCAGTCCGTCGTGACGACGGCGGCGCTCAAGCCCGGGCCGCGATGACGTAACCATTTTCGAGATATCGACGACGGTCAACGCCTGCTCTTCGTACATCAGGCAGCCGGCCACGCACTCGGCGGCGCCCGGCACCGGCGTCAGGCGATCGGCATCGACCGCGGCGACGACCGACGTCGGCACGAGGCCATACCAGTTCTGCCCGATATGGAAACTCGCGACATCGGCCGTTTCGACGTTATGCGTCTGCCGCAACAGATAGCCTTCGCCAGCGCCGTCGCTGCCGTAGTTTCGCTTCGGATCGGCCAGGCGATCCGAAAGCGGGGTAAACACCAGCGCGACGATCTCCTTCTGGTACAAGTCGCTGGCCGACTTGTACTCGCGATACCCGGCGCTCTTGCACGACCCGACGGCGTAGTAGGCGCCGGCGTAGGCAATGATGTTGGCGGTCGTCTCGCCCCGTTCGATCGTGAAGAACTCACGCGAGACATCGAGAATGCCGTTGATCGGCAAGTCGGGATTCGTGCTCGAGATGATCCGCCCATCGCTATCGGCGAAGACGGCAAAGGCATTGGGCACCGGCAAGCCGTCTTCCTGGCGTGGCAGCGCATCCGACAGCATCGCCTGGAACTGCGACGTGGCGTCGAAAACGATGGCGATGCCGCCGACCGGTTCGTCGGTGTCGAGCGCACGCACGGCGGCCGAGAACACATAGGTGGCCTGCCCCGCATACAGTGCGCTGACCGAAAATTCCGACACGCAATAACTCTGCGCATTGCGCAGTCCCAGGCAAGGACGCACCCAGCTTTCGCCCAGACAGCTCCCCAACTGATCGTTATACGCGGGATTGGAGACGGCGACGACCTGCCCACCGTTATCGAAAAGAATGAGATTGCTGTAGACCGTATAAAGATCGTTGATGCGCCGCAGCACATCCTTGAGCGCGTTGCGCTGCTCGGGCGAACGCGTACCGGACACCGCCAGTTGCTCGCGGAACAAGCGGGTCAAGGCCCACCAGCGACAGTCGTTGGCGCGCTCATACAGGTTGCGGTCCATGATGTCGATGGCAAGCGCGGCCTGTGCGCCGCAATCGAAGAGCACCGACGAGACGACGGTTTTGTAGAGATTGGTCGTCGATTCACTGAACACGTTGCGCGTCCGCACGCCGGTGCCGCCGATCTCCCGCAGCAGCACCTTGGCAAATTCCGAGTTGTGCGCGTTGTTGTCGCGGGCGAGCCAGATGTTGCCGTTCCAGACGGCCCGGTTGAGCTCCTGCTGGATCGTCGCGGCCTTGACCGGAATCTCCTTGAGCGACGCGCTGAACAGCGTCGCGACATCGAGGACCCCGGCGAGGAAAGGCTCCGGAACGCCTTCGAGTTCGAGCGCTTCGGCCATTTCGAAGGCATGGTTGAGCGGCGCCATGACATGGCCCAGCCAACCGGGACCACGATAGCCCTGATAGGCATTGGCCGCGCGCGTCGTGGCCAGGTATTCGCGCCCGGCGAAGCGGACGACGCGACATTCGTTGTTCGGGACCGGCTCGACCCTGGCATTGACGGGGAACTGGTAGGGATCGCTGCTGGCGATCACGCGACCCGACGGATCGAGCAGCGTGACGACCGTCCAGTCGTCCTCCGACACCAATCCGTTGAAAATACGTTGGCATTCGTCCATGAAGCGGAAGCAAAGGCAAAGTACGCCGACCGGATGACTGCCGTCGGCCGACATCACCCGATACGCATAAATCAGCGGACTGTCCTCGTGCGGCAGCAGATCGGTCGGCCGGAATACCTCGACATAGCCGGCATTGGTGCGCAAGGCCTCTTCCAGCAAGGCGTCGGTCGTCCGGGTCACCGGGTTGCCCGCATCCAGCTGCACCAGGACGTCGCCCTGCGGCGACAGCAAGATGATGTTGTGATAGACCGAATACTTCGCGACGTACTCGGCGAAATGCTCCTTCAGCCGCGCCAGCCAGCCCGGATCGACGGCAACACCGGGATCCGCCTCGACGCTCTCGGCGAACGCGCGGACCTCGTTGTCGGTCGCCAGGAAGCCGATATCGGCCGTGCGTTCGAACAGGTTCCGGACCAGGATGTCGATGGCGACCCGCGCGCACGAACTGAGATTCAGCGTCGCCTTCTTGTAATGCTCGCGCGCCAGCTGATCGAGCAGGACCGACGCCAGCTCGTGAAAGTCGCGGCGCATGCTGGTGATGTCGGTGCCGGCGCCAAGCAGCTGTCCGAGCAGGGTGAGATTGTCATAGACGGCCTGGATCTCTCCCAGCCGTTTCTGGTCCGGCAGCAGCGCGCCCATGAAACGGGCCAGATAATCAAGATTGGCCTGCGAGGAAGACTTGTTGCGTTTTCTCATGTCGAAAAATGGGGCAAAGGGCGTTGGCGGGAAGGCACATCGAATAACGGTCCCATAAGCAACAAGCACGCCAAAACCGATTTTGCTTGCACGGCAATCACTTACAGAAACCGGCGCAGTGCACGCCGGCCGGTGGTGCACCAAAAGAAGCGCCGCCGCACCACTTTGGGCGGCCCCCGGACGAAACGCCGACCCAATTGCGGGAATGGCGTCCGCCACACCAAGCACCACCGCGTCAATTGAATGGCATCGTCACGGCAAATGGACGGCGTTGCGGGATTAGGCCTATTATCTGGTTAGACCGTCGGTGGCTGGCTACACCGGGATGGCTCGCAAGCAAGAAAGGGAAAGGCTGGTTTCTCGATGTCCCTGTTTGCCCCTGGTATCTGCACTGATTATTTGGTGGGCATGTCCGGACGCCGTCGTGGCGCCGATGGACGCGCCCGGGTGCAACCATGACCCCCTCCCGCTCCCGGAGGGGTGGCCCCCGTCTCTGCCGACCTGTCCGCCTGTTTGTCGCCGCCATGCTGGCGGGATTTTTCTGTCAGTTCACGCTCGCCGCCGAAACGAACGCCCAGCCCCCGGGCGGCGCGACCGCACCCTCTGCGCGCAGCGCGCTGCAGGAAGTCAACGGCAAGCGCCTCGCCGGCAAAGCCGTCGTCATTCTTTCCGGCATCCAGTACGGTCTGCCGATCTCCGACGCGCTGATTGCCGCCGCCACCCACAGCCTGCAGGACAAAGGCGTCAGCATCAAGGACATCTACGTCGAATACCTCGACCTCGCCCGCAACATCGAGCCGCGCCGCCGGATGGCGCAGGCCGTCCTGTTGCGCGACAAATTCGCCAAAATTCCGGTGGGATTGCTGATCGTCATGAACCAGGCAGGCCTCGAGTTCCTGGAAAAGGAAGGTCGCGACCTCGTCCCGCCGGACGTGCCTGTCATCCTGTCGATCGTGCAGAAGCCGCAGGGGAAACAGAATCAGGCGCAGCGCGCAATGATGAATGTGGTCGGGCAACCCGACGTCGCCGGAACGCTTCGGCACGGGCTGGCGCTCTTCCCCAGGACGAAGCGCATCGTCGTGGTGACCGGCGCGGGCGACGAGCAAGCGCGCGTCTTCGAACCGGCCGTCGAAGCCCTTGCCGCGATGCCGAATCCGCCGGAACTCGAAGACACCCGCGCCCTGAACTATGACGAAATGCTCCGCCGCGTCGCGTCATTGCCCGCCGACAGCCTGATTCTCCTGGGCTCGTATTTCAAGGATCCGACCGGGCGGAGCTTCGTCCCGGTCGAAGTCGTCGCCGACGTCGCCAAGCAGGCCAACGCGCCGACTCTCGGGCTGTACGACTCGCACGTCCGGCAAGGCCTCACCGGCGGATCGGTGTTGATGACGACGACCTTGGGCCGGCGTCTTGGCGAAATCGGCGCCGATCTGATGGCGAACGCGCACACGCCGGCCGCGGCCGTCAGCGACGCGTCGGTCCCGGCGACGCCGATGTTCGACTGGCTCCAGCTCCGGCGCTGGGAAGCCAGTCTCGACAATCTCCCGCCGGCATCCATGCTCATCAACCAGCCCCGGACACTCTGGCGCGAATACCGAAACGCCGTCATCGGCGCCTCGGCGGCCATCCTGATCCTGTCGGCCCTGGTCGTTGCGCTTGTCATCCAGAACCGGCGCCGTCAGCAGGCCGAGAAGGCGCTGCTCGGCTATCAACAACAGCTTGAGGGAATGGTCGCGGATCGCACGGCGAAGCTCGTCGATGCCACGCAGAAGGCCGAAGCCGCCAATGTTGCCAAGACCGCTTTCCTCGCCAACATGAGCCATGAAATCCGCACGCCGATGAACGCCATCATCGGCATGGCCCATCTGGCGTTGAAGACCGACCTGCTGCCGCGCCAGCGCGACTACATCCTCAAGATCCAGTCCTCCGGCCAGCATCTGCTTGGCATCATCAACGACGTTCTCGACTTCTCCAAGATTGAAGCGCGCGAGATGCGCGTCGAACGGACCGATTTCGAACTCTCGCGGGTGCTCGAAGGCGTCACCGGGCTGGTCGGCGAGAAGGCCGCCGCCAAGGGGCTGGAACTGATTCTCGATGTCGCCGGCGACGTCCCCGAGCACCTGCTCGGCGACCCGCTCCGAATCGGGCAGATACTGATCAACTTCGTCAACAACGCGGTCAAGTTTACCGAGCGCGGCGAAATCACCCTGCGGATTACCGTGATCGAAGCCGACGACCAGGCGGTCCTGCTACGCTTCTCGGTCAAGGACACTGGCATCGGTTTGACGGCCGAACAATGCGGCCGGCTATTCCAGAGTTTTCATCAGGCCGACTCGTCCACCACCCGGCGTTATGGCGGCAGCGGACTCGGCCTGGCGATATCGAAGCATCTGGCGGCGCTGATGGGCGGCGACGTGGGCGTCAGCAGCCAGCCCGGCGTCGGCTCGGAATTCTGGTTCTCGGCCCGACTGGAACGCAGCGCCGCGATCGCGCCCAGCCTGCTCCCCTCGCCCGATCTGCGCGGGCGCAAGGTGCTGGTGGTCGATGACAATGCATCCGCCCGTGAAATCATCAGCGAGATGCTCGACAGCATGACGTTCCAGGTGACTGCGGTCGCCTCCGGGGAGGAAGCGCTCTCGGCCGTCACCCTCGCCGCCGACTCCGGTACGCCCTTCGAGCTGGCCTATGTCGATTGGCAGATGCCCGACCTTGACGGGATCGCGACGGCCCAGGCGATACGCACCCTGCCTGTCGCCAAGACGCCACGGGTGGTGATGATGACCGCCTTCAGCCATGAGGAACTGCAGGAGGCCAGCCGGGACGCCGGCGTCGAGCACATCCTGACCAAGCCGCTCAATGCGTCGATGTTGCTCGATGCCGCGATCCGCGTGCTCGACGGCGCCGCGCCGGTGCCGAATCCGGGCACACACCACGAGACGACGGAGGCGCCCCTGCCGCAGCGCGGCGGTGCCCGCATCCTTCTGGTCGAGGACAACGAACTGAATCAGGAAGTCGCCTCGGAAATGCTGCGCCAGGCCAATTTCGTCGTCGATATCGCCGCCGATGGTCGCCAGGCCCTCGACCGACTGGCGCGCGGGCAATATGACTGCGTGCTGATGGACATGCAGATGCCGGTCATGGACGGCATCGCCGCCACCCGGGCGATCCGCCAGCAGCCGCAATTCGCCGCACTGCCGATTCTGGCGATGACCGCCAATGCGATGAGCAACGATCGCGAACGCTGTCTCGAGGCCGGCATGAACGACCACATCGCCAAACCCATCGCCCCCGAAGAACTCTGGGCCAAACTGCGGCGCTGGATCGCGCCACGCCAGGAGGAAACACCGCCGGTCGGCGCAGACGCGACGGCGGCGGACATTGGTGACGCAGCGCCACCGGAGCCCTCGCCCATCGCGGGGATCGATTTCAGGGTGGGATTGCGCTTCGCCCTGGGGCGCGAGGCCCTCTACAACCGGCTCCTGGACAAGTTTGTCGGCACCCAGAGCGACTTTCGTGCGCAGATCACACGGGCATTGGCGGCAGCCGACTGGATCGGCGCCGCGCGCATCGCCCACACACTCAAGGGCGCTGCCGCCCAGATCGGCGCCATCGACCTGCCCGAACAGGCGGCGAAACTCGAATCGAGCATCGCCCAACTGGAACCCGGCGCGCCCTTGCTGCCCGTGCACCAATTGGTCGACGCCCTTGCCGAACGACTCGGTACGCTGATTGACGCCATCAAGGGCCGCAGCGTCGCAACGGGCGCGGACCCGAACGCGGACATCCCGGAAGACATGACGAAGATTCGCGAGGTGTATTGCCAACTCGCAACGCAGCTCGCCAATGATGATTTCGCTTGCCGGGAGACCTTGCAGGAAAACCGGCGTCTGCTGCGCATCGCGCTTGGCGACCGTTACCCTCTGATCAACAACGCCATCGAATCATTCGACTTCAGCCTTGCCCTCGGATGCCTCACGGAATCGGCCCGGAAGAAGGGGTTCGAACTTGACGACGAACGTTGAGCGTCGCGCACGGATTTTCCTTAAGAATGGGGGAATATTCGGCCGCCACGCCGGCCCCCGCCCGAAACGAGCGACAGTTTCGCGTCACCGAGACAGCAAAGCGAGATCTCCAACGAATGTGTATGCCATAACGAGGGATTACGGCCAGTCTGTTGTCGGCGGCGAAATGGTCAATGGCCAATCTCGGGTAAAATGATCGTTAAATAAATGGCATAGATGTTGTGTTGTATGTAGTGGCCGGTCGAGCGTTAACGAACACAGAGAATTAAAGCTGGGAAGGTCTATTTCAGGGGCTCCGGAGATCGCTGTTTCTTGTCACCGACGATGCGTCTGTTCCAGAAGATATCGGAAGGCATGGAATCTTCGATCGATCGAAAGAGATAACTTTTATGAAGCAGCGTTTTCTGATCATGGTCATAACCGGCCTGCTCAGTGTCGGTGCAACCGGCCTGCAGGCCGGAGAGGTCCTGGACCGGGTGCGGCAGTCGGGCGAGGTCCGGTGCGGGGTTGTCGACGCCAAGCTGCCGGGATTTTCGATTCTTGAGCCCTCCGGCAGATGGAGCGGGTTCTGGGTCGATTTATGCAGGGCGGTCGCGGTGGCGAGCCTGGGAGACCCGGAAGCGGTACGCTTCGTTCCTGCAACCGAAAGTACCCGCGCCGCCGCGCTCCGTGGCAACGCGATCGACGTCATGTCCGCCAACACCACCTGGACCCTGAGTCGCGAGGCAGGGACAGGCATTCGCTTCGCCGGCCCCGTGCTCTACGACGGTCAGGGCTTCCTCACGCACGCCGACACCAAAGCGAAAGACCTCAAGTCGTTCGGTCGTGCCAAGGTATGCGTCCGGGAAGGGACGACAACGCTGCAGAACTTGCAGGAATTGATCAAAGGCGCCTATCCGGATTTGATCCCGGTAACCTTCCAGTCAGCCAAGGGCTTGATGGAAGGCCTCTCGCTCCGGAAATGCGATCTGATGACGGCCGATAGAGCCATTCTGGCAGCCACCCGCCTGTCCAGCGGCGTAAACAAGGACCGTTTCGTCTTCCTGCCCGAGATCGTCTCCAAGGAGCCTCTGGGTCTTACGGTGCGCGATGACGACCCCCAATGGTTCAACATTGTGCACTGGTCGATGCTGGTGATGATCACGGCCGAGGAAAAAGGGATTAGCGCATCGAACGTCGACAGCTTCGCCAACAGCTCCGATCCGGAAATCCGCCGCTTGCTCGGTATCGAGGGCGGACTCGGCGCTGCCCTCGGGCTGAACAAGGAGTGGGCCAAACAGATCATTCGCGCCGTCGGCAATTACGGCGAAGTATTCGATCGCAATATCGGCCCGAAAACCCCGATGGGCTTGGAGCGGGGGCTGAATGCGCTGTGGTCAAAGGGCGGCCTGATGTACGCCCCGCCGGTGCGTTAGGGAACCGGTTGCGGCATGGCTCACAACCGGTTCGGGATCTCCTTCCGCCTGATGGGCGGCCTGCTCGCCGTCGTGGTCTCCGCGACGCTGGCCAGCCTCGGCGGTTTCCTTTCTCTTGATCAAGTGGGCCAGCAATTTGCCTGGACCGCCCGTTCCGAAATCCCCCTGTTGGTGGCCGCGGCACGATTGTCCCAGGAGAGTCAGGGCATTGCCTTCATTGGGCCAGCCTTCGGCAAGGTCGACAACCGCTTTACCCTGGCGACCAAGGTCGGCGAGGCCAACGACAAGCTCGCCTCGCTGGACGTCCTCATTCAGTCGATTGCTTCATTCGGCGCAGACGCCGAGGTGATCGAGAATATTCGCGTCACCGACGACATGCTTCGCCAACATTTCGCAAGATTGGCCGACGTTGTCGGCCAGCGTATCGATGCCGAGACCGAACTGCAGAACCGATGGAACAGGATGCTCAAGCTGGGCGAGGACATTCACGAGCAGGCCGGCGCCCTGCGGAAGACGATCCGGCCTGGGGCGCCCGACTGGCCACTGCTGGTCGCCTGGACCGACGCCGCCACGGCCATCGTGTCGAACACGATTTCCATTTTGAGTTACAGGAACAAGCCGCAGTTGGAACGCCTGGCGACTCGACTGGATGGTTTATGGCAGGAAGCCGACAGCAAATACAAACGCATGACGCCAAATCTGCGGATCCGCCTTGCGCCCGTGCACAAGATTCTCGGCGAGAACGCGGGAGGTCCGCCAAACTTCGCGGAAAGGCGGTTGCAACTCCTCGATGACGAACGAATTGAGAGCGGGATGGTCAGCCAGGCCGAGGTCCTGTCTTCTCGCCTGGTGATTGCCGCAGCCGACCTGTTCGCTGACACGCAAAGCGAAGTCGACGGGCGAAACGCCAGGGTGACGGCAGTCATCGAATGGACATCCAGATTGCTGGCCGGCACCGTCGCTCTTACGCTCGGTGTATCGCTTTTCATGCTGCTTTACATCAACCGAAGCGTCATCAGAAGGCTCACCGCGCTTCGCACCGCCATGACCGATCACGCGCAAGGCCGAGGGGGTGACATCGACATCGCCGATCGTGACGAAATCGGAGAGATGTCAAGAGCATTGAGCTACTTCGTCGGGGTGATAAAAGACCGGGAAGACAAGTTGCACGCCATCAACGCCGATCTCTCCCTGGCACATCACAATCTCGAGAGGATTGCGATCACCGACCGGCTGACCGGACTGTTCAACAGAACCAAGCTCGATGAAGTCTTCACGAACGAATTGGCCAGGGCCGAACGATACGGCGAGTCCGTAGCCATCATCATGGCGGACGTCGACAAATTCAAATCGGTCAATGACACCTTCGGCCACCAGGTCGGGGATAGCGTGCTTATTGAATTCGCCGCAATCTTGCGCAATTTGGTACGCGACACGGATACGCCGGGGCGGTGGGGCGGCGAGGAATTCCTGGTCATCTGTTCGCACGCCGATCTCAATGGCGCCCACATTCTGGCCGAACGCATCAGGGCGGCCGTCGCAGGACACTCCTTCCCGGTAATTGGCCAAAAAACCTGCAGCTTCGGGGTTGCCAGCTATCGGCCGGGAGATACGGCAGAAACCCTGGTAAGCCGCGCGGATGCGGCGCTCTATGAGGCCAAGCAGAACGGCCGCGATCGTGTCGCGCTGGAACGAGAGGCGAGTTGACTCGCATTTCTCGTGCCGAGGCGAGAAGGAACGGTCTGGCAACAGCGCATATGCCGAGCCGTGCCTGAATGCAATACCTGAAAGTCATCTCGCCGGTCTCGACGAAAACTTATTTGGCGCCTTGGATCAGAGCGCAATCTCACGGGCGCTTTGGCTACGACATGCATTGGGCGTTCTTGCGTTTTCATGCGTGGCCAGTCTTGCCCCGATGCACAGCGAGCGCCAGGAAGCCGATTGTCGTGCACAATGATCGTCCATTGATAAAGGCAGATTGCGATAATGAAAATCACCGTTGCAAGCGCCAGGGACGTTGATGACGTCCTGGTACTCCAGAAGAAATACCACGTCAATTCCGTCAGTGATGAGGATAGATCGAGTGGTTTTGTGACAACCCTGTTTACCAAGGAGCAACTCACCGCCTTGATCTTGGGCGAGGAGGGGCTGTTCATCGTTCGCAAGGACGGTGCGTTGGTCGCCTACGCGATGGCAGCTTCATGGTCCTTCTGGTCACAGTGGCCGATGTTCGCGCACATGATCGGGAACCTGCACACGCTTGAGTTTCTCGGCCGGCAATTAAGCATGGACAACTCATATCAATACGGCCCGGTGTGCATAGACAAATCGGTGCGAGGAACCGGTGTTCTTGAGATGCTATTTGATTTTTCCAGAGCGAAAATGGCCGAGAGATACCCGATCCTGGTCACTTTCATCAACAAGATCAACACTCGCTCGTTTGCCGCCCATACGCGGAAACTGAACCTTCAGGTCATTCAGGAATTTGAATTCAACAATAACCAATACTATGAATTGGCCTATGACACGTCAGTCCCCGTGATGTATCGGTTGCTCCGCGAGTCACCCCCCTCCTCCGCCGAGTAGACCGCTCATCGCTTGAGGAATCACTTTGCCCCCGACACGTCGGCTTGAGCCGAACGCCGCGCCCCGGCCTTTTGACCCTAGGACGGTGGCGTCAATGCGTGAAGAAAATCGGGAACGCCCTCAAGAACGATCATGACGATTTAACAAAGCCATTCAGAGAGACAATGCCCATTCCCGGCGTCAGAAAGCATCGACCCACCGGTTACGGGCAACACCGGCAATCGAAACAGTTCTTGCAAAAAGCATCGCAGGACAAGCGATAGAACCAAAGGAATTTTCATGCTTGTTGTACTCAGTTTCATCTTCCTGAAAATAATGGTCCCCCTCTTTGTTCTGATCGGGATCGGATTTGTCGCCCAGAAAGCGATGAAGATGGACGCAAGAACATTTGCCCGCATGACAGTTTATGTTCTGGTTCCCGCCGTCATGTTCATTAAAATGTATTCGGCGAAAGTCGATTTGCATTTCTTTGCCACGATCATTCTGTTCGTAACCGTCATTCAGATACTGATGTTCATCATCGGCGAAATCTCCGCCAGGATGCTGGGTTACTCGCGTAGCAAGCGCAAGGCATTCAGCAACGCGCTCACGTTTTTCAACAGCGGAAACTATGGCCTCCCCCTTGCCGATCTGATTTTCAAGTCAAGCCCGATCGCCGCCTCGGTTCAGGTTTTCATCATGATGCTGCAAAACACGACCGGCAACACGGTCGGCGTGCTTCAGGCCAGTTCGGCAAACTCGAGTTACAGGAAGGCACTTCGGCATGTTTTTACCATGCCCTCTTTTTACGTGCTGTTGCTGATTATTCCGATCAACTATTTCGGCATTTCAATCCCGGAACCCGTGCTCGTTCCCTTGAAATACCTTGCTGACGGATTTATCGCGCTGGCACTCATTACGCTTGGAGTACAACTGGCGGACATCAAGTGTTCCTATAAGATCAACGATGTTCTATTGCCGTGTTTCATACGCCTCGTGGTCTCCCCGATTCTTGGATTCCTGCTGACCTTGTTGCTCGGAATCAAGGGAGAGCTGGCGCAGGCATTGATCATCGGGGTGTCGACGCCCTCGGCCATCAACACGGCAATCCTGGCGCGCGAGTTCAACAACGAACCCGATTACGCCGCCAAGATCGTCTTCTATTCGACCTTGCTCAGTGGGCTGAGCATGTCGTTCGTCATCTACTGCCTCCAGTTCATGTAAGAAACCGGCGCATCGCCCGATTACGCCGGAGCTTCTTGTGCAAGGGATCGAGTGCGATCGCAGCAAGCCCGCCGTCGCGCTTTATCTGCCAGCAATTTCAAAGATCTCCCGCGAGTTCCCCAGGAGATTCAAAGCACCCGGCCCGGCACTTTCATTTCCTGACACTGCGGGCTGACGATGAATTCGGCCTCAGTCCTGGCACGGATTTCATCGAGGCGGACGCCTGGAGCGACTTCGACCAGGACGAGCTTGCCGTCGATAAAGCGGAAGAACGCGAGTTCGGTGGCGATCGCACTGACTTTCCTCGCCGCCGTCAGCGGCAAATCACAGCGTTTCAGGATCCTGGCCCCGCCGTCCTTCGTCGCGTGTTCCATGGCGACGATGACGTGCCTGGCGCCGGTCACCAGATCCATCGCACCGCCCATGCCGGGAACCCTCTTGCCAGGCACCATCCAGTTGGCCAGATTGCCTTCCTGGTCGACCTGCAAACCTCCCAGCACGGTGACATCAACAGGTCCGCCACCAACCCGGCAGCGTTCATTAGAACTTTGGCCCCCTCAGGTCACCACCGGCAGCAATGGCCGACAGACTGAATATCCATCACGCATTACCATCCCATCCGGCCCGTTGCCTTTCCCGCTTCAACTTTGAAAAAAGAGCTCACCGCCAGACATCGGTCACGTATTACGGCCTGTATCTGGCGGTGAGTTGTGGGGAAAGCTATTTGTAATAGATCGTCAGTGCCGGAACATAGCTCATCATGCCAAGCACAAGCAGTCCAACAGCGTAGAACGGAAGCAGTTCCTTCACTGTTTGGCCGATGCTTGACTTCGCCAGCATGCTGCCGATAAACAAGGTAGTCCCTACGGGCGGCGTGTAGAGGCCGATGGCCAGATTGACGACCATGATGATGCCAAGCTGGATCAAGTCGATCTGGAAGGTCTGCGCGAGCGGAACGAACAGCGGGCCGAGCAGCAGGATCGCTGCCGGCAGATCGACGAACATTCCGGCCGCAAGCATCATCAGGTTCATCATCATGATGACGGAAGCCTGGGTGTCAAAGCTGCCTTTTGCCCATTCGATAAACCGTTCCGGCACCTGTTCGAGCGTGAGCACCCAGCCGGCGGCCATGGACCCCATGATCAGCAGGAGTACGACGCCGGTGGCGACGCCGCCGAAGACGATGGACCTTCTGACTCTTTCCCAGGTCAGGTCACGATAGAGAAACGCGGATACCAGAAGGGAATAGGACACCGCGATTGTGCTGATCTCGGTCGGCGTGGCAACTCCGAAACGCAATGCGACAAGAATGAATACGGGAAGCAACAGAGCCGGCATGGCATAAAGCCCTCGACTCGCCATGACTCGCCATTCGATCGGATTCTTCTCGTACGGAAAGCCGCGCATGCGGGCACTGATGTTGCACACCGCAAGGAAGCCGCCGGCCAGAAGCAGTCCCGGCAAAATGCCCGCGACAAACAGCGCGCCGATGGAGGCGTTCGAGACCAGCGAGTACAAGATCATGGGAATCGACGGCGGGATCAAGATATCGATGGTCGAGGCTGCCGCCATGGTGGCGCCGCAAAAGGCCGCGGGATACCCCATTTTCTTCTGCCATGGAATCAACACCGAGCCCAGCGCCGTCGCATCCGCGACCGCCGATCCGGAGACGCCGCCAAACAAGGTCGTGCCGAGCACGCTGACCTGGGCATGACCGCCACGGAAGCGCCCGACCAGGTCAGTGGCAAAATCGATCAGGTAGGTACCCAGTTTGCCGGTCATCATCAGTTCGCCCGCCATGACGAAGAACGGGATGGCAATCAGCGGAAAGCTCTGGGTCGGTGAAAACAACTGCTGGATGACTGCGAAGAGCGGGAGTTTCCCGCCCCAGAGAATACCGGCGGTTGATCCGATCACCAACCCGTGCGCGACCGGGAAGGAAAGAAAGAGAAGAAGTCCGAAGACTATGACGATGACTAGACTCATACGACCCCCGGACCTGCGTCGGCGAAGTTGACAACGACGGGCTCATTTCCAAACGTATGACGGACGATCGCCGTCAGGCTGCAGATACCGACGAACGCCAGTCCGACGGTAAGGCAGCCATAGCCGAAGCTGCCGGGGACTTCCAGAATCGTGCTGAGCTCGTCATGGGCGATGATGGCGTTGCGGAAGGCGAAGGTCGAAAGATACAGATAGGCCGAGGCGGTAACAGTGTGGATCAGTACGATCAGTCGCAGCTTCCAGGCGCCATTGAGTGCGTTGAGAAGAATCTGGGTAGCAACGTGGGCGCCGGTGCGCGCCGCCTCGACGATCCCCGCCGTGACGAAGACCGGGAATATCAGCGCGGACAACTCCGCACCGGAATCGATGCTGCCCAGCTCTGAATAGCGCAGGACCACCACGGCCATCAGAATCACGAGCAGCGCAAGTCCGGTCGCCAACAGGACGAATTGACAGAATTGCCCGATGACCTTCTCGAGTCGGTGCGCGAGCAGGACGATGGCAGGCAGGTCTTTTGGCGGTGAAGACAGTGCGACCGGGGGAAGATCGCGGGAACACTCTTGGGATGCGTTTGACATTGGACTCGAACCTCATCAACGTGTTGGAGTGGGTTTTGTTGTCATATGCAGAAGCATCGGCGCCGTGTCACGGCGCCGATGCCGTACGTCACTTCGAGGCGGCCCGCAAAGTCTTCACGAAAGCGCCAAACGGCTTTTTCTCCCAGTTATCCCACACGGATTGCGTCGCCGCTTTGAAAAGCGACTGATCGGCAACACTGATCTGAAGCGACGGCATCTTCTTGTACTCCGCCAGCAGCTTCTCGTCGGCGGCAACCATCAGGCCGCGTTGGAAGACTGCCGATTCCTGGGCAGCATCCTTGACGATCTTCCGTTCCTCGGCCGAAAGACGATTCCAGGTGATTGCGCTCATGACGAACGGCGTGGACTCGTACTTGTGGTTGGTGATGGAGATGTATTTCTGGACCTCATGCAACTTGCCGGCATGAATATTCGCCAACGGATTTTCCTGCCCGTCGACGACGCCCTGCTGCAGCGCGATATAGAGTTCGCTGAAATTGATCTGTTGCGTGCTGGCGCCCATGGCCTGGAACATATCCACCGTGGATGGATCCGGCGGCGTACGCAATTTGATGCCCTTGAGATCTTCCGGCTTGGTGACAGGGCGTTTGTTGTTGGTGATCTGCCGGATGCCATTGTCCATCCATGCCAAAAGAATCAACCCCTTGGGTTCGAGTTTTTTCCCGAGCTCCTGCCCGATCGGACCATCGAGAATCTCCCAGGCCTTCGCCTGCGTCGAGAACAGATACGGGAGACCGAGTGCCGAGAGTTCCGGAAGAACAGACGAAATCGGACCTTGCGAATTGATGCTCATATCCAGGGTACCGGTTCTCAATGCTGAGAGCATCGTTAGGTCGTCACCCAATTGAGATGCACCCGCCACCTGGATGGTCATCTTGCCGCCACTTTTTTCCTTGACGAGATCGGCGAATTTCAAAGCGGCGATCGCCCGTGGATTTTCCGGGGCAACCGCGTGGGCCAGTACCAGCTTCATCGGCGTCTGGGCAATCGCCGGGGAAGTCACAGCAAACACGCCTGCGGCAACGGTTACGGCGAGCCATTTGAACGGGGTCTTCATGCTTCATCTCCTAATGAATGATTAAGCCTTCCTGATTGGCAAGCGGGCTGCTGCCCCTGCCTGACTGCTCGTGAAAAAAACTGCAGTAACTGCATTTGCTCTTGTTTTATTCTTTCGACATCGCCGGCGCAGCCGATACCGGTTGCCGACGTCTGAGTTCCAGCAATATGGCGCTATGGTCGAGGTCTCCATCGCCATGCGCGACCATGTCGGCAAACAGTCGATCGACCAGATTCAGGATCGGCAGATCGAGGTTCATGCCTTTGGCAAGATCGATGGCCGTGGCGGTATCCTTGATCTGGTATTTGGCCGGGCCGCCGGGCACGAAATTTCCCTCGATCATGCGCAACCCATGCTGGCGAAGTATCGTCGAGTCGGCAAAACCGCCGAGCAAGGCTTCGCGCACTTTGGCCGGGTCGGCGCCGCCGCGCTCGGCGAGCAACAGTGCTTCGGCGACAGCAGCGATGGTGCTGGCAACCATCATCTGATTGACGAGCTTCGACAATTGGCCGGTACCGTTCGGACCGATCCGCACCGGGCGCCCCATGATTTCCAGCACCGGACGGGCACGCTCGACGACGTCCGGATCGCCTCCGGCCATGATCGCCAAGGTACCGGCCTCGGCGCCCTTCTCCCCGCCGGAAACCGGCGCATCGATGTAGCGGATGCCGCGCGCATCGGCTTCACGGGCATGGCGCGTGGCCGTATCGACAGGAATCGAACTCATGACGATCAGCGTCGCGCCCGGCCTCATGGCCGCCATGACGCCATTGGGACCGAGCAGGATGTCATCGCAGACCGGGCCGGAGCTGAGCATGCAAATGACAAAGTCGGCAGCATCGGCAACATCGACAGCCACGCGCTCGACGCCTGCACCGAAAGCGGCGAGCCGCCCGGCTTTGTCCGGAGTACGGTTCCAGACGCGTATCGGGTAGCCGTTTTCGGCGAGACGGCGTGCCATGTGATACCCCATGATGCCGATGCCGACAAAGCCGATCATTGCTTTTGCCATCTTTCCTCCAGGGCGCTTGGCTAGGTGGCGGAATGACCGCGCGAACCCAGGCGAAGCGGTCTTTCTGCCACGATCATTTTTTTGAATGCTTTCTTGAAGCGGGCAAGATGGCTGGTCTGCCGATGCTCGTCGAAAGCGCCGATGCCGTCATAAACCTCGTAGAACAAAATGGCCGAAGGCGAGGATTCGATGCGGACGACATCGAACTGCCAGCAACCGGATTCGCTTTCGATGCATTCGTCGGCAAAGCCTTGCGCCAGGGCAATGAAATCGCATAACCGGTCCGGAATCACTTCGAACTCGGCGATCACCACATAGCCGGCCCCGAGGGGCCGGCATTCCAGGGCATCGGCATTCATTTTCCGGACATCTGCGCGCAGGCCGAAGCTTCCATTTCCTTGCGCAGGGCCAGCACATCGAGGTCGCGCTCGATGATGACGTCGTCAAACGTGACGATCGCATCGCGAGCGACAGGCCGGATGAGCTTGACGTTCTGCGCGAGGCCGATCGGCAGCCCGCCGACGGCAAGACTCTTGCGCGCCGGAATGGCGTTCGCCCAGACGGCGTAGCCGCCTTCGCCGTCGAGGATCTCGCCGGGCTTCAGGTCACGCTTCGCGGTGGCCACCGCGTCGCCGCGGAATTCCTTCGAGCATCCGGTCGGCTCGTTGCGCAACACCGCCGACAGGATGCTGATGGCCGTTTCGAGGCCAATCATATGGAACGGGCGCCACATTGACCCATAGTTTCCGGACGGATCGATCAGCAATCCGTATTGCTTGAAGCATGCCTTGGTGTATTCGTTCGGCGCCTTGAACGTGACGAATACGCCGTAGCGGATGTTGTTCAGGACTTCACGCCCATCCGGTTCCTGACTGGCGGCGATATCGACCAGGCCGGCGCGGGGCAAACGCCCGCCGTCGCTGACGGGGCGGAAGACCTTGGCGAGGTCGTGCAGACCGGCGGGCGGGAATGCCAGACCGTCATCCGGGCAGTCGAGTCCAGTGCCATTGGCAACAGCCACCATCTCGATTGCCGCCTTGGTGCCGTCGGTGAAGGAGTTGTACATCTTCGGATTGAAATCGCCCTTGGCGACTTCTTCTTCGGTCCAGCCAAAGAACCCCCATACCGTATCCGGCGTCGAATAGCGGTAACGCGGTTCGAAGTTCATCCCCTTGCCGGCCGAAGTGAGTTCGAACCCGCAGGCGCGGGCCCAGTCCACCAGTTCGCAGATAATCGCCGGTTGATCGCCGTAAGCCATGCTGTACACGAGGTTCTTTGCCTTGGCTTTGGCGGCAAGCAAGGGACCGCACATGCAGTCGGCTTCAACGTTGACCATGATGACGTGCTTGTCGCCGTCGATCGCAGCCAGCGCGTGGCGCACGCCGGCGATCGGATGCCCGGTCGCTTCGACGATACATTCAATCTCTTCACATTCGGCCAGCGCAGCGGCGCTGTCGAGAACGCAGGTTTTTCCGGTCTTCAGCGCCTCGCCGAGCGTCGGCGCACTATAGCGATCTGCCGGCCAGCCTACGCGCGCCAGGGACGCCCGTGCCTTGGCGGTATCGAGATCGGCGACCCCGACGATGTGCATGCCTTGAATGTGTTGGGCTTGGCTCAGGATCATCGATCCGAACTTGCCTGCGCCGATCAGCCCAACCCGGACGGGACGCCCTGCGGCAGCACGTGCTGCCAGCATGGTGTAGAGATTCATTAGCCTTCCTTCCCAAATGTGCGTTCATTAGGCCGTTGTCCGTGTGCGTTTCCGCCTGACAGCCCGGACAACGTTCTCGAAGAAACCGCAAGCGGAGCGACTTCTGGGAAACGATTCTATGAATCGCCTGTTTTTGGCACAAAGGAGTTTTCTGGGAAGATTGTTTAGCTCTACTAAACTGTCGTCGGGAGTCCGAGGGCGCCGATCTGGTCCTGCCAGTCCTGCTTTTCGACGCGGAGCCAATCGATAAAGGTTTTGACCTTGCGTTTGTTCAAGTGCTCCAGCGGGCAAACGATCCACTGCGTCGTGAGTTTTATCGGTGGCGGTGCCTCGACCGGACAAATCAGGGTACCGGCACACAGTTCCCGCCACATCATGAGCGTGCTTTCGAGCGCAATTCCCATCCCTTCGGCCGCGGCATCGACTGACATGTGACTGCGATCGAAAAGGACGCGGCGCGACTCCTCCGCCGGAGGGACGCCGGCAAGCGAAAACCACTGCGGCCATTGAACTTGCGACTTGAAGGAATAGATCAGGCGATGACGGCTGACGTCGGCGGCCGTCATGCTGCCGGAGGCCGCCAGCGAGGGCGAGCAGACCGGCAGAAAGGATTCTTCGGCGAGTCCCTCGACGAAGAGCCCCGGCCAGCGGCCCTCGCCGTGACGGATCTCGATATCGACGGCCTCACGCGAAAAATCGGTGGGTTCATTGGTGCCATTCAGACGCAGTTCGACATCGGGATTGGCGTCAAGAAAGCGGCCCAGGCGCGGGCGCAGCCACTTCGTCGCCAGCGACGGGGTGGAGCGAACGACCAGTACAGAGCGGGAGCGAAAGCCTCGGATGCGTTGCGTCGCTTCTGAAATGCGCTCTACTTCGTCGGCGATCATCTCAAAATAGCGTTCGCCGGCCTCCGTCAGGACAATGCCTCGCCCCGCCTTGGTCAGCAAGGTCGTTCCCAGATGCGCCTCGAGGTTCTGGATTTGCTGGCTGACCGCCGACGTTGTCACGAACAACTCATCTGCCGCCTTCGTCAGACTCCCGTTGCGGGCAACGGCATGGAAAACGGCAATCGCGCGAAACGGCAGAGACATCCCCTCTCCTTTCTATTCGTTCAAGCGAAAAAGAGTAGCGCATTCCGTTGCTTTCGTCCGCGTTTCGTGTGGCCTAACGGTGTTCAATCCGTGCCGAGAACAATTTCCGCTTAAGACCAAAAGCATAAAAACAACGCGCGATCAAACGCGCAGCAGCTTGGCGTGACCGAAGCCATCGAGCCAGATCACCGAGGGATAGGCAAATCGAGCAGAACAATCCCGGCACGAGTGCTGTCTGATGCGCATACGGCAGGAGACGATCATGGGACATCCCCGGCATCCGCGCATTGAATCATTGACGGTCGGCAATCTGCTGGCGGAAGAAGTCCGGCCTGAAGCGTTTGTCGCGCCGGAGATGCGGATCGCGGACGTTCTGGCCCGGATGGCGCAACACCGCATCGACGCATTGGCGGTGTGGGACGGTACGGCGGTGCGGGGCGTGTTTTCGGGTCAAACATGGGTGCAGGGATGTGTGACCGGTGTAAGCCCAGGCGACTCAGTGTCCGCCGCCATGTTGGCGCGCCCGCTTTCCGTTGCGCCCGGAGAGGCGGTCAGTACCTGCCTGTCGCTGATGCAAACACAGGGGTGCCAATATCTCGCCGTAATTGATGTGGGCCGTTGGGTGGGCTTGCTTTCGGTCGAGGAGCTGCAAGCCGCGCTGCTCCGGCATTACGAAAGCATTTTCCGCGAACAGGAACTGGATCAGAAAATCATGTTCATGCAGGGAACCTATAGCTGCTGACGGGGAAGCTTACAAAAACACCCAGCGTTTGAGAGAAAGTCCTCGCTGGCAATTAGCCGACGGACGCAATGTTGCGAGCGGCAAGCGCCTGACCTGCTCTTTTCTAACGAAATCCGGCCAAGTACTTTTTGTTGGACGCGGGCGGATTTCACTCAATGATCACCACGTTGAACTGACTTGCGCGTATGCAGATTTCTGACCGAATAGAACACTAAATTTTGTTTTTTCGTTGGTATCGGTAAAGTAATAGCTTGTACCAATCCCGAGTGCCGCGCCGGCTACTACATCCTTCCAACGATGCTCATTTGAGTGGACGCGACTGTATCCAACCGCTGTCGCAGCGATATAAGCCGGAACACCAAACTCCCACCCGCCTTTCATTTGCATAAATTGCGCAGCGGAGAATGCAACTGCTGCATGTTCGGACGGAAAACTCTTGTTGTCGCTGCCATTTGGCCGCGTCTCGTGAACCGTATGCTTGAGGGCTTGGGAAGCGAGGATCGTTGCCGCCTCAGATTTCATTAACTGGAAGAAACCAGAAGCGTCATCTTGCGCAACAGATATGCCAGCGGCAACCACAGGCAGTCCCACTGAGAGAACACTTCCAGCAGTCTTTAACCCTCCGTCCGCCACCGATACACCAGGCAAAGTAGAAAGCCCCACTAAAACAAGCGCTACACAAGAGAATCGCAAGAACATATAGAAGTCACTCAAGAATGGAATAACGGAAGGACGTTGATGCATTAAGTTTTAGCTTTCCGACAACGGCTTACTGTCTCTGGGAGAAAAAGGACAAATACTAGCGCCTTGTCATGACATCGTCGATACCATCGGTATGTTCACGATGTCAGAAAAACATTCAAAGCATCGAACAGAGGGGGAATAAGAGAGCGCCCCGAACCATTCAAATACCAAAGTCCTGCCCTCGATCCGCAAGACCGGCGGGTATCGCCAATTTTGTCTGCCTCGCGTCACTTCGCGTTGGTTCGCAAAACCTACACCTTGCCTACACGAACGCAAGAAAGCAAAAAGGCCAACCCAACGGGTCGGCCTAAGTGCTTGAATATACTGGTGGTGATGGGCAGAATTGAACTGCCGACCTATGGGTTATGAATCCATCGCTCTAACCGACTGAGCTACATCACCACGAAGGGCGCGAATTATACGAGCAGCAACCGGGTTCGGTCAAGCCCACAAAAACAGGTGGCTTGACTATAATACGGCGATGCCATTGTCCGCCACGCTCATTGCTTCGATCGTCAGCGCCGTCCTCGAAGCGGCGTCGCTCAGCGCGACTACGCCAACCCGGAGTCCGCAGCAGTACGAAAGCTATGTGATGAAGCGCAAGCTTCCTCCCGAAGCAAAGCTCGGCGTCATGGCACCGCCGGCCGGAAACGGCCGGATCGTCATCAATGGAACAGACCTCGCGCTTTCGCCAGTGGCACAATTCCGGAATTCGCAGAATCTGATCGTCCAGCCCATGACACTGCAGGAAAACCAAACCGTCGTTTACATCAACGATCCCTTCGGCGCGGTCTTCCGCGTCTGGATGGTCAGCCAGGCCGAGCTATCGGCGCTTCAACAGAACTGAACCTTTTATGGCAAAAAAATTGTTCATCCGCACTTTCGGGTGCCAGATGAACGAGTACGACTCGGACAAGATGGCCGACGTACTCGGCGCTTCCGAAGAAATCATCAAGACCGACCGCCCCGAGGATGCAGACATCATCCTGTTCAACACCTGCTCGGTGCGCGAGAAGGCACAGGAACGCGTCTTCCACGACCTCGGCCGCGTGCGCCTGCTGAAACAGGAAAAACCCGACCTGATCATCGGCGTCGGCGGCTGCGTCGCCAGCCAGGAAGGCGACGCGATCATCCGCCGCGCGCCCTATGTCGACGTCGTTTTCGGCCCGCAGACGCTGCACCGCCTGCCGCAACTGATCGCCGAAAAACGCCGCCAGGGCAAGGCCCAGGTCGACGTCTCCTTCCCGGAAATCGAGAAATTCGACGCCATGCCGCCGGCCAAGGTCGAGGGCGCCGCCGCCTTCGTCTCGATCATGGAAGGCTGCAGCAAGTTCTGCACGTACTGCATCGTCCCCTACACCCGCGGCGACGAGGTCTCGCGCCCCTTCGACGACATCCTCACCGAAGTCGCCGGCCTTGCCGCGCAAGGCGTCGGCGAAGTGACGCTGCTCGGGCAGAACGTTAACGCCTACCGTGGCGCCATGTCCGGCAGCGACGAACTCGCCGACCTCGCCATGCTCATCGAATACATCGCCGAAGTACCAGGTATCGAGCGTATCCGCTACACCACCTCGCACCCCTGCGAGCTATCGCAGCGGCTGATCGACGTCTACGCCCGTGTGCCGAAGCTCGTCTCGCACCTGCACCTGCCGGTCCAGTCCGGTTCGGACCGCATTCTGGCGGCGATGAAGCGTGGCTACACCGCACTCGAATACAAGAGCCTCGTGCGCAAGCTGCGCGCGGCGCGCCCCGACATCTCGCTGTCGTCCGATTTCATCGTCGGTTTTCCGGGTGAAACGGAGGAGGATTTCGAGAAGACCATGAAGCTGATCGAGGACGTCCGCTTCGATGCCTCCTTCTCGTTCATCTTCAGCCCGCGCCCCGGCACGCCGGCCGCCGAAATGCACGACGACACTCCGCGCGAACGTCATCTCGAACGCCTGAACCGCCTGCAGCAACGCATCGACGCGCTCGCCCAGGAGGTGTCCGAATCGATGGTCGGCACGATCCAGCGCGTCCTCGTCGAAAGCCTGTCGAAAAAGGACGAGAACGAACTCGCCGGACGCACCGACAACAACCGCATCGTCAACTTCGAGGGCCCGCGCCGCCTGCTCCACCGCTTCATCGACGTGCGCATCACCGCCGCCCTGCCGCATTCGCTGCGCGGCGAGGTGGTCACCCGCGAATCGTGACCGAAAGGAATGCCACAGGAATGAGTCCCAGAAACGGGGGCGCCCCCGCCAAACCGCGCGCCATCGAGTTGCTGCTGTCGCCCGTCAACAATCTGCACCTCGCCAATCTCTGCGGCGCGCTCGACGAGAACCTGCGCCAGATCGAAACGGCGCTCGATGTCACCATTGCCCGGCGCGGCGAGCGCTTCACGCTGCGCGGCGAACCGGCACACACCGCCCGCGCCTCCGAAGCCCTGCAGACTTTCTATGCGCAGGCCAAGGACCCGATCTCGATCGATGACATCCAGCTGGGCCTGATCGAGCTGATCAACCGCCCGCCCCGCCGCAATAGCACAACGCCGAGCGCCTCGCCCGGCGCCGCACCGACGCTGATGACACGCAAGACCGACCTGCACGGCCGCACGCCGCGCCAGGTCGACTACCTGAAGCAGATCCAGGAACACGACATCACCTTCGGCACCGGCCCGGCCGGCACCGGCAAGACCTACCTGGCCGTCGCCTCGGCCGTCGATGCCTTCGAGCGCGAACTGGTGCAACGAATCGTCCTCACCCGTCCTGCCGTCGAAGCCGGCGAACGACTCGGTTTCCTGCCCGGCGACCTCACCCAGAAAGTCGATCCCTACCTGCGCCCGCTCTATGACGCGCTCTACGACCTGATGGGCTTCGACAAGGTCGGCAAGCTGTTCGAGCGCGGCGCCATCGAAATCGCCCCGCTCGCCTACATGCGCGGCCGCACCCTCAACCATGCCTTCATCATTCTCGACGAAGCGCAGAACACGACGCCGGAACAGATGAAAATGTTTCTCACGCGCATCGGCATCGGCGCCAAGGCAGTCGTCACCGGCGACGTCACCCAGATCGACCTGCAACGCGGCCAGAAGAGCGGCCTGATCGAAGCCCGGCAGATCCTGCGCGAAGTGCGCGGCATCGCCTTCACTGAATTCCAGAAGGACGACGTCGTCCGTCATCCGCTCGTCGCCCGTATCGTGTCGGCCTATGAAGCGCATACCGCCGCCGAGGAGAGCAAGCACCATGGCAAGCAAACGTCTTAACCTGAGCGTGCAGTACGCCTGCGGCGGCGAACTTCCCTTGCGCCCGGCGATCCGTGCCTGGGTGCGCCAGGCGCTCGACATCGACGCGCCGCGCGGCGGCCAGATCACGATCCGCTTCGTCGACGAGGAAGAATGCCGCTCGCTCAACCGCGACTTCCGCCACAAGGACTACGCCACCAACGTGCTGTCCTTCCCGTATGACGACGATCCCGTCGTCTGCGGCGACCTCGTCATCTGCGCCCCGGTCATCTGGCGTGAGGCCGAGGAGCAAGGCAAGACGCCCGAAGCCCACTGCGCTCACCTGATCGTGCATGGCGTCCTGCATCTGCAAGGCTACGACCACGAAACCGGCGACGCCGATGCCAAGATCATGGAAGACAAGGAGCGCATCATCCTCGCGGCGCTCGGCTTTGGCGACCCTTACGCAGAAGAAGCCGCCTCGTCGCCGGCCCGGAAACGCCGCTGATGGAAAAGCCGAATTTCTTCGAACGCCTGTCGTCGCTGCTGCTGCGCGAACCGGAAGACCGCGAGCAGTTGATGGCGCTGTTGCACTCGGCGCACGAGCGCAAACTGCTCGACGCCGATGCCCTGTCGATCACCGAAGGCGCGCTGGCGGCCTCCGAGGTCAGCGTCCGCGACGTCATGGTGCCGCGCCCGCGCATGGAGGTCATCAGCATCGACGATCCGCTCGACAAAATCGTCGCGCAGATCAACCGCACCGCCCATTCGCGCTTCCCGGTCATCGACGGCGACCGCGACAACATCATCGGCATCCTGCTCGCCAAGGACCTGCTGCGCGTCGAGGCCGGCAGCGCATTTCACCTGCGCGACTGGCTGCGCCCGGCGATCTTCATTCCCGAATCGAAGCGCCTCAATGTGCTCCTGCGCGAGTTTCGTGTCTCGCATAACCACATGGCCATCGTCGTCGACGAATATGCCGGCGTCAGCGGTCTGATCACGATCGAGGACGTGCTCGAGCAGATCGTCGGCGAGATCGAGGATGAATACGATTTCGACGACACCGAGGACAACATTCGCATCGATCGCACCGGCCGCCACCGCATCAAGGCGCACACCCCGATCGGCGACTTCAACGCGTCGCTCGGCACGCAATTCGACAGCGCCGATTACGAAACCGTCGGCGGCTTGATCCTCAGCCACCTTGGCCGCGTGCCCCGTCGCAACGAACTGATCGAGATCGACGGCATCCTCTTTCAGGTACTGCGCGCCGACAGCCGACGCATCTACACGCTTTTCGCCAGCCCGATCGCCTGCCCGCTACCGCCGGATGACCATGCCAAGGCTGACTGAGCTGCGCTGGCGTCCGTTGCTGCTCTCTTTCGCACTCGGCCTGCTGAGCGTGGCGGCTTTTGCCCCGGTCGGCGCCTTTCCGCTCATCGTCGCGACGCTGGCCGGGCTGTTCCGGCTGCTCGACAATGCGGCGCGCGAGACACAGGCGATGCCCGGCGCGAAGATCGGATTCGCCTTCGGCACCGGCCTGTTCCTCGGCGGCGTCTCCTGGATCTATGTCAGCCTCAGCACCTTCGGCGGCATGCCGGCGCCGGTCGCCGGCCTGGCGACGCTGCTTTTCTGCCTCTTTCTCGCGCTCTATCCGGCCCTCGCCGGCGCCGTTTTCACCCGTTTCGCTCCCGCCCCCGGCTGGCGGCGCCCGCTCTTCTTCGCCGCACTCTGGGCGCTCAGCGAGTGGCTGCGCGGCTATCTGCTGACCGGTTTCCCCTGGCTCGCGGTCGGCTACACGCAGACGCCGCCGAGCCCGCTCGCCGGTTTCGCCCCGATCCTCGGCGTATTCGGCATCTCCGCGGCCGCCGCCTGGCTGGGCGCCAGCCTTGCTCTGGCATACGCGACCTGGCGCGCGCGCGGCACGACCGCTGCGCTGCGCGGGCCGCTGCTGGCCATCGTCCTGGTCCTCGCCAGCGGCGCCTTGCTGCGCGAAATCCGCTGGACCGAAGCGCGCGGCGAGCCGCTCAGCGTGACGCTGATCCAGGGCAACATCCCGCAGGAACTCAAGTGGCGGCCCGAGTGGTTCAACGAGTCGCTGCGCACCTATTTCCGCCTGGCCGAAGAGAATCCCGCCCAGCTGACCGTCTTGCCGGAAACCGCGATTCCCGCGCTTTACGACCAGTTGCCGCCCGGCTTTATCGACGCCCTGCGCGGCCTGGCACTGCGCCAGAACGGCGAACTGATCCTCGGCGTCGCTACCGGAAACGCCCAAGCCTATGCCAACTCGGCCATCGCCGTCGGCGCCGCCGGGCTACAGCGCTATGACAAATCGCATCTCGTCCCCTTCGGTGAATTCGTCCCGCCCGGCTTCCGCTGGCTGATGGATCTCGCGCAGATTCCGATGTCCGACTTCACGCCGGGCGCCGCCAGACAAGCGCCCATCCGCATCGGCGCGCTGAACGCCGCGCTCGATATCTGCTACGAAGACGCCTTCGGCGAGGAAATCATCCGCGCGCTGCCCGACGCCGATCTCCTGATCAATCTCTCCAACGTCGCCTGGTTCGGCGATTCGCTGGCACCGGCACAGCACCTGCAGATCGCCCGCATGCGCGCGCTCGAGACCGGTCGCATGATGCTGCGCGCCACCAACACCGGCATGACGGCGATCATCGCCGCCGACGGCCGCGTCGTCGCCAAGCTGCCGCCATTTACCCGCGCGGCATTGCGCGGCGAAGTCCGCGCCTACATCGGCACCACGCCTTTCGTCCGCGGCGGAAATGGGCCGATCGTCATGCTCTGCCTGCTTTGCGTCGCTTTGCTCTGGCGCCGCAACACGGTATCCTGAGCGCCCACCCCAGGAGAATCACCGATGGCCCTGATGTCATGGTCGCCGCAACTTGGTATCGGCGACACCACGATCGACGCCGAACACCAGGAACTGTTCCGCCTCATCAACACGTTTCACGACCACTGGCTCGAAAACCGCGACCGTCAGGAAATCGCGAAAGTCCTCAACCAGCTGATTACCTATGCGCAGAATCATTTCCAGCACGAGGAAGCGATCATGCAGCGTCACGGCTATCCGCAACTCGCCGACCATCAATTCATCCACGAACTCATGGTCGACACCATCTTCAAGCTGAGGAAGTCGTTCGAGGAACATGACCACCACCTCGAAATCGATACGATGCACTTCGTCCGCAGCTGGCTCGTCGATCACATCGCCAACCACGATTTTCTTTTCCGCAACTTTCTGGCGCGCAAAAAAGCCGCCGCGTGAGCTGCTCATTTTCCCCGCCCCAAGAGACCCTCATCATGCCCAATCCAACCACCCTGAAGCAGATCTCCCAGACCTCCGGACTGAGCCTCGTCTCCTCGACCGCGCTCTATCCCGCCCAGCATGCGCCCGGTGACACCGGTCTGCCGATGCTGGTCGTCGAGAACGCGCTCGGACGCGCGGTCATCGCGCTGCAAGGCGCCCACCTGATGTCTTTCGTGCCGGCCGGCCAGGCTGAAATGTTCTGGGCATCGCCGAAAACCGCACTCAAGGAGGCCACGCCGATCCGCGCCGGCATCCCGCTCTGCCTGCCCTGGTTCGGCCCCGGCCCCGACGGCAAGAGCATGCACGGCTTCGCGCGCACCGCCGAATGGACGCTCGTCGAGGCCTGCCTGCTCGACTCGGGCGAAACCGAACTCGCGCTGGAACTCGCCGGCGATGCGACGACCAATGCGCTCTGGCCGCATGCTTTCGTCTTCCGCCTCGATGTCCGCGTCGGCAAGACACTGACGCTCGGCCTGACGGCGACCAATACCGGCGCCCTCGACGCCCCGCTGGCCTTCGCCTTCCACAGCTATTTCGCCGTCCCCAACGTCGCCGCCGCGCGCGTCAGCGGCCTCGAAGGCACGACCTACATCGACAAGATGGACAACTTCGCGCGCAAGCAACAAAACGGCGAGGTCGTCATCACCGGCACCACCGACCGCATCTACCTCGACGTGCCGGCACAACAGACGGTCCGCTCCGCCGCCGGCGACATCCTCGTCGAGTCCGACGCCCGCTGCGCCGTTGTCTGGAACGCCTGGACCAACGACAAGAACATCGCCGATCTCGGCGAGGGCAACCACGTCGGCTACCTCTGCGTCGAACGCGGCGACGTTGCCGACTACGCCGTGACGATCGCACCGGGCGGCCGCTATCGCACCTGGATGATCCTGGCACGCGCCTAAGCAGTCGCACCGAGGCCGCCGGCCGCGCGCCGGCGGCAGCGTCTGTCAGACGCCACGCCAAATTTTCCTGCCGTTTTCCCGTCCCGCCGACCGGCGCAGCGCCTCGATCGGCGTCGGCGCGTTCTCGTCATGTCAAAAACCAAGTAAAATCGCGGTTTTTCCGCGTTTTCACGAAGCCTGACATGCCTACCATTCAGCCGACTTTCCAGGAAGTCATTCTGCGTCTCCAGAAATTCTGGGACAAACAGGGATGCGCGCTGCTCCAACCTTATGACATCGAGGTCGGCGCCGGCACCTTCCACACCGCCACCTTCCTGCGCGCAATCGGTCCGGAACCGTGGAACGCCGCCTACGTGCAACCCTCGCGTCGCCCGAAAGACGGCCGCTATGGCGAAAACCCGAACCGGCTGCAGCACTACTACCAGTATCAGGTGGTGCTCAAGCCTTCGCCCGACAACATCCAGGACCTCTACCTGCAGTCGCTCGAAGCGCTCGGCATCAACCTCAAGGAACACGACATCCGCTTCGTCGAGGACGACTGGGAATCGCCGACCCTGGGCGCCTGGGGCCTCGGCTGGGAAGTCTGGCTCGACGGCATGGAAGTGACGCAATTCACCTATTTCCAGGAAGTCGGCTCGCTCACCTGCAAGCCGGTACTCGGCGAAATCACCTACGGCCTCGAGCGCCTGGCGATGTACCTGCAGGGCGTCGAAAACGTCTATGACCTCGTCTGGACCGAAGCCAACGGCCAGGTGCTGACCTATGGCGACGTCTATCACCAGAACGAAGTCGAGCAATCGAAGTACAACTTCGAGCACTCGAACGTCGAGATCCTCTTCCGCCATTTCAGCGACCACGAATCGGAAGCCAAGCGCCTGATGGGCCTCAACCTGGCGCTGCCGGCCTTCGAACAGGTGATGAAGTGCTCGCACTGTTTCAACATGCTCGACGCCCACGGCGCCATTTCGGTGACCGAACGCGCCGCCTACATTGGCCGCGTCCGCGCCCTGGCGCGCGAAGTCGCGCAGTCCTACTACAACTCCCGCGAAACGCTCGGCTTCCCGATGTGCAAGGGGGACAAATAACATGACCACCGCCACCCTCCTCGTCGAACTCCTGACCGAAGAACTGCCGCCGAAGGCCCTGTCGAAGCTCGGTGAAGTCTTCTCCGCCCAGATCCACACCGGCCTCGCCGCGCGCAAGCTGACCACCGCCGGCGACGCCTACCAGTGGTTCGCCACGCCGCGCCGTCTGGCCATCCAGGTCCCCGGCGTGCTCGCCGTCGCCCCCGACGCCAAGGTCACCGAAAAGATCATGCCGGTCGCTGTCGCGCTTGACGCTGCCGGCCAACCGACCCAGGCGCTGCTCAAGAAACTCGAAGCCAAGGGCATCCCGACCAGCGAAATCGCCAAGTTCGAGAAGCGCATGGACGGCAAGGCCGAAGCGCTGTTCTACGAAGCCACGGTCAAGGGCGTTGCGCTCGACGACGTGCTCGCCGGCATCGTCGCCGACGCGCTCAAGAAGCTGCCGATTCCGAAGCTCATGCGCTGGGGCGATTCCGACCACCAGTTCGTGCGCCCGGTGCACGGCCTCGTCCAGCTGCACGGCAGCCGCGTCGTTCCCGGCGAGGTGCTCGGCCTCAAGAGCCGCGCGATCACGCTCGGCCACCGCTTCCTGTCGTCGGGCGAGATCGCCATCGGCAATGCCGATGCCTATGCCGACCTGCTCAAGACGCAAGGCAAGGTCGTCGTCAGCTTCGCCGAACGCAAGTCGATCATCGCCGCCCAACTCGATGCCAAGGCCGCCGAACTCAAGGCGACGATCAACCCCTCCGAGGGCCTGCTCGACGAAGTCAGCTCGCTGGTCGAATGGCCGGTCGTGTATGTCGGTGAATTCGAGGCTGAATTCCTCGATGTGCCGCAGGAATGCCTGATCCTGACGATGCAGCAGAACCAGAAGTATTTCCCGCTGCTCGACGCCGGAAAGAAGCTGCTCAACAAGTTCCTGATCGTCTCGAACATGCAGGTCGACGATCCCAAGCACATCGTCGGCGGCAATGCCCGCGTCGTGCGCCCGCGCCTTTCCGACGCCCGCTTCTTCTTCAACCAGGACCGCAAGGCGACGCTCGCCTCGCGTCTCGACAAGCTGGCCAACGTCGTCTACCACAACAAGATCGGCTCGGTGCTGCAGCGCGTCGAGCGCCTCGAAGCGCTGGCGCAGAAGATCGCCGTCCGGCTCGGCGCCAACGCCTCGCTGGCAGCCCGCGGCGCGCGCCTGGCCAAGGCCGACCTCGTCACCGACATGGTCGGCGAGTTCCCCGAACTCCAGGGCATCATGGGCCGCTATTACGCCTTGCATGACGGCGAAGACGCACAGGTCGCCGACGCGATCCAGAGCCACTACCAGCCGCGCTTTGCCGGCGACGCTCTGCCGCAAGGCCCGGTTGCCTGCGCCGCCGCCCTCGCCGACAAGCTCGACGCGATGACCGGTTTCTTCGGCATCGGCCAGGTACCGACCGGCGACAAGGATCCCTTCGGCCTGCGTCGCGCCGCGCTCGGCGTGTTGCGCATCCTGATGGAAACGCCGCTGCCGCTCGACCTCGCCGACCTGATCGCCGACGCACAAGCCGGTTTCGCCGCCGGCGTGCTGACCCAGCCGGTCGCCGAACCGCTGCTCGACTTCATGCTCGACCGCCTGCGCGGCCTGCTCAAGGACGCCGGCTACGCCCAGGACGTCATCGACGCCGTGCTCAGCCAGCGTCCGACGCGCATCGACCTCGTCCCGGCCAAGCTGTCGGCCGTGCGCGACTTCCTGCAACTGCCCGAAGCGCTGGCTTTGGCCGCAGCCAACAAGCGGATCGGCAACATCCTCAAGAAGGCTGAAGGCGCGACGCCGGCACCGGTGTCCGACCTGCTCAGCGAGGACGCCGAGAAGGCGCTGTTCGCGCGCGTCGAGGCGATCGCCCCGGTCGTCGCCGCTCACGTCGCCGCCGGTTCCTATGCCGATGCGCTGAAGGTGCTGGCGACGGTGCGCGCCGAAGTCGACCATTTCTTTGATAAAGTGATGGTTAACGTCGACGACGCCGCGGTCCGGGCCAACCGCCTCGGCCTGCTCAAGGCGCTGTTCGATCAGCTCAACGCAGTCGCTGACATCTCGAAACTGGGCGTATGAAACTCGTCATCCTCGACCGTGACGGCGTCATCAACTACGACTCCGATCACTTCGTCAAATCCGCTGCCGAATGGAAAGCCATTCCCGGCAGTCTCGAAGCGATTGCCCGCATGAACCAGGCGGGCTTCAAGGTCGTGGTGGCGACCAACCAGTCCGGCATCGGCCGCGGGCTGTTCGACATGGATACGCTCAACGCGATGCACGAAAAAATGCATCGCGCCGCGCAGGCCGTCGGCGCCCGCATCGATGCCATCTTCTACTGCCCGCACGCGGCCGACTCCAACTGCGAATGCCGCAAGCCGAAGCCCGGTATGTTCCGTCGCATCGCCTCGTGCTTCAACATCGACCTGCACGGCGTCTTTGCCATTGGCGACTCGCTGCGCGACCTGCAGGCCGCCGCAGCCGCCGGCGCCACGCCGGTGCTGGTGTTGACCGGAAAGGGGCAGGACACCCGCGACAACGAAACGCTGCCGGAAAGCACGCTGGTCTTCGACAGCCTCGCGCACGCTGTCGATCACGTCCTCGCGAACACACCGCGCACGAGCAAATAAGGCCGCATGATCGCATTCCTCCGCACCCTGGTTTTCGCCCCTTTCGCCATTGCCGTCACGGCGCTCGCCAGCGCGCTGGTAGCGCTCGGCATCGTTTTGCCGCTCCGCGTCCGCTTCGCCTTCATCCGCATCTGGTACGACGTGCTGCTCGGCCTCTGCGCCCTGATGCTCGGCCTGCGCTATCGCATCGTCGGACGCGAGAACATCCCGAAGCAGGCCTGCGTCGTCCTGGCCAAGCATGAGTCCGCCTGGGAAACCATCGCCCTGCAGCAGATCTTTCCGCCGGTTGTCTTCGTCCTCAAGAAATCGCTGATGTCGATTCCGCTGCTCGGCTGGGCCTTCGCCGCCTGCCGCATGATCTCGATCGATCGCAGCGCCGGCAAGGACGCCTTGCGCCAGGTCGCCGTGCAAGGCAAGGCCTGTCTGAAGGACGGCATCTCGGTCGTCGTCTTCCCCGAAGGCACACGCACCGCACCCGGCGAATTCCGCCGCTTCAAGCCCGGCGGCGCCCATCTGGCGGTCAGCGCCGGCGCCCTCGCCATCCCGGTCGCCCACAATGCCGGCGAATTCTGGACCAAGCGCTTCGCCAAGCGCGCCGGCGAAATCGTCGTCAGCATCGGCCCGGCGATCGACACCACCGGAAAAACGACCGAAGAAGTGAACCAGTTGGCAGAAGCCTGGATACACGAGGAAATGCGGCGGATCGCCCCGCACCGGTACCCGGCCACGCCCGCCCAGGCCTGACGGGTGTTCGCAATTGAGCCCCCTCTCCGGGCAAACTGAACTGCCCTTCGGCGACCGAACGCCGCTGGCCGAAAACGAAGTCGCACGCACGATCGCCCTCGGCGACCGCATCGTCCCCTATGTCCTGCGCCGCAGCCGGCGTCGCAGTATCGGCCTGCAAATCGATCATCGCGGCCTGCGCATCGCGGCGCCGGTGCGCGCCTCGCTCGTCGACGTCGAAGCGCTGATCCGCAAACACGGCGACTGGGTCGCGCAAAAACTCGACGCCTGGCGCAGCCGGCGACGCGCCGAGCCGCTCAGCATTAGCGACGGCGTCCAGCTACCGCTGCTCGGCGAAACACTGACGATCCGTACCGCGCCGGGCAACAACCGTTTCGTCTGGCATGATGGCGAGAACGGCTCGCCGCCCGGCCTGACGCTCCAGTTGCGCGCCCCGACCGACGCCGGCCGCGTGCTGGAACGCGCGCTGCGAGAGCGAGCGCTCACCCTGTTTCCCTCGCGCCTGGCCGAATACGCCCGCCGTCTCGAGCTGCCGACGCCGCCGCTGGCGCTGTCCTCGGCGCGCACGCGCTGGGGCAGCTGCAGCCGGGCGACCGGCATCCGCCTCAATTGGCGCCTCGTCCATTTCCCGCTGCACATCGTCGATTACGTCGTCGCCCACGAGCTCGCCCACCTGCTCGAAATGAATCACAGCCGCCGCTTCTGGGCGCACGTCGCGACGCTCTATCCCGACTATCGCGCCGCCCGCGCCGAACTCAACGCGCTGGCTGCCACCTGCCCGCAGTGGCAGCGCTGAACGCCCGCACGTCGCGCCAGCCCGTCGCACTTCAACTACGTAGTTTCCGAAATTCGCTGCATAAACTACGGATGCACAGCGACCCGGAGTTCTGACACGATTGACGGGCGATAGGCTTTTCCGCGTCTGCCAACCACGACACTTCTACCGACATAACACCCTCCATGATCGCCGTGCGACACCTGCCGATGTTGCTGACCGTGCTGACCGTGCTGATCGGGCTGGCTGCCTGCGCGCCGCCGGAACCCGTCCGTGTCGGTTATATCGGCGGACTCTCCGACCGCGTCTCCGACCTCGGCATCGGCGGTCTCCAAGGCGTGCGGCTGGCCGTCGAACTGCGCAACAAGGCCGGCGGCATCAAGGGACGCCCGATCGAACTGATCGAAAGCGACGACCAGCAAACCGCGGATATCGCCGTTCAAGCCTTCGATTCGCTCGTCGAACGCCACGTCCTCGCCGTCGTCGGCCCGATGACCAGCTCGATGGCGATGGCCATCGTCCCGCGCGCCAACGCCGCAAAGATGCTGATCATGAGTCCGACCGTCACCACCGGCGACCTGCTCGGCATCGACGATTATTTCTTCCGCGTCATCCCGGCGACACAGGAATTCGTGCGCACCAACGCTGAATACTACTATCAGGTTCTCGGCCTGCGCCGCGTGCGGCTGGTCTTCGACATCCGCAACCGGTCCTACAGCCAGAGTTGGCTCGACGAATTCAGCAAATCCTTCTCGGCGACCGGCGGCACCCTGTTGACGCCGCTGCCATTCACCTCAAGCGAGGAGACGGCCTTCTCGACACTGGCCCGACAGGCACTCGCCGACCGGCCCGACGGCATCGTCCTCGTCGCCAACTCGGTCGACGCGGCGATGATGAGCCAGGCGATTCGCCGCCTCGACACGCGCGTCGCGGTCGGCACCTCGGAATGGGCAGCCACCGAACGACTCGTCGAAATCGGCGGCAAATGGACCGAAGGCATCACCGTCGCCCAGTTTTTCGAACGCGATGGCCGCATGCCGACCTATGTCACCTTCCGCAATGCCTTCATCAGCCGATTCAACCGGGAACCCGGCTTTCCCGAGACGTTCAGCTACGACGCTGCCAATGTCATTTTCGACGCGCTCGCGGCCCGGCAAGGCAATCAAACGATCAAACAAGCGATCCTGGCGCGTCGTCACTTCGTCGGCGCGCAACGACCGATCGATTTCGATGACTATGGCGACACGCAGGGAAAGACTTTCATGGTCGGCATCCGTAACGGGGCCTTCGTGCCCATCAAACACTGACTGACGACGTGACGCCCGACGAGCCGCTCGCCCCAGACCGACTGTCCGCATTCGCGGCGAGGATCGCCGTTTTCGCCGCCCTGCTCTGCCTCGCCATCGGCAGCATGGTGCTGACAGGCTACCTGCAGAACGACCCGGGATTGAAAAACCTGCTATCAGGCTGGATCCCGATGAAGCCGAACACCGCACTCTGCTTCATCTTCAACGCCATTGCGCTGCTCTGTTTGCAGGCCCCCGACGCCAGGTCCGGAATCCGGCGCGGCACGGTCCTGGCCATCTTGCCGATCAGCATCGGACTCGCCACCCTCGCGGAATATGCCAGCGGAAAAAGCCTCGGAATCGATTCCCTGCTGGTTCAGTGGCCTTACGACCAACTCCCCCCGGAACAGAACTATCGCATGACAATCGAAACCGCCGTGTGCCAGATCTTCATCGGCAGCGCGCTCATCCTCAACGTCATCCGCCGCCGTCGCCGCTCCGCCGTCCTGACCGCCACCGTCCTCGCGCTGATCGTGCTTGCCGTCGCCACCGCCGCGCTCGGCACCTATCTGTCGCCGCTGCTCGGTATGCTCGGCTGGATCGGCCTGCCGATGATGGCCGCCGACACGGCCTTGCTGTTGCTCGTCCTGAGCCTCGCGGTATTCCTGGTGTCCTGCACACGACGCGCCTTTTCCTGGATGCTGAGCCGGCGCGTGACCGGCGCGTTCATCGTCGGACTGGTCACCCTGGTCGTCATTTTCCTGACCGCTTTGCGCTCCCAATACCAGGTAACGGCCATCAACGCGCAAATCGAAAACGGCGAATCCCTGTTCGCCAAAGCCGCCGACACGCTCGCCATGGCCTCGCAGCAGCACAGCCTGACGCTCGTCTTTCTGGTCAGCGACGACCTCAACCACCTCAACGCGGCCCTGATCAATGCCGACCTGACGCGCATCCGTCTCGACGAATTCGACCAGTACCGGCAACACCACGGCGACAGCGAAACCTGGCAGTTCCTGCCCATCGTGACGCGCGCGCAGGCCATGCTCGAATGGTCGTCGGCGGCGCTCGACAGCCATCGCCGGGGCATCTCCGCCGCCGAATCGCGGGCACTGATGCGTCGCGGCAATGCCCTGCTCGCCCAGATGAAGCTCAGCTTCGACCAGACCGAGAGCGAGCACCGGCATATCGTCTCGGAAATGCGCTACAAATCCGATCACGTCCGCCGCACTGCCTTCCTGACGATTGCCGGCGGCATGCTCGGCAATCTGCTGGTGTTCAGCCTGGTCTGCCTCCACCTCAACCGCGTGATGGCCGAGCAACACCGGATCAAGAACGAACTCATCGAAAACGAGCAGCGTTACCGCACGCTCGCCAACACGGGGCAGGCACTCATCTGGACGGCCGGCACCGACGCCTTGTGCAACTACTTCAACTCCATCTGGCTCGAATTCACGGGACGCACGCTGGAACAGGAACTCGGCAACGGCTGGGCCGAGGGCGTCCATCCCGACGACATGCAGCGCTGCCTGGAGATCTATCTCGGCGCCTTCGAGAAACGGCAGAAGTTCAGCATGGACTACCGGCTCCGGCGCCACGACGGCGAATATCGCTGGATCCAGGACGAAGGCAGCCCACGCTACGACGCGCAAGGCAACTTCATCGGCTACATCGGCTTCTGCCTCGACATCACCGACCGCAAACTCGCCACGGCGGCGATGGAAGAGAGCGAACAGCGCTTCCGCAAGCTTTTCGGCGAGATCCCCTCGGTCGCCGTTCAAGGCTATGGCCCGGACCTCGTCACCCACTACTGGAACCGGGCTTCGGAACGCCTGTACGGCTACACGGCCGAGGAAGCGATCGGGCGCAAACTCACCGACCTCATCATCCCGCCGGAAATGCGCGCCGCGGTGCATTCGGCGGTCAGCGCGATGATGGCCTCCGGCCAGGCCAACCCGACCGAGGAACTGGCCCTGATGCGCAAGGACGGCAAGCCTGTCAATGTCATTTCCAGCCACGCCGTGGTAACCGTCCCCAGCAAGCCGCCAGAACTCTTCTGCGTCGACATCGACATCTCCGAGCGCAAGAAGGTCGAGGCCGAACTCAGCCAATACCGCGAACATCTCGAAACGCTGGTCGAGGAACGCACGGCCGAACTTGAGAACGCGCTCGACGCCGCCGAAGCGGCAAACCGGGCGAAGAGCAGTTTCCTCGCCAACATGAGCCATGAAATCCGCACACCGATGAACGCCATCATCGGCTTCGGCCATCTGCTGCGGCGCGATCTTGCCAACACTCTTGCCAACACGCATGGCAATGCTAATGGCGGCACGCCCGGCGACAATTCGGCGCAGGCCAAGGTCGACAAAATCATGGATGCGGCGCAGCACCTGCTCGGCATCATCAACAACATCCTCGACTTGTCGAAGATCGAAGCCGGCAAGCTGAGCCTCGAGAAGAAACTGTTTTCGCCGGCGCAGACGCTCGCCAACACGCTGACGATGGTCGACGAGCGCGCCAACGCCAAGGGCCTGCGTATTCTCCGGGCGATCCATCCAAACGTTCCGGCCGAGGCCATCGGCGACGAACTGCGCGTGGCACAAATCCTCCTCAATTACTTAAGCAACGCGATCAAGTTCTCTGAACAAGGCACGATCCGCGTCCGCCTGACGGTCCAGCATGAAAACATCCACAGCATCCTGCTCCGCCTCGAAGTCGAGGACGAAGGCATCGGGCTGACGCCCGAGCAGCGCGACAGCCTGTTCCAGGCCTTTGTCCAGGCGGACGGATCGACCACCCGGCGCTTCGGCGGCACCGGTCTCGGCCTCGTCATCAGCCGGCACCTGGCGCGCAACATGGGCGGCGATGTCGGCGTCGACAGCACGCCGGGCGTCGGCAGTACCTTCTGGGCCACCTTCCGTCTGGGCAAGACGACCGTTGCCGCGCGCCCGGTCGCCGCTTCCGAGCACCCGAAGAACGCCGAAGACATCCTCCGGCAACGCTTCGCCGGCATGCGGGTGCTGCTCGTGGACGACGATCCGACCGGACGCGAAATCGCCACCGAACTGCTGTCGATCGCCGATTTTCACGTCGACACCGCCTGCGACGGCTTCGACGCGGTGCGCAAGGCGACGCAAACCGCCTACCCGCTGATCCTCATGGACATGCAGATGCCCGGCATGAGCGGCATCGAGGCGACGCAAACGATTCGGCGACTGTCCGGCGAGTCGGCCAAGGCGATCGTGCTGGCCATGACGGCCAACGCCTTCGACGAAGACCGCCGCGATTGCCTCAATGCCGGCATGAACGACCACATCGCCAAACCGCTCGATGCCGACGTCCTGTACGCCACGCTGCTGAAGTGGCTCGACTGGGCGGCAGCCGAACTGTCGCGGCCGCGATCGCAGTAAAATCGCGCTTTACCCCATCGGAGACCGTCTTTTCATGAGAATCCTGCACACCATGATCCGCGTCGGCGACCTCGACCGGTCGATCGCTTTCTACACTGAAATCCTCGGCATGCGAGTACTGCGCCGCACCGACTACCCCGAAGGCCGCTTCACGCTGGCGTTCGTCGGCTACGGCGAGGAAAGCGATGGCGCCGTCATTGAATTGACGCTTAACTGGGACACGCCGTCCTACGATCTGGGCAACGGATTCGGGCACATCGCGCTGGAAGTTCCCGATGCCTACGCGGCCTGCGCCGAGATCAAGAAGCGCGGCGGTCGCGTCACGCGCGAAGCCGGACCGATGAAGCACGGCACTACCGTCATCGCGTTCGTCGAAGACCCCGACGGCTACAAGATCGAACTGATCGAGCGCAAGCCCGCCGCATAAAAAAGGCGGCTCGCCTGCCGGCCAGCCGCCTCTCTCGAAACACATCGTCCCGACCGGATCGCTCCGTTCGGGACGTTTCCTTTTCAGTCCTCGACGCCCGGAATGGCGAAGTACTGCTTGGCGTTGCGGAAACAGATGTCCTGAACGTAACCGCCGAAGGTCTCGAAATCGGCCGGGACCTCGCCGTTCTCGATCCAACCGCCGATCAGCGCGCACAGAATGCGACGGAAGTACTCGTGGCGCGGGAACGAGAGGAAGCTGCGCGAATCGGTCAGCATGCCGACGAAGCGCGACAGCACGCCGAGATTGCCGAGACTGACCATCTGGCGGCGCATGCCGTCGATATGGTCGTTGAACCACCAGGCCGAGCCGCACTGGATCTTGCCCGGCACGGTGTCATCCTGGAAGCAGCCCATGATCGTGCCGAGCACCTCGAGATCGTTCGGGTTGAGCGAATAGAGAATGGTCTTCGGCAACAGGCCATCGACCTGCAAGGCATTCATGAAGAGACCGAGATTGCGCGCGATGCGCTCGTCGGTGACCGCGTCGAAGCCGGTATCCGGCCCGAGCTTTGCAAACATCGGCGCGTTGAGGTTGCGGATGCAGCCCATGTGCAACTGCATGGCCCAGCCGCGACGCGCATTCATGCGCCCGACTTCGAGCAGCAGCGCCGTGCGGAAGGCATCGATCTCGTCCTGGTCGGGCGTCACCTTGTTGAGCAGCTTGGCAAAGATCGCCTGCAGGCGCTCCGCCGTGACGAAGGTCGCCACCGGCGCGATCAGCGCATGGTCGGAGGCACGGCAGCCGAGCGCATGGAACGCGGCATGCCGCTTGTCGAGCGCCGATACCAAATCGGCATAGCTGCCGATCGTCTGGTCGGCGGCGATCGCCAGACGGGCGATGTAGGCATTCCAGGCAACGGGGTCTTCCGCCGCCAGCGCCTTGTCGGGACGATAGCTCGGCACCATGACGGGATCGCCGGGCTGGCGCTTGGCCGCGTAGGCGATGTGGTGTTCGAGCGTGTCGGCCGGATCGTCGGTCGTGCCGACGGCACGCACCTTCATGCGCTTGAGCAGGGCGCGCGCGCCGAATTCCTGACCGGCAAGCTGCGCATTACAGGCTTCCCAGATCTTGGCGGCGGTCTTCTCGGACAGCGGCTCGTCGATGCCGAAATAACGCTGCAGTTCCAGATGCGTCCAGTGGTAGAGCGGGTTGCCGATCAGGCGCGGCACCGTCCGCGCCCAGGCGAGGAAGGTCTGGTAGTCGGGCTCGTGCCCGGTGATGTCGGCTTCCGGCACGCCGTTCGAACGCATCGCCCGCCACTTGTAGTGATCACCGCCCAGCCAGGCGTGCGCCATGTTGCGGAAGTGCGCATCCGTGGCGATGTCGGCCGGCGGCAAGTGGCAGTGATAATCGATGATCGGCATCTGCGCCGCATAGTCGTGATACAGCCGCCGCGAACTTTCGTCGGGCAAAAGAAAATCCGCATTGAGGAAGGATTTCATCATGAATCTCCGTAATTTGACGCGCGCCCCTCAAGCCTCCCGGGGGGACTGCCGGTTATAAAAAACCCATACTACCATACCACAAATGGGCTACCACAGAAGATGCCAAGGAAATGTTGTGTGCGGGATTCGTCCCGACGTCATATTCTTTTTAGATTATGCGAAAGATCGCTGCAGGCGGCCAATGCTAATAAGGCACGACCCCATACAAAAAGAGCATGGGTCGGGGCGACAAACCGCCGTTTCGGCTGCGCGGGCTGATATATTTACTCCTTGGACAAAGCGCTGTCTGGAGAACCCCCATGGATGTCCGGCGTCTCAAGTATTTCATCGTCACCGCCGAAGAGCGGAGCATCAGCCGCGCGGCGGAGCGGCTGCACATCACGCAACCCCCGCTGACTCGCCACATCCAGTCGCTCGAAGAAGAACTCGGCGTCCTGCTGTTCACACGGACCAGTTGGGGCGTCGAACTGACGCAAGCCGGCGCCGCCCTGCTCAAGCACGCACACAACATCAGCGCCCACATCGAACTCGCCACCGAGCAAATCCGTCGCGTCGCCACCGGCCAGGCCGGCCGCATCGACATCGGCGTCTTCGGCTCGGCCATGCTGAGCATCATCCCCAAACTCCTGCGCTCGTTTTCCGCCACCCATCCCGACGTCAAGGTCGTGCTGCACAACACGCCGAAGGAACGCCAGATCGGCGCGCTGCACCAGGGACGCATCCTCGTCGCCTTCGACCGTTACTTGCCGGAGTTCCCGAACATCACCTCGGAACTCGTCTACCGCGAGCCGCTCTACGTCGCGCTGAACCAGAGCAACCCGCTGGCACAACAAACCGAGATCAAGCTCGACGACCTGCGCAACGAACCGCTGATCGACGAGCAGGACCAGAGCGTCTTCATTGCCTGTCGCACCCTCTTCAAGCGCCACAGCTTCGAACCCATCGTCGCGCAAAAGGCGGGCGACCTGATCGCCGCCACCATCATGGTATCCGGCGGCTTCGGCACGGCGCTGGTGCCGGAATCGATCCTCAACCTGCAGTTGCCCAACGTCGTCTTCCGCCCGCTGGCCACCGACGTCGAGTGCCTGATCGACCTGCACTGCGCGTACCGCAAGGACGAGGATTCGCGCCTGCTCAACGACATGCTCGACTGCGTCCGCGCCTATCAGCGCGACCAACTCCCGCCCGCCGCCGGCACACCGACCGCCGCCTGAAGTCTGGCATGATCGCCATACCAATCCAAGCATGACGGTCATGCTTAATAGCATTGGCTCATGCCAACAATTTTCACCATAATCGCCGCCACTCAGGGTTAAGAACATTGTCTGTCCGATGGCGAGTTCCAGAGCGCGCTGTCAGAGGGGAACACATGGCTCACCAGGTTCGTTGGGGCATACTCGGCTGCGCTCGCATCGCTCGCTTGCAGGTCATTCCGGCCATCATGCGCTGCGCCAACGCGCAGTTGCAGGCCATGGCGTCGCGCGAACCGGCACGGCTGGCGGAATGCCTGACACAGTTCGGCCCCTTCACCGCCCATACTTCCTACGACGCGCTGCTCGCCGACCCGGCGGTCGACGCCGTGTATCTGCCGCTGCCGAATGCCCTGCACTGCGAATGGGCCATCAAGGCCATGCGCGCCGGCAAACACGTCCTCTGCGAAAAGCCCCTCGCGCTGAACGCGGCGGAAGCCGAGCGCATGGTGGCGGTCGCCGGCGAATGCGGCGTGCTGCTCATGGAAGCCTTCATGTACCGCTATACCGACCGCGTCAGCAAGATCCGCGCGGTCCTCGACAGTGGCGTCCTCGGCGACATCCGCAGCATCAATTCGACCTTCCGTTTCCTGCTCGACCGCGTGAACACGATCAAGGAACAGCCCGAACTGGGCGGCGGCGCCCTCTACGACGTCGGCTGCTACCCGCTCAACCTGATCGGCATGATCGCGCAGGAGGAACCGATCGACACCGCCGTCACCTGCGACCAGGCCCACGGCGTGGACGTCAACCTCTCGGCGGTCCTCCGCTACCGCAGCGGACTCGTCGCTTCACTGCACTGCGGCTTCAACGCCTTCGGCCGCATGCACAGCGAAATCACCGGCACGCAAGGCACACTGCTGGCGCCCGATACCTTTCTCGACGACGCCGGAGAGCTGCAACTCATCACCGCCAAGGGCAGCGAAACGATCGCGGTCGCGGCATCGGATCGCTATGCCAGCGAAATTGCCGATTTTTCCGACGCTATCCTGCAAAAACGCCCGCCGGCGCTTGCTCTCGAGGAATCGCTGCGCAACATGCGCGTTCTCGAAACCCTTGTAAAACAGCGCAATAGCTGACCACCACAACGCAAGCATGCAGATCAGGACATTAAAATTGGTCAGGTATCTAAATACGCCTTGTCCCACCCCCACCCATGGAGTATATTGCCCTCAAGGCATGCACCGGGGCCTCTTTCAACATGGTTTTGTAGCACCCGATCTTCATCGGTTTTTCTAATTATTCACCGGTTGCAATAACTTTAATTTCTATCGAGGAGGAAATTATGCTTCTGAAAAAACTGCTGGGCGTCGTGCTGGCATCCGCCTTCGCCATGACCGCCGCACAAGCGCGCGACTTCCGCTCTGCCGACGTGCACCCGCTCGACTATCCGACCGTCATGACGGTGAAGAAGATCGGCGAAATCGTCAGCCAAAAGACCAACGGCAAGTACAACATCAAGGTCTTCGGCAACAGCTCGCTCGGTTCCGAAAAGGACACCGTCGAACAGGTCAAGATCGGCGCGCTCGACATGGTTCGCGTCAGCACCGCCGCGTTCCACGGCATCATCCCGGAAACGATGGTTCCGTCGTTCCCGTTCATCTTCCGTGACCTCAACCACTTCCGTAAGGCCATGGCAGGCCCGGCCGGCGACAAGATTCTTGCCGCTTTCGAAAAGCATGGCTTCATCGGCCTCGCCCTGTGGGAATCGGGCGCCCGCTCGATCTACGCCAAGAAGCCGGTGCGCAACCTGGCTGATGTCAAGGGCATGAAGATCCGCGTGCAGCCGTCCGACCTGTGGGTCAGCATCGCGCAAGCGATTGGCGCCAACCCGACGCCGATCCCCATGGCTGAAGTCTACACCGCGCTGAAGACCGGCCTGGTCGACGCCGCCGAAAACAACTATCCGTCGTACGAAACGGCCAAGCACTTCGAAGCCGCTCCGGTGTATAGCGAAACGCAGCACGTGATGTCGCCGGAAGTGATCGTCTTCTCGAAGAAGGTCTGGGACACGCTGACCAAGGAAGAGCAGAAGATCATCCGTGACGCCGCCAAGGAAACGGTGCCGTACTACATCGATCTCTGGACGAAGAAGGAACAGGCCTCCAAGGAAATCACCATCAAGGCCGGCGCCCAGTACATCAACGATGTTAACAAGGCTGAATTCGTCGCCGCCGTCAAACCGGTGTGGGAAAAGTTCTCGCCGACGCCTGAACTGAAGGCCCTGGTTCAGGAAATCGTCAACACGAAGTAATACCCGCTCGGGGTTTCACCTCCAATAGGCCCGAAGTCGCCTCAATCCTGGCTTCGGGCCTTTTTCTGGAAGATAGTAATGGAATGGTTAACTCAGATTAATTCCCGGCTCTCGCGCTGGGGAATGTACGTCGCCGTCGCCGGTCTGCTCGGCATCGTCGCCGTCGTCGTCGGCTCGGTCATCTGGCGCTACATCCTCAATGACGCGCCGGCCTGGTCAGAACAAGTCGCCCTGTTGCTCGTCATCAACGTCGCCATGTTCGGCGGGGCCGCCGGCGTCCGCGACGAAGGGCACATCGGCATGGAATCGCTCGTCGGCCTGGCGCCCAAAAACGTCCAGTTCTGGGTCGGCAACATCGTCGGTTTTTTCTCGATCGTCTTCGGCATTGCTCTGGCCTGGGGATGTTCGATGATGGCCATCTCGGTCTGGTCGAACGCCATCCCGACGCTCGGCATTTCCGAGGCATGGCGCTATATTCCCTGCGTCATTTCGGGCGTCCTGATCATCCTGTTCTCGATCGAACACCTGATCGCAATGTTTTCTGACAAGGAAGTGGTTCCATCATGGCACTGACCGTACTCTGCATCAGTTTCACGCTATTCCTTCTGCTCGGGGTGCCGGTCGCCTTCTCGATCGCCCTGAGTTGCCTGGCAACCTACTGGGTCGAAGGTTTCCCGTTGGAACTCGCGTTCCAGAACATGATTTCCGGGATGAATGTCTTCTCCTTCCTGGCCATCCCGTTCTTCGTCTTCTCCGGTGAATTGATGCTGCACGGCGGCATCGCCGACAAGATCGTCAACTTCGCCCGCAACCTTGTCGGTCACTGGCGCGGCGGTCTGGGCATGGCGAACGTGGTCGCCTGTACGCTGTTCGGCGGCGTCTCCGGCTCGCCGGTTGCCGACGTCTCGGCGATGGGCGGCGTCATGATCCCGATGATGAAGAAGGAAGGCTACAGCGCCGACTACGCCGTCAACGTCACGACGCACGCCTCGCTCTGCGGCGCCCTGATGCCGACCTCGCACAACATGATCATCTACGCCTTTGCGGCCTCGAGCACGGCTGGAATCCTCGCTGGGCCGAACATCCAGGTCAAGGGCGCCTCGATCGGCGAACTGATGTTCGCCGGCCTGATGCCGGTCATGGTGTTGATGGTCTGCATGCTCGCCGCTGCCTACTGGGTGGCAAAGAAGGAAGGCTATCCGCGTCGCGCCGACGGTTCCAGCACGCTCGACCCGTTCGCCGGCTGGAAAGCGGTGTTCACCTCCCTCATCGCTGCCATCCCGGGAATGTTCGTCGTCATCATCATTCTCAGCTGCATCATTTTCGGCATCACAACGGCCACCGAAGCGGCCGGCATCGCGGTGACCTACTCGCTGTTCCTGACCTTCGTCGGCTATCGCACGATGAACTGGGCCAAGCTGATGAAGGCCGCCGCCAAGGCTGCCAAGACGACCGGCGTCGTGTTGCTGCTGATCGGCGTGTCGACGATGTTCCAGTACATCATGGCCATCCTCGAGATCCCGGACAAGACGGCCGAAGCGCTGCTCTCGGCGACGAGCAATCCGTACATGATGTTCTTCCTGATCAACCTGATTCTCTTCCTGCTCGGCACCTTCATGGACATGGCCTCGACCATCCTGATCTGCACGCCGCTGTTCCTGCCGCTCGCGCTCAAGATGGGCATGGGTCCGGTGCAGTTCGGCATGGTCATGCTGCTCAACTGCGCACTCGGCCTCAACACGCCGCCGGTCGGCACGACGCAGTTCGTCGGCTGCGCCATCGGCGAGGTCTCGGTCGAACAGGTGATGAAGAGCATCCTGCCGTTCTATGGCGCGCTGTTCGCCGTGATGGCCGTCGTCACCTACTTCCCGTGGTTCTCGCTGTGGATTCCGACGCTGATCAAGGGCGCGCCGGTTTACTGACACGCACGCGTAATACTTTCTCTCTCTTGTGGCGGAACCTCCGGGTTCCGCCTTTTTTTTGCCGCGGCGCGGCAGCGGCTCACTTCACCTCGTATTCGAAATCAGCGGCCAGCGCACCTTCGACGAACACTTGCAGATGCCGTCGTCCCGGCGGTTCGCCGGGTCCGATTTCCCATTCGCCGATGATCCGCCCCTCCTGCGGCACCAACTGGCGTTGGCTTGCCTGGTTGCGCCGCTCCATCGGGATGACCAGCACGCCATTCGCCTCGCCACCTTGCACGGCGCTCGGCAACAGGTATTCCTCGCGCACACTGACGCTCCGCTGCCGGGTGTTGAGATCGATGATCCAGCCATAGCGCTGACCGACACGATGCGGCACGGTCAGCGTCGGCAAGAAGCGGATCTCATTGGCACGACTGGCATCGAAAACGCCGAACTCGGCGTCGACGATCTCAAGCGACGCCCCCCACGCCACGAACGGCTGACAGGTGAGCAAGACGACACCGGCACAGCGGGCGAGCACGCGCCGGCGCTCGGGTGAAAAACGCGGTAACAACGAGGAAAAGCAGACCATTCGAACATCCTTTCTCGCCGGGCGGCGACGAACGCTCAGCGTTGCCGCTGCAGCACCAGGCTGATCCCCGACACGACAATGACCAGCATCCCGACCAGGGAGAGCGAATCCGGATACTGGCCGAACACCGCCCACCCCAGCAGCGACACCCACACCAGCTGAAAATACATCATCGGCGACAAGGTCGACGCCGGCGAATCGCGAAATGCGCGGATAAAGAAAAAGTGCCCGACGCCGGCCAGGATACCGAGCGACAAGGCCAGCAGCGACAAGCCCCAGGTCGGCGGCATCGCAATCGGAAACATGCCCAGCACGGGCAGCATGACGATCGTGCCGACCAAGGCCGTATAGAACAACTGCCGCATGACCGGTTCGCTCGCCGACAGTTTGCGCGTCAGCACCTGATAAATCGAATAGCATAAAGCCGCGCACAGGGTCAGGGCGACGCCTTCGCCGACGAGCGCGCCGCCCGGACGCGCAACCAGCAGCGCACCGGAAAAGCCGGCGCCGATCGCGATCCAGGTGCGCAGCCGCAACTTCTCGCCGAGCATCGGTCCGGCCATCAGCGCGACGATCAGCGGCGTGACAAAGAAAAGCGAGGTGGTTTCCGCCAACGGCATGCGTTTGAAGGCCAGTTGCAGCAACAGGCTCGAGCAGACGAGCATCAGGGCGCGAAAGATCATTACCCAGGGACGCTGCGTCACGACAAGCTCCCAGCCGATCCGGGGGGCGACGACCGCCAGCATCGATACCAGGTGCACGACGAAGCGCAACCACAGCAATACGGGGACCGCGACATACGCTGACAGATACTTGATCGACGTGTCGATCACGGCAAACAACAGCAAGGCAGACAAGAACAGCAGAACGCCGTGAAGATGTCGGACATTCATGAAGACCATCGATCCCAGGAGAAACGCCGCAACGGCAGAAGGAAAACGCTATTGTCCCACAGACCGCCACGCCACTCGGCGAACGCCGCAGATTTAACACGTCTGAGTGCAACTTCAAACGCAAGAAATTATTCGTTCAGATATCACGAAAGTGCACTTTATAGCGGCGCGACGAAAGAGGATAATTACATGTTTTCGCACACATTGTTCCTCCGGGGAGAAAAAATATGACTCAACGCAAGACGCAAGCCTTCCTTGTCGCGCCGGTACATCAAGACGCCGGCCTTACCTCGGTCGCACTCGGCATCGTCTGCACGCTGCAACGACTGGGGGTCCAGGTCGGTTTCGCCAAGCCCGTCGGTCAGGAAGCGGAAGACAATTCCAGCGGATTCATCCGCCAGATCTTCAACATCGAAGCCCCCGATTCGATCCCGCTGAACACCGTCGCCGAACGCATTGCCTCGAATCAGAGCGCCGACGTCCTCGAAGACATCGTGGCGCTGTGCATGAACGCCAGCAAGGATGCCAACATCCTGGTCATCGAAGGTCTGCACGCCGATGCGACGCACACCTTCACGTCGCAACTCAACATCGACATCGCCAACAGTCTCAAGGCGGAAGTGATTCTCGTCGGCAACGGCGCGCAGCCGAAAGCCGTCGCCGACCTCAAGCTGAGCGCGCGGCAATTCGCCCGCGAAGGCTGCAAGGTCGCCGGCGCCGTCCTCAACATGGCGCCCGAAGAATTCGACAACCAGGCCGCCGCGCGCGACCTGGCGCCGATGAAGCTCTGGGGCGTCATCCACGAAACGCCGGAACTGCAGGCACCGCGCACCCTCGACGTCGCCCGCCACCTCAAGGCGACGATCGTCGCCGAGGGCGAAATCGCCACGCGTCGCGTCAGCAACGTCGTCGTCGCCGCCCGCTCCGCCACCCAGTTCATCCCGCACCTGCGTCCGGGCTCACTCATCATCACTTCCGGCGACCGCGATGACATTATCCTGACCACGTCGCTGGCCGTCAGCCGCGGCATGCCGATCGCCGGCATCCTGCTCACCCACTCGAGCACCATCGACCCGCAACTCATGGAACTCGTCGGGCCGGTACTTGAAACCGGCGTACCGATCCTGCGCACCGATTCGGACACCTTCCGCACCGCACGCCGCGTCATCGAAACCCCGGGCGCCGTCCCCGACGACGACATCGAGCGCATGAACGCCGTGCTCGAAACGGTCGCCGAACATCTCGACGCCGACGCCATCGCCGCATCGTTCCACATGCCCGAAACGACCAAGCTGTCGCCGCCGGCGTTCCGTTACCAGCTGATCCAGAAAGCCCGCAGCGCCGTCAAGCGCATCGTCCTGCCGGAAGGCGAGGAGCCGCGCACCGTGCGCGCCGCCGCGATCTGCGAGGAAAAGGGCATCGCCCGTTGCGTGTTGCTCGGCAAGCGTGCCGCGATCGAAGACGTCGCCGCGACGCAGGGCATTTCGCTGCCCGAATCGCTCGAAATCATCGATCCGGACGACATCCGCGCCAAGTATGTCGGCCCGATGGTCGAGTTGCGCAAGTCCAAGGGCCTGACGCCGGAGCAAGCTTCCGCGCAGCTTGAGGACACGGTCGTGCTCGGCACCATGATGCTCGCCGTCGGCGACGTCGACGGCCTCGTCTCGGGCGCCGTGCATACCACGGCCAGCACCGTGCGGCCCGCGCTACAGCTGATCAAGACGGCACCGGGTTCGTCGATCGTCTCGTCGGTCTTCTTCATGCTGATGCCCGAACAGGTCCTCGTCTACGGCGACTGCGCGATCAACCCGAACCCGAGCGCCGAAGAACTCGCCGAAATCGCCTGCCAGAGCTCGCAGAGCGCCGCCGCCTTCGGCATCCAGCCCAAGGTCGCGATGATCAGCTACAGCACCGGCACCTCGGGCGCCGGCAACGACGTCGAGAAGGTGCGCCAGGCGACCGAACTCGCCAAGACCACCGATCCGAGCCTCGTCATCGACGGGCCGCTGCAGTACGACGCCGCTTCGGTCGCCGAAGTCGGCAAGCAGAAGGCGCCTAAGAGCTTGGTCGCAGGCCAGGCGACGGTCTTCGTTTTCCCCGACCTCAACACCGGCAACACCACCTACAAGGCGGTCCAGCGCAGTGCTAACGTCATCTCGGTCGGCCCGATGCTGCAAGGCCTGCGCAAGCCGGTCAACGACCTCTCGCGCGGCGCTCTGGTTGATGACATCGTCTTCACCATCGCGCTGACGGCGATCCAGGCCCAGACCACGCCGGTGGCGTAATCGGCACGGGAGGACGGTTCGCCGTCCTCCCGAAACGTCTTGCTCCGGACGCCGACATTCCATGTTCCTGCTCAAGAAAATTCTGTCGGCACTGGCCGTCCCGCCATTCTCGCTAATCCTGCTGGCGCTCGCTGGCGTGCTGCTCTCCCGCCGTCACCCTCGCAGCGGTCGTTGGCTGGCCGGAGTCGCCCTCGCCGCCATGCTGCTGATGTCGATCCCGACGGTATCGATTCTGCTGATGCAGAGCCTCGCCCTGCCCCCCCCGATCACCACGGCGCAGCTCCGCGGCGTCCAGGCGATTGTCATCCTCGGCGGCGGCGTCGATGACGACGCGCCCGAATACGGCACCGACACGGTCGGCCGCGCGACGCTGCAGCGGCTGCGTTATGGCGCTTGGTTGCAAAAATCGAGCGGGCTGCCGATTCTCGTTAGCGGCGGATCGCCTTTCGGCAGCCGTCCCGAAGCCGAAGCCATGAAAGAGACGCTGGAACGCGAATTCGGCGCCAAGGTCCGCTGGGCTGAAGCGCACTCACGCGACACCGCCGAAAATGCCAACCTGTCGGCGGCCATGCTCTGGCCGGCGAAGATCACGCGCATTGCGCTGGTCAGTCACGCCTGGCACCTGCCGCGCGCCGTGCCTCTGTTCGAACGCCAGGGCCTCGAGGTCGTCGCAGCGCCGACCGCCTACGACACCTGGCCCCGCAGTTATGCCGAGCGAATCCTTCCGTCGGCCGAGGCCTTGCACCGCAGCAGCACCGCGCTGCGCGAATGGATCGGCATCGCCGTCCAGCGTCTGCGCAAGTAAAGGCGGCGTCAGCCGCGCGCCGGAAACTCGGCGACCCGACGATAGCCGGCACCGTCCGGCAACCTTTGCGACTCGACCAGGACAAAGCGCTCGCAACGCCAGACGCGAGGTACCAGGCTGGGCGTCGACACGGGGAAAGCCGAGGCCGGCACCGAGCGCAGCAAGGTCACATGCGGATTGAATGGCCGCGACTCCGCCTCGAAGCGCACATCCGCCTGTGCCAGCACCGCATGCAGTCCGGTCGCCAGCGCAGACAAGGCGTCAGGGGCCGCCCGACAGCCCGCCCACAGCACGCGGTTGTGCCGCCAGGCGCCGAGCCGGTCGAGAGGCAGGTCGAAGGGCGCGAAGGCGAGGGTGTTGGCGGCGGCAACGATATCGGCCAGGCGAACTTCCGGCTGCTCGCCAAGGAAAGCCAGCGTCATATGCACCGTCTCCGCCCGCGTCGGTCGGCCGCCGAAGCGCAGCGCGCAATCGCGGGCGACGCCGGCCAGCGACTCGGCACTTTCCGGTGACGGCCAGAGGGCGAAGAACAAACGCATTCGCCGCGCCCTCAATAGCCGAGTGCCGCCCCCGCCGGACGGCGCGGATCGGCGGCACCGTAGAGAAATCCGGCACGCAAGGCGCCGGATACGGCCGCGTCGTTACCCGAACTTGCAGTTCCCCGAGCGGCATCGGCCACCCCGCCGACGACGATGAGGCCGAGCGCGCCCCAGGGCGACTGTTCGAGCAGCGCATAGCCCCGCGCTTGCAGCGCCTCGCGCGTATCAGGCGACAGGCCGCGCGTTTCGTAATACACCGTATCCGGCAACCATTGGTGATGAATGCGCGGCGCATCGACGGCTTCCTGCGGCGCCATGCCGTGGTCGATGACGTTGAGCAGCGTCTGCAACACGATGCTGATGATGCGCGCCCCACCCGGCGATCCGAGCGCCATGAACAGCCGATCGTCGCGCGTCACCAGCGTCGGCGCCATCGACGACAAGGGTCGCTTGCCCGGCGCGATCGCGTTCGCCGCTCCCTGGACGAGTCCGTACAAGTTCGCCGTCCCCGGTGCGACAGTGAAATCGTCCATTTCGTTATTCAGGAAGAAGCCCGTCCCCGGCGCGATGACGGCGGCGCCGAAACGCCCGTTGATCGTCGTCGTCACCGCGGCGGCATTGCCGTCGGCATCGACGATCGAATAGTGGGTCGTTTCGCTTGACTCCTTCTGCAGGCGTGCCGGCGCCAGATCCGCCGAAGACCGCGCCCGCCCCGAAATGTTGGCGACAATGCTTTTCGCATAGTCGCGCGAGAGTAGATGCGGCAGCGGCACGTCGACGAAGTCCGGATCGCCGAGAAAGGTGTTGCGATCGAGAAAGGCCTGGCGCATCGCCTCGGTCATCACCGCCAGCGTCTGCGCCGACCCGGCGCCCATGCTTTTCAGATCGAAACCTTCCAGCACGTTGAGGCTCTCGCACAGCGTCGTCCCGCCCGAACTCGGCGGCGGCGCCGAATGGATGACAAAGCCTCGATACGCGCAGCGCACGGGCGCGCGTTCGGCGACCGCATAGGCGGCGAAATCGGCGGCACTGAGGATGCCGCCCTGACGCCTCGAGGCGCTTTCAACCGCCTGCGCGATACGTCCGCGATAAAACGCCGGCGGCCCGTGCCGGGCGATCGCCGTCAGCGTGCGGGCGAGATCGGTCTGTACCAGGCGGTCACCCGGCTGCAGCGGACTGCCGTCGGGACGCAGGAAAATACGCGCGGCCTCGGGGTCGCGGCGCAAGCGCGCCACCGTCGTATCGAGAATATCGGTATCGCCGCGCGTCAGCACGAAACCCTCGCGCGCCAGGCGGATCGCCGGCGCCATCACCGTCGCCCGCGACAAGCGTCCATAGCGACGCCACGCCGTGTCGAGACCAAGCACGCTGCCAGGCACGGCTGCGGCGCGATAGCCGTCAAGACTCGCGTTCCGGAGGACCTTGCCGTCGGCATCGAGATACATATCCGACGCGGCGGCCGCCGGCGCCTTTTCGCGGAAGTCGAGGAAAGTCGTGCGCCCGTCGGCCAGGCGCAGCGTCATGAACCCGCCACCGCCGAGATTACCGCAGCAGGGATGCACCACCGCCAGCGCATAGCCGACGGCGACGGCGGCGTCGATCGCATTGCCGCCCTGGCGCAGGATGTCGACGCCGACCGCCGACGCCAGTCGCTGCTCACTGACGACCATGCCGTGGCGCGCCTCGACCGCCGGCAAGGACGCCGACAAAGCGTTCGCAGCGCCAACAGCGAGGATGAGCGCGACGCCTGCATTCCGTAGTTTTCTCGCGATCACGACCGCTCCCGATTCGATCAGTTGCGACGGCCAATCCGGTCGAGCGCCGGCGCCTGCACCACGCCCTGCGCCCGGAAATACGCCATCAGCACATCCAGGTCACGCTCGCTTTCGGCCAGCGTCGCCGCTTCGCTGAAGACGCTGAAATTGTCGCCACCGTGCGCGAGGAAGGAATTGACCGTAACACGATAATTCACCGTCGGATCGATCGGCACGCCATGCAAGCGCATCGATCCGGGCACGACGCGCCGGCCTTGCCCCGGCGCCGCGCCGATCGGCTGCGCCGCATCCCAGGCATAGGTGAAACCGGCCGAGACCGCCAGCACGTTGCCACTCGGCGGCTGCGGCGACTCCCACTGCTGTTCGAGCACGCGGCGCAACTGCTCGCCAGTCATCGACAGGGTCGGCAGCGTATTGCCGAAGGGATGCACGGCGTACAACTGCCCGAAGCTGACATCGAGTCCGCGGACCGGATCACCGGACAACTCGGCACGAATGCCGCCGGGATTGACGAAAGCGATCTGCGCCGCCTGATCCGCCGGTACGCCGGCCTGTCCGCCGAACAGATACGCATCGGCCAGCACATTGCCGAGCGGCCGTTCGCCCGTCCGATTGGCGGCCCGCGACAAGGGCGCCGCCAGATGTCCGACGATCGCCTGGGCGCGTTCGGCGGTCAGCGCCGCGTAACGGCCGACCATCCCATCAACATCGTCGTCTTTCACCGCCCCCCGGTTCGCAGCCACGTGCGTCCGCGCCGACTTGGCGAGCACGCGGCCCGAACCCGGCTCGACGACGAGGTCGATCTTGGTCGCCATCCGTCCGTAATTGCCGGCCTGCGTCATCAGGCGCCCGTCGGGACGGGTACAGACGTACTCCTCGTGCGTATGCCCGGTCATCACCACCTGTACCGCCGGATCGAGGCGGTCGACGATGCGCAGGACCGCACCGGAGAAACCCGGACACGCCGTATCGTTGATCGCGCGCGCCGTCGTCTCGCCGCCCTGATGCAGCAGAGCGACGACAAAGGCAACCCGTTCGTCATGAAGCAGCGTCGGCACCAGCGCATTGATCGTCGCCACCTCGTCGGCGAAGTCCAGCCCCTCGACCAGCTTGCGCGGCATCGTCGCCGGCGTTTCCCTGAGCGTGACGCCGACAAAGCCGATGCGGACGCCGCCGATTTCGCGCACGGCATAGGCGGGAAGCAAGGGGCGTCCGCTCTGCCGGTCGATGACATTGGCACCGAGATAGGTGAATTTCGCGCCTTCGAAGCGCCCGTCTGTCATGCAGGTGTCGCGTCCGACCACGCCCTGGGTGCCGTCCGCCGAGACCGGATGACAACCACCGCGCTGCAGGCGGAACAACTCGTTGCGCCCTTTTTCGAATTCATGGTTGCCGACCGAGGAGACCGAGATGCCGATGCGGTTGAGTACCTCGATCGTCGGCTCGTCATGGAACAGGCTGGACACCAGCGGCGAGGCCCCGATAAGATCACCGGCGGCGACGACCAGCGTGTTGTCCGGATTCTCGGCACGCAAGCGCTTGATCAATGCGGCCAGATAGGCGGCGCCGCCGGCCGGCACCCGCTCGACCGCGTCCGTGCCATCACGAGCGACCGGTACGCTGCCATTGCCCGGCAGCAGTTGTCCGTGGAAATCGTTGAAGCCGACGAGGGAGACCGTCACCGTCGACGCCGGACGCGGCGCCCCCTCGTTCGCACAGCCGACGAGCAGGCTCAGCGCCCACAGCAGGCTCAGCACCACCCCACACCTTTTCCGCCACCACCGCATGTCATCCCTTTCCGCCGCCCGGAACAGCGTCCCGTTCGAGCGCATTATCCGCCAAGCGCGGCGAATGCGCGCACCCCGCCTGCGTATGCTTCCGGCAACCTCGGCACCTGCCCGCACCGACCACAACGCGCGCCGCAGCAGATCAATGCGCTACACTTGTCGACAGTGTTGCTTCTGTCCCGCCGCAACGACGTCCCGCCATCGCAACGGCCGGACACTCGCACAAGGAAACGCCCATGCCGTCCAGCGCTTACCGCTTCGTCCGCCATCTTGCTGCCGCCCTCGCCGCGCTGTCGCTCGTCAGCGCGGCGAATGCCCAGTCGCTGCCCTCGGTGATGAGCCAACTGCTCTACCTGCCGATCTACTCGCACATCTACCACGGCGACCTTGATGCGCAGGGCAAGCCGGTGCAAACACTGCTCTCGGCCCACGTCGCCATCCGCAACACCAACAGCGGCAAGCCGCTGACACTCCACTACGCGCGCTACTACGACACCGACGGCAAGCTGATCAAGGACTATGTGCCCAAGGCTGTGACCATCCCGCCGCTCGGCACGCACGAACTCTTCGTCCCGCGCAGCGATGTCACCGGCGGGTCGGGCGCCAATTTCCTGATCTCGTGGAGCGCCGATACCACCGTCAATCCGCCGCTGGTCGAGGCGTTGCACGCCGACATCCAGCCGGAGCGGACGCTGACCTTCATCACCTCGGCCCGCCCGATCCACCCCCGTAACTAATTCCCTCCGGACGTCCCATGTCACCGCTCGCCCGTCGCTCCCTGATCGCCCTGTCAGCCATCGCCGCCATCGCCGCCGCTATCGCCTGGTTCGGCCGCCCCCAGCCGATTGCCGTGCTGGTCAAGGAAATCGATCGCGGCAAAGTCGAAGCGAGCATCGCCAACACGCGCGCCGGCAGCGTCGAAGCCTGCCAACGCACCAAGCTGTCGACGATCATGGGCGGACGCATTGAAATTCTCGCCGTCAAGGAAGGCGACCGCGTCAAAAAGGGACAGCTGTTGATAAAACTCTGGAACGACGACCAACAGGCGCAGCGCGTACTCGCCGAAACCCAGGTCGCCACCGCCCGCCAGCGTGTCGCCGAAGCCTGCTTCCAGGCCGACAACGCCGAACGCGAAGCCACCCGCCAGACCTCGCTGCGGGAACGCGGTTTCGTCTCCACCTCGAAGGAGGAGTCGGCCCGCACCGAAGCGCAGGCCCGCCGCGCCAGCTGCGACGCCGCCAAAGCCGACGTCATCCAGTTCCAGGCGAAGGTCAATGCCACGCGCGTCGAGCAAGGGCGGACGGTGCTCTACGCGCCCTTCGACGGCACGATCGCCAAGATCGTCGGCGAAGTCGGCGAATACTCGACGCCCTCGCCCCCCGGCGTGCCGACCCCGCCGGCAATCGACCTGATCGATGACAGCTGCCTCTACGTCAAAGCGCCGATGGACGAAGTCGATGCGCCCAAGATCGTTGCCGGACAAGCGGTGCGCATCAGCCTCGATGCCCTGCCGAAAAAAAGTTTCCCGGGCAAGGTGAAGCGCGTCGCCCCCTACATCACCGCCGTCGAAAAGCAGGCGCGCACCGTCGACATCGAAGCCACCTTCGACGACCCCAGCGCGCCGGGCAAGCTGCTCGTCGGCTATAGCGCCGATGTCGAAGTCGTCCTCGACGCCCGGCCCGACGTCGTGCGCGTGCCGACCTCGGCGCTGCTCGAAGGCGGACGCGTCCTGATCGCCGGCAACCAGGGCAAGCTTGAAGACCGCGCCATCAAGACCGGACTCGCCAACTGGGAATATACCGAGGTCATCAGCGGCCTGACGGCCGGCGAACGCGTCGTCACCTCGCTCGAGCGCGTCGGCGTCAAGACGGGGGTCCCGTACGTCGTCGAAGCGACGCCCGCCGGCAAGTAGGCCCGTGTCATGGCGGCCCTGATAGAACTCTCGGGTATCGAGCGCGTCTTCCAGCTCGGCGACAGCGCGGTGCATGCCCTGACCCACCTCAATCTGACGGTCGACGCCGGTGAGTACGTCGCCGTCATGGGACCGTCGGGATCGGGCAAGTCGACGCTGCTCAATCTGCTCGGCTTGCTCGACCATCCGAACGCCGGCAGCTACCGCCTTGAAGGGCGCGACGTCACGACGCTGTCACCGGAGGAACAGGCACGCGTGCGCAGCCAGCGCATCGGTTTCGTCTTCCAGAGTTTTCACCTGGTGCCGCGCCTGACCGCCGCCGAAAACATCGCGCTGCCGATGACGCTGGCCGGCATTCCGCCGGACGAACGCCAGCGTCGCGTCACCCGTGCGCTCGCCGACTACGGCCTCGCCAACCGCGCCAGTCACCGCCCGAACGAACTTTCCGGCGGACAGCGGCAGCGCGTCGCCATCGCCCGCGCGACAATCATGCAGCCGGCGATGATTCTCGCCGACGAACCGACCGGCAACCTCGACCGGGCCACCGGCGAGGATGTCATGCGCCTGCTCGAGGAACTCAACGGTCAGGGCGTGACGCTGATCATCGTCACGCACGATCTGGTGCTCGGCGCCCGCGCGCGCCGCCAACTGCACATGGAAGACGGCAGCCTGCGCCGCGACGAACGCACATGCGCCTCCCCGACCTGATCGGCTTCGCGCGCGGTGCCGCCGCCGGCAATCCGCTGCGCACCGCGCTGCTGATCCTGGCGATGGCCATTGGCGTCGCCGCCGTCGTCGTGCTCACCGCGCTCGGCGACGGCGCCCGGCGCTATGTCGTCGGCGAGTTCTCGTCGCTCGGCACCAACCTCGTCATTGTCCTGCCCGGGCGCTCGCAGACCGGCGGTTTCAACCCCGGCAACGCCATCACCAACACGCCACGCGACCTCACCGTCGACGACGCCCAGGCCTTGCTGCGCGCCAGCGCTGTACGTCGTCTGGCGCCGCTGGCGGTCGGCACGTCCGAAATCAGCGTCGGCGGCAAGCTGCGCGAAGTCATGGTCGCCGGCACCACTGCCGAATTCATCGACGTGCGCCGCCTCGAACTCGCCCAGGGACGTTTTCTCGCCGCCGGCGACTGGCGGCGCGGCGCCAACGAAGTCGTCATCGGCGCCAAGGTGCGCGAGGAACTGTTCGCCGCCACGCCGGCGCTCGGTCAACTCGTCCGCGTCGGCGACCGGCGCTTCCGCGTCGTCGGCGTCATGGCAGCCACCGGCCAGGGGCTGGGCATGAACACCGATGAACTCGTCATCATTCCGGTATCGCTGGCCCAGGCCATGTTCAACAGCAATACGCTGTTCCGCATCCTCGTCGAAGCGCACAGCCGCGAGTCGATCGAACCCGCCAAGACGCAGGTCACCGACATCATCAAGCAGCGCCACGAAGGCGAAGAAGACGTCACCGTCATCACGCAGGACGCCGTCCTCGCCACCTTCGACAAACTGCTCGGCGCCCTCACCCTGGCGGTGGCCGGCATCGCCGCGATCAGCCTGGCGGTCGCCGGCATCCTGGTGATGAACGTGATGCTCGTCTCGGTCACCCAGCGCACTGCCGAGATCGGCCTGCTCAAGGCGCTCGGCGCCACCGCCGCGACAATCCGGACGGCCTTCATCGTCGAAGCGGCGATGCTCTCGATGACCGGCGCGCTAATCGGCTATCTGCTCGGCGAAGGCGGCGCGGCGCTGCTGCGCCAGCTGTACCCGACCTTCCCGGCCTACCCGCCCGACTGGGCGATCCTGGCCGGTCTCGGCACGGCGCTGGTCACCGGCATCCTGTTCGGCGTGTTGCCGGCGCGGCAGGCCGCCCGGCTCGACCCGGTCCTCGCCCTGGGCAGGCGCTGACATGATCCGCCCCATCGACGCCATCCACCTGGCCCTGCGCGCAATCGTCGCCCACCGCCTGCGCAGCTTCCTGACGCTGCTCGGCATCGCCGTCGGCATTGCCGCCGTCATCCTGCTCACGTCGATCGGCGAAGGTATCCACCGCTTCGTGCTGTCCGAATTCACCCAGTTCGGCACCAACCTGATCATGATCGAACCGGGCAAGGTCAAGACCACCGGCCCCAATCCCACCGGCATCCCGTCCTCGGTGCGGCCGCTGACGCTCGACGATGCGCGCGCCCTCGAACGCCTGCCTCATGTCGCCGGCATCAGCGGCGTCGTCTGGGGCAACACCGAAGTGCGCGGCAATGGCCGCGTCCGCCGCACCTCGGTCTATGGCGAAGGCGCCGACATGCCGAAGATCTACCAGATCCGGATCGCCTCGGGCCAGTTCTTCCCGAAAGAGGAAAGCGAAAATGCCCGCCCCTTCGTCGTCCTCGGCGCCAAGCTGAAGAACGAACTCTTCGGCGCCGAAAACGCCCTCGGCGCACGCATCACCATCAGCAACTACCAGTTCCGCGTCATCGGCGTGCTCGAACCCAAGGGTCAATTCCTCGGCATCGACCTCGACGAACTCGCCTACATCCCAACCGCCCGGGCGCTCGAAATGTTCAACCGCGACGGCCTCATGACGCTCGTCCTCTCCTACGAGGAAGGCGTTGCCGCCTCGCGCGTCGCCGCCGCGGCCAAGGTGCTGCTCAAGGCACGCCACGGCCGAGAGGACTTCACCCTGACGACGCAGGAAGACATGCTGCGCACGCTCTCGAAAATCCTCGACATCCTGACGCTGGCCGTCGGCGCGCTCGGCAGCATCTCGCTGCTCGTCGGCGGCGTCGGCATCGTCACGATCATGACCATCGCCGTCTCCGAACGCACCAGCGAGATCGGACTGCTCGTCGCCCTCGGCGCACCGCGCCGGACAATCCTCGGCCTGTTCCTCGGTGAAGCCGTCGCGCTCTCGGCCCTCGGCGGCGCCGTCGGACTGGCCCTCGGCATCGGCCTTGCGCAACTCATTCACCTGCTTGTACCGGCCCTGCCGGTGCACACGCCACCCGCCTTCGTCCTCATGGCCGAACTCGTCGCCATCACCATCGGACTGCTTGCCGGCGTGCTGCCGGCACGACGGGCGGCACGACTCGATCCGGTCGACGCGCTGCGCGCCGAATAGACGACGATTTTGGTAGAAATCGTGCGTTATGTCGCGCGCTGGCAACACTGACAAAAATTACAGAAAACTGTGAAAAAACGCCTTGAAATGCATGATTTCAGGCCTATAATCCGCGACTGAACGTCATTAGACGTCTGTCATCTGGTCGCGATACGATGCCTTCCCGAACAGACGTTTTCGCAGTCTTTCGCTGGTACAACGAGAACGATGCAACAGGTCCCCACGGATATTCGCAGCCGCTTGCTCTCTGCCCGCTTGCCGGCCATGCCGCAGATTCTCCTCAAGCTGATGGAACGCTGTCAGAACGAGGACACTGGCATGAGCGAACTCGCCGACCTGATCGCCAAGGATCCCGGCATCACCAGCAAGGTGCTCGGCGTCGCCAACAGTTCCGCCTTCCATCGTAGCGGACGGGCGCTCGGCCTCGAATCCGCCCTGGCGACGCTCGGCACCGACATGATCCGGACCTTGGTCATCAACGAGTCAGTCTCTCAGGTCTTCAACTCGCTGAACCAGTCCAACGGCATCGATCTCCGCGCTTTCTGGAAGCACTCGTTGACCGTCGCCGTCATCGCCAAGTCCCTCGCTGCCGAATCGGGCACCGTCTCCCCCGAAGAAGCCTACTTGGCGGGATTGCTCCACGACGTCGGGCGACTGGCGCTGCTCTCCGCGACCGATCGCGAATTCGCCTTTCTTTTCTTCGCCAGCGACGACGACCGCCTCCCCGACATTGAACACGGACAGCTCAACCTGAATCACACCGAGGCCGGCGCCATCCTCGCCGACCGATGGAATCTCGATTCCTTCCTGTCCGATTGTCTGCTCTATCACCATCGCAGCGCCGCCATCGACGACGCACACCCGCTCGTCGGCACCATCATCCTCTCGCATCTGATCAGCCAGCGCCCCGATGACGACGAGCTGCTGGCGGGCACCGCTGCCGCATGCGGCGTCGCCCTGGCCGACATTGCCGCAATCCGCGAGAAAAGCCACGATAAAGTCCGCGATTATGCCGAAGCGCTGGGCATCGACCTCAACGGCGCCGACGATCTCATCGTTCCGGCCGATGGTTGGGAAATTGCCGGACAGTTGGCGCAACTTGCCGAAAAGAATGCCGGCGCGCATCCCGTCGCACCCGGCGCCACGCCGCAATCGCCACAGGAAAGCATCCAGCAGGCCCTCGCCGAAGAAGTGCGCAATGCCATGCTGACGAAGGAACTGCATCAATCGCTCGTGGCCCGGCCGAAACCGCTGGCGGCGGCGATGGAAGCCATTGCCGGATCGGTCAGGATCCTGTTCGGCATCGAGGAAATCATCCTTTTTCGCAAGAATGCCAACGGCGATGCGTTGATCGGCACGCCGACGACGGAACACCGGCAACGCCTCAAGGGATTCACCCTCCGGGCTACCGGCGCCAGCCGACTATCGCAAGCGGCAAGATCGCAGCAAGCCATCATCATCGAGCACGACCCGGACTCACTCGACCTCGCCGAAAGCCAGCTCATGCGACTGCTTGGCTGCGACGGCCTGATCAGCATCCCGGTGACGCACACAGGCAATCCTATCGGCATTCTGATCGGCGGCATCCACCGCGCTCAGGTTCCGGCGCTGCGCAGTCGCGAACGTTTCCTGCACACCTTTGGCGCCCAGGCCGGGGCGGCCTTGCATGGATCCGACCTCGTCGCCAAAGAAACGTCCGACACGCATCGGAGCGCCGATGTCGCGACGATGCCGAGAAGGATCGTGCATGAGAGCAACAATGCGCTTTCGATCATCAAGAACTACCTCGGCGTTCTCGAAGGCAAGCTCGACAAGCACCAGATCGCCGCAAAGGAAATCACCGTCCTGCACGAAGAGCTCGACCGTGTCAGCCATCTCATCAATGCCGACGGCGACGAATCGCCGGCAACCGATGCCAATGCAATCATCGGCAATGTCGTTCGCATGTTCGTGGACACACGCGAATCGCAAGCCGCGACCCTGGTGAGCGCCGAGATCGAGGAAGAACGCTGCGAGGTCGCCTGCCCTCCGGGCGCACTCAAGCAAATTCTCATCAATCTCGTCAAGAATGCCATCGAGGCCATTCCCGAAGGCGGCGATGTCGTACTCGCCAACAAGGGGAGCGTCCATCGCGACGGGCAACGCTACGTCGAACTCAGCGTACGCGACAACGGCCCGGGAATTCCGCCGGCAACGCTGTCCTCGCTGTTCGCGCCGGTCGCCTCAGGCAAAGGCGGCACCCATCAAGGACTTGGCCTCTCCATCGTCCATGACCTCGTCAAGCAAACCGGCGGGCATATTTCCTGCCGCAGCAGCGCTCGGGGAACAACTTTCGACATGATCATCCCCGCCGCCACCAACGTCAAACCGGAACCCTTTGCCGGGGAGATCGCACCATGATTCACCTGATTTCGACTGAAGATTCCGCCGCCATCGAAGCGGCTCTCCGGCCCCGCGAACCGGAAGCCGCGGGTGACACTGCCGGCGCCGACGAAAAGCCACGGCTGCTGCTCGTCGACGATGAACCCCGCATGCTCGACAGCCTGGCTGCCCTGCTCGACGACGAACCTTACGAACTGTCGACGGCAAGTTCGGGCGCCCAGGCGCTCGCCCATCTGGATCAACGCCAGTTCGACCTGATCCTGCTCGACCTGCGCCTGCCCGACTGCAGCGGCCACGACATCATGGCCTTTGTCCGCGCCAACGCGCCGGCGACCAAGGTCATCGTCATCAGCGGCGAAACCGACATCGAAGGCGCAGTATCGGCGATGAAACGGGGCGCCTACGATTACCTGCGCAAACCCTATTCGCGTGCCGACCTGCTCAAGACAATCCGGCATGCGCTCGTGGAAAAACACCTCGAAGCTGAAAACCAGCGGATTTCCTGGCAACTCGAATGCTCCGAGAAGCTCTACCGCTACCTCGTCGATAGCTCTCCCGACATCATTTACACCCTCGACCCCGACGGCCGGTTCACCTACGTCAACAGCCGCATCGAGAAGCTGCTCGGATACACGGCGACGGAACTGGTCGGCGAGCACTATTCGGCGATTGTTCACGACGAGGATCTGGAACGCGCCCGTTACGTCTTCAACGAACGGCGCGTTGGCGAACGTGCCTCGCGCAACATCGAATTGCGCCTCAAGAACCAGCACCAGGACGACGAGCGCACCTTCGAAAACACCTTCATGACCATCTCCTTCAATTCGATGGGCATGTACTCGCAAGACCGGATGGCGCAGAACAGGCAGTATTTCGGGACCTACGGCGTCGCGCGCGACATCACTGAACGCAAACGCGCCGAGCAGTTGATCTCCTACCAAGCCTACCACGACATCCTGACCGACCTGCCTAACCGGATCCTGTTCAAGGATCGCTTGGGACTCGCCATCGCACAGTCGCAGCGGAACTGCTGCGACGTCGCGGTGATGTTCATCGACCTCGACCGTTTTAAGCTGATCAACGATACGCTCGGACACGTCAAGGGCGACGAACTGCTCCAGCAAGCGGCCATGCGGCTCAAGGACTGCCTGCGCAAGAGCGACACGCTGGCCCGCGTCGGCGGCGACGAATTCACCGTCGTCCTGCCCGAACTGCACAGCCGGCAGGATGCCGAGATCATCAGCGCGAAATTCCTCGAAGCGCTCCGCCACCCCTTCTTCCTCGATGGCATCGAGCTTTATATTTCGGCCAGTATTGGCATCGCCGTGTACCCGCACGACGGCGAGTCGATCGACGAACTGCTTCGTCATGCCGACATCGCCATGTACCACATCAAGGGCGGCGGCAAGAACGGTTATTCCTTCTTCGATCCCTCGATGCTCGCCGCCACCTACCAGAAGGTCGTCCTCGAAAAGGATCTGCGGCACGCGCTGGAAAACAACCAGTTCGAACTGTATTACCAGCCGCATGTCGACAGCCGCAGCGGCGAAATCATCGGCGCCGAGGCGCTGATGCGCTGGAATCACCCGGAACGCGGGCTCGTCAGCGCCGGAGAATTCCTCCCGTTCGCGGAAGAAAACGGTTTGATGATTCCGATCAGCGACTGGATGCTATCGGCATTATGCCGCGACCTTCTCAAATGGAAGGCAGCGGGGCTCGACAGAATGCCGGTATCCTTCAACATCTCGCCGCAGTACCTCGACCATCGCGACTGTTTCGACAAGATCAGCGCCACGCTCGCACATTACGGTATATCGCCGTCGCTGGTCGAAGCTGAAATCACTGAAAATCTCTGCATCCGCAGTCCTCAGCACGCCATCGAGCAACTGCACAAGCTTTCGTCGCTCGGCGTCAATATCGCCATCGACGACTTTGGCACCGGCTACTCGTCGCTGTCCTACCTGCACCGATTCCCTGTGCATAAAATCAAGATCGACCAGGCCTTCGTTCGCGCCATCGAAAGCGAGCAGGGCCACTACCCCGTCATTCTTGCGATCATCTCGATCGCTCGCGGACTCAATCTGCAACTGGTGGCCGAAGGCGTCGAGACGGAAACCCAGATCGTCTATCTTGAAAACAACGGCTGCACCACGATCCAGGGCTATTTCTATTCGCCGCCGATCCCGTGCCAGCAATTCATCCGTATGGCACAGGAAAAAAGGGCGAGGCGGGCCTAGGGGGTGTTCACAATCAAGCCTTGGTTGCGCAAGGGACTGGCGGCGGGGTTCAGCGCCGACGATTGACCAGCCAGATTCCCGAGCAGACGAGCAGCAGGGCCAACAGGTTTTTCCATTCCAGGACCGATTCGTTCAGGAACCAGGCCGACAGCAGCGCACCAAAAATCGGCACGAGGAAATTGAAGACGCTGATCATGCCGACGCCGTTGTACTTGAGCAGCACGCTCCACAGTGACAAAGCCACCGACGAGTTGAACACCAGGAAGGCCATCAACGCGGCAGATGCCGGGGTCAATGCCGCGAGATGCCCGCCCGAGACGGTGCCGGCGAACAGCAAGACGCTGCCGCCGATGAACAACTGATACCCCGTCATGACGGTTGAATCGAGCGTCCGCGAAATGCTTTTGCCATGGACCATGCCGGCTGCCATGATGAACGCTGCGATCAGGACGAAGCCCTCGCCGAGGAGCGTGAAGCTGAGGTCGAGCAATTCCGGATTGAAATTGACGGCCAGCACACCGAGGAATCCGACGATGCAGCCGACGACCTTGGCCAAAGTGACGCGCTCACCCTGGACGAAGAAATGCGCGAGAAACACGCCGAAGAAGGACACCGCACCATTAAGCACCGAACTCTTGACGCCGGTGGTATTGGCGAGACCGACGTAGAAAAAGACGTAATGCACCGTCGTCTGCCCCAAACCCAGTGACACGACGCCTTGCCAATGCCGCCGCGACAGGCGCAAGGACGCCCCGCCGATACGGGCGAACGCGAGCAAGACGAGCCCCGCCAGGGTAAACCGCCAACCGGCGAACAGCAGCGTTGACGGGATGTCGCCACGCACGACCTCGAACAGCGCATAGCCCCCTTTGATCGCCGGATACGAACTCCCCCAAAACAGGCAACACAAGGTTGCCAGCGCAAACACCAGCGAGCGGTTCGAGAAAATCGGATGGGGCGCGTCAAGCGCGGGATTCAATGAGTAAGAGGCCATGGCAGGAATAAAAAGACCGACGACACGGGCAACAGCTTTTTCGAGGAGGATGTCTGCCCTTCAGGGCGGCGCCGGAAAGAAATCGTTTCACAAGTCGCCATTATCCGGCTTTTATATCCACTATCAATTGTATTAAAACACCATTATTGATACGATAAACTTATCAATAAAACAGGGAAGCTCATGGATTTCCGGCAATTCCGGTACTTTGTGACCACCGCCGAAGAATTGCACGTCGCGCGCGCCGCCGAGCGTCTGGGCATTGCGCAACCTGCCCTGAGCCAGCAGATCAAAGCGCTCGAAACTCAGCTCGGCACTCGACTCTTTCTGCGAACAAAGCGACGCATCGAACTGACGGAAGCCGGGCAGGCATTTTTCGACGAAGCGCGTAACGTACTCGACCATGCCGAGCGTGCCACGCGCCGGGCGCGCGACATCGGGCGTGGCGAAGCCGGACGCATCGATATCGGCATCGTCGGATCGGCGATGTTCGACCAACCCTTTCCTCACCTTCTCTCGGCCTTTCGCAAGCAGCACCCCAAGGTCCATCTGGCCATGCACGAACTGCCGATTCTCCGGCAAATCGACGCCCTGCCGCAGCGCGAACTCGATGTCGCCGTCGTTCGCGCCCCGCTCCCCCACCGCCTGCCTGAGGGAGTCGAACATTTTCCCTTGTCGCGCCAGCGCATCCTCGCGGCCATCCCGGACAGCCATCGACTCGCGTCGGCCGCGTCGATCTCCCTGGCCGAACTCGCCGACGACGACTTCGTCTCCTTTCTCGATCCGGAAGGTATCGGCCTGGGGCACGACCTCATCGATGTCTGCCGCCGATCCGGCTTCACGCCGCGCGTCACCCAGCACGTTACCGAGATCGGCACCATGATCAGCCTGATTGCAGCGGGCTTCGGCGTCAGCCTGCTGACCGATATCCTGACCCCGATCCAGTTTCCCGGCATGTGTTATATCCCTCTCAACGAAGAACATTACTCGTGGCTGGTCGTCGTGCATCGGCGCTTCGAACGCTCCGCCACCGTCCAGTCGCTCCTCGACGGGCTGAGGTCAATCGCCCGCGACTGACGAACCCCACTGCGCCGCACCTGTCCAAGCGACCTCCAACCATAAAAAAGCGAAAGCCATGGAACACCCGACACTCGTCATCTACCACAATCCCCGTTGCTCGAAGAGCCGCTCCGTCTGCGACCTCGTCGCCGGCCGTGCGCTCGAGGCTGAAATCATCGACTACCTCAAGACGCCGCCGAGCCGGGAGGAACTGCGCGCGCTGCTCGACAAGCTCGGCATGAAAGCGTCGGAACTCGTTCGACGCGGCGAAAGCGTTTACCAGGAACACTACGCCGACAAGACACTGGACGAAACCGAATGGCTCGACGCGCTCTGCCAGCATCCGATTCTGATCGAACGCCCGATCGTCGTCTGCGGCGACCAGGCCGTCGTTGGCCGCCCGCCGGAAAAAGCCCTGGCGCTCATCGAATCGCTTCTCTGATCGCCGCGTGAGCGCCAAGCACGGTGAATGACGAACGCGAATACACCATCCGGCTCCACCCGGCGGCGCCGGAAAAGCCTGCTTACGGCGCGCCCTGCAACCGTTGCGGCGTGTGTTGCGCGGCCGAACCCTGCCCGATCGGCCGCCTGCTCTTTGCCCGACGACGCGGACAGTGCCCGGCCCTCGATTGGGACGGCAGCACCTACGCCTGCGCTTTGATCGTCGCCCCGGAGCGCCACCTCACATGGTTGCCGAAAGGCTTGCGGCACATCGCAGCACGCGTGTTTGCCCGCTCGATTTCGGCTGGCAAAGGCTGCGATTCCGCCGACGAGGTCGTCACCGGGAACGGCCCCGGCAACAACTGACGCCGAGAAGGCCGAAGACTTGTACGAAGACAGCCGGCCGGAGAAAATAGGACACTTTTTGAAGGGACGACGATGCCAAGCGCAGGATGGGGATGCCCCCACGAAGTCAACGGTCGTTGCAGCAAAATCAACGACCTGCCCTGCGACCCGGGCATGAAGGGTTGCCAGCTATTCGGCCGTTACGTCTTCTTTGACGACAGCAAGAACGCCCGCTTGCGGGAAAAGCAGGCGCGCGAACACCAGCAGAACACGGTCAAACAAGAGAAAAGCGAAGAATGAGACTCGACGATCAGGAAGAAAGCGGTAACGTCGAAGACCGCCGTGGCGAGTCCTATGGCGGCGGCATCGGCGCCGGTGGACTCGGCCTCGGCACCGTCATCCTGGCACTCGCCGCCGGTTATTTCCTCGGCATCGACCCGATGGCCATCCTCGGCATGGCTTCCAACCTGCAAGCGCCATCAAGCCCTCATGTCACGGCCCACAAGCCGCCACCCGACGACCCAGCGGCACGCTTTGTCTCCAAGATTCTGGCCAGCACCGAAACCACCTGGGACCGGATATTCCGCGAGCATGGTGAAACCTACCTCCGCCCCAAACTCGTCCTCTTCTCTGGCGCCACGCCAACCGCCTGCGGGACCGGCCAATCGGCGATGGGACCGTTCTACTGCCCGGGCGACCGGCGCGTCTATATCGATCTCTCGTTCTACCGCGACCTGCGCACGCGCTTCCACGCACCGGGCGAATTTGCCCAGGCGTATGTCATCGCGCACGAAGTCGGCCATCATGTACAGAATCTGATGGGCATCTCGGACAAGGTCCACCGCGCCCAGCAAGGCAGCAACCGCACCCGCGCCAATGCCTTGTCGGTCCGCCTGGAACTCCAGGCCGACTGTTTCGCCGGCGTGTGGGCGGCTCGGGCCGACGCAGCCAAACACATCATCGAACCGGGCGAAATCGAGCAAGCCCTGCGTGCCGCTTCGGCCATCGGCGATGACCGCCTGCAGCAGCAATCGCAAGGACGTATCGTTCCCGAGACCTTTACCCACGGCAGCTCCGAACAACGGGTCCGCTGGTTCAAACGCGGCATCGACAGCGGCGACATCCGCCAATGCGACACCTTCAAGGCCGCGTCGTTATGAGCGCTCGCAAAGGCTTTGCCGGTCTGCTGGCACTGATGCCTATGATCGCCCTGGGGCTGCCGCTCGAATCGCGGGTACCCGGCGGCATTGCCCTGCTGCCGCTCGGCAAGGTCGAGGTCCATCATCAGGCGCCGCGCGCGTGGCTCGACCAGCAACCGGTGTGGGTGACGCGCGACCGTGGAGAATGGATCGCGGTGGTCGGCATCGCCCTCGACACACCCACCGGCCCCCATACGTTGCGGGTGAGCGACGGCGCCGACGAGAAATCGCTGTCCTTTGAAATCCAGGCGAAGCACTATCCCGAACAACACGTCACGCTCAAGGACATGAGCAAGGTCCGACTGTCCCCCGAAGACGAGACGCGGGCGCTCGCCGAAATCGCCAGGATCAAGGAAATCCGGCAACACTGGCGCCCGACACCCGATGCCGATGGTCACCTGACCTTACCCGCCGACGGCCTGTTTTCAGGACGCTTCGGCAACCGTCGGATATTCAACGGCGAACCGCGCGCGCCGCACAGCGGTGCCGACATCGCCATTCCCCGCGGCACCGTCGTCAAGGCCGCCGCCGCTGGAACGGTTCTCGCCGTCGACGACTATTTCTTCAACGGCAAGACAATCTTCATCGACCACGGCAACGGACTCATCACCCTCGTCTGTCACCTCGACCGTATCGACGTCGCTCTCGGACAAAGCGTGTCATCCGGCCAGGAAATCGGCCGCTCGGGCATGAGCGGCCGCGCCAGCGGCCCGCATCTGCACTGGAGTGTCTACCTCAACGGCGTCGCCGTCGACCCGGCGCTGTGGGTACGCCCAACAAAGACCGGTTCGTCAGGAAAGGTCAAAACGCCGTCGACCAAACGGCTTTGATCACCGCCTTTTCGGGCGCGTCGCGATCGCCGTGGCCGATACCGACGTGCAGCGAACTCTCGCCCGGCAGCTCGAATTCGCCGACCAGATAGAACACCCGGTCGCGGCTTCCGGGGTGCAAGTCACCCAGTTTGCCCCAGCGAGTATAGGTTTCCATGCCGAGCGCCATCGACTCGCTGATCTTGCGCACGACCTTGGCGTCGAGACGGAACTCATACTTGCTGCTTTCCTCGTCGCCGCCCAAGCCACGGGCAAGTACCGGGTTCAGCGTCATCCGGTAATTGTCGGTTTCCCGACCGACGATGCCGCGAAACTCAAGCCCTCGCGGCGCCGAATCAAAGCGACGCGCAAACGTGTCGTACTCATTGTTGAAACCGTAGAAAAACCCGTTTTCCAGCTTTGTGACATGCTTGATCCGGAGCATCACCCCGGACGCGCCCCAGGCACCTGAACGCGAGGATTCGCTATCGATACCGGCACGACGGATCGGCAAGTGAATGCCCACTTCCCAGCCCGGACCCAAGCCGGTGGCGAATTCGGCCATCAGGTTCGTCTGCCGCTGCTCCGGCCAGGTACCGTCATCGGTCGCCTTGATCCCGCGCACCGTGTAATTCGAATGCAGCGACGCCACCAACTCGCCTTTTTCCGCCGTGTCGTTCTCGTGCAGCATGATTTCCGGATCCGTCGCCATGGCTACACCGCTGGCCATCAAGGCCAGTGCGGCAAGCCCGCGTACCAAATGCCGTACTGTCAAAACACTCTTTCTTTGCATTGTCGTCCGTGTCCCGTTTGGAGAGGTCATAACAACCGTTCCCGCGCATCACTGACGGCTTTGGCGATCTCCACAGCATGGACCACGCCAACGCCTTTTGGTTGTCACCCCGGAACGATATATTTTTTCAATGATAACTGTTCTCGTTTTAAATGGGAACTGTTATCATTGAAACAAATCAATACACACGTCGTCCCGACGGCGACGCAATGCCCCACTTTCGCGAGGACTCCCATCGTGCCTACCCCCTCTCAACGGCAAAACGAAACCTCTCTCGACCAGGCAAGCATTGGCGAGAAACTGCTCGTCACCCGCGTGCGCCCCTCCCCCATCGCCAGTGAATGGGATCGCTGGCTTGGAGAAATCGGCTTTTTCCCTGGCGAACGCGTCGAGTTGATGGCCAAGGCCATTCCCGGCGGCGACCCGCTCGTCATCCGGGTCGGGCAATCAACATTTGCGCTACGCTGCGCCGAGGCCGCCTGCATCGACGTCATCCCGCACGAAACGACGGCGGCAACACAGACGCAAACGCTGGCCATGGAAGGAAGCGGGGCATGAGACAAGCGGTCATCAAACTGCATCCGCCCGGCGCGCTGCTGGCGCTGGTTGGCAACCCTAACTGCGGCAAGACGGCACTGTTCAACCGCCTGACCGGCAGCCATCAGAAAGTCGCCAACTACGCCGGGGTCACCGTCGAGCGCAAGGAAGGTCGGTTTTCGACCCCCTCCGGCAAGAATCTACGCATCCTTGATCTACCCGGCGCCTATAGTCTTTACCCCCGCTCCCCGGACGAACGCGTCACCTGCGATATCCTTTTCGGACAAGCACGCGACGAGAAACGCCCTGACCTCGTCATCTGCGTTGTCGATGCGACCAACCTGCGCCGCAACCTGCGCCTCGTACTCGCCGTCAAGCGCCTTGGCTTGCCCTGCGCAGTCGCGCTGAACATGGCCGACCAGGCCGAAAGTCGCGGCATCACGATCGACGCCGACGCCTTGGCCGCAGAACTCGGTCTGCCGGTCGTCAGCACTGTCGCGATCCGACGCGACGGCATTGACGCCCTGGTCAAGCTGATCGACACCCCGACAGCCTGGCGACGTCCTGCATCCGAGAAAGCGACGGGCAATGCCGTGAATCACGACGCTGGCGACCATATCGAGATCAAACGGATTCTCCAGCGCCTCGGGCTCGACGAGATCGTCCCGCACACGACCAGTGACCGCATCGATCGCTGGGTGTTGCACCCTGCGCTCGGTCCCCTGCTGCTGACGGTCGTGCTATTTCTGATGTTCCAGGCCGTCTTTGCCTGGGCCAAATGGCCGATGGACCTCATTGAGTCGGCAACCGGAGCGCTCGGCACACTGGCTGGCGACCACCTCGCCGACGGCTGGTTCAAGAGCCTGCTCGTTGATGGGGTTATTGCCGGCGCGGGCGGTGTGCTGGTATTTCTGCCGCAAATCCTGATTCTGTTTTTCTTCATCCTGGTCCTCGAGGAATCGGGCTACCTGCCGCGCGCCGCCTTCCTGCTCGACCGTCTCATGGGCTGGGTTGGACTGAGCGGCCGCTCCTTCATCCCGATGCTCTCGAGCTTCGCCTGTGCCATCCCCGGCATCATGGCCGCACGCACCATCGCTGATCCGCGCGACCGGCTCGTCACCATCATGATCGCGCCGCTGATGACCTGTTCGGCCCGTCTTCCGGTGTACGCCCTGTTGATCGGCGCTTTCATTCCGGCGCGTGAAATCGGCGGCCTATTCGAACTCCAGGGGCTCGTGCTGTTCGGTCTCTATCTGGCGGGAATTGTCGGCGCGATGGGCGTCGCCTGGCTGCTCAAACACTTTACCGCCAGCGGCCGGCAGGTTCGGCCGCTGATGATGGAACTACCCAGCTACCACCTGCCGACGGCGCAGAATATCGCTATCGGACTATGGCAGCGCGCGGCCGTCTTCCTCAAGCGCGTCGGCACCATCATCATGGCGCTGAGCGTTGCGCTCTGGTTCCTCGCCAGCCACCCCGTTGCTCCGCCGGACGCCCAGGAATCGGCAATCGAATACAGCTATGCCGGACGGATGGGCAAAGTCCTGGCGAACGTGTTCGAACCGATCGGTTTCAATTGGCAGATCAGCGTGGCGCTGGTCCCCGGCATGGCCGCGCGTGAAGTCGCCGTCAGTGCCCTGAGCACCGTCTATGCCCTCTCGGCCGAGAGCGACGACGAAAAAGCCGAGGCACTGGCACCGGTCATCGCGGAAAAATGGAGCCTGGCGACGGCGCTGGCCTTGCTCGCCTGGTTCATCTTCGCTCCCCAGTGCCTGGCAACGCTGGCGACCGTCAAGCGCGAAACCGGTGGCTGGACGATGCCGCTGGTAATGGCGGCCTATCTCTTCACATTGGCCTGGGTGGCGGCATGGATCACGTTCCATACCGCCGTTGCGCTGGGGTTCGGCTAAGCGGCCCCCGCGACGACACGCGCCGCTTTACGCAACCGCCTAGTGCTTGCCTTCGTCCTCGCCATGACGGCGGGGACACGCGTCGTTGAGACAATCGACAAACAAGTAGAGCGCGTGCTCGTTGATTTCAAAGCCGCGATCCTTGGCGATTTTGTTTTGGCGTTTCTCCAGACTCTCGTCATAAAACTCCTCGACGTGTCCGCAGGTCGAGCAGACGAGATGATCGTGGTGCTCCCCGGCCTTCAGTTCATAGACCGATTTACCGGACTCGAACTGATGACGCTCAAGCAGACCACTCTCCACGAACTGCGTCAGCACGCGATACACCGTTGCCAGGCCGACGTCGCTGTTTTCCTTCGCCAGCAGACGATGAACATCATCGGCTGACAGATGCCGCTGCGAACAGGTGCGAAAAAGCTCCAGAATTCTAAGGCGCTGACTCGTCGCCTTGAGCCCCAGTGCCTTGAGATCTTTCAAATCATTGGTCATGACCATCCCTCAGAATTTTTCGCCCTCGCGCAAATAACGCCACTTACCCAGAGGCAAATCGCCCAGCATCACGCGTCCCGTGCGCACGCGCTTGAGACCGACCACCCGCAAACCAACCAGTTCGCACATGCGCCGAATCTGCCGCTTACGCCCCTCCTTCAGGACGAATCGCAGTTGATCGTCATTGAGCCATTCGACGTCGGCGGGCTTGAGCGCGCGTCCGTCCAGACTGAGTCCGTGACGCAACAACGCCAACCCGTCGGACGCAAGAGTCCCTTCGACGCGAACCAGATACTCCTTCTCGACCTTCGAGTCTTCGCCGATGAGTTGACGCGCCACACGCCCGTCCTGAGTCAGCACCAGCAATCCGGTCGAGTCGATATCGAGGCGACCGGCAGGCGCCAGCCCCCGGAGATGCCCTGGCTGAAACCGCTGCCCCGCAGCCGTGGCATGCTGGTTTTCCGGCAGGATCAACTTCACCGCCGGAACGCAGCCCGGCTCGGGCTGTCCGGACACATAGCCAACCGGCTTATGCAGGATGATCGTCACGAGGTCCCGCTGCGACACTTGTGCGGCCCGATCGAGCGTAATCTCGTCGGTGACGGCGGCGCGCGTACCCAATTCGGTCACGCGGACGCCATTGACGAAGACCCAGCCGCGTTCAATGTAGGCGTCCGCCTCACGCCGCGAACACAAGCCACGCTCGGCCAAGAGTTTGGAAACCCTGATGCCGCTGGGAGGCTCCGTCCTCGACACGCTTGGACGAGCGACAGGCTTTTCTTCCCGTACCGGCCGTTTATGCGTTGGCGCCGGGTGAGCGGACTTAGGCCTCGGCTCTTTATGGCCGTCCCGCTGACGCCAATCCTTCTTCTTCGGTGTTTCTTCCGGTTCCGGCGTTGGCGCTGCATCCGGCTTGCGCCGGGCATTCGGCGAGCCACCACGAACAGGGCGCCGTTTCGGATTGACCTCAACCACCTTGTCCGGCAAACCAAGCGGCTTGCGCGACGACTCAGTCATCCTCGGAAACTTCCAGAAGCTCGACTTCGAAAACCAAAGTCGCATTCGGCGGAATGACGCCACCTGCGCCGCGACTCCCATAGCCCAACTGCGGCGGAATCGTCAATTTCCGGATACCGCCGACCTTCATTCCCTGGACGCCTTCATCCCAACCCGCGATCACCATGTGCGCGCCGAGCGAAAACTCGAATGGTTCATCCCGATCCTTACTTGAATCGAACTTCGAGCCATTGGTCAGCCATCCGGTGTAATGAACGGTAACGAAATGACCGGCCTCGGCCGTATCGCCAGAACCGATCTTGACTTCTTCGATATGCAAACCCGACGGCATTGTCATGCTGGTCATGGCGAATTCCCTTCTTAAAAGCCGGAGTTTAGCCCAGAGCTTCGCATCGAGCCAGTTTCGACGAGAAATGACGATGCACAAGCTTTCGGCTACACTTTGGCGAGACCCCAAAAACAAGGCGAATCCTCATGGACATCAGCACGATCATCGCTCCGGTCATCACGGACAAGCAAGCCCTTGAAGAGTTCATCGAATCCCTGACCGACCTTGCTCCCAGCATCGAAAGGGATGTCGCCCGCTTGAAGGCATCGCCGGACGATCGTGAAATCATCGCCAGCCTGTTCCGGGCGGTACACAACATCAAGGGAGACGCAACGCTCTGCAAGGTGGAACTTGCCGTCAGCATCGCGCATCCGATCGAAACCGTTCTGTCGCGCCTACGCGATGGTGAAATCGAATTTTCCGATATCCTCGCCGAGGCAATCCTGCTCGCCATTGACCGCCTGGAACTCGCGGTCGAATCGCTGTATTCCGGAAGGTCGCTCGCCAACCTGCAACTGCTCGATCTCCTTCAGCAACTGGGCCAGCTTTCGCAAACGGCGCCGAGCGACATCATCGCCGCAGCAAGCACGCTGATCGAAAGCGTTACCGGGTTCCGCCCCGCCGCGGAAAACTCTCAGCTCTTGCGTGCACTCAGTCCCGCACACGGCCTCAGGACAAAGCAGCAGGCCAATGAAGACCTGCGTTTCTTCCGCACACTGGCGGGACAACTCGAAGCCCGCTCGCCGCTATTCAAGGGACGGACGACGAGACTTCTGCGCTTAGCCAGCGAAACGAATTACGAGATGGGCAAGCCTGTCGACCCGGTACAACTCGAAGCCGCAATTTACATTCACGACATCGGCATGATGTTCCTGCCCGAATCGGTCTGGCTCAAGGTCGGGCGCATCACCGACGAAGAAAAGTCGGCTTTACGTGCCCACCCGGAACTCGCATACGGCTTTTTGTCGCGCATCCCCGGCTGGGAAGTAGCCGCCGAGATCGTATTACAGCATCATGAAATGCCTGACGGCCAGGGCTATCCGAAGAGCATCACCGGCGCACAAATATGTCCCGGCGCGAAGATCCTGTCGATCGTCGACGCATTCGAGTCAGTCATGCTCAAACATATCCACCGCGGGCGAAACCGCTCCGTCCTACGCGCCATCGCTGAAATCAACGCATGTGACAATCAATTCGCCCCGGAATGGATTGCTCCCTTTAACCACATCATCCGCCGGACTGTCGAAGCCTGATGTCCGGAGAAGACACTGATATCGCTAGGCGATTTGGGGGCGTTCGCAGGCTTTATGGCGAAACCGCCTTGGCGCGTTTCCGATCTGCACACGTCGCCGTCATCGGCATTGGCGGCGTCGGATCCTGGGCGGCCGAGGCGCTCGCCAGATCTGCGATCGGCAAAATCACGCTGATCGACCTCGACATGGTCGCGGAATCGAACGTCAATCGCCAGATTCATGCGCTCGATGATGCCTTCGGCAAGGCAAAAACGACCGCCATGGCCGAACGCATCCGTGCGATCAACCCAAGCTGCGAGGTCATCGAGATCGAGGACTTCGTCACGCACGAGAACATCGACGCGATGCTCGATCGTAAATTCGACTGCGTCATAGACGCCATCGACCAGGTGCGAATCAAGATCGCGTTAATCGCCTGGTGCCATTCACATAGCATCCCGATCGTCACATCGGGCGGCGCAGGAGGACAAACCGATCCGACCCGCATTACGATATCGGATCTGTCGCGTACGATTCAGGATCCCCTGCTCTCAAAGGTACGGTCGGCGCTACGCAAACAACACGGTTTCCCGCGCGACCCTCGGCGAAAGTTCGGCGTTCGTGCGGTATATTCGACAGAGCCTGTCCGCTATCCGGAAAGGAGCGACAGTTGCGAAGCGATCCCATCGCTCACCGGACTGAATTGTGCGGGGTTTGGCTCGTCGGTCTGCGTCACGGCGCCATTCGGCTTGTTTGCAGCATCAGAAGCCCTGGCTCAGCTTACCGCAACCTGACCCTCAGCCCAGACGCACAACCCCTGCGTATTGAGATCGATATCGTTGGCCAAGAGCGCCAGAACTTGCGCCTCGGGCAGTTCGCACCCCACCGCCCGAACCTCTGCCAAGGCAAAACCGGCCAATACCTCGCGCAATTCCTTTTGACGCTGTTCACCGGTCGATGCGATCTGCAGTGTCATTTGGACGAAAGCATCAATCTGTCGATGCAAGGCCTCGCCGCAATACGCCACCTCGGTCAAACGACCGAAATGCGTCAGGTAAACCGCCGGCGGACGATAGGCCAGCAAGCGATCCATTGACGCATGCAAGGCTGGCGGATCGAGTTGAACCGGCGTCGTAGTCGGAAACACAAACGGACGGTCAGGGCCGGTCAGTTCGGCATAGCTGAGCCCGAAAGTATCGCCTGTAAAAATACCGCCAGAGAGCTCATCGACAATGGCGATATGATGCTTTGCATGCCCCGGCACGTCCAAACACAAGAGTTGCCTGCCCGCGAGGCTGACCGAAAAACCATCCTGGGCTTCGATGATCCGATGCGCATCGATCGGCAGGATCTCCCCGTACAAGCGAGTAGTTTCCTCGGCGCCGTAAACACCAATCGTCCCGGCGACCAGTTTAGAGGGATCCGCCATATGACGAGCGCCTCGAGGATGAACCACGAGTTGCGCATTGGGAAACTGGCGCATCATGGCACTGGCACCGCCGGCGTGATCGAGATGGACATGCGTCGGGATAACGAAATCGACCGCATCCGGTGAAATGCCAAGCTGCTGAAGCGCAGCCATCACCCGCACCATCGAACGATTGCAGCCCGTTTCGACGAACGCGGCGCGACCGTTTTGAACAATCAAATAAATCGCGGCCAGTCCGTCGCGAACATAACCGGAGTCGATCGCGTAAATCCCCTGCCCGAAAGACACCAATGACATTAGATTGCCTCACGAAAAGGCGACATTATGCCTGCGTTTCGCGGCCTGAACAGGATTACGAGGGGAAGACCTCGCGATAAAGCGAATGACTTGCGTAGGCCAAAACGGGGAAGGCCACGAGGAACAGCGGAAAGATCACAATGCTGATGACAATTGAAATCGTCAAAACAGCCGACCAAAGGAGACAGGGAACGAAATTTCGAAAGACCGCCGTGACGCTAAGGGAAACGGCACGCAGGAGCCCCGCGCGCCGATAGTAAAGCAGGGGGACTGAAAAAGCGGAAACAGCAAACACACCAAACGCCAAAAGGGCGCCGACGACGAAACTCCACATCAGGAACGCCAACACATTCGCACTGGGCGCGATCAGATTGAAGATCGGCTCCGGGACCCGACCGATGATGCTACCGTACTGGTACGCTGCATTGATCACCCAGAAGACAAACAGAATCGTGCAAAGCAAGGCGATCAGAGATATCCCGAAATTCGTGCGGGAAAAACCATGGCGGATATCGGCAGCGCTGCACGCTTGGCCAATCGACACTTTGTCAGCAATCGCGAAAAAACCGCCCAACAAGCAGGGGCCGAGCAACATAAATCCGCCGGACACCGGAAAAATAAAAGGGGCATAACTCGCACGCATGATGCTGGCAAGAATCGCCACCCCGATCAGCGCGAATATCATCGAAAACGACACGCTCAACGGGCGAGTTCTGACAAACATCGCCCAACCGCGGCGCACGACTTGGGGGAGGATACTTACGGGAATCTTGACGATCGTCACTTCATTGGCCGAATGACTCATATCGCGCTCCGGAAAGTTGTCAATATTTTGACAGATTTATGCGCAACTGCGTTATGTCGTAGCGCTACGACCGGCCAATAAAAAACCCCAATCTTAGGTAGATTGGGGTTTTTTGGTATGGGGAGCCTGGCGGTGACCTACTTTCGCACACGGGAAGTGCACTATCATCGGCGCAACTTTGTTTCACGGTCCTGTTCGGGATGGGAAGGGGTGGGTCCAAAGCGCTATGGCCGCCAAGCATAACTTGTTCGCTCGTCGCTGGTTAAAGCGCCGAACGCAAAATCGGAAGAAGGTGGTATTGGTTGTGATTGTATCTTGAACAAACGGTGTTGCTTAAGGTTATAGGATCAAGCCTCACGGGCAATTAGTATCAG
>NZ_FNCY01000017.1 GCF_900099695.1 Propionivibrio dicarboxylicus | reverse complement strand
CACCAGAAATGCCGCCCCGTCGTTGATCCCGGAAGCATTGCCCGCCGTCACCGAGCCGTCCTTCTTGAATGCCGGCTTCATTTTCGCCAGCGCTTCCAGCGTCGTCGCCCGCGGATGCTCGTCGGTGTCGAACACCACTTCGCCCTTGCGCGTCTTCAGCGTCACCGGCACGATCTGCGACTTGAAACGCCCTTCGGCAATCGCCTTGGCCGCGCGTACCTGCGATTCCAGCGCGAAGGCATCCTGCTCCTCGCGGCTGATGCCCCACTTGGCCGCCTGATTCTCGGCTGTCATACCCATGTGGCCGGCCCCGAACGGGTCGGTCAGCACCGCCACCATCATGTCGACCATCGTCGTGTCGCCCATGCGTGCGCCGCTGCGCATCGCCGTCGACAGGTAGCCGCCGGCCGACATCACTTCGACGCCGCCGCCCAGCCCGATCTCGGCGTCGCCGAGCAGGATGTTCTGCGACACGTTGATGATCGCCTGCATCGCCGAGCCGCACAGCCGGTTACAGGCCATCACCGTCGATTCCATCGCCATGCCGGCGCCGATCGTCACCCGGCGCGGCACGTACGGGAAGCTGAAGCCACAGGGGATGACGTTGCCGACCACGGCGTAGCTCGCCTGTTTCGGATCGACACCGGCCCGCGCGAAGGCTTCCTTCGCCACCAGGCTGCCCAGTTCTTCCGGCGCCAGTCCGCCCAACGATCCGCCAAAACTGCCGACCGGCGACCGGACGGCGCTCAATGCAAATACTTCCTTGCTCATGTCTTTTCCTCGATGATGTTTGCGTTCAGGACAGCTTCATTGCGTGGCAGTCCGGGCTGACGACATAGTCGGCGGCGGTCTTGGCGCGGATCTCGTCGAGGCTTACGCCCGGCGCCGTTTCGGTCAGCACCAGCTGGCCGTCGATGAAACGGAAGAACGCGAGTTCGGTGGCAATGGCCGTCACCTTCCCCGCCGCCGTCAGCGGCAGCTCACAGCGTTTCAGGATCTTCGCCCCGCCGTCCTTCGTCGCGTGTTCCATGGCGACGATCACCTGTTTCGCTCCGGTCACCAGGTCCATCGCGCCGCCCATGCCCGGAATCATCTTGCCCGGCACCATCCAGTTCGCCAGATTCCCCTCCTGGTCGACCTGCAAGCCGCCCAGCACGGTGGCATCGACATGCCCGCCGCGGATGATCGCGAATGACATCGCGCTATCGAAGAAGGCCGTTCCCGGCACCATTCCGCAGGCCTTGCCACCGGCATTGACGAGATCCGGCAGCGGCTCGCCTTCGAGCGGGCCCATGCCGAGAAAGCCGTTCTCCGACTGCAGCGTGATATGCACGTCCGTCGGCAGATAGTCCGGAATCAGCGTCGGCAGCCCGATCCCGAGGTTCACCACGTCACCGTCCTTGAGTTCCTGCGCCACCCGGCTGGCGATCAGTTTCTTTGCATCCATCTCAGCACTCTCCGCTCAAAATCAGGGCATCCACCAGGATGCCCGGCGTCATGACGAGATCCGGATCGATCTCGCCGGGGGCGACGATGCTGTCGGCTTCGACCGCGACAAAATCGGCGGCCAGCGCCATCAAGGGATTGAAATTGCGCGCCGCACGCCGATAAACGAGATTGCCCTTTTCGTCGGCGATATGCGCCTTGAGAATCGCGAGGTCGGCACGCAAGGCACGCTCGACGAGATAGTCGACGCCGTCGAAGCTGAGTTTGGTCTTGCCTTCCTCGACGAGCGTGCCGACGCCGGTCGGTGTCAGCACGCCGCCAAGGCCGGATCCGCCGCAGCGGATGCGTTCGGCCAGGGTGCCCTGCGGCACGAGTTCGACCTCGATCTCGCCGGCGATCATCTGCCGCCCGGTTTCGGCGTTGGTGCCAATATGCGAGGTGATGACCTTCTTGACGCGTTTGGCCGACACCAGGACACCAATGCCGGTGTCTGGCATTGCCGTGTCATTGCCGATGATGGTCAGGTCCTTGATGCCGGCATCGAGAATTTCCTGGATGATTCCTTTGGGGCTTCCCGATCCGAGAAACCCCCCAAACATGATGCTCATGCCATCGTGCAAATGCTTCCTGATGGCTGAGCGCTCGATCTGCTTTTCGGTGTGCATGCTATCGCCCGGATGATTGACTCCAGCGGTATTGCCGGAGCCGTCTTGTTAAGGTGGAGGCGATTATTGCCGGCATGGACGACGCGCGTCGACTGGCAATTATTCATGCGCGGATAACCCGGGGTTATATGATTTCGTGCGAACGGGCCTGCCCCCTTATGTCAGTTCCGTCGTTCGAATAATGCTATGCGAATGAGTTCATTACGACATGGAATGGCGGTATGAAAATATATCCATGTTCAATCGTGCTGCCCGCGGGCAAGATAAATAGTCAGCGTTTCAGGATGTGCGGAGATTTGCCATGTGCATACTCCGCCATTTTGTTTGATGCCACGGTCGCGACGTGTTTCGCGGTTGTTCTTTCATATCCCGAGGGGGCGTGATGTTCGTTTTTGTATTGAATTGCGGCAGTTCATCCTTCAAATACCAGCTGCTCGACATGCGCGACGAGCGTCGCATCGCGGCCGGACTCGTCGAGCGCATCGGCATGTCGGATTCGGTGCTGACCTACGAGCCGGAGAGCCGGGAACGGATCAAGGAGACGTTCGCCATCGCCGATCATGCGGCGGCAATCCGTTGCGTGCTCGACAGACTGGTCGATGTCAATGTTGGCGTCATCAAGTCGCTGGCCGACATTTCGGCCGTCGGCCATCGCGTCGTGCACGGCGGCGAGGACTTTTCCGGGTCGGTGCTGATCGACGATGGCGTCATCGCCGCGCTTGAAAAGAACGTCCCGCTGGCGCCCTTGCATAACCCGCCGAACATCACCGGCATCCGGGCGATGATGAGCGCCTTGCCGGGCGTGCCGAACGTCGGGGTATTCGACACCGCCTTTCACGCGACCATGCCGCCGGAATCATACATGTACGCCGTGCCCTACGACTGGTACACGGCGCATCATGTCCGTCGTTACGGATTTCACGGGACGTCGCACCGCTTCGTTTCGGAGCGTGCAGCCGCGATCCTCGGTATCGCGCCCGAAAAATTCAATTGCATCACCTGTCACATGGGGAACGGCTCGTCGATCACCGCGATCAAGGGCGGCAAGTCATACGATACAAGCATGGGCATGACGCCGCTCGAAGGGATTGCGATGGGGACGCGCAGCGGCGACGTTGACGCCGGAATCATCAAGTTCCTCGGCGACAACACCGGGATGTCCTTCGCCGACATCGACAATGCGCTGAACAAGCAGTCGGGGCTGTACGGCGTTTCGGGCGTGAGTTCGGACATGCGCGACATCGAGAGCGCCGCCCGCGACGGCAACATTCGCGCCCGGCTCGCCATCGACGTGTTGCGCCACCGCGTGCTCAAGTACGTCGGCGCCTATGCGATCCTGCTCGGGCGCGTCGATGCCGTCGTCTTTACCGGCGGCATCGGCGAGAATGCCATCGACTTCCGCGCCTCGGTCATCGAACGCCTGGGCGCGCTGGGCATTGGGCTGGAGCGCAGCGCCAACGACGTGCGCGGCAAGGAGGCCATCGTGTCGACGCCCGATTCGCGGGTCAAGGCGATGATCGTGCCGACCAACGAAGAGCTCGTTATCGCCCGCGATACCCGTGACATTGTCGGCGCAGCCTGATCGCCCGGCGGGGCAGGCCGGTGCGTGAACGGGTATAGTGCCGGTTTCATGCCGGCCGGCACTTCCGTCGCCGGCCGCGCCGCGTCTGCCTTGAGCTTCTCCCATGTTCGCCATCTTCGACATCACCGGTCCCATCTTCATCATCATCTTCGTCGGCTATCTGCTCACGCGGGCGGGGCTGTTCGATCGTTCGGGCATCCAGGCCATCGGCCGTTTCGTCATCAACCTGGCCTTGCCGGCGCTGGTGCTGAAAGCGCTGGCGGCGAACCGGGTTGCCGAGGTAATCAGCGGACAGTACCTTTTTGCCTATGCTTTCGGTTCCTTCGTCGCGCTAGCGATGGGTTATCTGTGGGGCCGCCGCGTCGCCGCCAGGGACCGGTTGCCCAGCACGTTCTACGCGATGGGCGCGTCCTGCGCCAACAGCGGCTTCATCGGCTACCCGATCATCGTGCTGACCTTTCCGGCGATTGCCGGCGCCAGCCTGGCGATGAACATGATGATCGAGAATATCCTGCTGATTCCCGTCGTCATCCTGTTGGCGGAGCGCAGTCGCCTCGGCAAGACCAGCTGGCGCACGGCGAGAACTTTGGCGCGGAAGATCGCGACGACGCCCCTGTTTGTCGCCATCGTCATCGGCGTCGCCATGTCGAGCGTCGATCTCAAGCTGCCGGTCGTCGTCGCCCGGGCGGTCGATATGCTGGCCGCGGCGAGCGGCTCGCTGACGCTGTTCGTGATCGGCGGGACCCTGGCCGGCCTGAAGATCAGCCGGGCTGGCTTCGCCGTCGTGCCGATCGTTGTCATGAAGTTGATGGTGCATCCGCTCGCGACGGTGCTCGGCCTGTTTCTCGCCGCGGCGCTCGGCTTGCCGGCGATCGACCGGGAGTTGCAGATGACGGCGATCCTCGTTTCGGCACTGCCGATGATGAGCATCTACACAACGCTGGCGATGCAGTACGGCCACGAGGATATGTCGGCGCTGGCCTTGCTGGCGGCGACCGTGCTTTCCTTCTTTTCGGTCAGCGGGCTGCTCTGGATTTTCCATTCCATGTAGCCGATCCTGCGCGGCAGATGCCTGCCGCGATCTGCCGGCTGGCAGTGGGTCACCGGCCCGGGCGGGCGCCCGTTACCGACTCTTCATAGCGCTTTCTTTGTCTGTTCCGGGTATTCCACCGGGGAATGGCGTCGTCTACAAACATTCATGAAGCGCCGCCGGATTTCTGTTCAGAATAGCGTCGAACCGCATGCATCAGATGCTCCGAGATATGCCTGATGAATGAAAACGACAGGCGCGCATCCGTTGTCATGCCCGGCAGTGACGCGCCTTCGTCGCTGGCGGAGAGAATAAGAATTATTCATCACAGCGTTTGAGCATCGGAGCGGACAATCATGTGTAAGCAACGCCTCAGAAGTACCTTTGCAGCCCTCGCCATGGCGGTGATGGCGGCTCCCGGCCTGGCACAGGTGGTCGAGTTGAAGATGAGCCACTACCTGCCGTCGGTCAATGTCATCAGTGCCGATTTTCTCGGCGCCTGGGCCGCCGAGGTCGAGAAGCGGGCCGGTGGCAAGGCCAAGATCACGATCTACCCGGCGGGATCGTCGTTCGGGCAAATCGACCGCCAGCTCGATCAGGTGAAGTCCGGTGTCGTCGACATCGCCTTCGGTCTCGTCGGCGTGCCGCGCGACCGGCTGCCGCGCACCGAACTCGTCGAACTTCCCTTCCTTGCGCCGGATCGCAGCACCGCCAACAAAGCGCTGTGGGCGGTGGCGAAGAAGGATCTGGAGAAGGAATATCCCGGCCTCAAGCTGTTGGCGCTGACCGTCGATATGACGTATCTGCATACCAAGGGACGGGCGGTCAAGTCGATCGACGATCTCAAGGGCTTGCGCGTCCGCGCGCCGTCGGTGACGGTCAACAAGATTCTTGCCGACATCGGTTCGGTGCCGGTCAACATGCCGCCGGTGCAGGTCTATGAGAGCCTGGAAAAGGGCGTCATCGACGGCACCGTATTCGCCTGGGATCCGATCGCCTCCTACCGGCTCGCCGAGGTGCTCGACAATCACGTCGACAACGTCGTGTCGGCGGTGTCGTTCTGGTTCGCGATGAATGAGAAGAAGTACAACGCGCTGCCACCGGAAGTGCGTGCCGCGATCGATGCGGTGTCCGGCGACAACCTGATTCCGCGCTTCGACGCCTGGTTCGAGAAGTGGAGCAAGGCCGGCGTCGATGCCGCCAAGGCACGCCGTTCGAGCATCGTCAAGCTGCCCGATGCCGAGGTGGCGCGCTGGAAGAAGAATTCCGAGAAGGTTATCGAGGACCGTCTCGTCGAGCTGGAAGGACGTGGCGTCAAGGATGCTCGCGCCGTCTATCAGGACATGCAGGCCGCCATGCAGGCAGCATCGAAGAAGTAGCCCGGAGGCGAGTCCATGGTGCATCGATTGAATGCCGTGCTGAAACGCCTGAGTTTCGGCGCGGCCAAATTCGCGGCGATCGCCCTGTCGGTGTCGGTCGTCGTCACCGTCGCCGACATCATCCTGCGGCGCACGATCAATCAGCCGATTACCGGCGTTGTCGATCTGACGCAGCTCTCCGTCATGTGGGCGGCATTCCTGTCGATTCCGGCGGCATTTCATCTCGACAATCACATCAGCGTCGTGATGGTGACCAATCGCTTTTCGCCCGAAGCGCGCCGCATCGTCTATGCCGTCGCCGCCGTGTCCGGCGTCGTGCTGCTGACGGCTGCGTCGGGCATGGCCGCGGTCCAGGCCTGGCACGAATACGAACAGGCCGACCGCTCGATGATCCTCGGCATTGCCATGGTCTGGTACTGGCTGCCGGTGGTCGTCGGCTTTGCGCTGTCGGCGCTCTGCGCGCTCGGCAAGGCGCTCGAATACATGACAATGTCGCATGGCATCGTGCTGCAAGGGGTTGAGGGAGCTTGGGATGAGCAATGAACTCTGGGGCGTCGTCGGTTTTGTCGTGACGCTGGCGCTGATCATGTTCCGCATCCCGATCGGCATCGCCATGGCCATCGTCGGTGCAGCCGGCACCTGGCTGCTGGGCGGCTTCGATACCTTCCAGTTCGCGCTGGGCACGGCCCCGTTCAACTCGCTGTTTCCGTACAGCCTGTCGGTGCTGCCACTGTTTATCATGATGGGCGTGGTGGCGGCGTATTCGGGCATGTCGCGCAATCTCTTCCTCGGCGCCAACGCCTTCCTCGGCCATTATCGCGGCGGCCTCGCGGCGGCGACGATCGGTGCGTCGGCGGTGTTCGGTGCGGTCTGCGGTTCAAGTCTCGCGACCGCCGCGACGATGTCGAAAGTGGCGCTGCCCGAGATGAAGAAACTCGGCTATCAGGCCGGTCTCGCGTCGGGCGCCTGCGCTGCCGGCGGTACGCTCGGCATCATGATTCCGCCGAGCATTCCGCTGGCGCTGTATGGACTGCTGACGCAGACGTCGATCGGCTCGCTCTATGCCGCTGCGATCATGCCGGGCATTCTTGGCAGCGTGCTCTACATGCTGTCGATCACCACGGTGACCTGGTTCTATCCGGATATGGCCCCGCGCGGTCAGCGCTTCAGCTGGGCGCAACGTGCGAAAGCGCTGGTCGAGATCTGGGACGTGTTCGCGCTTTTCCTGCTCGTGCTCGGCGGCCTGTTCGTCGGCTGGTTCTCGCCGACCGAGGCGGCGGCCGTTGGTGTCGGCGGCGCCGCCTTCCTGACCATCCTCCGCGGCCGCTTCAGCGCTGAATTCATGCGCAATGCCTTGTGGGAGACGGCCGAGTCGATGGGCTTGATTTTCCTGATCCTGATCGGTGCCGGCATCTTCGGTTTCTTCATCGATCTTTCCGGCATGCCGCAGATGGCGGTCGCCTTCGTGCAAAGTCTGACGATCGGGAAATACTGGGTTCTCGCCGTGATCCTGGTCGGCTATCTCGTGCTCGGTTGCCTGCTCGACAGCCTGTCGATGCTGCTGCTGACGATTTCCTTCGTCTTTCCGGTGGTGCAGAACCTCGGCTTCAATGCCATCTGGTTCGGCATCCTGATGGTGACGGTGATCGAGATCGGCCTGATCCATCCGCCGTTCGGCATGAATCTCTTCGTCGTGCAGGCATCGCAGCGCGGCCTGTCGCTCGGCACCGTGACGATCGGCGTATTGCCTTTCCTGTTCGCCGACTTCATTCGCCTGGCGCTGCTGGTGGCTTTCCCGGCGATCACCTTGAGCTTCGCCGCGCATGTCCAGTAGCGCGGATGAGGATGTCATAGAAACAACAGCAAGGAGTGTGTAATGAAACGGAATCTGTTCGGCATGGCAGTCGGCTTGGTCGTTGCCGCGTCGTTGCTGTCCGCTTGCAGCAAGGACGGCGCCGATGCGAAGTATCCGACCAAACCGATCTCGATGATCATCAACTTCGGCAGCGGCGGGCCGACCGATCTCAGCGCACGGGCCTTGGCCAAGGCGGCCGAGAAGCATCTCGGCGTGCCGGTCGTGGTGGTGAACAAGCCGGGTGGAAACGGTGTGACCGGCGTCTCCGAACTCAAGAATGCGCCCAAGGACGGCCAGACCATCGGCATTCTTTCCTTCGCGTCGGTGGCGATCATCCCGAACCAGATCAAGGCGCCCTACACGCCCGACGATTTCGAGGGCATCATCGCCTACGGTGAATATCAGTATTGCATCGCCGTAAAGGGTGACTCGCCGTATCGCACGGTGGCCGATCTGTCGGCGGCGGCGAAGAAGAAGGACGGCGGCTTCTCGTTCAGCGCCTCGGGCTATCCCCAGCCCTTCGCCATGGTCAAGGTCGGCGAGAAGGACGGCAGCAAGTTCCGCTATGTCAATTTCAAGTCCGGGATGGAAGCGGTGATGGCGGTCGTCGGCGGCCACGTCGATGCGAGCGTCGCGATCGTTTCGGATGTGCTGCCGTTCCTCAAGTCCGGCGAGGTCAGGATCCTAGCGTCGGCCGGCAATTCCCGCATGCCGCAGGCGCCCGAGGTGCCGACGCTGAAGGAGCAGGGCTATGACGTCGCGCTGGTCTCGTGGTTTGGCGTCGGCGCGCCAAAGGGGGTTGCGGCGAACCAGCTCGAGGTGTTGCGCAGCGCCTTCCTCAAGGCGACGGACGACCCGGAGTACCAGAACACGATGAAGACGCTGAGCCTCCCGAGCATGAAGACATCGGGGCCGGAGTTCATGAAGACGCTGACCGACGGCTACAAGGAAATCGGCGTTTACTTCGAGCAGATCGGCAATAAGTAACTGCATGTCATCGTCGCTGGCGGCGCCTCGTGGGCGCCGGAGCGATCCGGGTCGATATGACCGACGCGTGTGAGGGATTGGCATCATGGGACTTCTGGCCGGCATCATTCCGCTCTTGCTTGGCATCCTTGCCTGCATCGGCGCCGTTCAGCTCGATATCGGGCGCTTGAGCCAGCCGGGCGCGGGGCTTTGGCCGTTCATTCTCAGCATTGCCCTGATCGTCTGCGCGCTGCTGCTCTTCGTGAAGGACGTGCGCCCGCTCAATTACGATCGATTTTCGGCGCAATCGAAACGCGTGGTGGCGAGTGCGCTGGCGATCGCCGTCTTCGTCCTTGTCTTCCAGTCGCTCGGGCTGGTGCCGGCGGTCGTCGGGCTGCTGCTGTTCCAGTTGAAGCAGGTCGGCGGCGAAAGCTGGAAAAGCGCCGTCGCGGTCACGGCCGGGATGAGCGCGCTCGTCTATGGCCTCTTTTCGCTGTGGCTGAAGATTCCGTTTCCCGGCCTCATTTCCTAGAAGGAGCTACGGCGCATGTTCGACTCGATGATGCTGGGATTCAATGTCGCGCTGACGATCAGCAATATTCTCTACTGCGCGATGGGCGTGACTCTGGGCACGGTGATCGGCGTGTTGCCGGGGCTCGGACCGGTGGCCACCATCTCGCTGCTGCTGCCGCTCACCTACAGCATCCCGATCGAATCGTCGATCATCCTGCTCTCCGGGATTTATTACGGTGCCATGTATGGCGGTTCGATCACCTCGATCCTGGTCAACCTGCCGGGCGAGGCGGCCTCGGTCGTCACCTGTCTCGACGGTTATCAGATGGCGCGGAAAGGGCGGGCCGGGGCAGCACTCGGAATCGCCGCGATCGGTTCCTTCGTCGCCGGGACGGTCGCGATCATCGGCCTGAACCTGTTCGCGCCGACCGTCTCCCGGCTGGCGATCAAATTCGGTCCGCCCGAATATGCCACCTTGATGGTCATGGGGCTGACCTTCATCACCTACCTGTCGACACAGTCGCCCCTCAAGTGCATCGTTTCGGCGCTCGTCGGCCTGCTCCTGGCCTGCATCGGCTCCGATCCGGAATTCGGCGTGCAGCGGCTGACCTTCGGGTCGGTCTCCTTGCTGAGCGGTCTCGATTTCGCCGTCATCGCCATGGGTCTGTTCGGCGTCGGTGAAATCTTCCATAGCCTCGAATCGTCCGAGGAGACCAAGATCGTCACCGACCGGATCAGCCAGATCTGGCCGACGCGCGACGATCTCGCGCGCTCGTCGATGCCGATCGCCCGCGGCTCGGTCCTTGGCTTCCTGGTCGGCTTGCTGCCCGGCGGCGGCGCCGTGATCGCCTCGCTGCTGTCGTATGCGCTGGAAAAGCGTCTGTCGCGCGAGCCGGAACGGTTCGGGGCCGGCGCCATCGAGGGCGTGGCCGGGCCGGAATCGGCTAACAACGCGGCCGCCGGCGCGGCCTTCATTCCCTTGCTGACGCTCGGTCTGCCGTCGAATGCGGTGATGGCGCTGATTTTCGGCGCGCTGATGATCCATGGCATCACGCCGGGCCCCTTCCTGATTCGCGAGCAGCCGCAGTTGTTCTGGGGCGTCGTCGTGTCGATGTACATCGGCAATGTCCTGCTGCTGATCCTCAACCTGCCGATGGTTGGCGTCTTCGTCAAGCTGCTCAGGGTGCGTCTGTCGATCCTGGCCGCCTGCGTCCTGATCGTGACGATGATCGGCGTGTATAGCATCAGCAACAATGTCGTCGACATGTGGTTCCTGCTGTGTTTCGGGCTGCTCGGCTATCTGATGCGCAAGTTCGCCTTCGAGCCGGGCCCGCTGGTGCTCGCCTTCGTCCTCGGGCCGATCATGGAAACCGCCTTTCGCCAGTCGCTCATCATTTCGGGCGGCGACGTCGGCATTTTCGTTTCGCGGCCGATTGCGCTATCGTTCCTCATCGTCGCAGTGCTCTTGGTGCTGACGCAGATCGTCGGCCGGCGGCGCGAGCCGGCAAGTGCCTGAGGGCGAGCGTTGGCAACAAGCCTTGGCGGCAAGCGTTGGCAACAAGCGTTGGCAAAGTCTGCCGCACAATTCAACCGGGGAAATGATGACGCCTGCTGATATCTTGCCGTCTTCGCGGCAAATGACAATGACCTTGCTGATGACGCCGGACATGGCCAATTTCTCCGGCAATGTGCACGGCGGCATCGTGCTCAAGTTGCTCGACCAGGTCGCCTATGCCTGTGCCAGTCGCTATGCCGGAAAGTACGTCGTCACGCTGTCGGTCGATCAGGTGATGTTCCGCCAGCCGATCTATGTCGGCGAGATCGTCACCTTTCTCGCTTCGGTCAATTATGTCGGACGCACCTCGATGGAGGTCGGCGTCAAGGTGATCGCCGAGAGCATCCGCACGCAGGTGGTGCGTCACGCCAACAGCTGCTTCTTCACGATGGTCGCCGTCGATGACGATGGCAAGCCGTGCGACGTGCCGCCGTTCTCACCGGTGACGCCGGACGAGCAGCGTCGCTATGCGGCCGCCAAGATCCGGCGTGAACTCCGGCAGGAATTCGAGCAGCGCAGCCAGGCGCTGCGGGTGCGTTGAAGCGCGCCGTTGTCGAATGCGTTTTACAGCGCGTCCGACTCGGTCTCCTTGAGGTGTTGACGCAGCGCCTGCACCAATGAGGTGACGGGCGCCGACTGGGTCGACCCGCGCCGATAGACGGCGCCGACGGCGAAGCGCCAGAACGAGTCGGGCAGGTTGATGCGCTTGATGCCGTAGCGTTCGCTGCGGCGCAGGATCGGCGCCGAAAAGCTCGCCAGGAAATCGCCGAGCGAGAGCAGCGAGAGCAGCAGTTCGAGCGAGCTGCTTTCGACGGCAAGCCCCGGCGACTGGATGCCGTGCGACGCGAAAAACTTGTCCATGCGGGAAATGCCGGCGTAGTCGTCGGCGAAACCGACGAAGGGATGGTCGAGCAGGTCGGAGGGCGAAACGTACTCGAGCTGGGTGAGCGGATGACTCTCGTGTCCGACGATGACATGCTCGGTGTCGATGATGTGGTCCTTGACCAGGTCAGGATGGTCGGGGAAGTCGAGCGACGCGATGACGACGTCAAGCTCGCCCTTGAGCAGGCGCGGCAGCAGCGTGTCGAGCACGCCGGAAATGACCTTGACGTGGGTCTTCGGGTGGTTGCGCATGATGTCGGCAACCACGCGCGGGAACGCATGCACCGACCACATCGGGCCGATGCCGATGATCAGCGAGCCGTAACCGCCTTCGCGCATGAGCTGCAGTTCGCTTCTGGCGCCGAGCGATTCGAGGTGGATCTGGCGGGCGCGGCGGCCGAGCGAGATGCCATAGGTGGTCGGCACCATGCCCGACGGCGTGCGCTGGAAGAGGGGCACACCGAGTTCGTCCTCGAGGCGCTTGAGGCTCTTCGACAAGGCGGGCTGGGTGACGCACAGCTCGTCGGCGGCGGTGGTCAGTTTGCGGTGCTCGAGTACGGACAGGAAGCAACGCAACAGGTTGGAGTCGAGCATTTCTCTCACGAAATCTTCCTATCGCCAAATACTGAATTTGAATGACCTGCGCGCTTCCCGCGGGGCTTCCGGCGTGCGGCCAGGATCGCTAGCGTCGGGGAATCGGCATGTGCTGGCCGGATTGTAACCACTCGGCGAGGCGCTGTACAACCCGCAGCAAAATTGCCTCGCCGGCGTCGGATGCTTGTCTCGAAAGCCGCTTCCAGTAAGGGATTCGACGGTATTACCAGGAGGAATCCCGGCATAACAATTCGCCAATCGACTTGGGGTTTGAATGTCTCCATAGTCTAGCCCGTGAATTGAATCGATGTCATATCGCCTGTTAAGTACGTTGGCATTTTGCCGGGAGTGTCGCGCCGATCGCGCCGATCGCAGCGATCCAAAGCGGCAAACGAAGCGCGGTGGATATCGGTATTTCGGGGTCATTGGCCGGTTTTCGAGTTCAGGAAGGAGCGACATTTTGAAAGTCATCAAGGCGGGCGAGGGCAGCGTCTATGACGCGCCCAATCATTTCAACATGTGGGGCATCCGCAAGTTCGGGCCGCCGGATGGCGCCAAGGCGGTGAACGTCTCGATTTCGGAGTTCATGCCGAATGGCGGCGCAACGCTGACGGCCTCCGACAAGGAACGCATCTACTGCGTCATTCGCGGCTGCATATCGGTTGCCGAGGAGAACGGCGTCGAGCATGTGCTTGATGCCGACGACATGATCTATATCCCGCCGGGCGAAAAGCGCGCCGTCAGCGTCAATGGCAACGTCGCGGCGCGGGTGCTCGTCATCGTTGCAAATTGCTAATCAGGAAAGCGACCCAGCATTATGGAAATCAAGGATGTGAAGAAAATCGCGTTGTTCGGAGCCGGCACCATGGGCCCCGGCATCGCGCAGGTATTTGCCGTTGCCGGCTATGAAGTGGCGATGTATTCGCGCAAGCAGGAGACGATCGCGTCGGGCATGTCGGTCATCCGCGCCAACATGGAAACCTTCATCAAGCGCAATCTGCTGACCCGCGAAGCGGCCGACAAGGCGCTGCAGAAGATCGTCCCGACGACGTCGATCGAGGACGCCGCCAAGGAAGCCGATCTCGTCATCGAGAGTATCGTCGAGAAGAAGGACGCCAAGAAGGCGCTCTACGACCAGCTCGACCTGCTCTGCCCGGAACGCACCATTTTTACGAGCAACACCTCGGCGCTCAATATCTATGACGTCGTTCCCGAGCGCCGCTTGCCGACCACGGTCATCGCCCACTGGTTCGCGCCGCCGCACATCATTCCGCTGGTCGAGGTCGTGCTCGGCGCGAAGACGAGTCCGGCCACCGTCGAACTCACCGTCGCGCTGCTCAAGCATGTCGATCGCGTGCCGGTGGTGATGGAGAAATTCGTTCCGGGTTTCTGCATCAACCGCATCCTGCGCGTGCTCGGTCGCGAAATCTTCTTCCTGCTCGACAACGGTTACATGACCGCCGAGCAGCTCGACCTCGCCGTCAAGGCCAGCATCATTCCGCGCGCCATGGTGCTCGGACTGGTGCAGCGCTACGACTTCACCGGGCTCGACATCAGCGCCAAGAACCTTGAGAACAAGGAATTCATCGATCCGCCCAACGACAACGCGCCGAAGAGCCTGTTCGACCTCGTCAACCGTGGCGATCTCGGCGTGAAAACCGGCAAGGGCTTCTTCGACTATACCGACCGGCCGATCGAACAGGTGCTGGCGGAGCGCGACGAGGCAATGCTGGATGTATTCGGTGCGGTCAAGCATTTGATCTACAAGAAGATCTAGTGCGGCGCGCAATTTAACGATAAGACGAGGGGAAAAAGAAAATGACGGATATGTTCTCGTTGGCTGGCAAAAACGCCGTAGTCATCGGCGGCGCCGGTGGCATCGGCCAGGCGATCGCGCAGGGGTTGGCGCAATCCGGGGCGCGGGTGGCGATCGCCAGCCGCAATGTCGAATCGCTGCAGCGCGCGGTCGATGAAATCAAGGCGGCGAGCGGCATGGAGGTGGCGTACTACACGGTGGATGCGGGTGACGAAGAAAGCATCAAGGCGCTGGTGGACAAGATGGAGCAGGAGGTTGGGCGCATCGACATCCTCGTCAATGCTCAAGGCATCAACAAGAAGTTCAATGCCGAAGAGTTTCCGATGGATGCCTTCAAGCAGCTGTTCGACATCAACGTCGCCGGCGTGATGATGTGCTGCAAGCATTTCGGCAAGCACATGATCAAGAACGGCTACGGCAAGATCGTCAACGTTTCTTCGGTGCGCGGCAAGATCGCGACGGCGGCGCCGGGCAATGCCGGCTATTGCGGCACCAAGGGCGCGCTCGACATGCTGACGCGGCAACTGGCCTCGGAATTCGGCAAGTACAACATCACCGTCAATGGCATCGGCCCGACCCTGACCGAGACGCCGATGATGACCGAGATCCTCAACGGTCGCGGCCCGAATGCACGCAAGGAAATCGCCGACAAGCATCCGATGAAGCGCATGGGACTTCCCGGCGACTGCGTCGGTCCGGCGATCTTCCTCAGTTCGGAAGCGTCGTGCTTCGTCACCGGCAACATCATTTATCCGGACGGCGGCCTGACCGCCGTCGGCTAGCCGCCGATCTTCAGTCCGCGCGCGCCGGCATGTGTCGGCGCGTTTCCGGACGACGACGGTGTATGACATTCGGAAGTATTCAAGTGGAGGTCGTATTGTGCAGGACGTTGTAATCGTCAGCGCCGTGAGAACGGCAATCGGTAAGATGGGCGGGTCGCTCAAGGGCGTGCAGCCCGAGGACTTGGCGACGCTTGTCATCGACGAGGCAGTCAAGCGGGCCGGGATCGATCCGGCCCGGGTCGATGAAGTGATTTTCGGACAGGCGAAGCAGAGCACCGATGCGCCGAATCTCGCCCGGGTTGCCGCCCTGCGCGCCAACATTCCGCTCGAGGTGCCGGCATATACCGTGATGCGCCAGTGCGGGTCCGGCTTGCAGGCGGTGAATAATGGCGCCGAAGCGATCATGTGCGGTCGTGCCGACGTCATCGTCGCCGGCGGTACCGAGAGCATGAGCAATGCGCCGTACTATTTGCGCAATGCCCGTTACGGCTATGACGCCGGCAATGGCCTGCTGATCGATTCGAATACCGAGAGCCAGCCGCGCTCGCAGCCGATCGAGACCTACGGCAATCTGACCATGGGCATGACGGCGGAAAATCTCGCCGAGCGTTATGGCATCTCGCGCGAGGAGCAGGATCGTTTCGCGCTGACGAGCCAGGAACGTGCCGCGGCGGCGATTCGCGACGGGCGTTTCGTCGACGAGATCGTCCCGGTGCTGTTGCCGCAGCGCAAGGGCGATCCGCTGCGCTTCGAGGTCGATGAATTTCCGCGCCTGAGCTCGCTCGAGCAGTTGGCCAAGCTCGCCCCGGTGTTCAAGAAGGGCGGCTCGGTGACAGCCGGCAATTCGTCCGGGCGCAACGACGGCGCCGCCTGCCTGATCGTCATGTCGGCGGCCGAGGCGCAACGGCAGGGGCTGAGTCCCATCGCCGTGCTGCGCGCGCACGCGTCGGCCGGGGTGTCGCCGGAGGTCATGGGCATCGGCCCGGCGCCGGCGCTGCGCAAGGCCTTGAAGATCGCCGGCCTTGGGGTCGGCGACCTCGGCCTGATCGAGCTCAATGAAGCCTTTGCCGCCCAGAGCCTGGCGGTGATGAAGGAGCTCGATCTCGTGCCGCAGATTGTGAACGTCAATGGCGGCGCGATTGCGCTCGGCCATCCGCTCGGTTGTTCCGGCGCCCGCATCCTCACCACCTTGCTGCACGAGATGAAGCGCCGCCGCGTCAAGTACGGCGCGGCGACCTTGTGTATCGCCGGCGGCCAGGGGATTGCCAGCGTCGTCGAGTTGCTCTGAGTTTTTCCGTGTTCATGCCTTGCCGTTTTCATCGATTCGCACTTAAGGAAAGCACACCATGTCATTCGTGACCGATCCCTATTCGAGCTTGCAATTTGTCGAGCTCAGCCATGTGTGGGGGCATGGCGTTCCCTCGTATCCCGGCCAGGCCGATGTGAAGATGCACCGTGCCGTCAAGTTTGCCGAGCACGGCGTGCTCGCCTGGCGCTGCAATACGGTGCTGCATACGGGCACCCACATGAATGCGCCGATCAACATGGTGCAGCGCGGTGCCGATCTGGCCGACATTCCGGTCGACCGTTTCTTCGGCAACGGCGTCGTGCTCGACATTCCCAAGGGCGCCTACGAGGTCATTACCGCCGCGGATCTGGAAAAAGCCACGCCGGCTGTGCGCGAGGGCGATGTTGTCGTCATCGTCACCGGCTGGCACAAGTTCTACTCCGATTCGCTCGAGTATTTCGGCCAGTCGCCGGGCCTCTCCAAGGATGCCGCCGAGTGGCTGGTGGCGAAGAAGGTCCGGATGGTCGCGGTCGATACGCAGCAGGTCGACCACCCGCTGGCGACCTCGCTCGGCCCGCATCGCGGCGGCCCGACGATGAAGCGCCTGGCGCGCGAATACCAGCACGCGACCGGGCTCGATCCGAAGCAGGAACACGGCGAGTGGTACATCGCGCACAAGACGCTGGCGAGTGCCGGCATCCCGACCATCGAACAGGTCGGCGGCGATGTCAATGTCCTGCTCGGCAAGCGTGCGACCTTTGTCGCCGCGCCGTGGAAGCTGCAAAAGGGCGATGCCTGCCCGGTCCGCTTCGTCGCGATGATCGATCCGAGCGGTCAGTGCCGGATCGGTTCCGGCAACAACTAACTCAAGCGCAAAGAGAACATCATGGGCCTCAAGATTTATAACCTGAGTCACACCTTCCATCAGTTCATGCCGGAATGGCCGTCCACACCGAGCGTGAACCTGACCGTCAACAAGTTCCACGCCAAGGACGGCGTCTACGAGATCAACTGGGAAGGCATCATGCACCGCGGCACGCACATGGATGCGCCGCTGCACGTGACCGCCAACACCCCCGACATCATGGCGTATCCGCTCTGGCGGCTCTGCGGCAGCGGTGTCGTCGTCTCGATCCCGAAGGGCAAGTGGGGCGTGATCACGCCGGAAGACCTCGAGAAGGCCACGCCGGAAATCCGCGAGGGTGACGTCGTCATGATCAACACCGGCTTCCATCACAAGTGGGCCGACACCGACGAGTACTTCGCCTATGGCTGCGGCATCAACGGTGCCGGCGCCAAGTGGCTGGTGCAGAAGAAGGTGAAGATGGTCGGCTACGGCTGCCAGGCGAACGACCATCCGATCGCCACCAAGCTCGTTGATCACGGCCTCGGCCCGTCGCAGCCGCATCTGATCGAGGAGTACAAGAAGGAAACCGGACGCGATCCGAAAGAGGACTTCCCGCTCTGGGAGGATGCGCACAAGAACCTGATGGTCGGTGGCGGCATTCCCGGCATCGAGAACGTCGGCGGCGATCTCGACGAGGTCACCGGCAAGCGCTGCTTCTTCGTTGCGCTGCCGTGGCGCTGGAAGGGCGGCGAAGGCTGCGGCGTCCGCATCCTGGCGATCGTCGATCCGGAAGGCACGTTCCGCTTCGAAACGGGGCAGTAAGCCGCGCTTTCGGTTGTTGCATGCTTTTTATTTACACACATTGGATGAGTTGAAATGGCTAAGAAACTGATTATTACCGCGGCGCTGGTCGGTGCCGGTACCACCCGGGCACAAACGCCGCACGTTCCGATCACGCCCGACGAGATCGCCGCCGACGTAGTCGCCTGCGCCAAGGCCGGCGCGGCGATTGCGCACCTGCACGTGCGTGACGAGAACGGCAAGAACTCGATGGCGACCGACAAGTTCGTCGAGGTCGTGACCAAGGTGCGCAAGGCCGTGGCCGACGCCGGTCTCGACATCGTGCTCAACCTCACGACCTCCGGCAGCGCGTTCTCCGAAGAACTGCGCCTCGCCCACCTGCCGATCCTGATGCCGGAAATGTGCTCCTACGATCCGGGTTCGATGAACTGGGCGAACAGCTATGTCTTCCTCAATACACCGGCATTCCTCGAAAAACTTGGCGCCAAGTGCATCGAGCTCGGCATCAAGCCGGAAATCGAGATTTTTGACGCCGGCATGATCGGCAACGTCGAGCATTACCTCAAGAAGGGCCTGCTCCAGCAGCCGCTGCACTGCCAGTTCGTGCTCGACGTGCCGGGCGGCATGCCGGGCAATCTCGAAACGCTCGCCTATCTGCTGCCGAAGCTGCCGGAAGGCTCGACCTGGTCGATCACCGGTATCGGCAAGTCGCACGTGCCGATGATGCTGGCGGGTCTGGCGGCCGGCTGCGACGGCCTGCGCGTCGGTCTCGAAGACAACATCTTCCTGGAAAAGGGCGTGCATGCGACCAACGCGCAACTCGTCGCCCGTGCCGTCGAGTTCGGCAAGGTCGCCGGCCGCGAGATCGCGACGGCGGAAGAAGCGCGTCAGATGCTCGGTCTCAAGAAGCAGCAGTAATCTCCGTGGTGGGCCGGGACGTGGTTCAGTCTCCGGCCCATTTTTTTCGCCGCGGGAGAGGCGGGCGCGGCGATTTTTCCGTCGCGCAGCGCGCCGGGGCGGCGTCCGGCTGCCTGTGTGCACGGCGCCGGGTTTCCGCGGGCGTGGGAATAGCATGAAGAGTGAGTTTCTGGTCGATGCCTTCGGCCGCCCTTTGCGCGATCTGCGGATTTCGGTGACCGATCGCTGCAATCTGCGCTGCACGTATTGCATGCCGCGCGATGCCATCGGCACCAAATTCTCTTTCCTGCCGCATGGCCAGCTGCTGAGTTTCGAGGAGATCCATCGCCTCGCCCGCCTGTTCGTTGCGCTGGGAGTCCGCAAAATCCGCCTGACCGGCGGCGAGCCGCTGATGCGCCACGGGCTCGAAGGCTTGATCGAGAAGCTGGCCCGGCTGCGCGATGCGCGCGGCGACGCCGTCGAAGTGGCCTTGATCACCAATGGCACGCAACTCGCCAAACGCGCCCGCCAGCTCAAGGACGCCGGCTTGTCGCGGCTGACCGTCAGCCTCGACGCGCTGAGCGAACCGACGTTCCGGCGCATCACCGATGCGGCCGCCTCGGTCGGGACGGTGCTTGACGGCATCGCTGCGGCACAGGCGGTCGGGCTCGCGCCGGTGAAGGTCAACACGGTCGTGCAGCGCGGCGTCAACGAGCACGAGATCCTGCCGCTGGTGCGCTATTTCCGCAATACCGGCGTCATTGTCCGGTTCATCGAATTCATGGATGTCGGCAACCGCAACCAGTGGCGTCTCGACGATGTCGTGTCGGCGCGCGACATTCTGGCGCGCATCGACCAGGAGATTCCGATCCAGCCGCTGTCGGCCAGGCACCACGGCGAGGTCGCCAAACGCTGGGCATTCGCCGACGGCAGTGGCGAAATCGGCGTCATCGCTTCGGTGACCCAAGCCTTCTGCCATGAGTGCACCCGCCTGCGCCTGTCGACCGACGGCAAGTTATTCACCTGCCTGTTTGCCTCGACCGGAAACGATCTGCGCACGGCGCTGCGGCGAGGTGCCGATGACGACGAGATGGTCGGCCTGATCCGGCAGACCTGGCAGCAGCGCAGCGACCGCTATTCGCAACTGCGGCACGACGCGACGCGGAGTCCGGCCAGACGCATCGAGATGTCGTATATCGGCGGTTAGCCGGGCATTTTCCCGCGCCTGTCCTGCCCCCCTCCTGCACCTTTCCCGCGCCGATGGCGGTGCCCGCTCAGGGTAGCGCGGTTTCCTGAAAACGATTCGAGGCAATGCGCTGGACGCGAGCGATTTCGCCGGCCGCCAGGCCGTCGCTGGTTGCCGGGATGAACAGCAAGCCGTCGGCCATGGCCATCGACAGCAGGTCGCCGCTGCTTTGCGAACCCGTCGATCGGGCCCAGAGCATCCCGGCGGCGTCGGGCGTCAGCGTGACGCGGACGAATTCGCAGCGACCGGGTGCGTGCTTGAAGTTGCGGGCCAGCCGGACCGGGACGGTTTCGCGATAACACTGCCGGTGGCCGAGATGTCGACGCAGCAGCGGGATGACGAATTCTTCGACGCAGACCATGCTCGATACCGGGTTGCCCGGCAAGCCGAAGATCCGGCAATCGCCGTGCGTGGCAAAGACGAGCGGATGGCCCGGGCGCATCGCCACCCGCCAGAAATGCAGTTCGGCGCCCAAGGCTTCGAGGACCGGGCGGACGTGGTCATGGACGCCGACGGACGAGCCGCCGGAGACCAGCAGGATGTCATGGTCGAGCCCGCGGCAAAGCGCCTCGCGCAGTGCTTCCGGGTCGTCGGCGGCGATGCCGAGTCGTTGCGGCGCGATGCCGATGGCCTGGAGCTGGGCGAGGATCGCGTAGCTGTTCGATTCGGGAATCCTGTCCGCATCGAAGGCGTCTTCGAGTGCTTCGAGTTCGTCGCCGGTGGCGAGGATGGCGACCGTCGGCCGACGGTGGACCGGAACACGGGCGCACTTGACGGTGGCGAGCACGCCGACGACGCCGGGCGTGACGACGCTTCCGGCCTCGAGGACGACGGCATCGCGGCGCATGACTTCGCCGCGTCGCCGGATATCGTTGCCGGCCGGGACCGCAGCCGGAAAAATGACGGCACCGTCGGCGTCGATGCGGGTGTCCTCGCAGCGGACGACGGCGTCGGCGCCTTCGGGCAACGGCGCGCCGGTCATGATGCGGACGCATTGACCGGCGGTGATGGCGGCGGTCGGCCGGTCGCCGGCCTTGATGTCGGCGACGACGGGCAGTGCCGCGCCTCCGGCGGCGAGGTCGGCGCTGCGCACGGCGAAACCGTCCATGGCCGAGATGTCGTAAGGCGGGAGGTCGCGGTTGGCGCGGATGTCGCGCGCGATGACGCGGCCCTGGGCGCTTTCGAGCGGGATTTCCTCGATCTCGCCGGTACGGGCGTGGGCCATGACGAGTGCTTGGGCGTCGGCGAGACTCAGGTGGGTGTGTTCAGGCAAGGCTGGGTTCCTTGGTGGCGAGGGCTTGCGCCAGGTCCTCGGGCGTGTCGAGATCGATAAAGCTGCGCAAGGCCGGATCGGCGGCGCGCAGCTTTTCCGCATCGACCCAGCAGACGTCGAGTCGTTTGAGCAGGCCGCGCAAGCTGCAATCCGTGCCGCCGGAGAGCGTGCGCTGCATCTCGTTCAGGGCCGAGCGTGCGTAGAAGGCCGTCAGCGGCTGCGGAAAGCCGTCGATGACCGGGACGACGGCCTGGTGGTCGCGACGTTCGCGGGCCAGGCGCGCGATGAGCGCGGGGTTGATGAAGGGCATGTCGGCGGCCAGCGCGAAAATCCAGGGCGTGTTGACCCGGGCGAGCCCGGCGCTCAGGCCGGCGAGCGGGCCTTTACCCGTGCTGCGGTCGCGTACCTGGGGAACGCGGATGTCGTTGCGGCCTTCGCGGACGCTGACCAGCACCTGGGAAAAGACCGGGCGGAGCTCGTCGATGACATGCTGGAGCAGGATCCGGCCGCCGAATTGCAGGCGCGTCTTGTCGCAGCCCATTCGCCTGGAGTCGCCGCCGGCAAGGATCAGGGCGGTGCAGTCGGCAATCATTGTCCGGCGCGGCCCAGCAGAAAATCGGCGACGCCGTCGACGTCGTCGAGGGCGAAATGCGGCAGTTCGGGATAGGTTTCCGGGCTGTCGGTGACCAGCGCGATCAGGCCGTCGGCCGGCGTGCAGCGGGCGGGTTTGCCGCAGTCGCGGCGCAATACCTCGATTTTCGGGCCGTCGGCACGGGAAAAGCCTTCGGCCAGGACCAGGTCGGCCTCGCCGAGAAAGCGCCGGGCGAGGTGTTTCGGTTCGTGCGCCCCGACCGTGTCGGCGACGAGTTGCAGCGCCGAACCGGTGACCAGCATGCTGAGTGCGGCACCGGCGTTCTTGTAGCGCCAGCTGTCCTTGCCCGGCGTGTCCAGTTCGACCGGATGGTGCGCATGCTTGAGGGTGGCCACGCGCCGACCGCGTTGGGTCAGGGCGGGCAGCAGTTTCTCGACAAAAGTGGTCTTGCCGGCGTTCGAATGGCCGACAAAAATGAAAAGTGGCGGGGTCGTCATGGTCTGCCCGATATCCTTGCATTGCCCGTCTGGCGGGCGGTTTTGCGGGGTTTTTCCGTTCCTGACAGCGTCATTATTTGATGCCTGTTGATTTGATCGTTTTCGCCGCTGTCATCTAGAATTCGCGGTTTTCCGGCCGGGAAACCGCTCCCGCCCGTCTATAGTGTTGGCATGCCTTCTCCCCGACGGAATGCCGATCGGCATCCGATTATGCTTAGCCCCGCAGGCCAGCGTCGACTGGCGATTGTTCATGACGAGATAACCCCCGGTAATACCGCGGCAGGCCGGTTCCGGTATTCCTCCAAGGCAAGTGGGCATAACAAATTACCAGTCGACTTGGGGGTCGATAAATTGCAAATTGGCGCCCTGTGTGGATACCGATTGTTTGTGTGGTGCAGCAGGGGACAATTCACGGTGGTGCCGGTTTCGGTCCCGGAATTGATGAGCGGAAGATCCCGTTTTTCGAGAATTCGCCTTGCTGTCATAAAAATGATTAGCCTGAAAAGCGATTTCAGAGGAGTGTGAGTGTGGAACCAGTAACATTGGGTGTGCTTGGATTGGGGCTGATGATCGTCCTGATCGTCATGGGGGTGCATATCGGCATTTCGATGGCCGTCGTCGGATTTCTCGGCATGGCGGCCATTACCGGTATGGATGCCGCCCTGGGGATGTTGCAGACGACGCCGTATTCGACGGTCGCCAATTACGGCCTGAGCGTCATCGTCCTGTTCGTGCTGATGGGGCAGCTGGCCTATCACTCCGGGCTCAGCTACGACCTGTACAAGGCCTCCTTCACCTGGCTCGGACATTTGCCGGGTGGCTTGGCGATGTCGACGGTCGTGGCCTGCACCGGGATCGGCGCCTTGTGCGGTTCGACGACGGCGACGACGGCGACGATGGGCATCGTCGCGCTGCCCGAGATGAAGCGTTTCGGTTACCAGGGCGGTTTTGCCGCCGCGACCGTGGCCTGCGCCGGCACGCTCGGCACCATGGTGCCGCCCAGCGTGCTGCTGATGCTCTACGGTGTCATGTGCTCGCTGTCGATCGGCAAGTTGTTCTCGGCGGTGGTCATCCCCGGCCTGACGCTGTTGCTCCTGTATCTCCTGGTGGCGTATCTGGTCGTCCTGCGCAATCCGGAACTGGGGCCGCGCGGGCCGAAGTGCAGCTGGAAGGAACGTTTCGAGTCGCTCTATCACGTCAAGGACCTGCTGTTCCTGATCGTGCTGGTGATCGGCGGCATGCTCGGCGGTTTCTTCACGGTCAATGAGGGCGGGGCGGTCGGCGTGCTTGGCGCGCTGGTGGTCGCAGGCTTCCGCCGTTCGCTGAGCTTCGCCATGCTCAAGCAGGCGCTGCTCGATACCGGCAAGACCTCGGCGATGATCTTCATGGTGATCACCGGCGCGATGATCTTCGGGTACTTCCTGGCGATCTCGCGGCTACCGGGCGAAATGGCGCAGTTCTTCGCCGAACTGCCCTTCCACCGCAACATCGTCATGTTCGGCATCATCCTGCTCTACATCTTCCTCGGCGCGCTGATGGACGAACTGGCGATGCTGCTGCTGACGATCCCGATCTTCTTCCCGGTGGTGGCGGCCCTCCAGTTCAATCCCTACTGGTTTGGCGTGCTGCTGGTGCTGGTCATGGCCTCGGGCATGATCTGCCCGCCTGTCGGCATCAACTGCTTCATCATCGCCGGCATCGACAAATCGATCCCGATTACCCAGATCTACAAGGCTATCTGGCCGTACTGGGGGGCCATCGTCGTCATGTTGTTCCTGATGTTCCTCATTCCGGACCTTGCCCTGTGGCTGCCGTCGGTCCTGATGTGAGCGCTTTAATAAGACAAACCGGTTTTTACCATTCATTACTTGCTGCCAAGTTTCAAATTCGAGGAGGATTAAGCATGAAATTCAGCCTTAAGCTATTGCTCGCAACACTCGCCGCATCGGTCGCCTTTTCTTCATTCGCGGCCGATCCGGAAAAGAAGACCTTCCGCCTGAAGTTCGCGCACCACAACCCGCCGACTGCCTTCGTGTGCACCAACGGGTTCGCCCCCTGGGTGAAGGCGGTCGAGTCGCGTACCGGCGGCCAGGTCAAGATCGACATCTATCCCTCCGCGACGCTCGGCAAGCCGCAGGATGCCTACGATAACGTCATCAAGGGCATCGCCGACATCACCTGGGGGTTCGTCGCCTATTTCCCGGGACGCTTCCCGCTGACCGAGGTGATGAACTTGCCGATGCTGGGGGTCGATAAGGCCACCGTCGGCAGCAAGGTGGTCTGGGACCTGTACAACGAGACGCCGTACCTGAAGAAGGAGTTCGCCGACGTCAAGGTGCTGACGCTGCACACGCATGACGGTGCGCCGGTAACCTCGAAGAAGCCGATCCTCACGATGGGCGACATGCAGGGCAAGAAGATCCGCGCGCCGGGCGGTCCGCTGGTGCCGATGCTGCAGTCGCTCGGCGCGAGTCCGATGGCGATGCCGGCGCCGGATACCTATCAGGCGGCCGAGAAGGGCGTGATCGACGGTGCCGTGATGGCCTGGGAAGCCGTCGAGATGATGAACTTGCAGGAGGTGTTCAAATCGGCGCTCGACGCCAACGTCAATTCGGGCGTCTTCTTCCTGATCATGAACAAGAAGACCTGGGATTCGCTGCCGCCCGAGGTGCAGAAGGTCTTTGACGAGGAAAGCGGCGAGAAGGCCAGCCAGCTCTTCGCCAAGGCCTGGGACGAGACGAAGAAGACCTCGACGGCCAAGTTCCTCAAGGCCGGCGGCAAGATTGTGCCGATGGATGCGGCGGAAACGACGAAGTGGCGCGAGAAGTCGATGAGCATCTGGACCAAGTGGGCCTCCGACCAGGAAGCCAAGAAGCTGCCGGGCCTCGCCATCCTGGATGAGGCGGTGAAGCGCATCGAGAAGGCCAGGAAGCAGCAGATGTAATGCCGCGCGCCGGAGGTGCCGGCGAGGCGCCTCCGGAACGTGTCTGTCGTGAGATTTAAGGGGAAGATCTTGAACGTTGGTAAATCGATAAAACTGGCTATCTACAAGCTGAGCGCGCTGCTCAACATCCTCGGTGTCGGGTTCATCCTGATCATGGTGCTGCTGATCGTCGTCGACATCTTGTCGCGCCTGCTCTTCAACGTCGCGCTCCAGGGCTCGTATGAACTGGTCGAATACATCATGGGCCTGGTCATCGTCTTCGCCCTCGGCTACACGCAGATCAAGAACGGCCATATCAGCGTCACCACGCTGATCGAGATGCTGCCCGAATCGGCCCAGAACTGGGCCAATCGCGGCGTCAATCTGGTCGGCCTTGCGATGTTCGCGCTGATTACCTGGCAGACCTTCGAGAAAGCGGGAATGGAGGTCAAGGCTGGTACGACCTCGGCCGTGCTGTACATCCCGAAGTATCCGTTCATGTACGCCTGCGCCTTCGGCTTCGCGGTGCTGACGCTGGTTTACCTGATGCAGGTGCTGATGCCGGATGAAGAAGATCCGGCCCAGGAAGAGAAGCAGGATTTGATCGTCTGATCCGTACCGGACGCGCCCTCGAATCGAACGAATTCAGCAGACGAAGAACTGGCAATCAATCATCATGTGGCGTTCGATCTCCTTGTGCTGTCCGGCCTGTCTTGTGCCCAAGTCGGGTATCGTTGACCGCTTTGTGTCGCCGTCGGCGGTACCGCACAGCTTGAGACAGGAGATATCGATATGAAATACGACAAGGTTGTAACAACGACGGCATGGTCGCCCGGGCCCGGTTGTCACGGTGGCTGCGGCGTCAAGCTGTTCGTCCGCGACGACAAGGTGGTCCGGGTCGAGGGCGACGAGAACCATCCCTTCAGCCAGGGCCGCGCCTGTCCGCGCCTGCTGGCGCTGACCCAGTACATGTATCACCCGGAACGCATCACCCACCCGCTCAAGCGGGTCGGGCCGCGCGGCAGCGGCGAATTCGTCCGCATCTCATGGGACGAGGCGCTCGACACGATCGAGGCGCGCCTGCGCGAAATCAAGGACGACTACGGCCCCGAATCGGTGCTGTTCTGCCAGGGCACCGGGCGCGACATCGGCGGGCCGATTTCCTTCCTGGCTTATTCCTACGGCAGTCCCAACTGGATCCAGCTCGGACTCGCCGGCCATTCCTGCTACACGCCGCGGCTCGGTGCGATGATGGCGACGCAGGGCGATTACGCCGTGCTCGATGCCGCCCAGTTCTCGCCGCAACGTTATGACGACCCGGAATACCGCGTTCCCGAGGTCATCGTCATCTGGGCGCAGAACCCGGCGCCGGGCTGTCCGGACGGCTTCTTCGGCCACTGGATCGTCGACTGCATGAAGCGCGGATCGAAACTGATCGTCATCGACCCGCGCTGGACCTGGTTCTCGGCCAAGGCCGAGATGTTCCTGCAGATCCGGCCGGGGACCGACGGCGCGCTGGCGCTGGCGATGATCAACGTGATCATCTCCGAGAAGCTCTACGACGAGAAATTCGTGTCCGAATGGACCGTCGGCCTCGACGAACTGCGCGAACGCGCGGCCGAGTACACGCCCCGTCGCGTTGCCGAGATCACCTGGATTCCCGAGGCAGACATCATCGCCGCGGCGCGCATGTACGCCAAGGCCAAGCCGGCGGCGATCCACTGGGGCGTCCCTGTCGACAAGAGTCCGGAAGGGACCACCGTCGCACAGGCGATCAACCATCTCTGGTGCCTGACCGGCAATCTCGATGTGCCTGGCGGCAATGTCATCGCCCGGCCGGCGTACGGCGTCACGACCTATCCGTTCTCGACGCAGGAAATGCACGCGTTGTACGGCGAGGATTTCGTCAACCGGCTCAACGAGAAGCGGATCGGCGCCAAGGAATACGCGATGGTGCGCAATTTCCGCGGCTGGGCGCAGCCGGACGTCGCCGTCGAGCAGATGATCAGCGGCGAGCCCTATCCGATCAAGGCCTGCTGGATTCAGACCAGCAACGTGCTGGGTGGCCAGGCGGCCGACACCCGCCTGCACCACGAGGCGCTGAAGAAGATGGACTTCGTGGTGGTGGCCGACCTCTTCCACAATCCGACGACGATGGCGGTGGCCGACATCGTCCTGCCGGTCGCCTCGCTCGCCGAGAAGGAGAGCTTCCGTTCCTGGTGGGCGCCGCTGCAGGTCATCACGCCGGCCGTCCAGGTCGGCGAATGCCGGTCCGACTGGGAAATCAATTTCGAGTTGGCCAAGCGCTTCAATCCTGAACTCGGCAAGCGCTTCCCGACGCTCAAGGATTTGTTCGACGACCGCCTCAAGCCGACCGGCATGAGCTACGACGAACTGCGCGATGCCGGCGGCTGGATGATGCCGCCGGAGAATTCCGCGTCGCGCCCGTATCGCCGCCATGAGCGCGGCTTGTTGCGCCCGGACGGCAAGCCCGGCTTCCGGACGCCGTCCGGCAAGATCGAGTTCGCCAGCCAGAGCTACGCCCAGTGGGGGCTCGACCCGCTGCCCTATTTTTCCGAACCGCCGGAGAGCGAGGTGCGCACGCCCGAGCTGCTCGCCAAGTATCCGCTTGTCATGGTAAGCGGACGACGCTCCTCGGTGTTCTTCCACTCCGAACACCGGAACATCCCGTGGCTGCGCGAATGCGATCCCGATCCGATCGTCGAGATCCATCCCAGCGTCGCCAAAGCCAATGGCATCGAGGACGGCGCCTGGGTGACGATCGAAAACGATCGCGGCGCCATCCGGCGCAAGGCCAAGGTGACGCCGATCGTGCATCCGCGCATCGTCAGCGTGCCGCACGGCTGGTGGCTGCCCGAAACGGAAGGGCGCGAGCCCAATCTGTTCGGCATCTGGGATGTCAATTGCAACGTGCTGGTGCCGATGGGCACGCAAAGCAAGTCCGGCTATGGGGGCGGCGCCTACAAGACGACCCTGGTCCGCGTCCGCGCGGCGGAAGGGAGGGGCGAGTGATGGAAAAGCAGGGACTGTTGATCGATTACGAATTCTGCACCGGCTGTCATAGCTGCGAAGTGGCTTGCAAGCAGGAGCACGAGTACCCGGCAGGGAAGTGGGGCATCAAGGTGAATGAATTCACCCAGCAGATTTCCGAGAAGCGCATGGAAATCACCTACCTGCCGTTTCCGACCGATTTATGCAATTTGTGTCACCAGAGAACTTCGCACGGCGAATTGCCGGCTTGCGTGAAACATTGCCAGGCCGCGTGCATGACTTTTGGGAATATCACCGATTTGGTGGCTTCGATGGTCAAGAAACCGAAGATGGTGCTGTTCTCGCCCAAATAGACAACTGACAGCAGGAATCATGGAGGCAAACCACAATGAGTAACCAGGAAAAGATGTATTTCAATATGACGAACGGCGGACCGATCTCCGTCTACGTCAAGGATGGGAAGGTCGTCCGCGTGCGGCCTCTGCAGGTTCCGGAATCGGAATACAAGCCCTGGACCATTGAGGCCGGCGGCAAGAAGTATTCGCCGCCCAAGGCCGTGCGCCTGTCGCCGCCGGTGCATGCCGAACGCAACCGGCTCGATTCCTACAACCGCATCCTGCGCCCGCTGAAGCGTGTCGACTTCGATCCGAAGGGCGAGCGCAACCCGCAGAATCGCGGCAAGTCCGGCTATGTCGAAATCAGCTGGGACGAAGCGCTCGACATCGTTTCCGGCGAAATCAAGCGCCTGACCGATACCTACGGCGGCTCGTCGATCACCGGCATGACCTCGTCGCACCACAACTGGGGCGTCGTCGGCTACAAGATGGGGCCGTTCTCGCGCTTCATGAACATGCTCAACTACACGCCGGTGCTCGACAATACCGACAGCTGGGAGGGCTGGCACTGGGGCGCGACGCATACCTACGGCTTCTACTGGCGCCTGGGCATGCCGGAACAGTTCGACCTGCTCGAGGACGTGCTCAAGAACACCGAGATGGTCGTCTTCTGGTCGAACGATCCGGACACGACGCGCGGCACCTACAGCGGCCAGGAATCGGCGATCTGGCGCCAGTGGCTGAAGGAAAAGGGCATCAAGACGGTCTTTATCGATCCCTTCTACAACTACACCAACGCTGCCATGGACGGTACCTGGCTGCCGCCGCGGCCGGGTTCCGACACGGCGCTGGCGATGGCGATCGCCTACGTCTGGATCACCGAAGGCATCTATGACAAGGAATATGTCGCCGACAAGACGCAGGGTTTCGACGAATTCAAGGATTACATCCTTGGCCTGAGCGACAACGGTCGCGCCAAGACGCCGGAATGGGCGGCCGAGGAATCGGGCATTCCGGCGCGCAAGATCCGGGCGCTGGCGCGCGAGTGGGCCTCGAAGCGCACCAGCCTGAGCAGCGGCTGCCGCGGCGGCGAAGGCGGCGCCTGTCGTACCGCCTACGGGACCGAGTGGGCGCGCATGATGGTCTGTCTGCAGGCGATGCAGGGCCTGGGCAAGCCGGGTGTCTCGATCTGGGGGGCGACGATGGGCGCGCCGGCCGATTCGACGACCTGGTTCCCGGCCTATGCCGAACCGCGCGGCCAGATGGGCAAGTCCGGTATCGCCAAGAACAAGCTCTCGCTGATGAACCAGACGAAGCAGCGCCTGTTCCGCCTGACCCTGCCGGAAGCGATCCTGAACGGCAAGGAAGACTTCCTCGGCGATGGCTTCTGCGGCCAGAGCCTGGAGCAGCAGTTCAAGCGCAACATCTACCCGATGGAAGGACATTCGCCGGTCAAGATGTTCTATCGCTACGGCGGCTCGTTCATGGGCACCATGGTCGACACCAACAAGTGGGTGAAGATGTACCAGAGCGAGAACCTCGAGTTCGTGGTGAACCAGGATTGCTGGTTCAGCAGCGAGACGAAGTTCGCCGACGTCATCCTGCCGGCCTGTACCAACCTCGAACGCAATGACATCGGCGAATGGGCGGCTTGCGGCGGCTACACGACCAACGCGCATATCGGCAACAATTACCGCGTCATCGTGCGCCAACAGAAGGCGGTCGAACCGCTGGGCGAGTCGAAGTCCGACTACGAGATCTTCACGCTGCTCTCCGACCGGCTCGGCATGAAGGAGCTATTCACCGAGGGCAACAGCGAGGACGATTGGGCCAAGCTCTTCTACGAATCGTCGGACGTGGCAAAGACGGTGAGCTGGGACGAGTTCAACCAGAAGGGCTACCACCTGGTGCCGGTGCCCGACGACTACAAGTCGACGCCGAGCCTGCGCTGGTATGCCGAAGGGCGTGACGTCGATACGCCCGATACCGGCAACCCGAAGCGCGGCACCGACAAGGCCAAGGAACTCGGCACCTATTCCGGCAAGATCGAGTTCGCTTCGGAAAGTCTCAAGAAGGCGTTCCCGGACGACACCGAGCGCAGCATCGTGCCGAGCTTCCATGCGTCCTGGGAAGGCTATGACAGCGAACTGTTCAAGCAGTACCCGCTGCAACTGATCAGCCCGCATCCGCGCTTTTCGTTCCACACGGCTTATGACAATCATACGACCTGGGTCGATGAGATTCCGCTGCACCGCGTCGAAAAGAACGGGTACCGCTGGTGGCCGATCCGCCTCAATCCGGCCGATGCCAAGGCACGCAACATCAGCAACGGCGACATCGTCGAGCTTTATAACGATCGCGGTTCGGTGCTCGGCAGCGCCGTCGTGACCGAGCGTGTCCAGCCCGGTGTCATCCACAGCTACGCCTCGGGCGCGAAGTACGATCCGTTGGTGCCGGGCAAGCCGGGTTCGACCGACCGCGGCGGTTGCGTCACCTTGCTGACGCCGTCACGCATGTTGTCGAAGAACGTACCGGGCATGGCGCCGAATTCATGCCTCGTTGAAATCAGAAAGTGGGGAGTGTAAGGAAATGGCTCGATTTGGAATTGGAATTGATATTGAAAAGTGCACGGGGTGCCACTCCTGCTTTCTCGCCTGCAAGGACGAGTTTGTCGGCAACGACCATCTGCCCACGGCGGCGGCTCAGCCGCACGGCGGGCACAGCTGGATCCGCGTGAAGGAAGTCGAACAAGGGTCCGGCACCAAGGTCAAGGTCGATTACGTGCCGGTACTGTGCCAGCACTGCAACTCGCTGGCCTGCGCCAAGGTGGCGCCGGAAGGGGCGGTCTATCGTCGCGCCGACGGCATCGTCATCATCGATCCGGTCAAGGCCAAGGGTTGCAAGGCCATGGTCGATGCCTGCCCGTACGGCGTCGTCTACTGGAACCAGGATGCCGACCTGCCGCAAAAGTGCACGATGTGCGCGCATATGCTCGATGCCGGCGAGAAGACCACGCGCTGCGCCGAGGTGTGCCCGACCGGTGCGCTGGTCTTCGGCGATCTCGATGATGTGACGAGCCCGGTGTCGCGCATGCTGGCCGAGAAGGCCGGCAAGCTCGAAGCCCTGAAGCCCGAATTCGGGACCGGCCCGTCGGTGTGTTACTCGGGTCTGCCGAAAGTGTTCATCGCCGGCGAAGTGCTGTTCTCGAACCGCGGCAGCGAATGCGCTTCGGGTGTCAAGGTCGTGCTGAAGGATGCCACCGGCAAGAAGATCGAGGAGACGCTGACCGATTGCTTCGGCGACTTCACCTTCCGCGATCTCGAGACCAACGAGGGCTACGTCGTCAACGTCGAGCATGTTGGCTATGCGCCGCTCGAGTTGGCAGTGCGTGCCTTCGCCAGCCAGAACCTCGGCGAACTGGTGCTCAAGGCGAAGTAGGCGGCAGCGTCTGCGGGCGGCGGGATGGATTTTCCGCCTGCCGCCCAGCCTCGTCTCTTTCAACGCCGCTTGCCGGGCGGGGCTGCTTTGCGCCGTGTCCGGAACCCCGGGTCCGGCAGTCGCGTCCGATCTCCGGCGACATGCCCATGACGTTCGCCGGTGCAGCGGGTGTAGTATGCCGGGGTTGCCGGTTTCGGCGGATGTATGACGATCGGGGCGCGGGTAGGTGCGCTCCCGGGCGTGATTGTGTGGCGATATGTTCTGGAAAAACTGGTCTTCCGACCGCATCGGCGTCGGCCTTGCCATCCTGGCGGCCTTCGGCTTCTCGTTCAAGGCGATCCTGATCAAGCTGGCCTATACCGCCCCGGGCGCGGCGCCGGTCGGTCCGGTGACGCTCCTGTCATTGCGCATGCTGCTTTCATTGCCGGCCTTCGTCTGGCTCGGCATCACGTCGAGCCGCGCCGCGCCGCCGCTGACGCGCCGCGATTGGGGCATGCTGGTCGTCCTCGGTCTGCTCGGCTACTACGGCGCCAGCCTGTTCGATTTTCTCGGACTGCAGTACGTTTCCGCCGGCTTGGAGCGTCTGATCCTGTTCACCTATCCGACCCTGACGATCCTGATCGGCGTCTTCTTCATGGGCAAACGGCTCGAGCGGCGTGAGATCGCCGCCTTGTTGTTGTCCTATGTCGGCATCGGCCTCGCCTTCGTTCACGATCTCGAGTTTTCCGGCGACATGCAGAAGGTGATTGTCGGCAGCCTACTCGTCTTCGGCTCGTCGGTGACCTATTCGCTCTACCTGTCGGGCAGCGGCCCGATGATTTCGCGCCTCGGTTCGACCCGTTTCACGGCGCTCGTGATGATCGTCTCGACCCTGGCCGCGGCGTTCCATTCGCTGGTCAGCCAGCCGCTCAGCGCCTACGACCTTCCCGCCAGCATCTACGGCTATGTGATTGCCATCGTCGTCTTCTCGACGGTGCTGCCGATGTTCATGCAGTCCGCATCGATCCGGCGGATCGGCATCGCGCGCTCGGTGCTGATCGGTACGCTCGGTCCGGTGCTGACCATTTTCTTCGGCTGGTGGATCCTCGGCGAGCCGATGTCGCTGGCGCAGGCCGCCGGTACGGCGATGGTGCTGTTCGGCGTCTTCATGGTCAGCCGCAAGTAGCGTCCGGCCCCGCACCCCCCGGCGACGCCGGCGAGGGGGGCGCCGGGCATCGCCAGGGCCGGGGCGAAGCGGCCGCCCCGAAACGCGTCGCTGCTTTATGCCGGACACTTCGCTTCGTGCGGCGCATGGCGACTCACTCCGCAGCGGCGAGGAACACGAGGCCGAGGATGCTCGCCAGCGCGGCCGGAATGCCGTAGCGCTCGATGTTCGACGGCGGCGCACCGGCAATCATTTCGACCGGCACCGTCGTCAGTTCGAGCACCCGGTTGGTGACCGAGTCTTCGACCATTCGGGTCAGCGTGTTCTTGCGCGCGGTGCTCATGACGATGTGATCGCAATGCAGGTCTTCCGCCATCCGGGCGATCACCGCGGCCTTGTCGCCGACCTCGATGTGCGAGGTGTGAGGAACGTCGGCGGCGTCGAGCGCCTTCTGCGCCGCTGCAAGGGCTGCCCGGCCCTGCGACTGCGTGTATTCCTTCAGGTCGGTCTTGCCGATGAAGCGCGTGACATAGGCGGAGAAGCGCGGCTGCACGTTGAGCAGATGAATCCGGAGGGCCGGATTTGCGCGGAATTCGCGAATCAGGTGAGGGACGACCAGGGTCGCGTTTTCAGCACCAGCGATCGGAACCAGTATCTTTCTCATGATGAGATCTCCTTGACAAGCGTGCGAGTCAGATGCCCGGCGACTGCGGGCGCTAAAGTCGGAGACCCTCGCGCTGATCTTCGACTCGATCCTGCGGTGGTTATGCACGAATCCTGCCCACAGCACGCCACCGATGACCGTCGCGTAGAGCAGGAAGGTGGCGATCGGTGCGTCGGCGAGTTGCCGCTTGAGGAAGGGTTCGGAGGCGATCATCTTCGCCGCGGTCAGCGCCAGCACGCTGGCGCCGAGATACATGATGACCGGGTAGCGCTCGATGTACTTGAGCAGGAAGGAACTGCCCCAGACCAGGATAGGAACGCTGATCAGCAGGCCGGCGACCACCAGGATGAAGTCGCCGTGCGCGGCGCCGGCGACGCCGAGGACGTTGTCGACGCCCATGACGACGTCGGCGACGACGATCGTCCGGATCGCGGCCCAGAACGACGCCGGGGCGGCGATGTTCTTTTCGCTGCTGCCGTGTCCGTTTTCGGGCAGCAGCAGCTTGAAGGCGATCCACGCAAGCAGCACGCCGCCGCCGAACAGGAGTCCGGGGATGCTGAGCAACCACACCACGGCGATGGTCATCGCCGCCCGCATTACCACGGCGGCGCCGGCGCCCCAGATCATCGCGCGCTTCTGCAAGTCCTTGCGGACGTTGCGTGCGGCGAGGGCAATGACGATTGCGTTGTCGCCGGCAAGCACCAGATCGATGGCGACGATGGCCGCCAGGGCGGCGAAGAATTCGAAGCTGAGAAATTCCATTTGGCACACCTCCTCAATGGCTGACGGATTCGATGCATTTCAGCCGTACCGGGATGTCGTGGCGTGTTGCCGCCTGCCGCTTCCCGCTGTTGCTGTCATCTCTCCGGTCGTTGCAGCCACATTAGGGGCGATCGATCTTCTTGTAAATTCGAATATAATTAAAATGTTTTTCGAATAAACCGAAAGACGGTGAATCCATGAGTGCGCTCAATTACAAGCATTTGTACTACTTCTGGATGGTTGCCAAGTCCGGAGGAATCTCGCGCGCAGGCGAGCGGCTGCATCTGACGCCGCAGACCGTCAGCGGCCAGATCACCTATTTCGAGGATGTCCTCGGCTACAAACTCTTCGATCGTGTCGGCCATCGCCTGGATTTATCGGAGTCCGGGCGCGTCGTCTTTGACTATGCGGATCGTATATTCTCGATCGGCGAGGAGTTGCAGGAGATCATCGACCAGCCGACTGCCGGGCGCCCCCCGTCGTTTCGCGTCGGTGTTTCCGATGCCGTGCCGAAGTCGATCGCCTATCGCCTGCTTGAACCGGCCGTTCGCATGAAGAATCCGCCCTTCATCCAGTGTCAGGAAGGGAAACTGTCGACTTTGCTGGCCGAGTTGGCCATCCTTAACCAGGATATTGTCATCGCAGACAGCCCGATTCCTCAGAATCTCGGTATCCGTGGGTTCAGCCACTTGCTCGGCGAATCGCCAATGTCATTTTTTGCGTCGAAGAAGCTGGCTGGCAAGTTGAAGGGGGAATTCCCGTCCTGCATGGACGGCGCGCCGATGCTGCTTCCGGGCAAGGACGCGGCCGTGCGGGCGCATCTGCTGCGCTGGTTCGAGAAGCAGGCAGTCCGGCCCCGATCGGTCGGCGAGTTCGACGACGGCGCCCTGCTCAAGGCGTTCGGCAAGGTTGGCGTCGGCATCTTTGCCGCGCCGCTCGTGATTGCCACGGAGGTATGCCAGCAGTATGGCGTCGTCGAGATCGGCCGGACCGGCGATGTCGTCGAGCAATTCTTCGCCATTTCGGTCGAGCGCCGGCTGACGCATCCCGCCGTCAAGGCAATCATCTCGGCGGCCCGCCGCGAGCTTTTCGCCGGACTGGGCTGAGGCCGGCGTTTCTCGCCTCGCCTCGGGGCGCTCCGCCGGCGGCTACAATGTGTCGATGATTCCTGCACGAGAGGAGCGGCCATGGTCCGCGCGATGCTTTCCGATTTTCCGGTGACGGTCGAACAGCCGGTCGTCTGGGGCGAGATCGATGCCAACGGGCACGTCAACAACATCTGGTATTTCCGCTACGTCGAGAATGTGCGTGTCGAGCTTTATCGCCGTATCGGCAAGTATGACGAATCGGTGGCCGGTGGCGTGACCATCGTCGTCGCCTCGACCGCTTGCCGGTTCAAGGCGCCGCTGGGCTTTGGCGATGTTGTAGTGACCGGGGTGAAGATCGACGCGATCGGTGTCGATCGCTTCTCGACTTCGTATCAGGTCGTGCGCAAGGCGGACGGCGCGGTGGCCGCCGAGGCCGAGGCGGAGTTGGTGTGCTTCGACCCGGTCCGGCGCGTCAAGACCGACATACCGGCGCCGCTGCGCCAGCGGCTGGCAGCGCTCTGCCCGGCGTCGTCCTGAGCGTCGGGCAGCGCCGATGTTTCAGTTTGGTTCGAGGATGACGGAAACGTCCTTGGGTTTGGCGCTGTACTGTGAGCTGGTAATGAGGATGTGCGCACCGGCGCGGGCGTAGGTTTCGGCGTTGGAAATGCCGATGCCGCCGATGGCCGCGATCTTGACCGGGCGTCCGTCGGCGTACCGCGCCACTTTTTCGATGACTTGCGGCGAGCAGCGATCCAGTTGAATGACGTCGGCGCCGGCGTTGATGCAGGCGATGGCGTCGGCTTCCCCCTTGACTTCGATCACCACCCGGCGCTCGGGCCAGTCGCGGTGGAGACGGTCGATCGTCTTGTCGAGCGTTTCGCCGCGCAGGAAGGTGCGGTGCTGCGCCAGTATGACAAGCGATTCGGAGAGGCCGAGGCGGTGCGGCACCGCGCCGCCGACGAGGATGGCCTTGAGGCAGATCGCCTTGGCCCCCGGCATGTGCTTGCGGCTGCAGGCAATGACGATGTCGGGGTTGCCGCGCCGTGCCGCGGCGATGAGGTCGAGGGTGGCGCTGGCGATGCCCGCCGAATATTCCATCAGGGTTTGCGCCGGTTTCCAGACCGATTGCAGATCGACGGCCCGGCCGGTCAGGCACAGGAGGACGCGGCCCGGTTCGACCGTCGTGCCGCTCGCTTCGATCGAGCCGTCGACGGAAAGCCCGCGCATGACGGCCATGCGGGCGGCTTCCTCGGTACAGCACACGGTCTGGGCATGCTTCGCGCGGAAGATGATGCGGCCGGGTTCTTCGCCGATGCCGAGGCCCCAGGAGGTGGCGTCGCCGAACGGCGAATCATCCTGCATCAGTTGCTCGAGAACGGAATCGGGCAGGGTGAATGGGCTCATTTTGAAAGTCTCCAGGAAGGGGCGGTCGGGTGGTCAGGGTGCGATGTCATGCAGATGGCAATTGTTTCACGGAGGGGTGGCGATTTTCCAGCAATATTCACGCCACCGGTGGCGCTGTGTGTCGTCTATCGGAATGACCGCTTGCCGGCGGCAAGGTTCGCGGCGATTTGTCGTTCATGTCAGTCGTGGCGGTGCCGATGATGAATGTCGGGCGTGTGCGGGTGCGTGTGGGTGATCGTGGCGTGTACGTGCAGGTGGTCGTGCGCTTCCTGCCCGTCATCGCCGTCGGCGTGTTCGTGCTGGTGGTGTTCGTCGTGCCGATGCCGGTGGCGGTGTTCCAGCGCTTCGTGCGTGTGTTCGTGCGCGTGTCGCTCGATCAGGTGGAGATAGACGCCGATGCCGATCAGCGCGCTGGCCAGCCAGAACTCGGCAGAAGACCGCTCGCCGAGCAGGAGCAGCGAAAGCGCTGCACCGATGAAGGGCGCCGTCGAGAAATAGGCACCGGTGCGGGCGGTGCCGAGGCCGCGCAGTGCGAGCACGAAGAGAACGAGGCTGATGCCGTAGCCGCCCAGTCCGATTACCATTGTCATCGCTGTTGCCGGCGTTGACGGTAGCGTGGCGCCGAGGGATAACGCGGCCGCGCAGTTGGCTGTGCCAGCGATCAACCCCTTGGTGCCGGCGATGAAAAGCGGGTCGGCCGCGGAGATATGCCGCGTCAGGTTGTTGTCGATCGCCCAGCACAGGCAGGCGAGGGCGATCAGTGCCGGTCCCGACCAGGCGCCGGGCGAGGCGTCTGCCGGCGTCAATGAAAGAATCATGCCGCCGGCGACGATCGCCGCCATGCCGAGGACGATCCGGCGGTCGGTGTTTTCCTTGAACGCCAGCCAGGCGATGGCGGCCGTCAGCACGGCTTCTAGATTGAGCAGCAGCGACGCCGTGGCGCCGCTCGTCCGCACCAGTCCGGCCATCAGCGCGACCGGTCCGAGGATGCCGCCGAAGAGCACGGCACCGAGCAGCCAGGGCCATTCGCGTGGCAACAGCGGCGACGGGCCCGTGCCGGCGTCGCTGAAAACGCGGCGGCCAACATGGATCAGCGCCAAGCCCACGCCGCTGCCGAGATAGAGCAGTCCGGCCAACAGCATGGGCGGCATGGCGCCGACGAGCAGTTTCGCCAGTGGCGTGCTGGCGCCGAACAGAGCGGCGGCGGTCAGGGCGTACAGAACGTCACGGGGCATGGAATGGGCGACTGTCGGGATGGTTGGGACTCAAGAGGCATTTATGCGCAAGCGGAGCGCCCAGGTCAAATACAATATCGACTTGACATGCCGTCGTTGTGGCGCGGCCCTGAGGATATTCATGGAAAAATGCTTGTCTGTTTTTGCAGGATCGGTCGTCTATGATCGCCTGATGCGATTGCCGATTTTGGCCTTCAATGCGTATTTCATCGTGATGGAGGTGGGAAATCTGCGGCAGTACCTGAACGAGCATCCGGCCTGGGGGGCGGCATTTTTCGATGTGTTGTGCAATGTCGCCACGCGTGTCGCCCTGTTGAGTTTTTTCGCTCTGCTCTTCGTTTTTCATCTGGTCCGCATGCGGCCGGTCGGAAAATCCGAGGGGCCTTGGCCGCGTCTTGTCGCGCTGTGCGGCGTCTGTCTGGTATTCGGCTGGGCGCTGCTGCCGCGCGCCGTGTCGAATCCGGCGTACGATCAGGCTGCGCTGTTCCTCATCCTGCTTGGAAACCTGCTGTCGATCGTTTCGGTCAGCCACCTTGGTCGGGCCTTGAGCGTGATGCCCGAGGCGCGGAGGCTGGTGACCAGCGGTCCGTATGCCGTGGTCCGGCATCCGCTCTACGTCGCCGAGGCTATCTCGCTGTTCGGGATCTACCTGGGCTTTCGTAGCGTGGCCGGCGTGGTCTTGCTCGCGGCGATCCTGTTCTTCCAGTTCCTGCGTTTGCGCTACGAGGAGTCGGTTTTGCGCCGGCATTTCGACGAGTACGCCGCTTATGCCAATAGCGTGCCGTGCCTGGTGCCGGGCTGGCGCAGCCTGTCGGCATATGTGCGGCACGGGGGGCGCGTCCTGTTCCTGACGCTGGCAGGGGCTGCCACGGTCACGGCGCTCGCCTGGGGGCTGGTGACCTGGGCCGCGGCAAGTCTGTCGTTCCCGATCGTCGAGATCGATCAGCCCGGCGTTCGTCTGACCGTGCTCAAACCACCGCTCGGATCGTCGGAACGCTGCCTGGCGGTGCTTGCCGCCGATAGCGCGGCGGTTCGTCGGCAATGTCCTGAGTGCCTGTCGACTACGTCGCGTTGCGAGACGGCACCGGATTCTTCGGTTGCCCTCGCCTTGCGTGGGGCGCCGGGTGTGCACGCTTCCTTGCTTCTGCCCCAGAGTGCGATTGTCGTGCAGGCAGATTCGCCGGCAAGCGAACTCGCCCTCTGCCAGTCGATGCTGGCGCAACCCGGCATGACCGGGGGGCGCTGCATTCCGGCGCAGCGCTGAATCGCACCGGGATTTCGTCCCGGCGTCTATTCGCCGGAGCACAGGTTAGCGGACGGCAGACCGCAAAAGCGGGCGACGAGATTGTATTCGGCGCGGGTGAAGCGCCGGCCGTTTTCGACTGCGTTGTCGTAGGCCGCGTTCACGCGGGTCTCGGCGCTCTCGGGCGGTTGGTTGGCGACGAGGTCTGGCGCCGCGTAGGTCGTGCCCTTGAAGATGAAAATCGGTTCGGCGAAGGGCGAGGCGCCGTCCGGGGTCGTCAGCAGGCCGTCGGCGATGGCGAGTTGCAGCGGCGTGGCGGTCATGTTCAGTGTCAGGATTCTTCAGGCCTTGCGGCGCGCGCAGTGGTCGCGGGCAAAGTCGCGGGCATCGGGGAGAAAAGCGTTGAAGTCGGCGGCGAAACCCTCGCGGTCGGCGAAGAATTCGTCGATGCCGCCGGCGAGCGGATTGGCGCGCCGCATGCGGTAGATCGACATGCGGTCGATCGCCGTGCCGACGGCGGTGACGTTGCGGTAGGAGAACAGCCAGTTGCCGGCGCGCATGCGTTGCGCGATGTCGCGGGCGGCGTCCGGCAGGTCGTTCAGGCGCGTGTCGAGGGCGTCATAACGCTGTGCGGCGTAGGCGTCGAGCGGCAGGTCGTGGTGGCGATCCCAGTCGCGGGCCAGCAGGTGGTCGTAAAACAGATCGACGAGGACGCCGGCGACGCGGCGGCGTGCGGGGCTGATGCGGCGGCGGCTGGCGATGAAGGCGGGGTGTTGCTCGGCGTAGCTGTCGATGGCCCGGTGAAGGGCGACGCCGGCGGCGAGGTCGGTGGGCAGGGTGCCCGGAAGCGGGCCCTTGATGAAGTCGCCGATCAGGCCGCCGATGCGGTCGGCCTCATGGTCGCCCGCCAGCAGCGCGTGGGCGAGGAAATTCATCGGGGCCCGGTCGGGCGTCGTCAGGAGATGCTGGCGACGAAGACGGTCATGCCGACCGTGCGCACGCTCATGTAGCGCGACTCGTTGCGCGAGATCCACGTGTCGACGCCGTCAAGCGTGAGATTCTTTGCCAGGATTTCGCCCGTTTTTTTGCAAATAACCGAATACATTCTCGTCTCCTTTTCATGTGCGCGATTCCGCGGACGGACGATTCGGGCCGTTTCTGGCGCGGGAGGGTTTCGCCGCAATTGTAAACGGCCTCGGACCGAGGCCAGATTTTGGGTGATGCGGCGGTGGGCGTCTATGACCGTTCTTGGGTGTTTCCGTGACGGTTTGTAGCAGCGCTCCGGCGTGCCGGATCGACACCTATTCGCGGCGGGACTCGGGCATCGGATTGATCCAGCCGCCGTCGGCTTCGATCAGCCGATTGGCCGACTCCGGACCCCAGCTGCGGCTGAAGTACGGGACGACGGGCGGATGGTTCTCAAGAATCGGTTCGACGACCGCCCAGGCCGCCTCGACGGCGTCCTGCCGGATGAACAGGGCGCCGTTGCCGGCCATGGCATCGCCGAGCAGGCGCTCGTACGGTGTCTCGGCGCCCTGTTGCTCGTCGACGAGCACCAGTTCGCGCTGGTCGCCGATGAATTCCTTGCCGGGACGCTTGACCCGGGCGGCCAGCGCAATCGCCGAGCGCGGCGACAGGCGGATGCGCAGGTAGTTGGCGCGACCGTCGGGGTGTGAGTCGGCGAACAGCCGCTGCGGCGGTGCCTTGAGCTGGACGACGACTTCGGCCCCGGTTTCCGAGAGGCATTTGCCCGAACGCAGGTACCAGGTCACGCCCTGCCAGCGCCAGGAGTCGATATAGAGGCGCAAGGCGCAGTAGGTCTCGACGTCGGAATCCTGCGGGACGCCGGCTTCGGCGCGGTACGACTCGTACTGGCCGCGCACCATGTCGGTGGGGCTGAGCGGCCGCATGGCATGGAAGACTTCGGCGGTCTTCTCGTGGACGGCCCCGTAGCCGCGGTAGGCCGGCGGTTCCATGGCGAGCAGGGCGACGATCTGGAACAGGTGGTTCTGGACGACGTCGCGCAGGCAGCCGGCGGTTTCATAGAAGGCGCCGCGGCCTTCGACGCCGAATTTTTCCGACAGCGTGATCTGGACGCTCGAGATGTAATTGCGGTTCCAGATCGGCTCGAGGAAGGTGTTGGCGAAGCGGAAGTACAGGATATTCATGATCGCTTCCTTGCCCAGGTAGTGATCGATGCGGAATATCGCGTCTTCCGGGAAGGCGCTGCGGGCGATGCGGTTGAGTTCGCGGGCCGAGGCGAGGTCGCGGCCGAAGGGCTTTTCGACGATCAAGCGGGCGTTTTCGGCGAGACCCGAGTCGCGCAGGCCCTGGATCATCGTTTCGAACAGCGCCGGCGGAATCGCCAGGTAGTAGGCCGGGCGGACGGCGGTGCCCAGCACCTCGCGCAGCGCCGCGAAGGTCTCCGGATTCTTGTAGTTGCCGCTGACGTAGGTGAGGCGCGAGAGCAGCACGCTCATGGCATCGGGGTCGTCGATGCCGCCGCTTTCGTTGATGCTGTCGGTGGCGCGTTCGTGCAACTGGGCGATGCTCCATTTCGACGAGGCGACGCCGATGACCGGCAATGTCAGCACGCCGCGCTTGGCCATGGCATAGAGCGCCGGGAAAATCTTCTTGCGCGCCAGGTCGCCGGTGACGCCGAAAATGACAAGCGCGTCAGAGTGTTCGGGGTGCTGGTCAATCATGTCCATGGTGATGTCCTTAAGGGGAAGGCGCGAGAAGCCCTTGCTCGCAGAATATTTCGATTGCATTGTCGGCGGAAATGGCGCTGGCGGGAAGCGCTTCGCCGGCGCGCCAGGCGTTGACGGCCGTGCGCTTGCTTTCGCCGGTGACCGCGAAAACGACGCGGCGGGCGCGGCTGAGGCGGGCGGCGCTCATCGAGACGCGTTCGGGCGGCGGCTTCGGGGCGTTGAAGACCGGCAGCGCATCGGCCGCGTCGGCGGTCTCGCCCCAGGCATGGCCGGGGAACAGGCTGGCGGTGTGACCGTCTTCGCCGAGGCCGAGGAGAACGAAGTCGAAGCTGCCGACGCCGCTCAGGGTTCGCGCATAGGCGACGGCCCCGCTGGTGGCGCCGAGTTCGGCGGGGATGGCGTAAATCTGGGCGGCGGGGATCGGTACGTGGTCGAGCCAGGCGGCGCGCGCCATGACCGAATTGCGTTCCGGGTCGTCGATGGGCAGGCAGCGTTCGTCGCCGAAATAGCAGTGCCAGCGCGACCAGTCGGTGGCGAGGCCGCGACAGGCGGCGTAAATGGCTTTCGGCGTCGTCCCGCCGGCGAGGACGATGTCGAAGCGCCCGCGCAGGCGCAGGGCGGCTTCCGCCGCGTCGGCGATGGCCGCGACGGCGGCGGTCTGGAGCGCCGCGGCATCGGCAAAACCGAGCCAGCGGGGCGGATGGGAGCTTGCGGTCATGGGCATCGAAATCGTGTTGTTTTTATGGCAGACGGGGCGTCTATCCGTGCGGGTGGACACGGAGATGCCGGTTTTGTTGCACGGCGCGCCTTGATTTTTTTTCGCTGCGGCGGCCGTGCCGGCGGGCTCAGGCAGAGACCGCCAGGGTCTGCATCTTGCGCCACAGGGTGACGCGGCTGATGCCGAGGCGTTGGCAGACGGCGTCGGCCGGGTTCTTGGCGAGCAGGTGGCGCAGGATCTCCGATTCCATCTCCTTGAGCGTGCCGCGGTCGGGGATGGCGATGAAACCGGTGTCCGAGACGGTGTGCTCCTGTTCGCCGAGGGCCGCGGCGAGATGCTCGGCGTCGACGCGCTCGGTTTCGTGGTAGGAGATGACCTCGGCCAGGTTGCGCAACTGGCGGATGTTGCCCGGCCATGGGCGCGACTTGAGCAGTTGGCGCGCGCTGGCGGTCAGGTGCGGGGTCTGGTGGGTCTGTGCGGAAAAGCGCTGCAGATAGTGCTCGAAGATTTGCGGGATGTCATCGACGCGGGCGCGCAGCGGCGGGATGCGCAGGCCGACGACGTGGATGCGGTAGTAGAGGTCCTGACGGAACGAGCCGGCCAGTGTTTGCTGGAAGAGGTCGCGGTTGGTCGCGGCGATGATGCGCACGTCGATCGGGATGATTTTGTCATCGCCGATGCGCATGATCTCGCGTTCCTGCAGCACGCGCAGCAGGCGGCTTTGCATCTCCGGCGCCAGTTCGCCGATCTCGTCGAGGAAAAGGGTGCCGCGGTGGGCGAGTTCGAACAGCCCGGGCTTGCCGCCCTTGCGCGCGCCGGTGAAGGCGCCGTCGACGTAGCCGAAGAGTTCGCTTTCGAGCAGGCTGGGCGCGATCGAGGCGATATTGACCGAGACGAAGGGGCCGTGTTTGCGCTTGCTGTGGTTGTGGATGCTCTGGGCGAAGACTTCCTTGCCGGTGCCGGTCTCGCCGTACACGAGGAGGTTCGAGTCGTGGCCGGCATAGGTCTTGGCGCGCTCGATCAGCTGCTGCATGACGTCCGACTCGCCGACCAGGTCCTTGAAGTGATAGCGGGCGACGAGACCTTTCTGGTGGAACGACGAGCGGATCTTCGATTCCGACGCCTGGATGCGCGCGACTTCGTGCAGCGTCAGGACGGTGCCCTGGATGCTGTGGTCGAATTCGAGCGGGATGCTGCGGGCGATGACGCTGTTGCCGTTGATGGCGGTGACCTGCTCCTTCTCGCCGGTATCGAGCACCGGCAGGATGCGGGCAAAATCAGGCGCCATGCCCGGCTTCGGCGCGAATAGCCGGCGCGCATGGCGATTGAAGAAGCTGACGTCGCGCTTCGGCGTGACGGCGATGACGGCTTCATCGATGTTGTCGATGATCGCGGTGAGTTGGGCGGCCTGCAGCTTCTCGCGTTTCTTCGCTTCGAGGATGCGTTGGGCTTCTTCGAAGGCGCTGCGGATCGAGGTCCGGCCGTTTTCGAGGAAGATCGCGCGGACGCCGAGGGCGCGCGCGGTTTCGTAGGCGACGCGGCAGCCGATGATGGCTTCGAAACCCTCATCGACCATCTGGCGGACCATGCGTTCGGTGCCGGCTTCGTCCGCCTGCGGCCGGATGCTTACGTGCACGTCGAGGATCGGGAAATCGCCGGAGGCGCCGCTGAAGAAATTGGCGCGGCTGACAATGCCGATGCGCTTGAATCCGGCCGAAGTGAGCTGGCTCAGTTGGGCGAGCAGGTCGTTGAGCGACATCGAGATTTCGACGACGCTGATGCCCGGAATCTGCTTGGCCTGCTCGGCGAGTCCGCCGCGGGTGACGACGACCTCGATGTGCGGATTGCGCCCGATGATTTTCCTGACGCTGGCGTCATCCGTGGTTTCGATGTCGATGTCGATGCCGAGCGCGTCGGCGACCTCGGGGGCGAGATCGGAGATGCTTTGCATCGGACTCAGTAGCAGAATGGGCGTCATGATCGGCAAGGCAGGGATGGGCTGAAGCTGCCACTATAACAAGCATTTTCAAAAGTGCAATTGCATATGTTTCAAAAATGAAACGACGCCGATGAATGCGATGATAATAAACAAGGACTTACCCGTGGCATGACGTTTGCTATTAGTGGTCACGCCTTGCGGCGGCGACGACGATGCGCGATCGCGTGCGGAAGCGCTGTGCCGGAAGGTTGAGAGAGGATTCCGTTTAACTCAAAGAAAAGGGGATGCACAATGATTTCAGGGTTTTCCAAGAAATTGATGGCCTGCGCCATGAGCGTGGCCTTGTGTGTGGCGGCCGGCTCGGCGATGGCTGCCGACGTGATCAAGATCAAGATCGCTTACGGCAATAACGTTGGCGAACCCAACGACAAGGCGGTGCGCGAGTGGGGCCGCCTGATGAAGGAACGCAGCAAGGGGCAGGTCGAGTTCCAGTATTTCCCGAGCTCGCAGCTTGGCTCGCAGAAGGACGTGACCGAACAGCTGACGATCGGCTCGAACGTCATCACGATTTCGGATGGCGGCTTCCTGATGGATTACGTGCCGGCGTTCGGCGTCACCTATCTGCCGTACATCTATGACAACAAGGAACAGCTCTTCAAGCTCGTCGACAGCGATCTCTTCAAGGATCTCTCCAAGCAGCTCGAAGCCAAGGGCCTGTACATCGTGCATAGCAAGTGGATCTACGGCGTGCGCAACATGCTGGCGACCAAGGCAGCGACCAAGCCCGAAGATCTCAAGGGCCTGAAGATCCGTGTGCCGAACATCCGTTTGTCGAACGAAATGATGAATGCGATGGGCGCGACGGCAACGCCGATGCCGCTGGCCGAAGCCTATCCGGCGCTGATGCAGGGCGTCATCAACGGCGCCGAGAATCCGATCCCGGTGCTCTACGGCGGCAAGATGTTCGAAGGCGCCAAGTTCCTGCTGATGACCAAGCACCAGGTTAACCTGTCGTCATGGATCGCCGGTACCGGCTTCATCAAGAAGCTGCCGCCGGAAATCGTCCAGATGCTCAAGGAAACCGGCGAAGAGGCCGGCAAGTTCCTCGACAAGGAGAACGAAATCGCCGACAAGGACGCCGTCAAGAAGATGGAAGCGGCGGGCGTCAAGATCGTCGAGGTCGACCGCGCTGCGTTCAAGACTGCGATGAAGGACTTCCCGGCACGCTTCAACAAGGAGTTCCCGCCTGAAGTCATGAACAAGGTCTATTCGATCATCGGCCACAAGTAATCCACGCATCGGTCGGGAAGCCTCCGCGGCTCCCGACCGCATTCCGGTTCCTCTCTGCCCTCAGGGTCCTCGATCATGACGCCGTCTTTGCTGCGTCAGAGATCTCGTCGTCCCCATGACAGGTGATTTTTATGCAAATTCTCAGAAGTTTCTACAATCTGGTGAGAAAGCTCGACAACTTTCTCGGCATGACAGCGATGGCTTTCATCATCCTGCTCGCCTGTGCCAACGTATTCATGCGTTACGTCGTCGGCAGGCCCTGGGGCTGGGTCGAGGAGGTGACGGTCTTTACCTTCGTCTGGCTGACCATGCTCGGGGCTTCCGCCGTGGTGCACGTCGAAGGCCATTGCTCGATCGATGTGCTGGTGCGGCGCTTTCCGTCGAAGTGGCAACGCGCCGTCAGCATCTTTGGTGATCTCGTCGTGCTGGTGACGCTGGTGTTGCTGATCTGGTTCGGCATCCTGCTGACGATCAAGGGACAGACCAAGCTCACGCCGATTCTCGGCATTCCTTACAGCTACGTCGATGCCTCGGTTCCGGTCAGTTGCTTCTTTATGTTGATGTACTACGGTCGCATGTTCTGGAACAGCCTGCGCGGCGAGAAAAACACGACCAATCTCGATGACGAATCCGTGGAGCCCGCACAATGAGCGTTCTGATTGCTTTTCTGGTGATGCTTGGCCTGTTCGCCATCAATGTGCCGGTGGCCTTCGCCATCTGCGCTGCGACCTTCGCCTATTTCTTCATTGCCAATGACATGTCGGCGATCATGGTCGTGCAACGCATGATCGGTGGTGCCGATAACCTGCCCTTGCTGGCGATTCCCTTTTTCATGATGCTCGGCTCGATCCTCAACTACACCGGCATCACCAACCGCCTGCTCAAACTGGCCGACGCCTTGTCGGGCCACATGCGTGGCGGTCTGGCGCAGACCAACGTCGTGCTCGGTGCCCTGATCGGCGGACCGTCGGGCGCCGGTCTGGCCGATGCGGCGATGATCTGCAAGGTGCTGGTGCCGGAAATGAGCAAGAACGGCTACAGCCGTCCGTTCGCCGCGGCGCTCACGTCGGCGTCGGCGCTGCTCGGCCCGATCCTGCCGCCGGGTATCGGTCTCATCATCTACGGGTTTGTCTCCGATACCTCGATCGGCAAGCTGTTCATGGGCGGTATGGGGCCGGGCATCCTGTGCACGATCCTGCTCATGGTCGCCGTCGACTATGTCGCGCGCAAGCGCGGCTATAAGCCGACGCGGCCGAAGATGGCGAGTCTCGGCGAAATGGGCAAGGCTTCGATCGAGGCCTTCTGGGGCCTGATGCTGATGGTCCTGATCCTCGGCGGGATCCGCTACGGTATCTTCACCCCGACCGAGGCGGGCGCCGTCACCTGCATCTACGCACTGATCGTCGGCTTCGCCTACAAGGAAACGAGTTGGGCCGACGTCAAGGCGGCGCTCGCCGAGTCGGCGCGCGCCAACGGTTCGATCATGCTGATCCTGATGGCATCGGCCGGATTCGCCTGGATACTCACCTGGGAGGGGGTTGCCGCTGAGACGACCGAGTTGCTGATGAGCATCTCGACGAGCCCGGTGGTGTTCCTGCTGATTGTCAACGTGCTGCTGATCCTGGTCGGCATGTTCCTCGACGGCAATGCCGCGATCATCGTGCTGACGCCGCTCCTGATGCCGACCGTCCATGCGCTGGGCATCGATCCGGTGCATTTCGGCATCATGATGATCTTCAATCTCTCGATCGGCGCGATCACCCCGCCCTTCGGGACGACGATGTTCCTGACCTGCAACCTGACCGGCGTCAAACTCGACGAATACATGCGGGAAATCCTGCCGTTCTATATCGCGCTTGGCGTCACGCTGATGGTGACGACGTTCTATCCGCCGCTGTCGCTGGTACTGGCGAACTGGGTTCCGATGTAATTTGAAGGAGAAAGTATGAAATCCGTATTGTTGAAAAGTCCCGGCGAAATCGCCCTGGCCGACATTGCCGAGCCGAAGCGCGGCAAGGACGAGGTGCTGATCCGGGTGCGTAGCGCCGGCATCTGCGGCTCGGACATCGGCGCCTACCGCGGCGTCAATCCGCTCGTCAGCTATCCGCGCACGATCGGCCACGAAGTCGCCGGTGAAGTACTCGAAGTGCCCGAGAACGAGACCGAGTTGATGCCGGGCGACCGCGTCATCATCGAGCCCTATGTCTATTGCGGCACCTGCTATCCGTGTTCGATCGGCCACACCAACTGCTGCGAGAACCTGACGGTACGCGGGGTGCATATCGAGGGCGGCATGGCCGAATGCATCACGCATCCGCGCCATCTCGTGCACAAGGCGCCTGATAACATCGCCTGGGAACTGTTGCCGCTGGCCGAGCCGCTCGTCATTTCGATGCATGCGGTCAGCCAGGCGAAGGTCAAGGCCGGCGAACACGTGGCGATCACCGGTGCTGGTCAGATCGGCCTGTTGGCGGCGCAGTACGCGCTGACGTTGGGCGCTCATCCGATCATCATCGACCCGGTCGACGAACGCCTCGAACTGGCGCGCCGGCTGGGCGTGAAGCACGCGGTCAACCCGGTGACGGTCGATTCGATCGCGGCGATCAAGGAGATCACCGGCGGGCGCATGGCGGAAGCCGTGATCGAGGCCTCCGGCGATGCGCGGGCGATCCGCAATACGCTGGAATATGTCGCCTTCGCCGGGCGCATCGCGCTGGCCGGTTGGCCGAAGAACGAGATTCCGCTGCCGACGGCGACGATCACGCGCAAGGAACTGTCGATTTTCGGGTCGCGCAACAGCGTTGGCATGTTCCCCGAAAGCCTGCGCCTGATCTCGGAGGGGAAGATCGACGTGTCGCATCTCCTGACCTGCTCGGTGCAGATCGACGAGGCGCCGGCGATGGTCAAGGCGATCGCCGAGAACCCCGGCGAGTTCCTCAAGGTGACCTGCCTGCTGTAAGCATCAAATGGGCAAAGGCGACGTGTGCCGGCGGCATGCGTCGCCATGCGAACACCGCATATGCCTATGTCGAATAAACATTGGACAAGCCTCCGGGCCGGGACGATAGTGACGCGCTGCCATCGGGCGTCCACGGCTCGCCATCGAAATGACGGGAGACTGTTGCGCGGTGGGTCCGGGGCGAATCCTTCCTGAAAAATAATTACGGAGCAATGTCAATGAATTCACTGAACAGGGCCAGTCTTGCCGAGGGCAAGCTCAAGGTCGAGGCGAGCCAGCCGTCGTCGCAAAAGCCTGTGCGCATCCTGCAGATTGGCGATGGTAACTTCCTGCGTGCCTTCGTCGACTGGATGGTCGATGTCGCCAACGGCGCCGGGCTGATGAACGGTGAAGTGACCGTCGTGCAGCCGCTCGATCGCGGCATTGCCGACCTGATGAAAGCGCAGGACCAGCTCTTCACGGTGCTGCTGCGCGGCGTGCAGAACGGTCAGCAGGTGCAGACCAAGCGCCTGGTCAGTTGCGTCAAGGACACGCTCAATCCGTATGCCCAATGGGATGTGATGCTGGCGGCGATGCAGGATCCGTCGCTGCGCTTCGTCGTCTCGAACACGACCGAAGCCGGTATCGCCTACGTCGATGAAGCTTATGTCGATGGCAAGTGCCCGGCCAACTTCCCGGCCAAGGTGACGGCGCTGTTGCTGGCACGCTTCAAGGCCTTCGGCGGTTCGCCGGAATCGGGTCTCGTCTTCCTGCCGTGCGAACTGATCGATACCAACGGTTCCAAGCTGCGCAGCTTCGTGCTGCAGTTCGCCGAGGCCTGGAAACTGCCGGCCGATTTCGTTGCCTGGGTCAAGGCGCACAACGTTTTCTGCAATACGCTCGTCGACCGCATCGTGCCGGGATTCCCGGCGGCTGAAGCCGAAGCGCTGTACGCCGAATTCGGTTACAAGGATCCGCTGATGGTGGCGGCCGAGCCCTTCCTGCTGTGGTGCATCGAAGGTCCGGCGAAGATTGCCGAGGAACTGCCGCTGCACAAGGCCGGTATCGACGTCGTCTGGACCGACGACCTGCAACCGTACCGCACGCGCAAGGTGCGCATCCTCAACGGCGCGCACACGGCCAGCTCGCTCGCCTCGTATTGCGCCGGGCTCGACACCGTGCGCGAAATGACCGAGGACCCGGTCGTCTCGAAGTATCTTGACCGTGTCATGTTCGAGGAAATCGTTCCGTTCGTGCCGTTGCCCGATGCCGAGCGCAAGGCCTATGCCGCGACGATCATGGAGCGCTTCGCCAATCCGCATATCCGTCATGAACTGATTTCGATCGCGTTGAACTCGGTCTCGAAGTGGACGGTGCGCGTGCTGCCGACGGTCAAGGATTATGCGGCGCAGCATGGCAAGGCGCCGGCCGGCTTGTCGTTCTCGCTGGCGGCCCTGCTCAACTTCTATCGCGGCAGCTTCGCGGCCAACGGCGACTACGTCGGCCAACGCGACGCGGGTGCCTATCCGATCAAGGACAATGCCGACATCCTGCAGATCATGAATGCGGCATGGGCAGGCAGCAGCGATGCGGCCAAGGTGGCGGCGACGCTGCTGGCCGACACCCGCTTGTGGGGTGAGGACCTGACCCGCGTGCCCGGCCTGGCCGAGCAGACCGCGGCGGCACTGGCGCGTATCCAGGCCGTCGGCGTCAAGACGGCGATGGGCGAGCTGTAACTCCCTGGAGCGTCAGGTGGCGCCCCGGCGATATCCCCGGGGTGCCGCTCTTGCAATACCAATCTTCATCTCCTTCCTCCGGAGCAGAACATGAGCAAGTCTTCCGTAATCCGTCTGCACGCCAATGACGACGTGCTGATTGCGACCCAGCAACTCGTTCCCGGCAATTCGGTCGCCGACGAGAATGGGGCCGACAGCGTGACCGTGCGCGACCTGATCCCCAACGGCCACAAGATGGCGGCGCACGACCTCAAGGCCGGCGCTCCGGTGCGTCGCTACAACCAGGTCATCGGCTTCGCCAAGTCGGACATTCAAGCCGGTCAGCATATTCACAGCCATAACCTCGGTATGGGCGATTTCGAGCGCGATTACGGTATCGGCGAGGGCGTGAACGCGCTGCCGAAGGTCGAGCATCCTGCCACTTTCCGTGGCTACAAGCGTCCGAACGGCAAGGTCGGCACGCGCAATTACATCGCCGTCATCTCGTCGGTGAACTGTTCGGCGACCGTGACGCGCGCCATCGCCCGTCATTTCACGCCGGAAATCCTGGCGGCCTTCCCCAACGTCGACGGCGTCATCGCCCTGCCGCATCCGGAAGGCTGTGGCATCAACCCGAACGGCGAGGGCATGCAGATGCTGCGCCGGACGATGGTCGGCTTCGCCAAGCATCCGAATTTCGCCGGCGTGCTCTTCGTCGGCCTCGGCTGCGAACAGAACCAGATCGGCCCGATCATCGAAGCCATCGGGCAACATGAACCGGACATGCTTCAGCAAGTCGTCATGCAGGCTGAAGGCGGCACGGCGGCGGCGATCCGCAAGGGCGTGGCGCTGGTCGAGGCGATGTTGCCGAAGGCCAACGCCTATCAGCGCGAGGACGTGTCGGTCTCGCACCTGATCGTCGGCCTCAACTGCGGCGGCTCGGACGGCTATTCCGGCATCACCGCCAACCCGGCGCTGGGCGGCGCGTCCGACCTGCTCGTCCGCCATGGCGCGACGACCGTGTTGTCGGAAACGCCGGAAATTTACGGCGCCGAGCATTTGCTGACGCGCCGTGCGGCGAAGCCCGAGATCGCCCAGAAACTGATCGACCGCATCGCCTGGTGGAAGGACTATTGCGCACGCACCGGCGGCGAACTCGACAACAATCCGTCGGTCGGCAACAAGGCCGGCGGGCTGACGACGATTCTCGAAAAATCGCTGGGCGCGGTCGCCAAGGGCGGTACGAGCACGCTGAACGGCGTCTATCTGTTCGGCGAGCCGATCGATGCCAAAGGCTTCGTCTATATGGACACGCCGGGCTACGATCCGGTCTCGGCGACCGGGCAAGCGGCGGGCGGCGCGCAGATCATCTGTTTCACCACCGGGCGCGGGTCTGCCTTCGGTTGCGCCGGCGTCCCGACGATCAAGCTGGCGACCAACAACGCCTTGTTCGAGCGTATGCGCGACGACATGGACGTCAATTGCGGCGATCTGATCGACGGCACGCCGATGACCGAGATCAGCCAGCGCATCTTCGACGCCATCATCCGCTATGCTTCAGGCGAGAAAGTGCGCAGCGAAGAACTCGGTTACGGCAACGACGAATTCCTGCCGTGGCGCGTTAGTGCGGTGATGTAATTCAATTTTGTAAGATTGTCAGGCCAATTTGAGCTAGAATAGCACTTGTATGGTGCCGCGCCGGTATGAGTGCCGGCGCGCGCCGTTGTGCCGGCTTGATGCCGTTTCATTGTTTTCGGTTTTTTCCTATGGGAGAGTTAAATGGCTGCTAAGGATCGCATGGCGGTATTGTCCGCGATGATGGATCAGAGCGTGATTCCGGTCTTCTATCATCCGGATGTCGAGCTTTGTAAGGATGTTATCCAGGCCTGCGCCAACGGTGGCGCCAAGTGTGTTGAATTCACCAATCGCGGCGATTTTGCAGCGGATGTGTTCTTCCAGGTGACGAAGTATTTCGCCAAGGCCGATCCCTCGGTGATTATGGGCGTCGGTTCGATCTGCGACGCGCCGACGGCCGGCATCTACATCGCCAACGGCGCCAAGTTCGTCGTCGGCCCGCTGCTCAATGCCGATGTCGCCAAAGTGTGTAACCGTCGCGGCATCCCCTACAGCCCCGGTTGCGGTTCGGCGACCGAAATCGGCGACGCGCAGGAACTCGGCGTCGAAATCGTCAAGGTTTTCCCCGGTTCGTCGGTGGGCGGCCCGGAATTCGTCAAGAGCGTCATGGGCCCGATGCCCTGGACGCGCATCATGCCGACCGGCGGCGTCGAGCCGACCGAGGAGTCGCTGCGCAAGTGGTTCGGTGCCGGTATCGTCGCCTGTGGCGTCGGTTCCAACCTGATCACCAAGAAGCTGCTCGACGCCAAGGATTTCAAGGGTATCGAGGAAAACGTGCGTCAGACCATCGCGCTGGTCAAGCGCATCAAGGCCGAGCTGGCCGGCAAATAAGCGGGAGAAAAGACTATGGCAGAACTGATCGTCAAATCGGCCGCCGAGTGCAAGTGGGACTGCGCGTCCTTCGGCGAAATCATGTTGCGCTTCGATCCGGGCTTCGGCCGCGTGCGTAATGCCCGCAGCTTCCAGGTCTGGGAAGGCGGCGGCGAGTACAACGTCGCGCGCGCCATGCGCAAGTGCTGGGGCAAGCGCGCCATGGTGGCGACCGCGATCCCGAAGAACGATCTCGGCTGGCTGCTCGAGGACCTGATCATGCAAGGCGGCGTCGACATGAGCCATGTCGTCTGGCGCGATTTCGACGGCCTTGGCAAGAACACCCGCGTCGGTCTCAACTTCACCGAAAAGGGCTTTGGCGTGCGTCCGGCGCTGGGCTGCTCGGATCGTGGCCATACGGCCGCTTCGCAGATCCGTCCTGGCGAATTCAACTGGGAAAAGATCTTCGGCGAAGAGGGCGTGCGCTGGTTCCATACGGGTGGCATCTTCGCCGCGCTGGCCTCGAACACCGCCGAAGCCGTGATCGAAGCCGTCCAAGTGGCCAAGAAATACGGCACGATCGTCGCTTATGACCTCAACTACCGCGCTTCGCTGTGGAAGAGCCAGGGTGGCAAGGAAGCCGCACAGCGCATCAACCGCGAAATCGCCAAGTATGTCGATGTGATGATCGGCAACGAGGAAGACTTCACTGCCTGTCTGGGCTTTGAAGTTGAAGGCGCCGACGAGCACCTGACCAATATCGAGACTGATTCCTTCGCCAAGATGATTCAGAAGGCGGTCACCGAGTTCCCGAACTTCAAGGTGGCGGCGACGACGCTGCGCAATGCCAAGACGGCGACGATCAACGACTGGTCGGCGATCCTCTGGTATGACGGCAAGATCTATGAGTCGATGAAGCGCGACAACCTCGAGATCTATGACCGCGTCGGTGGCGGCGACGGTTTTGCCTCGGGTGTGGCCTACGGCTTCATGGAAGGCAAGGGCCCGCAGGCAGCGGTCGAGTACGGTGCCGCGCACGGCGCGCTGGCGATGACGACGCCGGGCGATACCTCGATGGTGCGTGTCGATGAAGTCGAAGCCGCGATGAAGGGCAAGGGCGCGCGCGTGATTCGCTAAACGTTCGCCGATGTCGCAAGCAAAAAGCCGCCAATTCTGGCGGCTTTTTTTATGATCGCGTCTTCTTTCGGGGAGGGCTCAATCCTAGCCTGCTCTGGAACCACGATCCGTTCGCCGGGATGCTGGGGGCATTGTCTGTGGCGTTGTTCAGCAACCGTATTTTTTGTAGTAGTCGATGCGCTGGCGACAACGGCAGAAATATCCCGAGCCGAAATGGATCAGCTTCCTGCAAGTCAATTGCCACGGTTCCCCGGGCGTGACGAATAGCAGTGCCGAGGTTTCATTGAGCAGGCGCTCGGCATGACAGCCGGGAGCGAGATCGGTATTGCCTGTCTTCTGCGGGCAAGCGCAGGCAAGCAAAGCCTCTAATTGTGCGGTGGTGTGCCCGTCTATCGCCATGGGCTCTTCGGGTTGTCGCTGGGACATGGCGGCAGTGCCGAAATACGCAGCATGTAAAAAGCGGGTTTCCGTGCCTCAACCCGGCGCGGAGGCTTGCGTGGGCGTGCAGTGGGCACTGAGGTTGACGAGATATTCGAGATTCCGGTTGAGGGTCCTGATTTCCTTTTCAATGGCCGATTTGCGCGAGTTGAGCAGGGCAAACAGGGCAGATTCCTCGCCTTTTCGTTGGTGCTGCAGGATCTCGGCGATTTCCTTCAGGGTGAATCCGATATCGAGCGCGTTCTGAATGAATTTCAGTCGGTCGATGTCTTCCTGCGTGTAACGGCGGAATCCACCGTACTGCGCGCGTGCCGGCTTCTGGATGAGCCCGACATTCTGGTAGTGACGGATCGTACCGATGGCGATGCCGCTGGCTTCGGCCAGATCTACGATGCTCGTCAATCCTTTGCTAAGTTCAGAGGTCATCGTGTGTTTGGGCGAGAGGATGAAGATACCGAAACCCGCAACGTTTCAGCGCCAGACGGCACCGACGCGTTGGATGTCGCGTGGGGTTCCCTGAGCGGATGCCCGGTCTGGCCTTTTTGTCTGGCCGGGTAATCGATGGACTGCCTCGTGTGATAACACTTCGACTCCGGTGCGGTTTTCAACGATTCGATGACGTTATTCTGCCGAGTGCACGGATTTGCAGTTGTGACCTATTTCACGGTTTGTATATAGATTTTTTCACATCCCCGCGGCGTCAGTCGAAAACGACGACGGTGACAGGCGCCTGTGATGGGAGGGGGGCGGCTGCGGTGTTATTACGGCAAAGGTTGGAGCTCCGGGCAATCCCAGATTAGGACATTGGTCTTCGCCGTAATGACGAATAAATCAGCGGGCCTTCAGTTCCGGGGGGGCGGGAACAGCCGGGACTGCCAGGTGTCGCGGGCGAGCAGGCGTTCTTCGAGCATTTCCGGAAAACGTGAGAGGCGGACGCCCCAGTCGGGCGAGAGGCGGAGCTTGGGCGGAACTTCGCTGCCGAGGCGCTGTATTTTTACCGTCGGCGGCAATCGCTCCAGCATATCGACGACGGCATCGATGTAGTCCTGCGGCGAGAACAACGGAATGCTCTCGGGGGCTTCGTTGTACTGTTTGGCCAAGCGCGTGTGGCGGACAATCTGCAATTGATGGAACTTGAGCGCGTCGAGCGGGAGTTGCGCCAGTGTTTCGGCGCCGGCGATCAGGCTGTCGCGGCTTTCTCCCGGCAAGCCGAGCAGCAGGTGGCCGGTGACGAAGAGCTCACGCTCGGCAGCGCGGCGGATGGCATCGGCGGTGCAGGCGAAATCATGGCCTCGCCGGCATTCCCGGAGGACGTCGTCGTTGCAGGATTCGATCCCGATCTCCAGTTCTACCGGCGTGTGCCGGGCGAGTTCGGAGAGATAGTCGAGCGTCGCGTCGGGCAGGCAGTCCGGCCGCGTGCCGATGACGAGTCCGGCGATGTCCGGATGTTCGAGCGCCGTCCGGTAGCGCGCCTCAAGCTGTTCGAGTTCGCCGTAGGTGTTCGAATAGCTCTGGAAATAGGCGAGGAAAGCACGCGTGTTTGGGTAACGCCGGCGCATGAAGGCAACGCCCGTGTCGATTTGTTGTCGAATGTCACGTTGCTCGCGCAGATAACTCGGGGTGAATCCGTCGTTGTTGCAGAAGCTGCAACCGCCCGTGCCGAGCGCCCCATCCCGGTTCGGGCAGGTGAAGCCGGCGTCGATCGATATTTTCTGGAGGCGTCCGCCGTGCTGGCGGCGGACCCAGTCGTTGTAGGCGTGGTAGCGGCGACCGCCAAAGTCGACCGGGAGAGAGGATGCAGAATCCATGGTGTCGGGAAAAACGCAGGAGGCGACATGTTAACCGCTTGTCCGGCCGGTGTCGCGTCGCGGCAGCGGTGTTCTTATATTCTCCGAAGGTATAAGCAAATGAACAAACAGACTTTGTGGTTCTATGCCGGGTCGTTATAGTGCTTCCATGCCGTGTTCGTTTGCTCAAGGAGTTTGTCATGTTTGCTTCGGTTCGTCGTGTTCTGCTGCTGTCTGCCCTCGCGTGGTCGGTGTCCGGGTTCGCCCAGACGGGGCTTCTCAATGTGTCGTATGACGTTGCCCGCGACGTCTATAAGGATTACAACCCGCTCTTCCAGAAATACTGGAAGGCGAAGACCGGTGAAACGGTCGAACTGCGCCAGTCGCACGGCGGTTCGAGCAAGCAGGTACGCTCGGTGGCCGACGGCCTCGAAGCCGACGTGGTGACGATGAACCAGGCGCCCGACGTCGATTTCCTCGTCGAGAAGGGCCTGGTCGTCAAGGATTACGCGAAGCGTTTCCCGAACAATGCCTCGCCGTATACCTCGACGATGGTGTTCATCGTGCGCAAGGGCAATCCGAAGGGCCTCAAGGAATGGGCCGACCTGGCTGCGCCCGGGGTGCAGGTGATCCTGCCGCATCCGAAGAATACCGGGAACGGCCGTTACACCTACCTCGCCGCCTGGGGCGTCGCACTCAAGCAACCGGGCGGCAACGACAAGACGGCGCAGGAGTTCGTCGGCAAATTGCTCAAGAATGCGCCGCTCTTCGCCGCCGGTGGCCGCGATGCGACGACGACCTTCATGCAGCGCCGCCTCGGCGACGTGCTGGTGACTTTCGAGAGCGAAGCCGAACTGATCGCCAAGGAATTCGGCAAGGGCGAGTTCGACGTCGTCTATCCCTCGCAGTCGATCCTCGCCGAATTCCCGGTCGCGCTGGTCGAGAAGGTCGTCGATAAGAAGGGCACGCGCAAGCTGGCGCAGGCCTATCTCGAATACCTGTGGTCGAAGGAAGGGCAAGAGAATGCCGCGCAGAACTATCTGCGGCCGCGCGATCCGGAAGTGCTGAAGAAGTATGCCGCGCAGTTCCCGCCGATCCGCACCTTCTCGGTCGATGAAGTCTTCGGCGGCTGGGCCAAGGCGACGGCGGCGCACTTCCGCGACGGCGGCAGTTTCGACCAGATCTATCAGGTTCGCTAAGTCGTCGGATGCCGCCGATCATGTCGATCTCATCCCGCCTTGCCGCAGCGCCTTCCGCAGAAAGGCCGGCGCCATGAAACGAGTCCTGCCCGGCTTCGGCCTGTCGCTCGGTATCACGCTTGTCTATCTCGGGCTGCTCGTGCTCTTGCCCTTGTCGGGGCTGGTGTTCAAGAGCAGTGCCCTGAGCTTCGCGCAATGGTGGGACATCGCCACCGGTGAGCGGGCGCTCGCTTCGCTGCGCGTGACCTTCGGTGCGTCGCTCCTGGCCGCGACGATCAATGCCGTGTTTGGCTTGATCGTCGCCTGGGTGCTGGTGCGATACTCGTTTCCCGGCAAGCGGCTCGTGGATTCGCTGGTCGATCTTCCCTTCGCCTTGCCGACCGCCGTCGCCGGTATCACGCTGGCGACGCTCTATGCCGGCAATGGCTGGGTCGGCCGCTATCTCGAACCGCTCGGTATCAAGGTGGCGTTTACGCCGCTCGGGATCGTCGTCGCGCTGACCTTTATCGGCCTTCCTTTCGTCGTACGCACGCTGCAGCCGGTGATCGAGGATATCGAGCCGGAGGTCGAGGAGGCCGCCGCGACGCTCGGCGCCTCGCGGGCGCAGACCTTTTTCCGCGTCTTGTTGCCGGGCATCTTTCCGGCCTTGCTGACCGGCTTCACGCTGGCGTTTTCGCGGGCGGTCGGCGAGTACGGTTCGGTCATCTTCATCGCCGGCAACATGCCGCTGGTCTCCGAGATCACCCCCTTGCTGATCATTTCCAAACTCGAACAGTACGACATCGTCGGCGCCACGGCGCTGGCGCTCCTGATGCTGATCATCTCCTTCCTGCTGCTGCTCGGCGTCAACGCCCTGCAGTGGTGGGCGGCGCATCGGCATCACCGGCTGAATGGGGGGGCACTGTGAGTACATCCTCCCCTCGTCGCGCCAACGCCGAACCGCGCTGGTTGCGCCTGACGCTGACCGCCGTCGCGCTCGGTTTTCTCGGCCTTTTCCTGGCGCTGCCGCTGGTGGCGGTATTCACCGAGGCCCTGCGCAGCGGGTGGGACAACTACCTAACGGCGCTTGCCGACCGTGAGGCCCTGGCGGCGATCCGGCTGACGGTGTTCATCGCCGTCTTTGTCTTGCCTTTCAATATTGCCGTCGGCGTCGCCGCCGCGTGGGCGATCGCCAAGTTCGATTTTCGCGGCAAGAGCCTGCTGATCACACTGATCGATCTGCCTTTTGCCGTGTCGCCGGTCGTCGTCGGCCTCGTCTTCCTGATGATTTTCGGCGCGCAGGGGCTCCTCGGCCCCTGGCTGTCGGCGCATGAAATCAAGGTCGTCTTCGCCTTGCCGGGGATGATTCTCGTCACGTTGTTCATTACCTTTCCCTTCGTCGCCCGCGAATTGATTCCGCTGATGCAGGCGCAGGGCAAAGACGAGGAAGAGGCCGCTATCTCGCTCGGCGCGACTGGCTGGCAGATGTTCTTCCGCGTCACGCTGCCGAACATCAAGTGGGGCCTGCTCTACGGCGTGATCCTCGCCAATGCTCGGGCGATGGGCGAATTTGGCGCGGTGTCGGTGGTGTCGGGACATATTCGCGGCGAGACCAATACCTTGCCGCTGCACGTCGAGATTCTTTACAACGAATACAACGCGGTCGGTTCCTTCGCCGCCGCGTCGGTCCTCGCCTTGCTGGCGCTGGTGACGCTGGTCGCCAAGACCCTGGTCGAATGGCGGATGCGGCGCGAGACCGAGATGCTGGCGGCGACGCTGGCGCCGGAAGCCACCGGAACAAGCACGGGAAATAGATCATGAGCATCGAAATCAGCGGCGTCACCAAACGCTTCGGCAGTTTCACCGCCCTCGACAATATCCATCTCGACATTCCGACCGGCGAGCTTGTCGCGCTGCTCGGGCCGTCGGGTTGCGGCAAGACGACGCTGCTGCGCATCATCGCCGGCATGGAGTCGGCCGACGCCGGTCACGTCAAGTTCGCCGGCGAGGAGGCGACGCATTTGCATGCGCGCGAGCGCAAGGTCGGTTTCGTCTTCCAGCACTATGCGCTGTTCCGCCATATGACGGTGTTCGAGAACGTCGCCTTCGGCCTGCGCGTCAAGCCGCGCGCCGAACGGCCGTCGGAGACGGAGATCCGGCGGCGCGTCAGCGAATTGCTCAAGCTCGTGCAACTCGACTGGCTGGCCGAGCGTTATCCCTCGCAGCTGTCCGGCGGCCAGCGCCAGCGCATCGCCTTGGCCCGGGCGCTCGCCGTCGAGCCGAAGGTCTTGCTGCTCGACGAACCTTTCGGCGCGCTCGACACCAAGGTGCGCAAGGAATTGCGTCGCTGGCTGCGCCGGCTTCATGACGAAATGCATATTTCCAGCGTCTTCGTCACGCACGACCAGGAGGAGGCGCTCGAAGTCGCCGACCGCGTGGTGGTGATGAACCACGGCAAGATCGAGCAGATCGGTTCGCCCGACGAGGTCTATTCGAATCCGGCCTCGCCCTTCGTCTATCAGTTCCTCGGCAACGTCAATGTCTTCCACAGCCGTGTTCACGGCGACTGGGCCGAGATCGGCCGGGAAGAGGCGCAGACGCGCGACGCCGGCAACGTCGTCGCCTTCGTCCGGCCCCATGACATCGAGATCGAGAATGCGCCGGTCGCCGGTGGGCTTGAATCGCTCGTGCAGGAGGTGCATACGATCGGGCCGTTGGTGCGTGTCGAACTCGCGCATGGACCGGAACTCGTCGAGGTCGAACTGACGCGCGAGCGGGCGGCGACGCTGACGCTCGGCAAGGGTCAGCGCGTCTGGCTGCGTCCGCGCCAGGTCAAGGTCTTCGAAGCTTCGGCCTGGGATCTCGAAGACGGCGGTTCAGGCATTTGACGAAAAAAACGCCGTCGGCCCCGGTGGGCGGACGGCGCGAAGGGAGGTGCGTGTGCACCTGTCCCCGCTCATGGTTTCTCAGGGATTGACGACGTTCTTCGGCGCGCCTTTGAGGAAGGCGGCGAGGTTGTCGGTGGCGATGTCCATCAGGCGCGAACGCGCTTCCTTGGTCGCCCAGGCGATGTGCGGGGTGACGATGCAGTTTGGCGCCGAGAGCAAGGGGTTGGTCAGCGCCGGCGGTTCCGACGACAGCACGTCGACACCTGCACCGGCGACCTTGCCGGCAGCCAGCGCTTCGGCGAGGTCGGCTTCGTTGATCAGCGGTCCGCGCGAGGTGTTGAGGATCAGCACGCCGGGCTTCATCTTGGCGATGGCGCTCTTGTTGATCATGCCCTTGTTGTTGTCGAAGAGCGGGCAGTGCAGGCTGATGACGTCGGCTTCGGCGTAGAGTTCGTCGAGCGTTCCGTAACGCAGCGTCGCCGATTCGAGCGCCTTGTTGGGGTACTCGTCGACGGCGATGATCTTCATGCCAAACGCTTGGGCGATGCGACCGAAGGCCTGGCCGATGCGGCCGAAACCGACGACGCCGAGGGTCTTGCCGTCGAGTTCGATGAGCGGGTTCAGCCAGTAGCAGAAGTCGTTTCCGCGCGACCAGTCGCCGGCCTTGACGCTGTCGGCGTGACGGCCGACGCGATGACAGAGTTCGAGCATCAGCGCGGCAGCGAACTGCGCCACGGCCATCGTGCCGTAGGTCGGGATGTTGCAGACCGGGATCTTGCGTTCCTTGGCGGTGACGATGTCGACGACGTTGTAGCCGGTCGCCAGCACGCCGACGAAGCGGAGTTGCGGGTTGGCGGCGAAGTGCTCGCGCGTCAGCGGCGTCTTGTTGGTGAAGACGATCTCGGCGCCGGCGAGGCGCTCCATGATCTGTTCCGGGGCCGTGCGGTCATGGACGACGACCTCGCCGAACTGCTCGATGCCGGACCAGCTGAGGTCGCCGGGGTTGAGGGTGTATCCATCGAGAACGACGATTTTCATGAGGAGTTTCCTTGGCGTCGGTGTCTTGCCCGGTCAGCCGAGGCTGCCGGGCAGAACAGGGTGGAAGGGAAGTCGGTGGCGACGGATGCTTAGCGCTTCTTCGCCACCAGCGCGGCGGTCTTCGCAGCGATCTTGGGTCCGGACAGGCCGAACTTGTCGATCGTGATCGGATAGCTGCCGCTTTCGGCGAAGGTGTCCTCCAGGCCGATCAGTTCGGTCGGCACCGGATTATTCATCAGTGTCCACACGGCGGCTTCGTAACCGAAGCCGTTGCGGCGCTGATGGTTCTCGGCGACAACGAGCGCGCCGGTCTTCTTCAGCGATTCGGCGAGCGTCGCCTGGTCCCAGGGCTTGAGCGAATAGAAGTCGATGACTTCGGCATCGATGCCCTGTTTGGCGAGTTCGTCGGCGGCGAGCAGCGACTGGAAGACCATGTCGCCGTAGGTGGCGATGGTGACGTCCTTGCCCTTGCGTACGACCTTGGAACCGCCGAGCTTGAAGGATTCGCCCGGTCCGTAGAGTTCGAACAGCGGATCGCGCATCAGGCGGGTGAACACCGGTCCCGGTGTGTCGAGCGCGATGTCGAAGGCGGCGGCGGCCGAGGCGCTGTCGGCGGGCACCAGCACTTTCATCTGCGGGATCGTCGTCATGAAGGCGATGTCCTCGGTTGCCTGGTGCGTGACACCGTCGATGGCGGCGGTCAGGCCGCCGTGGCTGGAGAGAAACTTGACGTTCAGGTGCGGATAGCAGATGAACGAACGGATCGCTTCCAGCGCGCGCATGGTGATGAAGACGCCATAACCGCAGACGACGACATTGCGTCCTTCGGCGGCCATGCCGGCGGCCGAGGCGACAGTGCCGATCTCGGCGATGCCCATGTTGAAGTAGCGCTCGGGGTGCTTGTCCTTGAAGATGTAGGAGTAGGTCGACTTGGCGAGGTCGGATTCAAAGACCACGAATTCGCTGTCGGTGTCTCCGCGGGCGGTCATGCGTTCGGCAAAGACCTTGCGGGTCGGGCTCTTGGCGGCGGCAAAGTCCATCATGCGGCTCCTTTCAGTTCTGCGATCGCTTGTGTGTACTGCGCTTCGTTCGGCGCCTTGCCGTGCCAGTCGAGCTGGTTCTCCATGAAGCTGACGCCCTTGCCCTTGACGGTGTAGGCGAGGACGCAGGTCGGCTTGCCCGAGCAGGCGCGCTTGGCCTTCATCAAGGTCGTGAGGACGTCGGCCATGTCGTGTCCGTTCATCTTCAGCACGTCGAAACCGAGCGCGCGGAATTTCTCGTCGATCGGTTCGGTCGGCATGACTTCGGCCAGCGTGCCGTCGAGTTGCAGGTTGTTGATGTCGATGATGGCGACCAGGTTGTCGAGCTTGAACTTGGCGGCAGCCAGCGAGCTTTCCCAGATGATGCCTTCATTGATTTCGCCGTCGCCGAGCACGGTATAGACCTTGTAGTCCTTCTTGCGCATCAGCTTGCCTTCCATGGCAATGCCGACAGCCTGGGCGAAGCCGATGCCGAGCGAACCGGCCGAGGCGTCGAGGCCGGGCAGGTAGGTGGCGATCGGATGGCCTTGCAGGCGGCTGTTGTTCTTGCGCAGCGTCTTCAATTCCTCGACCGGGAAGAAACCGCGCACGGCCAGCGCCGCGTACCAGATCGGGCAGACGTGGCCCTTGGACAGGACGAAGCGGTCGCGATCAGCCCAGCCGGGGTTGGCCGGATCGAGGTTCATCAGGTCGAAGTACAGCGCGGCGACGAAGTCGGCGGCCGACAGCGATCCGCCGATGTGGCCCGATTGTGCCGTGTAGACCATGTCCACGACGTGCATTCTCAGCTCTTGAGCGATCTTGTTGAGCCGGTCCACGCGGGCATCGAACGATAGGTTCGACGGGTTTTCCATAGTGAGACTCCTTCAGTAAGAAACAGAAACCAGGTTGTATGACGGCTGCCATGGCGGGTGCCGCGGCATGAAATCTTTGTGTAATGGCCATTTCCGGCGCGGTGGGTGGGCGTCTAGGTCTGCTTGAGTCCGATCGAGGCACAGGGGTGCTTCATGTAGCGTTCCAGCTCTTCGTCGAGCAGGAGGACGGACAGCGCGACGCCCGTCATCTCCAGCGAGGTGAAGAAATTTCCGATCAGCGGCACGGCGACGGTGAGGCCCGCTTCGCCGAGATAACGGGTGACACTGGCATAGAGGATGTACTGCTCCATGAGCGGTGTCGCACCGAGGCCGGTGAGCAGCACGGCGACGCGCTTGCCCGGCGGGAACGGCAGGTCGGTGACGACGGCGTCGACCATCAGGCTTGCCATCTCGTCGGCCGAAACGACGTCGTCGAGGCGGATGCCGGGCTCGCCGCGCAGCCCGACGCCGATCGACATCTTGCCGTCGCCGATGCGGAAGTTGGCCTTGCCGACCGCCGGGATGACGAAGGGCTTGAGGCCGATGCCGATGCTGCGCGTGTGGTCGATCGTCTTCTGCGCGATGGCGATGACGTCGTCAAGCGAGCCGCCGAGCGATGCGCAGGCCGAGGCGGTCTTCAGCATCAGCAACTCGCCGGCGACGCCACGCCGTTCGGCTTCCTTGCCTTTGGGCGCCGAGGCGACGTCGTCGTTGGCGACGACCGTCCTGACGCGGATGCCGGCAAGTTCGGCCATCTTGAGTGCCATCGAGACGTTCATCGCGTCGCCCGCATAATTGCCGTACAGGCAGGCGATGCCCTTGCCGCCGTCGGCGGCGCAGAAAGCTTCGAAGAAGCTGTTGGCTGTCGGCGACGAAAGGATTTCGCCGATCGCCACCGCGTCGACCAGATTCTCGCCGACGTAGCCGAGAAAGGCCGGTTCATGACCCGCGCCGCCGCCGGTGACGATGCCAACCTTGCCGGCGATCGGCGCACAGGTGCGCTTGATCACCCTGGGGTTGGCCGCCGCCGCTTCGAGCTGCGGATAAGCGGCGAGCACGCCCTTGAGCATGTCATCGACGACGAGACCGGGGTTGTTGATGACGCGGTTCATGACCTTGGCCTGTACTCGTCAGCGGATCGTCAGCCAGGGCAGGTAAGCGAAGCCCAGCAACAAACCGAAGGCGACGATGTAGAACGGGATGAGTTCGACGACCACATCGCCGATCCGCACCTTGGCGATCGAGCTGGTGATGAACAGGGTCGTGCCGATGGGTGGGTGATACAGCCCGATCGACAGATTGACGATCATCATGATGCCGAGCTGGACCGTGTCCATGCCGACGGCCGAGGCCAGGGGGACGAACATCGGCGTCAGCAGCAGCACGGCGGCGGGCAGGTCGATGAACATGCCGGTGCCGAGCATGATGCCGTTCATCGCGAGGATGATCAGCCACGGTTCGCGCAGCGTTTCGGTCGCGTACTCGGTAAATTGCGCCGGCAACTGCTCGTAGGTGACGACCCAGCCGACGACGCTGGAGGCCATGATGATCAGTAGCACGACGCCGGTGGCGATGCCCGCTTCGACGGTGGCGGCCTTGATCTTTTCCAGCGTCAGGTCGTGATAGACGATGCCGGAGACGACCAGGGCGTAGAGCGTCGACATGACGCTGACCTCGGTCGGCGTGGCGATGCCGAAACGCAGGAAGATGATGATCAGGACCGGCATCGCCAGCGCGGGACCGGCCTGGCCGAGCTGCACCCAGAAGGCATCCCAGGCGAAGGGCGTGGTGTCGCGCGGGAAGTTGCGGCGGCGTCCCTGGACGTAGCAGATGGCCATGAAGAAGCCGCACATCAGGAGACCCGGCAGGATGCCGGCGACGAACAGCGAGCCGATCGACGCACCCGAGACGAGGGCGTAGATGATCATCGGGATCGACGGCGGGATCAGGATGTCGATCGTCGCCGCGGCGGCCAGCGTGCCGGCCGCGAAAGGCGCCGGGTAGCCGAGGTTCTTCAGCCAGGGGATCAGCATCGAACCGATCGCCGAAGCGTCGGCCACGGCCGAACCGGAAACGCCGCCGAAGATCGTCGAGGAGAGCACGCCGACTTGCGCCGGCCCGCCATGCACGCGGCCGATCATCATCGAGAGCAGATTGACGAGGCTCTGGCCGAGGCGTCCGCTGACCATCAGGGCGCCGGTCAGCATGAAGAACGGGATGGCGATCAGCGGGAAGCTCTGCATCTGCGTGATCATCTGCTCGATGGCCAGATGGACCGGCACACGGTCGATGATCAGCAGACCGCCGACAGAGGCGAGCACCAGCGCGTGCGCAATCGGGATCGAGATCAGCGCGGCAATGATGAAGAGAGTAATGATGACGCCGGTCATGAGTGGTCTCCCGCGTTCTCAAGGTGGGCGTTGCGGTCGGGATTCCAGAGGCCGGGCAGACGGATCAGCGTCACCACGGCGAGCATGAAGAATCCGACCATCAGCGCGCTGACGGTGATCGAGCCGGGGACTTGCAGGACCGGGGTGCGTTCGTCATGGGCAATTTCGAGCAGCGGCCAGGCGATGGTGGCCATGTAGCCGTAGAGGCCGATGACGATCAGCGAACCGCCGGAGAGTACCCAGCGACGCAGGTTGTCCGACAGTTTCTGGGTGACGAGCACCACGGCGATATGCGAACCGTGTTGCGCGGCCAGGACGACACCGGCAACGATCATCCAGGGAAACAGCAGCTCGGGCAGTTCCGACGCCCATGACAGGCTGGTACCGGCGACGTAGCGCAGACCGACGTTGACGCTCAGGATGGCGAAGACGATCGACATGGTGAGATACAACATGGTGCGGCAGAGGGCGCCGATGCCCCGGTCGACGACGGCCATCAGCACCGCCATCGCCGAGGGCGAACCCCTTTCGGGGCTCGCGCCGGAAGATTCCGTATGATTCACGGAGGTCATCCTTACTTGCTCGCTTCGACGACGCGCTTGGCGAAATCGCCGACCGGTCCTGTCAGCCACTTGTCATAGACCGGCTTGGTCGCGGTGACGAACTGGGCGCGGTCAACCATGTCGACCTGGACACCCTTGCCCTTGAGTTCGACCAGCAGCTTCTCGTCGGCTTCCTTCGAGAGCTTGCGCTGCAGCACGGTCGCTTCATTGGCGGCATCCTGGAAGACCTTCTGGTCGGCCGGGGTCAGCTTCTCCCAGGCGCGCTTGCCCATCAGGAACGGCGTCACTTCGTACTTGTGGCCGGACAGCGAGAGGAATTTCTGGACTTCGTAGAGCTTGGACGAAACGATGTTGGTCAGCGGATTTTCCTGACCATCGACGACGCCCTGCTGCAGCGCGACATAGAGTTCGGCGAACTTGATCTGCTGCGCGTCGGCGCCGAGCGCCTGCATGATGTCGACGGTGACGGGATCCGGCGGGGTGCGGATCTTCAGGCCCTTGACGTCGGCCGGCGTCTTGATCGCGCGCTTGCTGTTGGTGATGTGGCGGATGCCATTGTCCCAGTAACCGAGGACGACCATGCCCTTGGCGGCGGTCTTGTCGGCGAGTTCCTTGCCGACCGGGCTGTCGAGCAGCTTCCAGGCCTTTTCGATGTTGGCGAAGAGGAAGGGCAGACCGAGTGCGGCATATTCCGGCACGGCGGCCGAGATCGCGCCCTGGCTGTTGGCCGACATGTCGAGCGAACCCGAGCGCAGGGCCGTGACCATGGCAGCGTCATCACCGAGCTGTGCCGAGTGGGCGACGAACACGGTATAGCGGCCGGCGGTCTTTTCCTTGACGCGGTCGGCGAAGAGCACCGCCGCTTCATGACGCGGGTTGCCCGGCGCTGCGCCGTGACCGAGGGTGAGCTTGATCGGCTGCTGGGCGAGGGCGCCGCCAGCAACGGTCATGAGTGCAACAAGTAGAGCGAGGCATTTACGTTTCATTGTCCGACTCCTCCACGCCTTTTTGATGGCGTTCTGCTGTTGATGAAAAACGTGGTTCCCGGTCGGGAACCACGTGGGTGCTGCAAGTTGCCAGATTAGTGGATCAGCATACCGCCGTTAACATCCAGCGTGATGCCAGTGCAATACTTGGCGAGGTCGCTGGCGAGGAACAGGCAGGCGCCGCCGATGTCGGCCGGTTCGCCGATGCGGTTCAGCGGGATCGATTCGAGGATCGAGGCGCGGCGGTCTTCGGGGATCTTGCCCTTGTTGATGTCGGTGGCGATGAGGCCGGGCGAGACGCAATTGACGCGGATGCCGTCGCCGCCGAATTCGCGCGCCATGGCGCGGGCGAGACCGAGCACGCCGGCCTTGGCGGCCGAGTAGTGGGGGCCGCCGAGGATGCCGCCGCCGCGCTGCGCCGAGACCGACGAGATGCAGACGATCGAGCCGGATTTCTGCTTCTGCATGACCGGGATCACCGCTTGTGACATGTGCATCGTGCCGCGCAGGCTGACGTCGAGGACGGCGTCGTAGTCGCTGTCGGTGATGTCGACGGTCTTGCGCGGCTGGGTGATGCCGGCGTTATTGACGAGAATGTCGATGCGGCCGAACTTGGCGAGGATCTGCTGGATGGCGGCTTCGCACTGGTCCTTCTTGGTGACGTCGCCGACGACGCCCAGGTGGCCCGCGCCGAGCAGGTCGGCCGATTGCTGCGGATTGGCGACGGCCAGATCCATGATGACGATCTTGGCGCCTTGTTCGGCCATCATGCGGGCGGTGCAGAAACCCAGCCCATTGACCCCGGCACCGCCGGTAACGATTGCAACGCGATTGGCAAGTAGCATTTGACGTGTCCCTTTTTTTGCTGTGGTGAAAACGTTGCTCATGGTTGTGCAGACGGTGAAAGCCGCGCAAGCGATAAAATTTCAGGGACCGGTGAATTTATTTCACGCCGGGATGCTTTTGCAGTCATGACATGGTGCTGAATCGTTACAGCAAATTTTTCTCGTAGCCGGTGGCAAGCTTTTTCCGAGGTCACGAACGGCCGGTGGCGGCCTTGGCCATCTTGTCGGTTCAATGCGGATGGCTTATTGTTCGGCCGATGAATTATTTTCACTGAGGGCCTGCGTGAAATCCGATCTCCCGCCGCTCGATGCGCTCGTCGTGTTTGAAACCGTGGCCCGTCGGCTCAGTTTTGCCCGCGCGGCGGAAGAGCTGTTCCTGACACCCTCGGCGGTCAGCCACCAGATCGCCAAGCTGGAGCAGTTTCTCGGATTCCTGCTGTTCGAGCGGCTGTCGAAGGGCATCGCGCTCAGCAAGGCCGGCGAGGATTACCTCAAGCGCGTGGCGGCGGCGCTCGGTGCGATCGGCAGCGCCACCAATGACATCCGCAAGGGCGTCAAGAACAGCCTCAACGTTCATGCCAGCACCAGCATCGCCAGCCTGTGGCTGATGCCGCGCCTGGGGGCTTTCGTGCGCGCGCACCGCGACATCGCACTGTCGCTGTCGGCCTCGCCGGTCAATTCCGATTTCGCCCTGGGGCAGGTGGACGTCGATATCCGCTATGGCGTGCCGGACTGGCCGAACCTCGTCGTCGAGCCGATCTTCGAGGAGAACATCCTGCCGCTGGCGAGCCCCGATCTTCTGATGCGCGAGCCGGTGCATTCGCCGACCGATCTCCTGGAACGCCCCCTGATCCAGTCGACCGTCAGCGTCGTTCAGTGGCGCGACTGGTTTTCCAGTCGCGGCATCGACACCGTCCCCGAACGTTTTGCCTTCCGTTTCGACCGGGCAGCGATGTCGCTCGAAGCGGCGGTGCAGGGCTTCGGCATTGCCCTGGAAAGCCAGAAGATCGCCGCGCAGCATATCGCCAACGGCCAGTTGTTGCCGGTCTTCCATGCCGACTGGGGAATCCGCGTCCACGCCCATTTCGTCGTCTATCCCGAACGCAATGCCCAACGCCAGGAGGTGGCGCAGTTTCTCGTCTGGCTGCGCGAACAGGCGGAGCAGTCGCTGTAGCGCTGCCACAACGCCGCGGTTGGTCGGGAGGCGAGGGGCGAATGCTATAATCCTGCTCGTTTTTCCCGCAGACCGACGGTCTTTGAATTTCTTCCCGACGCATTCCCATGGCCCTTTTCACTCTCGGTATCAATCACCGCACGGCACCGCTTTCGGTGCGTGAGCAGGTGGCATTCCATGCCGAGGAATTGCGGCGTGCGCTCGGCGACCTGCTCGGCGGTGCGCGCGCGCAGGAGGCGGCGATCCTGTCGACCTGCAACCGGACCGAACTGTACTGCCAGGCCGAGTCGCCGGAACGCGTCAGCCAGTGGCTGGCCGAGTATCGCCGGCTGGCGCCGGACGACATCGCGCCCTATCTGTACGTGCATCCCGAGCGCGAGGCCGTGCGCCATGCCTTCCGCGTTGCCAGCGGTCTCGATTCGATGGTGCTCGGCGAGCCGCAGATCCTTGGGCAGATGAAGGAAGCGGTACGCATCGCGCGTGAAGAAGGATCGCTCGGCGCGACGCTCAACAAGCTCTTCCAGAACTCTTTTGCCGTTGCCAAGGATGTCCGCTCGACGACGGCGATCGGTGCCAATATCGTTTCGATGGCCGCCGCCGCCGTGCGCCTGGCCGGCCGTATCTTCGAACGCATCGACGAGCAGCGCGTACTGTTCATCGGCGCCGGCGAGATGATCGAGTTGTGCGCCACGCATTTCGCCGCCCAGAAGCCGAAGCAGATCGTTGTCGCCAACCGTACTGTCGATCGTGGGCGGGCCCTGGCCGAGCGCTTCGGCGCGACGGCGATCCGCCTCGAAGACGTTGCCGGCCGCTTGCAGGAATTCGACATTGTCATTACCTGCACGGCCAGCCAGTTGCCGATCCTCGGCCTCGGTCTCGTCGAGCGTGCGATCAAGTCGCGCCGCCACCGGCCGATGTTCATGGTCGACCTGGCCGTGCCGCGCGACGTCGAAGTCGAAGTCGGGGAACTCGACGACGTTTTCCTCTACACCGTCGACGACCTCGCGCAGATCGTCGAGGAGGGCATGGAAGCCCGCCAGTCGGCCGTGGTCAGCGCCGAGACGATCGTCGATGCCCGCGTCGATGCTTTCCTGCACTGGTTGCATGCGCGCGACAGCGTGCCGCTGATCCGGGCGTTGCGCGACAGTGCCGAGCGCATGCGCCGGCATGAGCTCGATCACGCGCTCAAGCTGCTGGCGCGCGGCGACGATCCGGCCGCCGTCCTCGAACAGCTGTCGCAGCGCCTGACCAACAAATTCCTGCACGCGCCGACCCAGGCGCTGCACCAGGCCGACGGGAACCGCAGCGAACAACAGGCGCTGATTTCCAGGCTATTCCACTTGCATTCTGACTGAGCGTATGAAACAAAGCATTCGCGACAAGCTCGAGAGCCTGGTCGGGCGGCTTGACGAACTCGACCGCATCCTCGCCAGTGGCGAGGCGACGCGGGACATGGACCAGTACCGCAAGCTCTCGCGTGAGCATGCCGAGTTGGGACCGGTGGTTGCGCTCTATCAAAGCTGGCAGCAGACCGAGGCGGATCTCGCGTCGGCGCAGGAAATGATGGCCGACCCGGAAATGAAGGATCTGGCCGAAGAGGAAATGAAGGCGGCGAAAGCGCGCCTGCCCGAAATCGAACTCGATCTGCAGAAGCTGCTGCTGCCGAAGGACGACAACGACGAGCGCAACATCTTCCTCGAAATCCGTGCCGGTACGGGCGGCGACGAGTCGGCGCTGTTCGCCGGCAGTCTCTTCCGCATGTACACGCGTTTCGCCGAGCGCCAACGCTGGCAGGTCGAGGTCGTCTCGGCCAATGAATCCGAACTCGGCGGCTACAAGGAAGTCATCGCCCGTATCGCCGGTAACGGCGTCTATGCACGGCTGAAGTTCGAGTCGGGCGGTCACCGCGTTCAGCGCGTGCCCGAGACCGAGTCGCAAGGCCGCATCCACACCTCGGCGTGTACGGTGGCGGTGATGCCGGAAGCCGACGCGCTCGAGGACGTGCAGATCAACGCCAACGACATTCGCATCGACACCTTCCGGGCGTCGGGCGCCGGCGGTCAGCACATCCAGAAGACCGACTCGGCGGTGCGTATCACCCACCTGCCGACCGGCCTCGTCGTCGAATGCCAGGATGGCCGCTCGCAGCACCAGAACAAGGCGCAGGCGATGGCGGTGCTGGCTTCGCGTATCCGCGACGCGCAGGAACGCGAACGCCACGCCAAGATCGCCTCGACGCGCAAGAACCTGATCGGCAGCGGCGACCGTTCGGAACGCATCCGTACCTACAACTTCCCGCAAGGCCGGGTGACCGACCATCGTATCAACCTGACGCTGTACAAGATCGACGCGATCATGGACGGCGATCTCGACGAACTGATCGGCGCGCTGACGACCGAACATCAGGCGGATCAGCTCGCCGCGCTCGCCGACACCGAATGAGCGGCGCCGCGTCGATCGGCGAGGCCTGGCGACAGGCATCGCAGCGCATCGGCCGCGGCGAGGCGCGCAGCCTGCTTGAAACGGTGTGCGTCTGCTCCCATGCTGACCTGATCGCCCATCCCGAGCGGCTCATGAGCGAGGATCAGGTCTGGCACTTTGACGCGCTGGTGGCGCGTCGGGAAAACGGCGAACCGCTCGCCTATCTGCTCGGTAGTGCCTGGTTCGCCGGTCTCGAATTCGCGGTTTCGCCGGCGGTGCTGATTCCGCGCCCCGACACCGAGGTGCTCGTGAACCTTGCCGCCGAGCGTGCCGTGCGCCTGCCGACGGCGCGTATCGTCGATCTCGGTACCGGCTCCGGCATCATTCCGGTCGTGCTGTCCAAACGTTGCCCGGCGGCGGCACTGACGGCGGTCGATGTCTCGGCGGCGGCGCTCGCGGTGGCGCAAAGCAATGCCGTGAGACACGGCGCCGCGATCCGTTTTCTCGAAGGCGACTGGTATGCGCCGCTCGCGGGCGAGCGTTTCGACCTGATCGTTTCAAACCCGCCGTACATTGCCGACGGCGACCCGCATCTGGCCGGCGACGGCCTGCCCTTCGAGCCGCAGGGCGCGCTCACCGATCAGGTGCTGGGCGGCGACGGCATGGCCTGCCTTGCCGCGATCATCGACGGTGCCTCCGCGCATCTCGCGCCGGGGGGCTGGCTGCTGATGGAACACGGCTACGATCAGGCGGTCAAAGTGCGGGAACGGCTCGCGGCGGCCGGTTTTCGCGAGATTGCGTCATGGCGCGACGAGGCCGGCATCGAGCGGGTCAGCGGCGGAACGTTCGGCGAAGGCGTCGACGGCGCTGCGGGCTAACCCCGCCGGTATTTCGCCGGTAGAATTTCAAGCTTCAAACAACCCATCAAGACGAGGTAATTCATGGATGTGCAGGAACTGATCAAGCAGCAGGTGACGACGAACCCGGTCGTGCTTTACATGAAGGGAACGCCGCGCCAGCCGATGTGCGGGTTTTCGGCGACGGCGGTGCAGATCCTGCAGGCCTGCAACCTGCCCCTGTTCTTCAGCGTGAATGTGCTTGAAGAACCCGAGATCCGCGAAGGCGTCAAGCAGTTCTCCAACTGGCCGACGATTCCGCAGCTGTATATCCGCGGCGAGTTCGTCGGCGGTTGCGACATCATGCGCGAAATGTACCAGGCCGGCGAACTCCAGCAGATGCTTGTCGGCATCGCCGCGCCGGATTGACATGAAGGCGTCGGCATCGCTATCGTCGGTGCCGATTTTCTGATCGAGGGCGTGCAGTGAGCCTCAGAACGATTCTTGCGGTAGTCTGCCTGGCGGGGCTGTCGGCATGCTCGTTTCATTCCCTCGGCAATCTGAAGGCTGGCACCAGCAGCGTGTCCGATGTGCTGGCGACCTTCGGACCGCCGGCGATGCGCTGGGTGAATGCCGACGGCAGCATGCAGTTGGCTTACCCCGGCGGCCCTGCGGGCTTCACGACGCACATGGTGTTCGTTGCTCCGGACGGTGTGATCGAGCGCGTCGAGCAGGTCCTCGATCAGGCCCATTTTTCGCAGATCGAGTCCGGAAAAAGCACGCAGGAGGATGTCCTGCGTCTGCTCGGTCCGTCGTTTCCGGCTTGGACCGTGTATTTCGAGGCGCGCGACGAACTGGTCTGGGAATGGCGGTATTGCGACGCCTGGTGGAAGGCCGCGAAGTTCGATGTACTTTTCGACGGCACGACCGGACGGGTGCGCTCGACCTATTCGCTACCCGATCTTGACGGTCGGCGCATCGTGCCCTCGTGTTCTCCCTGAGGCCGGAGGCGCCGTTCCTGCGCTCGCTCTAAGCCGTTGCCAGCCGCTGACGTGCGCGCGTGATCGCCGCGCGCACCTGCTCGGGCGCGGTGCCGCCGATGTGCTTGCGTGAGGCGAGCGAGCCTTCGACCGTCAGTACGGTGAAAACGTCTTCCTCGATCATCGGCGAGAAGGTCTGCAGTTCTGCCAGCGGCAGCTGCGGCAGATCGACGCCGCGTTCCTCGGCGCGCTTGACCGCAAGTCCGACCGCTTCGTGCGCGTCGCGGAAGGGCAGGCCCTTGCGCGTCAGGTAGTCGGCGAGATCGGTGGCCGTGGCGAAGCCCTGGCGCAAGGCATCGCGCATGTTCTCAGGACGGGCGCTGACGCCGGCGATCATCTCGGCGAAGATGCGCAGCGTGTCGGTGACGGTGTCGACCGCGTCGAACAGCGGTTCCTTGTCTTCCTGGTTGTCCTTGTTGTAGGCGAGCGGCTGGCCCTTCATCAGCGTCAAGAGCGACATCAGATGGCCGTAGACGCGGCCGGTCTTGCCGCGCGCGAGTTCGGGCACGTCGGGGTTCTTCTTCTGCGGCATGATCGAACTGCCGGTGCAGAAGCGGTCGGCGATGCGGACGAAGCCGAAGCGCGGGTTCATCCACAACACCAATTCTTCCGACATGCGCGAGAAATGCATCATCAGCAGCGACGCGGCGGCGCAGAATTCGATGGCGAAATCGCGGTCGGAGACGGCGTCGAGCGAGTTCTCGCAGACGCCGGCGAAGCCGAGTTCGGCGGCGACGAATTCGCGGTCGATCGGATAGGTCGTGCCGGCCAGCGCGGCGGCGCCGAGCGGCAGGACGTTGACGCGCTTGCGGACGTCGACAAAGCGTTCGCCGTCGCGGCGGGTCATCTCGAACCAGGCCAGCAGGTGGTGGCCGAAAGTCACCGGCTGGGCGACCTGCAGGTGGGTGCAACCGGGCATCGGCGTCGCTGCCTCGCGTTCCGCGAGGTCGAGCAGGTTGGTCTGGAAGGCCTTGATCAGCGTCAGGATGTCGTCGATCGCATCGCGCAGGTAGAGACGGATATCGGTCGCCACCTGGTCGTTGCGCGAGCGGCCGGTATGCAGGCGCTTGCCGGCATCGCCGACGAGCGTGGTCAGGCGCTTCTCGATGTTGAGGTGCACGTCTTCGAGGTCGAGCGACCAGACGAAGTCGCCCGACTCGATCTCGGCAACGACCTGTGCCATGCCGCGCTCGATGTCGGCGAGGTCGGCGGCGGCGATGATGCCTTGACGCGCCAGCATCCTGGCATGCGCCAGCGAGCCCCGGATATCCTGCCGCCACATGCGCTGGTCGAAGTTGACCGAGGCGGTGTAGCGCTTGACGAGTTCGGACATGGGTTCGGTGAAGCGGCCGGCCCAGGTGTATTGCGTGGGCGAATTGTGCGTGTCGGTCATGATGGCGTAATGGCTTGGGCTAGAATGGGGAAAACCTTGTTTGTTTTCCAATTTTCGGTAGATGCGAAGTATAAAGCATTCGTCGGCCGGGCACCCGGTCCCTGACTTCCGCAACGTCGGCATCATGCTGCGGACATTGCTCGGCGTGAACGCGATGGCGGCCGCCGCGGCGCTCGTGCGCGGCGCCGGATTCGGCGACTGGGCGACGCAGTTTGTCGCCCTGTCGGCCTGGGTGCAGCCCTTGTTGCTGCTCAATCTGCTCGTGCTCGCCGCTGCCGCGCCCTTGCTCTTGTCATGGCCGCTGGCGCTGGCGCGCGCTGGCGTGATCGGCTTGGCGGCGCTGTCGTCCCTGTTTCTGGCCGACGCCTGGCGCTTCTTCGGCCTCGACGGCGGCGATGTCAGCTTCATGCGTGCGGCGCTGTTCGGTGGGCTGGCTGCGGCGCTGATGCTGGCGTACTTTGCGCTGCGCGCCCGCGCCTTCTCGCCGGCGATTGCCGAGGCACGGCTGCTGGCGCTGACCGCCCGCATCCGTCCGCATTTTCTCTTCAACAGCCTCAATGCCGTGCTCGGACTGATCCGCAGCGAACCGCGCCGCGCCGAGACGGCGCTTGAGGAGCTCGCCGAGCTTTTCCGCGTGCTCATGCGCGATCCGCGTGAACTGCTGCCGCTCGCCGACGAGATCGCCTTCTGCCGTCAGTATCTCGATCTCGAAAAGCTGCGGCTGGGCGAGCGCCTGCGCGTCGATTGGGACGTGCGCGACGTACCGGCCAATGTCGCGGTGCCACCGCTGATGCTGCAACCCTTGCTCGAAAACGCCGTTTATCACGGCATCGAACCGCTGGCCGAGGGCGGCACGCTGCAGCTGCGTTTCGCCCGCGAAGATGACAGCCTGCGGATCGAACTGATCAACCCCTGCGCGTCGGCGCCCCAAGGCAGCGGCGGGCATCACATGGCGATCGCCAATATCCGCGAGCGGCTGGACCTGTTTTACGATCTTGAGGCTCGCCTCGACGCACGCCAGGAAACACTGCCCGAAGGTGGCTGCCAGTTCTGCGTGCGTATCGCCATTCCGCTGCGGCGGCGGCAACCATGAATACGGCGACGGCGCTGTCGGTGTTGATCGTCGACGACGAGGCGCCGGCCCGCGCGCGTTTGCGCGACCTGCTTGCCGATGCGACGGCAGAGGAAGCCAACGCGGTTGTCGCCGAGGCGGCCAACGGGCTGCTGGCGCTGGCGGTGCTGGCCGAACGCGAGATCGATCTCGTGCTGGTCGATATCCGCATGCCGGCAATGGATGGCATCGAACTCGCCCGGCATATTTCGCGCATGGCGCGACCGCCGGCCGTGGTCTTCGTCACCGCCTATGACAGCTATGCGCTCCAGGCCTTCGATCTCAACGCCATCGACTATCTGCTCAAGCCGGTGCGGCTCGCCCGCCTCGTCGCCGCGCTGCGGAAGGCACGCCGGCTGAGCACGCCGGTGCCGGATCTCGTACTGGCGAGTCTCCAGCCCGGCGAAAGAACGCATTTGTCATGTCACGAGCGTGGCCGTCTGCTGCTCGTCCCGGTGGTCGATATCCGCTACCTGCAGGCCGGCCTCAAGTACGTGACCGCGCATACGGCGCTGCGCAGCTACGTGCTCGACGAATCGCTGGTGCGCCTTGAAGAGGAATTCGCGGTGCGCTTCATCCGTTTGCACCGCAGCGTGCTGGCGGCGCGAGAGGCGATCGTCGCCTTCGAGAAAGGCGGCGAGACGGAGGGTGAGACGCAGTGGCGGGCGGTCTTGCGCGATATTCCAGAGGCATTGCCGGTGAGTCGTCGCCAGTGGCCGCTGGTGAAAGCGGCGGCGATCAACGCGCGGGTCTGACGGCGCGCAAGCGGCGAAAAAAACCCCGCCGGAGCGGGGTGCGAGATCCCTCAAGAGACCACCGTTACAGGAATGACGGGAAGGGCAGGTCGGTGTCCTTGGTGAACACGTCGTCGAAGCCGCGGTAGAAGTGGAATTCCATGTCGTCCTTGTTTTCCGGGAAGACGAACTTGCCGCCGACCTGCCAGATGTAAGGCTTGAAGCCGTACTTGAGGCGATCCTTCTTCATCTTCCAGAGCATGGTGATTTCCATCGGATCGGCCATGAAGTTCGACCAGATGTCATGGTGGAAGGGGATGATGACTTTGGTATTGAGCGCCTCGGCCATGCGCAGGATGTCCGACGAAGTCATCTTGTCGGTGATGCCGCGCGGATTCTCGCCGTAGGAACCGAGGGCGACGTCGACCTTGTACTCGTTGCCATGCTTGGCATAACCGTTCGAGTAGTGCGAATCGCCGCTGTGGTAGAGGTTGCCGCCCGGCGTCTTGACGAGGTAGTTCACCGCCACTTCGTCCATGTCGACCGGCATCTTGTTCTTGGCGATCTCTTCCTTGGGCAGGGTGATGGCCATCGTGCGGTCGAAGGATTCGAGCGCGACGAGTTCGATGTCGCCGATCTTGACGACGTCGCCCGGCTTGACCTGGATGATGCGGTCGGCGGGAACGCCCCACTTCTTCCATTGGTCGGCGCAGGACTTCGGACCGATGAACGGCACCTTGGCTTCGACGTTCTTGAGCACGGCGGCGGCAACGTTGACGTCGATGTGATCGTTGTGGGTGTGCGTCGAAATGACAGCGTCAATCTGCTTGATGGCGAACGGATCGAGAACGAAGGGCGAGACGCGCAGGTTGGGTTGCAGCGCGACGCAGCCGCTCATGCGCGCCATCTGGTGATGCGGGTCCATCAGCGGGTTCTTCATCGAACGCTTGCCGGTGCCGCACCAGAAGTCGATACAGATATTGGTGTTACCGTCGGTCTTGACCCAGATGCCGGTGCAGGCCAGCCACCACATGGCGAAGGTGCCGGGCTTGACGACTTCGCGCTCGATTTCCTCGTTCAGCCAGGTGCCCCACTGCGGAAACGTGCTCAGTACCCAGGATTCCTTGGTGATCTCGTCCACTTTTGCCATGCGATTCTCCTTAAATGTTCATATTGATCTTATCGATCGATCATTTTGCAATAATATGATCACAACTATCTTTTTGCAAGATCATCTTGGTTCTTTTAATCCGGGGTGATGAAGTAGAGCGCGGCCTCGCCTTTTTCCCGGTTGGCGGCGACGATGATGTCGCGGCCGGCTTCGTTGATCACATGCACGTTGCTCGGTCCGACGCCTTCTTCAATGACGACGGCTTCGAGCGCGAGCGGCGCGGCCTGGTTTGCCTTGACGTAGAAGAGCTGTTGCTTGCCGCGGCGGCAGCCGCCGATGAACACCGGCGTGCCGGCCAGCGTGGCGCCGACGACGACGTGATAGAACTCGGTGACTTCGGGGTGCTCGAAGATGCGGACGAACTTGCCGTCGATCTTCTTGTAGACGCGGAAATACTCGCCGTGGAAGGGTTCGATCGTGGCGAATTCGAGTTCGCCGTCGCCGTCGATGTCGATCGTCGAGATGTCGCTGATCGGCCAGTCCATGAACTGTTCAACCTGCCAGTCGGCGCCGGGCGTCTGCGGCGGCGTGACCTCGAAGGCGCCCTCGCGGCAGGTGACGAGTCCGGACATGCGGCCGTCCACCGTCAGGCGGTCGTAGCCGTGGTTCTGCGTCAGGCCTTCCTTGAGTGCGCGTACCTGCAGCGGGCCGGGGCCGGTATATTCGCCGACCCAGATCTTGCCGGGGTTCGACCAGTCTTCCTTGGATTCCTTTTTGGTCGCCAGCGTGCAACCGATGAAATAGTGGCGACCGCCGACCGTCAGCAGATCGAAGCGGTGGATGTAAGGGAGCGCCAGGATGTCGGTGACATCGTAGCCGCCGTCGGCGCGCGGCTTGACGTGCACGACCTTGGCTTCTTCCCACTGGAACATCTTGAAGAACTTCTGCACCGCCAGGAATTCGCCGTTGGTGCCGGGAATTGGCACGATCGACATGGTGCCGCCGGGGCCTTCCCAGACATTATGCGATTCGCTGTAGTCGGGGCCGGTCCAGGCCTTGCACGCGCCTTCGCCCTCGGTCGCCAGCAGGATGCGCGTGCGCGCGTCGACGCTGAGGTGATTGGCGGCATAGCAGCGGTTGAATTCGGTGAGGAAGCGTTTCTCGATTTTCATGGGCGAGCCTCGTGAAGTGGGTGGTGATGCGTCGACAATTTGCTCTGATTTTACCCTGTCAAGGAAAGTAATGAAACATAAAACGATCAAAACGATCGAAAGTGCTTGCTTCGGGCAGGGGCTTTGGCATTAGAATGGCGCGAGGAATTTGTCAGCCGGGGGAAGAATGAAGGGGATCGTCACCGTCGACGTCGGTACGACGAGCATGCGCGCCATTCTTTATGATGGCGGCGGCCGCATCGTGCATATTTACCAGCGCGACAACGCGCCGGAGTATTTCGACGACGGGCGGGTCGAGCAGGCGCCGCAGGCCTGGGCCGGCATTCTTGCCGATTCGCTCGCGGCCTGTGCCGTTGCGGCACGGGATGACGGTATCGCGGTGGCCGGCATCGCGGTGACGGCGCAGCGTTCGTCGGTGATTCCGGTCGATGCCGACGGCGTGCCGCTGCATCCGGCGATCATGTGGCAGGACCGGCGTACCGCCGAGCTGGCGCGGGCGATGCAGGACAACGACGCGCTGGTCTACGGCAAGACCGGCCTGAAGATCTCGCCGGTGTTCTCGGCGCTCAAGATGTTGTGGTTCCGGCGTGAGCGGCCCGAGCTCTGGCAGCGCACGCACAAGATGATCGGCATCCAGGACTGGGTGCTCTATCTGCTCAGCGGTCGCTACGTTACCGACCACACCTTTGGCAGCCGCACCAATCTTTTCGATCTCAAGGCGCGACAGTGGGACGATGCCTTGCTTGACCTTTTCAGCGTCGAGCGGCGGATGCTCTGCGATCTCGTCGCACCGGGTGCCATCGTTGGCGGGTTGACGCCGGCAATGGCGTCAGCGACCGGTCTGCCGGCGGGGTTGCCCGTGGTGTCGGCCGGCGGCGACCAGCAGTGCGCGGCGCTCGGGCTGGGGCTGTTTTCGCCGCATCGGGCGGTGTCGAATACCGGCACCGGTTCCTACATGATCGGTCATGCCGATCATCCGGTCTTCGACGAGGCGATGCGTCTGGCCTGCAATGCCTCGGCGGTGCCGGGCGCCTATATCGTTGAGGCGGCGGTGTTGACCTCGGGCGCGATCTACCGCTGGTGCCGTGACGCGTTTTATGGCGATGCTTCCTTCGACGCGCTCAATGCCGAGGCGGCGGCGGCGCCGGCCGGCGCCAACGGGCTGCTGCTCTTGCCGCATTTCAAGGGCAGTGGCGCGCCGTACTGGGATCCGCAGGCGCGCGGCGCCTTCTACAATCTGACGCTGAGCACGACGCGCGGCGAGATGGCGCGGGCGATTCTCGAAGGCATTGCCGTCGAGATGAAAGGTGGCTTGTCGCTGGTCGAGCGCCTGTGCGGCTGCGTCGACTCGGTCAGCGTTTCGGGCGGACTGGCGCGTTCTGATCTCTTCAACCAGATCCAGAGCGACGTCTTCGACCGGCCGGTCGAGCGTTTTGCCAATAACGAAGCGACCTCGCTCGGGGCCTGGATTGCCGGGGCGGTGGCCGTCGGTCTGGAAAGCAGCTATCCTGCCGCCTTCGCGCGGGCGGCGCGACCGGAGGCGTCGCGGCAATATCGTCCGGACGCGTCGCAGCGGGCGCTGTACGAGCGGCAATGCCGGCGCTCGGAGGCGCTCTATCAGGCGCTGGCGTCGCCGGTGTTGCGCGAACTGTTCGAATAAGGGTCGGAAGATGAAACAGGCAGCCAAGCAATCGATCGCGTCGATCTCCAATTATCGCCACAAGAAAATTCTCGAAATGCTGTACCAGCGGCAGTCGATTTCGGCCGACGAGTTGGCGACCGAATTCGGCGTCTCGAAGATCACCATCCGACGCGATCTCGATACGCTCGCCGGCGAGAAATTCCTCGAACGCACGCGCGGCGGCGCCGTGTCGATCGCCGGGCTGCGTCTGGAAGAGTTTTTCGATGCCAAGGATCACGTCGCCAAGCGCGAAAAGGCGCTGATCGGCCGCTATGTTGCCTCGTTGATTGACGAGAACGAAACGGTCTTCATCAATGCCGGCTCGACGACGCTGGAAGTCATTCGTCATCTCCACGGCAAGAAGCTGCGCGTGGTGACGAACAACGCCGCCTGCCTGGGACTCGATCTCGATCCGCAGCTTGAGCTCATCCTGCTTGGCGGCGACTATCGCGCCCAGTCGAAGTCGCTGGTCGGCGATCTGACGATCGCCGGTCTGCACAGCATCTTCTCGAGCGTGACCGTGCTCGGCATCAATGGCGTCAGTATCCGCAAGGGCTGCACGACCGCCGTGCATCAGGAGACGAGCGTCAACAAGGCGATGATCGAGAACTCCGGCGGCAAGGTCATCGTCGTCGCCGATCACACCAAGATGAATTGCGTCTCGAGCTTCCTCACCTGTCCGCTGGCGCGCATCGACGTCATCGTCACCGACTGGCTGACGCCGGTCTCGTTCTGCCAGGAACTCGAAGAGGCCGGATTGTCGGTCGTGCGGGTGCCGGAAGAGGCTTGAGTCTGCCGGGTGTCCGCGTGGCGCCGGGGCATGTCTGATAACGGAAAATCGCGTTCGCGCCGTCTGGCAGTGGGCAGTGTTTTGCCGCGAATTTGTCGCTGAGTTCCTTCCGCTCTTTCCGTACTTCATTCCTTTTTGGCATTAACAAATTTATAACATTCCAAAACGGAATTAAGTTTTGATAATTTGTCGTTTGTCGTCTCGGTAACACCCTGTAAAAATTGAAATATAGAAGTTACACGTCAGTTTTTACATCGACTTTATTCCTTCTGTGCATCAAATGGTTTTCTGTTTTTGTGAAAACCTTCGTTTTTTGCAAGAAGTGTTTGAATTTGAAAGGTTACCAGATTCATGAGCGACATTACCGCCGTTCTCGGTGTCATCGGTTCCGACTGTCATGCCGTCGGCAACAAGATCCTCGACCATGCACTGACGGCCGAGGGCATCAAGGTCGTCAATCTCGGCGTCATGGTCAGCCAGGACGAGTTCATCAATGCCGCCGTCGAAACCGGCGCGCAGGCAATCCTGGTGGCATCGATCTACGGTCACGGCGAAATCGACTGTGACGGACTGCGCGGTCGCTGCCTCGAACGCGGTCTCGACAAGGTCGTGCTTTATGTCGGTGGCAACCTCGTTATCGGCAAGCGTGACTTCGCCGAAGTCGAGACGCTGTTCCGCGGCATGGGTTATGACCGCGTCTTTCCGCCGACCGTCGATCTGAAGGAAATGGCGAACCTGCTCAAACAGGACGTCGCAGCCCGCTCATGATCGTCGCCTGTCTCGATATCGGGTCGACCTGGACAAAAGGCGCGACCTTCCGCGTCGATGGCGAGACGGTGTCCTTGCTGGCGCGTGCGGCGCGGCCGACCACGGTGGTCAATCTCGCCGACGGCTTTTTTGCCGTGCTCGGCGATATCGTCGAGGGCGATCCGCTCGCGCAACTGCATGACGGACGCTTGAGCCTCCAGTATTCGTCGTCGGCGAAAGGCGGGCTCGCCGTCGCCGCCATCGGCCTCGTGCCGGAAATGACGCTGGAAATCGGCAAGATCGCCGCCCAGTCGGCCGGTGCGCGCCTGTCGCAGGTCTTCGCCTATCACCTGACCGAGGACGACATCGCCGGCCTCGAAGCCTCGCCGCCCGACATCCTGCTCTTTGCCGGCGGCACTGACGGCGGCAATACCAATTATGTGCGCGCCAATGCCGAGGCGATCGGCCGCTCGTCGATCGATTGCGAGATCGTCTATGCCGGCAACCGCTCGGTCGCTGCCGAGGTCGGACGTCTGCTCGCTGGCAAGCGCCTGCGCATCGTCGACAACCTGATGCCGGTCTTCAACGAGCCGAACCCGGACCCGGCGCGCGACGCCATCCGCACGATCTTTCTCGAAACCATCGTCAAGGGCAAAGGGCTCGATCGCATCATGGCGGCGACCGGTGCGGCGCCGGTGCCGACGCCGTTTGCCGTGCTCGAATACACCCGGGCGATCCATGCGCATGTGCCCGAATGGGATAGCTTCGTGCTCTTCGACATGGGCGGCGCGACGACCGATGTGTACTCGGTTCATCAGGAAATGCCCGATCTTGGCACGGTGTTGCGCGGCCTGCCCGAACCGGAAGTGAAGCGCACCGTCGAGGGGGATCTCGGCATGCGCGTGTCGGCCAGGACGACGGTCGAAGCCGGCGAGCCGGAGTTCGGCGACGCCGCCGAAGCCTTGCGCTGCTATGCCGAACGCGTGGTGGCGCAGCCCGAGTTCCTGCCGCTGACGCCCGAGGATGCGGCGCTCGATACGCGTCTGGCCGCCGTCTGCGTCGGGCAGGCGTGCCGTCGTCATGTCGGCCGCCTGGCGACGATCTACACGCCGGACGGCGAGATGAAGATCCAGACCGGCCGCGATCTGCGCCAGGTAGCGCGGGTCATCGGTTCGGGCGGCTGGCTTGCACGTGCCGCCGATTTCGATCCGGCGCCGTGGTTCGCGCAGCACGCCGTCGATGCGCGCGGACGCCTCGTGCTGTTCCCGCAGCACTTTAGCTATTACCGCGACGCGGACTACCTGTTCCCGTTGCTGGCCAACCTCGCGCGCGCCTTCCCCGCAGCCGCCGCGCAGGCGGGCATCCGCTTATTGCAAGATTGACTTTAGGAGTCTGTTGAATGAAATTGAAAAGCGAAAAAATGACAATGGAAGCGTTCCAGGCCGAACGCGAAGAAGTCATGCGCACCTGGCCGACCGGCCAGGGCGTCGACTTCGAGGACGGCGTCCGCTACCAATTGGCGCTGCCCGAGAGCAAGCGCTTCTCCAGTGCGTTGGCCAAGGCCGAGCGCGAGGGCAAGACGCTGTGCCAGCCGCGCGCCGGTGTGGCGCTGGTCGATGAGCATATCAAGCTGCTGCAGTTCCTCGAGCCCTCCTGCGACCTGCTGCCGTCGACGATCGACGCCTACACGCGTCTCAATCATTACGAAAAGGCCGCCGAGGGCGTCGCCCGTTCGCTTGCGGCGGGAACCTCGCTGCTCAACGGCTTTCCGGCAGTCAATCATGGCCTGGCCGAGTGCCGTCGCGTCGTCGAGGCGCTGAAGAAACCGGTGCAGGTGCGCCACGGCACACCGGATGCCCGCCTGCTCGGCGAGATCACGCTGGCAGCCGGTTTCACCGCCTACGAGGGCGGCGGCATCTCGTACAACATTCCTTATGCCAAGAAGGTGCCGCTCGAGCGTTCGATCCGTCACTGGCAGTACTGCGACCGCCTCGTCGGCCTGTACGAGGAGCGTGGTGTGCGCATCAACCGCGAACCCTTCGGGCCGCTCTCGGGCACGCTGGTGCCGCCCTTCGTCTCGCACTGCGTCGCCATCATCGAGGGCCTGCTGGCACTTGAACAGGGCTGCAAGTGTATTACGCTGGGATACGGACAGGCCGGCAATATCGTTCAGGACATCGCCGCGATCCGCTCGCTGCGCGAACTCGGGCACGAGTTCTTCCGCGCCGCCGGCTATGAGGACTATGCGTTATCGACGGTCTTCCACCAATGGATGGGCGGTTTCCCCGAGAACGAGGCGATGGCCTTCTCGGTGATCGCCTGGGGCAGCGCTATGGCGGCGCTCTCGGGCGCGACCAAAGTGATCGTCAAGACGCCGCACGAAGCTTCCGGCATCCCGACCAAGGAAGCCAACAAGCAGGGCCTCGATGCGACGACGCAACTGCTCAACATGGTGCGCGAACAGGTCTTCCCGGCGAGTCCGGTGGTCGATCTCGAAGTCGAGCTGATCAAGCGCGAAGTGCGTGCGGTGATGGCCAAGGTCTTCGAACTCGGCAACGGCGACGTTGCCGTCGGCGCCGTGCGCGCCTTCGAGGCCGGCGTGCTCGACGTGCCCTTCGCACCCGCCACCTGCAATGCCGGCAAGCTGATGCCGGTGCGCGACAACGAGGGCGCCGTGCGTATCTTCGAAGTCGGTCGCGTGCCGCTGCCGGACGACGTCCTTGCCTACCACAAGGAGAAGATCGCCGAGCGCGCCAAGGCGGAAAACCGTGCGCCCGTCTTCCAGATGGTGGTGGACGACATCTATGCCATATCCAAGAGCAAACTGATCGGGAGACCGCGATGAAAATTACCCAGGCCCTGTTCGTATCGGGCTATTCCTCTTTCTATTTCGACGACCAGAAGGCGATCAAGAACGGCGCCGGGCAGGACGGCTTCGTCTATCTCGGCAAGGCCGTCACCGACGGCTTCCGCGACATCCGCCAGGCCGGCGAATGCGTCTCGGTGCTGCTCGTGCTCGACAACGGCACGGTCGCCGTCGGCGATTGCGCGGCGGTGCAGTACTCGGGCGCTGGCGGCCGCGATCCGCTGTTCCTTGGCGCGAACTTCGTGCCATTTCTCGAAAAGCATATCAAGCCGCTGCTCGAAGGACGTTCGGTGGCGACTTTCCTGCCCAATGCGCGCTATTTCGACGCGCTCGAGATCGACGGCAAGCGCCTGCATACGGCGATCCGCTACGGCCTGACGCAGGCCTTGCTCGACGCGACGGCGCAAGCGCGCAGCATCACCAAGGCCGAGGTCATTCTCGATGAATACCAACTGCCTTTCGTCGCTGCACCGGTGCCGCTGTTCGGCCAGAGCGGCGACGACCGCTATGCCGCCGTCGACAAGATGCTGCTCAAGGGCGTCGATGCGCTGCCGCACGGGCTGATCAACAATGTGCCCGACAAGCTCGGATACAAGGGCGAGAAGCTCGAGGAATACATCCGCTGGCTCGTCGCCCGCGTCGAGAAGCTGCGCACGCGGCCGGACTACAGACCCTCCTTGCATATCGACGTCTATGGCACGATCGGCCTGATCTTCGACCAGGACGCCGCACGCGTCGCCGAGTATGTCGCCGGCCTCGAAAAGGCCGCCGGCCCGCTCGACCTCTACATCGAAGGCCCGGTCGATGCCGGCAGCAAGGACGCGCAGATCGAGGAACTGGGCAAAATCACACGGCGCCTCAAACAACTCGGTTCGAACGTCAAGATCGTCGCCGACGAATGGTGCAACACCTACGAGGACATCGTCGAGTTCACCGACGCGCAGTGCTGCCACATGGCGCAGATCAAGACGCCCGACCTCGGCGGCATCCACAACATCGTCGAGTCGGTGCTCTACTGTAACGCCAATGGCATGGAAGCCTATCAGGGCGGTACCTGCAACGAAACCGACGTCTCGGCCCGCGCCTGTGTGCACCTTGCCCTCGCGGCGCGGCCGATGCGCATGCTGGTCAAGCCCGGCATGGGCTTCGATGAAGGAATGAACATCGTCTATAACGAAATGCATCGCACGCTGGCGCTGCTTAAAGCACGGAGAAGCTAAGCATGAAACCTGAATTCAAGATTCTTTCCCCGACCGCAATCCTTGGCTATGGCTTCCCGGAAGCCAGCTTCCTGCGCGGCATGGCCGAAAAGCCCGACCTCATCGCCGTCGACGGCGGCTCGACCGATCCCGGCCCGTACTATCTCGGCGCCGGCAAGGCCTTCACCGATCGCACCGGTGTCAAACGCGACCTGCGCTACATGATCACGCACGGCGTCAAAGCCGGCATCCCGGTCGTCGTCGGCACGGCCGGCGGTTCGGGCGCGGCGCCGCACCTCGAATGGTGCCGCGAGATCATTCTCGAAATCGCCAAGGAAGAAAAGCTGAGCTTCAAGATGGCGGTGATCCCGACCGACGTCGACAAGGCGACGATCCATGCCGCGCTCGATGCCGGTGACATCGAGCCGCTCGACCTGGTGCCGCCGCTGACGCATGAAGCCATCGATGCCAGCCCCTACATCGTCGCCCAGGCCGGCGTCGAGCCCTTCATCCGTGCGCTCGAAGCCGGTGCGCAGGTGGTGCTCGCCGGTCGCGGTTACGACCCGGCTTGTTTCGCGGCGCTGCCGATCATGAAGGGCTATGACGAAGGCCTGGCGCTGCACTGCGGCAAGATCCTCGAATGCGCCGCCATCGCCGCTTCGCCCGGTTCGGGTTCGGACTGTGCGATGGGCATCCTGCGCGAGGATTCCTTTGTGCTGAAAGCGCTTTCCGACGACCGCAAGTTCACCGCCGAATCGGCAGCGGCGCACACGCTCTACGAGAAGTCCGATCCTTATCACCTGCCCGGACCGGGCGGTATCCTCGACCTGACCGAGTGCACCTTCACCGAACTCGGTGACGGCACTGTCGAAGTGCGCGGCTCGAAGCATGTGCATACTCCGTACAAGGTCAAGCTCGAAGGCTCGGCGCCGGTCGGCTTCCGCACGATCTCGATCGCCGGCACGCGCGATCCGATCATGATCTCGACGATCGATTCGATCATCGATGCAGTCAAGGCGCGCGTCGGTGTCATCCTCGGCAACGAGGCCAAGGCGCAGGTGTTCTTCCATATCTACGGCAAGAACGGTGTCATGGGGGGACTGGAGCCGCTGAAGGGTGCGACGGCGCATGAGCTTGGCATCGTCATCGAAGTGCTCGCCGACACGCAGGAGCAGGCCAATACGGTCTGTTCGCTGACGCGCTCGACGCTTCTGCACTATGGCTATCCGGGTCGCGTCGCCACCGCCGGCAATCTCGCCTTCCCGTTCTCGCCGTCGGATGTGCAGGCTGGCACCGTCTACGAATTCGCCCTTTACCACCTGATGCCGATCGACCCGGCGACGGCGTTCCCGTTCCGCATGGAACAGGTTGGCTGAGCCCGTTGGAGACAAGGATAAGCTCATGAAAAATATTCTCGACATCGCCCGCGTCGTTCGCTCCAAGAACTCCGGGCCTTATGAACTCGTGCTCGACGTCATGCTCAAGGATCGCGCGCTGTTCGACGCGCTGCGCGCCAGCGGTCAGTTTTCGCCGGAGCGCGTCGCAAAGGCCTATGGCGTCGGACTCGACGAGATCCGCAACATCGTCTGGTTCGAACCGGCCAATGCCGTCAAGGTCGTCATGCCGCGCCGCATCGTTTCGGGCGCGCCCGGCGATTCCGACGTGTATGGCGCGCAGCAGCACGCGCCCTTGCTTGGCATGACCTTCGATCTCTAATTTCGAGGAGGGCTGTGAGGCGGGGTGCCCTTTGTTTCGGGTGCCCTGCTGTCATGGCATGATTCGGTCCGCTGACGCATTTCCGAGAGAAGGAAGATGGCCATGGTGGTGATGCACGAAACCCTGATCTACGCGGTCTATTACGCGCCGCGGGGGCGTTTGCGCCTGTACCGGCTGGGGCGGGACATCGCCGAGCGCCATCTGTTTCCGACCGATCTCCTGGTCGGCATCATCGGCGCCGAGGGGGCCGGCAAGTCGACGCTGATTCGCGGCCTGTTTCCCGGCCTCGAACTCACCAATGATGACGAGGGCATCAACCTGCGCACGGCGCCGATCTTCGACTTCAACGAGTCGGACCGTTTCGGGCCGCACACCTATCACATCGACGTGCGTTACGAGCAGGCTTTCCACCAGCTCTGGGAAATCGCCGAGGTGGTGACCGAGGCGATCCGCCATCGTCGTCGCGTCATCGTCGAGCATTTCGACCTGCTCTATCCGCACCTCAATTTCAACGCCCAGATCATCCTCGGCATCGGCGAGGAGGTCGTTGTCGCGCGGCCCAATGTTTTCGGTCCCGATCCGGCGGCGATCAAGGAGATCGTCTATCGCACCGTCAAGTACCGCAAGATGGCGCACTCGGCCGAGGACATCACCAGCATGATCCTGTCGCGCGATTACGGTATCCCGATTCCCGGGCTGCACTCCGACGTCAAGCATGGCTTTGTCATCGGCTTCACGCATCCGCCGGAAATCGATTTCAAGAAGCTGGAGGCCGATGTCGCCGAATACATCGCCCGCGATCTGCCGATCACGCCGGCCGACGAGGATCACATCCGCATCGGCGACGAGGTCATCGAATGCACCGGTGTGCGCACGCACGTGCCGTCGACGGGGCTGATCGAGTCGTTCCGGTTATTGCCCGAGTTTCGCTTCAATCCGATCGACCAGGAGTACCTGCTGGTCGGTATGGTCGGTGAAGCGCAGCAGGAAACGGGTTTCGACCGCATCCTGAAGATCGTCGGCTGATCCCGGCGGCATCGCCGGGATCGGGGGCGGCGATGCCGCCGCTGCGTCTTATTTACCGCCGCTTTGCCCGTAGTAGGCGCCGGGGCCGTGCTTGCGCAGGTAGTGCTTGTCGAGCAGGTATTGCGGCATCGGCGGCAGGTTCGGCGCCAGCTGCAGGCTGAGCAGCGCCATGCGCGCCGTCAGTTCGAGCACGGCGGCATTATGCACGGCGTCGTGCGCGGTCTTGCCCCAGGCGAAGGGGCCGTGATTGGCGACGAGCACGGCCGGCACGTCCTTGGGATCGAGCTTGCCGGCCTTGAACCGTTCGACGATGGCGATGCCGGTCTGCGCTTCGTAGTGTTCCTTGACCTCGGCTTCGGTGAGCACCGCAGTGCAGGGGATTTCGCCGTAGAAATAGTCGGCGTGGGTCGTGCCGAAGGCCGGGATGCCACGGCAGGCTTGTGCCCAGACGGTCGCCCAGGTCGAGTGCGTGTGCACGATGCCGCCGAGTGTCGGGAAATGGCGATACAACTCGACGTGGGTAGCGAGGTCGGAGGAGGGGTTGAGCGTGCCTTCGATGCGCTTGCCGTCGCGGTCGACGACGACCATGTCCTCGACCTTCATCGTCTCGTAGGGAACGCCGCTTGGCTTGATGACGATGGCGCCGGTATCGGCGTCCTTGCCGCTGACATTGCCCCAGGTGAAGTCGACGAGGCCGAGCTTGGGCAGGTCGAGGTTGGCCTCGAGCACTTCCTGTTTCAGTTGTTCAAGCATTATTCATATCCTCCTTGAGTGAGACGTTCGCCGACCCACTGGCGGGCCTTGGCGATTTCGGCGAGCGGGTCGGCGGCTTTCTCGGTCCACATTTCGATCAGGAACGGGCCGGCATAGCGCAGCGACTTCAATGTCTGGAAACAATGCACGAAGTCGACGCAGCCCTCGCCGAAGGGAATGTCGCGGAAGGCACCGGGGAAGTCGGGGCCGACGGCCTTCGTTTCCTTGACGTGCACGCCGACGATGTGGTCGATGCCGATTTCAAGTTCGTGGGCGACGTCGTTGCCCCAGGCGGTCAGGTTGCCGAGGTCGGGATAGACCTTGAACCATGGCGAGGGCAGGCGCTCCTTGAGCTTCAGATAGCGGGTGATCGAGTTCTGGAACGGCGTGTCCATGATTTCGAGGCCGAGCATGACCTGATGCTGCGCCGCGACCTCGAGCGCCTTTTCCATGCCTTCGATATAGCGTTCGCGCGATGCGCGCGTGCTCGGCTCATAGTAAACATCGTAGCCGGCCAACTGGATGACGCGGATGCCTGTGTCGCAGGCGAAGCGGATCGCTTTTTCCATGAAGTCGGCGGCCTGTTTGCGGATCGCCGGGTCGGCGCTGCCGAAGGGGATCTTGCGATGGCCCGAGAGGCACATGCTTGGCACCGGGATGCCGGCCTCGCGCGATTGGCGGAAGAAATCGAGCCGCTCGGCGAGCGACCAGTCGAGGCGCGCCATGCGTTCGGGCGTCTCATCGACCGAGAGTTCGAGAAAGTCGTAACCGGCGTTCCTTGCCGCAGCAAAGCGCTCGGACCAGCTCAAGTGTTTGGGAAGGGCTTTTTCGTAAATACCGACCGGATTGTCCATGGGCCGCCTTTCGATACGGGGTGGGGTGGGAGTGTACGTGGTTTTTTGGTCAATTGTAAACTGCGAAAAGCGCAAAGTGATCGTTATGATGGTTAAAAAGAGAAGTTTTGCGTCGTTTGCCGCGTCGGGCTTGATGTGTGCTTATGCCGTAGGGCTGGCGAATTGTGTCTGCAATCAAATGATTTTTAAAGGAAATTATTTCATCAAATATTTCTTGCAAAAGGCGACACGTTGACTATAGAATGGTTCCATAAGTGATCATAATGATCGTTGTGGTTCTTAATCGGCAAACAATCAGGAGAGGCAACATGGCAAAAGCAAAATGGATGGCAATCTTGACCGCCTTGTTCGTGACGGCGGGTGGCGCGGCGCAGGCACAGACGAGCTACAAGATCGGTTATCTGCCAAGCACGGTTGGTCAGGCGCTGACGCAAGCCTGGAAGGCGGGCATCGAGCGGACCGTGAAAAATCAGCCGAATGTCAGTCTGCAGTCGCTTGACGCGCAGATGAAGGCCGAGATTCAGGTGACAATGATGGACGACTTCATCAACCAGGGTTACAACGCGATCATTTTGCAACCGATCGATGCCGCCGCGCTGACGGCCAGCGTCAAGAAGGCCGAAGGCAAGGGCATTCACGTCATCACGCTGAATACCGACACGATGCTGCCGCACGCTGCCTGCGTGACGATGGACGACGAAGGTGCCGGCGCCATGGTCGGCGAAAGCATCGGCAAGGCGCTCGGTGGCAAGGGCAATGTCGCCATCCTGCAATCGCCTCCGGGTGCGCAGGCCGGCGTCGAGCGCGAGAAGGGTTTCCGCAACGCGATGGCCAAGAACTATCCCGGCATCAAGATCGTCGGCGCCCAGAACGCGGCCTGGAACAAGGACAAGGCGATCGAGATCATGAACAGCTTCCTGCAAGTCAATAAGGAGCTGGATGCCGTCTTCGCCGTCAATGACAATATGGCCGAAGGCGCCATGATCGCCGCCGAAGCCGCCGGTCGCCTGGCGAAGGTCCAGATCTGGGGCTTCAACGGGCAGAAGAGCACGCTGGCGCTGATCGAGCAAGGCAAGATCACCGGCACCGCCTACACCAACGCCTACAACCAGGGCGCCACCGCTGCGCAATATGTGCTTGATCTGCTCTCGGGCGCCAAGAAGAAGGGCGGCAAGACCGAGATCATCACCGTGCCGCCGTTCGCTGCGACCAAGGCGACGGTTGCCCAGATCAAGGCTGAAGACCGCTGGTAAGACCTGCCTCCGGATGACGGCGCCCGCGGGCGCCGTCACTGCCAACATCCGGAGTGTTTTCCCTCCTCGTATCACCCAGAAATCCAAGCATCGTTCGGAGGTTTTATCGTGTCGGTCAGTGCCATACGACGACTCATCTTGATCGGGTTGCTGCTGCTCATCTCGGCGCTCCTGTCCCTAGCCACGCCCACGTTCCTGACGCTGGACAACATCATGACGCTGTTGCAGGAGGCGTCGCTGACGGGGATCATCGCGATCGGTTTCACGCTGGTGCTGATCACGGCGGGGATCGACATGTCGATCGGCGCCGTGGTGGCCATCACCTCGATGGTCTGCATCAACTTCATTTCCTACACGCAACTGCCGGCGTATATCTACATTCCGATCGCGCTGGCCGGAGGCTGCCTGATCGGCTGGGTGAACGGCTTCTTCATCACCTACTTCGAGCTGCCTGAATTCATTGTCACGCTGGCGACGCGGGGCATTCTCGCGGGGTTGGCGCTGATCGCGGCGGTCAAGGACGAACAGGGCTTCGTCAAGAACGTCTTCATCCAGGACGAGGTCTTTCTCTCCTTCGGCGAGACGGTCGGGCCGGT
>NZ_FNCY01000031.1 GCF_900099695.1 Propionivibrio dicarboxylicus | reverse complement strand
CTCCCACGCGAAGCGGTCGATCCCCAAGGCGAGTTCCTGCTCTTCAGACAGTGCCAATAGGTGGTAGGGCAACTCGGTGACGGCGTACTCTGTGAGCGTCTCCGGCGCGTCTTGTTTCGCGACGAACTCTTGCCACAGCAGCCGTCCCAGCGTTTCATGCCCGGCCACGGGGTCGATGTAGTATTGGCCGGCCGCGTCCGGGTTGGTCAGCCAGTCGCGCAGGCTCTTGTGGAAGGGGCGAATCGTTTGTTCTTCGCCGGTGCCTGTTTTCGGGAAGAGGCTGCCCAATGGAAGCAGTACCTGACTAACGAAGTCTTCGGTTTCCGCGCCGGGCTGGCTAACCTTGAAGGCTTGCCGGGCCAGTGCCACAGGCAAGGGCCGCCGGCTGGCCATGACCAGCCGTAGCAACGGGCGTTGGTGTTGGCGATAATTCCCAAGGCGTTGGTCGTCGCCACCAAACTGCCGCTCAAAGAACTGGAGATACAGGCCGGAGAGCCCCTTGGGGTAGGCTTCGGGGGCTTTCAGTAAGGCGTCGCCGGCAGGCCCAGCGTGTTCGACCATCTGACGGTAGGCGGTCAGATAGTGGAAGTTGGCTTCGGATGCTGCCAATAGCGGCTCGACGATCGGTGCCTGTTGCGCTTCCGGCATTTTCCGCTCGGTGAGCCAGGTGCCGATCCATTCTCGCGCGTCGTCGCGGTTACTGTCGTTATCCGGTTCGACGGAGTGTGCGTTGAGCCGCGTGAGAAATTGCTGGACGCCATCGTCATTGGGACGGCTGGTGGCGAAAAGGGCGAGCCATCGGGGTAAGTCGTTCTGCCGGTCGGCCAAATAACGGATGAGTTCCTTGCCGGCTTCGTCAAGGGCGTCGATCACGATTAGGTAGCGTTCTCGCCCGCCGTCAATGCCAATCTGTGCCGGGCCAGCGATGAGCGTGTCGAAGAGTTCCGCGGGGGTCAGCTTGTCGAAAGTCTTGGGGGTTTGGGCTTGTGCGGCGAGTTGGGTGATTGTCTCGGAAGATATGGGCTGACCCGTCCGGCCAAGGCGGGTTAGCTCGGCGCCCAAATCCATCGTGGATGCGTTTTTTTCGAGGTGTTCGATCTGGTGCAGCAGAAAGCGCCGGTAGTCAGGCAGACGGGTGGCCATCTGGAAGGCAATATTGCGGATCACTGCGCCCGGTTCGGACCAATTGGGTTGGTCATAACGGCAGAAATGCGCGGCAATGACCTGGATTTTGTTGGTGTGAGCCAACCAGGCGGAAATGGCACTCTTGCCAAAGCCCGGACCAGCCGCCAGGCAGTAGACGCGGTTGTGTCTTTCGTTCTTCCGCCAGGCTTCGATCTCCTCGAAGAGCCAACCGCGTCCTACGAACCCACGCCCCAGCAGTCCGCCGATAATTGGGTTGTTGTCCATCGGGCGGAGTTTCTCTGCCAGTTTCTCGATCTCTCCGGAAAAACCGGCGTTCTCGCGGATGATGCGCAGGATTTCCGCAAATTTCTCCCGATACCAAACCTCGAAAGCTTCAGGGTCCTCTGCTTTCCTGGCTTTCCAGTCGCTCATGTCGAGCCGCTGGATATGGCTGACACTCAAGGGGAGTTCTTCATCCTTGAGCGGCTCAACGAGAACGGTGCTGATATTGCCGCCTTTGTGCCCAAGTGCAATCGCCAGTTCGTCGTGGCACACGCCAGGTTCTCGCACGGAATGCTTCGACATAAAGGCCAGCACGCGCTCACTGTCGATGATGCCATCGGTGATCGAGCGTCTCCATTCATCCCCTGCCTTAATCTTGAATTTGTCGATCCATGCGTCGTGACCGCCGTTGATACCGTTCTCAAGATCATCACGAATTTTTTGCACCAACTCGGCATTGTCGTCGTGACCGTAGGAAAGAAAGATCTTCATGTGCTCGTCCTGAAATTATCGATCGCTATGCCAACTCACGTGGTGCTTACATATGGGCGGCCGAAAGTATAGCCAAGTACTTGAAGAAGAGCGCACAGACAACGACAATTTTTTACAAATGTCCGAGGTCGCCTACAAACACGCAAGACGACCGACCGAGTTTGAATAAGAAGACGACATCTTGGGCGCATGCTTTCTGGCTATGCTCATTCAAAAAACATGATGCATCCAGGCCACTCAGCGTATAGTCAATGCCAAATGGCTATACATGACTATGGAAAATCGCATGACTCTAATCAATGTTCGCCTGTTGGTAACTTTCTGCACTATCGGTCTATCGAACCCTTCATGGGGGCATGGCGGTGGCCTTGACCAGAGCGGATGCCATCACAATAGGAAAACAGGGGATTACCACTGCCACCGAGCCCCGAGTCCGGCACCAATAGTGCAACCGGCGCCAGCCCAACAGGTTAGTGCTATCGATAACACTTGCCACACCGGCCCACGCGGTGGCCGCTATCGAATCGTCAACGGAAAAAAACGGTATGGCTGCTAGAAGTTTCCGATTCAAGGGGCATGGAACGAGTCAATGGATTTCTGCCTTATTTGCAACGACGACAAATCCTTCTCTTGCTTTCCTTTTTACCAAGAAGCAGATGTTCGTTTTATTGCTCCCACCATTCGCTTCACTAATCGCCCCTATAGGCTATGGCTGCCTCGGATTGACGTACACGACCCGTACCTCGAATCGGCACTCGACTTCTTCGAGCGCGTGAACGAACAACTATTCCGTCGCTTTGACGCGCAACTAAGAACGTGAGCGATGTCCATGCCGTTTAAGCCGAAGGAAACCAATCAACCCTCTTAATTATTGAGGGAACTATTGGCGGAACCAATAAAAAAAGCGCCACTGAAGGCGCTTTATTACGTGGCATATGGCGGAGCACAGAGTCTGGAGCGAACCCGTCTCAGCCGAATATCCCGAAAACAGGGAAATTTACAGGGAATTTCGGCAAGCTATTGCGACTAACTTGGACACCCTTGCCCGAAAACCCGCTCCATCCGGTCAAATCCACCCAACTGATACCGTTGTAGCCTGAAAAATATCAGGGAATTATTTTCACAGAACAGGGAATGCGTTTTGCAAGAAGAGGGAACGCTTGTCGTGAAATTCCAATAGCAAAGCGATGGGAATCTGCCCCATTCAAATCAAATCAGCACATCGCGGGTATTCCAAGATTCTGTATCCCATCGCGCGATATCCGCGCTGTCGCTTGTCCCACATTCGGAGCAGTGCGGGGTGTCCAGTATCTACGAAATCGATGATTCGGACATCGGTTTTGGTAGCGTGCTCACGATGGAGGCGCCCAGCGTACTGCTGCAGGGTTCCCTTCCACGAGATCGGCATCGCTAGCACCAACGTATCGAGAGCTGGATGGTCGAAGCCTTCGCCGACCAGCTTGCCGGTTGCGATCAAAATCCGCGGCGTTTCGGGTAGTAGCCCGTCAAGTTCAGCGATCATTGCAGCCCGTTGCTTCTTTGACATCCGACCGTGCAGCACGAACGGGGTCGGGACCTGCCCATCAAGGGCCGCTAAGATTGCGTCGAGATGCTTAGTGCGTTCCGTCAGAACGAGAACCTTGCGGCCTTGCTGGTAGGCATCCCGAACTTCGGTCGCAATGGCGTCGGTCCGCGCCCGATCAATTGCCAGATGCCGGAACACATCCTGGATGCCGGCATCTGTCGGTAATTCGATCCGCGTGAAGAGAGATCGCGACTGCACGACCAAATCGTGAGGCGCGCTGGCTGGTTTGGCTGCGGTATGGCGGATTGGTCCGCACTGCATAAAGATGATCGGCTGCTGGCCATCACGCCTAATCGGCGTAGCGGTCAGGCCAAGCACGTATTTGGCCTTGGCCACTTTCAGGATCGCATCGAATGAAGCCGCGCTAATGTGGTGACATTCATCGATGATGATGTGTCCGTAGTTTTCGACGAGGGGATTGATCTCGCCTTGGCGTGACAACGACTGCATCACTGCAATATCGATCTTGCCGGTCGGCTTGGCCTTGCCGCCGCCAATGGTGCCAACCACTCCCTTGCCGACACCGAGGAAGGACTGCAGTCGCTCCTGCCATTGCTTGAGCAATTCGGTACGATGCACCAGAACCAGCGTATTGACTCCCCTGCGCGCGATCATCGCCGCTGCCGTCACCGTTTTGCCGAAGGCAGTTGGGGCGCAAAGCACACCTGCATCATGGTTGAACATGGCCGTCACGGCCACTTCCTGATCCGGTCGCAGAGTGCCAGCGAAACTCAGATCCACCGCGACACCTGCGTATCGCTCATCGATCAAATCGCAGGCGATGCCATTGTCCCGCAGCAGATCCCTGGCGGCATCGAGGCAGCCGCGCGGGAGGGCGATGTGGTTGGGGTAGTTCTCGGCACAGCCGATCACGCGCGGCTCATCCCAAACCGAGAAACGCATCGCCTGCTTCTTGTAGAACTCTGGATTCTGGAACGCGGCTACCCGTTGGCGACGCGCCCAAGCCAGCCCAAGTGCTGAATCCAATTTTCAAGGTCGATGGAAACCAGTGCGTGATGGTGACGCAGTATCTCTCAGCCATTCAGGCCAAGACACTGAAGAAGAGCGTCTGCACGCTCACGGATTGCCGAGACGAAATCACGGCCGCTCTGGATTTATTGTTCTTCGGATTCTGACAACCGTTAACCACTACTGATTTTCGCCCTCCCCCGGGATACGACACGGATCAGATGATACGTTAGCAATTCCCAGCCGCAGGCTCCTTATGTACAGCTGTCGATGGCCGAGCACACGCCATTTCCATCGAAAAATCGCTGAGGGCGAACAGCCAGCCATTCCGGCACCGAGAAGGCTGCTACGAGTTCAAGCTTCAGCGTCGATTCGAACATCGAGCCCGCCCGGCCTGCCAAATCCCGTTCAAATTCAGAATGACATCAAAGCTACCGGCTTCAGTTTTTTTGCCAGAAAATCGGAGAGCTCTGTTGCCACAAGAAGTTCGTTCAACTCATCGCGCATTGAGCTTACGGCAATTGCCCACGCCATACGTAGGGAAGAGCGTTTTCGCATCAATTCGAGATAGTTTTCTTTGCCTCTGATGGCCTTCCGACAGATGACAAGTATTCGCCACGCAATCTTTCGATGTGAGGCTGGGGGTGAAGAGTTATTTGCGCCCAAGTGCTCGTTGATCTCGGCGCGAAACTGTTTTCGACCATGGGCGCACTGATCAAGCGTAATCTCCAGAACTGAAATGCTGCTACCGGCATCGATCAGAAAATAAGCTGCCTCCAGCACTGCTGCTTGATACGAATACCCTTCGCCAAGGCAATTGGACATCGTTTTTCCGATGTCGGCAAACGCCTGGTGCGAAAGCAGACTCTCGATTCTCTCATCTGGCCCAGACAATACGACAAGAGAGAGTGGATCGACAATCCCGAAAAATCGTTGCGAAGGAAAGCACGTGGGTAGTTCATCAACCACTCTCTCGATCTCCAACGGCGATGGAAGATTGTCGTCAGCGAATGAATCATGCCAATGGACGAGAAACTTGAGTTGACTATGCAAATCATGCTTCAGAATGGCTTGAAACAGCTCATCAAACCGATCCGGGAAATAGTCAATGATCGAGGAAATTGGATTCTGCAAACGACTAATATTTGGTCGCCGTGCAAGTGAAGCAACATCTTGATTCTGTTTTGCGTAACGATACCAATTGCGTCTACGCCGGGAGGCGAATTCGTGAAATTTCTCTGCAAATGCCTGCTCATAGATTGCGGCCTTATTACCCATCCGCCCATAGACTTCCGGCGATAGATAGATCTGCTTGGCCCAATCGATAGCTCTGAGGATCTCCAAAGCACGACGCAGTTGCCCGTAAGAATCCGGTCGGTGCTCCAGTGGACGCCCCCAGAAATATTTCATAACGAGCGACGCGTCGGCTGTCGTCAGGAGTCTTTCACCAACGATCTGGTTGAGCCATCGAATGTCAGCCCGGGAACAGCCAAGGGCAGATTCCGCGAGACACCTGAGGGGAAGGCGTTTGTCGACAGCCCACAAGAACGCTCTTCGGGTTGCTGGTGATATTTGGGGAGCGTCAGAAATGCACCATAAGGTCATGGTAGGCTCTATCGAAATTGCAAGCCGTCTGGCATTTCGTAGGTCTTCTGACACCGCAGAACAAAAATAATTGTATGTGCATACTGACTTGGCGTCCGCGAGTTCTACGCGAAGTCTGCTCTTGATGACTTGGGTGATAACACGCAGGTACTGGCATACAGCCTTTCTGATTCGACAATGATCAGAATCTGCAATCAATTCGTTGTCTCGATCATTGTTCTTGCGAACCTCGGCTAACGCGACCTTGTTTAGATATGACGTCGATGATCGGCGCAATGTCTTGATGTTCTCCGAGGTAAGTGGCCGCGTATTCGCTTTTTCCAACCGTACAAGAAATCTAATCCACGAGGACCTATCGAATAGCGATGGAATGTTCAGCGGTACTCTTGGGGAGCGAAGGATGCATAAAACGCCATTTGGCAGGACTCCCAACACCGTGACTCCGTTCAATGACGGAACCAGGAAAACACTACTGAATCGGCCACCATCAAAATCGACGTATGCGATCAATACGTCGTTAGGACACCCAAGCGGGGAGGCTTCAACGTCTGTTGCTTCTCGGATCTTGTGGCGACCATGCTGCGTGGTAATCACCTCGATTCTTGACAGTACGTCTGCGTCAAGACCGGGCAGCAATTCTTGTCTTGAAGTTCTCTTCATGGCGACTGCTCTTCAACTATCGCTCCAATATACGAACGTGGAACACCAAGGCTTGATTCATTCCCAACCGATCTCCAAATTGGGGATCCGACGTTATGGTTTGGCAGACTCAACCCTTTTCTTTGTTGTACTGCTCGCATGATGAATCAGCGCTCGAAATCGCAGACTAACCGTCGTGCTGCTCACCTTGCTCATCAGCATATCGATGGTCCTGTACCCGATTTCGAGATGGCCGACACCACTTACAGGCGCTTCCGCGCGCTCAGGATCGCCTCCACCACCCGCTTCGGTGCCGTTCCGCCAATGTGATCGCGCGAGTTCAGCGAGCCTTCGACGGTGAGCACCGCGAAGACGTCCTCGCCGATCATCGGCGAGAAGGCCTGCAATTCGGCAAGCGACAATTGCGGCAGGTCGACGCCGAGTTCCTCGGCGCGCTTGACCGCCAGCCCGACGGCTTCGTGCGCGTCGCGGAAGGGCAGGCCCTTGCGCGTCAGGTAGTCGGCGAGGTCGGTGGCCGTGGCGAAGCCCTGGCGCAGCGCGTCGCGCATGTTTTCCGGGCGGGCAGTGATGCCGGCGATCATCTCGGCGGAGATGCGCAGCGTGTCGCTGACGGTATCGACGGCGTCGAACAACGGTTCCTTATCTTCCTGGTTGTCCTTGTTGAAGGCCAGCGGCTGACCCTTCATCAGCGTCAGCAGCGACATCAGGTGGCCGTAGACGCGGCCGGTCTTGCCGCGCGCGAGCTCTGGAACATCGGGATTTTTCTTCTGCGGCATGATTGAGCTGCCGGTGCAGAAGCGGTCGGCGATGCGCACGAAGCCGAAGCGCGGGTTCATCCATAGCACCAGCTCTTCCGACATGCGCGAGAAGTGCATCATCAGCATCGACGCGGCGGCACAGAATTCGATGGCGAAATCGCGATCGGAGACGGCGTCGAGCGAGTTCTCGCAGACGCCGGCAAAGCCCAACTCGGCGGCGACGAATTCGCGGTCGATCGGGTAGGTCGTGCCGGCCAGCGCGGCGGCGCCGAGCGGCAGGAAATTGGTGCGCTTGCGCACGTCAGCGAAGCGTTCTGCATCGCGTCGGGTCATTTCGAACCAAGCCAGCAGGTGGTGGCCGAAGGTCACTGGTTGCGCCACCTGCAGGTGCGTGCAGCCGGGCATCGGCGTCGCAGCTTCGCGTTCCGCGAGATCGAGCAGGCTCGTCTGGAAGGTCTTGAGCAGCGTCAGGATGTCGTCGATCGCATCACGCAGGTAAAGGCGGATATCGGTGGCGACCTGATCGTTGCGCGAACGGCCGGTGTGCAGGCGCTTGCCGGCGTCGCCGACGAGCATGGTGAGGCGATATTCGATGTTGAGATGGACGTCTTTGAGGTCGAGTGACCATTTGAAGCTGCCGGCTTCGATTTCGCTAACGATCTGCGCCATACCGCGTTCGATGTCGGCGAGATCGCTTGGCGAGATGATGGCTTGGCGGGCCAGCATCCTGGCGTGCGCCAACGAGCCTCGGATGTCCTGGTGCCACATGCGTTTGTCGACGTTCACCGAAGCCGTGTAACTAACGAGATTCATTGTAAACCTCCACGCCCATCAAGTGGCTGGCCGCTGTGAGCCGTGCCGGGATCGATTGCCAGAAAGAAGTCGAGCAAACGTCTTTCGGTTTCTATCACCTTGTTGAATCCACCTTGAATCAAGCGATCATCTGGCATTTCCGATGCGGATGATATTCGGAACCGTCAGCCATCATGCTACCGAAAGCAGCGGAGAGCTCACTCGGCGAACGACGAAAACTTCTTACATATTTCGTCAAACTGCCTGCGCCAGTAGAACGCCTCATTGACTCGGCCGATGCTTCTTTCTGATTCTTCGAGCCTCCAGTATCTGAATTTCAGACTGTCTGCGAACTGCCTTCCTTCATCGGAGTTCCATGCGAAGCGACGAAGAATCTTTGTCCCCCTGGAAAACCAATGTATAGCTTCCCCGGAATCACCGCCATGCGCTAGGAATGCCGCCAGCTTGTCGCAACGCTCGACCAGAGCAAGCGTGTACTTCCGGTTGTCCGGTTGAGCGATAGAGAGGCGTTGACCAAATCCAATGCTGCGTCGATAGCAGTCCGCCGCAGCTAGTGGACGACCCAGACCGTCTTCGATTTCACCGCTTCTCCAATAACAACGACTAAGTTCTTCCAAATAACGCGTGTATTCAGCATCTCGCGCGACAACGCTTAGGAGGATATCGGCAATCATGCGATATTTCTCGATTGCAGCGTCAAGCTCCCCCCGGTACTCGTCCGCGGCTGCCTGTTTCGCAAGTACTTGGCATCGTTTTATTTCGGGTGTCTCTCCACAGGAATCGTCGAGCGGTAGATTCATTGCCTATCCTTCCTTGGCTATCGCTCCAGCTAACTCGCAAGCTGTTGCAGGCTACCCCGTCCGGCTATCAGCGTTTTTACGCCCGTCAGTGCGGTCTGTCTTGCATGGCTAGAGGCCGCAGCAGCTTGAGAAGGTCTTTCAGCTCACGTCACCAACTCGCTTTTTCTCTCTTGCTGTTCGCAAGGAAACCCCCAGAACCCCCCCCCCAAGCGCGCAAAGAGCCCAGTCCAGAGAGAGAAAAGGTACGCCAAAGCCCGCGACACTGATTACCCCGAGATTAGCCAAGAGATTAGCAAGACTGCTTACGACCAGCAAAAACCAGACGCCTTTTGCGTATTCTCTTATCCATCGATCATTAAGTTTTGTCAGTCCGATGTATATCGTAATGTACAAAGCCGCCAGAATGACCACGGTCAAGGCCACCCAAATTCCCCCGAAAGCCTCGGAAATGGACAAGAAAACATATTGGTACCCCCCCCCTGGAATCCGAGCATCGGGATCCCAATAAACCCACTTTATGCTTCCATAGGAGGGTTGAACAGGAAACCAGATTTCCGGACTAGCGGTGCTCGTCTTTGCGCTGAGAAATGACAATATGGATTCGAAATGATAACAGCCATTCCCGAGTAGACAGTCTTTGCCAAGCAGGGCGACCAGAGCGCCAAACAGCGCCGAAAACAACCACCAGGAAGGAAAGAGCATAAACAGCGAAATCAAAACCAGGGCAACGACGAATGATTGGGATTTTTCGAACAACAACCAGGCCCAAAGCCCCGTAATCAATACGCCAGCGATCACACTACAATCTTCGGTGCCGAACCACCGGCGTTGACACTGGAGGTCCAAATCCTTGGGCGCTTGTCCTGCCTCGGTCATATCTTTATTTGGTGGCATCATCGCGCATCGTACAGTCCACGCCAATATCGCCAAAGCGGAAACCAGCGCCATTCGTCCATTTAGACTGACGTCGCCAATCCGCCAACATAAATCAAAAACGTAAGCGCCGGAAATTTTCAATGAGAACAGCAAGGGCAATCCGAAAGCGACAGACAGCCAAACCCATGATCGAACGCGGGACACGTGATCGATGACTCTGCAATGCCATCCGAACGCGAACGCCAGGACACCGGCGATAATCACACCCGCGCCGTTGCTTTCGATCAGCAATTTGCCAAGATCACAAGCCGCAGTCCCCGCGTTCGCGTAGCCCGTCATCCATGAGATAACTATCAGTAACAGCGCCAATACCGGTCCGATGTAGCGGGTGGCATTCATTGCGATTCTCCTATTCGGTTGTGCGGAAAAACGGGGAGCCAGAGGCCTCCAGATTCGTCTTCAACTGTCAGGCCAAATTGCGGTGCACATCTGAATGATCAGTTTTATACTCGTGCGCTATGAAGCAACGAAAAACTATCGCTCGCCGCAATCCCTTCGCGACAATCGGCCGCGCGATGAGTGGCGCAGGTGTCCATCGCAAGAGCGGCAAGGCTTTACGACGCGCTGAGAACGTTGCCTTCAAGAAGGAAACGGTTGATGTCGTTGGTACCAAGACGCGCGATGAAAAGACGCGTCAGCGCTGATCACTGGTCAATACAATGATCAAAACAGAGATTTCCATGTCAATCTATGGCTGCCCCCTCGTCGTCAGGCTTGAACCAAAGTCGATTTGGCCACGATCAGAGCATTTCTACTCGTGGAGCGAACCTATTCAAAAAAGGGGGGCGATTTCCACCGAGCTTCGTCGTTATTTCATTCGCATTGATTCTTGAGCTAACCGTTATTCGATGAATAGACGACGTAATTCTTGTCATTCACAGTAACAGTAAAAAATGCGTACACGTTTTCCTTTGGTAAGGCTTCGCTGATGAAATACAGAATATTCCCGAATAAAAACGAAGAACCCTCTTGATTGATTTTTTCTACTGCTGCCTTTTTCAGAGAATTCGATGCTTCCATCTGTAGCTCCTATACTCGTTGAAGAGAATTCCGGTGGCAGTAGCCGTCGACGACCAATGATCTGGAGGGGAGCGTGAATTTTGTAAACGGACTTCCTAATATCGATCGTTCGATACGGCCTGACGACAGAGACGTTCAAATTCGCTGTCCAACTGATCTGAGATTCCCAATGACGCCGCCGCGAGTTTTCTTGCCTTTTTGACACGTCGCATCAACTGTTCAGCAGGCAAACTCGTGTCCGCCTTCATCACCTCCTTAACGGCCGCGATCTGCTGGCGAAGTATCCTGAGCAAGCCCTCCTGCCGTAAAACCAGATCCAGATAGGTTTCTCGGGCTTCGTCACTCCGCAAGATGCCGAGGGAATCCGCCCAAGAATAGAGAGACTCGAGCACATCGGCCAAGTCATCAGTCTCGGAAACTTCTGCCTCAAGCTTGAGAAAACTCTCATTGCCAGGAACAGTGTCCACGTGAACCCGCAGGTCTTTGCTGCAGAAAGATAACCGACTCTTGGATAACTCGGCTCTGACCGCGAACGCTGCCTTCAAAAGCGCCGACATGACTTTTGTATCGACAATGGGGTAAACCCAACAGTGACTAAAGCGCACGTCACCAGCGACCGCTTCCGTTACGTACACGAGATCGCCACGTTTATAGGAGCGTCTTAAGAATAGCCGCCCATTTTTCGGGCCTTCAAAATAGCTATCGGAGTGCGAATACCAGGCTCCGGCAACACCGGTCTTTTGCTCCAGAAGCTTGCACATCGCTTCGCTGTCGCTGATTCTGAATTTCAGTTCAACAGTCGTTTGCATCTCTGCCTCCTTCGCGATGACGCCTTCCACAGGCCCGACGCGGCATGGCAAGTCAGACGGAGTGGTTATTAGCCGATAAGTTTTGCGACAACAGTGACAGTTCAATCACGCGACTGGACAGCGCATCGTATGAAACCTTCTTGAATACCTTCTCGGTCGCTTGGATAATCGGTTCGATTTCAGCCGCGTATTTCTTTCGTGAAGTGAGCGACTGCCGACCAATCGTCTGCCGCCATTGAAGGTAATCCGACAACATGTATCCCTTAGTCGGATCATTCAACATGGCGACGAATGTTTTTGCAGCTGCTTTGCACTCGGCCGTTGGTTTTCCGTTCTTTGGTGCGCGCAATTGTCGGATTTCGACGAGTGGTTTGGCATCGTTGGAGACTGTCATTTCCAGCGTTGCCACTCTTGCTCCACGCTCCGACCTGAGCGAGAAAATCTGACAAAGCCCTTGCGCGCATCGCATTTGATACCTCGAATCGCCGCAGCAATGCTCCATTGCCTCGCCTTCCGCGAGGAGGCTGTCTCGATCGACCAACGGAACAAACTCCAAGCCACCAGTTGCAAGCGGCAGATCGCTCCGCAACGCTGGCCACCGGTAACCCAACCACAGCGCATTGTCCGCTTCCGAAAACCGCGCCACAGCCGCCGCGTGGACCATTTCCCATCGTTCGGCGAGCGAACACATGCGAACAACGCCGACCCCTTGACAAAAAAACTCGTTCCAGACCTGCTCTTCAACTTGTGCGGCAGCCTCGGGATCACGAGACAGTTCGTTCGACGACTTCCGAATCCATTGCACAAGTGTTCCGATATGGTGTCGCACTCTTTCGACGCACCGTGCCTGGGGTTTCAACAGAGCGAGTTCATCTTCCGAGATCGAGAAGCCGTTTCGTGAAGCAGAGACCAGCAGCAGACGTCCCTTCGTAGTAGTGACCGGCTGTTTCGTCGTCTGGCTGATAAGATCCAACAAGCCAATGAAGCTAACCCAGTCCTTATTTGCCTTGGGTCTCTTTTCGGGCGCGATTTCGGCGAGCGATAACAGAACCGCGCCAAGTCGCGTCGTCCAGGAACCGAGCATGTCGGACGTCACTCCCTTTAGAGCGCGAACGCAGGACTTGGGAACGCCGAAATACTCCGCCGCAACATCAAGAAGCGGCAAAGCGTGGTCAATTGCGGCCTGCAACGGATGATGAGGTGCTTCACCCATCAGCGAAGAAACCATAGCTGGATACAGTTCAGCTGCCTGCAAGCGGTTTCTTGACCACTCCGCATTGCCACTGGCGAATAAGTAGTTGTAGACCGAAGGTCGCAAGTTTCCAAATATTCGCAGGGCGGGAACGACAACCGTTGCATCGAGCGAGGAAACGAAGACCGAAATATCGTGCTGCAACGCCTTTATGATTTGTCGCTCGATCGCCCGAGAATCCTCGGACGAGACTTTTATTCCCTCCCGAGAAAGGCGGAGCACTTCCTGCAAGACGGTCTGGTTAAGAATCGTTGTCCCAGCACACCAGCCGTCAGCCAAATCAAAGGGAAGATCGAGCAAAGTCGCTTCGGCGCCCAGACTGTCAAGCCGGGATTCGATGGACGGAAACAGCCTCGCTTCCTGTTTGAGTGCTCGATCGAGTTCAGCGACGACATTGTCGAATGGCAATGTCCGGACCACGGACGCGAAGCACACCAAGCCATCATCTCCTCGCCAAAGCATGCGATACGTCGATTTCCGAAAGGCGTTGCCGGCAGCTTTCATTTCCCGATCCGCACGAGGAAAAACGAGGACATCATTCATGATTGCATTCACCTCCAGATAGTCGGTTCAGGTCGCGCCAAGCCAACCTTGGTTCAAGAACAGATAGATCTCGCCGTGACATCGAAGGGGACTCGCTGTTGCTGAGTAGAACAACGCCAATACACGTGACGGTTGTCGCATACATCGCGATGTCACCCCTCGTGAAGAATGGATAGCGTTCGGTGATAATCCGTGAAACAAGCCTGATCGCCCCCACACGTCAGATCAGGTTTGGCCGATTTTGCGCAGCCCCGGCATCGGACGATGAATGTGATATATGCAATCACAAGGAAAAATCGATCATCCCCCGCACCCGTACGGGCACTCCAAGGATTGCAGACAGCGTTCGAAGACGTTATTGATAAACGCCTCGATTTCGATGTTGGCAGCCATCGCTGATCCTAAATTCCAAACAATTCCGATTTATCAAAAACTATGACCTCGCCGTTGCCAATCGGGCGGAGAAAGCACCGTTCATGAATTTCCTTCATCACAAGAGAACTGGATTCGGGGAAACCGTTTTCGAGCTGATAAAGGATCGCCTGCAGCAAGAACCCGTGGGTAAATACGACGATATTTGCATCGTCGCTGATGCTCCGCAGGCGTTGAAGAAAGACACGAACTCGACTATAGAACTCGTCAAATGACTCCATTCCAAAATCTTTCGCATAGATGTCGCCTTGGCCCCAAAACTCGGAGAGCCGCTGACTCCTCATTTGAGGTGTCGTGGGCCCCGAAAAGATCAAATAGTGGAATTCCATCGCCTCTCGCCAGATTTCGACACGAGCGTTGAACCTGTGCGCGTATGGCCTGGAACTCTCGAGAGCGCGAGGCATGGGGGACGATATGATCAGGTCGGGAATCACCTCCCAGGATCTGGCAAATTCGACCGCGGCTAACCTGCCGTGTTCGCTGAGTTCAATCGCAAACGGATCGTTTGTGGCGACACCGCGATTACTCACCGATTCAAAATGTCGAACGCAAAATATTCGGTCTCCGCTCACGACAATCTCCTTGTCCTTAATTTCGGAAGCGTTCAAAGTGGCGCTCAGCGGCCCGACAAACCAATATTCTGGTGACCTCTGAAAAAGATAGGCCGGCCAGTTCGGCGGCTCGTAAAAACAACGATCCGCTCCCGGCCAGGAAGGGATTGGTGAAGACCCCTCGGGCAATCAGTTTCTCGCCCACAAAATAGAAGTCCGTGCGCGACAGTTGGACGCTGCCCGTCAGAGAATGCAGATTCAGCGCAATCTTCTGTGCGGCCTCTGTAACCCTTGAGGGGATATCGGCGGCGGCATACTCAGACACCGGAAAATCCAGCAACGATGGCTTGACATCGTGATCCAAGCACTCGATCTCAACCACAGGCAACGCTGTCGCCACCGGATCCGCCAAGACAGCGACGGAAAGACAGCGAAACCCGTTCGGCGGGTAGACATAATCTAACTCCGAGACGCCCTGATCAACAAAAAATTCGTCGCCAACTGGCATGGCTCTTTCCCGGAGCGGACTACCGACAAAGGGAATGCCTTGTCGGGTAAGCTGTCGCTGAACTTGAGTCAACATCGGGCGCAGCGTGTCTCGGAATGGATAGGCGAAGAACACCACGGAGTCGCTCCCAAGCGTCTCGAAGGTCATCACACCGGGTTCCAGCGGGACGCAGAGGATATTGTCACCAAAACCTTCCCGAAGCGCGTCCGCCAGGGTCGCCACGGCAAATGGACCGAGTTCGCTACCGTCGTCGAACGGAATGACGATTTTCATCGGATCACGCACCGTGTTGAAGCGCTGAGAGCAATGCCATTTCAGATTCTTGCTGGACGAAAACATTAACCTTGAGCCCATGGCGGGCCGAACCGCTGGCGAGCCAAACGCTTTGCATGGCCAGAAATGCTTGATCCAGCTGCAAGCGCCAGCCGCCGCGCAATACCGTCGTCGACAGCGTGGCAACACTGTGACGTTGGCACAGCACGAGCGCCTCGAAAAACGCGTTCCTCACGACCAATTGCTTATCGGCGTCCGACAAAACATCGAGGTGATGCAGCGTTGACGCGATCAGCAACACCCGCCAGGGGCAGTCGCCGTTCCAAGGAACGGCGACGGTTCGACCCAGAGGGATGGGGGAGTGAATGGTGCGTTGAATATCACCCCAGTCTGGAAAACGTCGCTCAAATTGCCGAGCCAGATTGCCTTCCAAACCCCGTCTGTTCCCATCGACGCTCAGGAGTATGGCGTCGGCCTCAGCGTCGAGGATGTTCCCGAAAATGATGCGCATCGTCATTACACTCTCCGTATCACTGGCGAACATTAGGAACCGCTTACCTGGCGTAACGACGGCAGCGCTTTCGAATCTCCATTCTGTTCAGGGATGGCCCCCAGAGACTCCGGAGACAGATCATAGTAACGGACGAGTTCATCATTCGCTTCCTTGATCGAGGTGGTATAGGACGCAGAAAACTCATGAATTTGGTCGATGGAAGCCGTGTCGTACCCCGCTTGTGGAAGCCCTACCCGCATCATGAACGGGGGCAGCGGGCGATTTTGATCGCTCATGCACGCCACCGCGTGGAAATCCGGCAGATTGGCCATCGTGCTCTCATCAAACTGTGGCCGGACGTAGGGCTTCAACGTCTCAAAATCGCTCGGGCATATCCGAAATACAAATTTTGTTGCGGTATTGGACACCACCGAACTTGCAATCTTGCCATTGGAATTGCCCAGCTGGGTCACTGATTGATTGGCGGTTGTTAAACAAAGCCCGAATTTTCGAGCTTCGCTGAAAAGTCGGGGCGCCGAGGAGGTGGCGAAATTCTGAAATTCGTCGCAGTAAACACTGAACTTCCGGCGCCTGTCCACGGGGAGGCGGGCGCGGCCTAACGCCGCTGCGAAAAATTTGGTCATCAGCAAGGTCCCCAGAATCTGGCATTCGGTATCCTGCAAAACACTCTTGGAAATATTAAAGAGAAGAATTTTTCCTTGATCCATGGCGCTGGCCAAATCCACGGTGCTGTCGGATCGGCAGAGCAGCCGTTTCATGACCGGATTGGAGGTGAAAGGCGTCAGTCGAGCGAGCAAGTACGGCATCCAGGAGTCATAGCCGTGTTCGCCGTTGGTCCGTCTGAAGCGCTCCCAATAATCGACCACGTTCCTATTCTGGCATTTGGCCAAGAGGTAATCCCTGAAATCGGAGTCTTCGAGTATTCTCAGCGCGTCGAGAAAGCTGCCGTTCCGTTTGGGAACGGCACCGCAAAGCAGTAGCAGGTTTTTCAAATTTGAGCGTAGCATGGGACCGGTCGAATCACGTGTTTCAACCAGTGACTCGATCAGCGACAAAATTTCGCCGATCACGACTTCGGCCGTGATGGGGTTTGTCGCCAATCCTTCAAGAGGATTAATGCACGCGGTTTTTTCTGGGTCGCGGACATCGACCAGGATGACGTCCTTTACCCGTTCTGCCGGGACAAGTTCTACTGCTCTTGGGACCAGATCATCATGCGGGCATATAATTGCGCTGCCATCACGCGACGGATCCCGGAGTCCCTCAGCAAACATCTGCAGAAGCAAGGTCGATTTTCCGGAACCCGTAGCACCGAAGATTGCCACGTGCCGGCTCCGGCATTCGCCCGGAAGGCGTACGTCATTGCGCAGCCCACAGGCCGTTTCTCCGATTTTGGCGCCCGACTGCGGCGGAAGGAAAAGCGGTGAGGCGAAATGTTGGCGCACGCCCAGTGCAGCGAGGCCGACGGCTTCCGGCATCAACGCGGGGATGCCCTGCTGGTCCGGCAGGCAAGCCCAGGCAAAAGAAGGTTCAAGCAGGGCTTCGGGCGCCGAGCGCTCAAAAGCTTTTATCCACGAGACCGGACGTTTCCCGAAAACATCGCGCACGTAGCGCGAGAGCGCCACGTCGCCGAGAGCAAGGCTGCTTTGGATCACGCAGTCGATCGCATACCCGGAGGTCGGAGCACAGAGCCACCGCTTAAGCAGATCGATACCCGCCGCCTTCAACTCTTCGGACGCCGAGTACTCGGACACCGGCGCTTCCGGGTGATACGCCCGGAGATTCCCCGCCTGGACTCGCATCAACACCTGATGGACATCGCGACATGTCGCGTCGCACATTTCAAAGCCATGAATCCGAACGGCAATCTCAATGTCGGCAGGCTCGTACGGTTCCTGCGAAAGCGGAGTTGATAGGGGCCAATTGGCGAGCTCGCCCGGGAACGGCCAGGCGGGAATCTCGGGCGGGCTGCCAGCATCGTTTTGATAACCTTCTGTGCCGAATCTCGAAAACACCGGATTGGCCAGGGTGATACCAGCCGGCGCGAATTGCCACACATGAGTAAGCGCAGAGAGTTCAATTTCGTCCGTCCGGATCGAGCCAAATAGGTAGCCCGGAAATGCGGCAGCAACTGCATCGCGCAACGATCTCTCCAGCGCGGCCCGCCGCCCGTCACCGCATGCCAGACCGATCGACAGTCGATAGGTTGGCCTCGGCGACCGGCGATCGACACGATGAACGAAGTCGATTCTTTCGTTGGGGAGAAGACTGCCGAAGAAACGGGAGAGGACGCTGATCCGTATCGGTGCCTTCTCATGTTGAAGGGCACTGTCCAGAACCAGCAGTGGCGAAGAAGGCTTATCCAGAATCGGAGCCAACGTGCTGCAGCCCGCCACGAGGCGGAGTCGTGCACGGCCATTCAGACGCTGCGTGGAAAAATCGGATTTCATCATCTCACTCTCCTTCATCAAGATTGTCGTTGACCTCGTCAAGCCACTCGAGAAAGCGTCCGCGCGTCAGGATGGCAAACGGTACCCGCGAGACGGAAAAACCGACGCTCGCCAACGCTCGCTGCATCCCCAAGGGCCGGGTTGCATTCATGCTATGGATCAAGATCGGGACGGTCCTGTCGAGGGTCTGCGCGATCGCCGCCACCAAGTCGGATCCGGACAACAACAAGTCCTGGCTAGTGACTGGCTGTTTTTCAAGGTCATTGTCTAGAAGCAACCCCTTGATGCCCTCCGTCATTCCCTTGCGAAGCACGCCGCGCGCTCTTCCTGCGCTGCTCGCTTCGATCAGCACAAAACCGGTCCCAATCAGCCAGGATCGAAACACTTCGATGCGAGCAGGGTCGTCTTCGACCAGCAGGATACGTGGTTGCAAGCGCTTATCGGTCATGGCCCTGGTCTCCCCGTACAGTAGAATAGAAGCTACGATCCAGCTTCAGCAGTGATGGCAACGATAGGGCGCAAAGCGCTGTGGCAGTGGCCCACGAATGTAAGGTGCTGACCAATAACCTGCCTGAACGCGAGGCGGTTGATAGACCACAGGCATCGGATGCATCGCGACAGTCTGGGGAAGCGTTGCACAGCCTGAGAGTAACGAGACTGACAGACCGATACAAAGACCGGCAGCGCCCTTGAGTAGTCGAGTTGTATCCATGGCAATCCTCCAAGAATGATGGTGATCATGACGAACCAGTCAAGATGACCGGAAACTGTCTTGCGTCTGGACAAATGAATTACATCGACGGCGGAGAACACTGCGACGATTTCGAAATGATGAACAAATTTTCATCGAGACATCCAATCGATTACCGCCGCTAGCAGCTTTAGCGAGTTCGATCGCGTCACGGAAACTGCGCGTCGTGCCGACTTCATAAAGGTCGTCGCTGAATAAGCCGGGATCGACGCGGTAGACATAGAACGTTCCGCGATATTCGCTGACCTTGTAGAGGTTCTCGGATGGCCGGCAATCCTTAACCACCAGTTTCTTCGCTCCTCCCTTGTTGATTGCCGACAGATTTGTCTGGAATCCCTGAGGGACAGGAACGCGACTGAAGTCCGCGCGAGGAATCAGTGTGTAGTCGTGCGTGACGACTGAAGAGACGTCCTCTGGCACGACATCGACGATGCGGGAGTCGTGGCTGACTTGGCGAGCCTGTCCGTCGATGACAACAAGTTTGGGTTTGGCCATGATGATTCCTCCTGTAAGGGACGTGATGGGCGAAAGATCCGCGAGTGTCGTGATGGCGAAGCGAACTCGCCATGCGTCAAACAACACGCGATCAAATCGAAATGGGGCGTATTTGCCTTGAGATCAAATCTCTTGAAAAC
>NZ_FNCY01000019.1 GCF_900099695.1 Propionivibrio dicarboxylicus | reverse complement strand
GGAAACGCGCGAACGCGACAAGATCGCGCGACTCTCGCGGTCCCTGTACGAACGCGGCCTGACGGCGGGCAGCAGCGGCAACATCAGCGTGCGGCTGGAAGACGGCTGGCTGCTGACGCCGACGAATTCGTGCCTGGGCGAACTCGACCCGGCGCGGATCTCGAAGCTGGACTGGAACGGACAAGTGCTGGCGGGCGATGCGCCGTCGAAGGAAGCCTTCCTGCACCGGTCGATGTACGAAGTGCGGCCGCAGGCGGGGGCGATCGTGCACCTGCACTCGACGCATTCGGCGGCAGTGTCGTGTCTGGCCGGACTGGATGCGGACAGCTGCATGCCGCCGCTGACGCCGTATTTCGTCATGAAGATCGGGCGCCTGCCGCTGGTGGCCTACCATCGGCCGGGGGACAAGGCGCTGGGCGAGGTTATCCGGGGGCTGGCGGCGAAGCACAGCGCGGTGCTCCTGTCGAATCACGGACCGGTGGTATCGGGGCCGGACCTCGAAGGGGCGATCTACGCGAGCGAGGAGCTCGAAGAGACGGCGAAGATCTTCCTGCTGCTGCAGGGACAGGCGACGAACTGCCTGAACGCGGCGCAGATGGAAGAACTGAAAGTGGCGTTCAAACTGGAGTTTTGAGACTGGGAAAGGAAAAGAAAATGCCTAAATTTGCAGCGAACTTGTCGATGATGTTTACCGAAGTGCCGTTTCCGGAGCGGTTTGCGGCGGCGGCGAAGGCGGGATTCAAGGCGGTTGAATTCCTGTTTCCGTACGACTACAGCGTCGCGGAAGTGACCGCCTGGCTCAAGGACAATGGGCTGAAGAATGCGCTCTTCAATATGCCGCCCGGGAACTGGGCGGCGGGCGAGCGGGGCATGGCGTCGATTCCGGGGCGCGAAGCCGAGTTTCGTGCCGGCGTCGCGACGGCGATCGACTATGCGCTGTCGCTCGGAACGCCGACGATCCATGCGATGGCGGGGCTCTTCCCGGCCGGTGCGGATCGGGCGCAACATCGGGCGGTGTATGTCGAGAACCTGCGTTATGCCGCCGGGGAACTGGCCAAGCACGGGTTGACCTTGGTGATCGAACCGATCAACAGCCGCGACATGCCCGGATATTTCCTCAGCATCCAGGCCGACGGCCATGCCATTCGCGAGGAAGTCGGCGCGCCGAACCTGAAGGTGCAGATGGACTTCTACCATGCGCAGATCATGGAGGGCGATCTCACCAAAACCTTCCAGAAATACTTGCCGCATATCGGCCACATCCAGATCGCCAGCGTACCCGACCGGCATGAGCCGGACGAGGGCGAGCTGAACTTCCCGCACCTCTACCAGTTGCTCGACGATTCGGGCTATGCCGGCTACGTCGGTTGCGAGTATCGCCCGCGCGGCAAGACCGAGGACGGACTCGGCTGGTTCGCGCCGTACAAGGGGAAACTATGAATGTCCTGATTACCGGCGGTGCCGGTTTTCTTGGGCAGAAACTGGCACGACGGCTGCTCGAGAAGGGCTCGCTCAAAAATGCCGATGGCGTCGAAACGAAGATCGATCGGCTGTTCCTCTTCGATATCGTACCGGCGCCGGACTTTTCCGATCCGCGCGTGACCGTGGTGACCGGCGACATCGGCAACGAGAGCGATCTTGCCCGTGCGCTCGATGCGCAAACGAGCTCGGTCTTCCACCTGGCGGCGATCGTCAGCAGCCAGGCCGAGGCCGATTTCGATCTCGGCATGCGTATCAACGTCGATGCGTTCCGCGTCGTGCTGGAGCGCTGCCGGCGTCTCGGCCAGCGCCCGAAGGTCCTGTTCGCGAGTTCGGTCGCCGTCTATGGCGGTCCGCTGCCGGCGGTGGTCCAGGACGATACCGCGCTCAATCCGAAGTCGTCCTACGGCATCCAGAAGGCGATCGGCGAACTGATGCTGTCCGACTTCAGCCGCAAGGGCTTCATCGATGGGCGCGGGCTGCGCCTGCCGACGATTTCGGTACGTCCCGGCAAACCGAACAAGGCCGCTTCGTCGTTTGCCAGTGGCATTATCCGTGAACCGCTCAACGGCGAGGATACGGTCTGCCCGGTGACGCCGGACACCCGTCTGTGGCTGCTGTCGCCGCGCCAGGTGATCGAGAACATGATCTGGGCGCACGATCTGCCGTCCGACGGCTTCGAGCTGAATCGCATGGTCAATCTGCCGGGCGTCAATGTCTCCGTCAGCGAGATGATCGACGCGCTGCGGACAGTCGCCGGCGAGGCGGCAGTGGCGCATATCCGCTGGGAGCACGATGCGACGATCCAGCGCATCGTCGGCAGCTGGCCCGCCTGCTGGAACCCCGAGCGCGCGCTGGCGATGGGCTTCAAAGGGGATGCGTCGTTTGAGGCAGCGGTTCGGGCCTATCTCGCCGACGACAAGCGCTGATCCTCATGCAGGACGCGCCCGCTGCTAGCCGGTGGGCGCGTGATTTCCTTGATGCCGCCCTCGTGTCCTGGCGGCACTCAGCCCTTGAGAACCAGCGATTCCCAGATTTCGTTGGAGTCTTCGACGGCCGTTTCTGCGCTGGTGTGATCTCGTCGAGCAATGGCGTCGAGGATGTCGCGGTGCGCTTCGGCCGATTCGCGGCTGAAGGTCTTCTGCTTTTTCAGGCTCTGGGCGATGTAGGGCCGGAAATACTGCATGACGAATCCGTAGATGGTTTCGAGCGGACCGTTCTTGGCGGCGCGGCCGAGCGTTTCGTGGAATTCGAGGTCGAGCGCCAGCAGCGCGTCGTAGTCGCGTTGTTCGCTTGAGCGCAAGGCTTCCGTGCGCTCGACGCAGCTTCTCAGCCGGGCGATGTCTTCGTCATCGGCGTTGCGGGCCGCCAGGCGCGCCACGTTCTTTTCGAGGATGACGCGCAGTTCCTTGAGTTCGGCGAAGCGCGGCCGCGAGACGATCAGGCTGAAGAGCAGCGGGTCGAAGACGACCTTGCCGCCGCCGGTGGAGATGTAGGTGCCGTCGCCGCGCCGGATGTCGACGATGCCCAAGGCCGAGAGGATTTTCATTGCCTCGCGCACCGAGCCGCGGCTGACCGACAGCAGCTTGCAGAGTTCGGTTTCCGAGGGCAGCCGGTCGCCCGGCATGACTTTTTGCGTCAGCAGCAGTTCCTTGATGCTGTTGACGACAAAGTCGACCGATGAATCGTTCGGTTTGGATGCGAGGAAGGCCGCCAGTTCATGGGGCTTCCCGCCGTCGGTGTCATTGCTTGCCAAGTGCCTCATCCCGTTGTCGCATGAAGGCGAGATTGTAGGCGTTCCAGTTGTTTTCCGCCGTGACGGTTTTCTCGAAATCATCCTGCCAGGTCAGCCAGTGCTCGACGATGCGGTGAATGCCGCGTTCTTCCGGGCGCACCGCCTTGATCATTTCGTCATAGGGCAGCAGGCCGGTGCCGAGTTCGGTGCCTTCGAGCGTGAAACCGACCCAGCCGCCGCGGCGCGTGAAGGCGAAATCCTTGACGTGCAGGTTTTTGACATACGGCGCGCAGCGGTGGATGACGTCGATCGGATGTTCGAGCGCGGCGACGCAATTGGCCGGATCGAGACAGATGCCGAGCCGTTCGCTGCCGACCGCTTCGACCAGTGCGACGAGGTCGCGCGAGCTGAGTTGCTCATAGGTCTCCAGCGCGATCGTCACATCGGCGGCGGCAAACGCCGGCAGTTGCGCGCGCAGCAGCTGTTCCGCCTCCGACAGCGTCGGCCGGTGGTCGGGCGCGGTGACCATGCTGCGGATGACCTTGACGCCGAGCGCTTCGGCGACGCGCAGGTAGCCGGCGAGATGATCGGGCCGGATCCCCTTGGTGCCGAGTTCGAGGACGATGCCGAGTTCCTGCGCGACGGCTTTCAGTTGCTGCAGCCGGGCCGGATCGTAGTCGAGAACGGCACGGTAGTCGCAGATCTGGAAGACGCCGCCGCCGAGACTCTGCGTCCGCCGCAGCATCTCGTCCAGGCTGAGCGGCGGGGTGGCACGGTCCGAGTGCTGCCAGAAGAAGGCGTAGGTTCCTAGTCCGATCATTCGTTTTTCCTTGAGGCTTTATTGGGTGGCGCTATTTCATGATCAGGTGCGGCAGATAGGTCGTCAGCGACGGGATGTACGTGATCAGACCCAGTACCAGCAGCGATATGAAGAAGGGCGGCCAGATGCCCTTGGCAAGTTTTTCCAGCCGCATGTCGGCGATGCTGCATATCGAGAAGAGTACCGCGCCGACGGGGGGTGTGATCAGTCCGAGCACGAGGTTGAAGCAGACGACGATGCCGAGGTGGATCGGGTCGATGCCGAGTTGTGCGGCGATCGGCGCGATGACCGGTGTGACGATGGTGATCGCCGGCGCGGTTTCGAGCGGGATGCCGACGAGGATCAGCAGGATGTTGATGAGGAAGAGCACGATGATCGGTGAGGTGCTGATGGTGCCGATGGCATTGATGATGAGTTGCGGGATCTCTTCCGACGCGATGATCCACGAGAAGGGTTCGGAGAGGCCGAGGAGCAGCATGACCATCGCCGATTCCAGGCCCGAGTTGAGCAGGATTTCCGGCAGCCGGCGCCAGTGGATCTTGCGGTAGAAGAAGACGCCGACGAGCAAGGCATAGACGGCGACGACGCCGGCCGCTTCGGTCGGGGTGAAGGCGCCGCCGAGGATGCCGCCCATGATGATCACCGGCATCAGCAGCGCCGGCAGCGCCTGCCAGGCGCCCAGCGCCACTTCCTTGAGCGAGGCTTGCGGCTCGCGCGGGTAGTTGCGCTTCTTGGCGACGAGATACATGTAGAGCGCCAGGAATGCCCCGAGCATCAGGCCGGGAATGACGCCGCCGAGGAAGAGTGCGCCGATCGAGACGTTGGCGATGACGCCGTACATGATGAACGGGATGCTCGGCGGGATGATCGGTCCCATGCACGAGGCGGTGGCGGTGATGGCGGCGCCGACTTCCTCGTCGTAGCCGGCTTCCTTCATGGCCGGAATCATGACCATGCCGATGGCGACGGCGGTGGCGACGGCCGAGCCGGAGATCGCCGCGAAGATGGCGCTGGCGAGAATCGTCGCGAGCCCGAGGCCGCCGTTGATGTGGCCCATGACGAGCTTGGCGAAGCGGACGAGGTCCTTGGTCAGTCCGCCCTCGTTCATCAGGTTGCCGGAGAGCATGAAGAGCGGGATGGCGAGCAAGGGGAACGAGGACATGCCGCCGAAGGTGGTCTGGATCAGCATGGTCAGCGACAGGTCTTCCTGCATCAGCACATAGACCATTGCCGAGGCGCCGAGGCCGATCGAAATGGGGACGCCGAGGCCGAGGATGACGACGAAACTGATGGCGAATACGGTCAGCATGTTATTTCTCCTCTGTCGGCGCGTGGGTCAGCAGATCGACGAGCTGCTCGACGGTGACGAAGAACATCAGCAGAAAGCCGATCGGCAGGGCCGAGTAGGGAATGCTCATCGGAATGCCCATCGTCGATGAGGTCTGGTTGCGGTTCATCCACATCTGGTCGAAGCCGTAATAGGCCAGCAAGGCCACGAATATCAGGACGATGACGAATGAGATGGCCTGGACGACGCGGGCGCCGGCCGGAGAAAGACTGTCGGGCAACGAGGTGATGCCAACCTGATAACCGCGCTTCAGGCCGACGGCGCCGCCCAGCATCGAGGCCCAGACGAGCGAGTACTGGGTCAGCTCGTTCGACCACATCGACATGTTGCCGAGCACGTATCGGCCGAAGACTTCGTATGGAACGATGATGGCGATGACGGCCATCGCCACGATGACGCTCCATCCCGCGATTTTCAGCGCGATGGCATTGAATTGCCGCAGAAACTGCATAGCATCTCCCCTCTGACCTGACCTCAGATACTCCTCGGCCGGGGAAAACCCGCCGCCAGTGACGGCGGGTTTCCGGCGAGTGCGAAGCGCGGATTACTTGGTATTGATGATGGCGTCGATCTTGTCTTTGCCGAACTGCTTGGCGAATTCGTCGAATGCCGGTTGCATGGATTTCTGCCAGGCCGGCTTGTTGACGTCGCGCACGACGACGAGGCCCTTGCCTTCCATTTCCTTGAGCTTTTTCTCTTCGTCGTCGCGGTTGAGCTTGCGTTCGAACAGCGCCACTTCCTGAGCCGCCTTGGCGATGATTTCCTGGTCATCCTTGGGGATGCGGTCCCACTTCTTCTGGCTGAACAGCACCAGCGCCGGCGAATAGACGTGGCCGGTCAGGGCGAAGTATTTCTGCGTCTCGTAGAGCTTCGAGGCGTAGAACACGGCGACCGGGTTTTCCTGGCCGTCGATGACGCCGACTTGCAGCGCCGAGTACACTTCGCTGTAGGCCATCGGCGTCGGGTTGAGGCCGGCCGTCTTGAAGGCCAGGATGTGCGCCTTGTTTTCCATCGTGCGGATCTTGAGTCCCTTGGCTTCTTCCGGCGTCTTGGCGGCGACCTTGTTATTGGTCAGGTGGCGCCAGCCGTTTTCCCAGAAGGCCAGGCCCTTGAAGCCGGACTTGTCCACGTCGGCCAGGAGTTGCTTGCCGATCGGGCCGTCGAGCACCTTGTCGACGTGTGCGTTGTCGCGGAACAGGAAAGGAATGTCGACGATCAGCATCGACGGGCTGAAGTTGCCGACCGGGCCGGTCGAGCCGACGTAGATGTCGATCGTGCCCTGTTGCAGGCCTTCGAGCATTTCGCGCTCGCCCTTGGCAAGCACGCTATCGTTGAACGGCTTGATCTGGATGCGACCGTTGGTCCGTTCCTTGACGATATCCGCGAGTTTTTGCGCGCCGACGCCGTACGGGTGCTGCGCCGTTTGCGTCATGGTCAGTTTGTAGGTTGCCTTGAAATCATCGGCGGCAAACGCGACTGTCGACATCACCATCAAAGCCATTGCGAGTGTTCGTTTCATATTGACCCTCTCCTGTGGATGCAAGTACTTCCCTGATTGACGACTGCGAAAAGTGCTGCCGCGACGCCGGTCGCTCGGGTGTGGCTGAACGGCACGGCGTTCGGCAACGCTGAAACGAAAAAGGCTAAATTTTAGGATCTTCGGGATTGAGCATCGTGGCGATTGCCTTGTCAAGGACGTCGTCATCCCAGATGCGTTTCCAGTCGTCGCGCAGGACGAGCCGGTTGCCGAGTCCGACGGCGACCTTGCAGGCGTCGGAGACCTGGACGTTGCCCATCTTGCCGAGGAAGACCGCCGACAGGATGCTGATGTGGCCGGTCAGGAAGGACACCGCGGCGTCGCGCGAGATGCCGCGACGTTCGGCTTCGTTGACCGTTTCGGCCATGGCGTAGAGCGTCGAGGCGCCAAGGATCTCGACCAGCGTCGGTTCGAGGAAGGCGATGTCGCGGATGCCCATGACGAAGCTCTTGCCGACCGGCGCGAACATCCATTCGCTGACTTTCCGGGCGTCGTCGAAGCGGGCGTCGTCGCCCTGGATCAACGCCATGACGATATCTTGCTTGCCGGCGATGCCGCCGAAGAAATCCTGGCGCGCTTCCGGCGTGTCCTGGTCGTTGAACCAGGAGGGATGGCAGGGGTGGGCGACGACGAAGGTGCAGTCGTCGCGCAGGGCGAGTTCCTTGGCAACGGCGGCGGCAGGGTCGAGGATGATCAGCGTCGCGCCCGGCCGCATCATGTTCACGATGCCGACCGAGACCTTCTTGATGAGCACGTCGGGGATGGCGAGGACGACGATGTCGGCGCGCGGGACCGCCGTTTCGGCCGATACCGTCGAAAAGCCGCGCGCCTTGATCGCGGCGATGCCGGCTTCGGAATTTTCACAGAAGAGGAGTTCGACCGCCTCTGGATGTTTCGCCAGGTTGTTGGTGACGCGTGTGCCCATTTTCCCGCCGGCGCCAATGACGCTGACGACGATCTTGCCACTCATGCTGCTCTCCTTTCAGGGGTGAAACGCTCGGGGGCGGTGCTGTCGGCCGCCTTCGGTTGATATTGCGCAAAGGTCAGACGTTTAACGTTTGATGTGAGAAGGTAGTCGTGTGCGAGATGGCTGTCAAGCATTCGTTTGAGGTCTTGCCGGCGCTCATGAAAAAAGGCCATCGCGGTGGCGATGGCCTTTCTAATCGGGGCAGAAATGCCGTTCCGGCGGCGGGCGGTTCGTTGTCGCCCGGGCGTGCGTGGCGGTGTGCTTCAGACGCTCCTGGCGTCTTTCAGCCACTTGGTGACGGGGTCGGCGCGATAGCTGGCCATGCGGTCGAGCAGTGCCTCGATGTCGGTGTCGACGAGCGCCATGGCGCGGTTCTTCGGGTGCAGGAAGCCGTCCTCGACGGCGCGGTCGAAGAGCGCCAGCAGCGGGTCGTAGAAACCGGCGATGTTGAGCAGTCCGACCGGTTTTCCGTGAAAGCCGAGCTGGCTCCAGGTGAGGATCTCGCAGAGTTCCTCGAAGGTGCCGAAACCGCCCGGTAGGGCGATGAAACCGTCGGAGAGTTCGGCCATGCGGGCCTTGCGGGTATGCATCGAGTCGACGACTTCGCAGCGCGTCAGCGTCTTGTGGTCGACCGGTCGGCCGGCGACTTCCTTGCCCATCAGCGCTTGCGGGATGATGCCGGTGACTTCGCCGCTGGCGGCGAGGCAGGCGTCGGCGACGGCGCCCATCAGGCCGATGTTGCCGGCGCCGTAGACGAGGCCGATGCCGCGTCGGGCAAGGGTGGCGCCGACGTTTTCGGCGGCGCGCAGGTAGTCGGGTTTGTTGCCGGCATTGGAGCCGCAGAAGACGCAGAGTTGTTTCATGATCGGAGGGCGGTAGTGAGTGTTATCCGGTGACGGTGACGACGATGCGGCGCCGGTGCGGGCGGCTGCGGTGTTCCCACAGGTAGATGCCTTGCCAGGTGCCGAGCGCGAGCCGGCCGTGACTGACCGGTACCGTGACGGAACTGCCGGCGATCAGGGCGCGGCCATGCGCGGCCATGTCGTCATCGCCTTCGTCGGCGTGCCGGTAGGTCGGGTCGCCGTCGGGCGCCCAGCGCCGTGCCAGCGTTTCGAGGTCGTGACGTACCGACGGGTCGGCGTTTTCGGTCAGCATCACCGAGCAGCTGGTGTGTTGCACGAAGATGTGAGCGATGCCGCGGTCGATGCCGGCATTGGCGACGATGCCATCGACATCGCTGGTGATCTCCTGCGTGCCGCGGCCGCGCGTGGCGATCTCCAGCGTTTCTTGCCAGGCCATCTCAGCCTTTGCCGGTGCTGCCGAAACCGCCGATGCCGCGCGCGCTGGCGTCGAATTCGTCGACGACGTCGAAGGCGACCTGGAGCACCGGAATGACGACGAGCTGGGCAATGCGGTCGAGCGGGTTGATGGTGAAGCTGTCCTTGCCCCGGTTCCAGGCCGAGACCATGATCTCGCCCTGATAGTCCGAATCGATCAGGCCGACCAGGTTGCCGAGCACGATGCCGTGTTTGTGGCCGAGGCCCGAGCGCGGCAGGATGATGGCGGCAAGGCCCGGGTCTTCGAGGTGGATGGCGAGTCCGGTCGGAATCAGGTGCGTGTCGCCCGGATGAAGCTTGAGCGGGCCTTCGATGCAGGCGCGCAGGTCAAGACCGGCCGAACCCGTGGTGGCGTAATGCGGAGGCGTTTCCTTGAGGCGATGGTCGAGGAGGCGGACGTCGATGCGATGCATGGGCTTTCCTGTAGTCTATGAGCAAACGAAGGCGGGGCGGTGGCGTCAGGCGTTTCCGAGCAGCAGGGCGATGCGTTCGACGAGCGCGCGCGCCAGTTCGATCTTGCTGCCCGGCGGCAGCGGCGTTTCGCCGCGGTCGTCGAAGAGCGTGACGGCGTTGCTATCGCCGCCGAAACCATCCTGGATCAGGTTGCCGACGATCAACGGGATCTTCTTGCTGCGCCGTTTGCGCTCGGCGTATTCGGCCAGGTTGCGGCTTTCGGCGGCAAAGCCGACGCAGAGCGGCGCGGCCGGCAAGGCAGCGACCTCGGCGAGGATGTCCGGCGTGCGTACCAGCGTAATCGTCGGCGGCGCGCCGTCTTCCTTCTTGATCTTGTGCTCGGCCGCTGCGGCCGGGCGGTAGTCGGCGACGGCGGCGACGCCGATGAAGACGTCCTGGGCGCCGATGCGCTGCATCACCGCTTGGTACATGTCCTGGGCGCTGGTGACGTCGACGCGGGTGATGCCGCTCGGCGTCGGCTGACTGACCGGGCCGCAGACGAGCGTTACCTCGGCACCGGCGTCGCGGGCGGCGCGGGCGATGGCAAAACCCATCTTGCCGCTGGAGAGGTTGGTGATGCCGCGGACCGGATCGAGCGCCTCGAAGGTCGGTCCGGCGGTCAGCAGCACTTTCCTGCCGGCAAGCCGCTTGGGCTGGAAGTGGGCGATCACCGCCTCGAGGATGTCCTCGGGTTCGAGCATGCGACCTTCGCCGATTTCACCGCAGGCCTGTTCGCCGCTGGCCGGGCCGAGGATGCCGACGCCGTCGGCACGCAGCGTCGCGATGTTGCGTTGTGTCGCCGGATTGCCCCACATCTCGCGGTTCATCGCCGGGGCGACGAGCAGCGGGCAGTTGCGCGCCAGGGTCAGCGTCGTCAGCAGGGTGTCGGCGATGCCGTGGGCGATCTTGGCCAGGGTGTCGGCGGAAGCCGGCGCGATCAGCAGCAGGTCGGATTCGCGCGACAGGTTGATGTGCGCCATGCCGTTGCCGGACTGGACATCCCAGGGGTCGGTGAAGACGTGCCGGCCGGTCAGCGCCTGGAAGGTCAGTGGCGTGACGAAGCGCATGGCGGCATCGGTCATCGCCACCTGCACCGAGGCCCCCTGCTTGATCAGCAGGCGCACGAGTTCCGCGGCCTTGTAAGCGGCGATGCCGCCGGTGATGCCGAGGGCGATGCGTTTTCCTTTCAATTCCATGCGAGCTTCCTTGGGACCCGTTACACTAAACGGCAAACCGGCATTTTAACCGAGCGAGATTGCACCATGGCAATTACCGACTGGCCGAAAGGAGAGCGTCCGCGCGAGCGCCTGCTCATGCAGGGCGCGGCGGCTTTGTCCGATGCCGAGCTGCTGGCGCTGTTCCTGCGTGTCGGTGTGCGCGGCAAGAGCGCCGTCGATCTGGCGCGCGAGTTGATCGCTCGCTTCGGGAGTCTGGCTCGCTTGTTCGCTGCGGCGCCGGCCGAATTGTCGAGCGTGGTGGGCATTGGCCGGGCCAAGGTGGCGCAGTTGCAGGCGGTGCTCGAAATGGCACGGCGCGCGCTCGGCGAGGCCTTGCACCAGAGCGTGCCGTTGTCGGCCCCGGAAGCCGTGCGCGATTATCTGCGTCTGCATCTCGCCGGGCTGCCCTGCGAGGTGTTTTTTGCCTTGTGGCTCGACGCGCAGAATCGCCTGATCATCGCCGAGGAGCTGTGTCGCGGGACGCTGACGCGCACGAGCGTCTATCCGCGCGAGGTGATCAAGCAGGCGCTTGCGCACAATGCGGCCGGCGTGGTCCTGGCGCACAACCACCCCTCGGGCGCCTGCGAGCCTTCGTCCGCCGACCTGCGTCTCACGCGTACGCTCAAGCAGGCACTGGAACTCGTCGAGGTGCGGGTGCTCGATCATTTCATCGTGGCCGGGGCGGCGAATCCCCTGTCGTTCGCCGAGCGCGGACTGTTAATGTGATCTTGAGCAAAAACCGCTTGAAATTCAGGAACTGTTTGCGGTAGAATGCCCGGCTTTCTCCCCAAGATTAACTGGAGCAACAATCATGGCGCGTGTCTGCCAAGTAACGGGTAAAGCCCCGATGGTCGGGAACAATGTCTCCCACGCCAACAATAGAACGAAGCGCCGCTTCCTTCCGAACCTGCAGTATCGCCGTTTCTGGGTGGAAAGCGAAAACCATTGGGTGCGCCTGCGCGTGTCCAATGCCGGTCTGCGCATCATTGACAAGAACGGCATCGACGTTGTGCTCGCTGATTTGCGTGCACGCGGCGAGATCTGACCAGGAGCCCCGCCATGCGTGACAAGATCAAGCTCGAATCGACCGCAGGAACCGGTCATTTCTACACGACGACCAAGAACAAGAAGACCAAGCCTGAAAAGCTGGAGATCAAGAAGTACGATCCCAAGGCTCGCAAGCACGTGACCTACAAGGAAACGAAACTCAAGTAATTCACAAGAAGCCGATGGCTCAGGGAAGGCCTCGTCCAATCTTTGGACGAGGTTTTTTTTCGCCTGTTTTTCCCGTTTCGCCGGCTTTCTGACATAAAAAAACGGGACGCGGTGTCGCGTCCCGTCGTTCGGTGCCGCCCCCCGGATCAGGCGATGGTAGCCAGCGCGGCGTTGAAGGTCGCGCTCGGACGCATCGCCGCCGAGGTCTTGGCGAAGTCCGGGTGGTAGTAGCCACCCATGTCGACCGGTTTGCCCTGAGCGCCCAGCAGTTCGCCGAGAATCGTCGCTTCACCTTCGCTCAATGCCTTGGCCAGCGGCGCGAAGCGCGTCTGCAATTCGGCGTCCTCGCTCTGCGCGGCGAGCGCTTGCGCCCAGTACTGCGCCAGGTAGAAGTGGCTGCCGCGGTTGTCGATCTCGCCGATCTTGCGTGCCGGTGAGCGGTTGTTGTCGAGGATCTGGCTGATCGCCTGGTCGAGCGTGCGGGCGAGGACGCCGGCTTTGGCGTTCTTCTGCGTGACGCCGAGGTGTTCAAGCGAGGCGCCGAGCGCGAGAAACTCGCCCATCGAATCCCAGCGCAGATAGCCTTCCTCCTGGAACTGCTGCACATGCTTCGGTGCCGAGCCGCCGGCGCCGGTTTCGAACAGTCCGCCGCCGGCCATCAGCGGCACGATCGACAGCATTTTCGAGCTGGTGCCGAGTTCGAGAATCGGGAAGAGGTCGGTCAGGTAATCGCGCAGCACGTTGCCGGTGACCGAGATGGTGTCGAGGCCGGCGCGGATACGGTCGAGCGAGAAGCGGGTGGCTTCGGCCGGCGCCAGGACGCGCAGATCGAGACCGGCGGTGTCATGGTCCTTGAGATAGCGTTCGACCTTGGCGATCAGCTGCGCGTCGTGCGCGCGCGCGGCGTCGAGCCAGAAGACGGCCGGCGTTTGCGTGAGGCGGGCGCGCTGGACGGCGAGCTTGACCCAGTCGCGCACCGGTGCATCCTTGACCTGGCACATGCGGAAGATGTCGCCGGCGTCGACTGCCTGTTCGAGCAGCACTTTGCCGGCGGCGTCGACGACGCGGACAGCGCCGTCGGCGGCGAGTTCGAAGGTCTTGTCGTGCGAGCCGTATTCCTCGGCCGCCTGCGCCATCAGGCCGACGTTGGGGACGCTGCCCATGGTGGTCGGGTCGAGCGCGCCGTGCTGCCGGCAGTCATCGATGGTCGCCTGGTAGATGCTGGCGTAGCAGCGATCCGGAATCAGCGCCTTGGTGTCGTGCAGCTGGCCGTCGGCCCCCCACATCTTGCCCGATTCGCGGATCATTGCCGGCATCGAGGCGTCGACGATGACGTCGCTCGGCACGTGCAGGTTGGTGATGCCCTTGTCGGAGTTGACCATTGCCAGCGCCGGACGCGCCGCCCGGCAGGCGGCGATGTCGGCGCGGATGGCGTCGCGCTGCGCGTCCGGCAGCGTCGCGATCTTGGCTTCCAGATCGCCGAGCCCGAGGTTGGGATTGGCGCCGATCGACTTGAGGACGTCGGCATGCTTGGCGAAGACGTCGGCGAAGAAGACCGAGACGGCATGGCCGAAGATGACCGGGTCGGAGACCTTCATCATCGTCGCCTTGAGGTGCAGCGAGAGCAGCAGACCTTGCGCCTTGGCGCTATCGATCTCGCGCGCGTAGAAGTCGCGCAGCGCCTTCCGGCTCATGACGCTGGCGTCGATGATCTCGCCGGCCTGCAGCGCCAGTTTGTCCTTGAGCACGCTGACCGCGCCGTCCTTGGCGACGAATTCGATGCGTGCCGTCGTTGCTTCGGGCAGCGTCAGTGATTTCTCGCTGCCGTAGAAATCGCCCTGCTGCATGTGCGCGACGTGGGTCTTCGAGTCGGCGCTCCAGGCGCCCATCCGGTGCGGGTGTTTGCGTGCGTATTGTTTGACCGAGGGCGAGGCGCGGCGGTCCGAGTTGCCTTCGCGCAGGACCGGGTTGACGGCGCTGCCGAGCACCTTGCCGTAGCGTGCCTTGATCGTCTTCTCCGCATCATTCTGCGGATTCTCGGGGTAGTCGGGCACGGCGTAGCCTTGCGCCTGCAATTCCTTGATCGCCGCCTTGAGTTGCGGCACCGAGGCGCTGATATTCGGCAACTTGATGATATTGGTATCGGGTTCGAGGGTCAGGCGGCCAAGCTCGCCGAGCGGGTCGCCGATCTTCTGCGCGTCGCTGAGGCCTTCGGGGAAGTTGGCGAGAATGCGCCCGGCCAGCGAAATGTCGCGCGTTTCGACGGCGACGCCCGCCGCGCCGGTGAACGCCCGGACGATCGGGAGCAGGGAATAGGTGGCGAGGGCCGGCGCTTCGTCGACCATCGTGTAATAGATCGTGGGGCGTGTCATTGTCTGTCCTGTCGAAAAAGTGGTTCACGCGGGCGCAGCCAGCAGTCGCTGAGAGTCGTCGGTCTGGCTTGGGGTTCCCCGTTTGTTCTCGGTGTCGGGTTTGCGAGCAGACTTCGTCTTCCGGTGGCGCCTCGCGACGGGACGCCGGGGTTTTTTTTGTTCCGTAAGTGAGGAATGTTCACAAACTTGTTCCAGGACGGAATATACCGCAATGCGGATTGAATTTCGAGTCCCGGAACGCCGATACCCGGTTTGAATTTATTCACGGCGCCCGGCGCGGACGCCCGGGATTGCGATTTGCGTCGGGAAATTCTTTTCGGGTCAATGAGATGGCATTTTTCTTGGTAGCGCCAGGCAGGCCGACAGGCCGCCCTCCGGACGGTTGCGCAGTTCGAGGCTGCCCCGGTGCAGGCGGGCGACATCGCTGACGATCGAGAGGCCGAGGCCGATGCCGCCGGTCGCCGGGTTGCGCGAGGCGTCGATGCGATAGTACGGATCGGTGACGCGGTCGAGGTGTTCGACCGGGATGCCGGGGCCGTCGTCCTCGACGAAGAGGCGCAGCGTGATGCCGTCGTCCTCGGCGCGCAGACGCGCGCAACGTCCGTATTTGATGGCGTTGTCGACGAGGTTCTGCAGGGCGCGCCGCAAGGCGGTCAGGCGTCCGGTGAAAGGCGCGCCGGCACCGTTGCCGGTGACGACGGAGTCATGACCAAGGACACGGGCATCGTCGGCGACGGTGGCGAGCAGCGCGTCGATGTCGATGGCTTGCGGCGCTTCGTTCTCGCGCAGGCTGCGCAAGTAGTCTAGGGTGGCGTCGATCATCGCCGTCATGGCGTCGAGGTCGCCGTTGATCTGTTCGCGCAGGCGCTCGTCATCGACGAGTTCGGTGCGCAGCCGCAGCCGGGTGAGCGGCGTGCGCAGGTCGTGCGAGACGGCAGCCAGCGCGCGCGAGCGTTCCTCGATGAGGCGCCGGATGCGTCCCTGCATGCGGTTGAAGGCTTGCGCCGCCTGGCGCGTCTCGCTCGGCCCGTTCTCCGGCAGGGGCGGCGCGTCGAGGTTGCTGCCGAAGTCGTCGGCGGCGCGCGCGAGTTGTTGCAGCGGGCGCGTCGCCTGGCGCACGGCGAACATAACGAGGGCACTGACGACGAGCAGCGAGACGATCAGCTCGATGACATAGTCGTTCGGCAACGGCGGGGTGCCGGTGTCGTCGCTCATGGCGATGCGGATCCATTGCCCGTCGGAGAGGCGCAGGTCCAGGGTGCGCGGTGGCAGGCCGCCGCGGCCGCCGGGACCGTCGCCATGGCGTCGGCCCATGCCGGGTCCCATGCCGCCGCCCATGCCGCCGCCCGGACCCATGCCGCTGCCGGTCGAGCGTACTTCGATGTCATTGCCGAGGCGGGCGGCGATGGCGGCCTGGAATTGTCCGCGCGGCTGGTTCGGTGCCACCTGGCTGGCGTCGATCGACTGGATGCGCAGATCGCTCGAACGCAGTGCCGCCAGGGCGGCGGGCCGGTGTTCGGGACCTTCGGCTTCGAGCACGCGCACGACCTCGGCGACGCGGTCGATCCAGTGTTGTCCTCGCGTCTGCGTGACGATGGTGGCGCGTTCGCCCCAGTGCAGCCAGAGGCTGACGAGTTGCGTGCCGAGCAGGCCGAGCGCCAGGATCAGCGCCATGCGGGCGAACAGGCTCAGTCGCATGTGCCGCGCCCGTCGACGGTGCTGGCGAGCACATAGCCTTCGCCGCGCACCGTCTTGATCAGTATCGGTTCCCGGCTGTCATCGCGCAGCCGCTGCCGCAGGCGGCTGATCTGGACGTCGATGGCACGGTCATAGGCGTCGGCTTCGCGGCCATGGATCATTTCCATGAGCTGGTCGCGGTTGAGGACGCGGTTCGGGTGTTCGAGCAGGATGCGCAACAAGCGGAATTCGCCGCCCGAGAGCGGACTGACGACGCCGTCGGGCGCGGTCAGGAGGCGCGCGGCGGTGTCCAGGCACCAGCCGGAGAAATGCAGGCAGCGTGCCGGTTCCGGCCGCAGGTTGGGCGGCAGCGCGCGGGTGCGGCGCAGGATCGTCTTGATCCGGGCCAGCAGTTCGCGCGGGTTGAACGGCTTGACCAGGTAATCGTCGGCGCCCATTTCGATGCCGATGATGCGGTCGGTATCCTCGGCGCGCGCCGTCAGCATCAGGATCGGCAATGCCGCCGTCGCCGGGCGGGCGCGCAGATCGCGGCACAGCGTCAGTCCATCGCTGTCGGGCAGCATCAGGTCGAGGACGACGAGGTCGATGACGTGGCGCTCGAGTTGCTGCCACATCTCGCGACCGTCGCGTGCCGGCTGGGCAGCGAGCCCGTTGCGGACGAGGTAATCGACGAGCAGACGGCGGATTTCCGGGTCGTCGTCGACGATGAGGATGGTATCGGCTTTTTCCATGAATCGTTGTCGGGAAGATGCTAATGCGATTTAACGTCAACTCTTCGGGGAGCGGAAGTGCTTTTGTAACACAGTGTTGCAAAGCAGTGCGGCGCAACACCGCGATGCAATTCGGCGTCGTCCGGCAATATGGCGCTTACATTGCGGGCGTTTAATGACAAGCGTGGACGACGGAGCTGCCGTCGCCCGGTTTGACTCGATAAGGAGACGATCATGACGATGACGAAACGTGGCATATCCTGGCTGTTCGCGTTGCTGCTCGGCGGTGCTGTCGCGCTGCCGGCCTTGGCTCAGCAGGGACCGGGAGGCGGTCCGGGCGCTCAGGGGGCCGGGCCGTGTACGACCAATTGCGGTCCCGGTTGGGGCGGCGGTCCAGGTATGGGGCCTGGCATGGGACCGGGACCGGGAATGGGAATGGGTCCCGGGATGGGAGGTCCCGGCATGGGCCGCGGGCCGAGACATGGCATGGGGCCCGGAATGCGTTTCAGCCAGCGCAACACGGCCGGTTGGTCGTTGATGACGCCGGAGGAACGGACGGCGCATCGCGACAAGATGCGTTCGCTCAAGACCTATGATGAGTGCAAGACGGTACAAAGCGCTCAGCATGCGCTCATGCAACAGCGTGCCAAGGAGAAGGGTGTGACCTTGCCCGAACCGCGTTACAACGTCTGTGACAGGATGAAAGACCGCGGCATATTGAAGTAAGGCGCTGTCATCCCGTTCTCCGGTCGGGACGTCGTTTTGCGGCGTTCCGGCCGGTTTGTTCTGGCGCTGTCATATTATTCATATTGTTGCAGCCATAATCTCGAATGGGTATTATCCTCGCCGTGTCGGTATCCATTTAAAAAAACCGCATAGGCCGCTCACACCCAAAACGAATGACTCACGATAAATCAGCGCGTAGCGAACCCAGGGTTTACCTGATTGATGACGATCCGGTGGCGAGTTTCTTGCTGGTCGATCTTGTCGAGTCGGTGAATCTTCCCTGCAAGGTGTTCGAAAGCGCGGTGCTGTTTCTCGATGAGCCGCTCGAGGATCTTGAGGGCTGTATCGTCAGCGACCTGCGCATGCCCGGCATGAGCGGGCTTGAACTCCAGGAAGAATTGCACCGGCGGAATATCAACCTGCCGATGATTTTCGTATCGGCCTACGCCGAGGTTCAGTCGGTCGTTCGCGCCATGCGCGGCGGCGCGCTCGATTTCTTCCAGAAACCGTTCTCCTCGCAACAGCTGATCGAACGCATCCAGGATGGTTTGCGCATCGATCGCGAACGTGCCGAATTGCAGGCCCGCAACCGCCGGATGGGGGAGCGCATTGCCTTGCTGACGCCGCGCGAGAAGGAGGTCCTGCAAGGGATCTTCGAGGGCAAGCTGACCAAGGTGATTGCCGAGGAACTTGGCATCAGCACGCGCACCGCTGAAACCTACCGCCAACTCATCATGCAGAAGTTGCAGGCGGGGTCGATCGCCGAGTTGGTACGCATCGTCATTGAGGCGATGCCACCGGGGAAAGCGACGCTGTCGTCTCAATAGCGCTGTCAGCCGATCCGCTCTCTTCAGCGGACTTGCGTTGGATGCGCTGGACTTCGCCGAGGGCGAGGGCGAAATCGAAGATGTCGATGGCCGCAAGCAGTGCTTCGGCGTTGTTGCCGAGCGTTTGCTGGAGGAACTTCCGCTCCTTGCGGGCGAGTGAACCGGCCGAGATGTCGCCCGCTTCCAGCAGTTTTTCGAGGTGCAACAGGACTTCGTTGCAGCGCGCATGATCGGGCGCACCGGTTTCGGCGCGGCGGGAATTCTGTTCGCGTACCTGTTGCAGCACGTCGACCAGACTGGTCAGCTTTTGCCGTAGCGGCTGGTAGAGAATGTCGATTTCCTCCATCGGCGCCGCGCGGCGCAATGCCGTCATCAGGCGTCCGGCGGCTTCGGCGACCGGCACCGCGCCGATCAGCGCCGCCGTTCCCTTGAGCGCGTGGACGACCTGTTCGAAACGCTCCATGTCGTTGGCCGCCAGGGCTTCGGCGAGGCTGTCGGCATCGAACTCGTGCCGTTGCAGGAACAGATTGATGACGTGCAAGTACTTGTCCTCATTGCCGCGAACGCGGGCAAGTCCCTGGGTAAGGTCGAGTTCCTCGATGCCGGCGAGTTGTTCCGAGAGTGAGCGCGGCGTGCCTTCTTCCACCGGCGCGGCCTTGTTCTCCTCGGCCGGCACCTGGCGCTTGCCGTCCCGCGGCAGCCAGCGGATCAGGACACTGTAGAGCTTGTCGGGATTGACCGGCTTGGTGATGAAGTCGTTCATGCCGGCCTGCATGCAGGCGCGCCGGTCTTCGTCGAAGGCATTGGCGGTCATCGCCAGGATCGGGATGTTGGCATGACCGGGCAGCGCGCGGATGGCGCGCGAGGCGTCAAGTCCGTTCATTTCCGGCATCTGGATATCCATCAGGATGAGGTCGTATGGCGTCGTCCTTGCCTTGTCGATCGCCTCGCGACCGTTGCGCGCCGAATCGACCTGCAGGCCGACGCTGTGCAGCAGCAACTGGGCGACTTCAAGATTGACATCGACATCGTCGGCAATCAGCACACGCGCGCCGGCATGGTGCGCGAGGATTTCATGCTCCAGATTGACCGTGGCGGCGGGCTCGACGATGTTCGGCCGAATGCCTTTTCCATGCTTCAGGCGGGCAGTGAACCAGAAGGTGCTGCCACGGTGGCGTTCGCTGTATACGCCGGTGTCGCCGCCCATCAGTTTGGCCAGGCGGCGGGTGATGGCGAGGCCCAGGCCGCTGCCGCCGTATTTGCGCGTGGTCGAGGAGTCTGCCTGCTCGAAGGTCTGGAACAGCTCGGGAATCTTCTCTTCGGGGATGCCGATGCCGGTGTCTTCGACTTCGAAACGGACGGTCAGCGCACTGCCGTCGTCTTCGAGCAGGACGGCGCGGAGCACGATGTGTCCCTGCTCGGTGAATTTGACGGCGTTGGCGGCGTAGTTGAGCAGTGCCTGGCGCAGGCGCGTCGGGTCGCCGTGCAGCCAGAGCGGCACGTTGCCGGTGTCGACCATGACCGGCAGGCGCTTCTGGCGTGCTTCGTCGGTGATGAGGCCGCGAACGTCGTCGAGGATCGAGGGCAGCGTGAAGTCGGTTTCCTCGATTTCCATCTTGTCGGCCTCGATTTTGGAGAGGTCGAGGATATTGTTGATCAGCGACAGCAGGTGCGAGGCGGCATTCTCGATTTTCTCGAGCCGATCGACCTGGCGGGGCGTCGGGTCGCTGCTGCGCAGGAGGTGCGCGAGGCCGACGATGGCGTTCATCGGCGTGCGGATTTCGTGGCTCATGTTGGCGAGGAAGACGCTCTTGGCCTTGTTGGCCGTTTCGGCCTGGATGCGGGCTTCGGCCAGTTGCGCGGTGCGATCGTCGACGAGTTCCTCAAGATGGTCACGGTAGCGCCCGAGTTCGTCGTTCAGTTTCTGTTTCTCGGTGACGTCTTCCTTGACAGCGACATAGTGGGTGACGGTCCCGTCGTCCTGACGGATCGGCGCGACGACGGCGAATTCGACGAAACGCGTGCCGTCCTTGCGTTGATTGTTGAATTCGCCCCGCCAGGACTCGCCGCGGCGCAGCGTCTCCCAGAGCGACGCGAAGACCTCGGGCGGTGTTTCGCCGGAATGGAGCATGCTCGGATTCTGTCCGAGCGCTTCCTTGCGCGTGTAGCCGGTGTGGTCGGTGAATGCCTCGTTAACGTAGACGATCCGGGCTTGCGTGTCGGTAATGACGACGGCGTCGGGACTCTGGCGGACCGCTTCGGAGAGCATGCGCAGGGTCTGTTCGTTCTTCTTGCGTTCGGTGATGTCCTGAATCGACGAGAGCAGGAGCGTTCGCTCGCCGATCTCGATCGGCCCGGAAAAGACCTCGACGTCGCGTACGTCGCCGCCGGCCCGGCGATGCCGGAACTGGAAGTGGTGATGGTCCCGGCTGGTGACGATCTGCATGCGTGCACGGATGCTGTCGCCGGGCAGCACGTTGATGTCCTGGATGTGCATCGTGCACAGCGTGTCGAGATTCCAGCCGTAATAGCGGCAGGCTTGCTCGTTGGCGTCGACGATGGCGCCCGATTCCGGGTCGATCAGCAGCATTGCCATGTTATTACGGGTGAATAAGCTGGCATAGCGCGCCTCGCTCGCCTTGAGCGCCAGATCGGCCTGCTTCTGCTCGCTGATGTCGGTCAGCGTCATGCGTATCGCCGTCGGCTCGCCGGGCAGCATCTGCATGGCGCCTTCAGCGCGGAGCGTGTGGATATTTTCGACGTCCGACGTGGCGAGCCTGAACTCGAAACCGTGCGCTTCCCTGTACTGTGTCACGGCGTCGACGAATTCCTCCCACAGCGGAAGGTCGTCGCGATCGATGAATTCGGCGAAATTGGCGCCGGAGATGCGTTCGCGCGATACCGCCAGCAGGGCGATGCCGGTGTGATTGATGCGCTGGATGTCGCCGTCGAGCGACAGGGTCAGATAGGCGGCCGGGGCGAATTCGTAGAGGCTCACGTAGCGGCTGCGCGATTCCTCGAGTGCCGCCTTGGCCTGGCGCAGCGAGGCGTTCTGCGCCTCGAGTTCTTCCTGGTTTTTCTTGAGCTTGGCGTTGGCGATGCGCAGTGCCAGTTCATCATGCTTGCGCTGGGTGATGTCTTCGGCGGTGCCGATGAGGTACTCGATCGCGCCTTCGGGCGAGCGGACGGCGCGGAGGTCGAAGTTGATGAAGATGATCGTGCCATCCTTGCGCACGGCACGGTGCTCGAGCGTGGCGACATCGGCAGTGTTGGTGAAGATGGCTCGCACTTTCTCGCGCACCGCCGGTATGTCTTCGGGATGGACGACGTCGAACCAGGTGCGTTGCACGAGTTCCTCGTTGTCGTAGCCGGCGATCTGGCAGGCGCGTTCGTTGACCCGGACGAAGCGATGCATCGTCGGCGAGAAGATCGCCATGCCGACGAAGGGCAGGTCGAAGAAGCGCTGGAGCAGTTGGTCGGCTTTGTTTCTTTCGCTGGCGAGATAGAGCTGGTGGGCGTTTTCACGTTGTCGCCAGAGCAGCGCCAGCACGCCCATGGTGATCAACGTCGCGACGATGGCGATCGACAGAACCCAGGCGGCGGCGTGCCGTACCGGTGTCATGACCTCGTCGTGTTCGACGCTGGCGAGCACGACCCAGGCGGTGTCGCGCACCGGGCGGAATGAGGCGAGGACCTTCTTGCCCAGATAGTTGTCGCCGATGAGCATGCCATTGGCGTTATCGGCAAAAGCCATCGCCGCGACGGCTTTCGGCGTCGATAGCGCGATTTCTGCGCCTTGCGGCGGCATCTTGCCGTCACGTAGCGTGTTCAGCAGGATGGCCTGGCCGGCGCGTTTCTGCAGCAGCAGGATCTCGCCGCTGCGATCCGGTGTCGGCCATTGCGCGAGTTCCGAGAAAATGTCGGCCTGGACATCGATGCAGAAAACGATGAAGCCCGACAGCGTCGTCCTGCCGGCGTCGTCGCTGTGGCGGAGGGGCGCAACGAAATACATGACGGTGGCGCCGTCCGGTGTCGTCATCAGCTCGCTGCGCACGACGGCGCCGCGCGTGCGCGCTTTTTGCAACAGCGCCTGGATCGGTTCGGTCGGCCGGATGGTGTCGCCATCGTTGAGGATGAGGCTGCCTTTTTCGTTGAACAGCGTGATCGACCGGTAATGGCTCTTGGTCGTGCGAATGGCGCGGATGCGGTTGGCGATGAATTCTGTGGCCTCGTTGCGTGCGTCCGCCTTGATGCGTTCGACGAGGCGCGAAAGCGCGCTGCCGCGGGCGAAAATCTCGGCATCGGTCTGCCGCTCGCTCAGCCAGTTTTCGACCTGGTCGCTTTTCAGCTGGGCAACCGTCGATAGGGCATCGAAGGCACTGTGTTCGACCTTGCGCGTCTCGGTGATCATGAAGATGCCGGCGAGGCCGGGGACGATCAGCAGCAGGACGAGGAAGAAAAGCGTCAGATAGCGCGTCTTGTACGGCGCGATCAGCGACGGGGATTCCTGGCGTGCCGGTGTCGGTTCGGTCGACAGCGCAATGAGGATGAATGCGGCCGATGCGAGAATCAAGAAAAGGTGCATGCCGGTCGTGAACAGCGGGCTGGCTCCGCCCGGCAAATTGCCCGTCGATAATTCTTCGGCGACCAGGATGAGCGCGGCGAGCAGCAGGTACGCGAAAACGATGACCAGGGACCGTCGTTGCCTGAGCACGGCGAACAAGCGATTGACGGTGGCATTGATCATGATCGGCCTGCCGTTTAGCGATCGAGCCCGTAATGCAGGGCGATGGCTTCGAATTCCTCCCAGTGATCGAGGAAGACCTGTGCGACGTCGGGGTCGAACAGTTTGCCCTGTTCGGCGATGATGATGTCACGGACGCTGGAGAAGTCGAAGGCCGCCTTGTAAACGCGTCGTGAGATCAGGGCGTCGAAGACATCGGCCAGGGCCATCAGTCGCGCCGAGATCGGGATACCTTCGCCGGAGAGTCCGTCGGGATATCCGGTGCCGTCCCAGCGCTCGTGATGCCAGCGTGCGATTTCCTTGGCCTGGACGAGGAAAGCGACGTCGGTCGACGCTTCCTGTTCGGCGGCGCTGATGGCGTTGCTGCCGAGCGTCGTATGCGTCTTCATGACCTCGCGCTCGGCATCGGTCAGCCGGCCCGGCTTGAGCAGGATATGGTCGGGGATGCCGACCTTGCCGATATCATGGAGCGGGGCGGAGCGCACCAGCGTGTCGATGTAACTCGGCGTCAGCGTGCTGGTGAAGCGCGGGTGCGCGACGAGATGCGTGGCGAGCAAGCGGACGTATTCCTGCGTGCGCTGAATGTGCTTGCCGGTTTCATAGTCGCGGGTCTCGGCGAGGTGCGCCAGCGCGCGGATGCTGACGTTCTGGATTTCCTGGTTCTCGCGCATGCGGCGCTCGACTTCGGCTTCGAGCGCCTGGTTCTGGCCGACCAGCCAGTGCCGGGCCTGACGGACAAGGAGCTGGCTGCGGACGCGGGCGAGGATGATGGCCGGGCGGAAGGGCTTGACGATGTAATCGGAGACGCCGGCCGAGAAGGCCCACTCCTCGTCTTCGCCGGTGTCCTTGGCGGTGAGAAAGATGACCGGGATGTCGCGGGTGCTTTGCTGGCTGCGCAGTTGGCGCAGCACCTCGTGGCCGTCGATGTCCGGCATCATGATGTCGAGCAGGATCAAGGACGGTATCGGCGGCTTGTCGGCGAAATGCAGCGCGGCACGTCCCGAGTTGGCGACCTTGACGCGGTAGCCCGCATTCTGCAACAAATCACCGAGAACGCCGAGGTTCTCGGGCGAGTCATCGACGATCAGCACGACCTCGTTGTCGGTGACCCTGCGCCGGAATGCTTGCGAAGACGCGGCCGGTCTGGCGGCGGGCGCCGGAGTGGATGACACGGCAGTGGGAGCGTTCATGATGACGATGGTGCGGAAGATGGGCGCGAGGCTGAGGCGAACTCAGTGGTGTCTCGATGTCGGCGATTGCGGCGGGATGACCGGCGACCAGTGGCTGCAGCGCTGCGTTGCCGCGACCAGGCGGGGAACTGCGCCGGCGTCGTCTGCAGCGAGTACATCGTCATCGACGATTTTCGCTGCGCCGACGATCGGGGCGGCCGGGGGGGAGCGTTTGAGGAAATCGCGCTTCATGATCGTCTCCGCTGTTTCCGTGGGAAGTAGGCTGCGTCGACCGGCTAGCCGAGGGGTGTGCCCGCGGCGCTGTCGGCCGAGAGCCCCTCGGTGCTGGTGAGCATGGCGATTTCATCGACGGAGAGGACTTTGCCGATGTTGAGGATGATGACGAACTTGCCGGCGATCTTGCCCATGCCGAAGATGAAGTCGGCGCGGATTCTGGCACCGAAGGAAGGCGGGGGTTCGATTTCGCTGGCGGGGATGTCGAGGACTTCGGAGACGGCGTCGACTATGATGCCGATGTCGTGGCGGGTGTCGTCGTCGGCGACTTCGACGATGACGATGCAGGTGCGCCGGGAGACTTCGGTGCTCTTTCCGCCAAAGCGGGCGGAGAGGTCGATGACGGGGACGACGCTGCCGCGCAGGTTGATGACGCCGCGGATGAAGGTGGGCATCATCGGAATCTCGGTGAGATGGCCGTATTCGATGATTTCCTTGACGTTGAGGATGCCGACGGCAAACATCTCGCCGCCGAGCGAGAAGGTGAGGTACTGCTGCGACGGCGCGTCATGGACGGCAAGCGCGCCCCCGGTGGGGGCGGCGGCAGAGGAGGTTGAGATCTGTCCCATGGTGGCCTTCCTCAGAAGCGCTCGAAGTCGCCGTCATTGAAGGAAACGGCGGCGACACGCGACGGCGCGGCCTTGGCCGGGCTGCGTGCTGGAGCGGCCTGGCGGGTGAAGCGGATGCTGGCGTTGTTGTCGTCGAGCTTGAAGAAGGTCATGGTCTGCTGCAGCTCGTTGGCCTGGGCGCCGAGTTCTTCGGCGGTGGCGGCGAGTTCTTCGGAGGCCGAGGCGTTCTGTTGCGTGGTCTGGTTGAGCTGCCCCATGGCGCCATTGATCTGGGCGACACCGGACGACTGCTCCTGGCTGGCCGAGGCGATTTCCTGGACGAGGTCGGAAGTCTTGCGGATCGACGGGACCATTTCGGTGAGCAGCGCACCGGCGCGTTCGGCCTGCTTGACCGAAGAGGAGGCGAGGCCGCCGATTTCCTGGGCGGCGATCTGCGAGCGCTCGGCCAGCTTGCGCACTTCGGCGGCGACGACGGCGAAGCCCTTGCCGTGATCGCCGGCGCGGGCGGCCTCGATGGCGGCGTTGAGCGCCAGCAGGTTGGTCTGGTAGGCGATGTCGTCGATGATGCTGATCTTGCTGGCGATGCTCTTCATGTCATCGACAGTGCGGGAGACGGCTTCGCCACCCTCGGCGGCTTCCTTGGCCGACTTCGAGGCCATGTTGTCGGTGACCTTGGCGTTCTCGGTGTTCTGCGAGATCGAGGCGGTCATCTGTTCCATCGACGAGGTGGTTTCCTCGACCGAGGCGGCCTGTTCGCTGGATGATTGCGACAGCGACTGGGCGGTGGCGGAGACCTGGCTGGCGGCGTTGGTGAGGGCGTCGGCGGCGGTGTTGATCTGGGTGATCGTCTCGCAGAGCTTGGCGATGGTGTTGTTGATGGCGCGCTTGAGCGTGTCGAAATCGCCCTGGTAGTTGCGCGTGATGGTCTGGGTCATGTCGCCCTGTTCCATCGCACCCATGACGCGCTGGACGTCCTGGATCGGCCCGACGACGGCGTCGAGCGTGTCGTTGACGCCCTGAACGACCTTGCGGAAGTCGCCCTGGTGCTTGGTCGCATCGGCACGGGTTTCGAGACGGCCGGCGACCGCGGCATCGGACAGCATGTTGGCATCGGCGACGAGTTGGTTGACGGCGTCGATACAGGTATTGAGGTTGTTCTTGATGGTGTTGAAATCGCCGTTGTAGGTATCGGTGATCTTGGCCGGGATGGCGCCCCTGGAGATGTCATCGACGTACTTGGCAGCGACGTTCAAGGGGCCGATGACGGCGTCGAGCGTGTCATTGACGCCCTTGACGATGGCACGGAAGTCGCCCTGGTGCTTGGTCGCGTCGGCGCGGGTGGCCAGCTTGCCTTCGACCGCCGCCTTGGCGAGCATGGCGGCGTCGGCGACGAGGGCGTTGACGGCGTCGATACAGGTGTTGAGATTGTTCTTGATGGTGTTGAAATCGCCGTTGTAGGTGTCGGTGATCTTGGCCGGGATGGCGCCCTTGGAGATGTCATCGACGTACTTGGCGGCGACGTTCAAGGGGCCGATGACGGCGTCGAGGGTGTCATTGACGCCCTTGACGATGGCGCGGAAGTCGCCCTGGTGCTTGGTCGCGTCGGCGCGGGTGGCCAGCTTGCCTTCCACCGCCGCATTAGACAGCAACGCCGCGTCGGCACTCATCGCTTGAACGGCCTGCTGCACCGAGGCAACGGCGCGGGAGACGTCGCCGACCTCATCCTTGGCGTCGTTGTTGAGCGAGAACTTGAAATCGCCGACAGCCATCTTCTTGGCGGCGTCGCTGACGGCATTGACCGGCGCGGTGATGCTGCGCGTGATCCACCAGGCGAGGACGAAGCCGAGCAGCAGCGCGATCGCGGCGATGGTGATGATGGTGGTCTTGGCCGCGCTGGCGTCGGCGATGGCGTTCTTGCCGGCGGAGGCAGCGTTGGCTTTCTGGAAATCGGCGAATTCCTTGGTGACATCGAGATAAACGCCTGCGGCGACGGTGTAGTCGCCGAAGAGCAGTGCCGTGGCTTTTTCCGCGTTATAGGTCGGTGAGTTGCTGTTGGCGATCGGCAGCAGTACGTCGAGGATGGCGACGTATTTGGCGCGCGCGTCGACCATCTTGGCGTGCAGTGCCTTGCCCTTCTCGGTATTGAGCATCGGCTTGAGCGTCTCGACCAGTTCGGTGTTGCGCTGGCGCGCCTTCGTGATGATGTCGACCTGCGCTTTTTCGAAGGCCTTGTCATTGGAGAGGATCAGGCTGCGGATCGAACGCGCCATGATCAGCAGGTTTTCACGAATTTCCGACGACATTTCGATCTTCGGCATGCGGTCGTCGACGATGTCGACGGTGTCTTTGTTGATGGTACTGATGCGTTCGATCGAGAGACTCGACAGCACGACCAGCAGGAGCAGGACGACGCCGAAGCCAAGGCCGAGCCGGAGGCCGATTTTAAGATTCTTGAACATGGTTTATCTCCCCGATGGAATCGCAGTGGAATTGGTGGAAGAGGACGCGAGCGCGAGCGTGTGCCGGTGTGGCAGCAGACGCTCTTCCTCGGCGCGGGTGACGAGATTGACGAGGGCGCCGACATCGAGGATGAGGGCGACCTCGCCGCTGCCCAGGATGGTCGAGCCGCCGATGCCACGCAGGTGCGCGAACATGCGCCCGAGCGGCTTGATCACCGTCTGGAATTCGCCCATCAGGTGATCGACGACGATGCCGGCACGGCGTCCGTTGGACTGGACGACGACGATGCTTTCGCGGGCCGGTGCCTCGCCCGGGATTTCAAAGATATCGCGCAGGCGTATGAAGGGCAGCGCCTCGCCGCGCAGGTTGAGGAAGTTGCGGTCGCCGGTCAGGTTCTTCTGTTCGATGCATTCGACGACCGAGTCGAGCGGGATGACGTAGGCGGCTTTTTCGATGCCGACGAGGAAGCCGTCGATGATGGCGAGCGTCAGCGGTAGCCGGATGGTGAAGGTCGAACCCTGGCCTTCGACCGATTCGACATCGACGGTGCCGCGCAGCGCCAGGATGTTGCGCCGCACGACGTCCATGCCGACGCCGCGTCCGGAGAGATTCGAGACCTTGTCGACGGTCGAGAAGCCGGGTTCGAAGATGAGGTTGATGATTTCCTTGTCGCCAAGGTTGTCGCCCGGCTGGATCAGCTCGCGTTCGATCGCCTTGGCCCGGATTTTCTCGCGGTTGAGTCCGCCGCCGTCGTCCGAGACCTGGATGACGATGATGCCGGAATCATGGTAAGCGTTGAGCGAGACACGGCCGCAGGCGCGTTTGCCGCGTTCGAGACGGACAGCGACCGGTTCGATGCCGTGATCGAGCGAGTTGCGCACGAGGTGCATGAGCGGGTCGCCGATCTTCTCGACGACGGTCTTGTCGAGTTCGGTGTCGGCACCGCTGATCGACAGTTCGATTTCCTTGCCGAGTTCCTTCGAGACGTCGCGGACGACGCGATTGAAACGGTTGAAGGTGTCGCCGATCTGCACCATGCGGAGTTGCAGCGCCGAATCGCGGATGCTTTCGACGAGGCGCGAGAGGATCGAAGTGGCTTCGACGAGGTCCGACTGGTTGCTCTTGAGCGCCAGCAGGTTGGCCGAGGCGCCGGCAATGACGAGCTCGCCGACGAGGTCGATGAGTTGGTCGAGCTTGTCGGCATGGACGCGGACAAGCTGGGCTTCGCGCGCTTTCTTGTCGACGATCTGCGTCTGGCGATTGACGGCGGCATCGACGATTTCCTTGTGCACCATGCGGCTTTCGACGAGGATCTCGCCGAGCGGCGGCGCCGTCGCTTCGGCCGCCGGCGTGTCTTCGGCGGCATGCTGGGCCTTGAGACCGGCGTCGACTTCGGCCTGCGTCAGCGCGCCGCAGCGCACCAGCATTTCGCCCAGCCGCAGGTTGTCTTCAGGCAGTTCGTTGATCAGGCGGATGTAGTCGGTGACCGTGCTTTGCGGCGGCAGGATGCGCAGGTCGCAGTCGTCGCGGACGAAATCGAAGACGCGTTCGATCTCGGATTTCGAGGCGCGCGTCTGCAGGCGGATCTCGAAGCCCATGTAGCAGGATTCCGGATCCATGTCGGCGGCGGCCGGCATCGCGTCGGTGATGGTTTCGGTGCCGATGATCTCGCCGAGATTGCCGAGATAGCGCAGGAAGGAGAGCGGGTCCATGCCGCCGCGCATGACGTTGCGACCGAAGCGCACCGAGATGTGCCAGCTGTCGGTATTGACGACGCCGTTGCCGAGGTTCTCGACTTCGACCGTGTCGTCGGTCACGGTCAGGCTCGACGAGCCGCCCCGGCCCGGTTCGGCGGCGATGATGTCCTTCAGGCGTCCGGTCAGTGCCTCGCCGTCGGCGCAGAGGGTCGGGTCGGGCTCGGGGGTGCCGGCAGCGAGCGTGTCGACCAGGTGTCCCATATGATCGCAGCATTCAAGCAGCAGCGTCGTGATGGCACTCGACAGTTCGATTTCGTCATTGCGCAGCGCGTCGAGGAGATTCTCGACGAGGTGGGTGAAGTGCTCGATGAAGTGGCATTCGATGACGCCGGAGCCGCCCTTGATGGTGTGGGCGGCGCGGAACACGGCGTTGATCGTGTCGCGGTCGTCGGGCGTCTGCTCGAGCCGCAGCAGGCCGGCTTCCATCTCGGCCAGCTGTTCCCGGCTTTCCTGCACATACACGCTGGTCAGTTCGTCCATGGTGTTCTCCGAAGTCGTTTTCCGCTATGCCGCCTGCGCTGCCGGAATGAGCAGCGGGTCGCCGAGTTCGGCGGCCAGGTTGCAGAAGTCGATGACCGATTGCACCGCCTGGCTGTGCGCGACGATCGCCACGCGCTTGCCGGTGCGCTGCGCCTCTTTCTTCAACATGATGAGCAGTTGCAGGCCGGCGGTGTCGATGTCGCCGACCTGCAGCAGATCGAGTTCGAGCACGTCGCAGGTCAGGAGCGCGTCGAGCAGCAGGTTTTTCTGGTCGAGCGCATGGTAGATCGTCATCTCTTCGGTCACGCTCAGTCGTTGTGTCATTGGCATGGCGCTTGTCTCCTAGAACAACTCGATCCGGCTATTTGCCGGAGCGTCCTGACGACGCGGTGTGGCGCGGCCGAGCGCCCGGTCGTGAATGTCACGCTGGTTTTCCATGACGTAGCTCGCATACAGCGCGTCCATCCGCTGCTTGAGCGACGGCAGTTCGCTCGGCGGGCGGTCGCAGGCACCGGGCGCGCAGGCGTCGGCGACGGCGCCGGTATGCGTGCCGACGGCCTTGAGCCCTTCGATGACGTGCTCGATCTGTTGTCGGGTGACGTCCTGGAATTGCACGCTGGCCAGCGCGCTGACGAACATCTGCGCGAGCTCTTCGCCGCTCTCGGCGATGCGGGCGATGACATCGTGCTCCTTGTCGACCATCTGCCGGTAGTTCTGGTCGAGCGATTCGAGCTGTTGCGCGAAGGCTTCGAGCGTCTTCTGCTCTTCGTCGATGCGCTGGTGGCTGACCTTTGTCCGGTGCTGGCTTTCGATGATCGTCGAGACGGCGCCGATGCCTTCGTTGATCTTGTCGACGGCGGTATCGGTGTTTTCGGACAACTGGCGGACCTCGTCGGCGACGACGGCGAAGCCGCGTCCGGTTTCGCCGGCGCGTGCCGCCTCGATGGCGGCGTTGAGCGCGAGCAGCTTGGTTTGCGCCGAAATGGCGCGGACAAGCTCGACGAGCTTCTTGAGCGATTCGGTGCGGGTGATGACGTCCTTGCTTTCGGCGGCTTCGCGCTGCGTGTCGTCAAGACGCTGGTGGATGAAGTTCTTCAGGCGCTCGATCAGTTGCTGGTTCTGCGTCGACCGGCTTTCCGAGCTCTGCGCGATACCGATCGTTTCGACGCTGGCGGCGGTGACGACCTTCTGCAGCTCGCCGATGACGGCGTCAACGGCGTGCAGGCGTTCGGTGATGTCGAAGGCGGCTTTTTCGGTCTGCGCAACGACGTTGTGCAGCTGGTCGATGAGCAGATTGTTGACCGGCGCGATCTCGCGCAGCTCTGGGACGATCATGCGGTCGCACAGGCGATCGGTGTTGCAGCGCGGGCGCGGATCCTCGATCGTCTCGCGCAAGCCGAAATAGGCGTCGTTGAAATATAGCGTCGAGATGACGCGCTGCAGCGCGATGAAGAAGAGCACGACGCCGAGCGTGCCGAGCGTGTCGATGAGCTGCGCCCCGAGGCCGAGCAAGGGGGCCAGGGTGCCGTGGAACCAGCCGTGCAGCGCATAGACCAGCGCGGCGACCAGAACAGCCGCCGAAATCTGTACCGCCAGTGTACGGGCGGCAATCTGCCGGCGCGGCGAACTCGCCAACGGCGTCATCTCACATCCTTATTTGAGGACCAGCTTGATGGTGTTGAGCAGCTCGTCGGCGGTCGCCGGTTTGACGATCCAGCCCGAAGCCCCGGCTTCCTTGGCTTCGAGTTTGCGGCTCTGCTGCGATTCCGTCGTCAGGAAGAGGATCGGCATGAACTTGTAGGCCGGTAGCTTACGGACCTCGCGGATCAGTTCGATGCCGTTCATTCCCGGCATGTTGAGGTCGGTGATGAGCAGGTCGACCTTGACGCCGGCGGTGAATTTCTGCAGCGCCAGTTCGGCGTTGGCCGCCTTTTCGACACCATAGCCGGCTTTGCTCAGAATGCTCGAAATGCTCAGCAGAATGGTGGCGGAGTCATCCACCAGCATGATTGTGCGCATGTTGTTCCTTTTTCAATGTTGCCGACGGCGGTGCGGCTCCGTCGTTGCAGATCGCGTGGTCTGCGGGTTTCGCCATGACCGGTAGATGCTCTCAAATGCCGATCGGTTTGTGCATCCGTGGAAACCGCAAGAATTTGCGGGAACTACGTAGTATTACGGGTCTCCTGCGTCAGGCCAGCGCCTGGCGCAGGGACTGCACTTCGTCGGCCGATTCGGCCAGAATCGACGTTAGTGTTTCGTCATTGATGAGGAGTTCGAGTTCGACCGGCATCCCCTTGCGGCTCATGCTTTCAAGGGCGTCGAGCGGCGACTCGACCGGCGCCAGTTCGTTGGCGAGCAGCAGGGTGTCGCCGAGCGAGGACGGCGGCATGGCGAGATAGCCGCCCCAGAGCACCTCCATGGCGTCGGCGACCGATGCCGGCGCGTCGAGCGCCTTGAGCACGGCGCGTCCGACCAGCGCCTCGCCGTCGCCGCACCAGGCTTCCAGCGTGTGGTCGCCTTCGAGCAGGCCGGGGTAGGCGGCGGCGCGCGAGATCAGGTAGAAGCTGCCGACTTCATGCACGATGCCGGCAAAAAAGGCGGCGTCCGGGTTCTGCCGGGTGACGCGGCGGGCCAGCAGGCGGGCGAGCGAGGCGACGTGCGTGGTGTGCTCCCAGAGGCGGGCGGCGATGGCGCGGTGCGCCGGATTGCCCGACATGCCCTGCATCTGACGGACGACGATCGAGGCGGTCAGCGCGCGCAGGGCGGCGTAACCGATGCGCGCGATAGCGTTCTTGAGGTCGGCGATGCTGCGGCCGCCCGGATTGTAGGCGGTCGAGTTGGCGAGCGAGAGCACGCGCGCCGAGAGCAGCGGTTCGGCTGCCAGCAGCTTGACGAGCGATTCGCTGCTGCAGTCGGGATCGTCGAGCTGGCGCTGTACGCGCAAGGCGATGTCGGTGTGGGTCGGGAAGACGATGTCGCCGCGCGCCGCGTCGGCAGCGATCCGTTCCAGGGCAGACGGGGCGTCCATCAGCTGTCTCCTTTGAGATGGCGGGCCGAGTGGCCGATGATCGCGGCCGGGATCTGGTCGAGCGGGATGACCTGGTCGACGGCACCGAGCTTGATCGCTTCCTTCGGCATGCCGAAGACGACGCAGCTGGCTTCGTCCTGGGCGATGGTGCGTGCGCCGGCGTCATGCATTTCGCGCATGCCGCGCGCGCCGTCGTCGCCCATGCCGGTCATGATGATGCCAAGCGCATTGGCACCGGCGATCTTGGCGACCGAGCGGAAGAGCACGTCGACCGAAGGCTTGTGCCGGTTGATGAGCGGCCCGTCGGCGACGTCGACGACGTATTGGGCGCCGTTGCGACGCAGCGTCATATGCTTTCCGCCTGGGGCGATCAGGGCGCGGCCGGGGATGACGCGGTCGCCGTGGCGGGCTTCGCGCACTTCGATCTGGCAGAGGTCGTTGAGGCGTTCGGAGAACATCGCGGTGAACATCGCCGGCATGTGCTGGACGATGACGATGCCGAGCGTGGTGGCGGGGAGTTGGGTGAGCACCGATTCGAGTGCGATGGTGCCGCCGGTCGAGGTGCCGATGGCGATCACCTGGTCGGTGGTGCGCTCGAGCGCAAGGTTGCGCTCGGAGGGCGCTGCCGCTACCGCGACCGGTTTGCGCACTGCGCTCAGAACGCGCGGATTGGCGCGGGCGGCGCTGCGCACGGCCTGGACGATGTCATTGGCCGAGTCTTCGAGAAAGCTCTTGAGACCGAGCTTCGGCTTGGTGATGACCGAGACCGCGCCGGCTTCGAGCGCGGCAAAGGTGGCGCTGGCGCCGCGTTCGGCGAGCGAGGAGCAGATGATTGTCGGCGTCGGACGTTCGGCCATGAGCTTCTTGAGGAAGGTGATGCCGTCCATGCGCGGCATCTCGATGTCGAGGATGATCACGTCGGGCCAGACAGTCTGCATCCGGCTCATTGCGAAGACCGGGTCGGACGCGGCGCCGACGACCTCGATGCCCGAGTCGGCGGCGAGTGCCTGGGTCACCACCTGGCGGACGACGGCCGAGTCGTCGATGATCATGACCTTGATGCGTTCAGCCATGGTCGCGCTTGCCTCGATGCGTGTGGACGTGGGCGCCTTCGCCTTCCGGGAAGGCCAGCCAGACGTCGCCGGTCCAGAGGTCGAAATGGAGCTTGCGCCGGCCGCTGCCGCCGACATGGGAGGAAATCAGCGGAATGTTGTGGTCGGCGAGGAACTGCTTGCCGCATTCGATGTTGCGGGCGCCGATTTCCGGGCTCTTGCCGCGTTCTGCGTTGAACATGTTGCCGCCGCCGAAGAGCTTGGCCTGGTAGTCGCCGGGTTGCGTGGCGGTGCGGGTGATGTGCTGCAGGAACATCAGGAAGGCTTCGCTGCCGTAGCGGCCGTCGAGCGTTTCGTCGCTGGGGCGCGGGCGCGCTTCCATCATGTAGTGGCACATGCCGCCGATGCGCAGGCGCGGGTGCCACAAGGCGATCGAGACGCAGGAGCCGAGCAGGGTCGAGATGCGCGTGCGTCCGCCACCGAAGTAGAAATCGCCGGCGTGCAGGACGACGGTCTCGAAATCGGCGTTGGGAATCGTCTTCATGGTTTTCGGTAAATCGTCGGTTCGACGCTCTGGACCCGGTCGGTGATGCCGTTGAGTGTTTCGGAATGGCCGATGAACAGGTAACCGCCCGACTTGAGCCGCGGTAGCAGGTTATGCACGACCCGCGTCTTCGTATCCGGATCGAAGTAGATCATAACATTGCGCAGGAATATGACGTCGAATTCGCCGATGTCGGCGTCGACGTGCAGCGTCAGGTTGATCTGGTGGAAGCTGACACGCTGGCGGAGTTCCGGGGCGATGAGCAGCGTGCCTTCGTTGGCGCGCACGCCGCGCAGGCAATAGCGCTTGAGAAATTCGCTCGGGATACCTTCGGTGCGGGCCAGAGAGTAGTGGCCGGCGGCGGCCCGGCGCAGCACTTGCGTGCTGATGTCGGAGCCGACGATCTCCCAGTTCTTGCCCTGCATCGAATCGGCCAGCGTCATGGCGATCGAGTAGGCTTCCTCGCCGCTCGAGCTGGCGGCGCTCCAGACCCGGAAGGTCGTCGGGCTGTTGCGTCGGGCGACGATCTCGTCGCGCAGGAACTCGAAGTGCTTGGGTTCGCGGAAGAAATAGGTCTCGTTGGTGGTGAGCAGGTCCACCATGGTCTGCAGTTCTTCCGGCTGCTCGCCGCTTTGCAGCAGGCGGTAGTACTGGCTGAAGGTCTCGAGTCCGTGGTGCTTGAGACGACGCGTCAGCCGGCCGACGAGCAACACGCGCTTGGCATCGCTCAGGCTGATCCCGGCGATCTTGTAGATAAGGCGCTGGAACAGCGCGAATTCCTGGGCAGTGATGGGGGCGTCGGACATCAGAATAGCTCGATCTTCTTGTCGGTGGCGGCAGGCTTCTGCAGCAGCGTCTGCGCGTAGGCCTTTTCTTCGCGGGCAATGACCTCGGCTGTGGCCATGTTGGTTACCATCCGCTTGCAGAAGGCGTCGCCGGTAGTCGGAAGAAAAATGATCTTGCGCGACCAGGGGCCGAGGAAATCAGAAGATGTCAGCGGAATGCTCTCGCGTTCGAGCCATTCCTTGGCGAAATTGGCGTTGCGCATGCCGATGCTGAGCGAACCGCCGTCGGTATCGATGATGGTGCCGCCGCCGAAGGCCTTGGCCTGCAGCCGGACCTTCTTGGCGCCCTTGCCGAGCAGGGCGTTGAGCAAGGCTTCCATGGCGAAGTTGCCGGACAGCAGGCTATCGACGTCGCCGTGCCGGCTGCGGGCGAGGTCGGGCAGCATGAAATGGTTGATGCCGCCGACCCGGAGCAGCGGATCGTAGAGGCAGACGGCGACGCAGGAACCGAGCAGCGTCGCCAGCGGCTGCGACGAATCGATGGTCCAGGCGCCCGGATGCACGTTGCGCGCAAGGCGCTCGATTTCCCGGGCCGGCATTTTCGCGTAGTCCATCCGCGTCTCCACGCGTCACTGACCGCGCAGTTCCCCCAGCTTCGCCAGCAGGCGCTGCAGCGTTTCGCGCGTCTCGACCCCGCTGTTGAGTTGAGCCGCCATGCGCGCCATGAATTCGCCGACGAGTTCCTGCAGGAATTTTTCCTGGTTGTCGGTCAGACCGAGGCGGTAGAAGGAGTCGATCAAGGTCTTCTGCAGTTCGACGATCAGGGACGAACTGGTCGTCGACTTGACGTCCTCGGCCGCCTGCAACTCGCGCAGGCTCTCGCCGATGCTGTCGAGCGCGCCGAGCAGCGCTATTTGTGCCCGTCGGCTGCTTTGCTCTGCCTGCATGGCCTTGAGGCGCGAATCGGCGCCCTGGGCGGCGACCGAAAGGTGGTCGCGCAGGCGTCCGCAATAGTCCGGATCCTCGATCGGCAGGTTGTTGATCATCAGGGTGACGCGTTCGAAGTTGTGCACGCTGCGGCGGCGGAATTCGAAAATGCGCCCCTGGTCGCGCACATGCTCGATGATCGAGACTTCGAGCGGCATGTTCTTGCCGCTGCTGCTGAGTGTTTCCGTGACACCGTCGAAGCGGGTCTGGACGACGCCGTCGAGCCGGTAGCGGCGCAGCAGTTCGAGCAGTTCGCCGGCGATTTCCTCGCAGCTTTCCATGCCGATCAGCTTGCTCATGAACTGGAGCAGGATGCCCGTCTCATCCATGCTGGCCATGATCAGCGAGGACAGCATCTCGGCTTCCTCGATCTGGCCGGCAAGCGCCTTGTGGTCGGCGATCAGGGCTTGCGCCACCTTGACCTTGCGCCGCAGTTCCTCGGGGGCGAAGGGCTTGACGATGAAATCCTCGCCGCCGGCGTCGTAGCCCTGCAGGCGCTCCTCGATGGTGTCCTTCGAGGAGACGAAGATGACCGGGATCCGGTGCGTCGGGAAGTCGTCCTTGAGCGCGCGGCAGAAGGTGTAGCCGTCGAGGCCGGGCAAATTGACGTCGAGCAGGAAGAGATCCGGCTTTTCGTCGGCCAGCTTCACCTGGCAGTCTTCGACGCTGGTAAAGGTGCTGATGCGGCAGTCGTCCTTCAGGATGGTACCAATGACCTCGAGCACGACTGGGTCATCATCGACGACGTAGACGGAAAAGGATGTGGGCATAGTGTCGGGAAGGCCTTCTGCGTTGATCGGTTCGGGTCAGCGCCCCGGTCCGAGTGCCGTCGTGATCTGCGCGCGCATTTCGTCGACGGCGGTTTCCAGTTCTTCCAGCCACATCAGGGGCGGGTCGCCGCTGCGCAAGGCCAGTTCGAGCGTCTGGCAGATGGCGTGCAATTCGCCCATGCCGAGCATGCCGGTCCGGCCCTTGAGCGCGTGGGCAAGCTTGGTCGCGGCGTCGATGGTGCCGTTGGTGATTGCCTGCCGGATCTGCGCCGCGGCATTCGGGCCATGCTCGGTGAATTCGATCAGCCAGTGGATGTAGCGTTCCTGGTCGCCACCGAAACGGGCAAGCGCCTCGTCGATACGAATCCGGCGCAGCGATGCCAGCGCGGATGATGTCGATGTCGTGCCGGCGCTCTCCTGCTGCCGGACGGCGGCGTCCTGTTTGACTTCGTTCATTTCATTCTCCAGCGATGCGTGCAAAAAGGATGTTGCGACGGTGTCGCGCGTATGCGCAGAGCACCCGTGCCTCCCCGCACGTTTTGATCCTCTCCCGACATGCTCCCAGAGTCGCCGTTCCCTGTGCATCCGTAATTTCTGCAACTTTTTGCGGAAACTACGTAGTTGGCCCGCCAAAGCAGTTGACTCCTGACGCTCCTTGCATAAAGTAGGCGTTTTGATTAAATGATGACGTGATGATTCGATGCCCGCTGCCCTGGCCTTTCCCAACCGGTCCCGTGCGGTGAGCGGCTGATGGACTCGACAGCCGTTCTCATCGTCGATGACAACAGCGACAATCTTGTCCTGCTGCAGTCCATCCTGGAACAGGACGGCTTTCGGGTCTGGAGCGCGCAATCCGGTCCGGCCGCGCTGGAGATCGTGGCGCGGGAAACGCTCGATCTCATCATGCTCGACGTATATATGCCGGTCATGGACGGCTATGAGGTCTGCCGGCGGCTCAAGGCCGACCCAAAGACCGGCGACATACCGGTGATCTTTGTCAGTGCGTCCGACAGTCAGGCCGATCGCATTGCCGCGTTCGATGCCGGCGGTGTGGACTATGTCGGCAAGCCATTTTTCGTCGGCGAGGTGCTTGGCCGGGCGCGTGCCCACGCCAATCTGTTCCGCATTCGCCGCCATCTCGAACAGCGGGTCGCCCAGCGGACGCGCGAACTTGAGGCGAGCGAAGCGCATCTGCGCCGCCTGTCGGAGTTCCTGTTGCGCGTGCGCGAGGAAGACCGGCGCCGCTTCGCCCGCGAATTGCACGACGAACTGGGCCAGAGCCTGACGGCGCTGCGCATCGATTTCAACGCGCTGACGACCAGTTTGTCCACGCGCGATCCGATGATCGCCGAACGCCTGGCGACGATCGACACGATGCTCAACACGACGGTCGATTCGGTGCGGCGCATCTGCGAGGACCTGCGGCCCGGCATGCTCGACGATCTCGGCCTCGAGGCGGCGTTGGCGAGCTATGCGCGGCGCTTCTCGCGGCAGTTCGGGATCCTCTGCGATCTGTCCCTGTCGTGTGAGGATTTCGGCCTCGACGAGCCGATGTCGACGGCGATCTTCCGCATCGTGCAGGAGGCGCTGACCAATATCGCCCGCCATGCCGAGGCGAGTCACGCGATGGTCGCGCTCGACGAGCGCGACGGCGATCTCCTCGTGACGATTGCCGATGACGGGCGCGGGCTGCCGCCGGAACCGACCGAGACGCGCCAGTCGTTCGGCATCGTCGGCATCCGCGAACGCGTCAGCCTGCTGCGCGGGACGGTGACGATCGACAGCGCGCCGGGACGCGGCACGCATATCGAGGTGCGTCTCCCGAGGTCGGGCGGGGGGGCGGCATGATCCGGATCCTGATTGCCGATGACCACACGCTTGTGCGCGAGGGGCTGAAGCAGATTCTCGCGGCCAGCCGCGACATGGCGGTGAAAGGCGAGGCGGGCGACGGTTTCGAGACGCTGGCGCGGGTGCGCGAAGGCGGCTGGGACATCCTGCTGCTCGACATGTCGATGCCGGGACGCAGCGGCGTCGATCTGATCCGGCAGATTCGCGCCGAGGCGCCGCGACTGCCGATCCTCATCCTCAGCATGTACAAGGAAGACGAGTATGCGATCCGCACGATTCGCGCCGGTGCGGCGGGCTATCTGTGCAAGGACAGCGCCTCGGCCCAATTGATCAGCGCCATCCGCAAGGTCGCCGCCGGCGGCCATTTCATCAGCCCGGAAGTGGCCGGCGAACTGGCCTACGGCCTCATCGTCAAGGATGACCGGGCGCCGCACGAAAGCTTGTCCGACCGCGAGTTCCAGATCTTTCGCCAGCTGGCGGCCGGTGACGGCGTCGTCGAGATCGCCCAGCGCCTCAACCTGAGCCCGAAAACGGTGAGCACCTACAAGACGCGCCTGTTTCAGAAGATGGGCATGACCAGCGTCGCCGAACTGGTGCGCTACGGTGTCCGCCACGCGCTCTTCGAGGATGTGCCGCCAGGCTGAACCCCGGCCGGTTCCCGTGCTGTAGTCCGATTCCTACACGCCGGCCGGCGGGGGCCGACAGGCGCTGTCGCCGCCGGCCGGTTTCGTCGCGTGCGCTCGCCCGGCACACTGCTCCCATCGTGTCGAAAGGTGTTGGCGGGTGCAAGCATGAAACTCTTACTTGTCGAGGATTCGAGACTGCTCCGGGAGCGGCTGCGTGGCATGATCCGCGCCATCCCGGGCTGTGAGATCGTGGCTGAGGCCGATACGGAGCTTGATGCCCGTTTGCGCGTCGATCAGCAGCGTCCGGATGTCGTCGTGCTGGACCTGCGCTTGCGCGGCGGCAGCGGTCTGTCAGTTCTGGATTACGTCAAGGCGCGGCTGCCCGATGTGATCATCATCGTTCTCACCAATTACGGCGATGCCGAATATCGCGCCCGTTGCCTGGACCTGGGCGCCGATTATTTCTTCGATAAATCGCGCGATATCGATACCTTTCTCGGGGTGCTGGGTGAGCTTCAGCTGCGCCTGTTCGCGCCGGCCGAGGAAGCCGCCGGCGCGACGCGGACGACGATCGGTGCGGCCGAAGAACGGGAGGCGACATGAACGAGCCTGAATCGCTGTTGAAGCGGGTGCGCTGGGGGTCGATGGCCGTCGCGGTGGCAGGCGGCGGCCTGCTGGTGTGGAGCCAGGCGTCCTTGACGCTCGGCCTGGCGCTCGCCGCCGGGCTCGTCGGCGCCATGGCCGTGGTGTCGGTGCTGGAGCATCGCCCGACGCAGGCGGCGGCGCCGGAGGCCGGCACGCCGGGCGATGCTCCCGATCTGCTGCCGTATGTCAGCAGCTTGCACGCGGCGTCGGAAGCGTCGATGGTGCGCTGGGCCAAACACGTCGATATCGCCCGCCTGCAGACTGAAACGGCCGGTAGCGAACTGACGCAGGGCTTCGGTGCGATCCTGGCGGAACTGCGCCAGATGCTCGACCGGCACCAGACCGAGTCCGAGCAGGGCGTGGTCGGTGTGCTCGACGGCGCCCGCGGCGAACTCGTGCATATGCTCGAACGTCTGGAGCAGGCCTTCGCGGCGCAAAAGCCGATGTTCGACCAGTTCAACGCGCTGTCGGGCGTCAATGAGGATCTCAAGCGCATGGCCGAAGGCGTCGCCGACATCGCCAAGCAGACCAATCTGCTGGCGCTCAACGCCGCCATCGAAGCGGCGCGCGCCGGTGAGGCCGGGCGGGGGTTCGCGGTGGTGGCCGATGAGGTGCGCAAGCTGTCGAGCCAGTCCGGGAAGCTCGGGCAGGAAATCCAGGTCAAGGTCAATGCCGTCAGCCAGGCGACGCTGGCGGCGCTGACCACGGCGTCGAACTTGTCGGCACAGAACACCGCGCTGATGAACGATTCCGGCACGACGATCCACTCGGTACTCGAACGCATCGGCGGTCTGGTCCGTCAGCTCAGCGAGGATGCCGAACGGATGAGTGCCGGTAGCCTGCAAGTACGCGAGCATATCGAGGCGGTGATGGTGCATCTGCAGTTCCAGGATCGCGTCAGCCAGATTCTTCATGCCGTCGTCTCCGGTATTCACCGGCTCCGGGAACGGGTCGAGCGCGACGAAGCGAGCGTGTCCGCTGCCGGTGTTCCGGTGCCGATCGACGTGTCGGCGTGGATTGCCGAGATCGAGCGCATGTACACCACGATCGAGCAGCACGACCACGCCCATCCGGGTGCGCATGGCGCAGTCGCCGAGTCCGAAGTCACATTCTTCTGATTGATGGAATTTTTAGCAGGGGGGAACACGCATGAACAAGACCATTCTGATTGTCGATGACTCGACCTCGATGCGGCAGGTCGTCAGCATGGCGCTGAAGGGCAACAGCTACGACGTGATCGAAGCCGTCGATGGCAAGGATGCCCTGGCCAAGCTCGATGGACGCAAGATTCATCTCGTCATCAGCGACGTCAATATGCCGAATATGGACGGCATCACCTTCGTCCGGGAAATGAAGAAACTGCCGGCCTACAAGTTCGTGCCGGTGGTCATGCTGACGACCGAAGGGGCCGAGGAAAAGAAGAAGGCCGGGCAGGAGGCCGGCGCCAAGGCCTGGGTCGTCAAGCCCTTCCAGCCGCAGCAGATGCTGGCGGTGGTCTCCAAACTGTTGATGTGAGGCGATCATGGGACTCGAGTTTCAGAGGGATGGGACACAGTCGTCGGCCAGGCTGACGGGCGAACTGACGATCTATACCGTCGGCGAACTCAAGACGGCGCTGGCCAGCGAACTGGTCGCGGTCGATGCACTGGAAATCGATCTGACCGGGGTCACCGAGATGGATACGGCCGGGCTGCAACTGATGTTGATTGCCAAGCGCTATCCGGGCAAGACGGTGCAGTTCGTCAATCATCCGCCGGCGGTGCTGCGGCTTGTCGATCTCGCCAATCTTGGCAGCGCGCTCGGCGATCCGCTGTACCTCGCTGCCGTCGAATCCTGAGGAGAACGCCATGGCGGATTCCAGCATTGACCTGTCGCAAGCGCTCGGCGCCTTCATGGAGGAGGCGCGGGAACTGCTCGATCAGATGGAGGCGATCCTGCTGCGGGCCGAGGAGGCTGCCTGCGACGAGGAAGACCTCAACGCGCTGTTCCGTTGTGCCCATACGATCAAGGGCTCGGGCGGCCTGTTCGGACTCGACGAGGTGGTCCGCTTCACCCACGTCGTCGAGAACGTGCTCGACCGCCTGCGCAAGGGCAGCCTGCAGTTCGACAGCGCCCTGATCACCTTGCTGCTCGAATGCCAGGACCATATCTCGAACCTGATCGTGGCGGTCGCCGAGCACAGCGAGATGCCGGTGGCGCGCAGCGACGCCCTGATCGTCGAATTGCAGGGCGTGCTGGGCCAGGCACCTGGCGGCCCGGCGCCCGGCGGCCCGGTGGCGACGACGCCGGCGCCGGCGCAGGAGACTGCGGCCGAACCGGAGCGGGACGAGGACGGCAGCGCCGTGATGGCCGCCGATCACTGGCACCTGTCCCTGCGTTTCGGCGAGGGCGTGTTGCAGGATGGCATGGACCCGCTGGCCTTCATCAATTACCTCAACCAGTACGGCAAGATCGCCCATATCGAGACGATCACCGACCAGTTGCCCGATTTCGACGGCGCCGATCCGGAGATCTGTTATCTCGGCTTCGAGGTGTCGCTGATCAGTTCGGCGAGCAAGGCCGAGATCGAGGGTGTCTTCGAGTTCGTCCAGGACAATTCGCAGATTCTCATCCTGCCGCCGCAGAGTCGCATCGCCGAATTCCTCAACCAGATCGAGGCCCTGCACGGCGACGTTTCGCGCATCGGCGAAATTCTCGTGGCCTGCGGGTCGGTTACCGCCAAGGAGCTCGAACAGGCGCTGGCCGAGCAGCGGCGCGCCGAGACGCCGGCGCGTATCGGCGAAATCCTGGTCGAACAGGGTGCCGTGCCGCCGACGGTGGTCGAGGCGGCCGTCAAGAAGCAGATCCACGCCGAGGAACGGCGCAATGTCGAGTCGAAGAGCGTCAAGGTCCCGGCCGAACGTCTCGACGCGCTGATCGACCGCGTCGGCGAGCTGGTCATCGCCGGCGTTGGCACGCACGCCCAGATCGGCCGGCTCGACAAGCCCGACCTGCTCGAATCGGCCGATCTCCTGCTCTCGCTCGTCGAGGATATTCGCGACATGGCGCTGCGCCTGCGCATGGTCGCGATCGGCGAGGTGTTCTCGCGCTTCCCGCGCGTCGTCCGCGATGTCTCGAAGGAACTGGGCAAACAGATCGAGCTGCGCATCCACGGCGCCGAGGCCGAACTCGACAAGTCGATGGTCGAGAAGATCGGCGATCCGCTCATGCATCTGGTGCGCAATTCGATGGATCACGGCATCGAGTCGGCCGAGGTCCGCCGCGCCCGCGGCAAGCCCGAGGTCGGCACGGTCGAACTCAACGCCTACCACGAGTCCGGCAGCATCAACATTGAAGTCAAGGACGACGGCGGCGGGCTCGACCGCGAGCGCATCTTCAAGAAGGCGGTGGAGCAGGGATTGATCTCGCCCGAGGCGATTCTCTCCGATCAGGATGTCTATCGGCTGATCCTGGCGCCGGGATTCTCGACGGCAGAAAAGATCACCAACCTGTCGGGGCGGGGCGTCGGCATGGACGTCGTGCGCAGCAACATCGAGGCGCTGCGCGGCACGCTCGATATCGAGTCGGTGCCCGGCCAGAGCACGACGATGCGCCTGTGCCTGCCGCTGACGCTGGCGATCATCGATGGCTTCCATGTCGGCGTCGGCAGTTCGCACTTCATCATCCCGCTCGACATGGTCGTCGAGTGCATCGAACTGCCGCCCGACATCGGCGATTCAGCCTACTTCGAGCAGCGCGGCGAGCCTCTGCCCTTCATCCGCCTGCGCGATGTCTTCGGCGAGGAAGGCCCGGCGCATCCGCGTCCGCGCATCATCGTCGTGCGTTTCGGCAGTCGGCGCGCCGGGCTCGTCGTCGATCGCATCTACGGCAAGTGCCAGACGGTCATCAAGCCGCTCGGGCCCTTGTTCGCGGAGGTGCCGGCGGTGTCGGGGTCGACGATCATCGGCAACGGCGATGTCGGCATGATTCTCGACATTCCGGCGCTGATCCGGCACTGCAGCGATATCGAGCGTTCCTATTTGCGCCTGGCCCGGCCGGTAGCGGCCTGAGGCGCATGCAAGACGAATAGCGGAAACCGCAGCATTTAACCATGGGGTGTACTCGGAGGGATTGACATGTTCTCAACCATCAAAGCCAAACTGATCACGCTGACGGCGGTTGCCACGCTGGCGATCATCATTGCGTCGGGTTCCGGCATCATCGGCATGCGCGACGGCAGCGACGCCGTCCGCCAACTCGGCTTCAACTTCCTTCCCTCGGTGATCGGGCTGATGGAAATCAGCCGCGGGCAGCTGGAGGCGCGCGTCGTCAACCGGGAAGTCTCGCTGCTCGAGTTCGACGACGAGGCGCCGGCCAAGGCGGCCAAGCTCGTCGAACGCAAGGTGGCGGCTTACGCCCAGATGGACAAGGGGCGCAAGGCGTACGAGGGGTTGCCGATGTCGCCCGAGGAAGACAAGATCTGGAAACAGTTTGTCGTCGATTACAACGAGTGGAAGAAGCTCAACGACGAACTCAACGTCATGGTCGCCAACGTCGGCAAGGCCAAGTCCAAGGCCGAGGTGACCGAAATCTTCCATGAGATCCGGGGGCACACCAAGCGCGTCGGGCCAAGCGCCGGTGCGACCAAGGCGGCGATTGACAAGCTGGTCGAGATCAATGCCAAGCTCGGTGAAGAATATTACGCGAGCAGCTCGGCGCAAATGGCGCGCATGTCGATGATCATGAACACGGTTGCGTTCATCGCGGTCATCGCCATCCTGTCACTCGGCTGGTTCGTCTTCCGCAGCACGATGCGGCAGCTTGGCGGTGAACCGGCGCTGGCGGCCGACGTGGCCAACCATATTGCCGTCGGCGATCTGTCGGGGCGCATCGAAATCAGGGACGGCGACACGACGAGCCTGATGGCGGCCATGCGCAAGATGAGCGCGACGATCGGCACCTTGGTAGAGGATGCCAATGCCCTGTCGACCTCGGCACGGCAGGGAGCGCTGGAAGCGCGGGCGGATGCGGCGAAGCATCAGGGCGAATTCCGGGCGATCATCGACGGCATCAACGCGACGATGGACGCGGTGGTGGCGCCGATCAACGAAGTGCGCGAGGTGATGGCGGCGGTCGAGCAGGGCGACCTGACGCGGCGGGTGAGCGGCCACTACCAGGGCGATTTCGGCGGTCTGCAGGCGAGCGTGAACAACACGGTCGATCGTCTGTCGTCGATCATCGCGCAGGTGCGGGCCTCGGCGACCGAGCTGACGAGCGCCTCGTCGCAGGTGTCGGCGACCTCGCAGGCGCTGTCGCAGGCGACCTCGGAACAGGCGGCGAGCCTGGAAGAGACGACGGCGGCGATCGAGGAAATGTCGGCGTCGATCTCGCAGAACACCGACAACGCCAAGACGACCGACGGCATCGCGCGCAAGGCCTCGCAGGACGCGCTGTCGGGTGGCGAAGCGGTGAAGTCGACGGTCGAGGCGATGAAGTCGATCGCCGGACGTATCTCGATCATCGACGACATCGCCTATCGCACCGACCTCCTGGCGCTCAACGCGGCGATCGAAGCGGCGCGGGCGGGCGAGCACGGCAAGGGCTTCGCGGTGGTGGCGGCGGAAGTGCGCAAGCTGGCCGAGCGCTCGCAGATCGCGGCGCAGGAAATCGGCGAACTGGCGACGAGCAGCGTCGATACGGCCGAACAGGCGGGCAGCCTGCTCGAGACGATGTTGCCGTCGATCCGCAAGACCGCCGACCTGGTGCGTGAAATTACGGCGGCATCGGAAGAGCAGAGCGCCGGGACAAGCCAGATCAGCAACGCGATGGCGCAACTCAACAGCGTGACGCAGCAGAACGCCTCGTCCTCGGAAGAACTGTCGGCGACGGCCGAGGAAATGAACGCGCAAGCGGAGAACCTGAAGGACCTGATGGCGCAATTCACGGTGGCGTCCGACGAACATGCCGCCAGCAAGCAGGCCAAGGCGCCGAAAAAGGCGCCCGCCAAAGTAACGATGCCGGCCGCCGACGAATTGAAGGACTTCGTCAAGTTCTGAGCAGGGGAACACGGTCGCCGGGAAGTGATGCAGAACTCATGAACAGGGAAGGAGAATTATCGTGAAATGGCTCAGATCGTTCCGGGTGAGTACGCGCACACAGGTGCTGAGCGTGCTGACGGCGCTAGGCCTGCTACTGGTCTGTGCGGTGTCGCTCTTTGCCATCCGCGACAGCATGCTCGATGATCGCAAGCTGCGGATCAAGAGCCTGGTCGAAGTCGGCGTCGGCGTGATGGAGCATTACCATCAACTCGCCGTTGCCGGGAAGATGCCGGAGAAAGAGGCGCGGGAGACGGCGATCGAAACCCTGCGCGTCATGCGCTTCGAAAACGGCAACTACCTGTTCGGCTTCGATACGCAAGGCGTGTATTACCTGCTGCCGCCGAACCGCGATTTCGAGGGCAAGAACAAGCTCGACATGAAGGATTCGAACGGCAAGTTCCTGCTCAAGGAATTGATCGGCGTGGCGATGGTCGGCGGCGGCTACGTCGCTTATGAATTCCCCAAGCCCGATACGCAGCGGGTGACGCCGAAGCTGGGCTACGCAACGCTGTTCAAGCCCTGGAATCTGGTGCTCGGCACCGGTATCTACATCGATGACGTCGATGCCGCGTTCCAGCGCTCGCTACTGATGATGGGCTCGATCTCGCTCGGTCTGATGGTGATCCTGTCCTTCCTCGGCTGGATGATCTCGCGCTCGATCGCCAGGCCGCTCGCCGATGTCGTCACGGTATCGGGCAGGATGGCGGCAGGCGACTTCGATTTCAGCCTCGATACGCAGGCGAAGGACGAGGCCGGCGATGTCTTCCGCGCCGTCATGACGGTGAAATCGTCGGTGCAGGCGATGATTGCCGATGCCAATGTGCTGTCGTCTGCGGCGGCGGCCGGCAAGCTCGATGCGCGGGCCGATGCGGCGAAGCACCAGGGCGAGTTCCGCAGCATCGTCGAGGGGATCAACAACACGATGGTGGCGGTGGCCGGGCCGATCGACGAGGTCAAGCGCGTCATGGTCGCGGTCGAGAAGGGCGATCTGTCGCAACGTTCCGATACCGAGTATCGGGGCGAGTTCGGCACGTTGATGGCGGCGGTCAAGGGCATGAGCGCGACGGTCAGGACGCTGGTCGACGATGCCAACATCCTTTCGTCCTCGGCGCAGCAGGGCAAGCTCACGGTGCGTGCCGACGCGGCAAAGCACCAGGGCGAATTCCGGGCGATCATCGACGGTATCAACGCGACGATGGACGCGGTGGTGGCGCCGATCGACGAAGTGCGCGAGGTGATGGCGGCGGTCGAGCAGGGCGATCTGACGCGGCGCGTGAGCGGCAATTACCAGGGCGATTTCGGCGGCTTGCAGGCGAGCGTGAACAACACGGTCGATCGTCTGTCGTCGATCATCGCGCAGGTGCGGGCGTCGGCGACCGAACTGACGAGCGCCTCGTCGCAGGTGTCGGCGACCTCGCAGTCCTTGTCGCAGGCGACGTCGGAACAGGCGGCGAGCCTGGAGGAAACGACATCGGCGATCGAGGAAATGTCGGCGTCGATCTCGCAGAACACCGACAACGCCAAGACGACCGACGGGATCGCGCGCAAGGCGTCGCAGGACGCGCTGTCGGGTGGCGAAGCGGTGAAGTCGACGGTCGAGGCGATGAAGTCGATCGCCGGAAAGATCTCGATCATCGACGACATCGCCTATCGCACCGACCTCCTGGCGCTCAACGCGGCGATCGAAGCGGCGCGGGCGGGCGAGCACGGCAAGGGCTTCGCGGTAGTGGCGGCGGAGGTGCGCAAGCTGGCCGAGCGTTCGCAGGTGGCGGCGCAGGAAATCGGCGAGCTGGCGACGAGCAGCGTCGACACGGCCGAGCAGGCCGGGAAGCTGCTCGAGACGATGCTGCCGTCGATCCGCAAGACTGCCGACCTGGTGCGTGAAATTACGGCGGCATCGGAAGAACAGAGCACCGGGACGAACCAGATCAGCCACGCCATGGCGCAGCTCAACAGCGTGACGCAGCAGAACGCTTCGGCCTCGGAAGAACTGTCGGCGACGGCCGAGGAAATGAACGCGCAAGCCGAGAACCTGAAGGACCTGATGGCGCAATTCACGGTGGCGTCGGAGGTGCCGGCCGCCGGAAAGGCGGTCGCGAAAGCGGTGCAGAAAGTGCCGGCCCGGGTCGCGCCGACGACGGCCGATGCGTTGAAGGATTTCGTCAAATTCTGAGGAGATATCATGACTACGGATGTTGCTGTTGCGGGCGCGGTGTCGTCCCCCGTGCCGTCGAATCCGGGTGGAAAACTGGCCATCGAGGGTTTTGCCGCCGAGCAGTTGTACCTGGCGTTCCGCCTGTCCGACGAGGTGTTCGCGATCGATATCCTGCGCATTCGGGAAATCATCGAGTACAGCGTGCCGACCAGCGTTCCGATGATGCCGCCGTCGGTGCGCGGCGTCATCAACCTGCGCGGTTCGGTGGTGCCGGTGATCGATCTCGCCATCCGCTTCGGTCGTGAAGCGACCGGCGTCGGCAAGCGTACCTGCATCGTCATCGTCGAGGTGCAGCACGAAGGCGCGACGCATGTGCTCGGGCTGATGGTCGATGGCGTCAATGCGGTAATGGAGATCGATGCCGCCAACGTCGAACCGGCGCCGAGCTTCGGAACCCGGGTCAATACCGAGTTCATCGAGGGCATGGCGCGGGTCAATGGCAAGTTCATCATCATTCTCGACGTCGGCCGGGCGCTGTCGATCGAGGAGATGGCGGCGATCAAGGCCGTCGATGCGCAGAATTCCTGAAGGGATCGATGCATTTGTAATACGCCTGAGGGGGCTATGGTGAAAAGGGGAATCGGGTCATGAGGGTCAGGAACAGTCTGCTGCTGCGTTTCATCGTGCCGGTATCGGTGCTGGTCGTGCTGCTGGTGGCGGCCGGCGCCACGGTCTTTTCCTTGAGCGAGGCGCAGCGCATCGACCGCGAGATCGCGGCGCAGGCGCGGCAGCAGATGCGCGGCGTCAATGACTTGATGGGCGTGACCGATGCGCTGATGAACCAGCAGACGCGGGCGGCCATGAACATCCTGATCGAACGCAGCCGGGCTTTGGGCGCGGCGACCCTGGGGCCGGCGGTGGCGGTCAAGGGCAAGACGGTGCCCGGCCTGATGTTCGGCGGCAAGCCGCAGAACCTCCACTACGAACTGGTCGACGGCGTCGTCCGCGCGATGGGCGGAACGGCGACGCTGTTCGTCCGTCACGGTGACGAATTCGTGCGCGTGTCGACGAACGTGAAGACCGAGGGAGAACGCGCCATCGGCACCGTCCTCGATCCGGCCGGCAAGGCGATCGCCGCCATCCTCAAGGGGCAGGCCTTCTACGGCAAGGTCGATATTCTGGGCACTCCCTATATCACCGGCTACGAGCCGATCCGCGACGCACAGGGGCAGACGATCGGCATCTGGTATGTCGGCTACAAGGTCGACATGGCGGTGCTGAAGGATATCGTCGGCGCCACGCGGCTCCTGGCCAGCGGCTTCGTCGCCATCGTCGACGAGCATGACAAGGTGCGTTTCCGCTCGGGGCATGTCGACGATGACAACGTCGTCAAGACGGTCAAAGTTGGCAGCACGGGCTGGAACGTGCTCAAGGAGGATTTCCCGGCCTGGGGCTTCCGCATTCTCGCTGCGTATCCCGAACGCGAGGTCGCCGACATCAGCCGCGAGCGCATCGGTGAGATTGCTGCGGTTGGCGTACTGTCCTGCGCCCTGCTGATCGCCCTGCTGGTCGTTCTCCTGCGGCGGCAGGTCATTGCGCCGGTGCAGGCGGCGATGCAAGCGGCATTGCAGATCGCCGAAGGGGACCTGACGGTGGACATCGCGGTGACCTCGTCCGACGAGACCGGGCGCCTGATGAGCGCGATGAAGAACATGGTGCTGCGCCTGCGCCAGATCGTCGATGAAATCCGCATCTCGGCCAACGAATTGACGAGCGCCTCGTCGCAAGTGGCGGCGACTTCGCAGGGCTTGTCGCAAGCGACCTCGCAACAGGCGGCGAGCCTGGAGGAGACGACGGCGGCGGTCGAGGAGATGTCGGCGTCGATCGCGCAGAATACCGACAACGCCAAGGCGACCGACGGCATCGCGCACCAGGCCTCGCAGGACGCGCTGTCGGGTGGCGAAGCGGTGAAATCGACGGTCGAGGCAATGAAATCGATCGCCGGACGTATCTCGATCATCGACGACATCGCTTATCGCACCGATCTCCTGGCGCTGAACGCGGCGATCGAAGCGGCGCGGGCGGGCGAGCACGGCAAGGGCTTCGCGGTGGTGGCGGCGGAAGTGCGCAAGCTGGCCGAGCGCTCGCAGGTGGCGGCACAGGAAATCGGCGAACTGGCGGCGAGCAGCGTCGATCAGGCCGAGCAGGCCGGGAAGCTGCTGGAGACGATGTTGCCGTCGATCCGCAAGACCGCCGACCTGGTGCGCGAAATTACGGCAGCATCGGAAGAACAGACGACCGGCGCCGGCCAGATCAGCCAGGCGATGACGCAACTCAACAGCGTGACGCAGCAGAATGCAGCGGCCTCGGAAGAGCTGTCGGCAACCGCCGAGGAAATGAATGCACAGGCCGAAAGTCTCAAGCAGTTGATGGCGCGTTTCAAGGTCTCCGGTTATGAAGGATTTGCCGGGCTGGCGGCCGTCGATGCGGCGATCGTCGCGCCACGGGCAGCGCCCGTCGCGGGGAAAACGCCGCAAGCCGTGGAATTGAAGGATTTCGTCAAATATTGAAACGGTGGCGCGGGCTGCGAGGCCGGGAACAATCGACGAGAAAAGCTTGTCTGGCAGCATGAATCAAAAGGTTTTGAACAAGATCGACAAACGGAGTGAATGATGGGTACACCAATCCGCGTCATGGTGGTGGATGATTCAGCGGTTGTTCGCAAGGTGATGACTTCGGTGCTGGAACGCGATCCGGATATCAAGGTCATCGGGACGGCGCCGGACCCGCTCTTCGCCATCGACAAGATGCGTCGGGATTGGCCCGACGTCATCACGCTCGACATCGAAATGCCGCGCATGGACGGCGTCACCTTTCTCGGCCAGCTCATGGCCGAGCGGCCGACGCCGGTGGTGGTCTGCTCGTCGCTGACCACCGAAGGCGCCGAGACGACCTTGCAGGCGCTGGCCGCCGGTGCCGTCAGCATCATCACCAAGCCGACGCTGGGGGTCGAGGGCTTCCTGCAGAACGCCGCCGACGACCTGATCGTTGCCGTCAAGTCGGCCGCGCGCGCCAACATGGGCGCGGTGCGCCGCGGCACGCAACTGTGCCGGCAACCACACGCGCGGCCGGCGGCTACCACGGCGATGGCGCAGACGACCGAACGCATCGTCGCTGTCGGCACCTCGACCGGCGGCACCGTCGCGCTCGAAGTCCTGCTGACCGAGTTGCCGCGCGTCTGTCCTGGCCTCGTCATCGTCCAGCATATGCCGGAGCGCTATACGGCGTCGTTCGCGGCGCGTCTCGACAAGCTCTGCGAGATCTCGGTCTTCGAGGCCAAGCACGGGCAGCGCGTCCTGCCGGGGCAGGCGCTCATCGCGCCGGGCGGCAAGCACATGCAGCTCGTGCGCAGCGGCGCGCAATACCAGGTCGAGATCAAGGACGGGCCGCTCGTCAATCGCTTCCGGCCCTCGGTCGATGTGCTCTTTCGTTCGGTCGCGAAGTATGCCGGAAAAAATGCCATGGGCGTAATCATGACCGGCATGGGCGACGACGGCGCGCGCGGGATGAAGGAAATGCACGATGCCGGCGCCTACACGCTGGCGCAGGACGAGGCCAGCTGCGTCGTCTATGGCATGCCGCGCGAGGCGGTCAAGCATGGCGGCGTCGATCGCAGCCTGCCGCTGACCTCGCTGGCCGGTGCCATCATGAAGGGGCCGGGAGCGCTCTGAATGGATGATCGCGCCGACATCCTCGTGGTTGATGACAATCCCATCAACCTGCAGGTGCTGAGCGATATCCTCAGGCGCGAACCTTTCCGCGTCCATGCGGCGCTGTCGGGCGAGGTCGCCTTGCGCGCGGTCGCCAAGCGGCGGCCGGATCTCATCCTGCTCGACGTCAAGATGCCGGAGATGAGCGGTTTCGACGTTTGTCGTCAGCTCAAGTCCGACGAAGCCACCCGCGACATCCCGGTCATCTTCATCAGCGCGATGAACGACATCGAGGACAAGGTCATGGCCTTCGGTGCCGGCGGCATCGATTACGTGACCAAACCCTTCCAGGCGGAAGAAGTGCTGGTGCGGGTGCGAACCCATCTCGAACTCAACGGCATCAAGCGCGATCTCGAACGCCGCGTGGCCGAGCGCACACGGGCGCTCGAAGAGAGCGAGGCGCGTTACCGCGTGCTGTTCGAGGACAGTCCGCTCGCCGTCATCGTCTATGACGCCGACACCTGGAAGATCGTCGAGGTCAATGGCGCCTGCACCCGCATGCTCGGCTATCCCCGCCAGCGCTGGGTCGGCAGTTCGCTCGGCTTCATGTTCGAGCGCGGCCAGCGCGATGCGATGCGGGCCTTGTCGCGAAACCTGACCGAACATTCCGAGGAAGCGGTGCTGACCGGGCATCTGCGTCTTTCGCATGCCGACGGCTGTCTGGTCGAGACCGAGGGCATCGTCCAATGCGTCGCCTACCCGGGTTGCCGGGCGCATATCCTGATGCTGCAGGACATCACAGAGCGCCGCAAGATCGAGGAACAGCTGCGGCTGGAAGCGCGCGAACATCGGCAGAAGCTGGAATTTTCGCTGCATTACGACGCGCTGACCGGCTTGCCGAATCGCATGCTGCTGACCGAGCGCATTCGTCAGGGCGTGTCGCAGGCGAAGCAGACGGGTTGCTGGATGGCCGTCTGCTATATCGATCTCGACGGCTTCGCAACGCTTAACGAGGCGCATGGCCAGGAAATCAGCGACCACCTGCTGATCAATACGGCCGAATGCCTGAGAAGCTGCCTGCGCGGCGGCGACACGCTGGCGCGCGTCGGCGGCGACGAATTCGTGCTGCTCGTGCTCGGCATCAATAGCCATATGGAATTGACGGCCTTCCTCGAGAACGTCAGCGCGCGGCTGTCGGAGCCCTTCGTCTCCGATACCGCCGTCATTACCCTGAGCGCCAGCATCGGCGTGACGATCTTTCCGCAGGACAGCGCCGACGCCGACACGCTGCTGCGCCATGCCGACCAGTCGATGATGCGTGCCAAGCAGCTCGGCAAGGGGCGGCACGAGCTTTTCGACGCCGAAGGCGAGCGCCGCGTGCGGGCTCAGTACGAAAGCATCGAACTGATGCGCGCCGCCTTGTCGCGGCGGGAATTCGTTCTTTATTACCAGCCCAAGGTCGACCTCGAAACGCGCGCGATCACCGGCGTCGAAGCGCTGATCCGCTGGAGCCACCCGGAGCGCGGCCTGCTGCCGCCCGGCGCATTCCTGCCGGCCATCGAAGAAGACGCCTTCGCCGTCGATCTCGGCGACTGGGTAATCGGCGAAGCGTTGGCGCAGATCACGCGTTGGCACGCGCTGGGGCTGGAATTGGGCATCAGCGTCAATATCGCCGCACAGCACCTGCTCCAGGGCGATTTCATCGAGCGCTTGCAGGCCTTGCTCGCCGCGCATCCCGAGGTGCCGCGCGGCAGTCTCGAGATCGAGGTGCTGGAAAGTTCGCGCCTCGACAACATCGAAAATGTCGAGCGGGTCATCGTCGCCTGCCGCGCGCTGGGTGTCGGCTTCTCGCTTGACGATTTCGGCACCGGCTATTCCTCGCTCACCTATTTGCGCGCGCTGTCGGCCGATACGCTGAAGATCGACCAGTCCTTCATCCGCAACATGATGGAGGACAAGGGCGACCTCGCCATCGTCTCCGGCGTGATCGGACTGGCCAGTGCCTTCGATCGCCGGGTCGTCGCCGAAGGGGTGGAAACGCTCGAACATGCCAGGCTGCTTCTCAGTCTCGGCTGTCATCAGTTCCAGGGCTACGGCATTGCCCGGCCGATGCCGGCGGAAGATGTGCCGGGCTGGGTCGCACGCTGGCCCGATCCCTCCTGGGCGACCCTCGCCGAAGGGCTGTGAATCTCTGCGAATCGCATTCCCGGTGAATTTCTCCGGCGGTAATTTCGGTCTGACCACTTGACAGGGTTTGGCCAGCTTCTATACTCCCCCGATAAGTGATTTCAAGCGTGGCAGGGCTTGGTTCTGCCATACAAATAAACCGGGTCGAAGAAAGGGGAAAGCAATGAAGAAATTTGCGTTGACCATGCTCATGGTCTGGGGCACGAGCACAGCGCTCGCCGCCGTCGAACTGAAGCTGGGGCATTTCGCCTCCGATACGCATCCCTGCGGCATCGCGGCGGTGCAATTCAAGAAGAACGTCGAGCAGCGCACCAACGGCGAAGTGAAAATTTCGCTGTTCGGCAACAATGCGCTCGGTTCGCCACCCGAAGTGCTCGAGCAGGTCATGCTCGGCGCCGTGGATATGAGCTTGTCGGGGCAGGACCAGTTGGCCAAGCACCTGCCGTTCTATGACGTCATCAGCACGCCGTTCGCCTTCAAGGACTACGCCATGGCCGACAAGGTCATCGACGGCGAGTTCAAGAAGTGGGCCGAGCCGGAACTGCTCAAGAAGGGCCTGGTGCACGTTTCCGACTGGGAATGGGGCTTCCGTCAGCTGACCAACTCGAAGAAGCCGGTCAACACGCCAGCCGACCTCAAGGGCATGAAGATCCGCACGCCGCCGGCCTTCGCCTACCAGGCCTTCGTCGAAGCCGCGGGCGGTAATGCGGTGACGATCGCCTTCGCCGAGCTCGTCATGGCGATGAAGCAGGGCGTCGTCGATGGCCAGGAAAATCCGGTCGGCACGATCTACGACCTCAAGCTCTACGAGACGCAGAAGTACATGTCGATCCTCAACTACACCTACAGCTCGATGGTGCATGTGGTCAACAAGAAGAGCTGGGACAAGCTGACGCCGGCGCAACAGAAGATCGTCACCGAAGAGTCGATCACGGCCGCCAAGGCGGCACGCAAGGCCTTGCGCGATGCCGAAGCGGCGCAGCTCAAGGATCTCGAGACAAGCAAGGGCATCGTCATTGCGCGTCCGGACCTCGGTCCGTGGAAGGCCGCGATGGGTCCGGCCTGGGACAAGGTCAAGGCGCGTGTCGGCGCCGATAACTTCAAGCGCTTCATGGACATCGTCGAGAAGAGCGCGAAGTAATGTGAGGTCGTTGGGAAGCGGGAGGGCCGGGATGGCCTCCCGCTTTTTTTGTACGCGCTGCCGACATTGAATTTTTGCCGGAAGAGCGCCGTTTCAGGGTTTTCCACATGCTGACACTTTCGATTTTTGCCGTCCTGCTGCTGATGCTGCTGATCGATATTCCTATCGCTGTCGCCATCGGGCTGACCGCTGTCGTTTTCTTCGTCGCGCAGGGGCAGTCCAGTTTTCTGGCCATGCTGCCGCAGCGGATGTATTCCGGCACGACCGGGTTTACACTGCTGGCGATCCCCTTCTTCATTCTCGCCGGCAACCTGATGAATTGCGGCGGCACGACGCAGCGCCTGTTCCGTTTCGCGCGTGCGCTGGTCGGGCATGTGCCCGGCGGAGTGGGCCAAGTAAGCGTCGTCTCGTCAATGATTTTTTCCGGGATGTCGGGGTCGGCGGTTGCCGATGCGGCCGGTCTCGGACAGATCCAGCATCGCGCCATGGTCGATGCCGGCTACAAGCCGACGATTTCGGCGGCGATCGTTGCTGGCGCCTCGACGATCGGCCCGGTCATTCCGCCGTCGATTCCCTTCGTGTTGTACGGCGCGATCACCTCGGTCTCGGTCAGCCGCCTGTTCCTTGCCGGCGCGATTCCCGGTGCGGTGATGGGGTTGGCGATGATGCTTGCCATCTGGTTGATGGCCAAACCGCGCAACCTGCCCAAGGACCCGCGCGCGAATCTCCACGAAATCTGGGACAGCTTCACGGCGGCGTTCCTGCCGTTGATGGCACCGGTCATCATCATCGGTGGCATTACCACCGGTTTTTTTACACCGACAGAAGCCTCGGTCATTGCCAGCCTCTATGCGTTAGCGCTCGGCTTTCTCTACCGTGACCTGACCTGGAAGGAAATCCCGGCCATTCTCTTTACGTCGTTGAAACAGACGTGCGGATTGATGTTCATCATCGCCACAGCCAATTTCTTTGGCTGGTTTACGATTTTCGAGCGGATTCCGGATGCATTGATTACCCAGCTGGCAGCCTTCGGAACGACGGCCACCGGGTTCATCTGGATTGTTATTGCCATCGTCCTGGTGCTGGGTTGCTTTATCGACGGTAATGCGATCTTCCTGATCACGCTGCCGATTTTCATGAAGCTCTGCCCGCTGTATGGCGTCGACATGGTCAACTTCGGGGTCGTCATGACGCTGCTGATCATGATCGGAAACCTGACGCCGCCGGTCGGAATGTGCCTGTTCGCCGTCGAGAGTTTTGCCAAGGTCGGAATCTGGAGTCTCGCCTACGAGTGTTTTCCGTATCTGATCGCCATCCTGGCGGTGACGATCCTCTGCGCATTCGTTCCGGAAATCGCGCTGTGGTTGCCGAATTATGTGATGGGCGCCGCCGGTTGAGCCGCCGTCAATGTCTAGGGAAATGTCATGAAAAACTTTTTTGTCATGGTGGCCGGTTTCGATCGCAAGCTGGTCTGGATTCTCGAATGGATCTGCATCGCGTTGTTCGCGGCGATTACCTTCATCCTGACGCTCAATATCGTCGTGCGGTTCGTGCCGGTGATGTCGATGCACTGGTTCGATGAGATCCTCGAGCTCCTGTACGGCGCCCTGATTTTCTACGGCGCGGCCGCCGTCTGGGTCGTGCACGGGCATTTCAGCATCGGCGACTGGATCTCGAAGCACCTGCCGAGCGTGCGTGCGCGTTTCGTTTATCGCCTGATTGTCGAGCTGGCGTCGCTCGTCTTCATCGCCATCTTCTTCTGGTATGCCTTTGAATTGCTGATGAAGACCGAGGAGCAGACGACGGCGTTCGCGATGTCGAAGAAGTGGTTATATGCCTGCATGCCGATCACCGGCAGCATCATGATCCTGTATTCGCTCAAGAACATGTATTTCGAATTGGCTCGGATCGTCAATCCCGATCTGCAGGTCGAGGAGCTCGCCAACGAGGACTAGTTGCGCCTGGTAGGACTGTTGCATGCGATGACGTCGGCGCTTTGCCAGCGTCGATGCCGAAGGAAGAAAGCCGCGGACATGGGTTCCTGCGGCTTTTTTTTTGCCCGCCGATCATTCGGCCGGCGACCCCGCTCGCCTTGATTCGCGTCCTGGCGATGTGATTTTCGTCCATCGTCATTGGGCGTCGATTTCCTGTTGCCAAGCCAGAGATGGCGAAGAGTCCCGTCCTTTCGGAACTTTGCGTGCGGTGATGTTACTCAGTGCGCAGCACAGACGACGCAACGTCGATCAACAAGCTGTCCAGTATGCCGTTTCATCGGCTGAGACCAACGCCACGCCTGTCGTGACGTCGCCGTTCTTCTGACCACGAAGCATCCTTGCAAGGAAGCAACATGCGAATCGATGAATACAAGCGCATCCTGAAAGAACTGGGCGAGGATGATCTGGATAAGGTCGTCGTCAGACGATCGGGCGACACGCTGATGCTGGAATGCCCGATTAACCCGCCGCCGGGCTGGGAAAAATTGCAGGGGGCGCTGAGCCGGCCGCCTTGCCCGCCACAGAGAGTTCCGCAAGAAAGCCCGGCGACGCAGATCTCCGGCCAGGATCCGCTGCCGACGAATGCTTTTCTCACCGGTTTGATGGCAGACCTGACCGCAGCCTTTGGCGAAGCGATCGCCGGCGACTGCCTCCGCCCCGACCTTCTCCGCGGCACGCAACTGACCGCGCGTCAGGTCATGACCATCATCGGTCAGGCCGAAGCGAAGGAGGCCATGATTCGCCAACAGAACGACGCCGCGATCACGAATCTTTTCAGGGATGTAGTGTGGGTAAATTACGCCAGGAACTATTTGCCAGCCGAGGCCGATACCTTTGTCAGGAAACTCGCTGCCGGAATGATCCGGAGCTCACCGGAACATGCGCGACACCCCCTTTCCGATGATGACGTCGTGAGCACGGTCGATGCGGCACTGGCCGTCTACGACGTTCTTGTGGCTAACATCGAGGATGGCATCCCCGAAATACTGGGAAAGGTCCTGTCGCTCATTGCGGCACACGCGGGAAATGCGGGCTCGGACGCTCTTGCAAGATTCTGGCCGGAATACGCCATGGCCGCCTGGCTGAGTTCGAATCTTGATCCGGCCGAAGAAGGTATTTTGGCGAGCGCGCTGGATGCGTTCGATACAAATTCTGCCTGTTCCCAACGTTTCCTGGGCAACATGAAATCTTATATTGCCGAGCTATTCATCGCTCGGACAACCCGATCTTTCGCCCCCGACGCCGGCGTTCCCGATTGTCGCGACAATTCTGTGAAGATCATCGATGCGCAAGGCGCCGCTACCGAAATCGTCAATCAGATCATCGAGCAGCACGTAAAACAACTGTTACTTGTCGATAGGCATTCTTCACTGACCGATTGGCAAAAAATATTCGTGAAATCACTCCTCGACGGCATGCCACCCGATGACAGGCTATTTGACGCAGTGATCAATTTCGACACGTCGTATGTCAATTCCATTATCGCTCGGCGGGACTACGCTGAAGCCACCCGCTCGCTCCTCCTGGACATCCTCGGTGTGGCCGGAAAATTCGCGGAACAGGATACGGTCGATTCGCCGTTTCACGGCGAACGACTGCTTGTAACCCTGATGTCATTTTTTGCCGAAAGCATCACTCCCGCCGAGGCGCGTCTTCTAGTCGATGCACTGGAAGAAGGGGATGCCAGCGGGGTAAAGATGATCAGGCAGATCGTGACGCGAAATTCCGACGAGGAGAATGCCTATGACATGCTTGCGGCCGTCCTCAAAGAACGTAGCGGCGAGGCGGGACCGACCTTCCAGCTTGCTTTTGCGGAGGCACTTGGAAAAGGCAGACTCTGCTCAGGTGCTCTCGTCGAACACCGTCTCGATACGTTGCGCAACGCCTGCCAGGCGATGAATCGGACGGATAACAAACAAATTGTCGATTGGCAGTATCTGCAAAGCCTCAACGAGGATGGACAGTCCAGATACCTGGAGACCGCCCTGCTCAACCTGCTGAGACCATCATCCAAGCGCCGAACCAGCGCTGACAGAATCACGGACGCCGAATCTCTGTTTGTCAGAAAGTTCTTGTCGCTGTTTTACGATATCCGTGACGCCTTTACGTTTGCCTGTCAATCGTCGATATGTCGACCCGCGGGTGGAAATGACCTCACGGGGATCGGCAAGTCTGAAGAAGCGATCTTTCTTCCGGGCGGCAAGCCGATTATGACGGTGTCGCACTCTGAGGTGGCGGAGATCTCCATCTCGCTAATCGATACCTCGGCCGGGCCGATACTGATGTCATGTCAGTACACCGTGCCGACGCTCGACGCGGTGTCGGACATGCACGGCAATCTCCATCGGGTGAACAGCCAATCCAGTCAACTTCGCTTCAACGCCGACTTCACGATACTTTCCGATCAAGACTTCATCGAGATGGACAAGCCGATTCGCTGCGAAGCGACGCTGGTCTTCCCCAAATGGCCAGGCAGCAAAGGCTATCCGGCACCGATCGGCAAGGATTTTGGCGGAAAGCTGAGGACAATTGATCGGCAGAGTGCGGAATATCTGCACTTGCATGCGGATCTGATCGCTTACGCCAAAGCCAGCGAAAACTCCGAGATCATCACCTTGCTCGATGCACTCAATGCCATTCGGGAGTTCCGGGAGAATCGGTCACGAGAAAATGCGTATGGCATTTATGAAAAATTCCTCCAGAGCAACGCACTCACCTTTATCGGCACCGACGCCGTGGGAGAAACGCTCGAACGCATATACCCCAAGTTCGCTGTCGATGCGATCGTCCAGGCGCTGCTTGATTTGACCGAGGCGCTTGTTGCCAAACTCGATCCGATCGCCATCGAAAGCAACGCTACGATCAGCGATTTTTTTGAACTGGCCAACCGCATCTTGAATGCGAAGAGTCACAAAAATCGCAGCGAATTTTTCATTCTGACCAAACAGGTTTTCTTTGACCTGGATCTCTCCATCACGTTTTCCCTTGTGTCTCCGGCATTGGGCGCCGCACTCAAGGCGGCGTTGGAGGTGTTTATAGCCCCTCCCGAACCGGCCATGTTCGACGCCTTGGAGGACGCAATCATCAGATACCTCGACAGGACGATATTGCCGGACTTCATCAATTACCAAATTGAACGGTCCGGGGATTAGCACTCGAACCCGCAGCCCTTCGCGCCGGCGCCCACCATCGGCGTGGTGCTTTCCGCGAAGAACGCGAACAACGAAGCGCCGGCCGACACGCCGACGGGGCTTTGCCTGCTGCGGTGTTGCTCGGAGCGGCGCAGAAGATGCCTCGGAGCGTCAACAGACTTTCCAGCATTCCGCGAGCGCGACGCCGCCAGGGGCGGGTCCGTCGTCGCGTCGCCAACGCCGGACGGCGCGCTTGAGCGGTTCGTTTGGGAGCCATTCGAATTTTCTCGTCCATGAAACAATCTTGAGAGGAGTGAAACATGCGAATCGATGAATACAAGCGCGTCCTGAAAGAACTGGGCGAAGATGATCTGGATAAGATCGTCGTCAGACGATCGGGCGACTCGCTGATGCTGGAATGCCCGATTAATCCGCCGCCGGGCTGGGAAAAATTGCAGGGGGCGCTGAGCCGGCCGCCTTCGCCAACGCAGAGAGTCCCGCACGGAAACCCGGCGACGCAGACTCCGGGCCAGGAACCGCTGCCGACGAATGCATTTCTCACCGGTTTGATGGCAGACCTGACCGCAGCCTTTGGCGAAGCGATCGCCGTCGACTGCCTCCGCTCCGACCTTCTCCGCGGCACGCAACTGACCGCGCGTCAGGTCATGACCATCATCGGTCAGGCCGAAGCGAAGGAGGCCCGGGTTCGTCAGCAGAACGATGGCGCGATTTCGACCTATTTCAGGGACGTAGAGTGGGCAAATTTTGCCAAGAGCAATTTGTCCGTCGAGGCCGCAAGCTTTGTCAGGAAGCTCGCTGCCGCGCTGATCCAGAACACGCCGGAATATGGGCGAGAATCGCTCTCCCGCAGTCACTTTCACGATGCGGAAGCTCGGGCGCTGTCCGTCTATTTTGCGATCGAGGCCATGCTGACGAAATATGTACGAGCACCGGAAGCCGCACTGTCGCTCATCCTGGACCGCATGAGAAAGACTGACGCACAAGTCGTTCTTCAGTCCTGGCCGGGCTACGTTATCGCTGCGTACCTTTACGAAAAGCTCGACCCGACCGCGAGAAATTCCCATGAGAAACAACTGTTGAGCAAGCTCTGCAACGCGAGCCCGGTGTCAGCCGATTCCAGCAAGGCCATCGCTTCGCGCTTTATAGCGCTTTTTATCCACCAAATCGAGGAAGCCCAGAGGCCTGAAGTCCCCCCGGGCGATGACGATGCCGTCGACCTCGCGGTCAGGGAAGCGTATACCTTCGCTGTCGAACTGCTTGGAACAATAGCCGACGAGCATGCGCAACAATTGACCTTGATCGCGCAAGATGCGGGGATCAGCGACTGGACGAAAGACTTCCTGATGACGCAAATCGACGGCGTACCGATCGACTGGCCACGTTTTGGGGCCATTGTCTCGCTTTCAAGCCTGGATTTGTCGTCCGTGTCGACGCGACTCTTCGATCTGCTGGGAATGATTTGCGATACCGCCATCCAATTCGCCGAGCTGAGCGAGATCGAATCGCCTTTTCACGGCGAGCAACTTCTCCCAACCTTGCTGACCGTTGGCTTCGGCCGCCTGACGCCGGCTGAGGTGCGCGTCGTTCTCGACGCATTGGACAGCGGCTCGGGCCAAGCGATGCCAAATGACGTAAGCGTCGCCGACCAGCGGATGTTGAAGGAGGCTTACGAAATTGTCACCTGTCAGTTTCGCTCTCGCACCGGCGAAGCGGGGCCGGATTTTCAGCTCTACTTCAAGGCAAAACTGGCATCAGAGCGAAGTTCATATTACGACATCATGGAAAATCGTCCGTTTCATGTGAGTTTCATCGACGATCTTTGCGACGCAGTCATAACGATCAAAGATCCTGGCGGCCGAGCTATCATCGACAAGGCTTTGCTAAAGCGCCTCGATAGCGACCGGCAGTATGACTACGTTATGACTTCGCTGCTCGACACCCTTGCTCCACTGCTCGATCGCCATGGCCTGGCGAGGCCGATTGAACTCACAAAGCATGAACTGATTGAGCGTTTCGTATGCAGTCTCAATGACCTTGACAAGGCCTTTGCCGATACCTGCATGCAGACGCTTTTCGGTCAGTCAGACAAGGGCCCGGCAGAGGTGCTGTCATTATCGGACGGCACGCCGATCGTGAAGGTGGATAACTCCTGGAAGAACACCGCGACCGTCACCCTGATCAGCGTCGCCGAAGACTCTGTCCGGTTGAGCTATCACTATTGCATTTCGCAGCTGAAATCGGCCTTTGACGCGACTGGCAAGAGCATTGCGCTGGACAGCAAACGGAGCCAGATCCGCATTAGTGCCGACATTACGATAAGTCGCGACATGTTCGCCAGGAAGCTTGCAACGCCGGTTCTCTGCGATGCAACGCTGGTGCCGTCGCAGTGGCCGGCGGATAAGTCGTATCGGGAGCCGACAGGCATCGACTTGCAGCGGTGGAAAGACGAACACCACGCGGCGCGGCGCAAGGATCTGATCGCTTTCGCTACCGCCACGGGTATGCAGGAGATCGTCACGACCGCCCTCGATACGTTCGAGGCGATTGAGGCGTTCCAGGAAAACCCGTCGCGCGAGGCGGCATTCGCGATCTATGCGCTCATCCAGAATGACGCCTTTGCCTTCCTCAGCGACCGCAAACCTCTGGCACGGGTGCTCGACACGATTTACCCGATGCTTGAAACCTTTCCGGTGGTCGATGCGCTGAACCTCTTCACTGACGCGCTCGCGCATCTCGATTCGGCCAGCATGGCGCATGGAAAAGCGATCAGTGCCATCCTCGAGCTGGCCGATCGCATCCGGAGTACCGACGAGCATCAGGATTTCCGGGACTTTGTCGCGTTGCGCAATTTGCTCTCGGTGAGCGATAAAGCGCTCTCCGAAGTGCTCAACAGTGACCAGAAAAAACTGCTGGGTCGATTGCGCCTCGCCCTGAGGGAACTCTTGGTCGAACCTGATCCGATCCTGTTTTTTCAGCTGGAGAAAGCAATCAGCGACTATCTCGAAGAGAACGTATTGCGCGATTTTATTGAGCACGAGATCGCGCAGAGCATGCGTGAGGGCGCCAACCAGTAAACGCCCGGCGCCCGCCGCCGGCGGGCGCTTTTCGCCAATGACGGCAATCGCGTTCGCGCTGATGTCAATGTCTTGGGCAGCTAAGAATCCCCGCGGTTTTCGAGCGAAGTCGTGAGACTTCGCCCGATGCGGGTCTCACGACAGCTTGAGAATGTTCCGGTGCTGTTCCATCAGTTCCGCCAGATTGGCGATGCCGCGTTTCCGGTGCTGCTCCAGGGCTTCCCGGGCCAGGCTCGGGTTGCCGTCGCGGATGGCCTTGAGCAAGCGTGTGTGTTCGATGGTCGATTCCTCGGTGCTCTTGCGCAGCGAGAGCATGGTCAGTCGCGCGCGTTGGGCACGGCCCCAGAAGTTGTCGACGACTTCGGTCAGGATGCGGTTGCCGGACAGGCTGACCAGGGCGCAGTGGAAATCCTCATCGGCTTCGGCCCAGGCCTTGATGTCGCCGCTCGCGTGCGCGATTTCCATGCGTCGCGTTGTCTTTTCGAGCAGTTTCAGGTCGCTGTCGGACAAATTGCGGGCGGCGGCGAGTTCGACGGCGAGCGCCTCGAGACTGGTCAGGATCTGATGGATCTCCTGGATGTCCTTGAGCGAGATCGGCAAGACGCGCATGCCGTGCCGTGGCACGACCTTGACCAGGCCATCGCGCTGCAGGCGGATCAGTGCTTCGCGCACCGGCGTCCGGCTGACGCCCAGCTCTTCGGCAAGCTCCTGTTCGAGGGCCTGGTGGCCCGTTCCCCAGATGTTGTACAGGATCCGGTTGAGGATCTCGTGATAGACATGATCAACCAAAGTCTGCGGCTTGGCGTCGGCGGCTTTTGTCGATTTCTTGGTCATGGTGATGGTTTCCAGTGTTCAGCGTCGGTCGCTGTGGCCGTGTGCCGGTCGGTGCCGACGGGGTGATTCCTCGCGCTTCGATGCCATGGCCATGGCGCCGGGAACGATAACGAATACGTTGATTATACTGGCCTCATCCGCTGGCATGCGATTCCTCCGGGAAATGGCAGGGCAGCAGGCGTCCTTGCAGGATGCGGACGGTGATGCCGGCGCTCAGGTAGGGCTTGATCTGCTGCCGGAAGGCGAGGCAATGCGGCATCTGCAGATGGCGGTGAAAATCGTCGAGCGATCGCCATTGTTCGACAACCAGGATTTCGTCCGGGGCGTGCTCCTGATTGGCGAGACCCTGGTCGAGGTCGGCGGTCGGTTCGTAGGCGAGGCATCCCGGCTCCGCCGCCAGAACCTGCGGAACCAGTTGCCGATAACAGTCGAGCGCGAGCGGCATGCAGCCGGGGCGGACGCGGGCGCGGGCGAGTACATAAATCATTCGGTGTCCCTCTGAAATGGCGCGTTGAAAGACGTCCTGCATACGATAGCGAATACAACAACGTATCCGTTGACAAATAATTATACATACTTTAACGTATGCATTAACGCATTGCGCACGTCGTGCAGAAAAGGGCGGTTCCAGTCAGATGCAGCGGCACTATCGACCGCGTCGCATCAATCATTCGAACAGGAGAGGCAGATGAAGCAAGGTGTCATCATCGCGTTCATGGGTAAGACGCAAGATCGATTCTGCGAATACAACAGCCCGAAAACGACGCTGGAAAAGCTGCAGATGGTGCAGCGGGTGAAGGGCTTCGACGGCGTCGAGATGGTCTTCCCGCACGAAACGACAACGCCGGCCGGGATCAATCAGATGATGAGCGATCTGGGGCTTCACTGGGCCGCGATCAACGTCAATGTGAAAAAAGATCCGCAGTTCGTGCCGGGCAGCCTGTCGCGACCGGTGAAGCAGATTCGCGAGGATGCCGTGGCGATGATCAAGAGCGCCAAGGATTTCGCCAAGGCGGTCGGAGCGCCGCTGGTGACGTGCTGCCCCTTGTCCGATGGTTACGACATGCTGTTCCAGATCGATTACCAGACGGCGTGGAAGTACATGATCGAAACGATCGGCGAGGCGGCGGATTATCTCCCGGAAATTCCGCTTTTCCTGGAGCCGAAGTATTCCGAGGTGCGCGTGCACTGCCAACTCGACAGCACCTCCAAGGCCTTGCTGCTGCTCAAGGAAGTCGGCAACCCGAACACCGGTATCACCCTCGATCTCGGCCATTCCATCCAGAGCCAGGAAAATCCGGCGCAGATGTTGGTAACGACGATCGAAAGCGGTTTCGACGCCTATATTCATACCAATGACAATGACACGAAAGCCGATTGGGATCTGGTCGGCGGCAGCCGCCATTTCCTGAATTACGTCGAACTGCTGTTCTGGGCGAAAGAATGCGGCTACAACAAGTATTTCACGACCGATGCTTCGCCGCGGATATTCAACATCATCGATTTCTTCGAGCGGCACGCGGAAGTGAGTCTGGGGATCTGGAATCTCGTCAATAAACTCGATCCCAAGAAGTACCGCCGCCTGATGGCGGAGGAGAATTACAACGAATTGATGTCGCTGGTGACGCGCGAGATCTATCGGGTGCAGTGAATTGAATCACAGCGGTAATCGGTAACAGGAAATGCTTTTCAACAGTGCGGGGATGTTTCGACCAATAACGATGTGAGGCCAAGGAGGTTGTATGAACACCATCAAGCAACTTTTTCGTATTTCCGTTCTTGCTGCCGGGTTCGCTGTCGCATTCAGTGCCGGCGCCCAGACAGTCCTGAAGTTCAGCCACACCGACCAGCAGCAAGGCGCCCGGCAGGCGGGCGCGCAGATCTTCGCCAAGAAGGTCGCCGAGTACACCAACAACCGCTACAAGGTGAATGTCTTTTGCTGCAGCCAGTTGGGCAACGATCCGAAGAACATCGAACAGCTCGTTGCCGGCGGGATCGACTTCACCGTTTCCGCCACCGGTTCCTACGCGCCCCATCTCGATTCACTGAATCTGACGATGCTGCCTTTCCTCTTCGACAGCTATGAGCAGGGCTGGAAGTTCTACGACACGTCGGCCTGGCTCAAGGCCCAGTTCGACAAGGCGCCGGCCAAGGGTTTCCGTTTCCTGGCGACGTGGGAAGCCGGTTTCCGCAGCATGACGACCAAGGACGTGCTGAATTCGCCGGCCGATGCCAAGGGCAAGAAACTGCGGACCTTCCCGAACGAAATGATGCGCTGGTTGCTTGAAGACGTCGGCTTCGGCGTGCAGATCATGCCGCTGCCGGAGGTCTATCTCGCCATTCAGCAGGGCGTCGTCGCCGGTCAGGAAAATCCGGTCGATACGATCTATTCGAACAAGTTCTACGAAGTGGCGCCGCACGTGACGCTGACGAAACACGTCTATAGCCCGATCCCCCTGGCGATTTCGGAAAAGACCTGGCAGAAGCTGTCGCCCGAAGACCAGAAGGCGATTACGCGCGCCGCTCAGGAAGCTGCCGACTGGAACCGCGCCAAGGTCAAGGAAGACGAGGAAGGGCAATTGGCTGAAATGGCCAAGAAGGGGGCCAAGATCAACAGTCCGAACCTGACGCCGTTCCGCGATGCCGTCAAGCCGACCTACGAGCGGGCGAAGGCCAAGTGGGGCGCCGATGTTGACGCCGTGCTTGCCGAAGCCGCTTCGATCCGTAAAGCGCTGCCGGTCAAGAAATAAAGCGCGGGGTGCTTGGGGTGATGGGGGTGTTCACAATCAACCGCAATCAAGGCTTGATAGTGAACACCCCCGGGAGAAAGGGGAACGGTGTGTCAAACGTAGCGATTAAGGAAATTCTGCCGCGCGGGCCGCAGCAAGCATGGCCGATCCACCTGCTGGCGCGGGTGGTCGACTGGCTGCTGGTCCTGGCGGCGGCGGTGATGATCGTCCTGGTGTTCTTCAATGTCTGTGCGCATGCCGCCGGCCATGACATTGCCGCGACGACGGAAGCCTGCGAACTGATGATGGTCTGGGTCTCGTTCCTCGGCGGCGCGTCGATCATCCGGCGCGCCGGCCACATGACCATCACCGAGTTCATCGACAAACTCGGCGAGCGGCCGCGCCGCTATGCCGATTTCATCGTCCAGTTGTTCGCGCTCGGCGTGCTGTGGATTCTGCTCCGCAACGGACTCATCATCATCGACAACAACTGGGGCAACATCCTCACGGTACTGGGCATTCCGATGTCGGTCCAATACATGCCGCTCTCGATCGCCAGCGGGATCGGCATGGTTTTCGTGCTGTATGACCTTTACCAGATTCTTTGCGGAATATCGCGCGAAGAGCGTTATGGAGCGGACGAATAATGCTGACCATCCAGGTTTTTGGCGTCTTCTTCATCATCGCGCTCGCCGGTATTCCGCTTTTTTATGCGCTGATCGCGACGACCGCAGGCATGGTCTATTTCAAAGACCTGCCGTATCAGATGGATTCCTTGTTGCTGAATCTGATCGCCGGCGTCGAGCCCTTCATCCTGATCGCCGTGCCGCTCTTCATCTTCGCCGGTGAGTTGCTCTCCCGCGGCGGGGTCGGCAAGCGTATCGTCGCTTTCGCCAGCGCCCTGTTCGGTTGGATGCCGGGTGGCATGGGCGTCGTCACCATCGTTTCCTGCCTGATGTTCGGTGGCGTTTCGGGGTCGGCGATCGCTGATACCGCGGCGATCGGCTCGCTCGTTGCGCCGACGATGAAGGAAAAGGGCTATCACCCGGACTTCACCGCCGCGCTGCTGTCGGTGGCCGGAACGCTCGCCCTGCTGATGCCCTTGTCGATTCCCTTCCTGGTCTTCGCCTTCATTTCCGGCGCTTCGATGCGCATCCTGTCGATGTCCGGCGTGATCCCGGGACTGATCTGCGCGGTGGCGCTGGCGATCGTCTGCATACGCTACGGCAAGAAGACGGGCTGTGACAACGGATCGCAGCGCGCCTCGCTCAAGGAAATCTGGGTCGTGACCAAGGACGCCGGCCCGGCGCTCTTGATGCCGGTGATCATCGTCGGCGGTATCTGGACGGGCGTCTTTACCCCGACCGAAGCCGCGGCGGTGGCCGTGGCCTATGGCCTTGTCATTTCGCTGTTCCTCTACAAGGATCTCAAGTTCCGCGATCTGCCGGCGCTCGCGCTCAAGGCTTTCCAGACCAGCGCCTCGGTGCTGCTGGTGATCGGCGCGACCGGCGTGCTGTCCTGGCTGCTGACGGCGGAAATGGTCGCGATGCAGCTGGCCGAATGGATCCAGTCGGTGGCGAGCCAGCCCTGGCAGTTCCTGCTCTTGCTCAATATCGTGCTGCTGCTGCTCGGAATCTTCATCGAACCGCTGCCGGCGATGCTGCTGACGGCGCCGCTGTTCCTGCCGATGGCCCAGGCCATGCAGATCGACCTGGTGCTGATGGGCGTCATCATGGTGATGAATCTCTCGATCGCGCTCTACACGCCGCCCGTCGGGGGGACGCTGTTTGTCGCCGCCAAGCTCGCCAAGGCGAGCATCGGCGGGATGTCGAAACACATCATGCCGCTGATGGCGATGAATATCGCTGTGTTGTTCCTGACCTCCTATGTGCCGTGGTTGTCGAAGATCCTGCCGCGGCTGCTTTTCGGTGTGGGCTAGGCGAGGCGCGATGATGCAACGAATCCTTTCCGTTTCCGCCGCCCCGTATGACGGGTATGCCTTTCCCGAGGTGCTCGACAGCCTGGCAAGCTGTGGCGTCAGCCATGTCGAGCCCGCCTTCATCGTCGGCTACACCGAGCCGTTCGACGAGGATGCCTTCACCGCGGCGCAGGCGCGTCGTTATGTCGAATGGATGAGAGCGAGCGGCCTGCATTGCTACGCCTTTTCGTCGCACATCGATCTCGGGCGTCCGGACGCCGTCGAGGTTTTCAGCCGCCGCATGGATTTCGTCGCCGGCGTCGGGGCGACGGTCATCAATACCAATGCCTCGGCGCGCCCGGACAGCGCCCGTTTTTTTCGCAACATCGAAACGCTGATTCCTTATGCCGAACGCTTGGACCTGGTGATCTGCCTGGAAAATCTCGGCGACGGTAGCGACAATTTGCTCAGCACGGCGCAAGACGGCATCGAGCTGATCCAGCGCATCGGCAGTCCGCGCGTGCGCTTGAACTATGACGCCGCCAACACCGCCTCGCATCGGCCCGAAGACGGCTTCGACGGCGTCAATCCGGCCGATGACGCCATTCTCGCCCTGCCGTATTGCGGCCACGTCCACATCAAGGACATCCGGATAAGCCCGGAGGGCTATTTCTTCACGCCGATCGGGGAGGGCGACATCGGCTGTGGTCGCATCCTCGACGCGTTGGCGGCGACGGCGCTCAACCTGTCGATCGAGTTGCCGCTGCGCCTGCATCGCGGCGCTGACGCGTTGCCGCGGCGACGTCTGCAGCCGGTGCCGCGCGCCGAGATCGAATCGGCCGTGCGGGCCTCGCTGGCCTTCGTTCGTCAACACCTCGCTGCGTCTTAGTTGCGCTTAGCTGCATTTCTCAGGAGAGATCATGAATCGTGTCATCAATCATCCCGACCTGGTGGTCGAGGACATGCTCAAGGGTATCGTCGCCGCGCATCCGGAACTGCAGGCCACGCCCGATAATCCCCGCGTCATCAAGCGCAGCTGCGCGCCGGTGGCCGGAAAAGTCGGCATCGTTACCGGCGGCGGATCGGGGCACGAGCCGGCATTCCTCGGCTATGTCGGCGAAAACCTGGTCGACGCGGTCGCCGTTGGCGAGATCTTTTCGTCACCGACGGCCAAGAGCTTCTTCGATGCGATGAAAGCGGCCGACGGCGGCCAGGGCGTCGCCTGTCTCTACGGCAACTATGCCGGCGACAACATGAACGTCAAGATGGCGATCAAGATGGCCGAACGTGCCGGTATGACGGTCAGGACCGTCGTCGCCAACGACGACGTGCCGTCCGCGCCCAAGGGCGACGAAGCCAAGCGGCGCGGCGTCGCCGGTGAAATCCTGATGTGGAAGACAGCCGGCGCCTGCGCCGCGCTGGGCGGATCGCTCGACGAGGTCATCGCCGTCGCGCAGAAGACCATCGACCGCACGCGCAGCATCGGCATCGGCCTGTCGTCCTGCGTGATTCCGGCGGCCGGGAAAGCCAATTTTCATATCGAGGACGGCAAGATGGAGGTCGGCATCGGCCACCACGGCGAGCCCGGCACGAACGTCGCCGATACGGTGAGCGCCGAGCAGATGGCGAAGATCATGGTCGGGACGGTGCTGCCGGACTTGCCCTTTGGCCGCGGCGACCGCGTCGCGGTGCTGATTTCCGGCCTCGGCGCGACGCCCCTGATGGAGCAGTACATCTTGTACTCGGGGGTCGAAAAAGCCCTGAGCGAGGCGGGGGTGACGGTGGCGGTGCCGCTGGTCGGCAATTTCTTCACTTCGCTCGAAATGATGGGCGTCACGCTCTCCGTGCTCCAGCTCGACGAGGAACTCGAGAAACTCATCACGCATCCGTGCGCGTCGATCGGCTTCAACCGGAAATAGCACTTTCGCATAGGGAACGAGAACACCATGAATCAAGGCATCGACCTGAAATCATCCGGCGCCATCGTCCTGGCGCTGATCGACATCATCAACGAGAACCGCGCCTATCTGTCGGAAATCGACGGCGCGATTGGCGATGGCGACCATGGCATCAACATGAGCAAGGGCTTCTCGCAGTGCCGGGAGGCGCTGCTCGCCAAAGCGGAACTGCCGGGGTTGGCGGAAGCGCTCGACACGCTGGCGATGACGCTGCTTGAAGGCATCGGCGGCTCGATGGGGCCGCTTTACGGCAGCTTCTTCATGGGGCTGTCGGAAGCGCTGGCGGGGCATGCGCAGCTCGACGCGGCGCTGTTCGGGAAGGCGCTGGCGCAAGGCGTCGAGGCGGTCGAAAGCGTCGGCAACGCCAAGGTCGGCGACAAGACGCTGATGGATACGCTGATTCCGGCGCGCGACGCCTATCAGGCGGCGATTGCCGGTGGCGCCGATTTCCCGGCCGCCATTGCGGCGATGCTCGAGGCCGCCGAAGCCGGATGGCGCTCGACCAAGGATCTGCAAGCCCGGATCGGCCGCGCCGCCCGCCTCGGCGAGCGTTCCATCGGCGTGCTGGATGCTGGGGCGACCTCCTGTTTCCTGTTGCTGCAGGGACTGGGCAAAGGCGTCGTTTCCCGTTTGGCATAGCGCGGCGGCGGTCAGGACGGATTCAGGGGCTTGATCGGCTTGTTGTGACGATGAGGATGAGAAATTGAAAATCGCGATTGCGGGTGACTCTGTCGGTATCGAACTTGCCAAAGTGCTGTGTGCGCATGTGGCGGCACTGCCGGGGATGTCGGTGACACACCTGAGCCTGGCGCCCGATGGCCGCGAAGAGCGGTATGCGGAGATCGCCGAGCGCGTCTGCCGGGCGATTCTGGCTGGCGAATTCGAGCGCGGCATCCTCTGTTGCGGCACCGGCATCGGCATGGCGATGTCGGCCAACAAGGTGCCCGGCATTCGGGCTGCCCAGACGCACGACAGCTTTTCGGCCGAACGCGCGGCGAAAAGCAACGATGCGCATGTCGTGACGCTGGGCGCGCGCGTGGTCGGGACGGAGTTGGCAAAAACGATCGTGAGCGTCTGGCTGGCCTCGCATTTCGATCCGGCGGGACCTTCGGCCGGCAATGTCGAGGCGATCACGACGCTCGAACGGAAATATCGGTCGATCATATGAACTCGCCGGCGTCCCCCAATTCGTCTTCGCTGGTGCCGGCGATCAACGGGGCGGCGTTCGATTTTGTCGGCCGGGGTCTGCATCGTCCGGAATGCGTCCTCTGCACCGCGCGCGGCGATGTGTTTGCCTCCGATTGGCGCGGCGGCGTTTCGCATCTCCTGCCGGACGGAAGCCAGGGTGCCTATCTCGGGCGCCTGCCCGACGGCGGCGCATTGCGGCCGAATGGCATCAGCCTGGAAGAGGATGGCTCCTTTCTCATCGCCCATCTCGGCGACACCACCGGGGGCGTCTATCGGCTGACCCGCGGCGGCGGCGTCAGCGTCTTTCTCGACCGTGTCGACGGCGATCCCTTGCCGCCGACCAATTACGTCTTCACCGATCGCGTCGGACGACGCTGGATCACCGTCAGTACGCGGCATGTCCCTCGGGCCGCGGCGTATCGCGGCGATGTTGCCGATGGCTTCGTCGTCCTGGTCGATGACAAAGGCGCGCGGATCGTCGCCGATGCGCTGGGCTACACGAACGAGGCCTACGTTTCTCCCGATGGAAATGCGCTGTACATCAATGAAACCTTCGGGCGCCGCTTGCTGCGTTACGCGATTCTGCCCAATGGCGATCTGGGGCGGCGTGAGGTCGTCACCGAATTCGGCACGGGCGTCTTCCCGGACGGGCTGGCCTTTGACCAGGACGGTTGCGTCTGGATCACCAGCATCATCAGCAACCGGGTGATCCGGGTCTTCCCCGACGGCAGCCAGCAACTGATGATCGAGGATGCCGATACGGACCATGTCGATTGGGTCGAGGATGCATTCCGGAGTGGCACGCTTGGCCGCCCCCATCTCGACAACGCCGGCAACACCGTCCTGAAAAATGTCTCCAGCATCGCCTTCGGTGGCGCCGGTTTGCGCACGTTGCATCTGGGCTGCCTGCTTGGAGACCGCATCGCGTGCCTGCGGCAGGATGTCGCCGGGTACCCGCCGGTGCATTGGGAATACCGCTAGAAGTCATGCATGAACGCACCAAAGCCCAGCCTTGTTGACCGTGCGTACCATGAACTCCAGGACAGAATCCTGTACTGCAAATGGGGGGAGGGCTTTCACGCGCTCGAACGCGATGTCGTCGAGGAGTTGGGGCTGAGCCGGACCACGGTCCGTCAGGCGCTCGACCGGCTGCAGGGCGACGGGCTCATCAAGCTGGTGCCGCGGCACGGATTTCATGTCCTGCCGGTATCCAGAATCGATCTCCAGGAAACCTATCAGGTATTCACACGCCTGGAGTCGCTGGCGGTGGACCTGGCGTCGGCGCGCTCGGTGCCGGACGACGAATTGGCAGCGCTGGACAGCCTGAACGAGGCCATGGATTCGGCATACGGTCGGGCCGATTACGGGGCCTGGATACGTGTCGACGAGGGATTTCACAATCAACTCGTCGCTGTGTCCGGCAACCAGGCCTTGGTCGATATTCACCGGCGCTTCTGGGCGCAGTTGCAACGCGCGCGACTGAAGATGCTTTCCCTCACGTCGATTCCGGCCGAGTCGACCGGGCAGCATGAGCGGATCGTCACGGCCATTCGCGCACGTGACCGCGCGGCGGCGCGCGAAGCACTCGAAGGACATTTTGCCCACATCGTCGATTACCTGGCCCGTATGCCGGCGCCATGTTTCGACATGCTGGAAAGCTTTTCACGGGAGCATCATGATGAGTGTCGCGGCTGAATTAAGAGCCTATTTCGGTAGGGCCGCCGGCGCGGCCCGCGAGCCCTACCGAAATAGGCTCTAAACATCGCGGTATTGCCGGGAGACGGGATCGGCGATGAGGTCATGGCCTGCGCCGAGCGCGTTCTCGATCGAGCTTGGCGGCAGTCACGATTCCGACGCGATGACGATGAAATTTGTCGATGGCATTGGCGGGTGAAAGCGGCCTCTGCGTCACGGGGTGTCGGGCCGCTTCCTATTGACAGGGCGGACCTGGGGCGGGATGCTGGCTCGCAGTCAAGAATTGGAGGAACGATGAGGGTTGAGCCTGGGAGGCTTCCGGATGTGTCGCGCGGCGTGCTCATGGTCATGAGCGCCGTGGCCATTCTCGCCGTCTGCGATTTCGTCACGAAATATCTCACGCGCTACTATCCGATTCCCCTGATTGTCTGGGCGCGCTTCACGTTTCATCTGCTCCTGATCGTGGCGACACTTGGGCCGCGCCTTGGATTCGCGCTGGTCAAAACGCATCATCCGTTCATCCAGCTTGGGCGGGGCTTGTCGCTGGTGATGGCGTCGGCATTCTTTGTCAGCGCGCTGAAGTACATGCCTTTGGCCGAAGCGACCGCCGTCGCCTATCTGGCCCCGATTCTCGTGACGCTGATGTCGGTCCTGTTTCTGCGCGAGACCGTCGATCCCGGGCGATGGCTTGCGGTGTTCTTCGGCTTCGCCGGCGTACTGACGATCATCCGGCCTGGCAGCGACGTCTTCACGTGGGCAGTCCTGCTGCCGGTCGGCAATGCTGTTTCGTATGCGTCGTATCAGATATTGACGCGTCGCCTTGCCGGCATCGACAGCCCGCATGCGTCGATTTTCTATGCCGGATTGGTGGGTTCGATGCTTTCGTCCTTGCTGTTGCCCGGCGTTTGGGTGATGCCGCAAACGCCCTTGCATGCCGCCGCATTGGTGGGGGTCGGTGCGGTCAGCGGTATCGCGCATCTGGTCCTGATCCGGGCGTACGAACTTGCGCCGGCATCACGGCTTGCACCCTTTGGATATTCGCAACTCATCTGGGTTGCGGCGATCGGCTTTTTCGCGTTCGGCGATTTCCCGGATTTCTGGTCGCTTGTCGGGATCGGCGTCCTGGTGTGCAGCGGACTCTATCTTGCCGTGTGCGAGCGCAAACGATAGTGCGGTTTCCTGTATGCAAAAAAATGCCTCGCCGGAAAACCGGCGAGGCCAAGCGTCATGGAATATCGATTTGTCTTACTTGGCGGCTTTACCCTTGTCGACCGAGAACTTGTAGACGATCTTGCCGCTGTACCATTCACCCGGCTTGATTTCGGTGGTCGGGAAACCGGAGTGGTTGACCGAATCCGGGAAGCGCGAGGGTTCGAGACAGAAGGCACTGCGGAAGTTGTACACCGTCGAGCCCTTGCCGAGATCGCGCGGCAGCTTGCCTTCGAGGAAGTTACCCGAGTAAACCTGGACGCCGGGTTCGGTCGACCAGACTTCAAGTACGCGGCCCGATTTCGGGTCCATTATCTTGGCATTGAGGCCGAGGTCGCTCGGCTGCTTCAGGCTGATGACATAGTGGTTGTCGTAACCGTTGCCGGCCTTGAGCAGGTCGTAGTCGGCCTTGATGTCCTTGCCGAGCGCCTTGGGCTTGCGGAAGTCCATCGGCGTGCCGGTGACGTCGCGGAAGTTGCCATTCGGCACCAACGCGGCCGACACTTCGAGCACCTTGTCGGACGGCACCGTCAGGATGTGATCCTCGATCGAGCTACCGAGATCGCCGGAGAGGTTGAAGAAAGTGTGGCCGGTGAAGTTGGCGACGGTCTTCTTGTTGGCGGCGACGGCGTCGTAGCTGATGACGAGTTCGTTGGCGTCGCTCACCGAGTAGACCACCTTGACCGGCAGGTCGCCCGGGAAGCCTTCTTCGCCGTCCTTGAACAGGATCGTCATCTGAACGGCATTTTCGGACAGTTGCTTGGCGTCGAAGACGACGAAGCGCGAGCCCTTCTTGCCGCCGTGCAACGTGTTCTGGCGCGGTGCCGCGGGCGGTGTCGACAAGTCGTTGATGGCGAGCTTGTATTCGGTGCCGTCGAGCGAGAACGTGCCGTTGGCGATCCGGTTGGCATAGCGTCCGATGAAGGCCCCCATCGAGCCCTGGCCGCCGAGGACCTGGTCGATCGTCTCGTAACCCTGGGCGACGTCGCCGAGCTTGCCGTTGCGGTCGGGGACCAGGATCTGTTCGACGCGGGCGCCGTAGTTGGTGACCTTGACGACCATGCCCTTCTTGTTCTTGATCGTGTAGAGGCCAACTTGCTTGCCATCGACTTCTTTTTGGAAGTCGACGTCGCGCAGTTCGACGAATGCCGGCGCCTTGGGTGCGGCAGTCTTGCCGGCGGCGAACACGGCGGCGGGTGCCAGCAGCAGTGCGCTGGCCGCGCACAGGGTCAATGCGGTTGTTGCCTTTTTCATTGGACTCCTCCTGGTTTGTCGTGATTATTGCTTTGGCTTCAGAACCACGCTCGAGCGGACGTCGTACCGTCTGGTTTGGCTTGGTGGCCTGACCAAAGCGATTATAGGACGCTGTTCTGCGCCCGTGCAATAAATTGTTGTTTCGACAGGAGGAGGATGCCTGGGAGTCTGTTTCGGCGGGGCTTGCGGCCCACGATGCCAGCCGAAACAGGCGCTTAGTTGTCGGTGAAGTAGTCCGGGTATTGGCTAACCACTCTTGGCAAGGTGGCCAGGATGCCGCGCAGATGCTTTTCCATCAGCTGGGCCGCCAGGTCGGCGTTGCCGGCTTCGATCGCATCGACGATGGCAGCATGTTCGCCGGCCAGTTCGAACTTCGATTGGGCGAAGTCGAAGGAGAGGAAGCGGACGCGATTCATCTGTGCCTTGATGCTTTCGGTGACGCGCCAGGCATATTCGCGGCCGGCATGCAGGGCGATCGTGCGGTGCATTTCCTCGTCGAGTTCGAGGAAAGCGTGAGCATCGCCGGGCGCCGTCTCTTTCTGCTGGGTGATCAGCTGGCGCAGCCGGTTGATGAGTTCGGCGTCATGTTTCGCGCTGACTTCACGCACGATCGAGACCTCGATGATCTCGCGCAGATGGCGGGCATCCAGCACTTCCTTGACCGAGATCTTGCGCACGAAGGTGCCGCGCTGCGGACGCACTTCGACGAGTCGTTCCTCGGCGAGCTTGATGAAGGCTTCGCGCACCGGCTGCCGGCTGATGTCAAATCGCTTGCTCATCTCGATTTCCGAAATGATCTGGCCCGGCAGCAGTTCGCCTTCGATGATCGCCGCGCGCAGCAGGCGATGCAGCTGGCTGCCGATCGATTGCGATTCCTGCGGCAGGAAATTTTGGATTTTGACTTCTGGGCTATTCTTCATGAGGAGTTCCCTGGGGCCGAGTCTTGTGATTCGTCGACGGCAATGATACACTTTCTGCTATACAAGTATAGCATTTGTATTATGTGTGGTCTCTCGGTGCGGTGCCGCGAATTTCGTTTCGAGGCGCATTCTATCGATAAAGCGGAAAAAGAGGAGAGTAGTGTGGCTACAAGAATTTGCGAAGCGAGTCTGTCGAGCTTGCCGGCTGGCGTCAATCGCCCGACCTATGATCGTCGCCAGGTGACGGCGTCGATCGTCCATCTCGGTCTCGGCGCCTTCCACCGCGCGCACCAGGCCTTCTTTACCGAAGCCGTGCTGGCGTCGGGCGACCTCGCCTGGGGCATCGTCGGCGCCGGTATGCAGTCCTCCGGCATGCGCGATGCGCTGGCGCCGCAGGACAATCTCTATGTGCTGTCGGAAGTCGGTGCCGATTCGGAGCGCCTGAGCGTGATCGGTGCGATCGTCGATGTCGTCGGCGGCGCCGAGGACAGCGAGAAGGCCCGCCTGCTGGCGAAAATGAGCGACGCGAGCACGCGCATCGTCAGCCTGACGGTGACCGAGAAGGGCTATTACCTCGACATGTCGACCGGCCAGTTGCAACCGCAGAATCCGGCGATCGCCGCCGATCTCGCCGATCCCTCGCATCCCAAGACGATCCTCGGCCTGATCGCCGAATCGCTGCGTCAACGCCGTGCCGCGGGCGTCCTGCCGTTTACGGTGCTGAGCTGCGACAACCTGCCGAACAACGGCAAGCTCGCCCGCGCCGCGGTGCTCGCCTATGCGCGCCAGCTCGACGCGGACCTCGCCGCCTGGATCGAGGCCGAAGTGTGCTTTCCGTGCACGATGGTCGACCGCATCACGCCGGCGACGACCGACGCCGACCGCGCGCAGATTGCCGCCAAGCTCGGCGTCGAGGATGCCTGGCCGGTGATGACGGAGCAGTTCGTGCAATGGGTCATCGAGGATAAATTCACGATGGGTCGTCCGGACTGGACGATCGGCGGCGCGGTCTTCTCCGACGAGATCGAGCGCTGGGAAAGCATGAAGCTGCGCTGCCTCAACGGCGCGCACTCGACGCTCTCCTATCTCGGCCAGCTGACCGGCCGTGAGACGGTGGCCGAGGCGATGGACAGCGCGCTGATCTGCGACGTGCTCGACCGCCTGTGGCGCGAGAACCGCGATGTGCTGAAGGCGCCGAAGGGCGTCGATCCGGCGAGTTACATCGAGCAGCTCAAGCGGCGTTTCCGCAATCCGGCGCTCAAGCACAAGACGGCGCAGATCGCCTCGGACGGTTCGCAGAAGTTGCCGCAACGGCTGCTGGCCCCGCTGCGCGAACGCATGGCGCTGGGTCTGGCGTCGCCGGCCATCGCCACGGCGATCGCGGCCTGGATGCATTTTGTCCTCAAGGTGGCGCAGACGCCGGGCGGCGTGCTGAGCGACCCGATGTCGGCGGCGGTCCTCGAGCGCGCGCGTCAGGCGAACGATGCGGCCGGCATCGTCGATAGCCTGCTCGGCCTGGAAAAAATCTTCGGTCAGGATCTGCCGGGCAACGCCGTCTTCCGCAAGGAATTGCTGGCTGCGTTTGCCGAATTGGCGGCGAACCCCGACGTGGCGACGGCGACGATCGGCGCCTGAACGGTTTGAACTTTTTTGTAACACGACTCTGGAAATGGTGAAGCTATGAAAATGACGTTCCGCTGGTACGGGGAATCCGATCCCGTCACCCTGGAAAATATCCGTCAGATCCCCGGCATGGTCGGGATCGTCTCGGCCATCTACGATGTGCCGGTGGGTGAAGTGTGGCCGGTCGAGAAGCTGCAGGCGCTGCGCGATCGCATCGAACGCGCCGGGCTCAAGTTCGAAGTCGTCGAGAGCGTGCCGACGCACGAGGACATCAAGCTCGGCAAGCCGAGCCGCGATCGCCTGATCGCCAACTTCCAGCAGAACATCCGCAACTGCGCCGCGGTCGGCGTCAAGGTGATCTGCTACAACTTCATGCCGGTCTTCGACTGGACGCGGACCGAGATGGCCAAGGAACTGCCCGACGGCTCGACGACCTTGTCGTTCGACGCGGCCGAGGTCGCCAAGATCGATCCCGAGAAGGGCATTTCCCTGCCCGGCTGGGACGCCAGCTACAAGCCCGAGGAACTCAAGGCGCTGCTCGAGGAATACAAGTCGGTCGATGAGCAGAAACTGTGGGCCAACCTGGAATATTTCCTCAAGGCGATCATCCCGGTGGCCGAGGAAGTCGGCGTCAAGATGGCGATGCATCCGGACGATCCGCCCCGGCCGATCTTCGGCCTGCCGCGCATCATGAAGAACCGCGACGATTATGCGCGTCTCATCGGTATCGTCGATTCGCCGTCGAACGGCATCACGCTGTGCTCGGGTTCGCTCGGCGCCGACCTGTGCAATAGCGTCGAATCGATGGTGCGCGAATTCGGCGCCAAGGGCCGCATCCACTTCGGCCACCTGCGCAACGTCAAGGTCGAGGCCGACGGCAGCTTCTACGAATCGACGCACCGTTCCTGCGACGGCTCGCTCGACATGGCGGCGATCGTCAAGGCCTACTACGACACCGGCTTCGACGGTTACTGGCGTCCCGACCACGGTCGCATGATCTGGGGAGAAACCGGCAAGCCCGGCTACGGCCTCTACGACCGCGCACTCGGTGCCGTGTATCTGAACGGCTTGTGGGAAGCCGTCAGCAAGTACGGCCGCGCCTAAGCGCTTCGGAAAACGGCGGCAGGCGCAAACGCTGCGTCAGCCGCCGAGTTCCTGTGAAATCTTTTGCGCCGTCGCGATGACTTTTGCGGCGACGGCCTTTTCGCCGAGTTCCTTCAGCTTGGCCGTCGTCAAGGACACCGAGACCGAGTACGGCATATTGCCCATGACGTCGAAGATCGGTGCGGCGACGCAGCAGATGCCCATCTCGTTTTCCTCGCGGTCGACCGCATAGCCGCACTTTTCGATCGCGGCGATTTCCTTGTGCATGGCGGCAAGGTCGGTGATCGTGTTGCGCGTCAGCGTGGTAATCTCGTCGCGATGCGATTCCCAGTAGGCGTCGATCTTGCCCTTGAAGGCATGGGTCAGGAACAGCTTGCCCATCGCCGAGCAATACAGCGATATATGCTGTCCGACATAGGCGCGGGTGCGGATCATGCCGCGGTTCGCTTCCAGCTTGTAGATCATGATCGCCCGGCCGTCCTCGAGCGAGGACAGGTTGACGGTTTCACCGGTATCGAGGTTCAGCGCTTCCACGTGCCGCGCGGCGACGTGGATGACGTTCAGCGAGGATAGTGCCTTTTGCCCGACCGCGACGCACTTCGTCGTCAGGCGGTAACTGCCATGCGTTGGCGCCGCCGTGACGTAGCCGGCGCTCTGCAGTCCCTGCAACAGACGATGGGCCGTGCTCTTGCTCAGTCCGGTCTCCTCGGCCAGGCGGGCGAGCGGACAGCCGTTCGGATAGTTGCTCAATTCTTCCATCAGTTGCAGCCCGCGGAACAGGCTCTGCGTGCCCGACGGGCTTTCGTTGTCGTTATTTGCCACCAGAGGGCTCCTGCGAGTGGTGTGGTCGATGGTCGTCGAAACCGGAATCCTGCCGTATTCCGGCGCTAAATCAAAGCGGTCGGCAGTTTCTTGTTGCCAGCGATATCGGGTTCCGGAATGGTCTGCGACGCGAAAATGGCTTGACAGCGCCGACCTGCTTTTATATTCTAACAAGCAGAACGCAATTCCGAAAGATAGAATTTGATCCGGTCGGTGGTGCGCTGCGGCAGCGAATGCGCTGTGGCATTTTCCGGGCCTGGAAATCCGACGGTATTGGCGTATCAGTGCAGGCTTTGTTCGTGCCGGGAAAGCCGCGCGACGGCGGCGCCTCACCTCCTCGAGGGTGCCGCCGTCGCGCGACGGCACATGCGGAAACGCATGCCGGTGCGGACGTTTTTATTCAAGGAAAACGCGATGATATTCGGACACGTCAATGATCTTGAGTCGGCCTTTGGCTGGCTTCCCCGTCCTCTCAAAACTGCCGTCGAACATTTGCACAAGACCGACTTCCTGTCGCTTCCGGCGGGCAACTACGATCTCGAGGGCAAGGACATCTATGTCCAGGTCATCGACATGACGACCAAGCCTTTCGCCGAGACGCGCGCCGAAGTGCACCGCCAGTACATCGACGTGCAGTTTCTCGCACGCGGACGCGAAAAAATCGGCGTCGCCGCCGACACCGGTAACAACGCCGTGGCCGAAGACCTGCTTGCGCAGCGCGACCTGCTGTTCTATAGCGGTATGGAAAACGAATCGACGCTGACGATGACGCCCGGCAGCTTCGCCGTTTTCATGCCGACCGACGTGCATCGTCCGGGCTGTGCGTTCGACGCGCCCGAGGCGATCCGCAAGGTCGTCGTCAAGGTGCGTCTGTCTTTGCTCGAAGGAGTTTGATGATGGCAACGATCCAGTGGGGGATGATCGGCTGCGGCGCGGTCGCCGAGGTCAAGAGCGGGCCGGGATTCTACAAGTCGAACAATTCGGCGCTCGTCGCCGTGACCAGTGCCGATGTGGCGATGACGCGCTCCTTCGCCGAGCGCCATGGCGTCGCCAAGGCCTATGACACGACGGCCGAACTGCTCGCCGATCCGGCGGTGCAGGCCGTCTATGTGGCGACGCCGCCGTCGTCGCACAAGCCGCTCGCGCTCGACGTCGCCAAAGCCGGCAAGCATGTGTATGTCGAAAAGCCCATGGCCATGCGTTTCGAAGAGTGCCGCGAGATCGTCGAGGTCTGCGAGCAGCGTGGTGTGCGCCTGTTCGTCGCCTTCTATCGTCGCGCCATGCCGCGTTTTCTTCAGATCAAGCAGTGGATCGATGCCGGTGTCATCGGCGAGGTGCGCACCGTGCGCGCCGTCCAGCACCAGCGCCCGGCGCCCGAGGATCTCTCGCGTGCGACGCTGCCGTGGCGGCTGATTCCCGCGGTGTCGGGGGGCGGCAAGTTCCTTGACATGGGCATCCACGAACTCGACCTGTTCGACTTCCTCTTTGGCGCGATCGAAGAGGTGCATGGCATCGCCAGCAACCAGGCCGGACTCTATGACGTCGAGGACACCGTCACGGCGACCTGGCGCCATGCCAGCGGCGTGCAGGGCTTCGGCTCGTGGTGTTATGTCTGCGGCAACGACGAGGACTACGTCGAGATCGTCGGCTCGAAGGGGCGGATCTCCTTCGAGTTCTTCTCCGACAAGCCGCTGAAGCTTGTCACCGACACCCAATCGGTCGACATGGATATCCCGAATCCGGCCCACGTCCAGCAACCCTTCATTCAGAGCATCGTCGACGATCTCAATGGCGTCGCGCCGTGTCCGGGCAACGTCGAGAGCGCCGTGCGCTCGACCTGGGTGGCCGACGAAGTGCTCAAGGGCTACCGCGCGCAAAAGGGTTATTGATCCTGGCGAACCCGCCGGATCCCGCCGCAACGAATTGAATGCAAGAACCGAGAGGAGTTAGCAAGACATGCCACGCATTACGTTTGACGAATTGAAGGCCGAATTCCAGCGCGTCCTGATCAAGAAGGGCTGCGATGCAGAAAGCGCCGAGTTGTCGGCGCGCTTGATGGCGGAAACCACCTGCGACGGGGTCTATTCCCACGGCGTCAATCGGTTCCCCCGCGTCGTCGAGTACATCGACAAGGGCTATATCGATCTCAAGGCCAAGCCCACCTGCGTCGCCGCCATGGGCGCCTTCGAGCGCTGGGACGGCAACCTCGGTCTTGGCAACGTCAATGCCAAGCGTTCCATGGATCGCGCCATCGAACTGGCGCGCGAACACGGCATCGGCTGCGTCGCGCTGGCCAACACCAACCACTGGCTGCGCGGCGGTACCTACGGCTGGCAAGCGGCCGATGCCGGCTGCGTCGGCATCTGCTGGACCAACACCCAGCCGAACATGCCCGCCTGGGGCGCCAAGGACCGGCGTATCGGCAACAACCCGTTCGTCATGGCGGTGCCGCGTGCCGAAGGGCACGTCGTCGTCGACATCGCGATGGCGCAATTCTCCTACGGTCAGATGGAAAACAAGGCCTCGCGCGGCGAATTGCTGCCGGTCCCCGGTGGTTATGACGAACAGGGCCAGCTCTCCTGCGATCCGCGCGAGATCTCCAAGACCTGGCGCGTGCTGCCGATCGGCTACTGGAAGGGCTCGGCGATGTCGATCGTGCTCGACCTCGTCGCCGCCGTGCTCTCGGGCGGACGCTCGACGCATGGGGTCGGCAAGCTCGGCGCCGATGAGTACGGCCTGTCGCAGATGTTTCTCGCCATCGATGCCACGCGCATCGCCGGCGACGATTATCTGGCCGCAGCGGTCAACGAAGCGCTCGACAATCTGCACGGCTCGGTGCCGGTCGATGCCGGCAAACCCGTGCTGTTCCCGGGCGAGAATTCGGCGGCGATCCGTGCTGCCAATCTTGCCAACGGCATTCCCGTCGATGACGGCGTCTGGGCCAAGATCCAGGCATTCTGAGCCGTTTTCGGGAGCGAATCATGGAAACGCGCGCATGTGTCTTGTACGGGCAGGAAGACGTCCGCATTGAAACCCGCGAGGTCGGCGAGGTCGGGCCGACGCAGGTGTTGATCCGCATCGGTGCGGGCGGCGTTTGCGGGTCGGACATCCACTACTACTGGGAAGGCGGCATCGGCACGATCCGTGTGACCGAACCGATCGTCATGGGCCACGAGGTGGCGGGCACGGTGGAAGCGGTCGGCGAGCGCGTCACGCGTGTGCGTCCCGGCGACCGCGTTGCGGTCAGCCCGAGCCGTCCCTGCGGGCGCTGCAAGTTCTGCCTGGCTGGGGAACCGCAGCATTGCCTCGACATGCAGTTCTTCGGCAGCGCCATGCGCAAGCCGCATACGCACGGCGGATTCCGCGACCGACTGGTCGCCGAGGACGTCCAGTGCGAACCGATGGGCAACGAGGTTTCGCTCGGCGAGGCAGCCTGTACCGAACCGCTCGCGGTGGGGGTGCATGCCGTCAAGCAGGCCGGCAGCCTGCTCGGCAAACGCGTGCTGGTGACCGGGGCCGGACCGATCGGCGCCTTGCTGATCGGCGCGGCACGGGTGGCGGGCGCGCAGGAAATCGTCGCCATGGATATTTCCGAAGCGCCGCTCAAGGCGGCGCTGCAGATGGGCGCCAATGTCGCCATCAACGCGGCGCAGGAACCCGATCGTCTTTCGGCCGAATATTCCGCTGACAAAGGCTATTTCGACGTAGTATTCGAATGTACTGGCGTGGGCGGCGTGCTGAAACAGGCGTTTCCGGTGATTCGTCCGCGCGGCACCATCGTTCAGGTCGGTGTCACGGGCAGTGCCGACATTCCGATCAATGCGCTGGTCGGCAAGGAAATCCGTCTGGTCGGCACGCATCGCTTCCACCCGGAATACGCGGTGGCGGCGCGGCTGATCCGTGAAAAGCGGATCGATGTGCGGCCGGTGATCACGACGACGCTGCCGATGGAACGGATCGCCGAGGCGTTTGCGATCGCCCGGGACCGGTCGTCGCAGATGAAGGTTCAACTGTCGTTCGGCTGATCCGGCCGGACGCTTTGCAAGCAAAAGGGGAGTAAAGGGATGTTTTCAAGGCTGTTGCTGAAGTCGCTCGAATGGCTGCTGATCTGCATATTCGGGCTGATGGTATTGCTGGTATTCGGGAACGTGGTGCTGC
>NZ_FNCY01000016.1 GCF_900099695.1 Propionivibrio dicarboxylicus | reverse complement strand
TCGCTGTCCGGCAGACAAACCCCTGCGCAAGCAATGGCGTATATTCAAAAAGCCACGTACTCGCATCACCAAAGCAGAAACCATCATCTATCGCGCCCAGCAATCTGATTGCGCAAGCTGCACAATGAAGTTCCAGTGCTGTCCGAACATGAGATCCCGCATGATCCACCGCAGCATTCATGAGGATGCTCGTAATGTGGCACGCCAGATTGCGACGACACTCGAGTATCAACGCTCATGCTGCGAACGGAAGAAGGTCGAAATGCTGTTTGCCCATCTCAAGTCAATCCTGAGGCTTGATCGCTTACGTCTACGTGGGCTGACTGGCGCGACTGACGAATTCACGCTGGCAGGCATCGCTCAGAATCTCCGTCGCATGGCCAAACTCACCAGCCAAGGACCGCCCTTCAACAGGATAGGTGCGCCCGCTTAACGCGAAACCCTACAGATCAACTAACAAGCCGGGCGGCAAAGCCCGAATGAAACGTCCGAAAGGGCTGTGAGGCAGTTCCCGTTGCCTGCCGCCCCACCTCAAACCCGATTTCAATTCGAGTTTTTCAACAGAATCGCCGAAAATCAGCCCCTTGAGAATACGGAGAGTATTACCAAGCCCCCGTGATCCGCAGGGGCGACAGACAAACTTCTTCGGCATTCCCCGCTTGATCCTCTATTCCAATACTCGGCGCAATCTTCCTGGGCGGACGGGCATACCATTGATCGCATATTCGAACCAGGTCCGAACACACCGGATTTTCCGCAAACCCCGTCATCAAGTCTGTCGTCAATCGATCGTTCGGAATGTGGAAATATGCACCTGGCTTATCAATTCCAATCGCACTGACATCAGCAATCACAGGTTTCTGGAACATGAATCGCGGAATGGATTCGACCTTGCGATCAGCAGACGCCGCCTCGTTAAACAAGGGTGCCATCAGATCGACGACCCATCCATCGACTTCAACCCAGCAATGGAAATGATCGCTATCTGCAAGGTACGCCCCACTCGTAGTTTTTCCAAAAACAATGGAGAACTTGCCTGATCCACTGACGTTATACCCCGCCACGCCGGCAACCGGGGACGCCGAGTCCAGTTTGTGATGCCGCTTGATCAGATACGCCCCTGCAACTGAAAAAAAGAGGGACGACTTTGTCGGGTCGCTCTGTTCGGTCGCACAAACGGCATGGATTGTCCGAAATAGCCGCTCATATTCCGGAAGGGTAATCGGTGGTGTCGTGCGTTTTGCCATGCTGATCTCTGCAGAGGTTATTCAATTCGGCATTATCCAGTGTCAGCGTAACGAGGTAAAACGCCACCTCCTTGGGATGTCCTCAGACGTTAGACGCCAAGCCCTGCACAAACCGTTACCCAAACACCTTGAAGCCGACACAGACGGGGAGATCGCTCAGTCGTACACTGCAATCATTGCTTCAGCATCCCCTGCTGACAATGTTTGACCCTCCCTGACTCATCGCAATGATGAGATTTATGTCCCGTGCCACACTGGCGCGGGATTTTTTTATCCGCAATTCGTCAGGCGACCTTTCTCGCCAAGACCGGCCTGGCCGATGCATCCACAGCCTCCCGCATTTCCTTACCTGCCTTGAAGTGAGGCACCCATTTTTCCGGGACATTGACGACTTCGCCGGATTTCGGGTTACGCCCAATTCTGGGGGGGCGGTAGTTCAGCGCAAAGCAGCCGAACCCGCGAATCTCGGTTCGTCGCCCCGCCAAAAGCGCCAGGCTGATTGCATCGGTAATTTCCCGAACGGAAGCATCCACATCTTTGGCGGTCAGCAGCGGAAAACGCGCCGCCAAAAGTTCTATCAAGTCAGATCGGGTCATTCGATGATTCTATAACGACACAAGGCCAAATCAAACAAAGACTTATTAGAATTTATCTTTTACGCCGTCATCCGTGCGCAAAGGCACTTGCACATGCGCTTCGCTTTAAACGGACTCGCGCCAATGAGGATGACATGAGTGCGCCGTTTGGATTTGCCCAACGCCAATTCCAATTCAATGCTCTCACAAGCGAAGCCGTTACCGACCGATTCATCGCCCCCAAAATATCGATCATTGAGGCGCTTCAGACCTTTGCCAATGACTTCCTTGCCCTTCGGTCTTCGCCGGCCGTTCGCAGAACAGCATCATCTGTCAAGCTCGCCCGACAGGCAGCGTTCGATTTGACAGTCCGGACTCTACGAATGGAATCAGCCTGGCAGCAGCACGCAAACGATTCAATTCAGAGCTAGGCAGGTTTTTTCTTTCACTGCCATTCCTGTGCAAGCAGCAACAAACGGACGCTATGCATCCCTCGAGGAATGACCAAGAAAGCTCGCGATGAGTAACAACAGGAAACCTGAACGGACTATCGCGGCCATTTTCCAAAGTCATTGCCACTAGCGACGGGTCCGGGTGTCATAGGCAATCCATGGGAATGGAGTGCAGTCGTGCTTGACAGCCAGTTGCAGAAACTGACTTCCACATATTTTTCCCACAAAATAAAAAAGCCACTTTAAAAGTGGCTTAAGTATTTGCATCGATTGGTGCGCGGTACTGGGATCGAACCAGTGACCCCTGCCGTGTGAAGGCAGTGCTCTACCGCTGAGCTAACCGCGCAATCGAGGGGCTTTCATAGGTGTCATTGTCAGTTTTATACCTCGTTTGTCACCCTGCTGTCACCCGGAGTATCAAGGATGGCAACTATCAGACAACGAAATGGGCATTGGCAGTGCATTATCAAGCGCAAGGGATATCCGACCTTATCGAAAACTTTCGAGCTTCGTAAAGATGCTGAAAGATGGGGAAGGCAGCAAGAAAGGGCAATCGACGCTGGTCAATGGATGGATCGCACGGAAGCCGAGCAGACAACTCTAGGTGATCTGCTCAAACGTTACTCATTAGAAGTCAGCAGCAAAAAGCGTGGGGCAGACGTCGAGATGATTCGCATCGAAGCCTTGCGCCGTTCCAAGTTGGCACTGTTCTCAGTCGCTGGAGTAACGTCCCAACGGTTAGCCGAATGGAGAGATCAACGTCTTGAAGAGGTTTCTGGCTCAACAGTCAGCCGAGAGTTGACGCTAATCAGCCATGTATTTTCTGTGGCAATAAGAGAATGGGGATTCGCCCTTCAAAACAACCCCGTCAGTCTCATACGAAAACCAGCCTTCGAAAAACCAAGGGATCGAGTACTTACCGAAGAGCAAAGGCTAGCCCTTCTGACATCTGTGGGCCGGTGCAGAAACCATTGGATAAGGCCGGTAGTTGTTTTCGCGTTGGAAACGGCAGCCAGGAGGGGGGAAATACTGTCCCTGAGATGGGACGACATAGATATGGTCCGTAAGGTGGCAAAAGTCTCGGGGAAAACTGGCTGCCGCAACATTCCTCTGTCGCCAACGTGTATCTCCCTCTTGAAGTCATTGCCTCGGAGCCACGAAGGTCGCGTCTTTCCGGTCACGGCTGAAACACTGAAGCAAGCATACAAAAGGGCTGTAGATAGATCAGGAATCGAAGACTTCACTTTTCACGACCTTCGACACGATGCACTGACCCGCCTTGCCAAAATGGGATTCAACATCTTGGAACTGCGGACAATATCAGGTCATGCGACCGCCAACATGCTCCAGCGTTATGTTTCGATTGATGCCGGAGACCTTGCAGGAAGGCTGGCTGGACAAAAGATATCCAGAGAAGGCCAAAATTTGCGAAGGGTTCGCTGATCCCGCCAGAGTTGGTCGCTTGCTGATTTCTTGATATCGGTTGTTGGTTGGTAGGCGGACTGATTCCTGCCGAGTACAATTCTCGGTGAATAAAAATCAGTCTAATCCCAGAAAACAAAACAACAATGACCATCGACCTGAATCAAATCGAATCCCGCCTGTGGGCAGCGGCTGACCAACTCTGGGCCAATACCGGTCTAAAGCCTTCCGAGTTCTCCAATCCAGTCCTTGGGCTGATCTTCTTACGCTACGCCGAGAAGCGTTTCCACGAAGCCGAGGCCAAACTGATCGAAAGTGGTCTCGACGTATCCGAGATCGAGACGTTCGACTATCAGGCCGAGGGGGCGCTATTCCTTCCTGAAAATGCCCGATTCTCCTACCTGCTCGACTTGGCCGAAGGGCAAGACGTAGGCAAGGCGGCTAACGAAGCCATGGCGGTTGTCGAGGCTGAGAACGAAGAACTGAAAGGTATCCTGCCGCGTTCCTACGGGAAGCTCCCAAATTCCGTCCTGATCGAATTGCTGCGTCTGATGAACGACCTTGGGAAAATCGAGGGGGACGCCTTTGGGAAAATCTACGAGTACTTCCTTGGCAAGTTCGCGCTGGCGGAAGGCCAAAAGGGCGGCGTGTTCTACACCCCGACCAGCATCGTCAAACTGATCGTCGAAATCATCGAACCCTACCACGGCAAGATTTTCGATCCGGCGTGTGGCTCCGGGGGTATGTTCGTCCAGAGTGCCGAATTCGTGCAGCGGCATCAGAAACGCGCCAGTGAGGAACTGACCGTCTTCGGAACCGAGAAGGCCGGTGACACTGTCAAGTTGGCCAAGATGAATCTTGCAGTGCATGGCCTCTCGGGGGACGTTCGGGAATCCAACACCTACTACGAAGACCCGCACAAGGCCCTCGGCAAGTTCGACTTCGTAATGGCGAACCCTCCGTTCAACGTCTCAGGAGTCGACAAGGAGCGCGTGAAGGATGACCCAAGGTTCCCCTTCGGTATCCCGACCACTGACAACGCCAACTACCTCTGGATTCAGCTCTTCTACACCGCGCTGAACGAGACGGGTCGTGCTGGCTTCGTCATGGCGAACTCGGCAGGGGACGCTCGGGGTACGGAACTGGAAATCCGCAAGAAGCTGATCCAGGCCGGGGGCGTGGATGTGATCGTCTCGGTCGGGTCCAACTTTTTCTACACGGTGACCCTGCCGTGTACCCTGTGGTTCTTCGATAAGGCGAAGACCAAAGGCGAACGCAAGGATCAAGTGCTGTTCATCGATGCACGGGGTTACTACCGACAGGTCAGCCGGGCGATCCGCGACTTCCTGCCCGAGCAGATCGAGTTCCTCTCCAACATCGTGCGGCTGTGGCGTGGCGAAGCAGTCGAGACAGGTGCTGGTAGCCAAGAGATGCTCCAGCAGCAGTTCCCTGAGGGTGTCTACCGGGACATCGCAGGGGTGTGCAGAGCAGTGAACCTAGCTGAGATTGAGTCGCAAGGTTGGAGTCTCAATACAGGACGCTATGTTGGGGTTGCAGACAAGGGGGCGGACGACTTTGATTTTGTTGAGAGATTTGAAGCATTGACGGAAGAGTTGGAGTTGCTGAACTTCGAAGCTGGCGAATTGGAAAAAGCCATTAGTGACAACGCATCAAATCTTCTCTCCATTTCAGCCTCATGAAGAAAACTGGCCATACAAAAGTGCAATTAGGAGAAATTGCTACTGTTTTCTCCGGGTTTGCATTTAAGAGTTCCGACCTCGGAAGTAGTGGAATACCCGTGATCAAGATTGGGAACATCCAAGCTGGGTGCGTCCAGTCTCGCTGTGCGGACCATTTCCCGAGAGAGCTTTTTACCGGCAAATTAGACCGATACGTTTTACAGCAGGGAGACAGCTTAGTTGCTATGACCGGAGCCGGAAGTGTAGGCAAGTTTGGTCGGATGCTAAAAGTGTCACAACGGTTTTTGGTCAATCAGCGTGTTGGAATTATTCGACCTGATAAGGCCAAGTGTGATCCGGCCTTTGTTTTTTATGTTCTGTCGCTGCCGAATTATGAGAAGACCTTGTATGCCCAAGGACTTGGAGCCGGACAGCCAAATGTAAGTGCAAAGCAAATATCTGATCTGGAGCTGCCGTTCCCTCCATTGAAAACTCAACGCTGCATCGCCTCCATCCTTTCCGCCTACGACGACCTGATCGAAAACAACACGCGACGGATTGCCATCCTTGAGGAAATGGCCCGGAGAATCTACGAGGAGTGGTTTGTCCGCTTCCGTTTTCCGGGGCATGAACAGGTGAAGATGGTGGAGCCGGAACTGGGGTTGATCCCTGAGGGGTGGAGCTATCAGCCACTGGGTGTTCTTGCCGAAGTTCAATGGGGCGATACCACGAAAACAAAAAAGGCTTACGTTAAAGATGGTTTCACTGCATACAGCGCCTCTGGACCAGATGGAAAACTGTCTTACTTTGATTTCGACCGAGAGGGGATTGTCCTTTCTGCCATTGGTAATGTGGGATTGACTTGGTTTGCTCGGGGGAAGTGGTCGTGTATCAAGAACACCATTAAATTTTGGGCGCGTAGTGAGCAAGGAGTATCGAATTCCTTCCTTTATTTTGCTACCAAGTCGCCTGATTTTTGGCCAAAGCGTGGAGCAGCTCAACCTTTTATTTCTCTTGGAGATGCGCGTGCCTGCAAAGTACTAACCCCTGCGGAAACGTTGGTACATAAATTCGACCATACTGTTGCGCCGATGTTTAAGCTGGTTGACTCGCTTTCAAACAAAAATACCAATCTCCGCACTACCAGAGACCTCTTGCTCCCCAAGCTCATCTCCGGCGAACTCGACGTTTCCAATCTGCCCGAACCTGAGGAGGCCATCGCGGCATGACCACCGTTCTCACAGCCAAGGAAGTCACAGCCACCTACGGGGAACTCGCTCTGGTCGAGCTACCCGCGATCAACTGTTTCGCATCACTTGGTTGGGAGACGGCCAACCTCTACAACGAAACCTTCGGGCCGGATGGAACAGAAGGACGCAAGTCAGCCGCCGAAGTCATCTTCGTGCCTCGCCTTCGCAAGGCACTGGAGCGCATCAATCCGGGTTACCCAGCTTCTGCCTATGAACAGGCCATCGAGCAACTGACCGAGGACCGCTCGAAGCAGATACCGGTCAATGCCAACCAAGCCTTCTACAAGTTGCTGCGGGACCGGGTGAAGGTCGACATCACTGACGACGAAGGCAACCCACGGACGGTTGAGCTTTCGGTCATTGATTGGAACACCCCGGAGAACAACGACTTCTTCCTTGCCCAGCAGATGTGGGTATCGGGGGAGATGTACAAGCGCCGCTGTGACCTGCTCGGCTTCGTCAATGGCATTCCGCTTGTCTTCATCGAACTGAAGGGGCCGCACGTTCCCCTGAAGTCCGCCTTCGACGACAACCTGAAGGACTACAAGGGCCAGAGTATCCCGCAGCTCTTCCATCCCAACGCCTTTATCCTACTGTCCAATGGCTCACAGACCCGCGTGGGCACTCTGACCAGCCCTTGGGAACACTTCTTCGAGTGGCGGCGGATCGACGATGAGACCGAAGCAGGTTCCACCAGTTTGGAGACTGCCATTCGTGGTCTCTGCGACAAGCGGCGGCTGCTCGACATCGTGGAGAACTTCACCCTGTTCGAGTTGGCACGGGGTGGCTTGATCAAGAAGGTCGCGAAGAATCATCAGTACCTGGGTGTGAACAAGGCCATCGCCCAGATGATCACGCTGCGGGAATCCGGAGATGTTGAAGCGGCGAAGAAGCTCGGGGTCTTCTGGCACACGCAGGGGAGCGGCAAGAGCCTCTCGATGGTGTTCTTCACCCAGAAGATTCTCCGCAAGTTACCCGGCAAATGGACGTTCGTGATCGTCACTGATCGTTCCGAACTGGACGACCAAATCTACAAGACCTTCACGGCAACCGGCGCGATCACCGGGGCGGAAGTTCATGCCAACAGCGGGGAACACCTGAAGCAACTCCTGTCTCAGGATCAACGCTATGTCTTCAGCCTGATCCAGAAGTTCCACACGGACAAAGGCGAGGCTTATCCGCAGATTTCCGACCGCAACGACATCATCGTGATCACCGATGAAGCCCACCGCAGCCAGTACGACATCTTCGCGCTGAACATGCGCAATGCCCTGCCCAATGCCGCCTTCCTCGGTTTTACCGGGACGCCGCTGATTGCCGGGGAGGAGGAACGCACCCGCGAGGTCTTCGGGGATTACGTTTCAGTCTATGACTTCGCCCGATCCATCGAGGATGGGGCCACGGTGCCGCTCTATTACGAGAACCGGACGCCAGAGCTTCAGATCGTCAACGAGAACCTGAACAAGGACATCGAGAAGCTCCTCGAAGAGGCCGAACTGGACGAAGCCCAAGAGAAGAAGCTGGAGCGGGAGTTCGCCCGTGAATACCACCTGATTACCCGCGATGAGCGACTGGAGACCATCGCCACCGATCTGGTGAAGCATTTCCTTGGTCGAGGTTACCGGGGTAAGGCCATGATGGTCTGCATCGACAAAGCCACAGCGGTGCGGATGTACGACAAGGTTCAGGCTCTCTGGAAAAAACAGTTGGCCGATCTTCACGAACAACTGAAGACCGCCACTGGGGACGCCAAGGAGGTGCTGGCCGAGAAAATCATGGTCATGCAGACCACCGACATGGCCGTGGTGGTGTCGCAATCCCAGAACGAGATTGAAGACCTGAAAGCCAAGGGGCTGGACATCGTTCCGCACCGGCAGCGGATGATCAACGAGGACTTGGACGAGAAATTCAAAGACCCGGACGCCAGTCTTCGCTTGGTCTTTGTCTGCGCCATGTGGATCACCGGCTTCGATGTGCCGACCTGCTCGACCCTGTACCTCGACAAGCCGATGCGGAATCACACCTTGATGCAGACCATCGCTCGGGCCAACCGTGTGGCACCGGGCAAGAGTGCTGGTCTGATCGTCGATTATGTGGGCATCTTCCGCAACCTTCAGGACGCCCTGCGTATCTACGCCAAGCCCAACCAACCGGGGCAACTGCCGATCAAGGACAAGACGGCGCTGATCGAGCAACTGGAAGGGCTGCTCAAACGGGCAGAATCGTTCTGTACGGGTCTCGGCATCGATCTGAAGGGGGTCGTTAACACCCCGCCGGAAAAACGCCTGGAAGCTCTCCAGAAGGCCATGGACGTGATCCTTCAGGCAGGAGAAGACACCATCAAGGCGTACCTGCTCTTGGCTGGTCAGGTTGCCCGAACTTTCAAGGCCATCCTCCCCGATGCCGAGGCCAACGCTTACGCCCCCATGTCCGTCTTGGTGTCTTACCTTGGCGCGATGATCAAGGCGCTGCGCCCAGCCCCGGACATCTCCGGGGTGATGAGCGACTTGGATGCCCTGCTCGATGACTCGATTGCTACCGAGGGCTACCGCATCGGGAATCGCCCACAGGCTGAAGCACTGATCGACCTGTCGCAGATCGATTTCGCGGCCCTCCAGAAGAAGTTTGAGGAAGGCAAGAAGGCGACCGAGACCGAGAAGCTGAAGGGGCAGATCGAGCAGAAACTGGAGAAGATGGTCCGTGAGAACAAGGGGCGAATCGATTTCATGGAGAAGTTCAAGAAACTGATCGATAGCTACAACGCATCAAGCCACAACCTCGAAGCCTTCTTCAAGGAACTGATGGATTTCGCCCAGAGCCTGACGGAAGAGGAACAACGGGCGCACCGTGAGAACCTCTCCGAAGAGGAACTGGCGATCTTCGATCTGCTGACGCAACCCGAGCCGATCCTGAGCGACAAGGAAAAGGACGACGTGAAGAAAGTAGCCAAGGAGCTACTCGCCAAGCTGAAGGCCGAGAAGCTGGTCCTTGATTGGCGACTGAAGACCCAGACCAAGGCTGATGTCGAGCGAACCATCAGGGACTTCTACATCAAACTGCCGAAGGCCTACACGCCCGATCTGAAGAAGGACAAGCGGGTGAAGACCTACGCCCACATCTACGAGAATTACTTCGGGGCGGGACAAAGTGTTTATCAAGGGATGTCTGCCGGGTTGCACTGAGGGTAGCCTGATCGACAACCTGAAAACGACAGATAGCAAGAGGACGAGGACTGCCGGTGTGAGCCGACAGCCCTCTGAAGTGATACTGATCAGGGCATCCTCCTTCATGGTTATTCACCAATAAAAGCTATTGCCCGGAGACTACCGCTTGACCTTCAAACGATGACACTCAAGACCCCGTGACGGGATGTTCAGCTGTTCCGTTTGTCGGCCAAGCGATTGATCTCACGAAAAGGACAAATCTTCTATAAACCAAAGTATTTAGGAAGAAATGTCCTTTTTGGTCAGCACCCGAAGAGATACCCCATCCTGACCAGCGACTGCCCCTGACGTTGCCATAGTCCTGAACTGCAGACTTTCTGGATGGCTCGGTCGTAGAGTTTCCTCAGCTTGTCGATCTGAGCGTCGAGCGACAGGGCCTCACGGATTTCTTTGGTCGGCACCTTCGCTCGATCTTCGGGTTGCTTGTCGAGGTAAGCCTTGATCTCCATGGCCTTGATGTCGATCTCACTGAGCCTAGCGTCGTCGGTCACAAACGTCGGCACCCAGACATTCCACTTCATTCCCGGCATGATGGACTGAAGAGCCGCCTGAAGGTTGTTCTTGCTGTGGAAGAGATACACCTCCATCGCCTTGGCCTGACCGTTTTCAACCACGCGACACGCACCTCGGCTGATTGCCTGATACACCGAGTGTGCAATCTCGCTGTCGAGAACCTCCTCCACCTGCTTGTGGCTGGTAGAGACCTCGTAGCTGTCTTGCTGCCCGATAATCCGGGAGGCAATCGTCAGGTGAGGCAGGTGAAGCAAACCAGCGAGAATGACGACCTCGCAGTGGGAGAACTGATTCAGGCTGGTCTCGTCGCCCCAAGTGAGGATATTGATCCGGGGGTTGCCTTCAGGAGTTCTGGCCTTGATGTCGATCCCAACATCCTCAAGATCACGCAGGATCACCGACGGGATATCGATCTCGTTGGCCCGAGGCTTGAACGTGAAGATAAGGATGGACTTGTCTTGGGGAACTCGCTCGACAACCTGAGCGATCTCCCTCGACATCGTGCGATCCGTCAGCCAGCGTTTGCCGAAGTTGTCGCTGGTGGTTTGGCGTCCGCTTGGGTGCTTCATCTGATACATCGTCACCCGGTCGAAACGCTTCACCTCGCGAATGTATGCAGGGCTGCTGTCGACAATCGATGAATCCATCTTCACCAATTCCCGGATCGGATACGAAGCATCGAGGATCAGGATGTTGTTCAATTCAGGCGGAACGCTGATCTGGTACCAGACGAGGCCCTCATCCTGCTTGGTCAGCAACAGGCGCAACGGGGAGCCAACGACATCAAGGAAGCGCAGGATGGTTTCCCACTGCGAACTTTTGCCAAGCAAGGAGCGGAATCCATCAAGATCAATCCACTCTGGGGCACCGATGGCAACAACCGGGGATGCCTTTGGGTTGCCCTTGTACTGATGCAATGCCTCCTTGATGGCTGCGACGCCTTCATCAAGAAAGCTGAACAGGGGCAGGAACCGGCTTTCAACATCCCGCCCGCGCACGTTCTCCTTGAGGGCCGCGATTTCCATCCTGAGCTTTCGCTCCGAGATCACCTCGCAGTCCGACCGAATCAGGCTCTCGTCGTAAATCATCAGCGCACGGATCTGGCCGCGATGCTCGACGAAAAGAGGCTTGTCGTTGCCACCACGGACTCGGGCATGGGTAACCAGTTGGTAGAGCCGGTCATCGTCATCGGTCGATGGAAGGGAGGCGTCTCGGACGCTATGCTTGATCCCGATCAGCCGCTCTGGAACCCCAAGCAGCATCAGTTGCCGCTTCAGATCACACAAAGCCTCAACCTTGGACGCAGACACGGAAACTGACACCCCGTGGTGTCCCAGACGGTGCAGTGCAGTGATCCACGCGATGATGGCCGACGTTTTTCCACACCCCGTACCAAGACTGAAGGCACGGCGACCAGAGATTGCACCCGTCGCGTAACCGGTCATTTCCTCAAGCATTGCCTGAAGGGCTTGGCGGTGGAGGTCGGAAAGCCGGTTGCCGTTTTGCTCCAAATAGCTGATCAGGATGTCGTAGGCTGTGCTAATCAGCAGTTCGGCTTGTTGAACGGAGAGACGCTCAGTCATCACATTTACTCCCGGCAATCAGTTCCTGATGCTGACGCAGCATGATTGCCAATACCTGGCTGTTGCTCAGCTTCACGTTGTGCTGACGCTCATACTCTCGCTGGAAGTGCTTCAGATGGTCGAAGGTCGGGATAGACAGAGAGAAGTTACGAAAGACACATTTCAGATCATTCATTGAATACCTCATGCAGAAACGAAGAGACCCCCGGTGGGTTGCCCCAGCGGAGGTCTAGCGGGTTAAATAATCGACAAGCAAAATAGCTTGTCGCGGACCAAGGACGAGCAGCGCGTTGGCTCATCCCTAAGGGGGGCAGTAATTGGCTAGATGCCACTTATCCCTATGGGTGGCAGTAATCGGCCTTTCCCTAAGGGTGGTAAGAATTGGCTCTTGTCCTGTGTTGCGTGAAAATCGACCCGATGCCTCATCCCCTATGGTGTTACCTAATCGGAGGAGCGACGGGCGAACGTGTCAAACAGGATCAGCCTTCTGCTATGGGATGGGTTGATTGTTTGTCACGCAGCAGCCTTCATCATGCGCTGAAGTGTTGAGAGGGCGACGCCGAGTTCACCCGCCACTTTGCGCCAACTCATGTTTTCGGCGAAGAGGGCCTCTGCTTTTTCGCGCAACGCTTCATCGGTCGTTTTCATTGGCCGCCCAAGTTTCACGCCATCTGCCTTGAGCTTCGCCAGCTTGGCCTTGGTGCGCTCGCTGATCAGGTCACGCTCGTATTCACTGATCGCAGCCAACATGGCCAGCGTCAGTTTCGACTGAGGGGAGCTATCTAGCGTACCGAGACCCAAGATCATGATGGAGATGCCACGCTCGGTGAGATCGCGGATAGTGGCGATCACATCCAGCATGTCCCGGCCCAGTCGATCCAGTTTGGTGACGACCAAAGAGTCACTGGAGTGGAGCCGTTCGTTGAGCTTCGAGAACTGCTCACGTTGCAGAGCAGGTACTTTTCCTGATACTCCCTGCTCGACATAAACGCGGTCCCTTGCGATCTTGTACCCGGCCCCCTGAATCTGGGCCAGTTGTTGTTCCGTGGTCTGATCCTTGGTTGAAACCCGAAGGTAAGCGAATGTAGCCATGAGCCACTCCGTACCGAACAAATAACGGGGTGAATTTTATCGGTACATTGACCGGTTTACAACACCCCGTTTATAGGTACGTTCTGAGCGTACCTGCTTATGTACCGTAAAACGGTGGTTTTCGAGTACAAAATCGCAAGTTGTCCGTGCTTGAAAAAATCAGATAAAGCCCCCATAGTCATCATGTCCTCAAGTCACGCCGGGGGCACAAGAACGGGCAAATGGAAACGCCTCCTTCTGTTTCTACGAAGGAGGAATTTTGATTCACTTCCATAAGCTATTCTCCATTGCGGTATTTCTGATCCGTGCCGGAGAAAGGATCATCAACCTATCGTCCAAATGGGCTGCTGAAGACTACCTCAACACCTTTTTTGACGTCGTCATGCTGCTTTGCCTTTTTTCGGCACGACGAGTTGTTCTAAGGCAATACGGAGGTTATCTACTCGACTGGTTAAACAAACACTTTCTACAAAAGGCAATATTTTTTCTAACCCGCATCACTTCTAGAAGGAAACGGTGACCCCTGACGATGATTAACAAAGTCTCTTTGCAGTAACCCTGTTCTATGTTCAGGAGGCGTAACCTCCTGTGTAGTGGCAAAGGCTCAGCGGACCCTTTGCTGCAAGTGCGTGACAACTTTAACAAGGCAGCTACAACGTCGTGACTGAAACTCTGCTTGCATCTGCGGAAATCTCAACAGAAATCCTGATCGAGAAGTACTCGAAAGGATGTGAGATATCTGTGCACGACGTTCGCAGACGAATTGCCCGAGCACTGGGAACAATCGAAAACTGGGATAGTTTTTCTTCTGCCTATCGCGGTTTGGAAGAATCTCTCAGAGAACATATCGCTCAGATTGGCCCACGGCATTGGACTCGATTCACGACACTCCTCAATTTGTTGAGGTGGTTGCTGGCTCTGAAGCTGCCCCTGTCGGCCCCAATAGACGAAGCAAGGTGTCCGACGCTCAACTCCCCGCTATCTCAGCTTCGTCCTCCGGTTAGAGCACCTCCTGACAATAAAGCCTGTTGCCATGCGGGATGACGAGTCAATCACCCGAACCATCTTTCCGCGATCATTCTGCAACTTGCTTGGCTCAATTCTGATTACACAAAAAGTTCTTTACGAGACTCAATTTGAGCCCCCACCCCGGACGGGGGGGAATCTTCGAGTCGAGTTCAAACGATTCCCCTCTCGAAAATTTGCAGTGATTTTGGTCCTGTCGAACCGATTCTGACTTAACGAGAAACCACCGATACCTAGGTGTGCGACGATCAGGCGGGGCGAACTTCGGACCACACCGCTCGAACCTAACCAAGAAACCGTAACAGCACTCAATGCGACAGAAGACCTGACACGGGGAGAGTTGCCCCCTAATCACTCTTCGAGCGAACGCGGAGTGCTGGGATGTTGTAAGGGGTATCGAGCAAGCATCTGTCTTGTGCACAAGAGGCTTGAGTGGTAGTCTTTGCCTAGGCAACGGGGTAGTTTTCTTGTCACCCTGTTGTCACCCGAAAGTCACTATTAACCTCAAAGCGGGGTGGTGACCGGGGTATAAATGACGACGCCATAAAGCAAAAACCCCCTGAAAAATCAGAGGGTTTTCGTAATTCGATGGTGCGCGGTACTGGGATCGAACCAGTGACCCCTGCCGTGTGAAGGCAGTGCTCTACCGCTGAGCTAACCGCGCAATCGAGGGCGGCATTTAACCATAAGCTGGGCGCGCGGTCAATTTGGATCTGAGTTTCCTTTACAATAGTCGTTTTACGTTTCCTGCCTCCGACCATGATCCGAACCCGCTTTGCCCCCTCCCCCACTGGCTTCCTGCATATCGGCGGCGCCCGTACCGCGCTGTTTTCATGGGCCTTTGCCCGTCATCATGGCGGAAAATTCATCCTGCGTATCGAGGACACCGACGTCGCCCGTTCGACGCCGGAAGCCGTCCAGGCCATCATCGACGGGATGAACTGGCTCGGGCTCGCCCACGACGAAGGCCCGTTCTACCAGATGCAGCGCATGGACCGCTACAAGGAAGTCCTGCACAAAATGCTGGCCGACGGCGCCGCCTATTACTGCTACACCACGCCCGAGGAACTCGAGCGGATGCGCGAGGAGCAGCGTGCCAAGGGCATGAAGCCGCGCTACGACGGCACCTGGCGCCCGGAACCCGGCAAGACCCTGCCGACGCCGCCAGCCGGCGTCCAGCCGGTCATCCGCTTTAAGAACCCGACCGACGGCGTCGTCGCCTGGAACGATCTCGTCAAGGGCCAGATCGCCATCGCCAATGCCGAACTCGACGATCTCGTCATCGCCCGCACCGATTTCACGCCGACCTACAACTTCTGCGTCGTCGTCGACGACTGGGACATGGGCATCACCCACGTCATTCGCGGCGATGACCACGTCAATAACACGCCGCGCCAGATCAACATCCTCAAGGCGCTCGGCGCGGAAGTGCCGCAATACGCGCACCTGTCGATGATTCTCGGCGACGACGGCCAGAAGCTGTCCAAGCGCCACGGCGCCGTCAGCGTCATGCAATACGACGACGACGGCTACCTGCCGGAAGCCGTCCTGAACTACCTCGCCCGCCTCGGCTGGTCGCACGGCGATGACGAAGTATTCTCGATGACGCAGTTCTGCGAGTGGTTCGACCTCGACCACATCACCCCGTCGGCGGCCCAATTCAACACCGAGAAGCTCAACTGGCTGAACGCCCACTACATCAAGCAAGCCGATACGGCCCGCCTGGCGGCGCTCGTTCGCCCGCGCCTCGAAGCGCGCGGCATCGCCATTTCGGCATCGCCCTCGCTCGAAGCGATCATCGGCCTCTACAAGGAACGCGTCAGCAACCTGAACGAGCTGGCCGATGCGGCCAGCATCTTCTATGCCGATATCACCTTCGATCCGGCCGTATTGAATCAGCATCTGACGCCGGAAGCACTGCCGGCGCTCGTCGACTTCGCCACCGGCGTGCGCGATGTCGCCTGGGAGCCGGCCGCCATCAATGCGCTGATCAAGAGCTGCATCGGCGCACACGGCCTCAAGATGCCCAAACTCGCCATGCCGCTACGCGTGCTGCTGACCGGCCAGGCGCAGACGCCGTCGGTCGACGCGGTGGTCGCACTCTTCCCGCGCGAGACCGTGCTGAAGCGCCTGGCAGCGCTGCCCGCGTGAGCGTCGAAAGAAAACTCCATATTTTTTTAAAAAGGACTTTACAACCCCCGACAGGCTCTCTATAATGCGCCCTTCTTTCGAGCGGGGGTATAGCTCAGCTGGGAGAGCGCTTGCATGGCATGCAAGAGGTCCGCGGTTCGATCCCGCGTACCTCCACCAAGAGCTCGAAAGAAAATGTTTTAGTCCGGGTCCCCATCGTCTAGAGGCCTAGGACACAACCCTTTCACGGTTGGTACCGGGGTTCGAATCCCCGTGGGGACGCCAAGATAAGACAGGCGATCGGCAGCAGCAAGCCGAACGAATGTCGGCAGCATTGGAGTGGTAGTTCAGTTGGTTAGAATACCGGCCTGTCACGCCGGGGGTCGCGGGTTCGAGTCCCGTCCACTCCGCCAGCATCAAGCAAACGCCTTGCACTGTCTCAAGACACTGCAAGGCGTTTTGCTATGCTAGGGCCGCCGCAGCACCGGCTTCACGACGCCAGCGTCTCCGCGCCGGAGCAAGCTGAAGAGGCCGCCTCGCATTCCACCGGAGATGCTGACGCACTATCCGGCCAGGCAGCGAATCACTACCCTCTTCCGGCGAACATGCCGATCAATTCAACGAGCCGATGAAGTTCGCAAACTCCGGCGTCGCCGGCCTGGCGAACATTTCCTGCGGATGCCCCGTTTCGTGAATACGGCCTTCGTGCATGAACACCAACTTGTCGCTGACCTCGCGCGCGAAGCGCATCTCGTGCGTCACCATGATCAGCGTCATACCCTCGGCAGCGAGCCGGCGCACGACGTTAAGCACTTCATTGACCAGTTCCGGGTCGAGCGCCGAGGTAATTTCATCGCATAGCAAGACCTTCGGCGACATCGCCAAGGCTCGGGCGATGGCCACGCGCTGCTGCTGGCCGCCGGAGAGCTGATCGGGGAATGCGTCGAATTTTTCGGCGAGGCCGACGCGAGACAGCATGTCGCGGGCGATGCCCTCCCGCTCGGCATTTGTCATTTTCTTGACGACTTGCGGCGCGAGCATCACATTCTGCCCGACCGAGAGATGAGGAAACAGGTTGAACTGCTGGAAAACCATGCCGATCTTCTGCCGTAGCGCGCGCAGCGTGTCGCCATCAGCGTGGTCAACGTCCAGCCGCGCGCCGTCGACCTCGATGACGCCGTCGTCGATGCTTTCGAGTCCGTTGAGCGTTCGCAGCAGCGTGCTCTTGCCCGATCCGCTGCGACCGACGATGGTGACGACCTCGCCCTCTTCGACGTCGAGCTTGATGCCCCGGAGCACGTGGTTCTTGCCATAGAATTTATGCAGGCGGTTGGTGCTAACGAGCGGCATGGAGTTTCCTTTCCAGCGATTGGGCATAGTGCGAGAGCGGATAGCAGAGGACGAAGTAAGCGAGCGCGACCAAGCTATAGACAAGGAACGGTTGGAACGTCGCGTTCGCGATCATTGAACCGGTCTTGGTCAGCTCGGCAAAACCGATAATCGAAGTGACTGCGGTCCCCTTCACCACTTGCACGGCAAAACCGACGGTCGGCGCAACGGCAAGACGCATGGCTTGCGGCAGGATCACATGGCGCATCTGCTCCCCGTAGCTCATCGCCAGACAGGCCGAGGCCTCCCACTGACCTTTCGGTACCGCCTCGACGCAGCCACGCCAGATTTCAGCGAGAAAGGCGCTGGTGAACAAGGTGAGACCGAGCGCAGCCGCCAACCATGCCGGCATATCGAGACCAAAGAGCGACAGACCGAAGAACAGCGTGAACAGCTGCAACAGCAGCGGCGTACCCTGAAATAGTTCGATGTGCATCTGCGCCATTGCGCGCGGCACGCGCCATTTTCCGATCCGGGCGAAAAGGACCAGCAAGCCGGCGGCGCCACCGAGAACGAAAGCCACGAGCGACAGCAGCAAGGTCAGCGCACCGCCAATCGCCAAATTACGCACGATGTCCCAGAGCGAGAAAGAGATCATGACAACGGCCTCCGCACGATCAGGTGGCGACCAATGAGACGCATCGCCTGACGGATGAGCAAGGCGAGGCCGAAATACATGGCGGTGGTGAAAAAATAGGTCTCGAAGGCGCGAAAGTTACGCGACTGGATAAAATTTGCGACAAAGGTCAGTTCCTCCGCCGAGATCTGCGAGCACACCGACGAGCCGAGCATCGTGATCACCACCTGGCTGGACAAGGCCGGCCACACCTTGCGCAGCGCCGGTCGCAGCATGACGTACAGGAAGGTTTGCCAGCGTGTCAGGGCGAGCGATTCCGCCGCCTCGATCTGTCCCGGCGGAGTCGCTTGCAGGCCGGCGCGAATGATCTCGGTGCTATAGGCGCCCAGGTTTAACACCATGGCCAGGATCGCCGCCTGCCACTCGACCAGCTTGATGCCGAGCGAGGGCAGCCCGAAGAAGATCAGGAACAATTGCACCAGGAAAGGCGTGTTGCGGAATAGTTCGACGTAATAGCGATACAGGTTTCCGAACGGCCTCAGGTTCCAGAGACGGCTGATCGCGCCACCGATCCCGATCCCGATTCCGATCGCACCGCCGGCGACGGTCAGCCCGACGGTATAAGCAAGGCCGTGGGCGAACATGCCGGCGTAATCAGGAATGAAAGCGAAGTCAAATTGATAGGCCATAGCGCTGTGTCGTCAAAACGAATGTCAGGATAAAAGACCGCGAAAGGCTGCAAAGGGACCGCGAAAGGGCGGAAAGAAGGGATCGCCAGTCGTGGCGCGATGCCTCCCCGACCCCCGGACGAGGAGGCGAACTCCGGCCGGCGATCGAGGCTCCATCAAAGCCCGGCCGGCAAGGTCGCATGCAACCAGCGTTGCGAGATCTCATTCAAGGCCCCACTCTTCTTGGCTTTCGCGATGATCTCGTTGACCTTCGCCTGCAAGGCGGCTTCACCCTTCGCCAAACCGACAAAGCACGGCGAATCCTTGATCAGGAACTTGGTCGAAAGACGGCGCAGTTTGCTCCGCTCATTCACCGCTGCAGCAACGACGTTGCCGGTGGCAATGAGTTGCGTCTGGCCGGAGAGGTAGGCCGTGATCGTTGCATTGTTATCCTCAAAACGCTTGATGACTGCGCTGGGCGGTGCGATCTTCGAGAGCTCCAGGTCCTCGACCGAGCCCCGCGTCACGGAGATGGTCCGGCCGGCGAGTTCATCGGCTTTGCTTGCCTTGATTTCGTCGGGGCCGAAAATGCCGTTGAAGAACGGCGCGTAGGCGGCCGAGAAGTCGATGACCTTCTCTCGTTCGGCATTCTTGCCCATGCTGGAGACAACGAGATCGACCTTGCCGGTGGTCAGGAACGGCACCCGGTTGGCACTGGATACGGGCACGAGTTCAACCTTGGCGCCGAGTTCCTTGCCGATCAGGTTGGCGAAATCGATGTCATAACCGCTCGGCTTCATATCGGCACCGACACTGCCGAAAGGCGGAAAATCCTGCGGCACGGCGATCTTGATGGTGCCGGATTTAGTGACATTGGCCAGGACATCAGCGTGAGCACTTGGCGCGAGCGTGGCCAAAACCACGGTACTGACCAGCGTCAGAGAACGAAGGAAGCGGTTGAGCATTGGAATTCTCCTGTGGACGGTTGAGGTGGGCTTAGGGTTGAAAGAAACGGATGCCGATGCGGGCGGCGGCGCGCACGAGGTGAGTTTGCATGGCACGCCGTGCCCCCGCCGGATCGCGGGCGGTCATCGCACCGATGACGGCACGGTGTTCGTCTGCCGTTTCCCGGATGCTTTTCGGATTGGCAAACGGGAGTTGCAGGCTGTAGGCGACTTGCGACTGGTATCGCTCGACCACCGAGGAAAAAACCTCGTTGCCGGACAGAAGGGCGACGGCACGATGGAACTCCATGTCGCATTGGGCGGCAGTGACAAAATCGAAACCATGTAGCGCCGCCTCGAGCCGAGTCTGGATATCCTCGAATTCTTCGGCATTCCAGCGATGATCGGCGGCAATCATGCTGGCCGCCGCCGGTTCGAGCACGAAACGAAACTGGAAAATCGCTTCCGGGCGAATGCCATTAGGATTGGGCGGAATATCGTCGGACTTGCGCTCCGTGCCGGCCGTGACGAACACGCCCTTGCCTGCGTGCGAACGCACGAGACCGAGCGCCTCAAGCATCGAAACCGCCTCGCGCAGACAGGCGCGACTGATGCCAAGCGTTTCGGCGAGTTCGCGCTGTCCCGGCAATGTCTTGCCAACGGCGTAGGTGCCATCGGCAATCAGGCTTTGCAGGTTCTGGGCGGCGATATTCGAAAGACTGGGCATGGCGTGCTCGGCAAAGACAACTGGTCGGACCGGTATGGCCACCCTCCAGCAAAGCCCATGCCACACGCCTAAAATGAAGAAACTACAAATATATATGCCATATAATCATGGCATTACATAAAACCGCATGACGAAGGCAGGCACACTCCGGACGGGACAAAACGCACCAATGTCGGTTTATTTGTCGGGCTTGACCAACATTATTGGTGCTCGCAACGAAAAGAAACTGAGCGTCGTCAGGCACCCAAGGGAAGGCGGTGATTGGGGATATTGATCGCAGATACAACCGCACAACGGCGTCCAACCGTCGAGAATATTCAAAATCGATTAAAATGCACTAATGTCATGTTTACATGACATTAGGAGGCTGATTGTCCGGCTGGCGCCAGTACGTTTCCCATCACGAGATTGTTTCAATTTTCCTGGCACGCAGCATTAGTCATCAGAAACTGTTACGGAGAAGCGAATTTCCGAAAAAATATTGGAATTGACTCCGGGCTCTCTCAATCGTCGATAATTGCACGCCCCGAAACCATCCGGGCGTCTGTGGAGCAATGACAAAATGCTGAATAACATGAAGATGAGTAACAAGGTCTACGCGACCACGGCATTGATTCTCGTTCTCCTGATCGTCGTCGGCTATTTCGCGATTTCCGGACTGAATGAAATCGCCGATGGCGCGCGCCGTTCCAATGAAATGCAGGCGATTGTGAAAAACCTCCTCGAGGCGCGTCGGCACGAGAAAAATCTCATCATCCGGACCGAGACGCTGTACCGGGATAACACCTTGAAAGCGATCGAGTCCGTCAAACGCCAGGCTCGCGAGTCAAAGGACTTTTTCCGCGACAGCGAGAGCAAGAAGTTGATGGACGATGTTCTTGCCTCCGTCGGCACTTACGAGAACGCCTTCAAGCAAATGGCCAACGCAATCCTCGCGAACAACACGCAAGGGGCCGCCTTGTCGGATCTCGACAAACAGATGGTGGATGCGGCACGCAAGGCACAGGACTACTGCGAGCAGGCGATATTGAAACAATCGGGCTCGATGGAGAAGACAGTTTCACTCTCGAATCGCCTGATTTTCATGCTGGCCGGCATGGCGGTTCTGCTGGGGGTGGGCGCCGGCTTCCTGCTGGTGAAGGAAATCGTCGGTTCATTTCGCAAGGCCACGACGAGCGCAATGGCGCTCGCAACCGGCGATCTCACGATCGAACCGCTGGAATCCGGACCGACCGAGATCGGGCGGCTCGGCAAAGCCTTTAACGATCTGACCGCCAATGTGGACACCACGCTTCGGAGCACGATGGAAACGGCCGCAACGGTTTCCGTCTCCGCACAGAAGGTTCATTCCGCTTCCGAGGAGATTAGCAGCAGCGTTTCCGAGATTGCCAACCAGGTCGCAGCGGCCGCGGCGGCAAGCGAGGAAATGGCAGCAGCATCGGAAGAGATTGCCAGGAATTGTGAAATAGCGGCCGACGGCGCCATGACAGCGACACACACCGCTCAAAATGGCTCGGCGACGATTGATCGGCAGATTCAACTGATGCGACAAATTGCCGTTACCGTCGAGGATTCCTCGAAAACGGTGTCCAGCCTTGGCGCGCGCAGTTCGCAAATCGGGACGATCATCGGAACGATTCAGGAAATTGCCGAACAGACCAATCTGTTGGCGCTGAATGCCGCCATCGAAGCCGCACGCGCTGGCGAACAAGGTCGCGGTTTTGCGGTTGTCGCCGATGAAGTCCGCAAACTGGCGGAAAGAACCAGCAAGGAAACGCAGGAAATCAGCCAGATGATCAAAGCCATTCAGGATGAGACCCGACTGGCTGTTGCGGCCATGGAAAATGGCATGCGACAGGTGGAGGCGGGAACGCATGAAGCGGCGCATTCCGAGGAAGCGCTGAAGGCGATCATTGCCCAGGTTGAGTCGGTGTCGGCGCAAATGAGTCACATTGCCGCCGCGGCGGAAGAGCAAACGGCGGCGACCGAAGAGATTTCGGCCAACATGGAAGGCATTTCGGCGGCCGTCGAAAAAACCGCAAAGGAATGCCAGACAGCGACGCATGTGGCAAACGGCATGACCGGCATCGCCGAAAAGCTCATGTCCGGAATGGCCAAATTCACGCTGGATGAAGACGTAAACCTGTCGCTGAACAAGGCCAAGAGTGCCCACATGATTTTCATCGGAAAAATCAAGGCGCATCTGGACGGCGCGCAGAGGCTCGATCCCGCCGCACTCCCAACGCATCTGACCTGTGCATTCGGCCAGTGGTACCAAGCCAAGGGACATGAAACCTGCGGTCACAACGCGTTGTACGCGTCGATCGATGCGCCGCATGCAAAAGTCCATGAGCTTGGCAAACGGGCGATCGAAGCCTTCAACGCCGGAGAGAAGCTGAAAGCCCGCGCGCTATGCGATGAGATGAAAAGCAACTCGATGGAACTCGTCGGCATGATCGATGCCTTGATAGCGACGGTCCCCAGGAAATAGGAATCGATGGGGCGTCACAGCGATTGAACAGACGGAGGGGAAATGGCATGCCATCGGGTTTCAAATATGAGAGCATGCCTGCCCTCAAGAGTGCAGACATTTAGAGGATAAGGGCAGGAACGTCCTTCCCGATGACGAGGGAAGTTCCCACCGATGACGATTGCTTGAGTCCGTTCCCGACGACTCTGCCTACAGACACGAAGTCATGATCAACAAGAGCATCAGAATTCCACCGCAACCCGGCGTCTTGCTCGAGCTACGCCGACTCGGCTCGATGGCGACATTCTCCGCGGCCGATCTGATTGCCATCATTTCGTCCGATCCAGGCAGCATCGCCTTGCTGTTCCGGCAGGCCGCGCATATTGGCAAGAACACAGCCCCTCGCGCGGAATCGATCGAGCAGGCGGTTGAAAGCATTGGCACCCGGCAGACGCTCCGGCTGATCAACGCAACGGCCGCCTCGATCGCAGTCACCGATGCGACAAAACACGTTCTCGACCTGTATTGGTCGCGTGCCTATGAGATCGGCAGATTTGCGGCAATCATTGCGGAAGAGCGAATTTCGGTATGCAACATCTTTCCCGACCAAGCCTATCTTTCCGGGCTGTTTCACGGATGTGGCGTGCCGGTGCTGGCGCAGCGCTTCAAAGATTACGTCATAGCCATCCTGCACGATGACGCCTGGCCGGATCTGGCCAGGGAAGATCTGCGCTACAAGGTCGACCACGGCAATCTTGCCTACTTCCTGGCGAAGCACTGGCGACTACCGGATTTTGTCTGTGCGGCAGCCTTGTACCAAAACGAGCTGCCAAATGAGGATTCGGGGATGATCCGTTCGCTGGTGGCCATCGTGTTGCTGGCAACACACTTCCATGACCTGTCGCATCACTTGAACGAACCAGGGTGGCCAGCAATCCGAAGAGCGGCCCTGGACGAACTGGGCATCCCCGCCAGTAGCGAGCGTGAGTACTTCGATGAGGTCAACGAGCGATCCCATGACATCCACGATAGCTTGCATGCCTTTACGACGAATCGATCGGGCCTTGGGTTTTAGAGCCACAAAGCAGACCGACAGCTGCTTCAAGTGCTGAAATCAGGGCGCGAGCAAGTCATTTTTCATTAATGCTCCTTTTGTAATACCGCCGAAAAACATAAACTCGGAACAGACGACCATCCTTTCCACGGGACAAGACGAAGCAAGCGAACGCCTTATGACGCCCTCAGAAAATTCCTCGGTGATATTTCGGAGCCTGGTGGCGGGGTTGGTATTGCTGAACGTTCTGGTCGTGTCCGTGGTGTTGCTGGGGATCAAACAACTCTACGATCAAAATATCCGGGAAGCGGAAAGCCGTAGTCAAAACCTCGCGCTCGCGCTCGATCTGAGCCTGAGTTCGGAAATTGAAAAGATCGATCTTTCGCTCAAGACGGTTGTAGGCGAGCTGAAGCGCTCCCGTCTTGACCGCGGCGACGCCGAAAATCACTGGCGGCGGGTCTCCGTTGTGCTGGAGCAGCAAAAATCGCTGCTTCCGGAAGTCGAAGGCTGGAGCATCGCCGACGCCGACGGGAACGTCTTTCTGCACTACGGCGATACTCGGCTCCAGCGTTTCTCGGTCGCAGACCGCGACTACTTCACCGACCTTCGCAATGACAGCGCGGATCGCCTGCTGATTTCCCGCCCGCTTCTTAGCCGCGCAACCGGAGAATTCGTTCTGGTTTTCGGTCGCCGAATTACGCTGCCCAATGAGAAATTTGCCGGCATCGTTCTCATCGCGCTCCCGATGAGCTATGTCAATCGAGCCATATGCAATTTCGACGTCGGGCAGCGAGGGACGATCGCCTTACGCGATCGGAATCTCGCCGTCATGACACAGATCAATACCGATCAGCGGGGGGACGTCACGCTCTCTGGAGGAGACGATCTTTCGATAACGCTATTGCGACGGATGTCGGCAGGAAATTCACGAGCGACCTACACCACGGACAATGCGGGCGACGCAGTTGAAAGAGTTTCAAGCTACCGGAAGCTGACCCCCGGCGATCTTTACGCCATTGTCACAGTCTCCATCACCGATCAACTCCGCGAATGGAAGTCCATTGTCTGGCGTTTCCTCGGAATTCTGGGCGTTTTTCTGGTTATTGCGAATGGATCGGCCTGGGTTCTCTATCGCCTCTGGCAACGCCAAGGTCGTTCCACGGGCCTGTTGAAGGAAAGCAACGAGCGCCTGGAAACGTCGCTGAGACAATTGCGGGAACGTGACAACGCCCTCGTATCGGCGCAAGAAGCCGGCCGTTTGGGGACCTACGTTCTCGATCTGGACAACGGTCACTGGATATCGTCGGACATGCTCGACGTCATTTTCGGCATCGAAACGCTCCCCCTGCACTCGATCCAGGACTGGCAAGATCTGCTGCACGAGGACGACCGTGCGTCGATGACGCACTATTTTTATGGCGAAGTGATAGGGAAACGCGTCGACTTCGACCGCGAGTACCGGATTGTGCGACCGAGCGACGGGAGAACCGTCTGGGTGCGCGGCCTGGGCAAGCTTGAATTCGCCGAGGATGGGCATCCGACCCGGATGCTCGGCACCATACAGGACGTCACGGCGCTTAAACTGGCCCAGCAGGATCTGGAACGCATGGCGTATTACGACGTGCTGACCGGGCTGGCCAATCGAGTGCTCTTATCCGACCGGATGCACCAGGCGATCAGTCGATGCAAACGCAGAAATGACGAGTTGATTGCCATCTGTCACCTCGATCTCGATGGCTTCAAGTCGGTGAACGATCGTTGGGGACACGATGTGGGCGATTCACTGCTGGCACGCGTCGCCGAGCGTTTCAAAGAAGCGGTGCGAGGGAATGACACCGTTGCCCGATTGGGCGGCGACGAGTTCGTTGTCGTTTTTTGCGATCTCAAAAATATTGCCGGGGTCGAGAATGCCGTTACGCGCCTGATGGACTGCGCCAGTCGGCCTTACGAGATCAATGGCATCGAAATGACTTCGACGGTGAGTGTCGGGATCACGATTTATCCGCTCGATGCAGAGGATGAACCGGATGCCTTGATCCGCCATGCGGACCAGGCAATGTACGAGGCCAAGCGCAACGGCGGGAACCGCAGTCACTTTTTCGACCCTGAGAGCGACAAGTTGCTTAAGGAACGACAAGGCATCCACCGGCAGATTGCCGATGCCCTGCGCAACAATGAATTCCGCCTGTTCTATCAACCCAAGGTCGATCTGCAAACGGGTTCCGTCACCGGCGTGGAAGCGTTGTTGCGTTGGCAGCATCCCAAACGCGGCTTGCTGCCTCCCGGAGAATTTCTCCCGATAATCGAGTCAACCGAACTGACCTTGCCGATCGGCGAGTGGGTGCTGCGCGAAGCTTTACGACAATCGAGAATATGGATATCGACGGGCATCAACCTGGTGATCAGCGTCAATGTATTTGCGTTGCACTTGCAGCGCCCGGACTTCCCGGATCGTCTCCGAAATATTCTCGGCGAATTTCCGGACATCGCGCCCGAAACCATCGAACTGGAAATACTGGAAACCACCGCGCTGGGCGATCTGGCGGAAATCAACAAGAAAATCGAACGTTGCACCGAGCAAGGCGTTCAGTTCTCGCTCGATGATTTCGGCACCGGCTATTCATCCCTGACCTATCTGCGAAGCCTTCCCGTCGTCACGGTAAAAATCGACCGCTCGTTTGTCGGTGACATGCTCATCCTGCCCAAGGATCAAGCGCTGGTCGAGGGCCTGATCGCGATGGCGCACTCCGTTCAGCGCAGCGTCGTCGCCGAAGGGGTCGAAACCATCGATCATGCGAATGCCTTGTTGCAGTGCGGCTGCGATCAGGCGCAAGGTTTTGGCATCGGACACCCCATGCCACCCGATGCGATCCCGGATTGGCTGGCCACATGGCAAACGCAAGGCCAATTCAACTTGCAGCAGCGTGACGCTTGAAGCAAACCGCTGCGAAATTCGAATGACAGGCCCAGGAGGGTAAAGGCACTTCCGCCTTCCTGAAAGAACAGGACGCCGCGAGCCGACCAGTATCCACGCCATGCGTCACGGGTTGACAAGTGGAATGCAGCGACCAAGATGGACTTACCGACGACTAACCCTGGCTGGCGACGCCGAGCATGAACAATAGCAGGTTCCTGAAACGCGTGATCGCGATGACCGTATTGGTCAATCTGCTGGCGATCACCATTGGCGTGGTATCCCTTGTGAATAGCCGGCAGCATGGCAAAGAAAGGGCCATGCTCGTCGTCAGCGGCTATGCCGGCGTTGTGGCACAGGCGCTTTCCGGCGTCGTCGATAGAATTGATTTGGCCTTATCCACGTGCGTGAGCGAAATGGAGGTAATCGTTTCGAAGCCACGCAACGAATCAAACATCAATGATTTTGTCGAACGTCAGCTCAAACTTCTTCCCGAGCTCAGCGCCATCAGGATTGTCGATACGCAAGGTCGTATTATCCATGGCGTGGGCCCGGCCTTAGGAACGGTAACCTCGGTCGCCGATCGCGAATACTTCATCCGGGCCAAACAAGCACCACAATCCGGATTGATCGTTTCGAAACCGCTCATTGCAAAGACGACCGGGGAAATTTCGATATTTCTGGTCAAGCCGATTCGCAAGCCCGACGGCGCTTTTGCCGGGATCGTCTACACCGCGATCACGCTCAAACAGATTCGGGAGCTTTTTCAGACGCCCTATCTGGGACATAACGGCGTCGTGACTTTGATCGACCAGGACGGCGATGTACTCGCCCGTCATCCCGAGTCCGCGCGTTCGGAGTCGTCTTTCAAGCGTGCCGGACTCCCGGAAGAATTCAACGAAGCGCTCAGGAAAAACAGTTCGGCCGGAACGGTATCGCTTCGAAGCCCGATCGACGGAATTCCCCGTGTCGTGGCTTACCGAAAGACCGCCCCGTTTTCCGGATATGTGTTGGTCGGCGTTGTCGAGAACGACTATTTTTCCGACTGGCATGACAAATTACTCACGACCTTGAGCCTCCTTGGCCTGTTTGTTGTCGTGACATGCATCGCATCAGCACTGCTCTACTCCTCCTGGAAGGCGAAAAGCCTGCTTGCCGAACAGCTGGATCACCAGGCGCGGACGGATGCACTGACCGGATGCGCAAACCGCCGGCATTTTCTCGAATTGCTGCAGGCCGAACATCTCAGGACAATTCGCTATCAACGAGCCTTTTGCCTGGTGTCGCTGGACTTGGACTATTTCAAGTCGATCAATGACAGGTACGGCCATCTGGTGGGTGATAAAGCCCTGTGCCATTTCGCATCCGTCGTGCGAAAAACGATACGTCCGTCAGACCATCTGGGACGCGTTGGCGGTGAGGAATTCGCCATCATCTTGCCGGAAACAACGCTGGCATCGGCGACGGCCATCGCCGAACGAATTCGCAAGGAAGTCGAACTGGCGCCGATCAGCCTCGGCGATTCCTTATTGACCATGACCGTCAGTATCGGCGTTGCGGAATGGACTCCGCCGGATGCGAACAATGTCGAAAAGCTTGTTGTCCGCGCTGACACAGCGCTGTACAAGGCAAAAAGCGATGGCCGTAACAATGTAAAGGCCTGCGATTCCCCGAACTGACGTGAGCTTGGCACGGCACTCCCATTTCCATTCAGGGGAGACATCGGCACGGATCGGACAACGCTGGGCTCCCCTTGCGACCGCAGCATTTCGATTACCGATGCGGCCGGGGTCTTGAACGCTCGCCAGACGAATGGGAGCAATAAAAAGCCGCCCAGAAGGGCGGCTAAAGGGGGGGTGTTGCTAACGTACTACGCTGCTAGCATAGCACGGGATTTTGCTTCTGTTCGAAAAAATTCTGCTTGCATCCTGGACGTAGGTTGAATTAACTGCCGCCTGTCGCCGCGCCCTGCCAGTCCCTTGCCCAGGCAAGGCTTGATGGTGAATACCCCCTAGGCATCGGCCGTTACCCACGAACGTGCCGCGTCAATGCTCGAAAACAACCTCACTTCGTGCAGATTCAGCTCGAACGAGAGATATCTTTCTGTCAAATCAATGACTTCAGGATATTTTATACAACAAGAGAGGCGACCGGAGGTCTTGCGCTAAAACCTTCCCAACGCAGCCCCAATATCAGAGAATACCGATATATCTGCAACAGTCGCGCCCCGGACGCCCCCGCCCGCAAACGATCGCTGGCAGTTCTGGCCTACCCGGTGCAAAATAGCTTAGACCACATGCAAAGCAGGGACATTTCCTCAACGCACTCCGCTTTTGAGAGACGCCCATGAACATGCCTGCGATGACGGATCACCCTGAATGGCTCTTTGGCGCCCTGGCCATGATGGTCATGTTTGCCGCGATCTGGATTGGCTACCACCTCCATCGCGCCAACCTGCGGCTCCGAATCGCCCAGGCCACCCTGAAAGAAAGCGAAGAACGGTTCCGCGCGCTCAGCGACTCTTCCTTCGGCGGCATCATCATCCACGAAAAGGGCATCATCCTCGAATGCAACCAGGGTCTGAGCGACATGACCGGTTTCAGCCGCGAAGAACTGATCGGCATGAACGGCTTCAACCTCATCACCCCGGAGACGCTGAACACCGTGCTCGGCAACATCCGCCGCGCCTACGAAAACGGCTATGAGGTCGAAGGACTTCGCAAGGACGGCTCCCGTTATGACCTTGCCATTCGGGGAAAGAACGTCCATTACAAGGGAAGGGAAGTCCGCGTCATCGAATTCCGCGACATCACCGAACGCAAGCAGGCGGAGCGACTGGTCATCCAGAGCGAGGAACGGCTGCGGCTGGCGATGCGTTCGGCCAAACAGGGCTCCTTCGATCTCGACCTGCGCACAGGCGAATCGATTTCGAGTCCGGAGGTCGCCGCGCTGCTCGGCTTTAGGCCGGAGGAATACCCCGCAACCAAGCAGGGTTGGCTCGACTCGATTCACCCGGACGACCGTGCGCGTGCCGAAGCATCGTTCCGGGAGACCCTCGCCTTCGGCGCGCCCAAGGAACTGATGTATCGACGCCGCACGAAGAAAGGCGACTGGCAGTGGATGATGAGCATCGGGCAGGTGACCCGCCGGGCGGACGACGGCACGCCCCTGCGCATGACCGGCATCCACATGGACGTCTCGGAACGCAAACAGGCCGAACTCGAACTCGAAGCCTACAAGAACCATCTTGAAGAACTCGTCGCGTCGCGCACCTCGGAACTGCTCGTCGCCAAGGACGCCGCCGAGGCCGCGAACGTCGCCAAGAGCGCTTTCCTGGCCAACATGAGCCACGAGATCCGCACACCGATGAACGCGATCATCGGACTCACCCAGCTCGCGCTCGAAACCCCGCTTAACAAGCAACAGCAGGACTATCTCTCGAAGGTGCTGCGCTCGTCGAAATCGCTGCTCGGCATCCTCAACGACATTCTCGACTATTCGAAGATCGAGGCCGGCCGCATCGAGATCGAAGCGGCCGAGTTCCTGATCGAGGACGTGCTGCGCTCGACGGCGGACCTGTTTTCCGTCAGCGCCGAAGAAAAAGGCCTCGAACTGCTGATCGACATCGATTCGGCAGTCCCCGAGCGGGTCGTCGGCGACTCGCTCCGACTCGGCCAGGTCATCGACAACCTCGTCGGCAACGCCATCAAATTCACCGAACGCGGCGAAATCCACATTCGCGTCGGCACCGAGGAAATCACCGATACCGGCGTCCTGTTGCGCTTCTCGGTGCGCGATACCGGCATCGGCCTCTCGCAGGAACAGGCCGCGCGCCTGTTCCACCCCTTCGCCCAGGTCGATTCATCCTTTGCCCGCCGATTCGGCGGCACCGGTCTGGGGCTCACGATCAGCAAGCAACTGGTCGAACTGATGGGCGGACAGATCTCGCTTTCGAGCACCCCGGGACAAGGCAGCTGCTTCTCATTCACCACCCGGCTGGGGCACACCCGCCACGACGCCGGCACGCCCGGGCCGGCGGTAACGCTCCAGCGTTTCGACAGCACGCGCGCGCTGGTCATCGACGATCAGGCCACCTCGCTGGCCATCGTCAAATCGATCCTCGAGCGTTGGAACATCCGCGTCTCGACGGCGAGTTCGGGCGACGCAGGGATCGCGCTGTTCAAGCAATCGCTCGAAGATGACGCGCCCTTCAATCTGCTCGTCGTCGACTGGAAGATGCCCGGCCTCGACGGCCTGAAAACCCTCGAGTGCCTGGACCAACTGGTCCGCACCCATCCGCGCGAATACGAAAAGCCCCCGGCCGTGCTGATGATCACCGCCTACGGCCGCGACAAGCTGCATACCACCTCGCAGGAGCTCAACGCCGACTCGATCCTGACGAAGCCGGTCACCCCCTCGGCGCTCTTCGACGCGCTGACGCAACTCCAGCACGGCAGGAAGATCCCGTTCGACACCACCCGACACGGCTTTGCCGCCGCCAAGGCCAAGCTGCACCAGGCGCGCGGCGCGCGCATCCTCCTGGTCGAAGACAACGACCTCAACCAGCAGGTCGCTTTCGAATTCCTCGACCAATGCGGGCTTGAAGTCGTCATCGCCGGCAACGGCCTGGAAGCGCTTGAGAAGGTCCATTCGGAACCTTTCGATGTCGTGCTCATGGACCTGCACATGCCGGTCATGGACGGCTTCGAAGCCACCCAGTTGATCCGGGCGATACCGGAAGGCGAGAAACTGCCGATCATCGCCATGACCGCCGCCGCGATGGTGCAGGATCGCATCGCCAGCGCCTCGATCGGCATGAATGGCCACATCGCCAAGCCGATCAATCCCGAGGAACTCGCCGACACCCTGCTGCGCTGGATCTCCCCCCGTCGCGAGCCATCGGCACCGACGCCCACCACCAACGCGCCAGCCACCGACGACGCGGCGACGATCGAGGTGCTGGAAAATGCGCTGCCCGGCGTTGCCGTGCGAAAGGCCCTGCCGCGCCTCGGTGACAACCCCGCCAAGTTCGTCCGGCTGCTGGCGACCTTCGCCGAAAGAAACGCTTCCGTCGTCGGCGACATCGCCGGATTCGTCGCTACCGGCGAACTCCGGGCGGTCTATACCGCCGCCCACAACCTCAAGGGCGAGGCCGGTAATCTGGGGCTGGAAGCCATCGCCACCTGCGCCGAATCGCTCGAGCAGGACGCGCAGGCGGAACGCACGGAGACGCTGGCAGCAACCGTGGCTGAACTGCAGGCGGAATTCATCCGCATCCGCGACGGCATCGCCAAGCTCGACCGCGCCGACCCGCCGCAATAGGGGCCGTTCACGGCATGGCGTTGACCTGCGTATGCCCGGCGAGGGGCACGAAGGATTGGGTCTTGCCGTCGAGCACGTCGATCGTGCCGCGCTCGATGTCATAGATCCAGCCGTGCAGGTTCAGGCGCCCCTGCGAGACCGCCAGCGCCACCGAAGGATGGGTGCGGATGTTCGCCAGCTGGGCGATGACATTCTCGCGCACCAGCGCGTCGGCGCGGGCGCGCGGCGTCGGGTAGTCGCGCGCGGCGACGATGACCTTGGCCGCATCGGCATAACGCAGCCAGTGCGCAACGGCCGGCATGTGGTCGAGACACTGGCCGCCGGAAATCGCGCCCATGGCACCGCAGTTCGAATGGCCGCAGATCACCACGTCGGTGACGCGCAACACCGACACGGCATATTCGACCGTCGCCGATACGCCGCCGGGTTCCGGGCCGTAGGACGGCACGATGTTACCGGCATTGCGAATGACGAACAGATCGCCGGGGTCCTGCTGCGTGAGCAGTTCGGGCACGACGCGGCTGTCCGAACAGGTGACGAACAGCGCTTTCGGATTCTGCCCGTCGGCCAGGCGGCTGAACAACTCGGCACGGTCGGGAAAGACCTCGCTCTGAAAGCGCAGGAAGCCTTCGATGATTTTTTGCATACGCGTTTCCGGTAAGACGACGGCACCGGCGGCAAAGGGCCGCCAGCGTCTCAGCGACGCGTCTCGGCGACGCGCGCCACCAGCACCCGCATCTGCTCGGCCACCTGCGCAATGAGCTTGGCATCGGTCACGTTGCCATCGGCATCGAAACCGCCGGCGAAGGCATTGGCGAAGATCTCCGGCTTGTTGAGCGGCCGCAGGTCGAGAAAAACGCAGACCTGGCGCAGGTGGTACTGCGCCCGCGAGGTGCCCATGCCGCCGCCCGCCCCGAGGATCGCCGCCGACTTGCCCGCCAGCAGCGTATTGCCCGGCTCGCGCGAGGCCCAGTCGAGGATGTTCTTGAGCGCCGGCGCCAGCGAGTAGTTGTACTCGGTGCTCGCCAGCACCAGCGCATCGGCGGCGGCGATCTGCCCGAGCACGCGCACGACCGAGGCCGGCTTTTCCGGCAGGTCCGAGTTGTAGAACGGCACGTCGGTCAGGTCGGCGATCTCCAGACTCGCGCCTTCCGGCAGATTGGCCTGCGCCGCCCGCAACAGGCCGCGATTGGTCGAGGTCCGCCGGAGGCTTCCGGCGATGCCCAGCAGTTTCGTCGTCGTCATGCGATCTCTCCATGCAGGAAGGGCAGCGGCACGGCTGCCAGCGTGCGTCCCGGCACGGCGGAACGCTCTCCGATGCGACCGGCCGGCCGCGGCGAAGTTCCGCCCACGCGCGATCCGGGATCGCGCGCGCAGCACTCTGGGCGATAATGCCGCTACGACGAACGATTATGCGGAGACATGCCGGTGGGAAAAATCACTTGTTTCATTCCCTACCCGGAAGTAGGCACCATCATCGAAGAGCTGGTCAGCGAACTCGACGACGAGCGCTGGGAACTCGAGATCATCCAGGCCAACTATGCCAGCCAGATCGCCGCCTGGCGCAATGTCGACACCGACGTGATCATCTCGCGCGGCATCACCGCGATCGCCGCGCGCCAGCGCTACCCCGACATCCCGGTCGTCGACATCCAGGTCACCGGCTACGACCTGATGCGCGCGCTGCGCCAGTCGCAGAAAGCCTTTCCGGACCAGCGCATGGCCATCGTCGGTTCGGCGACAATGATCTACGGCGCCCGCGCCATCGAGGAATTGACGGACCTGCGCTTCGAGGTTGCCGAGGTCATCGACGAAACCGATGCCGTGCCGACGATCGCGCGCCTGCAGGAAAGCGGTGTCGAGGTCATCATCGGCGGCGTCATGCCGACGTTGATCGCCGAGCGCTGCGGCATCGACGCGGTCTTCATCCGCACCGGCCGCGAAGCCATCTACCACGCCTTGCGCGAAGCCGTCCGCGCCGTGCAGATCCGGCGCAAGGAACAGGTGCGCAGCGAACAGTTCCGCACCCTGCTCGACCATTCCGCCGACGGCATCGTTGCGGTGGACGGCGACGGCAGGATCAGCCTCGTCAATGCCGCCGCCATGAAGCACGGACACCTCCAGGCCAACGCCGTCGGCCGCGCCGGCGACGCCCTGCTGCCGCAACTTGGTCTTGCCCGGACGCTCAAGCACGGCAACGCCCGCCTCGGCGAAATCGAGACGGTCGGTAGCCAGGCAATGGCCGTCAACACCATTCCGATCAAGGTCAATCACAAGACCGTCGGCGCCGTCGCCACCTTCCGGCCAATCGCCGACATCCAGGAGCAGGAAGGCCGCCTGCGGCGCAAGATCTACCAGCGCGGCCTCGTCGCCAAGCACCGCTTCGACGACATCGTCGGCGCCAGCCGGGCGATTCGCAAAGCCGTCGAGGCGGCTTCGGAATACAGCGAACTCGATTCCAACGTCCTGATCACCGGCGAGACCGGCACCGGCAAGGAAATCTTCGCGCAGAGCATCCACAACGCCGGCCACCGCCGCCAGGGCCCGTTCGTCGCGATCAATTGCGCCGCCCTGCCGGAGAACCTGCTCGAGAGCGAACTGTTCGGCTACGTCGAAGGCGCTTTTTCAGGCGCCTCGCGCAGCGGCAAGATCGGTCTCTTCGAACTGGCGCATCGCGGCACCATCTTCCTCGACGAGATCTCGGAGATTTCGCCCAAGCTCCAGGGCCACCTGCTGCGCGTGCTCCAGGAGCGTGAAATCATGCGCCTCGGCGATGATCGCGTCATTCCGGTCGATGTGCGCATCATCGCCGCGACCAACCGCGACCTGCTCCGGATGATGCGCCAGGAACGCTTCCGGCAGGATCTCTACTACCGCCTCGACATTCTCCGCCTGACCCTGCCGCCGCTGCGCGAGCGGCGCGAAGACATCCTGCCGCTGATGCGGGAATTCCTCGCCCACTATTGCCAGCAGTTCAAGCGCCCGGCCAAAACGATCGGCGCCGACGGCGAGGCGCGACTGCAACGCCACGACTGGCCAGGCAATGTGCGCGAACTGCGCAATATCGCCGAGCGTCTGGCGGCGCTGCGACACGGCGAACGGATCGGCGCGCGCGAAATCGACGACGTCCTGCAACCGGCGTCGAGTGAGGAGAGCCAGGAGACCACGGAATCGCCGGCGGTACCGCCGCCCGTCGCCGAGACCCTCCAAATCGGCAATCGCTCGCCGAACCGGGCCGCGCTTGCGCGAGCGCTCGAACAATCCGGTTTCCACTACGGCAAGGCGGCGGCCTTGCTCGGCATCAGCCGCACGACCTTGTGGCGGCGCCTGAAGGAAAGCGCCGACGCCCGCTGAACGAAACGCGCGCCACAGGTTGCATGACGTTTCAGTTGAAACACCGATTGAAACATCGTGCAACACAATCGGTTTCAGCCGCCCTCGCCCAAACAGCCCGACACCACGCCCCGAATGCCGTCAAAACCATTGAATCAGCATGGTTTTGGCGCATGGCATTGCGTCGCAGCACGCAGCTGGCACCCTAATTGCGATGACTCATCCTGACGGTCGAAAGGCAAGACCAGCGACCGCAAGTCCGGCAGCGTGCCGGACTATTCCAAAGACATTAGCCAGGAGAGCAAGTCATGAGCGTCACGACACGGGCCGCCTTGTTGAAAGGGCCACGGGATATCGAACTGCAGGAAAAGACCTTGGTGTGCGGCGATAACGAGGTCATCGTCAGGAATCATCTGATCGGCATTTGCGGCTCCGACAAGAGCTTCTATCGCGGCCAGCTGCCGCCGAAAACCGCCGAATTCCGCCAGGACCCGAAATTCCCGTTCTGGCTCGGCCACGAGAGCGGCGGCACGGTCGTCGAGGTCGGCGCCAAAGTCAGCGAATACCAGGTCGGTGACAAGGTCATCGCCTTCGGCTGGTGCAACAACTTCGCCGATTACTTCGTCGCCCAGCCCTTCCAGTTGCAGCCGGCGCCCGCAGGTCTCGACATGGACCTTGTCAGCCTCGGCGAACCGATCGCCTGCGCCATGTACTCGGGCCTGCACTGCGAAGTACAGCTCGGCGATGTCGTCGTCGTCATGGGCGGCGGTTTCGCCGGCCAGATCATCGCCCAGTGCGCCAAAAAGAAAGGCGCGTCGACGGTCATCGTCGCCGACGTACTCGAAGGCAAGCTCGAACTCGCCAAGACGCTCGGCGCCGACATCACCGTCAACCTCAAGAAGGACGACCTCGCGCAGATCGTCAGCCGCCTGACCGCCGGCGTCGGCGCCGACGTCGTCGTCGAAGCGGCCGGCAGCGCCGATTCCTTCAACCTCGCCTCGGAAGTCATCCGGCATAACGGCAAGTTCGTCTTCTACAGCTGGGTGACGCAGCCGGTGACGCTGAACATCAGCCGCTGGCATGACGACGGCCTGCAATTCGTCAACACCTGCCTGGTCCACCACACCTGGCGCGAGCGCTATGTGTGGACGCCGCCGTCGCTGCGTCCGGTCGTCCAGGGCGACGTGACGATCAAGCCGCTGATCACGCACGAGTTCCCGCTCGCCGACATCAAGGAGGCCTTCCACCTCGCCGACACCGACGACGCGGCGATCAAGATCGTGCTGCGGCCGTAGGACGCCGCGCCCATCCGGGCCGCACGACGCCAAGCGCCGGCGGCCCGGCCCGCAATGAGAATCGGCATAACAACAAGGGAGGCACCATGTCACTCGCGGTCATTTCGCTGCTATTTCTCGTCGTCGTCATCGTCATCAGTTGTATCTCGGCGCGCAACATCGGCATCATGGCGCTCGGCATCGCGCTGATCATCGGCCACTACATCGGCGGCATGAAGATCGACGACATCCTCAAGGGATATCCCACCAGCCTGCTCGTCATGCTGCTCGGGACAACCTTCCTCTTCGCCCTGGCCCAAACCAACGGCACGCTCGAAAAGGTCACCAAAGTCGTCATCAAGCTGATTGGCGGCAAGCTCATCCTGCTGCCCATCCTGCTCTTCTTCGTCGCGCTCGCCATCGGCGCCGCCGGCCCCGGCCCGACCGTCACCGCCGCGCTGCTCGCCCCGACCGTCATGCTGCTGGCCAAGGAACTCAAGCTCAACCCGCTGCTGCTCGCAGTCATGGCCGGCAACGGTGGCCATGCCGGCGGCATGTCTCCGATCGCCATCGGCGGCATCATCACGACGGGACTGACGACCAAGCTTGGCATGGTCGACACGGCGATGGTCATCTGGCTCAACAACATCCTCGTGCACCTCGTTGCCGCCGTCATCGCTTTCTTCGTCTTCGGCGGCATGAAGCTGCTCAGGACCGATGCGCAGGGCGATCTCGAAACGCTCAGGAACATCCGCATCGAGCCCTTCAGCCGCGACCAGGTCATCACACTGATCGGGCTGGCTGCCTACATCGTCGGCGTCACTGCCTTCAAGATGGATATCGGTCTCGGCGCCTTCCTGATCGGCATGATCCTCGTCTTTCTCAAGGCCGCCGACGAAGAAAAGTCGATCAAGGCGATGCCGCTCGGCGCCATCATCATGGTCACCGGCGTCACCGTAATGATCACGATCATGACCAAGATGGGCGGCATGGAACTCTTCGCCAGCCTGATCGCCAGGTTCTCGAACGCCTCGACGATCACGCTCGTCACCGGCGTCGTCAACGGCGTCATCTCGGCCTTCGCCAGCACCACCGGCGTCATCCTGCCGACCTTCGTGCCGATGGCGCCAATGCTGCTCAAGGAAGCCGGCGCGTCGGCCGACCAGTTGCTGCCGATCGTCTCGACGATCGTCGCCTGCGGCTTCGTCGTCGACATGAGCCCGCTATCGACGAGCGGCGCGATTTATCTCGCCAACGCCCACGCCTCGGAAGACAAGAACCGGCTGTTCAAGAACCTGCTGATCTGGGGCCTGTCGATCGCCTTCATCGGCGCCGTCATTTCCTGGCTGGCCTTCACCGTGCTGGCCATTCCATAAGCATCGCCGGCACAAAAAAACGGGCCGCCTGTTCAAGGCGGCCCGCTCATTCGTTCTCTTCCGTACACCTTAGGTCACTTGCCTTCGCTCGCCTTCATCGCCTTGAACTTGTCGACGATGCGCTTGGTCAGCGCCGGATCGTTGAGCAGGTCGTGCGCCGTCAGCGCCATCGCCTTGGCCGCCTGCACGGTCGCCGGCCAACCCGCCGACGGCACCGTGTAGTTGAGCATTGCGTCCTCGTGCAGCGCGACCTTCTCCGGCGCCACCTTGAACATGATGTTGACGGTCGGATAGGCATGACCGACATTGCCGAGGTCCGAAGAACCGAGCGGCGCCGGATCGTTGATGACCTCGCCGGCCGGCACGCCGGCCTGGCGGATGTTCTTGCGCACCAGTGCGAGATACTCGGGCACCATCACCGGCGAGAGCAAGGCGGTCCGCGGCGGCGTATATTCCATCGTCGCGCCGGCGGCCATCGCCGCCGCCTTGGCGGCGTTGATCAGCTTGCCATACGCATCGAGCATCGTCGGCGTATCGAGCGCCCGCGCCGCGAACTCGACCTCGGCCAAGGCCGGCACGACGTTCACCGCGTCGCCGCCCTTCTTGATGATGCCGTGGATGCGAACGTCCTGACGCAGGTGCTGGCGCAGGGCGTTGATGCCGTTGAAGGTCTGGATCGCCGCATCGAGGGCATTGATGCCCTGCTCGGGCGCCGCGGCGGCATGCGCCGCCTTGCCCTTGAAGACGAAGGTTGCCCGCTTCATCGCCAGCAGCGGCTTATCGACACTCCAGGTGCTGCCCGGATGGGTGATCAGCACGACGTCGCTGCCGTCGAAATGCTTGCCTTCGAGCAGGGCGATCTTGCCGCCGCCGAGCGAACCGCGTTCTTCGTCGGGCGTGCCGATCACCAGCAAACGGCCCGGCAGATCCTTCATCACCTCGGCCAGACCGGCCACCGCCAGCAGGCCGGAGCCGGAAATCAGGTTGTGGCCGCAGGAATGGCCGTTCGGCAGCGCATCGTATTCGAGCATCACCGTCACCGTCGGCCCCGGTCCCTTGCCCGCGAGTTCGGCGCGGAAGGCCGTGCGGGCGATGCCGCCCTTGACGAGGTCCTCGGGCACCTTGAGGTTGCCCTCGACCTTGAAGCCGAGCTTGCGCAACTCGTCCATCACGAGCTGCGAACTCTTGAACTCCTGCTGCCCCAACTCGCGGAATTCGAAGATCTTCTGCGACACCTCCTTGACGGCCCCCGACTTCGCGTCGATCGCCGCCAGCAGGGCCTGCTCGTCTGCCCAGACCAGTGCCGGAAACACGGCGGCGACGAGCGCCGCGACCCGGACGAGACGCATCCCTTTGAAGCTCACTGCACCCATGATCGTCCTCCCTTGACGAATCGCGAAAATAAGGAGCGCGGCGTCGCACGGCGACGCGCGCCGAAACGCTTCATCCTAGCACTCTTTCATACGCGTCCGTAGTATCTACACAGCATTGGCGGCAAGCCGCCCGAAGGGAAAAACAACACCCGGCGACGCCGCCGGCATCTTGCCGAGGCGGGGGACGCGCGCGTATCCTCGCGCTCTCGTCGGCGTTCGCCGAAACCATGAAAGGAAGACCATGCCTACCCTGCACGTCGAACTCTTTGCCGGACGCTCCAAGGAACAAAAGCGCGAACTCGTCGCCGGACTCACGCGCGAAACCTGCCGCGTGCTCGGCTGCGAGCCGGGCGCCGTCGACATCATCCTGATCGACGTCGAACGCGATCAGTGGGCGACCGGCGGCACGCTCTGGTCGGAAAAGGACAGCTGAGCGGACACCTCAGCGCGGCGCCCGCCTTGGCAAGCGCTCAGTAGCCGCGCTGACGATCGATGCGGCCGGCCGGCGCGGCGCCACCATCGCCGCCGCCGAGACGCGCGGCGATCTGGCGCACGGCCTCCTCGGCGACGGTATCGGCCGCGACGTGCGGCGTCATGATGACGCGGGGATGGCGCCAGAACGGATGCCCGGCCGGCAACGGTTCCTCCGAGAACACGTCGAGCATGGCAAAGCGCAGGCCGCCGTCATCGAGCCGGGCCAACAACGCCGCCTCGTCGATCAGCGAACCGCGGCCGGCATTGATCAGCGCCGCCCCTTCGGGCAGGCAGGCAAGCCGCGCCGCGTCGAGCAAATGACGGGTCGCCGCCGTCGCCGGCAAGACGCAGAACACCACGTCGCTCGATGCCAGCGTCTCGTTCAGGCCGTCGTCGCCGTGCCGGCAGACGACCCCGTCGAGTTCACGCCGACGGCGCGACCAGCCGCCGACCCGGTAGCCCATGCCAACGAGATCGCGGGCGACGCGACCGCCGAGTTCGCCGAGACCGAGAATGCCGACCCGGACGTCGGCGCGCAGCCGCGTCTGCCGCTGCAGCCAGACGCCTTCGGCCTGCTGGCGACGATAGGCATCCATCTCGCGCTGCCAGTGCAGCACGCCGTACAGACAGTACTCTGTCATCTGCGCCGCCATGCCGGCGTCGGTAAGTCGCACGATATCGACCGAAGCCGGCAGATCGTCGCGCGTCAACAAGGCATCGACGCCGGCGCCGAGATTGAAGACGGTGCGCAACTGCCCGAACGGCGCGAAAAAGCCCGGCGGCGGCGCCCAGGCGGCGACATGGGTCACTGCTGCCGGATCGACCGGCGCCGGCCAGGCGGCGACTGACCATTCCGGCAATGCCGCACGTAAGAGACTGGCATAAAGATCGCCCTGATCGGGCGCATAGACATACAGCATAAAGCGGCCTGTTTTCGGTAAAAATCGCGCCAAGCGGCGAAAGAAACGATTATAGCGGCGCCGGAAAACCCCGTCCGGCGCGGCCTGGTTCAAGCAAAGATGACGGATAACCAGCATTGACCCCGGCCGGGAAGACTAGGATACTTCCGTCATGAAGTCATCGTCCCGGCGCCCACAATAAGCGGAAACTCATCGCTGCGTCGCCGGTCAGAGAATCCCACGCCCAACCAACCCAACCCATACCGCCATGCTCAATATCGCTTTGTTCGGACCGCCCGGTGCAGGTAAAGGCACGCAATCGGAATACCTGATCAAGAAGTACAACCTCTTCTACCTGTCCACGGGCGATCTGCTGCGGAAAGAAATCGCCGAGAAGACGCCGCTCGGTCTCGAAGCGCAAAGCATCATCTCGGCGGGTGGACTGGTCTCCGACGAAATCATCGTCCAGATCATCGAAAACACCATTACCGATCACCCGGAAGCGAACGGCTTCCTCTTCGACGGTTTCCCGCGTACCTACGTGCAGGCCTACATTCTCGAAGGCCTGATGCTCAAGCTGAACACTTCGCTGACCTGCCTGATCAGCATCGACCTGCCCGAGGAGGTCTGCGTCCAGCGTCTGCTCAATCGCGGCAAGACCTCGGGACGCAGCGACGACAATGAAACCGTCATTCGCAATCGTCTGCGCGAATACACCGAGAAGACGCTGCCGGTGCTGCAGTTCTACAAGGAAAAGGGCGTCTGCTTCGAAGTCAACGGCCTGGCCGACATCGCCCAGGTAACGCAGCAGATCGATACCATCGTCACCGCCGAGGTCGCCAAGCAGCCGCTCAACATCCTGCTCTTCGGCTATCCCGGATCGGGCCGCGACTCGCAAGGCAAGGCGCTGTCCGAGCGCTTCGGCCTCGAATTCATCTCGACCAACGAAATGCTCGAGACCGAGATCCGCAACGAGACGCCGATCGGCAAGAAGATCGTCCATCTTTATGAAAACGGCCTGCTCGTCTCCGACGACATCGTCGTACAGCTGATCGAGCGCCGCATCAGCGACGCCAAGAATGCCAAGGGCTTCATCTTCAAGGGTTTCCCGCGCACGCTGGTGCAGTCCTACATCCTCGACGGATTGCTGCGCAAGCGCGGCACGACGATCTCGATGGCCTTCGAACTCGAAGTGCCGGTGCTCGACCTGATCAACCGCCTCGACGAGCGCAGCAAGACCGAGCACAGCATGGCCTATGACACCAGCACGGCACGCATCGTCAAGCGCCTCAAGGAGCACGAATCGAAGACGCTGCCGGTCATCGCCCGTTATGCGCAACGTCATGGCGTGACCAAGGTCAACGGCCTCGGCACCTTCGAGGAAATCTTCGAGCGGCTCTCGTCCGAAATCGAGAACGGCATCAAGAACCTGCGATGAGTGTCAGCGACGCGCTGCGGCAGCAGCTGGCCCCGCGCGGCCGGCTGCGCGCCTCGATCAACCTCGGCAACCCGGTGCTGGCCCGGCGCGACGCGCCCGACGCGGCGCCTCACGGGGTCTCGATCGATCTCGCCGGCGCGCTCGCCGAGCGGCTCGGCGTCGGCCTCGATTTCGTCGTCTTCGACTCGGCCAGCCAGTCGGTCGATGCCGTCGCCGACGACCGCGCCGACATCGGCTTCTTCGCCATCGACCCCAAGCGCGGCGAAACGATCGCCTTTACCGACGCCTATCTGCATATCGAAGGCTGGTACGCGGTGCGCCAGGACTCGCCGATCACGGCAAGCACCGAGGTCGACCGGCCCGGCCTGCGTGTCGCTGTCGGCCGCGGCAGCGCCTACGACCTCTTTCTCACGCGCGAGCTTCACCATGCCGAGATCATCCGCGCGCCGAATCCACAGGCGGTGACGCCGCTGTTCGTCGAACAGGGCCTCGACGTCGCCGCCGGCGTCAAGCAGCAACTCGAAATGGACATGCGGCAGATTCCCGGCCTGCGCCTCCTGCCCGAACGCTTCATGGTCATTCGCCAGGCGATGGGCCTCGCCCAAAACCGTGGCCCGGACGCCCGTGCCTTTCTCGCCGCCTTCGTCGAATCGCTCAAGGCCGACGGTTTCGTCGCCGACGCGCTGCGCCGGCACGGCATCGGCGGCGCCACGGTGGCGCCGCCAGCGTGCACCTTCTAGGGGGTCTTCTCAATTCGCCGCATCATTGAGAACACACTCTAGCGTAGCGGCGCCGTCCCACCGCTGATCGCGCCCCACGACGACACGGTCTGCGCCGACCGACCGAACTGCGGATCGGCCAATACCGCCGTCGCGGCAGCGATGTCCATGCCCGACAGCGTCCCACGCAGCGCGTATTGATAGGCGAGATCGCCGCCCAATGCCGTCGTCTTGCCCGTGCCCATACAGGCATCGAACAGCGTATTGGACAACTGCCAGGCGCGCACAGCCGGATCGGCGGCTCGCGCCTGGTCGAAGCGATCGGCCAGGGCATTGAAATCGAAGGTCTCGACCGTGCACGTGCGCAAGTTCTCGGGGACACCCAGTTGATCGTCGACGATCAACTGCAAGGTCTTCAGGCACCGGTTCGCTGGCGACGCATACCAGTCGCGAAAGCTGATGGCATCGTTCTCGCCGACGCCGAGGACCAAGGCGTCGCCGCTCTTGCTGAAGCTCAGCGCGTCGGGCGTCAGTGCGCCGCCGAGCGACAGCACGTTGTGTTCGCCGGCGCTCGCCCGGACCGTATCTTTGCCGTCACCGACATCGAAGGCGAGCACGTTCGTCCCGCTACCCAGCGTCATCGTATCGTTGCCGGCACCGCCAATAATGAGCGTCACGGCATCGTTTCCGGCAAGCGCGTTGTTGCCCGAGGTACCCACCGCCAGACGGTGCCCGCCGCCCTCCAGCGTCTGCGCCCCGCTTGCGGCGAGGGCATAGCGACTCGTCTGCGCGCCATCGGCCGCGGTTGTGGTCAACACCTCGCTCTTCAGCGATCCGTCGGCGCTGAAATTCCGGACGTCGTTCGACTTGCCGCCATCCGCCGCCGTCACTGCCTGTGTCGATTGCTCGACGGCGCCGTCACCGTTGGTATCGCGCTCGGTCAGCAGCGTCAGTCCGTCCGCACTCGTCGTCTTCGTCGACGCGCTGGTCAACATGCCGGCTGCATCGTAGTTTTCGATCGACACCTGCACCCCTTGATCGTCCCGGACGACGAATTCTTCCTGCTCGATCGTGCCGTCGCCATTGCTGTCGCGTTCGGTCAGGATGTTCGTCCCGTCTGCGTTTGTCATCGTCCACGTCTCCCGCGCCAGCGATCCGTCGGCGTTGAGCGTCTGCAGGTCGACGGTCTTGCCGCCGTCGGTATCCTTCACCGTGTGCTCGCGCTGCTCGACAATGCCGTCGCCATTGGTGTCGCGCCGAACATCGACCGTCAGCCCGTCGGCGCTTGTCGTCGTCCAGGTCTCCCGCGCCAGCGATCCGTCGGCGTTGAGCGTCCGCAAGTCGACGGTCTTGCCGCCGTCGGCATCCTTCACCGTGCGCTCGCGCTGCTCGACAATGCCGTCGCCATTGGTGTCGCGCAGGACATCGATGGCCACTCCGTCGGCGCTTGTCGTCGTCCAGGCCTCCCGCGCCAGCGATCCGTCGGCGTTGAGCGTCCGCAAGTCGACGGTCTTGCCGCCGTCGGCATCCTTCACCGTGCGCTCGCGCTGCTCGACAATGCCGTCGCCATTGGTGTCGCGCAGGACAACTGAGGTAGCAAAGCTTTCTATCGCGAGGTATTGCTCGTGCGTAATTGGGACTTGACGCGACGAGTAAACTTTTCCTGCATTTTCACCATCGATCTTGTAAACCCTGCCATCATCGCGATAGACGTATCCAGGAGCGAACGGCATGTTTCCGTGTGACTCATCCGGCGCAAACCCGTAGTCAGACGAAACTCCTTCGGCACTTGTCAACGTGAACCACATGTGCCCAGCGAGAGACTTGCCATCCTCACCGGTTCTTCTGTCCGCTATTGTGAGACCTGCCGGCGCGACATGGACGACCAGATATTCCTGATTTTCTGCAGCCATGATAATTACTCCTTCTATTTTCCGTGGGGATAGGCAATACCGAATTTGAGGCTTTCTGGAATCAATACTGGAATGTCATCGACGGCCTCAACCTCAAGGCGATAAAAACCCGGATCTAGCAAAACGCCATCAACGATACGATCAATACGACCATTCCCCGCACCACTTGCTTTTTGCTCGACAAGCACCACTTCGTCATATATCGGAGACGTTTCATGCCCCCCGATAGAAACGATGCTCACGTGCAAGCGAACGGAAATTCCATTTTTTCCACTTAGCGACCCAGCAAATTCCTCGACTCGCCTGAAATCATCCAAATCGCCATCCTTGAACAAAAATGCCAAATACATCGTCCAGCCTCTCAGCGGCTTGTTCGGATCAACAGGTCGTGGCGCCAAAATCGCATACCACGGGTGCCGTCGTTTCGGGCATTCGAAATCCACCGATAGCTTCGCCCCCGCCTTGCCCATCCCCGGAAACGGCACAAAGAATGGCAATTCCAATGGCTTGTCTGCTGCCCATACTTTCATCCAGGGCAGCACCGCCAACACACTCAAGAACCTTCGTCGACTCGTCATCACCAACCTCCTCGCGTTATCACTGCGTAGAACATCGTTTCACCTCGTTGACTCGAAAACCTCTGTTTAAGAAATTCGCTACTACCGTCAGAACACGCGTCCACATCGTTATTGCCACAGCTATTGCGCACCACTATTGGCGCAAGAACTGTCATCTTCCCAACCACATTCGTCGTCGCGACCTTGTCGACCTATCTATTTCCCGCGTGGATAAGAAATTGCAAACTCGATGTTTTCTAGAACTAGCGCCGGAATATCATCGACACTCTCAACTTCGAGTCGATACTTTCCCGGCAACAACAAAACCCCGTCGACAATGCGATGGATTCGGCCGTTTCCTGCAGCCACGACCACAGGCTCGTTCTCAATGCTTTTTTCATAGACCGGTCGTGCATCGGAAGACTCACGGGCCGTGATTTTTATCTTCAGGCTGACAGGGACACCAATATCCCCGCGAGGAGATCCAGCAATTTTTTTCACCCTTCTTCCATCATCTATATCCCCCGATATGAACAAAAATGCCAAATACATCATCCAATCCTGCCGTGGATCGCCATCGTCCACCGGCTTCGGCGCCAGCAGGGCGTACCAGGGGCGATAGCGTTTCGGGCACACGAAATCCACCGACAGCTTCGCCCCCGCCTTACCCATTCCCGGGAAGGGCACAAAGAACGGCAGTTCCAGCGGCTTGTCTGCCGCCAATACCGTCATCCAGGGAAGCACCCCCAACACACTCAAGAACCTTCGTCGACTCATCATCACCGACCTCCTCGCGTTATCACCTGCGTTGAACATCGTTTCACCCGGCCACCTCGACCGCCCTGCTCGAAACTTCGTCCCTCAGTCGCCAACGTCACCAACACGCCGCGCGTGCCTTCGGCCTAGGTCAGCTTTTCGATACGGGCGACAGCGCCGTGACGGAAGTGAACGCGGAAACGGCAGCGCCCCTCTCCAGGAAACTGCGTGTCGGTTTCGAAGCTCATCCAGATCTGGCTGTTGTCCGGACGCAGCGTTTGCGCCCACAGCACTTTCAAGGGATCGCTATTCGGCGGCCAGATCGCCGTATCGGCCTGGACCTTGTAGCTGAACGCCCCCGCCGCCAGATGGCAGTCGTACGGCGTCATGCCGACGATCACACGGTTGGCGAGAATGGCCTCGCGCACCGCCGGCGTGAAGTTCTCCGGATGCTCGACAAACAGTCGGAGCGCTTCGTCTCGGCGTCTCAGGATTGCGGCTCGCTGCTCGTCATTCATGAAGCGTCTCCGTCCGGTCAATCATCCCTGCGCTACCGCCGGACGCGTTACGACAAGCGCTTGCGGGCGGGCGCCCGGCATCCGTGCGGACGGTTTCGTCGCTCCTCGACGAGGCGCGACAAAATCCGGACCAGTGTATTGGCGCCAAAAATCCCGCGCAATGTCAGATCTGACAGGTGACAATCGCTTTTTTTTGTGAACGGGACCGGCGCCGAAGGTCATGCCGCCCCCGCCGGCATGCGCGCTTTTTGGTGCCTTGTCGCCGTTATGCATAAGCACATAACGAAACGATATTTCCGTCTCCGTGTCCGACGTTTTAAAGTAACGTCATTTCCCCCTTTCAGGAGCCCGTCGCATGAAAATCGAAACGCTCGCCGTCCACGCCGGCTACGATCCCGATCCGACCACCAAGGCGGTGGCCGTGCCGATCTACCAGACCACGTCGTATGCTTTCGACAACACCCAGCACGGTGCCGACCTGTTCGACCTCAAGGTCGCCGGCAACATCTATACCCGCATCATGAACCCGACGCAGGACGTGCTCGAGAAGCGCGTCGCCGCGCTCGAAGGCGGTATCGCCGGTCTGGCGCTGGCCTCCGGCGCCGCCGCGATCACCTATGCGATCCAGACGATCACCGAAGCCGGCGACAACATCGTCTCGTCAGCGACGCTCTACGGCGGCACCTACAACCTCTTCGCCCACACGCTGCCGCAATTCGGCATCCAGGTGCGCTTCGCCGACTACCGCGACCCGGCCTCGTTCGAGAAGCTTATCGACGACCGCACCAAGGCGATTTATGCCGAAACCATCGGCAACCCGCTCGGCAACATCACCGACATCGAAGCGCTCGCCACCATCGCCCACAAGCACGGCCTGCCGCTGATCGTCGACAACACCGTGCCCTCGCCCTACCTGCTGCGCCCGATCGAGTTCGGCGCCGACATCGTCGTGCATTCGCTGACCAAGTACCTCGGCGGCCACGGCAACTCGCTCGGCGGCATCATCGTCGATAGCGGCAAGTTTCCCTGGGCCGAGCACAAGGCGCGCTTCAAGCGCCTCAACGAACCCGATCCGTCCTACCACGGCGTCGTCTATACCGAAGCGCTCGGTGCCGCCGCCTTCATCGGCCGCGCCCGCGTCGTGCCGCTGCGCAACACCGGCGCGGCGATCAGCCCGTTCAATGCTTTCCTCATCTTGCAGGGAATCGAAACGCTGGCGCTGCGGCTCGACCGCATCACCGAGAACACCCAGAAGATCGCCGAATACCTCGACGCGCATCCGAAGGTGAAGTGGGTCAATTACGCCGGCCTGCCGGGCCACAAGGATCACGCGCTGGCGCAGAAGTATATGGGCGGCCGCCCGTCGGGCATCCTGACCTTCGGCGTCCAGGGCGGCATCGAGGGCGGTTCACGCTTCCAGGACGCGCTCAATCTCTTCACCCGCCTCGTCAATATCGGCGATGCCAAATCGCTGGCCTGCCATCCGGCCTCGACCACCCACCGCCAGTTGTCGCCGAAGGAACTGGAAGCCGCCGGCGTCACGCTCGACACCGTGCGTCTCTCAATCGGCATCGAGCATATCGACGACCTGATCGCCGACCTCGAACAGGCGCTCGCCGCGGTTTAGGACAAAGAAATACGGCCGCACCGGGATGCCGGGGCGGCCGTCGGGATTTCACGCGACACCGGCTCAGGCCGGTGTCTTGCATTAAGCGCCTTTTTCCTCGGTGCTGACTTCGCCCGCCAACAGGGCCGCGGCATCGGCGGCGGCGATCGCCGCGGCCGCTGCCGGATCGAATTCGAACAGCGCGATCGATTCGACGTGCGAGGTGTTCGGGAACATGTTGATGACGCCGGCCCCACGCAGCCGGTAACCCTTCTGCGTGACGAGGACGGCGGCATCGCGCGCCAGCGTCGCCGGGTTGCAGGAGACATAGACAATGCGGCGCGGCGCGTCGGCGCCGATCGCCTTGACGAGTTCGACGGCGCCTTCGCGCGGCGGGTCGATCAGCATCTTGTCGAAATGCCCAAGCGCCGCCAGCGATTCGGGCGTCGCCTCGAAAAGGTTCGAGACGCCGTACTCGACGCGATCGGCCAGGCCGTTGGCGGCGGCATTTTCGCCGGCACGGCGGACGAGTTCGGGACTGCCTTCAATGCCGACGACGGTGGCGCCGGAACGCGCGATCGGCAGCGTGAAATTGCCGAGGCCGCAGAACATGTCGGCGATGCGCTCGCCACGCTGCGGATCGAGCAGCGCCAAGGCGCGGCGGACGAGGACGCGGTTGATGGCGTGATTGACCTGGGTGAATTCGGTCGGCGAGAAGAAGTGCTCGACGTCGAAGTCCGGCAGGCTGTACGAGAGCGCCGGCCCGTCGAGCGGATAGAAACGGTAGGCCGTCGCCGGTCCCTTCGGCTGCAGGTAGAAGACGACGTCATGACGATCGGCAAAGGCGCGCAGCAGGTCTTCGTCGGCCGGCGTCAGCGGTTCGAGGATGCGCAGCACGAGCGCGGTGACGCGATCGCCGATGGCCAGCTCGATCTGCGGCATCGCCGCGGAAATCGACAGGCCGCCAACCAGTTCGCGCAGCGGCATCAGCAGGGCGGAAACATGCGGCGGCAGATTCAGGCACACCTGCATGTCAGCGACATAGCTGCTCTTGCGCTCGTGAAAACCGACGAGCATGCCGCCTTTCTTCGGCACCAGCCGCGCCGACAGGCGGGCGCGGAAACGATAGCCCCAGAACGGGCCGTAGATCGGCGCGTAGAACTGCTCGGCGACGAGGCGGCCGAGATGCCAGAGGTTGGTTTCGAGCACGCGCTGCTTGGCCGCGACCTGCGCCTGCGACGAAAGATGCTGCATGCTGCAACCGCCGCAGACGCCGAAGTGCGGGCACTTCGGCTCGATCCGGTCGGCCGAGGCCTTGATCACGCGCAGCACCTGGGCGTTTTCGTAGGTCGGCTTCTTGCGATAGCTGGCGAACTCGACGGTTTCACCCGGCAAGGCGCCGTCGACAAAGATGGTCTTGCCCTCGAGCCGCGTGATTCCGCGCCCTTCATGGTCCAGCGATTCGATGATTCCGGTCGGCATGCCGCTACTTTCCCGCAAAAAAGGGGGACATTTTAGCCGCGGCGGGCCAATCAGGAAAACTGAACTTCGAGACGGGCGCCCTGACCGGCCGGATTGTCGAGCACGCGCAGCACGGCGCCATGGCGGGCGGCGATCTCCTTGGCGATGGCCAGGCCCAGCCCGCAACCGTCGCCGGCAGCGCCCGGCCGGCGATAGAAGCGCTCGAAGACGAGGGCGCGGTCCTCGGGCGGAATGCCGGGACCGTCGTCATCGACGTAGAGCGTCAGCGGCGAAAGCGTGAGGCCCAGGGTCACCTGTCCGTTCTCGCGTCCGTAGCGGATGGCATTGTCGACGAGGTTGGCGATCATCTCGCGCAGCAGGTAGGCCTCGCCGACGAGTTCGCCGCCGGCATCCGGACCTTCGTAACCGAGGTCGATGCCGCGCGCAATGGCGGCGTCGGCCGAGCGTTCGAGTTCTTCGCGTGCCAGCTCGGCGAGATCGACCTTGCCCATTTCCAGCGTCTTCTCGGCCGAGCGGTCGGAACGCGCCAGCGTCAGCAACTGGTGCACCATGTGCCGCGACCGCGTGATTGCCTTGAGCACATGCGCGAGCGCCTCGTTGGTGCGCACCGGATCGGACTCGCGCAGGGCGCGCTCGGCCTGCACCTGCAAGGTCGCCAACGGCGTGCGCAACTGGTGCGCGGCATTGGCGACGAAACGGCGCTGCGTCAGCTGCGCGTCGGCGACCTTGCCGATCAGCTGGTTGGTCGCATCGAGCAAGGGCCGCAATTCGTTCGGCAGATAGGTCAGATCGTCAATCGGTTCGAGTCGCTCCGGCTCGTAGTTCGACAGCCGCAGGGCAATATCCTCGACCGCCCGCAGGCTGGAGGTCACGGCGAACCACACCAGCAGGCAGGTGACCACCAGAATCACTGCCTGCATCGGCAGGAAGATCAGCAGGATGTCGCTGAGCAGGGAATCGCGCTTGACGCGCGTCTCGGCCACCTGGATGGTGACCTCGTCATCGGGGGCGGCGCCTTCCTTGAGCCGCAGCGCGACGACGCGCGCCTGCTTGCCATTGACCTGGGTGTCGTAGAAACGCGGCTTGCCCGGCGTCAACGTGCCGGCAAGCTTGGGAAAGCGCGCATTGCTGAAGAGCATCCCGCCCTTCTGCGACGAGACTTCGCCGAAGACGCGGTCGACGCGGTCCCACTCGAACATCTCGACGGACGAGCGCGGCAGATCGAGCACCGACTTGCCGTCGCGCACCTTGACCTGCTCGGCCAGCGTCATCGCCGAATCGTAGAGCCAGTGATCGTAGACCACCGTGCCGATATGACGCGCCAATGCCAGCGCCGCGACCGTGCTGAGCACGAGGACGATGAAGAGCGTGCCCCAGAGCCTGACCAGCAGGCGCTGTCGCAGGCTGTAGCCGGAATCCCTAGGCATCGTGTTGCAGCTCCAGTCGGTAGCCGAGCCCGCGCAGCACGCGCACGCCGACGCCGGCCCCGGCGTCGTCGAGTTTGCGCCGCAGGCGGCTGACAAAGACTTCGATCGCCGAGGGATTGGCTTCCTGATCCCAGGAATACAAGGACTCGACCATCGTCTGTTTGCTGACGACGCGCCCCGGCCGCGCCAGCAGCAGTTCGAGCACGGCCACCTCGCGCGCCGTCAGGTCGAGCTCGCGCCCCTTGACCGAGGCGATGCGCGAACCGGGATCGAATTCGACTTCGCCGAAAACGCGCAGGTTCTGATCGACATGGCTGCGCCGCAGCAAGGCGCGCAACCGGGCCTCCAGTTCGCCGAACTCGAAGGGTTTGGTCAGATAATCGTCGCCGCCGGCATCGAGCCCGGCGATCCGGTCCTTGAGGTCGTCGCGCGCGGTGAGAATCAGTACCGGCGCCGTCACGCCATTGGCGCGCAGGCGCCGCAGCACCGAGATGCCGTCTTCGTCGGGCAGGCCCAGATCGAGGATGATCAGGCGGTACGTCGTCGTCAGGCAGGCGGTGATCGCATCGTTCCCGAAATGCACCGCATCGGCCGCATAGTTCGACTGCGCCAGCGCGTTGACGAGGCCGTTGGCGAGCTCCAAATCATCTTCGACGAGCAGGAGTCTCATGATGCGTCACGAAAGAAAGGTTCAGGCAAGGTTGGATTCATAGAATACTTTCCGGTTCCGAATTATCCCGTATTTTTCCGATCATGAAGCGATGCGGGGCGCGCCGAGAGTCGATCACCTGGAAGTGACCGCGTCCGCCCCTGACAATTTTCGAGCACTCCCGGAGACGTATGAACAAGAAACTGGTATGGGCCGCGCTGCTCATCGTGGCCATATCGGGCGGTTTCGCCTGGTTTGCCTGGTCGCACAGCAGCATCCCGCAAACCCAGGCGGACGCTGCGCCGCCGGCCATTTCCCGGGTCGGCGCCGACGAGTTGCATTTCCCGCCCGATGCGCCGCAGCTGACGATGATCCGGGCCAAGACCTTCCCGCGCGTGCAGATTCCGTCGACCGACGCGCTCAGCGCCCGGCTGACCTACGACGAGGACGCCACGGCGCGCATCGGCGTCGGCTTCTCCGGCCGCATCGTCACGCTCAAGGCCGCCGTCGGCGACGTGGTCCATGCCGGACAGGTGCTCGCCGAAATCGATTCGCCGGATTTCGGCACCGCCTACGCCGACCTCAACAAGGCCCGTGCCGACGAGGAGCGCAAGCGCCTCGCCTTCGAACGCGCCAAGGAACTCGGCCCGGGCGAAGCCATCTCGGTCAGGGACTGGGAAGCCGCCGGCGCCGATTATGAGCAGGCCCGCGCCGAAACGGCCCGCGCCGAAAAGCGCATCAAGAACATGAACCCGTTCAACCTGACGATCTCCGGCCAGCGCGTGCTGCTGACCAGCCCGATCGCCGGCGTCGTCACCGAGCGGAATGCCAACCCGGCACTCGAAGTCAATCCGGCGCTGCCCGCCCCGCTCTTCGTCGTCACCGACCCGAAGCGCCTGTGGCTGATGATCGACCTGCCCGAGCGCCTGATCGCCCAGGTCAAGCCCGGCAGCGACGTCAGCCTCGAAAGCGACGCCTATCCGGAAGAGCGCTTCTCGGCCCGCATCGTCCAGCTCGGCCAGATCGTCGACCCGAACACCCGCCGCGTCACCGTGCGCGCCACGCTGAACAATCCCAAGCGCCAGTTGCTGCCGGAAATGTTCGTGCGCGCCTACGTCGTCCAGGACAAGGGCATGGGCATCTGCGTGCCCAACAGCGCCGTCATCAACCAGGGCATCTACGCCTATATCTATGTCGAGAAGAACCCGGGCGAATTCCAGCGCAAGAAGGTCTCGCTGCAAACGCGCGGCGGTGAAATCAGCTGTGCGAGCGAGGGCGTTGGCGGCGACGAACGCGTCGTCGTCACCGGCGCACTGCTCCTCGACGCTGAACTGACCGCACGTATTGGCGACAAACCGTGATCGATAGAGTCATTGCATTCGCGCAAAAGCAGCGCGTTTTCGTCCTGGTGCTCGTCGCCGCCTTGGTCGGCTTCGGCATCTATGCCTTGTCCAACCTGCCGATCGAGGCCTTCCCCGACGTCCAGGACGTGCAGGTGCGCGTCATCTCGCAGCTGCCCGGACAGGCGCCGCAGGACATGGAACGGACGGTGACGCTGCCGATCGAGCGCGAAGTCTCGGGTATCCCGCGCCTGATCAACGTCCGTTCGGTGACGATGAGCGGCCTGTCGATCGTCACGCTGACCTTTGCCGACGGCACCGACGACTACTTCGCCCGGCAGCAGGTCACCGAGCGCCTCAACACCATCGCCCTGCCGACCGGCGTGCAGCCGCAGCTGGCACCGCTATCGACGGCGGTCGGCGAGGTCTATCGCTACACAATCGAAGCCCAGGGACTCTCCGACCGCGAAATCCGCACGCTGCAGGACTGGACCGTGCGTCCCTTCCTGCGCATGACGCCGGGGGTTGCCGACGTGGTCAGCTTCGGCGGCGCGATCCGCGAATACCAGATCGAAGTCGACCTGATGGCGCTGCGCAAGTACCAGGTCACGCTCGACCAGCTCAACCAGGCGGTCGGCTTCGGCAACGGCGCTGCCGGCGGCGGTCTCCTGCGCCACGGCGACGCCTCGCTGGTCGTTCGTTCCGACGGCCTCTTCTCGAGCCTCGCCGACATCCGCAACGTCGTCATCGCCTCGCGCCAGGGCCGCCCGATCACCGTCGGCGACGTCGCCGAGGTACGCGAAGGCGAACGTCCGCGCTACGGTATCGCCGCATCCGACGACCGCACCAGCATCATCGAGGGCATCGTCTCGATGACCAAGGGCGGCAACCCGGCCAAGATCAACGCCGAGCTCAAGCAGCGCATCGAACTGCTCCAGGCCAAGCTGCCCAAGGGCGTGCGCATCGCCCCGATCTACGACCGCACCGAACTCGTCCGGCATACCGTCGCGACGGTCGCCGAGAACCTCGTTGTCGGCGCCCTGCTCGTCGTCGCCGTGCTCGTCATCTTCCTGTCGAGCTGGCGCGCCGCGCTGATCGTCGCCACCGTCATCCCGCTCTCGCTGCTCTTCGCCTTCATCCTGATGAACGCGCGCGGCGTCTCGGCCAACCTGATCTCGCTCGGCGCCGTCGACTTCGGCATCATCATCGACAGCGCCGTCGTCATCGTCGAGACGCTGATGGTGCGGCTGGCGCTCAAGCCCTCGACCGACGCCGAATCGAACATGGCCCGCCACCAGCGCCAGGGCATCCTGCAGAAATCGATTTCTGACATGGCGCACCCGGTGCTGTTCTCCAAGGCCATCATCATCCTGGCTTTCGTACCGATCTTCACCTTCCAGCGCGTCGAAGGAAAGATCTTCACGCCGGTATCGCTGACGCTCAGCTTCGCGCTGCTCGGCGCCGTGCTGCTGACCTTCACGCTGCTGCCAACGCTGCTGTCCTACACGCTCGACACGCGCACGCTGGCGGAAAAGCACAAGCCCTGGCTGGACCGGTTGCAACAGCGTTACCGCCATGCCGTCGATTTCCTCATGCGTCGCGCCAAGCTCGCGTCCGCCCTCTCGGTCATCCCGGTTGTCATCGCCCTCGGCCTCGCGCCGAAGCTCGGCAGCGAATTCCTGCCCAAGCTCGACGAAGGCAACATCTGGCTGACCGTGACGCTGCCGACCTCGGCGGCACTCGAAACGACCAAGGGCGTCGAACACCTGGTCCGCGCCAAGATCCGCGAATACCCGGAAGTCGCCCACGTCATCACGCAGGTCGGCCGGCCCGACGACGGTTCCGACCCGAAAGGCCCGAACAACCTCGAACTGCTCGTCGACCTCAAGCCGCGCGGCGAATGGCGTTTCGACAACAAGGAACAGCTGGTTGCCGACATGACCGAGAAGCTGTCGGTCATCCCCGGCGTCTCGACCAACTTCTCGCAGGTCATCCAGGATAACGTCGAAGAAGCGCTGTCGGGCTTCCGCGGCGAGATCGTCGCCAAGATCATCGGACCGAACCTCGACATCCTCGACGACAAGGGCGAGGAAGTCGCCTCGGTGATCCGCGGCATCCGCGGCGCCACCGACGTCGCCGCCACGCGCATCGGCGGCCAGACCGAAGTCGTCATCACGCCGAACCGCGCCCGCCTGGCCCGCTACGGCCTCGCCATCAACGACGTCAGCACGCTAATCAACCAGGCGATGTCGGGCATGGCCGTCACCGCCTTCTATGACAGCGACAAGCGTTTCGACGTCGTCGTCCGCGTCGGCCAGAAGTACCGCAACGCCGTCGATGCCATCCGCAACCTGCAGATCGCGCTGCCCAACACGCAGGTCGGCAACGGCCCCGGCACCATTTCGCTCGGTGAAATCGCTTCCGTCGACGTCCGTCTCGGCGCCTCGCGCATCTTCCGCGAAGCCGGCTCGCGCATGGTCATCGTCAAAATGAACCTGCTCGGCCGCGACCAGGGCACTTTCGTCGCCGAAGCGCAGAAGACCGTCGCCAAGCAGGTCAGCCTGCCGCCCGGCTACCAGCTGACCTGGGGCGGACAGTTCGAGAACTCGCAGCGCGCCACCAAGCGCCTGATGGTCATCGTCCCGCTCACCGCGCTGCTGATCTTCTCGCTGCTGTTCTGGGCTTTCCGCTCGGTGCGGCTGGCGACGCTGGTCATCGGCATGGTGCCCTTCACGCTGATCGGCGGCCTCGCCGCGCTCGGGCTCGCCGGACTGCACCTGTCGATCTCGGCGGCGGTCGGCTTCATCGCCGTCGCCGGCATCTCGGTCCAGAACGGCGTCATCATGGTCGAGGAAGTCGTCAAGCGCGTCCAGGAAGGCGCCGAAGCCAGCGTCGCGATCCTCGAAGGCGCCGCCATCCGGCTGCGCCCGATCCTGATGACGGCATTGATGGCCGGCCTCGGCCTGCTGCCGGCGGCACTCTCGCACGGCATCGGCAGCGAGACGCAACGGCCGTTCGCCTGCGTCATCGTCGGCGGCATCGTCAGCGGCACGATCTTCACGCTGATGATCCTGCCGGTCGTCGCCTACCTGTTCGGCGGCTTCGACCGCAACATCGACGCCGATTCGGCCAACGAGACCATGTGATCATGAAGACCGGAACCCAGCCCACGCACATGTCCGTCCCGACCATTTCCGCCGGGCGCGCAGGCCTCACCGCGGCACTCTTCGCCGCACTGCTCGGCGGCTGCGCCGTCGGCCCCGACTACCAACGGCCGACGCTGCCCGCGGCCAAAGCCTACGCGACGCAGGCGCTGCCGGAGACGACAAGCGGCAGCGAAGCCCAGCGTTTCGTCGCCGGCAAGGCCATCCAGGCCGACTGGTGGACGCTGTTCGAATCGCCGCAACTGACGGCGCTGATCGAGAAAGCCTTCGCTGCCAACCCGACGATCGAAGCGGCGCAGGCCGCCCTGCGCGCCGCGCAATACACCGTCCAGGCGCAGCGCGGCTACTTCTTCCCGACCATTCAGGCGAGCTATTCGCCGAGCCGCACCAAGATCGCCGGCAACGTCGGCGGCAACTCGCCCGGCGTCCAGGGCAACGGCTCGGTTATCTCGACGACGCAAAACACGCCGGCCAGCCAGGGCGGCACGGCACCGTTCAACCAGCCGGTCGTCTACAACTTCCACACGGCGCAGTTCAGCGTCGGCTATACGCCCGACATTTTCGGCCTCAACCGCCGCCTCGTCGAAGCCTTCGAGGCGCAGACCCGCATCCAGGCGCTCCAGCTCGAAGCCGCCTACGTCACGCTGGCCTCGAACGTCGTCGCCGCCGCCGTGCAGGAAGCGCTGCTGCGCCGCCAGCTCGAACTCGTCGAGGCGATCGTCGCCGACAACGTCCGCGCCGTCGAGCTCGTCGGCCGCCAGTTCAAGAACGGCTACGCCTCGCAGCTCGACCTGTCGCTGCAGGAAAACGCGCTGGCGCAGGCACGCCAGCTGTTGCCGCCCTTGCAGAAGCAGCTCGAACAGACGCGCCACCTGCTCGCTTCGCTGATCGGCGGCACGCCGGACCAGGCGATGAGCGAAACCTTCACGCTCGATTCGCTGAAGCTGCCGCGCGAACTGCCGCTCAGCCTGCCGTCCGACATCATCGACCAGCGTCCCGACGTGCGCGCTGCCGAGGAACAGCTGCACATCGTCACGGCGCAACTCGGCGCGGCGATCGCCAACCGGCTGCCGCAATTCACCATCGACGCCACCTGGGGCGGCGCCGCCAGCCAATTCACCCAGATGTTCTGGAGTTCGGGCAAGTTCTTCAACATCGCCGGCACGCTGGCGCAGACGATCTTCGACGGCGGCACGCTGAAATACCGGCAACGGGCGATGGAAGAAACGGTCAAGCAGACGACGGCGCAGTACCAATCGACCGTCCTCAATGCCTACCAAAACGTTGCCGACGCGGTCTATGCGGTGCATTCCGACGCCGCCGCGCTGAGCGCCGCCAGCGACGCCGAACGCACGGCGAAGACCTCGCTCGGACTGCTGCGCAAGCAGTTCCAGCGCGGCTATATCGACCGGCTCGCGCTGATTGCCGCCGAACAGAACTATCGCCAGTCGGCGCTGGCGCTGGCGCAGGCCCAGGCGACCCGCCTTGGCGACACGGCGCTGCTCTTCCAGGCGCTCGGCGGCGGTTGGTGGAACAAGCCGGCGCAGGACGCCAAAGCAAACTGAAGGCGACGGCTTAGAGCCTGTTTCGGTTGGGCTCGCGGCCCACGATCCCCACCAAAACAGGCTCTTAAGCGAGCGCGCCGACCAGCATCTGGCGTTTGCCGGCGAAGCCCGGCCGCTTCTCGACCGCAAAGCCGGCCGACTGCACGGCGCGGCGCACGCTGCCGGCGACCGACCAGGTCGCCAGCGTCGCCCCCGGCGCGCCCAGCCGGGACAACTCGGCACACACCTCCGGCGACCACATGTCGGGATTTTTGGCCGGTGAAAAACCATCGAGATAGAAGGCGTCGGCCGCGGCCGTCACGCCGGGCGCCATCGTCCGCACATCGCCGAAGACCAGTACAAGACGGAGACGCCCGCCGGCCAACCGCAGTGGGTGCTCACCCGGCGTCAGCGCCGGCCAGGCAGCGCGCAGATCGGCCGCCAGATCGGCGAATTCCGGCCAGGCCGCCTGTGCCAGGCCAAGGTCCTCGGCGCGGAAAGGATGCTTTTCAAACGCCACGTAGTCGAGGACATCGCACGCCTCGACATCGTCACGCCAGGCCTGCCAGGTCGCCAGGAAATTGAGGCCGAGGCCAAAGCCCGTCTCGACGATGCCGAAACGCGCGCGTCCGCGCCAGCGTGCCGGCAGGCCGTTGCCGCCGAGAAAGACATGGCGCGCCTGCGCCGGACCGCCGGCGGTCGAATGATAGACGTCGCCATAAGCCGCCGAAACCGGCGTGCCATCCGGCCCGAAGGCCAGCGGCGCGACATCGAGCCTGTCTGTCATCGCCGACCCGCCAGGACAACGGAAATCCCGTTCATGCGTTTAATCCTGTTCATGCCTTCAATCCTCTTTCCCGACCCGGCCGGGCCCGATCCGACCCCGGCGATTATACCGGCCCGCACGCATGCGACTGGTCCGGGGAAGACGAGTATACTGTCGGACTTTGTCCAGAAACGAGACAAGCAAACATCCTCATGAATAACCGCGACGCATCGCCCTCTCCCGCCGTTTCGATACCCGCCGGAACGTCGGCGCTGCCTGTGCCGGAGGCCTGGCGCCCCCGGCTCGAAGCGCAACTCGCCGCGCAGGAGACCGTCCTCGCCTGGCTGGAGATCGATCTCGACGCACGCCTGCGTTTTTCGCCGGGGCTCGTGATACTGACCGACCGGCGCTTGCTTGCCCATGCCGGTGGCGACGCCGACTGGCAAAGCCATCCGTGCCGCGCCGGCTTGCGCCTGCAGCGCCACGATCATGCCGGCGTCGGCAGCCTGGAACTCCTGGACGATGCCGGCCGCCTCGCCGTCTGGCGCTACACGCTCGGCGCCGATGTCGCCGCCGGCCGGCTGATCGACCACTTCGACCGCCAGATCGCCTTCCACACCACCGGTGTCCTGCCGCCCGCCGCCGCCCAGGCGCTCTGCCCGCTCTGCGAGACGCCGCTGCTCGAAGGCCAGGACGACTGCCCGAACTGCAGCAAGGAACTCAACGAACCGCCCTCGACCTGGACGCTGTTCCGGCTCTGGCGCTTCGCCCACCCCTACCGCTGGCGGCTGCTCGCCGGTTTCCTGCTGTCACTGGCCTCGACCGCCGCGACGCTGGTGCCGCCGTACCTGACGATGCCGTTGATGGACAACGTGCTGATTCCTTACCAGAACGGCGCACCGATCAATGTTCAACTCGTCGGGCTCTATCTTTCCGGCCTGTTCGGCGCCGCCCTGCTCGCCTGGGCGCTCGGCTGGGCGCGCACCTACATCCTCGCGCTCGTCTCCGAACGCATCGGCGCCGACTTGCGCACAACCACCTACGAACACCTGCTCAAGCTCTCGCAGGAATACTTCGGCGGCAAACGCACCGGCGACCTGATCGCCCGCATCGGCAACGAAACCGACCGCATCAACATCTTCATCTCGCTGCACTTCCTCGACTTCGCCACCGATGTGCTGATGATCACGATGACCACCTGCATCCTGGTCTCGATCAACCACTGGCTGGCACTCGTCACCCTGCTGCCGCTGCCGATCATCGCCTGGATGATCCACACCGTGCGCGAGAAGCTGCGCACCGGCTTCGAGCGCGTCGACCGCATCTGGGCGGAAGTCACCAACGTCCTCGCCGACACCATCCCCGGCATCCGCGTCGTCAAGGCCTTCGCCCAGGAAAACCGCGAAGCCGCCCGCTTCCGCGCCGCCAACCAGCACAACCTCGAAGTCAATGACCGCGTGAACAAGGTCTGGTCGGTGTTCGGCCCGACCGTCACGCTGCTCACCGAAACCGGCCTGCTCGTCGTCTGGGCCTTCGGCATCTGGCAGATCTCGCAGGACACGATCACCGTCGGTGTGCTCACCGCCTTCCTCGCCTATATCGGCCGCTTCTACCTGCGCCTCGACTCGATGAGCCGCATCGTCTCGGTGACGCAGAAAGCCGCCGCCGGCGCCAAGCGCATCTTCGACGTGCTCGACCACGTCTCGAGCGTGCCGGAACCCGTCACGCCGGTGCACCTGCCGGCCGTCACCGGCCGCATCGAACTGCGCGACGTCGGCTTCCGCTACGGCACCCGCAGCGTCACCCGCGACATTTGCCTGAGCATCGAACCGGGCGAAATGATCGGCCTCGTCGGCCACTCCGGCTCGGGCAAGAGCACGCTCGTGAACCTGATCTGCCGCTTCTACGACGTCACCGAAGGCGCCATCCTGATCGACGGCGTCGACGTCCGCTCGGTCCCGGTCGCCGAATACCGCAAGCATATCGGCCTGGTGCTGCAGGAGCCCTTCCTGTTCTTCGGCACGATCGCCGAGAACATCGCCTACGGCAAGCCCGACGCGACGCGCGCGGAAATCGTCGCCGCCGCCCGCGCCGCCCACGCCCATGAATTCATCCTGCGCCTGCCGCACGGCTACGACTCGCTCGTCGGCGAACGCGGCCAGGCACTGTCGGGCGGCGAGCGCCAGCGCATCTCGATCGCCCGCGCGCTGCTGATCGACCCGAAGATCCTGATCCTCGATGAAGCCACCTCGTCGGTCGACACGACGACCGAGAAGGAAATCCAGAAGGCGCTCGACAACCTCGTGCGCGGCCGCACGACGATCGCCATCGCCCACCGCCTGTCGACGCTGCGCGACGCCAACCGGCTGATCGTGCTCGACCGCGGCCGCATCGTCGAGACCGGCAATCATGACGAACTGATGGCCTGCGAAGGCCACTACTACCGCCTCTACCAGGCACAGGTCCAGAACGAGGAAGGCAGCGGCCCGGGCGACAGCCGCGCCGGCAACGCCGACAAGGAGGAAGATCGCGCATGAGCGCCGCACCCGACTATCGACTGCATCGCAACGCCTTCGGGCGCCTGGTGTTCACCGCCGCCGACGGCGCCGTCTGCGAAGGCGTCGCGCTGGTGCGTGCCTTCCCGATCTCGGCCGCCGACGCCGGTTTCGCACTGGTCGATCCCTACGGTCACGAACTGGCCTGGATCGACCGCCTCGACGACGTTCCCGAGGCGTGGCGGACGTTGCTCGCCGAAGAACTGGCGAGCCGCGAATTCATGCCGGTGATCGCGCAGATCGTCGCCGTCTCAGGCTACGCCACGCCCTGCGTGTGGACGGTCGAGACCGACCACGGCCGCACCGACTTCATCCTCAAGGGCGAAGAAGATATCCGCCGCCTCGCACCGCCGGCGCTGATGATCGCCGACAGCCACGGCATCCACTACCTGATCCGCGACCGCAACGCGCTCGACGCGCACAGCCGCAAGATCCTCGATCGTTTTCTATAATCCGCTTGTCATCCGCCCGCATGCTCCCGCGTTATTGCCAACAGCCCCGAGTGTGCCCCATCATTGGACAGACCTCCGTATAGCCATCGACCCCATGACGACAAAAGACATCAAGTTTCTTGAATTCCGCCTCCTGAACGGTCCCAACACCTGGACCTATCAACCGGCCCTCGAAGCCATCGTCGACATCGGCGACCTCGAAGACTGTCCGTCGAACACCATCCCCGGCTACTACGACCGCCTCAAGGCAATGCTGCCCTCGCTGATCGAGCACCGTTGCAGCTACGAGGAACGCGGCGGCTTCCTGCGCCGCGTCGAGGAAGGCACCTGGCCGGCCCACATTCTCGAACACGTCACGCTCGAACTGCAGAACCTCGCCGGCCTGCCCGGCGGCTTCGGCCGGGCGCGCGAGACCTCCAAGCGCGGCGTCTACAAGGTCGTCGTCACCGCCTGGCAGGAACAGGTGACGCACACGGCGATCCACGAAGCGCGCGACCTGATCATGGCGGCCATGGAAGACCGGCCCTTCGACGTCGACGCGGCGGTCGAACGCATCGCCGACCTCGTCGATTCGCTCTGCCTCGGCCCGTCGACGGCGAGCATCGTCAAGGCCGCCGACGACCGCGGCATCCCGACGATCCGCCTGCTCGAAACCGGCAACCTCGTGCAGATCGGCTACGGCGCCGCGATGCGCCGCATCTGGACGGCCGAAACCGACCAGACCAGCGCCATCGCCGAAGGCATCTCGCGCGACAAGGACCTGACCAAGGCGCTGCTCAGCAACTGCGGCGTCCCGGTCCCCGAAGGCCGCGAAGTCGATAGCCCCGAAGACGCCTGGGAAGCCGCCGAAGACGTCGGCCTGCCGGTCTGCGTCAAACCGCTCGACGGCAACCACGGGCGCGGCGTCTTCATCGACCTGAAAACCCGCGAGGACGTCGAAAAGGCCTACATGGTCGCCAAGGACGAAGGCAGCGGCGTACTCGTCGAGCGTTCGATCTCGGGCACCGAACATCGCCTGCTGGTGATCGGCGGCAAGCTCGTCGCCGCCTGTCGCGGCGACATGGTCAAGGTCACCGGCGACGGCCAATCGACGGTCGTCGAACTCGTCGCCAGCCAGATCAACAACGACCCGCGCCGCGGTACCAGCGAGAACCACCCGCTCAACCTGATCCGCATGGATTCGGCGGCGCGCATCGAACTGCAACGCCAGCAGCTGACGCCGGACTCGATCCCGGCGGCCGGTCGCGAAGTCCTGATCCAGCGTAACGCCAACCACGAATTCGACGTCACCGACGACGTCCATCCCGACACCGCCGCCATCGCCGAACTGGCGGCGCGCATCGTCGGCCTCGACATCGCCGGCATCGACATGGTCGCCGACGACATCTCGCGTCCGCTCGCCGAACAGGGCGGCGCCATCGTCGAGGTGAACGCCGGCCCCGGCCTGCTGATGCACCTCAAGCCCGGCGTCGGCAAGCCGCGTCCGGTCGGCGAGGCGATCGTCGCCCACCTCTTCCCCGACGCCGCCATGAGCCGCATCCCGCTCGTCGGCGTCACCGGCTCGCAGGGCAAGACCGCCGTCGCCCATCTCGTCCGCCACCTGCTGCTGCTCGCCGGCAAGAACGTCGGCCTCGCCTGCAGCGACGGTCTCTATCTCGGCCGCCGCCAGCTCGACCGCAAGGACTGCGCCAACTGGACGGCGGCCCACCAGATGCTGATGTCGCGCGCCGTCGATGCCGCCGTCTTCGAGAACGGCGTCGCCGGCATCCTCGAAAACGGTCTCGCCTACGACCGTTGCCAGATCGGCATCGTCACCAACCTCAACGACGCCACCGGCCTCCAGGCCTGGGACGTCCATGATCTCGACCAGGTCTTCAAGGTCATGCGCACGCAGGTCGACGTCGTTCTGGACAGCGGCGCCGCCATTCTCAACGCCGACGACCCGCGTGTCGCCGAAATGGCCGACCTCTCCGACGGCGAGGTCCTGTTCTTCGGACGCAACCCGGAACTCGAACTGCTCGGCGAGCACCGCAAGAAGAATGGCCGCTGCGTCTTCGTCCGCCACGGCTGGGTGATCCTCGCCCACGGCATGAACGAGCAGTCGCTGGTGCAGACCGGGGATGTGCCGATGCTCGCCGCCGGCACGCCGGCCCACGCCGTCGACAACCTGCTCGCTGCCGTTGCCGCCGCCTGGGCGCTCGATCTGCCGCCGGACCTGATCCGTACCGGCATCACCACTTTTATTCCCGCTGACTCAACGCAGGCCTGAGCGCCTGACGCCACTGGAAAACATACTATGGAAGTTTCCCGCATCAGGGCATTGCGCGGCCCGAACCTCTGGAGCCGACATACCTCCATCGAAGCGATCGTTTCCTGCAGCGAAGACGAACGCAACATCGCCCATCTGGCCGGCTTCGAAGCACGTCTGCGCGAACGCTTTCCCGAACTCGCGATGCTGCAGACGACCGACGCGACGAGCCCGGTCTCGCTTGCCCATGCCCTCGAATTCGCCACGCTCGGACTGCAGGCGCAAGCCGGCTGCCCGGTCACTTTCAGCCGCACGGCGCAGACCATCGAGACCGGCGTGTATCAGGTCGTCGTCGAATACAGCGAAGAAGACGTCGGCCGGCATGCCTTCAAGCTGGCGCAGCAGCTGTGCCAGTCAGCGCTCGACGACACGCCCTTCGACCTCGAAGGCGCGCTCAAGCAATTGCGTGACATCGACGAAGACATCCGCCTCGGGCCGAGCACCGGTTCGATCGTCTATGCCGCCGTCGCCCGCAACATTCCCTACCGCCGCCTGACCGGCGGCAGCCTCGTCCAGTTCGGCTGGGGCAGCAAGCAGCGGCGCATCCAGGCGGCCGAAACCGACCGCACCAGCGCCGTCGCCGAAGCCATCGCCCAGGACAAGGAACTGACCAAACGGCTGCTGCAGACGGCCGGCGTGCCGGTGCCGACCGGACGCCCGGTCAAGGACGTCGACGACGCCTGGGCGGCCGCCTGCGAAATCGGCATCGAAACCGGCGTACCTGTCGTCGTCAAGCCGCAGGACGGCAACCAGGGCAAGGGCGTCACCGTCAACCTGACGACGCGTGCCCAGGTCGAAACCGCCTACGCCGCCGCCTACAAGATCAGCGACGACGTCCTCGTCGAGCGCTTCCTGCCCGGCCATGACCACCGCATTCTCGTCGTCGGCAGCCGGCTCGTCGCCGCCGCCCGGCGCGAACCGCCGACCGTCATCGGTGACGGCGTGCACACCGTCCGCCAACTGGTCGAGCTGGTCAATGCCGACCCGCGCCGCGGCGAAGGTCACGCCACCTCGCTGACCAAGATCCGCTTCGACGACATCGCCCTGGCGCGCCTTGCCCAGGACGGACTGACGGCCGAATCGATCCCGACCAAGGGCCAGCGCGTCATCCTGCGCAACAACGCCAACCTGTCGACCGGCGGCACCGCCACCGACGTCACCGACGACGTCCACCCCGACTTCGCCGCACGCGCCGTCGCCGCCGCCCAGATGGTCGGCCTCGACATCGCCGGCGTCGACATCGTCTGCAACAACGTGCTGCGCCCACTCGAAGAGCAGGGCGGCGGCATCGTCGAACTCAACGCCGCGCCGGGCCTGCGCATGCACCTGACGCCGTCCTTCGGCAAGGGCCGCGCCGTCGGCGAGGCGATCATCTCGACGATGTTCGCCGATGGCGATGACGCCCGCATCCCGCTGGTCGCCGTCGCCGGCACCAACGGCAAGACCACGACCGTGCGCCTGATCGCCAGCGTCCTCGGCAGCAAGGGCCTGCGCGTCGGCATGACCAGCACCGACGGCGTCTACATCCAGGGCAAGCGCATCGACACCGGCGACTGCAGCGGCCCGAAGAGCGCGCGCAACGTCCTCTTCCATCCCGACGTCGATGCCGCCGTCCTCGAAACGGCGCGCGGCGGCGTGCTGCGCGAAGGCCTCGGCTTCGATCGCTGCGATGTCGCCGTCGTCACCAATATCGGCAGCGGCGACCACCTCGGCCTCTCCTACATCAGTACGGTCGAGGACCTGTCGGTGGTCAAGCGCGTCATCGTCCAGAACGTCAAACCCGATACCGGCTACGCCGTCCTCAACGCCGCCGATCCGATGGTCGTGCGCATGGCGCCGGCCTGCCCCGGCAAGGTCATCTTCTTTGCCCGCGACCGCAGCCATCCGGTCATGGCCATGCACCGCGCCCAGGGCCAGCGCATCGTCTATACCGACGGCGACGCGATCGTCGCCGAACAGGGCGACTTCAAAGAGCGCCTGAAACTCGCCGACATCCCGGTGACAGCCAACGGCAGCATCGGCTTCCAGATCGAGAACGCGATGGCCTCGGCCGCCGCCGGCTGGGCGCTCAACCTCGACTGGGACATCATCCGCACCGGACTCGCCGGCTTCGTCAATGACGCCGCCAGTGCGCCGGGCCGCTTCAACCTCTTCGACTACCGCGGCGCGACGCTGATCGCCGACTACGGCCACAATCCCGATGCCGTCCAGGCGCTGGTCAACGCGATCGACAGCATGCCGGAAAAATCCTCGGGACGCCGCACCGTCGTCATCAGCGGCGCCGGCGACCGGCGCGACGAGGACATCCGCCAGCAAACGGAAATCCTCGGCGACGCCTTCGACCGCGTCGTGCTCTACCAGGATCAGTGCCAGCGCGGACGCGCCGACGGCGAAGTCCTGGCGCTGCTGCGCCAGGGCCTTGAAAAGACGCGCCGCGCCAAGGACGTCTGCGAGATTCGCGGCGAATTCACGGCCATCGACACGGCGCTCGCCGAGCTCAAGCCCGGCGATCTCTGCCTGGTCCTCATCGACCAGGTCGAGGAAGCGCTCGCCCACATCGCCGGGCGCGTCGCTGCCGGCTAATCGGCGGCGCACGACCTGAGACACCGGCAGTCCCCGACGGGGCTGCCGGAAAACCTTCGCGAACGAACGCGGGAATCAGGCCGCCGGCGCTTCCGGCGCGTGGAGCAGGACTTCGCGGACGAATCCGGACAGTGCCGGCAGGCCCCGCAAGGCGTCGAGACGCTCGATCAAGGCCGCCTCGGACGGCGCGCCAACTGTGCAAAACAGGTTGTACGGCCATGCCGGCAGGGCACGCTCGCGTTCGTCGACAAGAATGACACCGGTTTCGTCGAGCAGCCGGCGACTGACGCTGCCAACCTCGGCATCGGGCACATCCATCACCAGCAGCGCCTTGACCTCGCGATCGCTGGCGCGACGCCGGACGACGACGCCGAAGCGCTTGATCGCGCCCTCGTCGGACCAGCGACGGATACGCTCGATCACCTCGCGCTCTTCGCAACCGACCCGGCTGGCCAGTACCGAGAAGGGCCGGATGAAGAACGGCAGCCCTTCCTGCAAGGCCATGACCAATCGCCGGCCAATCTCGTCGAGACCGGCGGCGAGCACACCATCAGTGTCGGCAGAGACGCTGCGGCGGCGATCGTCGTCGCGCCGGTATTCGCTCACCATCGGCAGGCGCAACACGGGCAGGCCCGCCGCCTGTTCGATCGCGCCGAGCGCGGCCTGCAGGCGCCCCGGCGAGCCGGCGGTGACGACGAACCAGAAATTGTAGAAATGCTGCCGGACATAGTTCTGATTGACCTCGGGGAAGCGATTGACCGCCTCGGTCACCCGCGCCAGCTTGTCCGCCGGCACCGCCATCGCCGCCAGCGAACTGGCGCCGATGCGTTTGGGCGCGAACACCGCGCCGACGCGGGCGATGCGCCCCTCGCGCCGCAGGCGTTCGAGCATGCGCAACACAGCCGTTTCGGCCACCCCGAGTTTGCTCGCCAATTCGGCGAAAGGCGCTGGGCACAAGGGAAAATCCTGCTGCCACTCGTTCAGCAAACGCGCCCCGAGACGCTCGTCGAGCACATCCGTCATCATTACCGGTCGATTCCTCACAGAAGGTTCGGTCGGCGCTATGAAAGCCGACCACCCTGTTATTATCGGGTTGTTTTCGCCAAAATAAAGCTAATTTTTATACCCAAAGCATGGATTCCGATCGCTTCACCCCGCTTCGCAAACACCGCCTGCCTGCACTGGCGCTGCTGTTGGCAGTGGCCTGCAGCGGCGTGATCGCCTTCAAATTCGCCGCCTCGCGACCCGGCAACGGCGACCAGGCGCTGACGCCACAGCGCTGCGACCCGGCGGCAGAACGCTGCGCGACGACACTGCCCGACGGCAGTCGCATGACCTTGTCGATGACGCCAAATCCGGTGCGCCCGCTTGTCCCCCTGCAACTTCATGTCACGCTCGACGAGACGCCGGCCGAACGCGTCGAGGTCGTCTTCACCGGCGTGCACATGGACATGGGCGAGCAACGCGCTCCGCTCGCCGGCGACGGCCGCCAATTCGACGGCCAGGCGATGCTGCCGATCTGCACCACCGGCGCCATGACCTGGGCCGCCACCGTGCGCCTGACGCGGCGCGGCGGCACGCTCGCCATCCCCTTCCACTTCGACGTTGCCGCCAGGGGGCCGCAATGACCCAACGCCCGTTCTGGCTCGCCCTGACGCTCGCCCTTGCCGCACTCCTCGTCTGGCTCGCCTTCTTCTGGCAACCGATGCCCGACAGCGCCGCCTCGCCGACCGCGCCGACCTCCGCCGACCTGCCGCGCGGCGGCAACTTCCGGCTCGACAGCGCCGACGGCCCGGTCGCCCTCGCCGATTTCCGCGGCAAGGTCGTCGCCCTCTACTTCGGCTACACCTTCTGCCCCGACGTCTGCCCGACCGCCCTCGTCGGCCTTGCCCAGGCCTTCGCGCAACTCACGCCGGCCGAACTCGAACGCGTCAAAGGCCTGTTCATCACCGTCGATCCCGAACGCGACACGCTCGACGTGCTCAAGGTCTACGTCCCCTACTTCCACCCGTCCATCACCGGACTGCGTGGCACGCCCGAGGAGATCGCCCGCACCGCCGCCCTCTATGACGTACGCTACATGAAACAGAAAGGCGACGGCAGCGGCCCGTATCCGGTCGACCACTCCTCCTTCACCTACCTCGTCGCTCCCGACGGCCGCCTCGCCGCCCGTCTGGCGCACGGCACGCCGCCCGAGGTGATCGTTGATAAAATCCGGGCTTTGCTCAAGCCCTGAGGAGCCTCATGCGCAAGCCACTCATCGGTGCCCTGCTGGCACTCGCGACGACCTGTTCCCTGGCGGCCGACCCCGCCGCGCTGCGCGTCGACGCCCCCTACCTGCGGCTGCCGCCGCCCGGCGCCGCCGCCACCGGCGCCTTCATGCGCATCGACAACGACGGCAGCAGCGCACGCCAATTGGTCCGCGCCGACAGCCCCGCTGCCGAGACCGTCGAACTGCACACCCACATCAATGAAAACGGCATGATGAAGATGCGCGCCGTGCCGGCCATCCCGATTCCCGCCGGCGGCAGCACCGAACTCAAGCCGGGCAGCTACCACGTCATGCTGATCGGCATGAAGCAGGCGCTCAAGGCCGGCGATAGCGTGCCAATCACGCTGCGCTTCGACGACGGGACGCAGCTCCGCATCGAGGCGCCGGCGCGCCCGATTCATGCCGAGGGCATGATGCACGGAGGAATGAAGCATTAAGCCGAAAGCCACGCCCGACGGCTGTCCCTGCGGCACGACAAAGCGCTATGCCGACTGCTGCGGCCGCTATCATGGCGGCGCGGCGGCACCGACGGCCGAGGCGCTGATGCGTTCGCGCTACAGCGCCTACGTCCTGCGCCTCGAACCGTACCTGCTCGCCACCTGGCACGCCAGTACCCGACCGGCATCACTCGATCTCGCCGCCGACACGGCACGCTGGCTCGGCCTCCAGGTACGTCGTCATGAGACGCCCGCCACCGACCGCGCCATCGTCGAATTCGTCGCCCGTTACAAGATCGGCGGACGCGCGCAGCGACTGCATGAAATCAGCCGCTTCGTGCGCGAAGACGGTCGCTGGTTCTACGTCGACGGCGACTTTCCGGAACACGCTGCGGACGCCACGCCGGCATGAGCGAAACGCTGCCGGTGCTCTACCGCGACGCGGCACTGATCGCCGTGCACAAGCCCTCGGGCCTGCTCGTGCACCGCAGCATGCTCGACCGCCACGAAACACGTTTTGCGCTGCAGATCGTGCGCGACCAGATCGGGCAGCGCGTCTATCCGACGCACCGCCTCGACCGCGGCACCTCCGGCGTGCTGCTCTTCGCCCTCGATCCGGCGACTGCCGCCACGGTCGGTGCCGCTTTCGAAACGCAGCGGATCGACAAGACCTATCTCGCCGTCGTCCGCGGCCACCCACCCGAGGCGGGCTGCATCGACCATGCGCTGACGCGCCAGTATGACGACTACGAATTCCGGGCGGATGCGCCGGACACCCCGCCGCAGGAGGCGGTCACGCACTATCGCCGACTGGCCGCCGTCGAACTGCCGGTCGCCGTCGACCGCTACCCGACGAGCCGTTATGCGCTGCTCGAACTCAAACCGGAGACCGGCCGACGCCACCAGATCCGACGCCACCTCAAGCATATTGCCCACCCGATCATCGGCGACGCCACCTACGGCAAGGGCCGGCACAACCGTTTCTTCGCCGAGCGTTTCGACTGTCGGCGTCTGCTGCTCGCCTGCAGCGAAATGCGTCTGCAGCATCCGCTGACCGGCGCGTCGCTGACGCTCAGCGCCCCGCTCGCCGACGATTTCGCCGGCGTCCTCGCGACGCTTGGCTGGACCTCGGCCGCAGAACGCGACACAATGGCCCGCGCGACACCCGCCCTTTGACCTCGTCAGGAGCCGCCATGAGAGCCTTGATCGTCGATCCCTCGCGCATGATCCGCAACGTCTTCGCCGCGCTCTTCGCCAAGAATAATGTCCGCGCCATCGGCGTCACCACGGCCAGCAAAGCGCTCGACGAACTGGCCCGCGCGCCGGTCGACTTCCTCTGCTTCGCCATGCAGTTACCCGACATGACCGGACTCGAGTTCTATGCGCATGCCAAGGCCAACGACCTGATCGGCCAACACCCCTCGGTACTCCTGACCGGATCGCAGGAAGGCATCGGTGCCCAAGCGCTGGCGCTCGGCGTCACCGAATGCTTTTCCAAGAATGAGCCGGCGGTCTTCGAAGACTTCGTCACCCACTGGGCGACAACAGCCACGTCGAAGCTGCGCGGCCGTGTTCTCGTCGTCGAGGACAGCGCGATGCAGGCGGCACATTTCGAACGCCTGCTCGACGGCTTCGGCCTGAGCACCGCGCATGCCGCCAGCGGCGAAGCGGCGCTCGCCCTGATCGGCCAGGATCGCTGCGACCTCGCGCTGATCGACTACGTGCTCGAAGGGAGCATGACCGGGCTCGCCGTCATCCGGCAGATCCGGGCGCTGCCGGGACGCGCCGGCAAGATTCCGCTGCTCGCCATCTCCAGCTTCGACGACACGGCGCGACGCATCGAGATGCTGCGCTCCGGCGCCAACGACTTCGTCGCCAAACCGGTCGTCGCCGAAGAACTGCAGGTGCGCGTCGGCAACCTGATCCAGTGGCGCCAGGCCCTCGATTTCCTCGAGGAACAGCAGCAGACGCTTTATGACATGGCAATGCGTGACCGCCTGACCTCGCTCTACAACCGCTATTACATCAACGAACATACGCAAAGCCTGATCAAGGCCGCGCACGCCAGCGGCCGGCCGCTCTGCCTGGCCGTCCTCGACATCGACCATTTCAAGCGCATCAACGATGCGCACGGTCACGCCATGGGCGACATGGTGCTCGTCGCCGTCGCCAGCGCACTGACGGAGAGCCTTGATGAAAACGCCGTCGCCGCCCGCATCGGTGGTGAGGAATTCATGCTCGTGCTGAAGGACTGCGACACTTTCGCCGCCACCCGACAAGGCGAAAAGCTGCTCGAAATGCTCGAAGAACTTTCGCCCTCGGGATTGCGCGTCACGGCCAGCCTCGGCATCGCCCAATGCCGTCCCGGCGACAGCTACGACTCGCTGCTCAACCGCGCCGACCTCGCCATGTACGAAGCCAAACGCAACGGACGCAATTGCGTGATCAGCGCCGACTAATTCCAATAGCATCACAACCGAACACCCCACTCACGACAATGACAAGCATCGGCATTGACCTCGGCGGCACCAAGATCGAAGGTATCGCACTCGCCCCCGACGGCGAGGAACTCGCCCGCATCCGCATCCCGACGCCACGCGGCAGCTACCCCGACACGCTCGCAGCGATCGTCTCGCTGGTGCACGCACTCGAAACGAAAACGGCCACGACCGGGACGGTCGGACTCGGCATTCCCGGTGCTGAATCGACGCTCACCGGCAACATCAAGAACGCCAACTCGACCTGGCTGATCGGCCAGCCGCTGCGCCACGACCTCGAACAAGGCCTCGGGCGCCCGGTGCGCCTGAGTAACGACGCCAACTGCTTCGCGCTTTCCGAAGCGACCGACGGCGCCGCCGCCGGGGCCGAACTCGTCTTCGGCGTCATCCTCGGCACCGGCGTCGGCGGCGGCATCGTCGTCCGCCAACAGGTGCTGCGCGGCGCCAACGCGATCGCCGGCGAGTGGGGCCACAATCCCCTGCCCTGGCCGCAAGCGCTCGACCAACCGCTGCCCGAGTGCTATTGCGGCCGCGCCGGCTGCATCGAAACCTATCTGTCGGGTCCCGGGCTCGCCAAGGATCACACGCGCGTCACCGGCCAGGTGCTGGCGCCGGAAGCGATCGTCGCCGGCGCGATCGGCGGCGACGCCGGCTGCATCGCCACGCTTGACCGCTACATCGAACGCCTCGCGCGGGCGCTCGCCACCGTCATCAACGTGCTCGACCCCGACGTCATCGTGCTGGGCGGCGGCCTGTCGAATGTCGAGGCCCTCTACGCCGAGACGCCGCAACGCTGGGATCCTTACGTCTTCTCCGACGAAGTCCGCACCCGGCTGGTCCGCGCCCGCCACGGCGACTCCTCGGGCGTGCGTGGCGCGGCCTGGCTCTGGAACGACTAAGTCCCGCAGCGACCGTAGCCCCCTCCCCTCGATTCGGCGCCCATTGATCAGGTCTTCAACGTCATGTCCAACAAACTCCTCCTCGCCCTGTCCGGCCTCGCCGTCGCCGCAAGCGCCTCGACCAGCCGCGCCGAAGGCACCGACTGCCCGGCCATCGCCGACGACGCGCAACGCCTCGCCTGCTACGACCGCCAGTTCCGCGCGCCGGCAACCGTCGTGGCGACGCCGAACGCGGCACCGGTGCCCGAGCGCACCGCCGACCTCAAGCCACCGGTCGCCGCCAGCATTTCGAAAATGAGCGAGGACTGGGACCTCTCGCCGGCCAATGAACATTCGCCCTTCGAGATCCGCAAGTACAAGCCGGTCTACATCCTGCTCGGCACCCATACCAACGACATCAACCGGCAGCCGCAGTCGGCCAACCCGATCAACTCGGTGAACAGCCCACTACCCGGCCTGCTGTCGAACGAATCGCAGTTCCAGCTGAGCTTCAAGACCAAGGTCTGGGAGAACATTTTGGGCAGCCGCGGCAACCTCTGGGTCGGCTATACGCAAAGCTCGCGTTGGCAGGTCTATAGCGGCGGCATCTCGCGCCCGTTCCGCGAGACGAACTACGAACCGGAAGCCATGCTGATGTTCCCGACCTCGTCGTCCTTCGCCGGTTGGGACTGGCGCATGGCCGGCATCGGCATCAACCACCAGTCGAACGGACGCGCCAATCCGCTCTCGCGCAGTTGGAACCGGATCGTCGGCTACGTCGGCGCCGAGCGCGGCGACACGAGCCTGCAGATCCGCCCCTGGATACGCATCAAGGAACAGGCCGTCGACGACAACAACCCCGGCATCGAGAACTACGTCGGTCGCGCCGAGGTGATCGTCGCACAACGGCTCGGCGAGCATGTACTGTCGCTGCAGGGCCGCCATTCGCTGCGCTTCGGCGAGAACTCGCGCGGATCGGTCAAGTTCGACTGGGCAATCCCGATCTCGGGCCATCTCAAGGCGCACCTCTCGGTCTTCTCGGGTTATGGCGAAAGCATGATCGATTACAACCACCGGCAAACGATGTTCGGCGCCGGCATCTCGCTGGTCGAATGGTAGGAACGACAGGAAGGTCGCGACGCCAATGAACCGCAGCGTCGCAGCAACGGCTGCAAGGACGTTGCCGCCCTAGCCCTCCGGCAACCAGACCGGCAGCAGACCCGTCTCGTCGGTGGCGGCCATGCAATCAGCATCAGCACCGAAGCCGCCGACCCAGACCAGGCGATCGCCGCTCCAGCCAAGCGGCAGGCGGGCGCGCTCCCACGGCGGCAGCGCCGCCTCCTGCAGCAGATTGCGCAAATTGCGGCGGGGACGTCCGGCCTGCGGACGGAAACGCTCGCCGCCCTGGCGAGCGCGCAGTTCGATCGCGCCGCCAGCCAGCGCCGCAGCGCGGATGCCGGCCCCGCGAACCCGCTCGAAACGCACGCGACCACCCGCCCACGCCACTTCCGTCTCGCCGGCCCAGAGCAAAGGCGCCGCCGGCGCCGGCGGCGTATGGGCAACGAAATAGAGCTCGCCGCGATACACCTGCAAGGCACCATCGGGCGTCGTCACACAGGTTTCCGACGCGGCTTCGGTCGCCGCCAACTGGCGACAGGCTTCTTCGAGCCAGCGCGCTGCCGGTGCACGGAAACCCGCGGCCCGCAAGGCGTGGCGCAGCACATTGCGCGCGTTCGCCGGCGGCAAGCGCTTGAAGGCCGTCAGCCCGAGGCGCCCGGAGGGCTGCCGTATCGCCGCCGCGTCCTGCCCGGCCAATTCGTCGAGCAACTGCGTCGCCTCGCCGAAGTGATCGGCAGCCCGGGCCAGCGACTGGCGCGCGCCGGAAAAAGCCGTTTCCAGCAGGGGCAGCACCTCATGGCGCAGGAAATTGCGCCGGAAGTGCCGGTTGGCATTGCTCTCGTCTTCGATCCAGCGCAAGGCGTGCGCATCGGCATAGCGCTCGATCGCCCGCCGCGGCACATCGAGCAAGGGTCGAACCAGCGCCGGACCGCCGGCGACCCTGCGTGCGCGCGGCATCCCGGCGGCGCCGGCGACGCCGGCCCCGCGCAGCAGGTTGAGCAGCACGGTTTCGGCCTGGTCGTCGCGATGGTGCGCCAGCGCCAGCCAGTCGGTCTGCGTCGCCGCGAACACCGCATGGCGGGCGCGCCGTGCCGCCCCCTCGATCCCCTCGCCGCTATCGCGCCGCACTTCGACGCGCGCGACCCGCAGCGGCACGCCGAGCTCGTCGCAGCGGGCCGCGCAGAACGCGACCCAGGCCTCGGCGTTGTCGCTCAAGCCGTGATGCACATGCAGCGCCGTCAGTTCGGCGGCCAGTTGCCCGGCGGCAACGAGGCGGCTGAGCGCATGCAGGAGCACGATGGAGTCGCGCCCGCCGGAAAGCGCGACGCACAGACGCGGCGCCTGCGCGAGGTCCGGCGCCAGCGCCTCGACAAGCGCCGCGTCGATGCAGGCGGTGGAATCGCGGGAAGAGGCCATCAGAAGTTCATGGGGGAATGAAGGAGATACGGCATTGTACGCACACCGGCGCGCGCGACGCTCAATAGGCTACCGGCACCGGATCGAGGCTGCGCCACAGGTACCACGTGGCAACCGAACGCCAGGGCCGCCAGCGTTCGCCAAAGGCAATCAACTGCCGTCGCGTCGGACGCTCACCGGCACAATAATGCAGCGCCACCGCCTTCTGCAGGCCGAGATCGTCGAGCGGAAAGACGTCGGGACGCATCTGGTTGAAGATCAGGAACATCTCGGCCGTCCACACGCCGATCCCGCGCACGGCGGTCAGTGCTGCGATCAGCGCCGCGTCGTCCATCGTTGCCCACTGTTCGACCTCGATCGTGCCGTCGGCGAAGTGCCGCGCGAGATCGCTCAGGTACTCGGTCTTGCGTGCCGACAGGCCGCAGGCGCGCAGTGCCTCGCTGTCGAGCGCCAGTACCGCCGCCGGCGTCACCTCGGGCATGGCCGCAGCGAGTCGCGACCAGACGCTGTCGGCGGCGCGCACCGAAATCTGCTGGCCGACGATCGAACGCGCCAGCGTCCCGAAGGGGTCGCCGCGCGAAACGAGAACGCTGCCCGGATGGCTGCGGATGATGCCGGCCATGACCGGATCGCTTTCAGACAAGGCGCGCAGCGCCGCGCGCCAGTACTTGATCGTCATTATTGCGGAGAAATCAGGGAGTTGTCGAAATTCCGGCGCATGCAAAAAGCGTTTGCAGCGCCCGAGGATTTTGGCTAATCTTCGCACGATTTAACACTCGCAACGCGGCAAGATCGGGAAATTCAAACGCTTTCTCCGCGATAAAAACGACATGACAGAACGCGTCTGGCTGCAAAGCTACCCGGCCAACATCCCAGCCGACATAGACATCTCCGGCTACGGCTCCGTCCTCGATTTCTTCGATGAGACGATCCGCAAGTACGCCGACAAGCCGGCGTTCTCCAATTTCGGCAAACGCATGAGTTTCGCCGGTCTCGACGCGCTGTCGCAACAATTCGCCAGCTATCTGCAGACACTCGGCACGCTCGACAAGGGCGACCGCGTCGCCGTGATGATGCCGAACCTGCTGCAATACCCGGTCGTGCTCTTCGGCATCCTGCGCGCCGGCCTCACCGTCGTGAACATCAACCCGCTGTTTACCGCCCGCGAACTCGAAGCGCAGTTGCGCGACTCCGGCGCCAAAGCCATCGTCGTCCTCGAAAACTTCGCCGCGACACTGCAGAAGGTGCTCGCCAATACCGCCGTCGAACACGTCGTCACCTCACAGATCGGCGACATGCTCTCGACGCCGAAGCGCTGGCTGCTCAATGCCGCCGTCAAGCATGTGCGCAAGATGGTGCCGTCCTGGCGCATCCCCGGCGCCGTGCCGCTGCGCCAGGCGCTCGCACACGGCAGCGCGCGGCCGTTCACGCCGGTCCGCAGCCACCACGACGACATTGCATTCCTCCAATACACCGGCGGCACCACCGGCATTTCCAAGGGCGCCATGCTCACGCATGCCAACCTGCTCGCCAACCTCGAGCAGATCAACAAGTGGATCTCCGTCAGCTTCCGCGAGGCGCAGGAAGTGGTGATCTCGCCGCTGCCGATGTATCACATCTTCTGCCTGACCTCGACGCTCGGCTTCATGAAGTGGGGCAGCCTCAACGTGCTGATCACCAATCCGCGCGACCTGCCCGGCTTCGTTCGCGAACTCCGGCGCTGGAAGTTCAGCGTCATGACCGGCGTCAATACGCTGTTCAACGGACTGCTGCACACACCCGGCTTCGACACGCTCGATTTTTCCTCGCTCAAGGTCGTCGTCGGCGGCGGCGCGGCCGTGCAGAAGCCGGTCGCCGAGCGCTGGCGCGAAGTCACCGGCGCCTACGTCACTGAAGCCTACGGCCTCACCGAAACCTCGCCCGGCGTCTGCTGCGTGCCCCTCGGCGCGCCCTGGGACGGCACCATCGGCTTGCCGGTATCGTCGACACTGGTCAGCATCCGCAACGAAGCTTTCGAGGAATTGCCACTCTGGGACGGGCAGTCGGATATCGACGCCTGCACCGGCGAAATCTGCGTGCGCGGACCGCAAGTGATGAAGGGCTACTGGAACAACCCCGAGGAAACCGCCCGCACCCTGCAGGACGGCTGGCTCAAGACCGGCGACATCGGCTACATGGACCATCACGGCTATGTCCGCATCACCGACCGTAAAAAGGACATGATCCTCGTCTCCGGCTTCAACGTGTATCCCAACGAGATCGAAAGCATCGCCATGGCGCATCCGGGCGTCGCCGAGTGCGCGGCGATCGGGGTGCCCAACGAACACTCGGGCGAAGCGGTGCGTCTGCTGGTCGTGCGCAAGGACCCGACGCTGACTGCCGAAGTCCTGCTCGCCTACTGCCGCACTCAACTGACCGCCTACAAACTGCCGCGTCAGATCGAATTCCGCGACGCACTGCCAAAAACGCCGATCGGCAAAATCCTGCGCCGGGAACTTCGCGACGAATTGAGAAAAACGGAAAAAACCTAAAAAGCAGCCAGCCCTGACGCGTCGAATCCATCGTCATTCGCGGACAATGCACCAGAAAAGCAACAGCCGCGCGCAAAAAGGACGGATTCCGGCGCCTGCGCCCGTAAAATCAACACACTCAAGCTAAAATAGCCCGAACCAGTTATCACGCCGATCGCGCACACTAATGCGTTTGACATACTTCTTCTTCCGCCCGCTCGTATCCGCCGCCCATGGCTGGGTCGCGTTCGATCTCGGCACACGCCTCGAGGAAAAGCTCGGCAGCCAGGACATCGTCCGTTGTCTGCGCGAAGCCAACGCCGGCTCGCTCGCTTCAGTCCATCCGCTGATTATCGCCAGCAAGCCCGCCTGGCTGGAGCAAGCGGAACTACGCGAAGCGCTCAAGCCGAACCAGGCGATCTTCATGCTGCCGCCGGCAGCCCTCGACGACGAGAAAGTGCTGGCGACCAGCAAGGCCCTGCTCGCCGACGGTTATCATATCGGCATCACCATCGCCGACAAGGACATGGTGCGGCGCGTGCCGCGGCTCTCCTTCGACCACGTTGCCATGACGGCCGCGTTGGCCCGCGATGAACTGACGACGAGCGGTAGCGGGTATTTTTCCGACCTCGGGTTCCGCAAGATCGCGACCGAGGTCACCACCCACGAGATGTACGGCTGGATCAGCGCGCACGACTTTGCCGCCAGCCATTGCGGCTTCCTCGCCGAGCGCAACCCGGCCGGCGGCCGCCAGCCCGATCTCGCCCGCCTGAAACTGCTCAAGCTGCTCAGCATCGTCGAACACGACGGCGACACGCGCGAGATCGAATCGATCTTCCGCGAAGAACCGAAGCTCTCGTACAACCTGCTGCGGCTCGTCAACTCGGTCGCCGTCGGCGCCCGCACGCGCATCAGCAACTTCTCGCAGGCGATCGCCATTCTCGGGCGACGCCAGTTGCAGCGCTGGCTGCAACTGCTGATCTATGCCAACAACCTGGCCGAGGGCAACCACCCGAATCCGCTGATGCAACTTGCCGCCACCCGCGGACGTCTGATCGAACTCCTGTGCAAGTCGATCAATTCGCCCTCGGGCACCGCCGAACGCTGCGACAACGCCTTCATGACCGGGCTGTTCTCGCTGCTCGACGTGTTGCTCAACATGCCGATGCCGGAAATCCTCAAGGAACTGCCGCTACAGGAAGAAGTCGTCGCCGCGCTCGCCGACCCGGAGAACGGCGGCATACTCGGCAAATTGCTGTCGATCGTCGCCCACACCGAAAAGGGCCAGTTCGGCCGCGCCTCGCTGCTGCTCGACGAACTCGACATTTCCCCCGACACGCATGCCGCCGCCCAGGTGCTGGCGCTGCACTGGGCGGCCCGCATCAACATCGACAGCAACTAGGAGTCTATTTCGGTAGGGCTCGCGGGTCGCGTTGTCGATACGGGCGGATGGATGCAAGGCGCGAGGCGCAGCGCATGGTTGTTCCATGCGCAAGCGGAGCAACGCCGCAGACGCCGCCCGTATCGGCAACCCGGAGGGCCGTTTCGTTGCGGGCGTATCGCTACGTTGTGGCCGATTCGTGGAGAATAACTCCACTTCATCGCCCACGCCTTGCGCTACATCCCGCAACGAAACGGCGCGGCCCACGATCCCTACCGAAATAGGCTCTAAACGACAGACGCGACGGCAGGCGCTTCAGGTGACTGCCGCAACCGGCGCGGCAATCGCTGGCGCCAAAACCGGGAATCAGGATGTCGCCCGTCTGGCGCTGATTGAGCGCACACTCCGGCTCGGCAAAGCGCCGGACCTCGCGGACAGCCACGCCCGGCTGCGCCAGCAGATAATCGATATGCCAACGCAGCGTCTTATGCGCCGACAGATGCCGGCGCACGCGTGCCTCGAGATTGCGTTTGGCGCTGCCGGTATAGACATACCACCCGGCGGGAAAATCGAAGGTGCCGAAGCGACCGACCGTCACCGTCAGCGGACGCGCCACCCGGATCAGCAACTGGTAGGTGCGCGCCTCGCCGAACGGCGCATCAGCCGCCGCAGAAGGGATTGTGGCGCCGCTCATAGCCGATCGTCGACATCGGGCCGTGGCCGGAAATGAAGGCGACATCGTCGCCGAGCGGCCAGAGCTTGTCGTGAATCGACGCAATCAGCGTATCGAAGTCGCCCTTGGGAAAATCGGTGCGCCCGATCGAGCCCTTGAACAGCACATCGCCGACCAGCAGCAGACGCCCGGGCTCGTTGAAGAAGGCCACGTGCCCCGGCGTGTGTCCGGGACAATGCAGCACTTTCAATTCGACATTGCCGAAGCGCACGACATCGTCCTGCTCCAGCCAGCGATCCGGGATAAACGCGCGCACGCCGGGAAAGCCGTAGAGCTTGCTCTGCGCTGGCATCCCTTCGATCCAGAACGCATCCTCGCGTTGCGGCCCTTCGACCGGCACCGAGAGCTTCTCCGACAATTCGGCGACGCCACCGGCATGATCGATATGTCCATGCGTGACGAGAATGCGCTCGGGCGTCAGCCCGTTCTTCTCGATCGCCGCCAGGATGCGGTTGATGTTGCCACCCGGATCGACGATGGCTGCCTTCATCGTTTCACTGCACCAAAGGATCGAACAGTTCTGCTCGAACGGAGTCACCGGCACGGTTTGGTATTTGATGGGCATGATATTGGCAAATGAGAATCGTTGATGGAAAAAGTATAACAGAAGGCGCCGATCGTCCGCCCTGCCTTGGCTATAATCGCGTCATGGCCATGACGGCCGGGAATCCGGGCGCCGATTGCCGTCCCCGCCCGCGCCCGCACTCACCGCCCCAGGATATCGCGCATGGACACCTATTTTCTCGGCATCGACAATGGCGGCACGCTGACCAAGGCCGTTCTATTCAATGCGCACGGCCAGGCCGTCGCCAGCGCATCGGCGCGCGTGCCGATGCAAAGACCGCAGCCGGGATTCACCGAACGCGACATGGAAGCGCTGTGGCAGGCCAACGTCGCCGTCATCCGCGACACGGTCGCCGCGGCCAAGGTCCCTGTCGAAGCGATTCGCGGCATCGCCTGCACCGGACACGGCAAGGGCCTCTACCTTTGGGGCAAGGACGACGCACCGGCCGCCGACGGCATCGTGTCGACCGACGGCCGCGCCTGGGCCTACGCCCGGCAGTGGCAACAGGACGGCACCGCCGACCGGGTCTTCGAGCGGACGCTGCAGACGCCGCTGGCCTGCCAACCGGTCGCGCTCTGGCGCTGGTTCCAGGACCACCGTCCGGAGGTGCTCGCACGCACACGCTGGGTCTTCGCCGTCAAGGACTACATCCGCTTCCGGCTCACCGGCGACGCGTACTCGGAGATCACCGACGCCTCCGGCACCAGCCTGATGGACCTGCGCCGCGCCGTTTTCGACCCGAGCGTTCTTGATGCATTTGGCATTGCCGACATCGGCGACAAGCTGCCGCCGTTGCGCGGCTCGACCGAACTCTGCGGACGCGTCACGGCGACGGTCGCAGCGCTCACCGGACTACGCGAAGGCACGCCGGTCGCCGGCGGCATGTTCGACATCGACGCCTGCGCGGTGGCCATGGACGTCGTCGACGAGCGTTATCTCTGCGTCATCGCCGGCACCTGGGGCATCAACGAATACGTGTCGCGCCAGCCGGTGCTCGACCGCTCGATCCGGATGAATTCGCTGTTCTGCCTGCCCGGCCTCTATCTCATCGAGGAATCGAGCCCGACCTCGGCCAGCAACTACGACTGGTTTTCGACGCTCTTCCTCGACCCGGAGCGCGCGCAAGCGGCCGCGCGCGGTATCAGCCTGCACGCGCTGGCCGAGGAGATGGCCGCGACGGTCGCCCATGACGCCCAGTCGATCCTCTTCCTGCCCTTCCTCTACGGCTCGAACGACAACCCGCAGGCCAAAGCCGCCTTCATCGGACTCGACAGCGCACACACACGCCCGCAACTGATCCGCGCGGTGCTGGAAGGCATCGTCTTCTCGCACCGCGTTCATATCGAACGCCTGCTCGCCAACCGCACGACACCACCGGAGGCCATCCGGCTTGCCGGTGGCGCCGCCGCCAATCGCACCTGGGCGCAGATGTTCGCCGATGTCATCGGATTGCCGGTCGAGATCGTCGACGCCGCCGAACTCGGCGCCCTTGGCTGCGCCATGACGGCCGCGGTTGCCACCGGCCATTGTCGCGACCTCGCCGACGCGGCGCGGCAGATGGTCACGGTCAAGGAAAGACTGCGGCCCGACGCCAGCAAGAAGCCTGTCTACGATCGCAAGTTCGCGCGTTTCGCCAAGGCCGCCCGCGCCCTCGACGATCTCTGGAACGACGAAACCTGAGCTGGCGCCGCCGCTCCGGATCCGCCGCACCGACCTATCTCGACAGGACCATCTGGCCGTAGGCGGCGCTCATCTTCAGCCGCCCGAGAAAGCTCATGCCGACCAGCGGCCTGCCCAGATTGGGCAGGATCGTCACGCGCACACCCTTCAGCGTGATCTGCCCGACGCGGAGCTGCGGCACGATCTTGGTGATCCCGGCGACAACCCCGTTGGCCGTACTAGCGCGCGTCTCGGTCCCCTGAAGCGAAATTCCCATGAGTCCGGCGGTCGCCGTGCTGATGGCGACGTCGGATGCCCCGGTGTCGATCACGGCATCACGCGCCGTCACGCCGTTGATGGTGAGGTCGGCGAAAAAGTGCCCGTACCGACCGGATCGCAAGGTCATCACCCGAGGCCCGTCGTCACCCGCCGACGCATCGCACAGATAATCGCTGCACTCCGGCCCCTGAGCCAGTTTCTCCAGTGCCTCGAACTGCGCCACCCAGCGCTGCGCCTGTTCATCGCCATTCCTGGCGGCCTGGCGGTACCAGCGAACGGCTTTCTCCTTGCAGGAACTGACGAGATAGCCACTCTCGTAACTCGCCGCCAGGTTGCGCTGCTCGGCCGCGTTTCCATTCCCGGCGGCACGGAGACGCTTCATGAACTCGGGCGCCGGTCGCGCCAGCGGCAATTCATTAAGCATATCCTCGCGAGCGAAGTACACCTCCTTCCCGCAGTCGTCCATGGCCGCATGCGCGCCAGGCAAGAATGCGCTGCAGAGTATCGACACCAGCAACAACGTTCGCATGAAAAGCCTCAATGGGTTGTTCGTCGTCTTGCGATACAAAGTCGCTCACCCCGGCTTGCTGGTGAAAAACCGCACACTCTCACTCCCCGGAAACACACCGCCGATAGCGACGCCGTAAGGCTAACGCGAAGGCCTTCATGACATAACTGACAAATCTGACAGTCTCTCGGCATCGCACAGATCCCGGGCCGTACGGCATTCTCACAGTTCGCGTTGAAAAGGCTGTGGATAGCCCTTGGACAGATGCGCTAAGCCCATTGGTGGAAAAGGACTTTTGTCACTTGCCTAAAAAACAGGCAAACGCCACGATACAGGCGTGTTTGTCGATTGCACTGGCTAGAAAGCGCGGAGATTCAATGCCAAACGCATAGAATCGCCCACCCCTTCGCCACTCGTTCACATTTTGCGTTGAAAAGCCTGTGGATAGCCTTGGGACGGATGCGCCAAGTCCATTGGTGCGAAAGGATTTTTTTCACTCGCCCAAAAAATAGGCAAACACTGCCGGACACGCGCATCTGGCGCTACCGCGTCGCCCAAATACCGACAGATCGCGCCGTATCAATGCTAATCGCATAACACGGGCGAAAACAGCGTTCCCCGTTCACAATTCCCGTTGAAAAGCCTGTGGATAGCCTTGGGACAGACGAGCCAACTCCATTGGCGCAAAAGGATTTTTTTACCTTGCTTAAAAAAGCGGCATGTTCACAAGGACGAGCCCTAGTGAAAATCGCGGCTCGACGTCGCCAACGCGCCGAGTAAGGGCGTATGGTCGACGAGGCGACCGGCGACCAGATGCAGCACACCGCCCTCGCGTTGAACGACGCCGAGCACACCGAGCAGGCGTGCCGACAGCAACTCGCGCCGCTGCCGCTCGGCCAGGCGCGGATGGACGATGACATTGAGGAGGCCGTGTTCATCCTCGAGTGTGAGGAAGATCACCTGCGCCGTCCCCGGCCGCTGCCGGCAGGTGACGATGCCGGCGCAGCGCGCCGGGCGATTGTGTTCTATCACAGCCAGGGCGGCCGTCGTCGCATAGTGCCGCCGCGTCAAGGTCTCACGCAACAGCGCCAGCGGATGCCGGCCGAGCGAGAGCCGCAGGCTGGCGAAATCGGCGACGAGGTCCTCGCCTTCGCTCAGCGCCGGCAAAATGACGTCGTCTTGACATGACGAGGCTTCGAGCAGGAGGTCGCGCTGCAACGGTGCGTCGGCCACCGCCCAGGCGGCCTGACGACGATGGCCGGCGAGCGCCGCCAACGCACCGCCACCCGCCAGCGCATCGAGATCGTCGCGGCCGAGCGCAGCACGCCGAACGAGATCGGCGACATCGCGAAACGGCCGGGCGGCGGCGATGCGCAACCCGGCGGCGGCGCCGAGTCCGCCGATCTGGCCGAGGCCCAGGCGAACGGCATCACGGCGCTCGCCTGCCGGCGCCGCCAGCCAGTCGCTGTGCTGAACGTCGGGCGAGAAGACGACGACGCCGTGTCGACGCGCATCCTGGACAAGTTGCGACGCCGAATAAAACCCCATCGGCTGGGCGTTGAGCAGGCCGACGAGAAAGGCTGCCGGCTCATGCCGCTTGAGCCAGGCCGAGACATAAACGAGCAGCGCAAAACTGGCGGCATGCGATTCGGGAAAGCCGTACTCGCCAAAGCCCTCGATCTGGCGATAGATCGCCTCGGCAAAGGCGATGTCATAACCACGGGTTCGCATGCCTTCGATGAGTCGCTCACGCAGATGGCCGAGACCGCCCTGGCGCTTCCACGCCGCCATCGAACGGCGCAACTGATCGGCTTCGCCCGGTGTAAAACCGGCAGCGACGATTGCCAGCTGCATCACCTGTTCCTGGAAGATCGGCACGCCGAGCGTGCGTTCGAGCACGGCGCGCACTTCCGGCGAAGGATACGAGATGGCTTCAAGCCCTTGGCGCCGGCGCAGATAGGGATGCACCATGTCGCCCTGGATCGGCCCCGGACGGACGATCGCCACCTCGACGACGAGGTCATAGAACCGGGCCGGACGCAGGCGCGGCAGCATCGCCATCTGCGCGCGCGACTCGATCTGGAAAACGCCGATGGTATCGGCGCGGCCGATCATCTCATAGACGGCCGGGTCCTCGCGCGTAATGTCGGAAAGGACGAACGGCCGCCCCCGGCGAGCGCCGACGCTCTCGAGCGCGCGCCGGATCGCCGTCAGCATGCCGAGCGCCAGCACATCGACCTTCATCAGTTTCAGCGCCTCGATGTCGTCCTTGTCCCACTGGATGACGCTGCGGCCGGCCATCGCCGCGTTTTCGATCGGCACCAGACGGTCGAGGCGGCCGCGGCTGATGACGAAGCCGCCGACGTGCTGCGACAGATGCCTGGGAAAACCGCGCAATTGCTCGGCCAGCAGCAACCACTTGACGACCCGCGGCGCCGCCGGATCGAGACCGACTTCGGCGAAGCGTTGCGGCAACTGCTCGCGACTGTCCCACCAGGCCAGCGACGAGGTCAGCGCGTCGATGCACTCGCGATCGATGCCGAGCGCCCGCCCGGCATCGCGCAAGGCCGAGCGCGTTCGGTAACAGATCACCGTCGCCGCCAGCGCGGCGCGCTCGCGACCGTATTTGTCATAGAGGTACTGGATCACCTCTTCGCGTCGCTGGTGCTCGAAATCGACGTCGATATCCGGCGGCTCGTCGCGTTCGCGTGAAATGAAACGGGCAAAGAGCAGCGCCGACTGCGCCGGGTCGACCTCGGTAATACCGAGCGCATAGCAGACCGCCGAGTTCGCCGCCGAACCCCGCCCCTGGCAGAGGATGCCACGCCCGCGCGCGAACTTGACGATGTCATAGACGGTAAGGAAGTACGGCTCGTAGACCAATTCGGCGATCAGCGCGAGTTCCTGTTCGACCTGATCGCGCACCGCCGCCGGAACGCCGTCGGCATAACGCCGCAGCAGCCCGCTTTCGGTTTCGGCGCGCAGATAGGCCGACGGCGTCATGTCCGGCGGCACGACCTCGTCGGGATACTCGTAACGCAAGGAATCGAGCGAAAAATCGCAACGCTCGGCGATCCGCAGCGTCTCGGCCAACAACTCGGACGGATACAACTGCGCCAGCCGCGCACGCGAGCGCAGATGCCGCTCGCCATTGGCGAACAGGGCGCGCCCGGCCGAATCGACCGTCGTTTTCAGGCGCAGGGCGGTCAGCGCATCCTGTAGCGGACGCCGGCTGCGCACATGCATATGCACATCGCCGGCGGCGACGATCGGCACCCCGCTCGTTGCCGAGAGCATGCGCAAGGCGGCCAGCCGATCGCGATCCTCGGGCAGCAGATGGCGCTCATACGCGATCCAGGCGCGACCGGGAAAGGCCTCGGCCAGCCAGGCCGCCGTCGCCGCCCAGGTCGCCGCCGACGCCGGGGCCGGTATCCAGAGTGCCAGGCAATCGGGCACACCGCGCGCCAGATCGCCGCGCGTCAGGCGGTACTCGCCCTTGGCGGCATGGCGCCGGCCGAGGCTGACGATCGCCGAAAGATTGCCATAGCCGGCACGATCCTGCGCCAGCAGCACCAGCTTTTCCCCATCGGCGAGCACCAGTTCGCTGCCGACGATCAGCTTCAGGCCGGCCGCCTTGGCCGCGACATGGGCGCGCACGACGCCGGCCAGCGAACACTCGTCGGTGATCGCCAGGGCCTCATAACCGAGCGCCTGCGCCCGCGCCACCAGTTCCTCGGCATGCGAGGCGCCGCGCAGAAAGCTGAAGTTCGACAGGCAATGCAGCTCGGCATAGCCGGGCAATTCATTCGTCATGAGAAGAAACCGTGCAGGAACCAGCCGCCCGGTGCGCGGCACTCGCGAAAAATCCACACGGCGCGGCCGCCCGCGTCGCGGGCGATGAAATAGTCGCGACGGACATCGACGGCGCCGGTCTCAGTGCCACGCTCGCCTTCGTCCCACCAGCCCGATTCGATGCGTTCCGGCCCGGTCAATAAGTCGAGCCGCCCGCCGCGATACGGTCGCCCGGCCACCTCGCGCAGGGATTCCGGCGCAGCCAGCAACCACAGGGGACGCGGCGGCAATGATGACAAAAGCGATGACAAAAGCGCTGACGACAACGGCGGCGAAGCCTCCGGCTGTGCGCCACACCGCGTCGCGCACTCGGGCCGGTGATCGTTGCACACCGCCGGAAAGACCACCTGCGTCTCGCCCAACCGCGCGCCGAGGCGTTCGCGCAGCGCACCCATCCGCTCGCGCTCGCCGCCGGCATCGCCAAACAGCGCACCGTCGTGCCCCGGCCGCGCCGCCACCTCGAGCGCATCGAGACACAGCGACTCGACCGGTGCCGTCAACGTCAGGCGGTCGAGCCGTTCGCGCAGCACCCGCTCGATGCGTCCGGCATCGGCGATCGGTTCGGAAAAACCGAGCGACAGCGCCGTCTCGCCGGACACATGCCGCAAGCGCAAGGTCGCGCGGCGCACGCCGGCCTGGCGGGCAGTCAGCCAGCCGGACAAGGCCGCGACCAGGCGGCGCGCGGCGAACACCAGCACCGGCGCATGCTCGACCGCAGCCGGCAAAGGCAAGGACATGGAGAACTGTTCGGGAAAGACGAAATCGGGGCGGGGATCGGGCAACTCGCCGAACGCGCGCGCCAGCAGGCAGACGGCGTCGGCGCCGATGCGCCGGGCCAGCGCTGCGGCTGGCAGGCGCCGCGCCGCGCCCAGCGTCGTCGAACCGAAACCCTGCAGCGCTGCCGCCGCGCGTGCCGGCAGCAGCGTCACCGGCAAGGGATCGAGATGCTGCGCCAAGCGTGCCGGTGAGGTGCAGACGACAGCGACGCCGCTCAGCGCCAGCCAGTGCGCCGCCAGCGGCGTCGGCGCCACCGCCAGGGCCACTGACAGATCGAGCGAGGCGGCGCTCTCGCCGATCGTCGCCACGAGCGCGCGCAAGCCACCGAACAAACGCAGACAACGGCCGATCTCGAGCAGGACGGTATCGTCCGCCAGGCTGACGCGCGGCGTAAAACGGCCGGCCCAGCAGGCCACTGCCTGCATGGCGGCGCTTTCCCGGGCAAGATCGCGCGGCCGCAAGCTCAGCGCTGGCAGCAAGGCCCGGGCCGATGACACGCCGACCCCCGCCATCACGCCGGCGCGCTGCGCCGCTGCATCGGCCAGGAGAACACGTCCCTGGGCCACGACGGCGCTAGGCGACGGAGACGACGGCAAGGCCTCGAGCGCCAGCGCCGGCAGGTGCAACGCCAGCCAGATCGGCGCTTTCATGCGCGACGCTCCGCATCAATCGCGACGACATATCGAGCAGCAGCGTCTCCGCGCAGGGCGGACCACGTCGCTTGAGCATCCGCACGGCAAGCCGCCCCTCGGGCGTCGCGCCAAGCTGCAGGCGCAGCGGCGCCGCCGACGGCTCCCGCCCGGCCGACTCGGGACGAAACAAAAACCCCAGCGCGCCGCCAGTCGCGGCAGCGACCTGCAAGCGCCGCACCGCTGTGCTCTCGACTTGGGGCGCCCAGCACAGCACGGCCCCCGGCGCCCCGCTCGACAAGCTCTGTTCCGCCGCCCACACGCGGTCGCGCTGCGTTTCCGGCGCAACGACGAGCAAGCGCGCGAGATCGAGCCGCTCGGCCCAGGCCGGCGCATAAACGACCTGGGGTGGCGCGATGAGCACCACCCAGCGCCCTTCGGCCTGCACGCTCGCCAATGCCGGTAAGAGCAACGAACACTCGCCGATGCCCGACCCGGCGCACAAGAGTTCGCTCAAGCCACCACGCGCCCAGCCACCGCCCGGCAATTCGGCATCGAGCGGCGCGAAGCCGCTGCGCACGACGGGAACCCCGGCGGTCGCCGCCGCGCCGCGCCAGACATCGGGACGAACCAGCACCTCGGCCAGCGACACGGCATTCATTCCGGCCTTCCTCCGGGAGCGATTCGAACTTCATGATCATGACGGAAAGATAAAAACACGGGCAGTGCACCGACAAGGAATACTGTCATTATATACAGGTATTCGCCAGTCGCAAGGCCGTATTCCACCGTTTGTGGCGATCCCGCGCTAATCGGCCGTGAAGCTTTGCTCCGGAGCGGTTAGAATAGTCCCGTCCCTGATTTCATACGCAGCAGGTTGCAGAATGCCTTACCAGACAGAACGCGAAGCCCACGGTATCTATCAGAAATTCTGGGGCGACCTCCTGCCGCCCGCATTATTCGATTCGCTGAAAGCCATTCCGGAAACCCCGGATTTCCCGTCGCTGCGCTACATCATCAAGGATTACCGCGAGGTCCGCATCTTCGACATCGGGGTCAAGACGCTGCTCGAAGGGCTGGCGCTGAACATGCACTGGAAGCACATCAATCCGCATATCGTCGTCGCCGTCATCACGACCGACCCGGAAATCATCGATGTCTGCCGCACCGCCCTGACCTATCCCTTCGACGCCTATCCGCGCAAGGTCTTTTCGACGCTCGAAGACGCGCGCGCCTGGATCGCCGGTTTCGAGAAGAAATAGGAACCTCCGCCGCCGCCCCGACGACTGCACGCGGGCGTCTGCACGGCGTCTACGCCAGCACCACCCGTTCGCCCGTTTCGGCTGCGCGTGCCACTGCCAGCACGCCCGCCAGCGTCCGCGCCGCGTCCTGCACCGTACAGAGCGGCGCCGACGTCCGGCGCACCACCCGACAGAAGTGATCGAGCTGCCGCCTCAAGGGATCGGCCTCGGCCCGCATCAAGGTTGCCTCGACCAGCGGCGACCGCCATGACGGCGCTCCCGGATGCGTCAGCAGGCGCAAGCCCGGCAACGACAGGGTGCCGCGGGTCCCCGACAGGACATAGCAGTTGGCGCCGGGCGCCTGCGCATGGCCGACGCTTTCGCCACTCGCCTGGGTCCAGTTGAACGGTCCGGCGGCGCAATCGGAAAGCATGAAGGTGCCGAGCGCACCGCTGGCGAAGCGCAGGCTGATCGCCACCGTATCTTCGACGTCGAAACCGCGCACGGCATGCGAAGCGATCGCCTGCACATCGACGATCTCGCCGGCCAGCACGCGCAAGGTGTCGATTTCATCGGCGAGTTCGGAGAGGATCGGGCCGCCTTCCTTCTGCCGGCGCCACGGCGCCGCCTGAAAATCGCTCGCAGGGCGCGCGAAGGTGGCGCTGCCCATCACCGACACCAGGCGTCCCAAGCGCCCGTCGCGGATGATCCGGCGCGCCTCGTCGATGATCGGGCTGTAGCGCCGCCGATGACCGACCAGCACCGGCACGCCGGACGCCTCGACACACCGGATCAGGCCGCTGACCATGTCGGGCGCATCGGCGAGCGGCGGCTCGATCAGCACCGGCACGCCGGCGACCAGGCACTACAGCGCCGCCTCGACCTGCGACGCCGCCGGCATCGCCAGGATGACGCCGTCGGGACGCAGCGCATCGAGCAGTTCGGCAAGACGATGGAAGCGCGGCACGCCATAGCCGGCGACCCGCTCGATCGCGCCGGGCACCGGATCGCAGACCGCCGCCAGCACGCAATCGTCATGATCGCGAAGACGTTCGGCATGGGCGCGGCCGGCTTCTCCCAGGCCGACGACGGCAAGACGTAGACGATGCATCGCGACGCGATCAGTTCGTTCGCAAGCGAGCGACACCGACGGCGCCGTCGAGATGCAGGAGCGCGCCGGTCGTCGCCGAGGCCTGCGCCGAAGCGAGATAGAGCACGGTGTCGGCCACCTCGTCGGTGGTCGCCACGTGCGGGAAGCCCGAGGCCAGCGCGTGGTGCTCGCTGCTGAAGGCCGACAGCGTCTCCTCCATCGTCAGGCAGGCCTCGCCGTCAGCGCCGCGCGAATCCTCGCCGGTCGGGCGGATCGGCCCGAGCAGCACGGCATTGGCGGTGACGCCGGTACAGCTCGTCCGCTTCGACAGGCTCTGCGCCAGATGGAAGACCGCGGCCTTGGAGAGGCCGTAGGGAATCATGTCGGCCGGGATATTGAGCGCCCATTCCGACGAGATGAAGATGATGCGCCCGAAGTATTTTTTCAGCATCGCGGGCAGATAGGCCCGCGAAAGCCGCACCGCCGACATGACGTTGACTTCGAAATAGCGCGACCATTCCTCGTCCTGGACATCGAGGAAATCGCGCGATTCGTAAATGCCGATGTTGTTGATGAAGATGTCGGCCTCGGGATGCTCGGCAAGCAGCCGGGCGCAGCCCTCCGCCGTGCCGACGTCGCAGGCGACGCCCTGTACCGAGACGCCCGGCGCCACCGCGGCCAACCTGGCGACGGCGGCTTCGACCGCCGCCGGACGACGGCCGTTGATGACCACCGCCGCCCCCGCCAATGCCAGCGTTCTGGCAATATCGAATCCGACCCCGGCCGTCGAGCCGGTGATCACCGCTTTTTTCCCCGTAAGATCCGCGTTCATGGATATCCCCTGATCCTGATTCAAATCCTGTTCCTGCTGCCGTTCCGTTAAGGTATTTTTTTCGCCGGCGAACACCGGCCTGAAATTCGTCGCGGCCCCAAGTGCATATTATGTCATTGTCAACACAAGTGCATCGACTTCGGAACGCGTCGGACAACCGAGACGGCCGCCGAAACGGGTGCACTTGAGCGAGGCGGCGGCGCAGGCGAAGCGTGCTGCCGCGGCGACGTCGCAGCCTTCGAGCAGGGCCAGCGCCAGCGCTCCGTGGAAAACATCCCCGGCGCCCAGCGTATCGACGACTTTGACGGCCGGCGCCGCGACCCAGCGGACCTCGTCCTGCTCGAGCCAAGCGTAGCCGCGCGCGCCGCAGGTCGCCCCGACATGGCCGCGGTGTTCGCGACCGACACAACGCAGCGCCGTCTCGACATCCTCACACCCCGCGTAGATCGCCAGTCCGGCATCGGAAAAGACGGCATAGTCGGCGAGCGGCATCAGTCGATGCAGCACCTCGGGCGGCGCCACATCGCCGTCGACCATGCACGGAATACCGCGCGCCCGGGCCGCCCGCAAGGCCACCTCGGCGCCCTCCGGCCAGCGCGTCTCGCAATGCAGGAAATCGGCGCCGTCAAGATGCTGCAAGGGCAACCAGTCAGCCCGCGTATCGGCGCAGGGATCGTGAAAGGGCACGACCAGACGGTCGCCCCGCCGGTCCATGATAATCGCCACCTGCGAGGTCGCCGCGCCGGGTACGACCTGCAGTCCCGACACGTCGAAAGCTTCGTCGCTCAGCACCTTGCGCACCTCGACGCCGAGGGCGTCGTCGCCGATGCGCGACCAGATGTCGGCACGGCCGCCCAATCGCGCGAAGGCGTAGGCCGCCGATATCGCCATGCCGTCGACCAGCTGAACGCGCCGTTGCGCCAGCAGCTTGGCCGGCGGCGGCGCAATCGTCTCGACCTGAAAGATCGTCGCCGAACAGACGGCGCCGACGGCAATCATCCGCGGCGTCTGCGGGGTGACGGCCGACGCCACCTTCACCGGCCCTTCCAGTCCCGTCGCAGCGCGGCGACGAAGGCGCGGGCGCGATCGCCGAGTTCGTCGGCGCGCATGCCGGGTTTGTACAAGGCCGACCCCAAGCCGAAGGCGCTGGCGCCCGCCTCGATATACGGCCCCATGTTATCCGGCGTGATGCCGCCGAAGGGCACCAGGCAGGTGCCTTTGGGCAAGACGACGCCAATCGATTTGACGATCTTCGGCACGATCATCTCGGCCGGGAACAATTTGAGTGCATCGGCGCCGGCCGCCAGGGCGGCGAAGGCCTCGGTCGGCGTGGCGACGCCGGGCACGCAGAGCAGGCCTCCGCGCTTCGCCGCGCGCACGACCTCGAGATCCGAGTGCGGCATGAAAACGATATCGCCGCCGCAGGCTTTCAGCGACACCACCTGTTCGGGCGCCAGCACCGTTCCGGCGCCGACGACGGCATCGGCCGGCAAGGCCTTGCGAATCTGCGCGATGCTCTCGAAAGGCTCGGGCGAATTGAGCGGCACCTCGATCAGGCGAAAGCCCTCGTCATAGAGCACCTTGCCGAGCGTCGCCGCTTCGGCCGGACGAATTCCCCGCAGCACCGCAATCAACGGCAGGGCGCCGACGGCCTGGCGAAATCGTTCGATTCCGCCCTGGTTCAACACTGTCACGACTAATCCTTTCATCATCGACACGCAACGGCGTCCGGCCGCACCGACGGGCCCGGCCGGACGCACCGCGATGTCTTACTTGCCGAGTTCCATCTTCGACAGCAGGTTGTTGAAGAACACATACTGGTCATTGGCGAACTTCTTGAATTCTTCCGACGACCGGTAATGCACGACCATGCCGCGCGAGGCGATGAAGGTCTTGAACTCTTCGCTGCTGGCAGCCTTCTTCAGGGACGCGCTCAGACGGTCGAGCACCGGCTTCGGCGTTCCCTTCGGCGCGGCAAAACCGCCCCAGCCGGCGAACTCGATCTTGACGCCGCTTTCAATCGCCGTCGGCACCTTCGGGAAGGCCGGATCGCGTTCCGGCGTCATGATCGCCAGGATCTTCAGCTTGCCGGCATCGACGCCCGCCTTGACCTCGCCGGCATTCACCGTCACCGCCTCGATATGCTTGCCCATCAGCGCCGTCACCGCCGGCGCCGCGCCTTCAAACGGGATATGGTTGAAGGTCACTTTCTGATTCTGTTCGAGCGCCGACGCGGCAATATGCCAGATGGAACCGGCGCCGGAGTTGCCGACGCGGACCTTGCCCGGATTCGCCTGCGCGTACTTGATGAACTCGGCGATCGTGTTGTAGGGCGCATCGACCGGCACCGTCAGCGCCGCCGGCACGACAGTCGTCTGGCCGATGAAATCGAAGGTTTCCGGCTGCAGGTCGGAGAGTTTCAAGGCCTTGTGCATCACCAGTTCGACCGGCACATAGGTCAGCATATAGCCGTCCGGCGTGCTGCGCGCCACCGACGACATGCCGACACCGCCCGAACCGCCCGGCTTGTTGACGACGACGACCGGCTTGCCGAGATCGGCTTCCATGCCCTTGGCGATGATCCGCGCGGTCATGTCGGAGGCGCCGCCCGGATTGAAAGGCACGACGATGGTGACTTCACGCTGGGGGAAGGTCCCCTGCGCCAGCGTCGGTGCGCTGAAGGTGGCGGCAAAGAGCGCCGTGGCCGAAACAGCAGCGGAAAGCAACGTTACTTTTTTCATGGAAATCTCCTCAAAAAATGCGTGTGGTGACACATTCCCTGCGACAAAAAAATACTCCGACTCGTTTACCTCTCTCCAAAAAACCGTTTATGCGGCGCCGTAGGTGGCAAGCACCAGCGCCTCGACCTCATCGCGCAGCGGGCAGCCGAGACGTCCGCCGAACCGCGTGCACTTGAGCGAGGCGGCAGCGCAGGCAAAGCGTGCCGCTGCCGTCATCGACCGCCCTTCCAACAAGGCCAGCGCCAGGGCGCCATGAAAGACGTCGCCGGCGGACAGCGTATCGACGACCTCGACGCGCGGCGCCCGCACATGCTGCAGCGCACCCTCCTCGATCCAGAAATACCCTTCCGCGCCGCAACTCGCGCCGACATGCCCGGCATGCTCGGCCGCCACCCGCCGCAACGCCGTCTCGACGTCATTGACGCCGGCATAGAGCAGCAGGCCGGCATCGGAAAAGACAGCGTAATCGGCGAGCGGCACCAGCCGCTGCAGCACCTCGAGCGGGGCGACGTCGCCATCGATCATCGTCGGCACGCCGAACTTGCGCGCCGTGCGCATCGCGTGTTCGGCCCCTTCGACCCAGCGCGCGTCGCAATGCAGGATACTGGCCTGAGCGATGTCACCGACCGGCAGCCAATCCGGCGACTTATCGACCCGCTCGTCATGAAAGGGAACGACCAGCCGGTCGCCGCGCCGATCGACGATGATCGCCGCCTGCGAGGTCTTGGCAGCGGGAACGCTGTGCAGCCCCGACGTGTCGAGCCCTTCACCGGCCAAGCCGCGCCGGATCGACGCGCCCAGTTCGTCGTCGCCGATGCGCGCGCATACCGTCGCCTGCCCGCCCAGGCGCAGGAACGCGAACCCGGCCGACAAGGCCATGCCGTCGGCCACCTGGAAAAAACCCGAGGCCAGCGCCTTGCCCGGCACCGGCGGAATTTCGTCGACGCGGTACAGGCTCGACAGACACAGTCCGCCGACCGTCACCATACGCAAGGGTGCGCCCGCCACCGGCCGCTTATTTCCTGACATCGTTCAGCCCTGCCGCATCGCCATGGCGCGTTGAGCCAGGGCGGTGATCGCCGACCAGTCGCGCGCCTTGATCAGCTCGTTCGGCGCCACCCAGGAACAGCCGATCGTCTTGCAGTTGGGCAAGGAGATATAGCCGGGCACATCCTCGTTCCGAATCCCGCCGGTTGGGCAGAAAGTCAGCTCGGGAAAGACGCCGGCCATGCTCTGCAGCCACTGGATACCGGCACTGCCATGCGCCGGGAAGAGCTTGAGTTCACGGAAACCGTGCTCGACCGCGGCCATGATCTCGCTGGCGCTGGCGACGCCCGGCAAGAACGGCAGGTCGGCCGCACGCACGGCGGCGGCGAGCCTGTCGGTCAGTCCCGGCGCGACACCGAAGGAGGCGCCGGCGGCCACCGCCGCCTCGACATCGGCCGGCCGCAGCAAGGTGCCGGCACCGACGGCGGCCTGTGGCGCCGCCGCACGCATGGCGCGGATCGCTTCGGGCGCGGCCGGCGTCCGCATCAGCACCTCGAACACCGTCACCCCGCCCGCCACCAGCGCCGTCGCAAGTTCGCCGGCGATGGCGGCATCATGGATCGTCAGCACCGGCATGACCGGCACTCGGGCCAATATCTCGCGCATCCGCGAGGGCTGTGCAACCATGACAACTCCCTAAATGTGAAATGACGAATCGGCGCGCTGCGCCGTGAAAATCGACTGCGAGCGGATCGGCCAGATCTCCTCGATGCGGCGGATCGCTTCGTGCAAGGGCGCGGCGAAGGCGACCAGCCGGGCCCGGTCGAGACGGAAGGTCGGGCCGCCGATCGACACTGCGCCGACGACGTGATTGGCCTTGGTCGGATCCTTGACCAGCATGGCGATCGCCGACAAGCCGAGTTCGGATTCCTGTTCGTTGATGCCAAAGCCCTGCGTGCGCGTCGCCCGGATCTCGCGGCGCAACTGGGCGACGGTGCGCACCGCGTTCGGGCCCAGGAGTTCGCTCCCGAAACCGCGCTCGACGACACGGGCGATCGCCTCTTTCTCTGGCAGGCTCGCCAGCCAGGCCTTGCCCATCGCCGTCGTGTGCAAGGGCACGTGCCGCCCGCTGATCGGATCGCAGCGGATCGCGCCGGTCGCGCCCTGCGACTTGGCGACCCAGGTCATCTCGTCGTCCTCGACGACGGCGAGGCGAACGAATTCGCCGGTCTGCCGCGCCAAGTCGTCGAGAATCGGCTGCGCCGCCTCGGTGACATTCATCCCGGCCAGCTGGCGCAGACCGATCGAGCCGAGCTTCAAGGTCAGCACATAGCGATCGCTGAAACGGTCCTGGCGCACGTAATGACGATTGGCCAGCGCCTGCAACAGGCGGTGCGTCGCGCTGAGCGGCAGCGACAAGTGCTGCGCGATCGCGCTGATCTGCAAGCCATCGGCATGATCGACGAGCAACTCGAGAATCGCCAGCCCGCGCTCGACCGAAGAAACGCTCAAATTCGCCATCGCCGTTCGTCCCCGCCATCCGTCCTATATGCCATGCGCCTCATGAAAAACCGGGCGCGCATTTCGAATCCGGTGCACCGGCGCGAGCTTCCGCGCCCTGATGCGTGAGCGCAGTCTAATCCTATCCGGAAACATTTTCCATATTGAACTGGAAATATTTTCCTGATCGCCAGGACAGTCAAGGCAGGCATGCCGAACCCCCCCGCCCCTTCACGCCGGAGGTGCGCTCGATCGTCATGGCAAGGCACCGGACGCTGGGCCAGCGTCCGGTGAGCGAAGGAAGAAATCGACCACGCCGGCGGAAACCCCGGGGCGGGTTTTCAATGAGCCGCCGGATCGCCGGAGCGGCTTCAAGATACGCAGCGCCGCAGACAACCGGCGCGGGGCGCAAACCGAAGCTTGATTGCGCCCCCGCCCTCCTCTAATTGCGGTTCGCGTCGCTGGCAACGTCTTTCAGCCAGCGCGCCAGCACCTGGTACAAATCTTCGGCATGCACGGGCTTGGCGACAAAATCGTCCATGCCGGCACGATTGCAGTGCACGCGGTCCTGCTCGAACGCGCTCGCCGTCACGGCGATGATGGGGACATTTCCCCGACGCGCGTTGCGGCGGATCCGCCGGGTCGCCTCGATGCCATCCATCGATGGCATCTGGATGTCCATCAGGATCAGGCCGTAGTCGTTTTATGTGGCCCGGACGACCGCCTCAAGGCCGTCGCAGGCGAGATCGACCCGCAACCCGACATCCGCCAGCATGCTCGCCAGGACATTGCGATTGATCGGCTCATCCTCGACCAGCAGGACTCGCGTTCCCGCATAATTGGCCCGCAAGAGTTCGCCGGCGACGCCGAACTTCCTGTACGCCAGCACGGCCCCGGGCTCGGCGCTCGCCAGCCAGACGGTGAACCAGAAACGGCTGCCGACACCGGGTGTGCTGTCGGCACCGGCGTCTCCGTCCATCAAGCAGGCAATCTTGCGCGTGATGGCGAGACCGAGACCCGACCCGCCGTATCGCCGTGTCATCGACGCGTTGGCCTGTTCGAAAGGCCGGAACAAACGCGGCAGCGCGGCTGCATCGACGCCAATGCCACTATCCTCGACCTCGAAACGGAGCAAGCTGCGCCGGCCCTGATGACGAATACAACGGGCGCGCAGGACGATTGAACCGGTCTCGGTGAACTTGACGGCGTTGGCGGCATAGTTGAGCAAGGCCTGCTGGATCCGCATCGCGTCGCCGAGAAATGAGGAGGTCAAGCCCTTGACGTCGATCAGCACCCGCAGATCCCTGGCATGCGCCTTCTCCTGGATCAGCGACGCGACATTGCCGACGAGCGTATCGACGCGAAACGGAACCTCCTCCAGATCGAATTTTCCCGCCTCGATCTTCGACAGATCGAGAATCGCAGCGATGAGTCCGAGCAGATGCTCGCTCGCCGCCTCGAGCATATCGACGCGCTCGGCCTGTGCGGGCGTCAGCCCGTCACGCCGGATCATGTAGATCGCGCCGGAGATGGCATTGAGCGGCGTCCGGATCTCGTGCGACATATTGGCGAGGAAGGCGCTCTTGGCAATGCTCGCCGTCTCGGCCGCGGCCTTGGCGGCGGCCAATTCGGCTGTGCGTTCGCCGACCAGCTCCTCAAGACGGAAGCGGTACCGGTCGAGTTCGATGGCATTTTCCTTCTGCTCGGTAATATCGATCGCCACCCCGGTCATGACACAGAAGCTGTCGCCTTCGCCACCGCAAATATCGCCGCGTTCCAGTATCCAGCGCACATCGCCGCTCGCCGTGAGAATGCGGTATTCCATCGACAGCGGGCGGCGCATCGCCAAGGCCTCGACAAAGCCGGAAATGGCCAGGTCGCGATCTTCCGGATGCAGCACGGCGCGCCAACTGTCGATACCCGCTTCGACCGACGCGGCATCGAGACCATAGACAGGGAAGACCTCCGGCGACCAGGTCCAGCGACCGCTCATGACATCCCAGTCCCAGCAGCCCGCTCTGGCCGCTCTCAAGGCCATCGACAGACGACGCAGCACCGCCTCGCCTTTGGCCTGCAGTTCCCGCATGACGCCGTTGAGCATTTCAAGCTCGACCTGATGCACCTGCAGTTTGTGCAGCAGGCGTATGGTGTCGTCTTCACTTTCCCCGTCCTTGGTCGGTCTCGCCGCCAGCGCGATCTCGGCTTCACGCCACAGGGTTTCGAAGGCCGGAACGACGAAACAGCCGGCAAAAGTATCAATGGGAGACATGGCGGCATCCAGGGTCGGAATCGTCTTGCAAACGTTCGAAAACATCGATGAAGGTGATGACGACGCCATCGATGACATCGAGCTGACTGCGGAAAGGCATAATGCGCACGCCATACCAGCGATCGTCGTGGCTCATCGCCAAGGTCCGCCGGGTTTTGACCTTTTTCAGGACTTCGTCCGCATCGTCGACAAGATTCGGATAATTGAGGTCGGTCATGACATGAATGAGCGGTCGGCCGATATCCGAGGGAATGAGCCTGAACAGATCGGTCGCGCACGTCGTGAAACGCCTCAAGCGCATATCCCGATCGAGAAATATCGCAGCGATTTCCAGACTGTTGAGCACAATCTTCATATCCTTGCGCACCCACTCGAGATCGCGCATCCGCGACTGCAATTCACCGTTGATGAGCTGCAGTTCCTCATTGAGCGACTGCAGTTGCTCGCGGGAAATCGTCAGTTCTTCATTCGCCGATTGCAGTTCCTCATTGGTCGATTGCAATTCCTCGTTGCTCGCCCGCAGATCCTCGACCGTCATCTGAATTTCTGCGTGCGTCGCCTGCAAGTTTTCCCGCATCCGCTGCATTTCCCGCAACATGGCGCGATCGGCGTCGGACTGCGGTACCAGTTGCTCGTGCCGCCGCTTGGGTACTGCCTTGACATCGCGAAAAACCACCAGCACCCGCCCACGCAAGGCATCGGGCTGCTCCAGCCCCTGCACGATCACGTCGACCGTCTGCACGCCCCGTTCATTGCGGATGCGAACGCCCTTGAGCACCACTTCCCGTTCTGGCGTCCGCAGCGCCAGATACGTAACGCCCATCAGCGCCTCGCGCAGACCGTCGCGCGCCATCGCCAGAAGATTGACGTTGGTCCTGCCCGCCGGCGGCTCGAGATACTTGCCGGTCCGTCCGCTCACATACAGGATGTCGCCATTGCGATTGACGAGTACCGCGGCCGGCGCAAAATTTTGCTGAACCAGCTGGTCGGTCAGCTGACCGATGTTATCGACGCCGTCACTACGCACCGGCATAAAGGCGTGCAACATCGGGAAAGGCGTCGTCATCGCCCTTTCGGGGGTTTTGTTCGGCTCGCCGCAACGGCGATAGAGACGCGCTCCCGAATGCACGAGGGAAAATAGCGCATCGTCTTCATTGACCGTCTCGGCACTACCCAGCAGCAGCAAGCCCTCCGGATTCAGGGCGTAGTGAAGCACCGGCAACATGGCCTTCTGCGCCTCGGCACCGAAATAGATCATCAGGTTGCGGCAGCACAGGATATCGAGCCGGGTAAATGGCGGATCGGCGGCCACGTTCTGCGCCGCGAAGACGACCATTTCGCGCACCGACTTGCATACCCGATAGGCGCTGCCGCCGGACTCGGCGACGAAATAACGGGCCAAGCGCTCGCTCGAGACATCCGCCGCGATACTCGGCGGATACAAACCCTTGCGTGCGAAATCGACCGCCGCCGGATCGACGTCGGTAGCGTAGATCTGCAAGGTAAAGCGCCGGCTCGGCTTGACGTCGGCCAGCGCCTCGCGAAACGCGATCGCCAACGAATACGCCTCTTCGCCCGTCGAGCAGGCGGAAACCCAGGCGCGCAGGTTCTTTCCGCGCGGATAACGGGCGAACAGACCGGGAATCGCCTCGATGCGCAACACTTCCCAGACCTCCGAATCCCGGAAAAACTGCGTCACGCCGATCAGCAACTCCTGGAACAAGAGATCGAGCTCCGAGGCATTTTCATTCAGATAGCGGACGTAATCCTCGAGCGTCGGCAACTGATGCACTGCCAGGCGGCGCTCGACCCGACGAAAAAGACTGCTGCGCTTGTACAGCGAGAAATCGTTGCCGCGGCGCTCGCGCAACATCTGGACGATCCGGTCGAGCGCGTCGAGCATGTACGCCTGATGCGGCGATTCGAGTTCCAGTTCGGCATCGGCACGCCGCAGATAGTCGACAATGCGCACCGGCATCGCCTCCGGCGCCGCAACAATATCGACGACACCGGCCTCGATCGCCTGCCGGACGAGGCCTTCGCCGGCAGTCGGCCCCGGATCCTGCACCAGCGTCAGCCCGCCTTTACCCTTGATGGCGCGCAAGCCGAAGACGCCATCGCACGCGTCACCGCTCTCGCCGCCAAGCAGGACGCCGACCGAAAGATGCGCACAACATTCGGCCAGCGAGCGGAAAAAATAATCGACAGGCAGGCGCAGATAGCCATCGCTGCGCGGATTGCCCATGTGCAAGACGTTCTTCCGCAGCGAAACCTCCTTGCCGGCCGGCACCAGATAAACCTGGTTGGCCTCGATCGTCAGACAATCCTCGACCGGCCGTACCTGCAGGAACGCCGAGCATTCGGGGCTTAGCGTGAACATACCGGGATTCGCCGGGGCATCGGACTGGATGACGACGAAGGACATTCCGCCATCCCGGGGAACCTCCTCCAGAAAAGACAGAAGCGCCTCGAGTCCGCCCAGAGGACAGGCGATACCGATGAGAAAAACGGGGGGAGTCTTGGTCATTGCATCCGATCCGAAAGAAGGCCTGCCGGGGGAATTCTCATGCCGCAAGAAAGCCGCGGCCTGCACCAAAGCGTCACGACGCGAGCGAAAAATGCGCGTCGCCGGCGCCATGCCCAGCATATCCGGGACCGATGAAAAAAAACCACGTCAGAAATGACAGGTATCGCCCTGTTTTGACGAAAAAAATCAACCCGGCCGCAGAATCTCTCTCCCCGCCATGCTCCCCCATCGGGGGCGGCGGAATCCGATCGATGCATCGGACGAACGCCGCCGCAAGCCCCAATCCCGGCAGGACGACCCTCCCCTATCCGTTTATCATGGGAAGCGAGAGCAACCCGCACGCACAGGCATCCCATGTCCAGCCCAGAGGAAATCCACTATTCCGTCTCCGCCCGCCTCGACGCGGAAGAACTCGGCCAACTGCTCGCCGCCGCGGCCGGCAGCGCCTATACCGAAGCCATGCTGACCCGCCTGATCGAAGGCTCGACGGCCTACGTCACGGCACGTGCCGGCGACCGCCTCGTCGGATTCGGCCGCCTTCTCTCCGACGGCGCGGTCACCGCCTACATCAACAATATGGCGGTCAGTCCCGACCATCAGGACCGGGGCATCGGCGGCCGACTGCTGGACCTGCTGGTCGAGACCGCCGGCGAGGTGAAGTCGATTTACCTCTACACCGACACCGCCGACGCGTTCTATTTGCGCCACGATTTCCGGCCATCGGAAAAGCGCCTCTACGTCCGGCGGCGCGACGACACATCGAGTATCGACGCCCCCCAGTCCTGAATCGATGGGGCCTGCCACACACACGCCGTCCGCCGGCGTGGTCACGGGCAAGGTTCAGCGGACGACCCGCAGAATTTCTCCGCCGCAACTTTCCGACACGCGCCGGTATTCCTCCGGCGTATCGATCAACGCCTGCGACGATCTGACGCGTTCCATCTCGCGCTGAACGAACGGCATCCAGCGTTCCTGAAGCTCGCGCTCGAGCAGGGCACGCGTCTGGCCTACCGGCGCGCGCGCCGGCGTGCCGGTGGCAAACCTGCGCTGCAGCGCCTCCGTCAATTCCGGCGCCAGCGCGGCAAGGTGGTCGAGATAGGTTTTGACATGCCGCTGCTCATGCTGAAGGATCTCCCGATAGGCGCAACCTTCGGGCGGAAATTCCCGCGCGACATACACCGTCATCGGACTGAACCCGTAGGACATGGTGATTTGCGGGCTGACGCATTCCCACTGCCGCGTGCGGTCGACGATCGCCGGCGCGCGAATCTCGAAGACGACCCGCGCCGTCCCGCGGGTCAGGCCAAGCACGCGCTGGTTCGTCCGGTGTTCCTGCGTACTCAGCAGCGAAATCGCCCTATAATCGTGATCCGGATTGACCGTCACCGGTGCGCTGATCTGCTTGACCGTCACCGACGGCGGCGGCAATGCAGCGCACTCATCGGCACCGGCCTCAGCCACCGCAACCAGCAGAAAAAACGCGAGAACACGCATGAACGTTCCGTCCCCATGGAGTCGCCCGGCGCCGAACCGCCGGAGGACGGGACAAAGCGAACAGGAAACCGTATAGTAATCCGCATGCCCTACTTTGACTCAAAGCGCCAAGCACGACAGGTCAGCCGCCTTGTCATTGCCTGTACCGTTCTGTTTCTCGGCACGATGTGGGCGGCGATCGGTTATTTCGTGACCGAATCGAGAGCAGCCCGGATCAGCGAGGAGCAACGCGTACTCGCGCGGATGGCCCGCATGGTGGAAGAGCAGACGCACGCGCTGTTCTCCTTCGTCGATTATTTCCTCGTCGCGGCAGATTCCCGCTTCGAGAAACATCCGCGTTCCGATCCACGCACCGACCCTGACTTCCGCGTCATGATGGACAACTTCCGGGCGCGCACACAGGGTTTCGTCGACATTCGTTTCGTCTCGGCTGACGGCACGCTGTATTACCGTGGCGATACCGATGGACAAGGACGCGCCCAGGTCGACGACCGCGATTACTATCAGGCGCAGATGCAGTCCCCGCCGCACGGCCTGTTCATCGCCCAGCCGGTACTGAGCCGATACACCAATCGCTGGGGCCTGCCGATCTCTTATCCCCTCAAAGCCCGGCCGCACGGCATCGCGGTGATTTTTGCCGCCATCGAAAACATCGCCTTTTCGGAGCCTTTCGAAGCGGCACGCACCAAACCCAACGGCAGCATCGTCCTGGTGCATCAGGACGGCACCATCCTGTTCCGCTCGCCGGAAGCCGGCCTGATCGGCAAGTCGCTGCGCGGCAGCGGGCTCTGGAATGATGAGAACCGGACGCGGAATGAAGGCGTTTTCGAACTGACCACCGGGACCAGCGACGGCCTCGCACGCATCGGCGCCTTCGTCAAAGTACCCGATTATCCGCTCGTTGCGATCGCCACCTCGTCACTCGACGACACCCTCAGCGAATGGCACACCAAGGCCACCGGCCTGGTCGCCTTCGGCATCGCCGCCACGCTCGCCGGCATCGCCGTGCTCTGGCGACTGCGCAGTTCGCTGCGTTATCTCGACAGCACCCAGCGCGAACTGATGGCGCAGGCCAATATCGACGACCTGACGCAGATCGCCAATCGCCGCTTCTTCATGCTGCACAGCAGCCAGGAACTCGAACGCTGCCTGCGTTACGAGCGGCCGCTTTCACTGCTGATCTACGACGTCGATCACTTCAAGCGCATCAACGACGACTACGGACACGAAACCGGCGACCTGACCCTGAAGGCCATCACGCAAGCGGTTCAGGACGAACTGCGGGCAACCGACCTGCAAGCGCGGATCGGCGGCGAGGAATTCGCCGTCCTGCTGCCCGAGACGGGACTGAGCAAAGCCGTCGAGGTCGCCGAGCGCCTGCGCGCCCGCATCGAGAAAATGACCTACGTCAATATGGACAAACGAGATGCCCCGATCACCGTTTCGGTCGGCATCGCCGCCTATGCCAACGGCAACGAGACGCTCGACGAACTCATCGCACGGACCGATCGGGCGCTCTACCGGGCAAAAGCCGGCGGACGCAATCGCGTCTGCGCCGACTTCATCGCCTGAGTTGCCGCCGGCCCCCAAAGGGGTCAGGCGGGTGCTTCCGCGTCGACCAAGGCAGACAGATAAGCGTCGCGGAATTCGGGCGGCATACGCCTGACACTGCCGCTGCTCAACTCGATGCAAACCAGCTTCCAGGTACCGCGCAGGATGACGGCCGCATCGGCGACGCGCAGCAACTGAAAGCGCCGTTCGAGCAGGAGATTCCCGTCGCTGGCGACCAGCCAGGTGCCGAGCAGCAACTCGTCGCCGAGGAAACTCGGCAGCAGATAGTCGTAGGCGGCATGACGGATCGCCATGCCGCGATCGAGCCGCCGGTAATCGTCTATGCCAAGCCCCAGCGATTGCGAATGCGCCCAGGCAACCGTTTCGCACCACTGCACATAGACGGCGTTATTGGTATGGTTCAGACCGTCGATCTCGTTTTCAGAGGGAACGATCGGCAAGGTGTAGGGATGGGGGAAGTCCCAGTTCAAGTCAGGCATCGAGTCATCCTGTTGCGTGTCCGCCCTCCGATGAACGTCATCGCGGCGACACGCGCCGGGGCGTAATGACCGACATTTTATCAAGTGACCCGGACTCTCCCGGCAACACCGGCAACCCGACGCGCAAAAAAAACCCGCACCGGAGGGGGTGCGGGTTGAAATTCATCTTTCTGATGAAGGTTAAGCAAACGTTGTCAGTAGGGGAACTGAGCAACGGACGGAGTGTATGACAGACAAGAGCAGGCGTCTGTATCGGATTTCCGCAATTTTCCGACCGCGAAGCCGACGAAGCGAAACAAAAAAAGGTCGCCCTCCCGGCTCGCGGACGGTCTCCACCGGCAAAAAATCACCTGCCGTACAGATCGCTTCCCGTTGTCCTACAAGTCCACCGTTTTCTGTGGATAAGTCTGTGGAAGGTCGTCAGATTCTGCCGCCAGGCTTACCGATAGTCGGCGACGCTTAAATATTAGGCAGCGCCGTTCGCGACCGCCATCCCCCCAGCACAAATTCGATGAGGACACGGCGCCAGATGCCCGCCCATTCCTTCGGTAATTGCCTGAAAGCCAGACCTGGCGGCAGTTGCAGCGAATCGAAAGAGACTGACTCCGCATCCGGCAGGCATCGCCAGCCGACGCGACGCCGATCAAATGGACCGCGCGATCGTCGCCGCACCGAACCGGAAATCTCCGCCCCGACACCGACACGGACGCCACAAACCGGATGTTGATAAAATCGGTAAAAAAGCGGCGCCCTCGGGACAACTCGCCGGCAAGGCCTTGAACGAAAAGGATCCATCGCGCCGGCAGCCCTCAAGTTTCGACGCGCGAAGCCGTTATAGCGCTCACACTCAAAACCGGATCGGCCCCCGATCCAGACTTGCCATGTCCTACGAAATCACCTGGGAATCCCGGGGCGTCTTCAAGAAGCTGTCGGGCTATGTTTCGGCCGACGAATACGGGCAATCGGTCGATGTCGTGCAAACCGACGCGCGCTTCGACGAACTGAGATACATCATTGTCGATGCGACCGGCATCACCGGCGACGATTTCACCGGCGAAAAGCTCGACGAGATCGCCTGCCTCAAACATGTCGCCCACCGTTCGAACACGCAATGTCCGGTAGCCTACATCGTCACCTCCGGCCGCCTGGCGCGGATGATCATGCAGGCAACGCTGTCCATCCGCAAGCTGATGACCATCGCGATTTTCCCCAGCGTCGAGGACGCCCGACACTGGTTCCTGGCGTTGCGCCACGGCACGGCGCACCGTTAAGAGGTGTTCGCCAACGAGCGCCGGACTGGCCTCCAGCGCCGGAACGGCCACACGACGCGCAACGCCGCAGACGACAGGCGCAGGAGCCCTCCTGGGATGACTTCGTCACGACAAATTGCATGAATAACAGCCACTTAAGCGACACAGCGCTGGCATTACGTCATTTTCGCTGTTATAATGCCGCTCCTTCTTTTGCCGAGTCGCAGACTATGGACTGTCCCAGTTGTCGGTTGATGACCGATCAATAACTGGCAGGTAATACGGGCGTAATACGCTCCTGCTACCTTGCCAGCCATGGCGGGTAGCCGTTTCAAAATGCCGTTTCCGGCGGCAGATTCGCTTCCCATTGAAAAGTAATTCAGGCCGTTCCGGCCAATTTGGCGTTGCCAAGGCAATGGCCAAAGGGGTAAGCATGCTGTTCAAATTTCATCTGCATCGTTTTCGCTTTTTCGTCGCTTTCGTTCTCGGCATGGCCCTGTGCGGCCTTCTGCCGAAGTCGGCTCACGCCCAGCTGCGCGAAGATTCCGCGCCGGCCATCCTGCTCGCCAATCTGACGCCGATGCCGCAACATACCGACGTCCACGACGAGGACTACGAGGACACCCAGGCCAAGTTCCAGGCGACCTACATCTGGCAGCGCCATGGCGCCTTCTCGGAGCGCCGTCCATCGACCGTCAACAGCGCCAATTACAGCGGCGCCTATCCGCTCTACAGCCTGCCGAAGCAACAGGACAAGAGCTACACGGCCACCTTCACCGGCTACTTCGGTTTCCGTCCGTGGACCGGCGGCGAACTCTACCTCAACCCCGAAGTCACTCAAGGCGTTCCGTTCGGCGGCTCGCTCACCGGACTCGGCGGCTTTTACAACGGCGAGATCACGCGGGCGGCCGGCTCGCGTCCGACGATCTACCGTCAGCGCCTGTTCCTGCGCCAGACCTGGAACCTGGGCGGCGGCAGCGAAGAAGTCGAATCCGACCTCAACTGGATGGCCGGCAGCGTCGACAAGAACCGTTTCGTCCTGACCGCCGGCAACTTCTCGGTGCTCGACGTGTTCGACAAGAACCGCTATGCCGGCGATCCCCGCCGCCAGTTCATGAACTGGGGCAACATGAACAACGTCGCCTTCGACTACGCCGCCGACTCCCGCGGCTGGGGCTGGGGCGCCGCCGGCGAGTGGTACCAGGGCGACTGGGTGCTGCGCTTCGGCCGCATGACCGGCCCCAAGCGCCCGAACGAACTGCCGACGGATTTCCGGATCGGCAAGCACTACGGCGACCAACTCGAGCTCGAACACGACCACGAGATCGCCGGACGCCCTGGCGCCATCCGCGCCACCGCCTGGCGCAACCGGGCGAACCTGGCTTCATTCCGCGACGCCATCAACTATGGCAACACGGTCGGCTGGACGCCCGACGCGACCAACGGCATGGAATACATCCTGAACGTGCGCAATGGAGAAAGGACCAAGTACGGCTTCGGCGTCAACATTGACCAGGAGATCTCGGACAATCTCGGCGTTTTCCTGAAAGGCATGTGGGCGGATGGCCGCACCGAAACCTACGCCTTCGCCGAGGTCGACCGCTCGCTCGCTACCGGCGTCTCGATCAGCGGCGCGGCATGGGGACGCGGCAACGACACGCTGGGCCTCTCCTACCTGGCGCACTTCCTCTCGAAGGACCGGCGCGAGTATCTCGAAAAAGGCGGGATTTCGTACTTCATCGGCGACGGCTGGCTTAACTACAAGCCGGAACAGGTCATGGAAAGCTATTACAGCGCCAAGCTGAACAAGGCCCTGTGGGTCACTGCCGACTACCAGTACGTGCGCAACCCGGCCTACAACGCCGATCGCGGACCGATCCACATCGTCGGCGTGCGTTTCCACGCGGAATTCTGATAGCGCCGGGTAGCCATTTCGCTGCGCCGGCGGTAGCATCCGTCATTTCCGCCGGCCGGCCCGGCCGAACCGTATCCTGAGCCTGCGCAGAGACGGTCCGGCCCGAGCGGCACCTCCGGTCCGATCCCGACGTTATCGGCAAGCGCACGCGCCCTATTCCATCATGATTCCCAAGACACTGCATTTCATCTGGGTCGGAGACGAAACCCGACGCCCCGACAACTGCGTCGACACCTGGAAGGAACGACACCCGGACTGGCAGATCAAGGTCTGGGGAAACCGCGAACTGGAACAGTGCGACTGGCGGAACGCCGGCCACATGCAGGCGATGTTCGCCCGCGAGCTCAACGGCGTCGCCGACATGATGCGCTGGGAAATTCTCCATCGCGAGGGCGGCATCGTCATCGATGCCGACAGCATCTGCTTGCGTGCGCTCGAAGACGACTTCCTGGACAACGAAGCCTTCGCCTGCTGGGAAAACGAAATCGCCCGCCCCGGCCTGATCGCCGCCGGCTATTTCGGCAGCGTGCCGGGCAACGCCTTCCTGCACCAGATCATCGAGGACATCCATGACGAAGTCAGCGTCATCAACGAACGCGCCTGGCGCACCGTCGGACCGCAACGGCTGACCGACGCCTACCGCCGCTACCAGTATCAGGACCTGAGCATCTACCCGAGCCACTATTTCATTCCCGAGCATTTCTCGGGAGTGCGTTACCACGGCAAGGGCCCGGTCTATGCCAGCCAGCTATGGGGCAGCACGCTGAGCCGCTACGACCGCCTTTACCTGGAAGCGACCGAAAAGATCTCGGCCCCGACGCGCCAAGATGACGGCGAATCGCCCGAACAGGCAGCGCAGCACGCCCTGCGCCAGCCGATCGCGGCGCAACACCCGGCCCCGTGCGTCCAGCGCGTCGGCATCAGCAACGACATCGCCACGCTCCCTCGCCTTGACGTCTTCACCAAGCTCTGCGGCGGAAAGCGCGTTCTGCACGTCGGCTGCGGCACGCCCGCATGCACCGCGACCGAACGGCCGCTGCACCTCGCACTGGCACCGGCATGCGCACGCCTCGATGGCATCGATCCGCGCCCGGGCGCCCTCGACGCGATCGCGGCGCAAGCGCCGGGACGTCTCTACACACGCTTCGAGGATATCCAGGACGACTATGACCTGGTGATCGTTCCCGAACTGCTCGGCCACGTCGCTGACGCCGCCGGACTTCTGGCACGTCTGGACGCACTCGGCACCGACTGCCTGCTGATCTCGGTGCCGGACGCATTCCAATGCGCCAATACGCATTTCGAATATAACCGGGACGCCGGCGCGCTCACCGAGATCGCGCCGCCGGGGCAGCGCTGCTGGTATTCGCCGTACACGCTGCTGGCGCTGCTCCAGGCAGAAACCCGGTGGGCGATCGCCGGCCTCTGGTTCTTCGACGGAACCTCGATCCTGGTCATGGCGACCAAGGCGAAACACACTTCGACCCACCGCCAATGATGTAAAAAGGCGCCGGACGACACACACCCGGCGCCCATGACATCGCCATCACGCCCGTCAGGCCGATGGCGAAGCGGCGATTACTTGATGAAGCCGACCTGCTGATGGATCCTGGCGACGATCGACGCCTTCTTGGCGTTGAACTCGGCCTTGTTCTTCTCGATCAGGTTGTTGCCCTGTGTGTCGATCGAGATGATCAGCGGTCCGAACTCTTTCACCCGGTTCACCCACAGCGTCTCCGGCATCCCGAGATCCAGCCACTCGGCCCGCTCGATCTCTTCCACCTGCGTCGCCGCCACCACCGCGCAGCCGCCCGGAAAGATCGCGTGCACCGCCTTGTGCTCCCGGCATCCTGCCTCGGTCAGCGGACCCATGCCGCCCTTGCCGACGATCAGTTTCACCCCGGTCTGCGCGATGAATTCCTTCTCGAACTTCTCCATCCGC
>NZ_FNCY01000014.1 GCF_900099695.1 Propionivibrio dicarboxylicus | reverse complement strand
GTCAAGCCGTTTTGTAAAAAAAGAGGACTATTTACTTGAACAGCCACCAACACGGAAAAAACAAAGCAAAGAACACCTCAAGAAGTCCGCTCAGCGCGAGAAAAACGCCCCGCTTACGGGGCGCCTTCACACAACACACCAACGCTCACATCACGCCTTGGCTAGGCAGAAAAGGACGAACCGCATCCGCAGGTAGACGTCGCATTCGGGTTCTTGATTACAAACTGAGCCCCTTCCAACCCCTCGGTGTAGTCGATTTCCGCCCCTACCAGATATTGATAGCTCATTGGATCAACCAGAAGGGTCACGCCATTTTTTTGCATGGTCGTGTCGTCATCATTTACCGTCTCGTCGAAGGTAAAACCATACTGGAACCCGGAACAACCGCCACCCGTTACAAAAACCCGAAGCTTGAGATCCGGATTCCCCTCCTCGTCGATCAGATCTTTCACCTTGCTTGCCGCGCTATCGGTAAAGACAAACGGGGAGGGCATCTCTTCTTCCATACTCATAACACTTCTCCTATCACTTCCCAGCGAACAGCCATTAATTGCTCGACGCCAGTTTAAGCTCAACATTTTTGGCACTAACCTGATGCACGAGCCGCCCCTGAATTACGGCGCCCTGCTGCATCTCGATCTGATGGTACTCCACGTCTCCTGTGACACGCGCCGCCGAGAGGAGTTCCAACGATTCGCTAGCGGAAATCGGCCCAATCACCGTCCCATTGATAACAACATGACCAACAGTGATCGCCCCCTCGACGCTCGCCCGCTCACTCACGACCAAGGTCCCTTGTTGAGGGTTCTCGCAACTGATATTCCCCCGAACCTCGCCATCGATGCGCAGACCGCCCTTGAATACAACATTCCCTTCAATCCTGGTACCAGCGCCAATCAAGCTATCGATACTACTCTGCGGCGTACTTCCCTTTTTTGACCCAAACATGCGCCCCCCTTAAAAAGCAATCGACTGCCTTGCGCGCACCGCACCATCTTGCATCAAGCGCGCCTCGACACGTTTGACAATACCGCCCTCGGGGACGGAAAAACTTCCCTCAAGCCGAAAAAAGTGCTTGATTTCAAATCGAAAACGCTGAGAACTAGGATCATTTTCGGAAGGGATGGTGATCATAACATCTTTGCCCCCCTGCCGCACTTCAAGCACCAATACCAACGACCCTCGAACCTCCTTCGCCAAGCGCCCGCCGCTGTTTATCACCAGCATCCGATAACGAAACTCACCAGGTTTGCCTACCGAATCGACTCTCAAATCACTGATTCGCAACCCGGGCTCCCCTCCGAGATCGACAGAGGGCATCAATCCTTCAAAAAAGGCAAGATCCTGCTTTAGCGCAGCATTTTCCAACTCAAGCGATTTGACTTGCGACGACAGTTGGCGTAACGCTGCCTGCTCGATTTGCAATCGACTCTCTCCGGAACCGGCGACGCCCCGCAGCTTGGTTAGCTCGGCATCCAATTCCATCACGTAATTGCGCAACAACTGTATTTCTCGAGCCGACTCATTACTATCGAAGCCTGCGAAACGGCGCCCGGCATCATAGATCCAAGCGGCCAGCGCAAGAGAAACCGAAAGAATCACAACGGTCGCTGAAGCTCGCCAGTACCACGGAACATGCGTCCGGACAGCAACCCTCGGCGCGCTGATGCCGAACCGCTGCCGCAAGCGCTTGAGCTTGGCGGCAGCACCGGAAATCGCCATTTTTCCCCCTCTCCCCGCAAACAAATAGGATTCGAGTTTTGCGCGCGGCACAACCACCACGCGGAACGCTTCTGCCACCGGCGCTATCTACCAATCCAGACACAGAGCAGGGCGCAATCATAGACCGCACACCCGAAAAACACAAAAGCCGCCCAAAGGCGGCTTTTGACATACGAACAGAGCGGCGTTTAGCGCTTCGAGAACTGCTTACGACGACGCGCCTTGTGCAAACCAACCTTCTTACGCTCGACTTCGCGCGCATCACGCGTCACAAACCCAGCCTTCGACAAGGTCGGTTTGAGAGCGCCATCATATTCGATCAACGCACGCGTAATCCCGTGACGCACAGCGCCTGCCTGGCCTGACTCACCGCCACCGGACACATTGACCTGAATGTCAAACGTCGAGACTTGCTCAACCAACTCGAGCGGCTGGCGAACAATCATCCGCCCCGTAACACGCGAGAAAAACTCATCAACCGGTTTGCCATTGACAACGATGTTGCCCGAGCCACGCTTCATGAAAACACGCGCGACGGCACTTTTCCGACGGCCAGTGCCATAAAAGAAATTATCAGCCATTTCGACCTCTTAGAGTTCCAGAACCTTCGGCTGCTGAGCAGCGTGAGGATGAGAATCGCCAGCGTAGCACTTCATTTTCTTCAGCATGGCATAACCAAGCGGCCCCTTCGGCAGCATCCCCTTAACGGCTTTTTCCAGCACACGGCCAGGGAAACGCTGTTGCATCTTGGTGAAATTCGTTTCGTAGATACCGCCCGGGAAACCCGTGTGGCGATAATACTTCTTGTCTTCGGCCTTATTGCCCGTCACGCGAATTTTATCGACGTTGGTCACAACGATGTAATCACCGGTATCCACGTGCGGCGTGAATTCGGGTTTATGCTTGCCACGCAGGCGACGCGCAATCTCGGTGGCGAGCCGACCCAGCACCTTATCGGTGGCATCAACCACGAGCCACTCGCGCTTGACCTCGTGCGATTTGGCGGAAAATGTCTTCATTTGGAACGTCGTCCTTGTAAGCCTGATTACAGAAAGCCGGTCATTTTATTGCAGACAGGCAGCAAAAGTCAATCACCATTTCATGCTTTTATTTTCTTTGCCTTCCAAACAGCAAGACGAGGCACCTTGAACGATCAAAGATAATAAGCCGTCTTTGTCATTACCTTTGCCACCAACTTCATCGCCGTCTTGGCCATTACTGGAAGCTCATGCGCGCCAAGCGCCACAGCCATGTCCGCATGACGCCGCTCATCGGACTTCATCTGCGCAACGATCGCCCGTGACCTGACATCTTCCGCGGGAAGCATTTCCAGATGCCCACTCAGATGAGCCTCAACTTGCCGCTCGGTCTCGGCAAGAAAGCCCAAGCTCCAGGCATCCCCACATTTTCCTGCCACTGCACCTATGGACCACGACCCTGCATACCACAGAGGATTCAGTAAGCTCTTGCGCCCCCCCAACTCGGCAAGGCGCCCCGCTGTCCACGCCAAGTGCTCAACCTCTTCATCCGCGGCCGCTTCCAGCGACAACCGGATTGACGCATCATGACAGGTCAGGGCCTGCCCTTGGTACAGCGCCTGAGCACAAACCTCACCAACATGATTGACTCGCATCAAACCTTCGGTTCGCGCGCGCTCACGTTCGGAAAATTCGTGGTCGGGCAAAGCCCCGGCAGGACTTCCCCGTCCGGGAGCGCCATTGACAAACAGCGTTCGCAAGGCCTTATCAACCGACAAAATCAAGGTGTCGACTCGCATGGGACTATCGCGCCCCCTCAACGGCCCCACCCTTGAGCAATACGCGACGCGCAGCCTCTGGGGTGACAATTGCAGGCGCACCAATCGTACAGAAATAATTCAGGAACAATTCCACATGATGACTGCTCCGACTTCCACGAACTTTTACCCACTGATCGCTTCGCGCCATCGACCATGTACCATCCGAACGCCCCGTGGCGTACAAACGCCGCTCTCCCGTCTGGCAGCGCATACCTTCAAAACTGACATTCCGCGCGCCTTGCGCGCTGACGATCACCAGAACGTAGCGAATGACGCCATCCTTGCCGACCGACAGCGTTTCCCCATCGATCAAGAACGTGATATCGGTACGAATGCCGACCGGAAACGCAATCAAGCTGCCTTGCTTCGGATAAGCCGGCATCTCAAACGCCCCTTCCACCCAGGGTGTCTCGTCGTCATCCAACTCCGCAGCGGAAACCCCAGCGCAAAAAGTCGCCAAAAGCGCTGCGATACCGACTACACGGAGCAGCGCAACCCATGACGATTTCGCGCGCCGATCCTGACCAACGTCAACTGCCATTCTGATTGCCCATCTCGCCCGTCTTGTTTCGCCGCAACTGCGTGTCCCGCTTGGCCTTACGCTGATCCGCATCAAGAAAGCGCGCCAACTCGTTCAACGCCATCTCATAGACGCCTCGCTTAAACTCGATGACCGAATCAAGAGAAACCCAATAGGTCGTCCAGCGCCAAGCATCGAACTCAGGATGATCGGTGGCACGCAGGCAAATATCAGTATCTCGCCCTAAAAGACGCAATAGAAACCAGATCTGTTTCTGCCCCTTGTAACTCCCGCGCCACTCGCGCTTAATCCAATGGGTCGGCACATCGTAACGCAACCAGTCCTTGGTCCTGCCTAGGATAGAGACATGCTCGGGGAGCAATCCGGTTTCTTCCTGAAGCTCGCGGTACATCGCCTGCTCGGGCGTTTCTCCCCGTTTGATGCCGCCCTGCGGAAATTGCCATGAATGTTCCCGAATTCGCTTACCCCAGAATACCTCGTTCTTTGCGTTACACAAGATGATGCCGACGTTAGGGCGATATCCCTCACGGTCGAGCATATTAAAACCTGCGAAAATGTTGGTTGGCCACATTCTTCCATATTTAGAGAGGCTTGCAAAGCAAGTCGGCAACGGAGCACCTTCCAGCAAAGTGCCCACATCTCGCGACAACACGATCGCTCCTGTAGAATCATGCCTTTATCCAACGTCGCCGACTAACATCATGCGCACTTCGAAATACTTCATTTCCACCCTCAAAGAAGCTCCCTCCGACGCCGAGATTGTCAGTCACAAATTGATGCTGAGAGCGGGGCTGATCAAGCGCCTGGCCGGCGGCATCTACACTTGGATGCCGATCGGACTGCGCATCCTGCGCAAGGTTGAGAATGTCATCCGGGAGGAAATGGACCGAGCCGGCGCCATCGAACTATCGATGCCCGCCGTTCAACCCGGCGAACTCTGGCAGGAATCCGGCCGCTGGGAAAAATACGGCCCCGAATTGTTGCGCCTCAAGGACAGACACCAGCGAGATTTCGTCATTGGCCCGACGCACGAGGAAGTCATTACAGATGTCGTGCGCAAGGAAGTCCGGAGTTATCGCCAACTGCCGCTGCACTTCTACCAGATCCAGATGAAGTTCCGTGATGAAATCCGGCCTCGTTTCGGCGTCATGCGCGGACGCGAATTCCTGATGAAGGACGGTTATTCCTTCCACACGAACTTCGAGGATCTGCAACGCGAGTATCGCAATATGTTCGAAACATATTCGCGTATTTTCGAGCGCCTCGGCCTCAAATTCCGCGCAGTTGCGGCTGACACGGGCTCGATCGGCGGCAGTGGCTCGCATGAATTCCACGTTCTCGCAGACTCGGGAGAAGACGCCCTTGCCTACTGCCCCGCGTCCGACTACGCGGCCAACGTCGAACTCGCCGAGGCGCTAGCTCCGAGCGCTGCGCGGCAGGATGGAAGGCAGCCCTTAGAAAAAGTGGCTACGCCCAAGCGGACGCGCTGCGAAGATGTCGCCAGTTTCCTGCAACTCCCGCTGACAAAGACCGTCAAGGCGATTGCCGTCATGCATGACGACGCTTTCAGCCTGCTCCTGATCCGTGGCGACCACACGCTTAACGAAATCAAGGCAGGCAAGCTCCCGGGACTGGATCCGTTCCGCTTTGCCACGGACGCCGAAGTCGAGCGCTTCCTTGGATGCAAACCGGGCTATATCGGACCGGTCGTCATTGACCGGGCGAACATTCGCGTCATTGCCGACCGTAGCGTTGCCGCCATGAGTGATTTCGTCTGCGGCGCCAATGAAGAAGGCTACCACCTGACCGGCGTGAACTTCGCGCGCGACCTGCCTGAACCCGACCTGGTCGCCGACATTCGCAACGTCGTCGCAGGCGATCCGTCACCCGACGGCAAAGGTGTGCTCGAATTGTGCCGCGGCATCGAAGTAGGCCACATTTTCCAACTCCGGCAAAAATACGCTGAAGCGCTGAACTGCGCCTTCCTTGACGAGAACAGCCAGAGCCAGATCATGGAAATGGGTTGTTATGGCATCGGCGTTTCGCGCATCGTCGGTGCAGCCATCGAACAATGGCACGACGATCGCGGATGCATATTCCCCCCCGCCATTGCACCATTCACCGTCTGCATCGTCCCGATGGGCTACAGCAAGAGCGCTGCCGTCAAAGCTGCGGCCGACACGTTGTATGCTGATTTGCAAGCTGCCGGCGTTGACGTTCTGCTTGACGATCGCAACGAGCGTCCGGGAGTAATGTTTGCCGACATGGAACTGATCGGCATTCCACACCGCGTCGTCGTTGGCGATCGAGGCCTTGCCGAAGGAAAGCTGGAATACAAAGGACGTACCGACAGCGATGCTCAAATGATTCCAGCGGCGGACGCCGTCGGCTTCCTGAAAGGCAGGTTGTGCGGCGTCTGATCGCCCTTTTCTCGCTCATTGTCGTTCCGCTTGCAGCGCTGGCCGGCGCTCAGAAATACGAACCGCTGTCGGCCAGCGTGCAAGCCGCCTTGTCGCAAAATATCGCTGATCAGGCACCGCCCAAGAGTTCGTTCCGCAACCCGATCGAGGCCGCCGACTGGCTGACCGAAATGTCGCAGCGCCTCGGCAGGCGCATTCCGGACAGAGAAAGCCGTCTCGATTTTTTGCGCGCTGTGCATTACGAGGCCACTCGCGCGGGGATCGACCCTCAACTTGTGCTCGGACTGATTCAGGTCGAGAGCGGCTTCAAGAAATACGCCGTTTCTTCCGCGGGCGCCCGGGGATTCATGCAGGTCATGCCGTTCTGGGTCAAACTAATCGGACGGAACGAAGACAATCTTTTCCATCTGCGCACCAATCTGCGCTTTGGTTGCACGATCCTGCGCCACTACCTCGATATCGAACAAGGCGATCTGTATCGAGCGCTCGGCCGCTACAACGGCAGCCTCGGCAAGCCTGAGTACCCAAACATGGTCAAGGCTGCCTGGCAAAACCAGTGGCTATACACGCCACAGAAACTCGCCAACCGCTGAGATTCCACGCCCGTCACCGAACATAAGCATGACGGCGGGACCTCCCAGGGTCAACGCATCCCGGGAATCATTCCCTTCATGCCGCGCATGAGTTTTCCAATACCGCCCTTGGAAAACTGCTTCATCATCTTTTGCATCTGTTCGAACTGATTGAGCAGCCGATTGACTTCCTGCACCTGGACACCGGCCCCCGTTGCAATCCGGCGCTTACGCGAGGCTTTGATCAGTTCGGGCTTGCTGCGCTCGCCGGGCGTCATCGAGTTGATGATGCCTTCGATTCTCCGCACCATTTTGTCCTCGGTACCCACAGGCAACTGCCCAGCTGCTTGTGCAAACTGTGCCGGCAACTTATCCATCAGCGACGACATCCCGCCCATCTTGCGCATTTGGCCGATCTGCTCTTTGAAATCGTTGAGATCGAAACTCTTGCCCGATTTCAGTTTCTTCGCAAAATCGACCGCCTTTTGCTCGTCGATACCTTTACGCGCTTCCTCGATCAGCGAAAGGACATCGCCCATACCGAGAATTCGCGACGCCATCCGTTCGGGATGGAAGGGCTCGATTCCGGTCAATTTTTCGCCGACGCCTGCAAACTTGATCGGCTTGCCCGTCACATGCCGCACCGACAGCGCTGCACCGCCTCGGGAATCACCGTCGAGCTTGCTCAGCACGACGCCCGTCAAGGGTAGCGCCTCGCTGAAAGCCTTGGCCGTATTGATGGCATCCTGGCCGAGCATCGCATCAACGACAAACAAGGTTTCGATCGGAGAAACCGCGGTGTGCAACTCGGCGATTTCCTTCATCATCGCCTCGTCAATCGCCAGACGTCCGGCCGTATCGACAAGCAGCACATCGCAGTAATGCTTGCGCGCCCAATCGACGGCATTACGCGCGATATCGACCGGCTTTTCTCCCACCGACGACGGAAAGAACTCGACTCCCGCCTGCGCCGCAACTGTCTTCAACTGCTCGATAGCCGCCGGACGATAAACGTCGCAAGAAACAACGAGAACTTTCTTTTTCTGGCTCTCTTTGAGCAACTTGGCCAATTTGCCGACCGTCGTCGTTTTGCCGGCCCCCTGCAAGCCGGCCATCAGAACGACGGCCGGTGGCTGTGTTGCCAAATTGAGCCCGGCATGGGCCTCACCCATCAGAGCAGTCAGTTCACGATGGACAACGCCGATCAGCGCCTGTCCTGGGCTGAGCGAACCGACGACCTCTTCGCCGACCGCTTTTTCCTTGACAGCGGCCACAAATGCCTTGACCACAGGCAAGGCAACGTCAGCTTCGAGCAACGCCAGGCGAACTTCGCGCAAGGCATCGGCAATATTGGATTCGGTCAGGCGTGCTTCGCCGCGCAGCGTCTTCATCACGCGCGCCATGCGCTGGGTCAGGTTATCGAGCATTTGGCTTCCGGCTTGGTGTAGACTTGAAAAATGCCGGATATTCTACTGCACCTTGCCTTCCCCATCCTCGCCAGCATTCTATATGCCGGCTTGGGATGGCATTTCTGGCGAACCCGTTGGCACCGCCCCGACCCCGGTTCGAAAAACACCATGGTGCCAGCCGAACGATTCGGCATTGCCCTAGCCCTGCTACTGCAAGGCCTGGAGCTGCATGATGCCCTCTTCGGTAACGGCGGCATGCGCTTCTCTTTCGGCCTGGCGCTCGCGCTGATGCTCTGGCTTGCCGCGCTGATCTACTGGCTTGAAAGTTTCCGCTCCCGCATGGACGGATTGCAACCGGCGGTACTTCCGGTTGCCGCGCTTTGCGCCCTGTTCCCGGTTTTTTTCCCGCAAACAAGAATCATCGCCCACGCCGACGCATTCGGCTTCAAGCTGCACTTCCTTGCTGCCATGCTGGCCTACAGCTTGTTCACCCTGTCGGCAGTCCAGGCCGTCTTTATGAGCGTTGTCGAGAAAAAGCTGCATCAAAAGCCGCTCAGTCCCGTCCTGAACAGCCTTCCACCACTATTGCGCATGGAAGCCCTGCTGTTTCAGTTGATCGGTGCTGGATTCATTCTCCTGTCGGTTGCGCTCGGAAGCGGCATTCTGTTTTCGGAAACCATATTCGGACAGGCTGTACGGATCGATCACAAGACGGTGTTCGCATTTGCCTCTTGGGCGGTCTTCGCAGCATTGTTGACGGGGCGCCACATCTACGGTTGGCGCGGACGGATGGCCTTGCGTTGGACGATGACCGGCTTCCTGTTTCTGCTGCTCGCTTACGTTGGCAGCCGCTTCGTCATCGAAGTCCTACTCGGAAGGCTATGAGAGAGCATGCCTTCTTGGGTCAGGCACCCCGCTCAGCGGTTGCTCCGACATAGACGCTCATGGCTGCCACCTCCGCCCCTCTGGCACTCAGCGGACTCGCCCGGGCGCTCATCCAGGCCGCTCGCCTCAAAGAGTCCGATGCCGAAATGATCGCAGCGCAGACAGCGGCAAGCAGGACTTCCTTCGTCGAACAGTTGCTCGCCTCCGGCAAGATCGGCGCTGCCGACTTGGCGCGCTTCGCTTCGGAAACCTTCGGCTATCCGCTGCTTGATCTTGGCGCCTACGACGAAGCCCATGTTCCGAAGTCTGCGATCGATCGAAAGCTGATCGCCAGCCATCGAGTCGTCCCACTGCATAAACGCGGCAACCGATTGTCAGTCGCCATCGCCGACCCGACCAACCTGCGTGCGCTCGACGAAATTCGATTCCAGACGGGTTCCGCCGTCGACCCGATCGTCGTTCGCGAAGACCAGTTGGCGCCGCTCGTCGCAAAATTTTCGGAGACAGCCGACGAAGCGCTGAAGAGCCTTGCCGGCGACGATATCAATCTCGAATTCGAAGAAGAGGCCGCCGCGCAAAAACGCGAGGAGGTGCCGACACAGGAGGTCGATGACGCACCGGTCGTCAAGTTCATCCAGAAGATGCTGCTTGACGCAATCAACGACGGGGCATCCGACATTCACTTCGAACCGTACGAAAAAAATTATCGCATCCGCTTCCGCGTCGACGGCGTCCTGCGTGAAATCGCAGCTCCGCCTCTCGTCATCAAGGAAAAGATCGCCTCACGTATCAAGGTTATTTCACGCCTGAACATTGCGGAAAAACGGGTCCCGCAAGACGGGCGCATGCGACTTGCGCTGTCGAAAAGCCGGGCCATCGACTTCCGTGTCAGCACACTTCCGACGATGTACGGAGAAAAGATCGTTCTGCGCATCCTTGACCCCAGCAGTGCAACGCTGGGCATCGAAGCGCTCGGCTACGACGCTGATCAGAAAGCGCTATTGCTGGACGCCATCCAGCGACCGTACGGCATGGTGCTCGTCACCGGCCCCACCGGCTCCGGGAAAACGGTATCGCTCTACACCTGCCTGAATCTTCTCAACAAACCCGGCATCAACATCTCCACCGCCGAAGATCCGGCCGAAATCCCGTTGCCAGGAATCAATCAGGTCAATATCGACGACCGGCAGGGACTCACCTTTCCTGTCGCGCTCAAAGCTTTCCTGAGACAGGATCCAGACATCATCATGGTCGGAGAAATCCGTGATCTGGAAACCGCCGAAATTGCGATTAAGGCCGCTCAAACGGGCCACATGGTGCTGTCGACGCTGCATACCAATGACGCTCCTTCGACCTTGACCCGCCTGATGAACATGGGCATCCCGACCTTCAACATCGCGTCGAGCATCCTGCTGATCACCGCACAACGCCTGGTGCGAAGACTCTGCACTTGCAAACAGGCCATTGAAGTCCCCACCGAAACCCTGCTCGACGCCGGATTCAGCAAAGCGGATCTCGACGGAAGCTGGACGCTTTACGGTCCCGGCGCGTGCGATCGCTGCAAAGGCAGCGGCTACAAGGGGCGCGTCGGCATCTACCAGGTAATGCCCGTCACCGAAGACATTCAGCGACTGATCATGTCGAGCGCCACTGCGCTGGACATCGCCGAACAGGCACGCCGGGAAGGCGTCAATGACCTGCGCCGTTCCGGCCTGCTCAAAGTCAAACAAGGACTGACCTCGCTCGAGGAAGTTCTCGGCAGTACCAACGTCTGATTCGCAAGGAAGAACACGTATGGCAACCGCATCGAGACCCTCCAGAAAACCGCCGGAACTCAAGGAAAGTACTTTCCTTTGGGTCGGAAAGAACAAGGCCGGAAAGGAAGTTCGCGGCGAAATCCAGGCCCCCAGCGAAACCGTCGTCAACGCGACGCTGCGGCGCCAGGGCATCCTTGTCACCCGCATTTCGCGCCAGCGCTTTCGTCGCGGCGGGAAAGTCACCGAAAAGGACGTGTCGCTGTTTACCCGACAATTGGCAACGATGATGAAATCCGGCGTCCCCTTGTTGCAGACCTTCGACATCGTCGGGCGCGGACATGACAACCCCGCGGTCGGCAAGCTTCTGCTCGACATCAAGACCGACGTCGAAACAGGCAGCTCGCTCTCGCAAGCTTTTCGCAAGTTCCCTCTGCTTTTCGACGCGCTTTACTGCAATCTCGTGGCCGCCGGAGAACAGGCCGGCATTCTGGAAACGCTCCTTGACCGTCTGGCCACGTACAAGGAAAAGATGATTGCGATCAAATCGAAGATAAAGTCGGCAATGTTCTACCCAATAGCAGTCCTCATCGTCGCCTTCATCATTACTGCCGTCATCATGATCTTCGTCATTCCGGCGTTCAAGGATGTATTCAAGAGCTTCGGCGCCGACCTGCCGGCTCCGACGCTATTTGTCATCGCCTTGTCGGATTACTTCGTCAGCTACTGGTGGGCGATCTTCGGTTCGATCGGCGGCGGCCTCTTCGCCTTTTTCTACACGTGGCAACGTTCGGAAGCCATGCAGATCGCACTCGACAGAATATTCCTGCGATTGCCTGTCTTTGGCGACATCATCCGCAAATCCGTCATCGCACGCTGGACCCGGACGCTCTCGACGATGTTTGCCGCGGGGGTTCCCCTGGTCGAATCGCTGGACTCGGTCGGCGGAGCAGCCGGCAATTACGTGTACAAGATCGCGACGCGACAAATCCAGGGAGAGGTCAGCACCGGCATCAGTCTGACCTCGGCCATGCAAAACACGCAACTCTTCCCCAACATGGTCGTGCAGATGGTGGCCATCGGCGAAGAGTCCGGATCGCTCGACTCGATGCTAAGCAAGGTCGCCGATTTTTTCGAGGCGGAAGTCGATGATGCCGTCGACGCGCTCTCGAGCCTAATGGAGCCCATGATCATGGTCATACTGGGAACGCTCATCGGCGGCATGGTGGTCGCCATGTACCTGCCAATCTTCAAAATCGGCGGAGTCGTTTGATGGATCTCCAGCCTCTGGCAACATTGCTCGCGATTCCCTGGGTGTTGGTAACAAGCAGCGCACTGCTGGGTCTGCTCGTCGGTAGCTTCCTCAATGTCGTGATTCATCGCCTGCCCAAGATGATGGAACACGAATGGCTATGCCAGTGCGCCGAATTCAGGGGAGAACCCGTGCCCACCAACGAGTCCGTCTCCCTCGTTTCGCCGCGTTCGCGCTGCCCGCAGTGCGGCCATGCGATCAGCGCGCTCGAAAACATCCCGCTCCTGAGCTGGGTGTTTCTAGGCGGCAAATGCGCAGGCTGCAACGCGCCGATTTCGCCCCGCTACCCGCTCGTCGAGGCAATTACAGGCATCATTTCGGCATCTGCCGCGGCCTACTTCGGCTTCGGCTGGGCACTCGCTGGCGCCCTGCTGCTGTGCTGGAGTCTGATCGCGCTCACTTTCATCGATGCAGAAACCCAACTTCTACCAGACTCGATCACGCTGCCTTTGCTGTGGGCAGGTCTCGGCTTTAACCTGAGCGGCACATTTACCGACCTTCCCTCTGCAGTCATCGGCGCCATGGCGGGCTATCTCGCCCTGTGGTCCGTCTACTGGGCCTTCAAGCTTGTGACCGGCAAAGAAGGCATGGGCTATGGCGACTTCAAGCTACTGGCCGCGCTTGGTGCCTGGCTCGGCTGGCAAATGCTGCCGCTGATCATTCTCTTGTCATCGTTGGTCGGCGCGATCGTCGGCGTCGCGCTGATCGTACTGGCCAGGCGAGGCCGTCAGGTTCCCATCCCCTTCGGCCCGTATCTCGCCACCGCAGGCCTGATCGCCCTCATCTGGGGGAAGATGCTCACGCAAGCGTATCTGCGCATGATCTAATCTCTTGAATCCAAGGCGATAAGCCCCATCTTGGCACGGCGAACCTCCCGAACGGAAATCGCGTTTCGGGTATAATCAACCGTTTTGCAGTTTAAGAGACTCATCATGCCGATTTACGCCTATCGTTGCGATTCATGCGGATTTGAAAAGGACCATTTGCAGAAAATGTCGGATCCGGTGCTGACGGAATGCCCTGAGTGCAACCAGGACACCTATAAGCGACAGCTGACTGCGGCTGGATTCCAACTCAAAGGGCAAGGCTGGTATGCGACCGACTTCAAAGGATCGGGCAAACCGGCCAAGAAGGAGCCCGCGCCTGCCTGCCAAAGCTGCCCGGGAGCCGAGGCGTGCGCAAGCAACTGATCCGGCGTTATTTCATCACCGGACTACTGATCTGGGTGCCAGTCGCGATCACCACCTGGGTGGTTTCGCTAATCGCCGGCACCGCGGATCGAACCCTGCTTTTGTTGCCGGAGTCGCTGCGTCCTCACGCGCTGCTTGGCTACGACATCCCCGGCATCGGCATCGCTGTCACATTACTCGTCATTTTCATTACCGGCGTGCTGGCGGCCAATTTCATCGGCCAACGACTTGTCCGCTGGTGGGAAAGCCTGCTGAACCGAATTCCGGTCGTCAATAAAATCTACGGAGCAGTCAAGCAAGTCTCGGACACGCTGTTTTCGTCCTCGGGCGAAGCTTTCCGCAAGGCCTTGCTGGTCCGCTATCCGCATCATGATTCCTGGACGATCGGTTTTCTGACCGGAACCCCCGGTGGCGATGTCGCCAACCACCTGACCGGCGACTACATCAGCGTCTATGTTCCCACCACCCCTAACCCGACCTCCGGTTTCTTCCTGATGATGCGCCGAAGCGACGTCATCGAACTCGACATGGACGTCGATGAAGCACTCAAATACATCATTTCGATGGGCGTCGTTGCTCCGACCCCACGAATCAGGTGACAATCGCGTCTTTGCCATTCCCTTTTCTCTTTCCGACACTGAACCAGCATGCGAACCCATTACTGCGGACAACTCTCTTCACAAACCATCGGACAGGAAGTCACCCTGTGCGGCTGGGCGCATCGGCGCCGTGACCACGGCGGCGTCATCTTCATCGATCTGCGCGACCGTGAAGGTCTTGCTCAAGTCGTTTGCGACCCCGACCGCCCGGAGATGTTCAAGGTCGCCGAGTCGATCCGCAACGAATTCTGCTTGAAAATTGTCGGCAAGGTCCGGGCACGTCCGGCCGGTTCGACGAATGCCAACATCGCCAGCGGTGAAGTTGAAATCCTCTGCCAGAATATCGAGGTGCTCAACCCGTCGGTCACGCCGCCGTTCCAACTCGACGACGAGAATCTTTCGGAAAACGTCCGACTGCAGCACCGCGTTCTCGACCTGCGTCGCCCGCAGATGCAGAAGAACATGATGCTTCGCTACAAGACGGCGATGGCTTTCCGGCGCTATCTCGACAATGCCGGTTTCATCGACATCGAAACGCCGATGCTGACCAAGAGCACGCCCGAAGGCGCACGCGATTACCTTGTCCCGTCGCGCGTCAATGCCGGCCAGTTTTTCGCGCTCCCGCAGTCGCCCCAGCTTTTCAAGCAGTTGCTGATGATTGCCGGCTTTGACCGTTATTACCAGATCACCAAGTGCTTCCGTGACGAGGACCTGCGCGCCGACCGCCAACCGGAATTCACCCAGGTCGATATCGAGACTTCGTTCCTCAACGAGGCCGAGATCACCGGCATCATGGAAAATCTGATCCGGACCGTCTTCAAGGAAGCGATCGACGTCGACCTGCCCAACCCGTTCCCGCGCATTTCCTACTCGGAAGCCATGCAGCGCTATGGTTCGGACAAGCCGGACCTGCGTGTCACGCTTGAACTCACCGAAGTCACCGATGCGGTCAAGGATGTGCCGTTCAAGGTCTTCGCCAACGTCGCCAACAGTGAGAATGGCCGCGTCGCTGCTTTGCGCATCCCCGGCGGAAACAGCCTGACCCGCGGTGAGATCGACGCTTACGCAAGTTTCGTGGGCATTTACGGCGCCAAGGGCCTGGCCTACATCAAGGTCAACGACGTTACCCAGATCAACGAAAGCGGCCTCCAGTCGCCGATCGTCAAGAACCTCAATGAAGCGGCGCTGAAGGCGATCATCGAGCGCACCGGCGCCCAAAGCGGCGACCTGATCTTCTTCTGCGCGGACAAGGCCAAGGTCGTCAACGATGCGCTCGGCGCCTTGCGTATCAAGATCGGCCACGAAAAGGGCTTCGTCAACGGCAGCGCCTGGGAACCGCTGTGGGTCGTCGACTTCCCGATGTTCGAATACGACGAGGAAAACAAGCGCTGGGCCGCGTGCCACCACCCCTTCACGAGCCCCAAGGACGAACACGTCGGCCTGCTCGCAACCGATCCCGGCAAATGTCTGGCCAAGGCATACGACCTTGCCGTCAATGGCTGGGAAATGGGCGGCGGATCGGTCCGTATCCACCGCGCCGACGTTCAGGAACAAGTGTTCTCGGCCCTCGGCATCGACGAAGAGGAAGCCAAGATCAAGTTCGGCTTCCTGCTCGACGCGCTCAAGTATGGTGCGCCACCGCACGGTGGCATCGCCTTCGGCCTAGACCGCATTGTCACCATGATGACCGGCGCCGAATCGATTCGCGACGTCATCGCGTTCCCGAAGACGCAACGGGCTCAATGCCTACTGACCGACGCGCCGAGCGAAGTGGACGAAAAGCAATTGCGTGAGTTGCACATTCGCCTGCGTCAGAAGGTCGAGCCGCAAGTCAAAGCCTAGGCGCGCCGTGGCACGCCTCGCCGCACACCTCCGGATCGCGCTGTTATTCGCGCTGGCCGGGTTGTGCGGCTTTTTTGCGCCGGCACACTCACGCGAAGCGGCTCCCGGCACCGCCGTCGTCCGCGCCGCGCTATCCGAACTCCCACCTGAAGCGGCGCAAACGCTGGAACGCATCCGTCGCGGCGGCCCGTTCCCGTATCCCGACAAAGATGGCAGCGTTTTCGGCAATTTCGAGAAGCGACTCCCGGCACGGGCACGCGGCTACTACCAGGAATTTACCGTCCCGACACCCGGCAGCCGGGATCGCGGCGCCCGACGCATCATCGCGGGCACTGGAAGAACCGGCAGCGCCGCCACTTGCGACGAGTACTATTACAGCCACGACCACTACCGCAGTTTTGTCTGGATTCGAGAGCCATGACCCAGACCTCTTCACCGGCCGGAATCTTCCGCCTGAATCGCAACGACCTTCCCGCCCTGAAAGCCGCCGCAACCGAATTGGGGCAGGCATTCTTCGTCGTCGATCTGAGTCGGGCACGCAATGTCCCCGGCTTCATCAAGGCGATGCAGCGGGACCTCGCTTTCCCCGAGTGGTTCGGCGGCAACCTTGACGCGCTGCTCGATTGCCTTACCGACCTTTCCTGGCACCCGGCGCCAGGCTACATCATCGTACTCAGTGAGAGCGACGCCCTCAAAGCGATGCCAACCAGCCTTGCCGCACTCAACGAGGTACTCTCCTGCGCTGTTGACGCGTGGAACAAACGCGGCATCGCCTTCAGGATCTTTTATCTTCAGGATGCTGCTGCCTGATCATGCCTCCGTTCAAACGCCCGATCTCCGTACTCGTCGTCATCCACACGCCGGCGCTTGATGTGCTGCTGCTTGAGCGGGCAGGCCATCCGGGCTACTGGCAGTCGGTCACGGGCAGCCAGGAAGAAGGCGAGACGCTGATTGAAACAGCCTGCCGCGAAGTCGCCGAAGAGACTGGCATTATCGTTTCGCCGGCCGATATCAGCGACTGGGGGATCAGCAACACTTTCGAGATTTTTGCCGAATGGCGCCACCGCTATGCGCCTGGCGTCACCCAAAATGTCGAGCACGTTTTCTCGCTTCTGGTCCCGGGGACGCAGGCGATACGCATCGCCCCCGACGAGCACCTCGCCTACTGCTGGCGTCCGTGGCGCGATGCGGCCGAGCAATGCTTCTCCTGGACCAACCGGGAGGCGATATTGCAACTTCCGGAAAAGCTCGCCACCTAGCGGTCCAAACACTGCGGCCCGGCTTTTTATTTGCAGCAGCGCCGCGTAGAATCGCTTCCTCTTCACTCCGTACCGCAACAGGAATCGTGACCATGACTTCATCATCACTTGCCCCGAACCAGGAAGCCGCCGTACTGGCCGAAGCTTTGCCCTATATCAAGCGTTTTCACGGCAAGACCATCGTCGTCAAGTTTGGCGGGAACGCCATGATCGACGAACAACTCAAGCAATGCTTCGCGCGTGACGTCGTGCTGCTCAAACTGGTCGGTATCAATGTCGTCGTCGTACATGGCGGCGGACCGCAGATCGAAAACATGCTGACCCGGGTCGGCAAAAAGGGCGAGTTCATCCAAGGCATGCGGGTCACCGATACGGAAACGATGGAAATCGTCGAAATGGTGCTCGGCGGGCAGGTCAACAAGGATGTCGTCAACCTAATCAACCAAGCCGGCGGTCGGGCGGTCGGGCTTACCGGCAAGGACGGGCGCATGATCCTGGCGCAGAAGCTCTTCCTGCAGGATCGCGATGATCCGACGCACCAGATCGACATCGGACTCGTCGGCGACATTACTTCGGTCGACACGACACTGATCAGCTATCTCGAGAGCGGCGCCTTCATTCCCGTCATCGCACCGATCGGTGTTGGCGAAAATGGCGAAACCTACAACATCAATGCAGACGTCGTCGCCGGCAAGGTCGCTGAAACCCTGAAGGCTGAAAAACTGGTGCTGCTCACCAACACGCCGGGCGTCCTGGACAAGGCTGGCAAGGTCATCACCAATGTGACGCCGACGCAAATCGATGCGATGGTTGCTGACGGGACACTGCACGGCGGCATGCTGCCGAAAATCAGCTCGGCCCTTGACGCCGCGCAGAACGGTGTCAAGAGCGTGCACATCATCGACGGCCGGGTTGAGCACGCCCTATTGCTCGAGATTCTCACCAGCCACGGGTTCGGCACACTGATCAATTCGGATTGAGCCGTGCCTCACGGGCACTGCGAGGGCCGCGGCGAGATCGCTGAGAGATCTCGCCGACTGGCGAAAACCACCTGGCTGTTCGATCTCGACAATACGCTGCACGACGCCAGCGCACACATTTTTCCGCAACTTGGCGCTGCCATGAAAGCGTACATGTGCGAGCACCTGGACCTCGATGACGCGGCGGCAACGCAATTGCGCCAGCACTACTGGTCGCGCTACGGCGCCACCCTGATCGGCCTGATGCGCCATCACGACATCGACCCGGACCATTTCCTCAAACAAACGCATCACTTCCCCGAACTGGAACGAATGGTCGTCGCACCGCCGGCGTTGAAAGCAATGCTCAGGCAACTTCCGGGCAATAAAATCCTGTTTTCCAACGCACCGCGCCATTACATTGACGCCATACTCGAGATATTGGGCATTCGGAGATGCTTCTCGGCAATCTATTCGATCGAACGCCTGCGCTATCGCCCAAAACCGGCGCGCTCCGGATTTCTTCACTTGCTTCGCCACGAGCGACTTGATCCACGCCGCTGCATCATGGTCGAAGACTCACGCGAAAATCTCCGGACTGCCCGCAAATTGCGCATGAAAACCGTGTGGGTAAGCACCAGCACTCGCCACAACCCCGATGCCGACGTCCAGATTCGTACCGTAGCCCTTTTGCCGAGACGACTTGGGCAGCTATAATCCCCCCACCGCACCGCTCGTCCATAGGCATTGCCAGACCGCCACCAAAGGATAACGCGAATCCCCCACAAGCTCCGCCGAAAAACCCTCTATCTGAACACACAGATCATGGCCAAATCAGGCGAAAGACGATTGCAGATACTGCAAACGCTGGCAGAAATGCTGGAAAACCCGAAAGGGGAAAAGATCACAACAGCGGCTTTGGCGGCGCGCCTGGAGTGTTCGGAAGCGGCGTTGTACCGGCATTTCGCCAGCAAAGCGCAAATGTTCGAAGGCCTGATCGAATTCATCGAAACCAGTCTGTTCGGCGTCATCAATCAGATCGCAGGGGAAGAACAGCAAGGGCTCCAACAAGTCGAACATATCCTTGCCCTGCTGCTCAATTTCGCCCAACGCAACCGCGGCATGACTCGGGTGCTGACCGGCGATGCGTTGGTCAACGAGAACGAGCGCCTGCAGGCGCGCATCAATCTCCTGCACGACAAAATCGAAGCGGCGCTTAAACAGGCCCTGCGCGTTGCCGCCACGCAACATCAACTCGCCGCTGACGCCGACTTTGGCGCGCTGGCCAATTTGTTGTTGTGTTTCGTTGTCGGCCGCTGGCAGCAATACGCCAAGAGCGGCTTTTCACGCGAACCGGCGGCTCACTGGCCACAACAATGGCCGATGCTGTTGCTTGCCTGCTTGAGCCAACGCGGCGCCTAATCTTGCACACACTCGCGAGACACGAAGAATCGGTGTAAAATCCGCAGTTTAGTCCATTCATTAGCGCCCGGAAAACACCGGACTGCAGAACACCGAATGCAAAAATCCAGTCCGCGTCTCCCCTTTATCGACGCGTTCAAGGCCGTCGCCTCGCAACTGATCCTGCTTCATCACCTGGCACTCTACGGCCCGCTATCGGAAGCCACGCATCGTGTCATCCCCGACATTTTCGGCTGGCTCGAGAGCGACGCACGCATCGCCGTTCAGGTTTTTCTGGTCATCGGGGGATTTCTTGCGGCCAACTCGCTCGCCCCGAACGGCATCCTGCAGATCGCGAACCCGCTGCAACAAATCAAGAAGCGCTATTTCAAACTGGTAATTCCTTTCTTCTCGGCAGTTCTCTTTTGCGTCGTCGCATCCGCCATCGCCCGGAACCTGCTCGTCGACGACGCGATTCCCGACCGTCCGACCTTGTCGCAACTCGCTGCGCACGCAACACTGCTGCATGGCATTCTCGGTTTTGACTCCCTTTCCGCCGGAGTCTGGTACATCGCCATCGATTTTCAGTTGTTCGCCTTGTTGCTCGGACTGCTGTGGCTAGCACGTTCCACTGCTACCCATCGGCAGAGCGCTGTCGCACTGCTTCTCGTCGGCACCTGGGTTGTTGCTTCACTTTTTCACTTCAACCGCAATGCAGACTGGGATAATTGGGCGATCTATTTCTTCGGCGCCTATGGTCTCGGCGCCCTGACGTTCTGGATGAGCCAACAAAACCGGCGATTCTTCTGGCTCGCCGGCATGGCACTCATCGTCACGATGGCCCTGGCGATCGATTTCCGTTCGCGCATCCTCATCGCCCTCGTCACCGCGCTGTCGCTCGGCCTCGGTCAGTGCACTGGCCTACTGTCGCGCTGGCCAAATTTTCGCCTGCTCGGTTGGCTCGGAAAAATTTCGTACTCGGTATTCCTGATCCATTTCCCGCTGATTCTGCTCGCCAACGCGCTATTTTCTCAGCTCACACCGGTTTCTCCAGGCATCGTCTTGTCATGGACGATTGGCACCTGGGCAAGCGCGGTGCTGGCAGGAGCGTTTTTCTTCCGTGCCATCGAAAGCCGCAGCACTCACTGGCAATCGCTACTCACCGCACCGCTGAAGGCTTTGTCGGGACACTTGTTCGCTTCCGAGCGTTAGGACAACGAACGGCGCAGGCTCCCCTTACGCCTGCATCTTCGTCATACCAGGCATCGGCGAGTTCGCCCTATAATGCTCGAGACATGAGTGCGATCCGGATGCCAATGGCTTGCGAGAGCGGCCGACCGTCCGCTGACGCCACGCGACCGAAGAAAGGATCATGATGCGCGCGATAACACTGCTGATCGTAACGGCCAGCATGGTTTCCCTGAACTCCGGGGCCAATGCCGCAACGCTGATTAACGACGCGGAAGCCCAACTACCTGCCGCCAAGGCAATCGCCACCCGATCGATCACTCGCGGCCCGGCAATCAAGGTCATCGCTCCCGACCCGTCAATAGAAAAGATTGCATCGCCGTTCAAACTCCACATTGCCTTTGAAGCCCGTGGCGGCGCCAGGATCGACCCCGCCTCGGTCAGGATGACCTATTTGAGAACACCGGCGGTCGATCTGCTCGAGCGTGTCAAGCCCGGATTGAGCGAACGTGGCATAGAACTGTCGAGCGCAGAGGTTCCCGCCGGCGAGCACCAGATCCGCGTCGTTGTTCAGGACAGCGAGGGACGCGAAACCAGCAGCATCATTAACCTGAACGTAGTCAAATAAGCCGTGCGCTGCCCGTACTGCATCAGCGACATTCATGACGATGCGCTGGTTTGCCCGATCTGCCGGCGCGATCTTTACTTGTTCAAGCCGCTACTCTCGCGTATCGATGCACTGGAGAAGCAGTTAACGGCGCACGAAGAACGCCTCTCGCAACTTGACGCCCTGCAGACCGCTCCGTCGCTCGATACGGCACTCGTCGCCCCCTCTTCGACAGTCGAACCTCAGGGATTTGATGCGACGCCCTCGAGTCAAAACTGGCTGTTGAACTGGATCACACCACTCGTTCTACTGATCGCGGCACACGGCTTGATCGTCATTCTCTATGACCTCAACACCGTATACCTGCGCGTCGTCTCACTCGTCATACCGCTGCCGTTCGGGGCACTGTTATTTGCACGCCGGCGCTATCCCGCTTTGCTGGCGGTAGTCTCTTCCTGCCTCTTGGCAAGCGCCGCCGTTCTGGCGATGAGTTCGCTCACCGCCTGGGTCGATCGCGTTCCGGTTCTCCCGCAAGACCTGCGCGAATGGAGAGAGTTCATCACCTACGCCGCCAGCATTGCGCTGAGTTACCTGACCGGCATGATCCTGGGGCAGATGCTGCGCCGGAGACGACAAGAAGAAACGCTACGCTCGCTCGGTGTCGCCCTCGCGCTCGCCCGCGTCCTGTCACAAGGTGCGGACAAAACGGAAAGAGTCGAGGCCGTTGCAAGGAAATTCCACAATCTGGGGAGTTCGCTGACGGCGGCAGCGACAACCGCCGCCGCCATCTTCACGGGACTGCAGGGACTGCTCGGCAAATAGCCTACCGCCCCTCGGCCCCGAGCCACTCGGCAACGTCAAGCGCGAAATACGTCAGGATACCGTCGGCGCCGGCCCGCTTGAACGCCAGAAGCGCCTCCAGCACACAGGCGCGTTCGTCGAGCCAACCATTCCGGGCAGCCGCTTTGAGCATCGCATATTCGCCGCTCACCTGATAAGCATAGGTCGGCACGCGGAACTCATCTTTGACGCGCCGCACGATATCGAGATACGGCAAGCCCGGCTTAACCATCACCATGTCGGCCCCCTCGGCCAGATCCAGCGCCACTTCGCGCAACGCCTCGTCGGTGTTGGCAGGATCCATCTGATAGGTGTACTTGTTGCCTTTGCCAAGATTCCCTGACGACCCGACCGCATCGCGGAAAGGACCGTAAAAACTCGAGGCATACTTGGCCGAATAGGCAAGAACTCGGGTATGAATTTGTCCGGCGGCGTCTAGTGCGGACCGGATTCTCCCGATCCGGCCATCCATCATATCCGACGGCGCCACGACGTCCGCTCCCGCTGCCGCGTGAGTGAGCGCCTGCTTCACCAGGGCATCGAGGGTTTCATCGTTCAACACATAAGCGCACGGATCCGCGGGATCGATCAGCCCGTCTTGCCCATGGCTGGTGTACGGATCCAGCGCGACATCAGTAATGATGCCGAGGGTCGGAAACGCCTGTTTCAGTGCTGCCACGACGCGGGGAACCAGCCCTGCCGGATTCCATGCTTCTTCCGCCCCTGGCGTTTTGAGCGATGCATCGATCACCGGAAACAGCGCGAGCGCGGGAATCCCCAGGGCCACGGCACGTTCCGCGGTTTCCATAAGTTTGTCGAGACTTTGGCGCTCGACGCCGGGCATCGATGCCACCGACTCGACACGCCCTTCCCCTTCCAGCACGAAGACCGGATAAATCAGATCGTTGGTCGTCAGCACCGACTCCCGCATCAAACGCCGCGAGAAATCATCGCGGCGCATCCGGCGCATGCGTGTCCCCGGAAAACTGGCATTGAAATTCATCGTCTCTCTCACCTCAATTGAATCGATCACTCGCGCGAACAAAGATTTCTCCCTCCCGGGGAACTTCATCGCCGCGATACACTCTTAAACCACAGATAGCTTGCGCTGTCTCCCGCTTCATCTCCCTGAGCGGGTGCCTTGCATCTAGGTAAGGCATTTGGCCCCCGGCTCATCCCTTTGCCGGGGGCTTTTTATTATCGGACTTTTTGACGGCGGATCGCGCACTCCAACCCATGGCCTTACGATTTCTCGCCCGAGCCACTTTCTCTGTCCGCAAGCCCGTCGGCGGCAAGACCTCGTCCTTGAGCGGCATGTCCAACCAATTTGCCAGTACGCGCTCGGCCTCGTCGATGCCCGTCCGTTTGAGACTGGAGAAGAGTTGCAGCGTGCAGCGCTCGCTGATCCGCGACAAGGCACTCTCCACCTCGCGCAAGACATTCGCCTGTTCCTGCCGGGTCAATTTGTCCGATTTGGATAGCAACACATGAATCGGCTTGCCGGTCTGCGCGAACCATTCGAGCATCTGCAGATCGAGATCGGTCAGCGGATGGCGGCAATCCATGATCAACACCAGCCCCGCCAACGGCAGGCGATAACTCAAATAGGGCGCCAGCAAGCCCTCCCATTGCGCCCTGATTTCCTCGGGTGCCTTGGCAAAGCCGTAACCCGGAAGATCGACAAAGTACTTGCCCGCATCCAGCGTGAAATAATTGAGATGCTGAGTGCGTCCGGGCGTTTTCGATACAAATGCCAAGCGCGTATGATTGGCGAGTGCATTGATCGCCGAGGACTTCCCTGCATTCGAACGCCCGGCAAAAGCCACTTCGCATATCGAATCACCGGGGAGATCATGCAGATTGGCGACGGTGGTATGAAACACCGCCTTGCGGAAAAGAGACATGGCAACACCACCGTAAGGCGCAAGAGCGCTGTGCTAAAGTGCTATAGAATATCAGCTTTGCGGCATGGCTTCTCTGACACAGACCCCACACTGGAGTTATTTTCATGATTCGCAATTCGGCATTCGCCCTCCTGATCTCGCTCAGCACAAGCCTGTATGCGGCACAGCCCGGCACTCCCGACCTCGCCAAGGCCAAGAGCACGGCTGAAACCATCTGCGTCGCCTGCCATTCGGCCGACGGCAACAGCACGATCCCGGCCAACCCGATTCTTGCCGGACAGCATCGCGAATACCTGCTCAAACAATTAACCGAATTCAAATCGGCAGACGGCAAGCCCCAGATTCGTAATAACGCCGTCATGCTCGGCATGACGGCCACGCTCAGCGCCGACGACATGCGCGGACTCGCCAGCTATTTTTCTCAACAGAAAGTCAAACCTGCCAAGGCAACCGACCCCAAACTGGTCGCCGCGGGCAAGATCCTCTGGCGGCGCGGCGATCCTGACAAAGGCATTCCGGCCTGCGCCGGCTGCCACGGGCCGGCCGGCGCCGGTCTTCCAGTGCAATATCCGCGCCTCGCGGGACAGCACGCAGAATACACGGAAACACAACTCAAGAACTTTCGCAGCGAAGAACGCTCCAATGATCCGGAGAGGATGATGCGAACCATCGCAGACAAACTTTCCGACAAGCAGATCAAGTCACTGGCCGACTACATTGCCGGCTTGCGTGGATAGTGGATGTTATTGACCTAAAGGGGAGCGCGCCATGAGAACACTCAAACAGCTGATCGAATCGAAAAACAAGCGCTTGGCTTTTGTCACGCCTGACCAGTCCGTGCTGCGGGCGTTGGAAATCATGGCGGAAGTCGATGTCGGCGCTCTGCTGGTCCTTGACGGCACGCAACTGAAAGGCGTTTTTTCCGAACGCGACTATGCGCGAAAGGTCATCCTGCAAGGGAAAGCATCGCGCAACACGGCTGTCAGCGAAGTCATGAGCGACAAGGTAATCAGCGTCACGACCGAACAGTCGATCGAGGACTGCATGGCCATCATGACGGAAAAACACATCCGGCATCTTCCCGTTCTTGATCGTGAAGGCGGCGTGCTCGGCATCGTGTCGATTGGCGACATTATCAAGGAAATCCTCAACGAGCAGCAATTCGTCATTACCCAGCTCGAAAACTACATTACGGGCTGAGCCTCGTTTTCGGTCCTCGGAAAAAGGAAGAGCAGGCCAAGCCTGCTCTTCCTTTTTTGTTACGTCATATCTGCTTACTTGATCTCGAGCAGGCTTTCGTCCCACTTGGCATGCTTCTCGAAGCCAAGCAGGTTGGCCGTCGTCGCAGCAATATTGGAGAGCCCTGCACCGGCGAGCGCTTTCAGGCCGAGTTTTCCGCCTGACACGTTGTCATAAAGGACAAGCGGCACCGGATTCAAGGTGTGGGCCGTTTTGGCCTTGAACGAGCCGTCCTTGTTCTGCGCCGGCAGCTTGGTTTTCTTGTCGAGTTCGTACATCTCGTCGGCATTGCCATGATCGGCCGTGATCAGGGCAATGCCACCCATGGCATCGATCACCGGCAACAAGCGCGCCAGCGCCAGATCGACCGCTTCGACGGCCATCGTCGCCGCACGGAAATTACCGGTGTGACCGACCATGTCGCCGTTGGCAAAGTTGCAGCGCAGGGTCTTGTACTTGCCACTCTGCAGCGCCGCGATCATGGCATCGGCAATTTCGGCCGACTTCATCCACGGCCGCTGTTCGAACGGCACGACATCGCTCGGCACCTCCTGATAGGTTTCACCATCGAACTTGCCGGAGCGGTTGCCGTTCCAGAAGTAGGTCACATGCCCGAACTTCTGCGTCTCCGAGCAGGCGAACTGGGCCACCCCCGACTTCGAGAACCATTCGCCCGAAGTATCAGTAATCGCCGGCGGATTGACGAGGAAGCGTTGCGGCAGCTTCAGGTCCCCGTCATATTGGAGCATACCGGCATAGGTGACCCTGGGGGCGCGCACGCGATCGAACTTGTCGAAAGCGAGTTCCTCGAAGGCCCGCGTAATCTCGATCGAGCGATCGCCGCGGAAGTTGAACAAGACCACCGCATCGCCATCTTCGATCGTTCCGACCGGCTTTCCGTCGCGCGCGACGACAAAAGGCGGCAAATCCTGATCGATGGTTCCGGGAAAACGCTCGCGCAAGGCATTGACGGCCTCGGTCGCACTGGCGAACTGATCGCCTTCGCCGAGCACATGCGTATGCCAGCCTTTTTCGACCATGCTCCAGTTGGCGTCGTAGCGATCCATCGTGATGTTCATTCGCCCGCCGCCCGAGGCGATCCGGGCATCGAACCCGTCCGTACTCAATTCCTGCAAGAAGGCTTCGAACGGCACGGTATAGTCGAGCGCGCTGGTTTCCGGCACATCCCGCCCGTCGAGCAGTGCATGCACACGTACCGTCTTGACCCCCTCCTGCTTGGCACGCGCCACCATTGCCTTCAGATGGTCGATATGACTGTGCACGTTTCCGTCGGAAAACAGACCGATGAAATGAAGCGTCCCGGACTTGGCGCCGGCAACGATCTGTTGCCAGGCCTCACCCGCCCAGATAGCGCCGGACGCGATTGCATCGGCCACCAGCGCGGCGCCTTGGCTGTATACCTGACCGGCGCCAATCGCATTGTGGCCGACCTCGGAATTTCCCATATCTTCGTCGGAGGGCATTCCGACGGCGGTTCCGTGAGCACGCAGAGAGATGTTCGGATAGTTGGCGAACAGACGGTCGAGCGTCGGTTTGCGCGCGGCAGCGATAGCACTGCCTGTTTCCGATTTGGCCAAGCCATAACCGTCCATGACGATCGTGACAAGCGGCCCCTGAACGCCGGCGAAGGAAGCGAGTTTCTGCAACATGATGTTTTCCCGCAACAAATTGAATAATCGAAAGAAGTTGAGCGGGAAATGATAACAGCTTCAGCCCCCCGGACGAAATCGCGCCTTCGGATCGAAGCGAACGATGTCGCGACCATCCGCGGTTGTCCGCGCGGGGGCTTTCCAGGCATGCCCGTACACCACCTCGATCGTCGCCGGCAAACGACCCTCCTGGCGCCAGGACTCATACCTCGTCTGTACCGCACCGAGCATATGGCGAGTCATCAGACCGCGCCGGCGATCCGGCAACGCGCAGGTCGCGCCGGTATGCCGCAAGTCGCGCAATAAATCGTCAAAATCGGCATAGGTCAAAGTCAGTCGTTCGACATCCATGACGGGATCCGAAAAACCGCACTCGACCAGCATGTCACCGAGGTCATGCATATCGGCAAAAAACTGCACGTGCGCATCCCTATCGACAAACGAGGCGCGCAATTCCTTCAGCGTATCCGGACCCAGCGTCGAAAACATCAGCAGCCCACCGACCTCGAGCACACGATGCATCTCACGGAACGCCGCCAGAGGATCTGGCAGCCACTGCAGCATCATATTCGACCACAGGAACCCGAACACACCGGATGCGAATGGCAAGTATTGGGCATCCGCCGCCAGCAACGGCGCACGTGCGCCACGCAGGAAAGGCATCAAGCGCCGCAAACGACTTTTCTCGCCATGCGCCTGCGCCAGCATCGCCTCGCAAGCATCTGCACCGAGCACCGTCGCATCGCGGTATCGCTCGCCAAGCGCTGTCAGGCTACCGCCGGTACCACAACCGAGGTCGAGAATTCGGTGCGGCGCGATCTTCACATAATCGAGCCGCGCCAACATGCGGCGATTGACTTCCTGCGCAAGAATCGCCGATGCGTCGTAGCGCCCCGCCGCGCGGGCGAAATTACGCCGTACCTGGCGCGAATCGACGAGCAAACGCGACGTTTCCATTGCGAGCGATCAGATCGCCTTCAGCCCAAGCTTCTCGAACATCGCCACATCACGATTGGTGCCGGCGTTCATCGTCGTCAGTAACTTCTCGCAATAGAAAATCGAGTTGGCCCCAGCAAAAAAGCACATCGCCTGCAATTCCTCCGACATCGACTCGCGGCCCGCGGAAAGGCGGATATAGCTCTTCGGCATCGTGATGCGCGCAGCGGCGATCGTCCGAACGAACTCAAAATTGTCGAGTTTCTCGGAAGCCGCCAGCGGCGTCCCCGGAATCGCCACCAGATTGTTGATCGGCACCGAATCCGGCGCCGGATTCAGATTGGCAAGCTGCGCCACCATCGCCGCGCGGTTACGACGCGACTCGCCCATACCGAGGATGCCACCGGAACACACCTTGATCCCGGCATTGCGCACCATCGAAATGGTATCCAGACGATCAGCGTGGGTATGCGTCGTAATGACCTTTTCGTAGAAATCGGCGTCGGTATCGACGTTATGGTTGTAGTAATCGAGACCTGCCGCCTTGAGTTGTTCGGCCTGCCCGTCCTTGAGCATGCCAAGGGTAACGCAGGTTTCCATGCCCAGCGCCTTGACCTCGCGAATCATCTCGGTGACGACTTCCATCTGCTTTTCCTTCGGACCACGCCAGGCGGCCCCCATGCAGAAGCGCGTCGCGCCATTGGCCTTGGCGTCCTTCGCCGCCTGAAGCACTTCCTCGACCTGCATCAGCGCTTCGCGATCGGTATCCGTCTGATAACGCGCCGACTGGGAACAGTAGCTGCAATCTTCCGAACATCCGCCGGTCTTGATCGAAATCAGCGCCGAACGCTGGATCGCGTTCGGATCGAAATTCGCGCGATGCACCTGATGCGCCTGATAGAGTAACTCCATCAACGGCAATTGATAGAGCGCTTCAACCTTCGAAACGGTCCACTTGGAAGCAGCAGCATCCTTGGCAGCGGCGACAGCGGAGGGAGAAATCGTATTCATAGGAACCTGCCGAAAATAAAGACATGCCCACACGGCGCAGGCACAATAACCACCGTGAGAAAACGAGAAACAACTCCCGGACACACGATCGGAAATGAGAATTCTACCCGATAACGAAAATCGCAAGGCCTTCGGAAATCCTCAACCAGGGCTCTTCGTTTTTCAGGACTGCCTCCTTTGCGAGGCCAGCACCCCGACGCTGCTCTGTGCCGACTGCATCGATGATCTGCCGCAACTCCCGAAGCAAAGCTGTCCTGTCTGTGCCTTGCCGACACCCACTGGCGAAATCTGCGGCCGGTGCCTGCGTGAGCCCCCATCCTTTGATAGCACCCGGGCGGCGTTTCGCTACGACTTTCCGATCGACAAACTCGTGCAATCTTTCAAGTACGGACACAGGCTCGCGCTCGGCCCCTATTTCGGCGCCCAGCTTGCCGCCCGGACGAAGGATTCTTGCGCCGACATGATCGTGCCGCTCCCCTTGCATCCAAACCGTCTCGCCACACGCGGATTCAATCAGGCAGTCGAACTCGCCCGCCCCATCGCCAGCACACTGGCGAAGCCGCTGGCCAGCAACATTTGCCGACGCATTCGCGACACCACGGCCCAAGCTGACCTTGCCTGGTCTGCGCGCAAGAACAATATCCGCAATGCCTTTCACTGCAATGAAGAACTGAGCGGCAAGCACATACTGCTCGTTGACGACGTAATGACCACAGGAGCTTCGTTGAACGAGTGCGCGCGCGTACTCAAATTGCATGGCGCCGCAACCGTCGATGTCGTCGTTCTGGCGCGAGCACTGCGCGACTAAGCTCAGGAATACGACGACATTTCCTCTATCCGCCGCCACCGAAGATAAAGACTGCTACACTCAACCATCGATTCAGCACAGGAGTCGTTCATGTCTGATTTCAGCACCGGGCTTCCTGGACTCGACCAGGTTCTGCAAGGAATTCGCCCCGGCGACAATATCGTCTGGCAAGTCGATGAGACCCGCGACTTCATTCCTTTTATCGACGCGCTCATCTACCACGCCGCTATCCATTCCGAACGCATCACCTATTTCAGATTTGCGCAACATCGGCCGCCGATCTCAAGCGCGCCGAATCTTCAAGTCGATGTGCTCGACCCCAGCCAGGGATTCGAGCGTTTCATGACGCAAATTCACACCCGTATTTATGAAGCAGGAAAAGGACGGCTCTATTTCTTCGATTTCCTTTCCGATCTCAATGCCGGCTGCTTCTCGGACCGCATGGTCGGCAATTTCTTCAAGCTGACCGCAAATCTGCTGCACGCAATGGACTCGGTTGCGTACTACCCGGTGCTGCGTGATCATCATTGCTACCACGCGACCCAACCAATCAACGAAACGACGCAGATTCTGCTCGACATTCACCGGGCGCGCGACTGCCTCTACATTCAGCCTCAGAAAGTCTCAGAACGCTTCTCCCCGACCCTGTTCCTGTTGCATGAATGGCGTGGCGAGCATTTCACACCGGTCAAGGAAAGCGGCCACATCACCGAGGTGCTCAATTCTCATTCCTGGCCAGGCTTGCCGTCGGCCAGCTATCGGTTGATCGGCGACTGGGACAAGCACTTCATGCGCGCCGAGGAAATGCTGGTCGCGCAGCGGCGCGGCAGCGTCACTGTCGAACAGGCGGCGGTGATGCTCGATCAGCTCGTCAGCCTGGCCATCTCAGGCGAAGAAAGGATTCAGGCGCTCTTTCGCAAGTACTTCAGCCTCGGCGATTTGATCCAGATATGGAAGCGCATGATTGGCTCAGGCCAGATCGGCGGCAAATCGCTTGGCATGTTGCTGGCAAGAGCAATCCTGCGCAAGCGCCTGCCAGCCACTTGGGAACTGCTGGAACCACACGACTCGTTTTACATCGGCTCCGACGTCTTTTACACCTACCTGATCGAAAACGACTGCTGGTGGGATCGCATGGAGCAAACGCGGGGCGATGACATTCTCGATGGCGCCGATCGCACGCGCGAAAAAATCCTGACCGGAGAGTTCCCGCCGACACTCGTCGAACGCTTCAAGGATATGCTGAAGTACTTCGGACAGTCGCCGATCATCGTGCGCTCCAGCAGTCTGCTCGAAGATAACTTCGGCAACGCCTTCGCCGGCAAATATGAAAGCGTATTCTGCGCGAGCCAGGGAACGCTGACCGACCGCCTCACCGAATTTCTCAGCGCTGTCCGCGTCATCTATGCAAGCACCATGAGTGCCGAAGCACTGAGTTATCGCCGGAAGCGCGGCGTTCTCGACAAGGACGAACAAATGGCGCTGCTCGTCCAGCGCGTTTCCGGCGCGCCCCACGGGCGCTACTTCTTCCCGCAAATGGCCGGGGTGGCATTCTCCTATAACTCCTACACCTGGAACCAACGCATCGACCCCAATGCCGGCGTCATGCGTATCGTTTTCGGCCTCGGCACGCGCGCCGTCGACCGGGCCGATGATGATTACACGCGGGTTGTTGCGCTCAATGCGCCGGAACTTCGGCCCGAGGCCAGCTTCGACGAAGTTCGGCGCTACACGCAGCGCCGCCTCGATCTCCTTGACCTGGCGACGAACCGCTTCGATAACGCTCACTTTCTCGATGTCTATCCGTTTTGCGACGACATCCCGATCGACACCTTCGCCGTCAAGGACAGACAACTGGAACGTTATTACGAAGAACGCGGTGTTGCAGCCGGTAACTGCTGGATTCTGACCTTTGACAATCTGCTCACGAACACCTACTTCAACCACGACATTCGCCAAATCCTCGGCGCTCTGCGGGACGCGTACAAGACCGAAATTGACATCGAATTCACTGCCAACTTTCAGCCAGATGGCAGTTACCGGATCAATCTCCTGCAGTGTCGCCCGCTTCAGGTCAAGGCCGATGACGCCGCACTGGCAGCATTACCGGAAATTGGCGACGACCAGATCTTGCTCAACGCCAACGGTGGCGTCGTCGGTCACAGCCGCGCGATCAAACTTGACTGGCTCGTCTATGTCGTTCCCTCAGCCTACGGCAAGCTCGGAGAACGCGATCGGTATCATGTCGCGCGACTGATCGGGCAAATTTGTCAGCACCCGGAACTCGCCACTGGCAAACAGATCATGCTGATCGGTCCGGGACGCTGGGGAACCGGAACGGCATCGCTGGGCATTCCGGTGTCCTTCGCCGAAATCAACACCGCATCGGTTTTCTGCGAACTCGACTCGATGCACGAGGGACTCGTCCCGGACCTCTCCCTCGGCACCCATTTCTTCAACGAAATGGTCGAGATGAATATTCTCTACATGGCCTATTTCGGTTCCCGGCAGGGCAACCGTTTCGACCCAAGCTTGCTACTTGCCGAGCGTAATTGCCTGACAGAACTCGTCCCAGACAGCACCGAATGGAGTTCGGTCATTCAGGTTGTCAATGCCAATGCACTATCGACCGAAGACAAGCTGATTCTGCACGCCGACTCTCCCGGCCAACGCGCGGTCCTCTATCGGCACTAGCGCCTACATTCAAGCAGGCACAAAAAAGCCCGCCGTATTGGCGGGCTTTTGGCAACATCAACCGGGATGATCAGACCACCCCTTGGTCAAGCATCGCGTTAGCGACCTTGCGGAAACCGGCGATATTCGCGCCAATCACATAGTTCCCAGCAAAGCCGTAATCCTGCGCGGCCTTGCGTGCCGTTTCGTGAATCGACTGCATGATGCCGTGCAACTTGGCGTCGACCTCTTCGCGCGTCCATGACAAAGCCATGTAGTTCTGGCTCATTTCCAGGCCCGACGTCGCCACGCCGCCGGCATTGGCTGCCTTGCCTGGGCCATAAAGAACTTCTGCCTTGAGGAACTTCTCCACCGCATCCGGAGTGGACGGCATATTCGCCCCTTCGGAAATCACGAAGCAGCCATTCTTGAGCAGCGTATCTGCATCGTTGGCGTCGAGTTCGTTCTGCGTGGCGCACGGGAAGGCTGCATCGCAGGGAATGCTCCACGGCCGCTGCCCCGGAAGATAGAGGCAGTCGTAGCGCTCGGCATACTCCTTGATCCGCCCGCGACGAACGTTCTTGAGTTCCATGATGAATGCAAGCTTGTCCGGATCGATGCCCTTCGGATCATGAATCGTTCCTTCGGAATCCGACAGTGTCACCACCTTGGCACCGAGCTGGTTCAGTTTTTCGGTCGTAAACTGGGCGACGTTACCCGAACCGGAGACACAGCACACCTTGCCACGCACGCTATCCTTGCGCGTCTTGAGCATTTCCTCGGCAAAATAGACGGCGCCATAGCCCGTCGCTTCCGGGCGAATCAGCGAACCGCCCCAGTTGCGTCCCTTGCCCGTCAATACAGGCGTAAATTCATTGGCCAAGCGCTTGTACTGACCGAACATGAAACCGATTTCACGACCGCCGACACCGATATCGCCGGCCGGCACGTCGGTACGCGCGCCGATATGGCGATACAGTTCGCTCATGAACGACTGGCAGAAGCGCATGACTTCCTGATCGCTCTTGCCCTTCGGATCGAAATTCGAACCGCCCTTGCCTCCGCCCATCGGCAAAGTGGTCAGCGAATTCTTGAACACCTGTTCGAACCCGAGGAACTTGAGGATCGACAGATTGACGCTCGGGTGGAAGCGCAGCCCCCCTTTGTACGGGCCAATCGCGCTGTTGAACTCGACCCGATAGCCGCGATTAACCTGGACATCGCCCTTGTCATCCACCCATGGCACACGGAACATGATGACGCGCTCCGGTTCCACGATGCGCTCAAGGACGCGTGCACGCTTGTACTCGGGATGCTTGTCGATGCAAGGCTCGAGGGACTCAAGCACTTCCCTGACAGCCTGGAGAAACTCGGGTTGATGAGGATCAGTATTGCTGATCGATTCCAGAACGCTAGTGACGTACGACATTGCAAACTCTCCTGAAATCCCTCGAACCGCATCCGGATGACACTATCGGCATCGAAACGATCCCATTCAACCAGAAAGCGTGTTGCCGGGAATAGTAATAATTATTCAACGATCATCAGACTCAACGGACGCGGCGATGACTTTTTGACGGCCAACCGCCAGCGCCCCTTGATTGGATTCATTTTTGCACCACAGCCATCTCACTCACAAGCGAAACCTATTCACGACTTTATTCCATTTAAGAATGACACCAACAGCATTCAACGAAGCCACAACAAGATCATCATGACGCCTGAAAGCCCGAAAAAAACCCTTGATTGCATCACAAAGATACTGAGTTGATGCACAGAAACAACCCCATTAAGAATAGACCAGGAAACATACCAGCATTCCAAGTGAGAACAATCGACTCATCAAATCGATGCCCATTACATATCGCAATACTGTCAATTGCCATTGAGAAAGAGACTTCGCCAACTATCCTGCCCCCTGAAAGCAGCGCCGATCTGTTCTGCGATAATGGCACTTAGTTCTGGAATTGCCCCCTGCATGCCTTAGGTCAACTGACTATCGGCTCAATCCTAGCGCTGGGTGTCGCTACGCTGCACTCGTTATTTTTCGACTAGCGACAACCCACAAAGGCAATGTACGCAGGCCTAGTCTCGGGAACAAAGACGCATATACCGGTATCGAAACGGGTCCGTGAATTGTCGCGCATGCATCGAGAGTCTCTATTATTCGATTACATGCCGCTGACTTATGCAATCCTACTTAACATTGATCGCGATTTTCTCCAGGACAAAATCACAGTCCGCCGCATGGCCACCCAGTTTTCTCCTGCTGACACTGTCGTATTTAAGCTTGTCTGGCTGTTAGCTCTCGACAACAAGAAAGAAGAAGCAGTTTTGGCACTTCGGCGCGCGGTTGCCACGCACCCAGGGTATATTCCAACCGCACAAGAAACGCTCGCCACGCTAGTCAGTACGTTCCCGAAAGTCAGTTGGTTAAGCACTGAGTTCAACTCGTGCAACAAACACCGCAAAGCGGTGATCGTCCAACCAACCAGTCAACGCAAGCGCTGCTCCACGACTGCCGTCAGTTCGGGCCCCAGATTACCGCATGCCTTCGCTTGCTGCAGAGCTTGACGCGCCTCGTTGGAACGCCCCTCGGCATCATAGGCAAGTCCCAGCCCCAACCACCAACGCCCATCCGCCGGGGCAATGCGAGTAGCGATCGCATAGTGATCGGCAGCTTCACGGTGACGTCCGAGACGATATAGCACATGTCCGGAAAATCCCTGGTAGTCGGCACTGGCAGCCCCCGCCGACATCGAATGCTCCAAGGTCTGAGCGGCAGCGGGTAAATCGCCTCGCTCGACCTGCATACGCGCCAACGTCATAGCCCAATTGCTCTGAGCGGGCAAGACTTTGACGCCTTCGTGCAGGATCGCCATGGCATCATCCCGCTGTTGCGCTTCCAGCAGCAACTTCACCAACAGTTGCCGCGCCGCAACATGCACGACATCCTGACGCAAGGACGCGCGCAAACCGGAAACCGCATCCCCTATGCGCCCTTGATTAACAGCGGCCAACGCTTTCCGATACTCACTCTCAGCGCGTTCACGCGGCGTTCCCACGGCATCGGTTTTTTCGATAGCTAACGAACCACTGTCTGCAAAGCGGCCCATCGTGGGCACGGCTTCTTTCTGCTGAGCTTTCCCCCCGTCCTGCGGCTTGCTCCCCATCGCGGCAGGCAAGGCATTGCTGGCACCAGCCACGTCATTGCCTGCCCGTTTTTTGGCTGCAGCAACTGGCAAGGCCTCGACGACACGAGGTGCTGCAGCGACTGCTTTCGGCGAAGGAACTGCTATCCCTTGCCCTGCAACGTGAACCTTGTCCTGAACCTTGTCCTGAACCTTGTCCTGAACCTTGTCCTGAACCTTGTCCTGAACCTTGTCCTGAACCTTGTCCTCAACAGCGACTGCATTTGACGTGGGGACGACCGCAACGCCGACAGGCGCAGGTTTTTCGCCAACGCTCGTCAAAGAAAAATACAGTGCGCCAAGCACAGCAAGGACCACGCCCCCGCCGGCTATAAGAAACTTGCGCCAAGGCACGACAGAAACGACGGGCAAAGGCCGAACGTCGTCGTGCAGGTCAACAGTTGGACGCGAGGCCACATGCCGCGCGTCAAGATCCTGAAGCATCCGGTTAAGTAGGCTCACAGCTTAAAACCAAAACCAGCGTAAAGACTTGGCACCTTCTGTATCCTTGGATGCCAATCGGATGTGTTTGACGTCGATACGACCGACCCCCTCGCCAAATGCCGAGAGCATCGCCTTGTGCGCCAGGATATTGATCAATCTCGGCATGCCGCTGCTCGCACGAAACAGCGCGCGCAACGCACCCGGCGTAAACAACGCATCGCCGCGGTACCCACCAACGCGCAGACGATGTTCCACATAATTACCGATTTCCAACTTTTCAACACCCTGCAGGCGGCAATGGAAGGTGATGCGCTGCAAGAGCTGTCGAATTTCGGGACGACGCAGACGTTCGTCCAATTCCGGTTGGCCGAACAAGACAATCTGGACGAGCTTGCGTTTCTCGGTTTCGAGATTCGACAATAGACGCAAGGCTTCCAGCGTTGGCAAGGGCATCGCCTGAACTTCGTCAATACAAACGACAACCCGCTTTTTGGCTCTCGCCACGTCAAGCAAGGCCCGATTGATGCGGCGCACCAGATGGAAGTGATCCAAACCAACGGCATCCTTGACGCCAAGTTCCTCGGCAATCGCCAAGAACAAGGTATCCGGATCAAGGCTCGGATTGGGCAAATAGGCTGTAGACCACTCGTTCCCCAGCGACTGCAACAAGCGACGACACAAGAGCGTCTTGCCCGACCCCACCTCTCCTGTAATCTTGATAAAGCCCTCGCCCTCCTGAAGAGCCATTAGCAAGGTATTGAGCGCTTCCTGATGTTGCCGATTCGCAAAGACGAAGCTTGTATCCGGCGTGATGCGAAATGGCAGTTCGCTCAGTCCGAAATGTTTCAGATACAAGGCCGCATCTCCCGCGTCACTGAATCAACGGCTGCTGCTGTCGCATCAAGCGAGGATCCAACTGTCGCAACCGATCCTGTGTTTCAGAAAGATCATCTTTCCAGCTTGAGTCGTTCCGAATAATTGTCGGCTTGATCAAGATCACCAACTCACGTTTCTTCAATACGCTGCTGCGCGTACCGAACAACGCGCCGGCCGCTGACCCTGTCGTTCCCGGCAATCCGGCAGCACCAGAAGATTGCTCCTGCTTCATGAGCCCGCCAATCGCCACTATGTTGGCATCCTGGACCCGAACGATGCTATCGGTTTCATTTACCGAACTACTGGCCAACGGCAAGGTAAACGTCCCCATTGAACCAAGATCAATGGTTTTCTGCTTTTCGGAAACAGTACTGATCGAGGGGTGGACATGCAGGATGATATTGTTGTCCTCATCGATCTGAGGCGTAATATCAAGTGCTATACCGGAGAAAAACGGTTGCAAAGTAATCGACGGCGTCGTCACGTTACTGGTGCTGGAAGTCGTCGTCGTCGAGCTGACGTTGGTCACATAAAATTCATCGGAACCAACTTTCAACACAGCCTTTTGATTATTGATACTGGCAATCCGCGGGCTGGACAGCACCTGCACGCTGCCCTGGCTCTCAAGGAAGTTCAGTAGCGCGGCAAAATTGGCGCTTTGGAAAGCCAGACCATACAAACCGGCACCGGTTGAAGCCGCCGAGACGATCCCGGCCGCCCCCGGAATAACGCTCGCCACACTGGAACTCACCCCGGACGAACTGCTACTGCTCGTTGTCGAATTAAGCGTCGTTCCGGCTTGAGCAGCGCCATAAGCATAACGATTACCACTGCCTCCAAAAGCACTCCAGTTGACCCCCGACTGAAACTCGTCATTCAACTGCACATCGAGAATTTTCGCCTCAAGCATCACCTGCCGTTCGACAATGACCTGGGTTGCACGCAGATAATTTTCCACGGCACGCAGGTCGGCCGGGTACCCTTTTACCAAAACAACTCCGGACGCAGGCGTGATAATGACCGCCCGCCCGCCCTCATTTCCAACGATCGCGGTCAGACCAAGGTTCAGTTCTTTCCAGAAATCGTTGTCGGATGATGTAGTAATTCGACTACTCGGTGCAACCGCATTGCCAAGCATGCCGGCTTGATTACCCGTTGCGCCGGTCGTCGTTGGCGCATACCCAGTTGCCGCCGCTGCCGTTCCTGCTGCCCCCGCCCCCGTTGCAGGCGTATTCGAAATGGAACTCGAACTCACACGCAGATCAGATTGGCCAAGACGGCGCCCCGAAAGATAGTTGATTTGGAAAATCCGCGTCTGAATGGTATTCGGCTGGATGTAAATGCGCGTGCCCTGAAACTTGAATTCGTAGCCATAAAGTTCGCGCAGTGTTTCCAATGCTTCGCGAACGGTCACGCTTTTCAGATTCACTGTGACATTGCCGCTGACCTCCGGCCCGACCAGCATGCTGTAACGCGTACCGCTCACCAGCGCCATGAACACCTGCGCGGCGGGTGCATTGTTCACCGCCAAATCGAAGTGCGGTTCGATGCTCTGCGCCGTCACCGGCAATTCCAACTGCATCGGGGGCATCATCGCCTGACTCAGCGCATCTTCCGCCGTTTTCGGTTTGCTAGCGATCGCGCCCTGGAGTTCCTTCCCTATCCGGTCATATGTCGCCCCCGGCTGTCGCGGCGGCGCGGCACAACCGGACAACAGCGCACCCAGCGCCAACAGCAACATTAACCATCCGCACTTCATTGCACACCCCCGCGCTGCACGCTTTTCGCGACAGACGCATTGCTATTTTTATTACCAGACTTGTCGTTACTCTTATCAACCAAGGGCGTCAACGACAGACGCTCCACGCCCCCCGGCCCCTCAAGGACCGCTTCACGTTCATTCAGCCGCACCAATCGGTTCTCGCCAATTTTCTCGCCGAGGCGAACCTGCTGCCCACCGATAATTGCGATCGGCTTACCCTTTGCGGGTACCACGACCGATTGTAACACTGGAGAGGCTGCCGCCTCTTTCCCTTCCACCGACACCGTCGGATCGACCCCGATCCCAACAGGAGGCCGCATAGGATCGGAAACGCTCCGCTGAGCGAGCGCACTAGAAGCCGCCAGCGACAGGCTTAATACCATCGCAACGCGAATCAGAACGTCATCCATGTACGATCCATACTCAGCGTAAAGACAGTCAACTTGAGTACCACTTTTGGATATTTCTCGCCCGACAATGAGAAACTGCTCCACAAGAGTTTCTGAGGCAATTGTTCAAGGCGCTCAAGATATTCGGTGATATCCGAATAACCGCCCTCCATCTGCAACTCGACGCCGTGCTTAAACAGACCGCCGGTTTCTGCAATTGCGCTGGCTTTTTCGCCAACGGACTGCGTTTTCCGCTGATCGGCTTGTGTCGCTCCCGGTTTTCCGCCCCCGTCCTTCTTCTCCAACACAGGCATTACGGGCAAAGTGCGCAAACTCAGCAAGCGCAGATTGCTGCGTCCGCCGATCATGCTTTCCAGCAAGCGACTCATGCGCTGTGGAGTCACCAATGCATTTTCCAGGGTTGCCAAACGCTCGCCTGTCTCGCCAACTTGCTTTTTTAAAGATTCTATTTCGCGACGCGCTATCGCTTCCGGCGATTGCGTTGGTGATGCCAACGCAGCCACTTGCGCTCGCAACATTTCGATTTGCCCCCGCTGCACCGCCACGCTTTGTTCAGCCATTCGACGTCGAAGCATCTGGGGATCAATCAACACTACCCAGAAAATGAATGCAACGCTCCCCAACAACGCCGCCGCAACCAAACCACGCTCGCGCGCCGATAACGCATCGAAGCGAGCGGTGAGTTGCGCCAGCGTCACCTTCATTTCTTCAACTCCCCCGATTTGGCAGAGTCACCTGCATTTTCAGTTCTCAGCACGAATTCGATGTGTCGCGGCAAGCGAAACTCCGGCTTGTCCTTGGACTTATCTGCGCCAGCAGCATCCTCAGGTTTCGCTTCAGAAGGATCCACACTGCTCATAGTAAGGGCAGCAAAGCGTCGCCCTTGAAAAGCCGAATCACCACTCAAACGCTGCACATAATTCGGCAATTTGCCGGCATCGAGCACTTTCCCGACAATCTCGATTTCCTGCCCGCCCAAGTCCACGGCAAAACGCGTGAGCCACCAGTCGTTTGTCGTATTGCGGGCAAAACCTCTAAACAGTTCGGAAAACCCTGCTGTATTGCCCAACCGTCCAGAGTCAAGCATGACCACAACTTCTTCCCGAACAGAAAGCATTGCGCGCATCTTGTCCAACTCGTTCTGCAAGGCATCTGAGAGTTTGCGCTCCATCACCTGCTTGTACAGCGCATCGTGCTTGCTCTGGACATCTTTCAGCACTGACTGGACTTGCACCAATTCTGCGCTGGCCTGGTCCGCCTGATGACGCGCCGCAACCGCCCAGCCACTGCCGAGCAACAGCACACTCACAAACGCTGCCGCCAGACGTCGCCCATTCAGCAGCAACTCCCGCGGCCGAAGACGCGATTCATATAAATTGATTTGCTGGCTCATGGCGCCTCACTCGTTCGCAATGCAGCGCCGATCGACAGCAGATATTTCGCTTGCACATCCGGATCTTTCAGCTCCGGAACTCCCGGGAAGTCGAGTACGCCATTCAAATTCAACGCCACAAGCGGTACATATGTCCCCTGGCTCAATGCATCGATCAAACCTTCAACCGGCGGAAAAGCCGCGACGACGACTTTGGAGATCGGGATATGGCTGTACTGCCGATCAAAATTATCAAGGCTGCGCTGCAACTCAAGCACAAGCCGCTCCAAAACGCGCTCCCTTTGTGTTGGCTCATCTCCGGTCAGCTGCAAGGATGTCATCTCGCTGCGCCGCACAGCCACCAATTCACCATGAAAAATGAGCGTCAGCATCATGCCGGTTTCGTCAACGCGCAGAAAAACCACGCCACGATTCTCATCCGCCACCAGCGCAGCAACATTTCGCTGAGCCATCTCCGGCACATCCACCACGTCAAGCCGTACCTTGGCGGCGACAAACGGTGCGACACAGTCCCGCACCGCCTGCTCGGATGCTGAAACAACGAGGACACCAGCCGACCGACCAGCCGGCAGACTCTCGCTCGGCAGATCGAGGATGTCGATGCATGCGGACTCAACGGGGAAACTCACCACATCCTTAAGTGCCCAACGCAACGCTTCTCTCCGCTCTTCAGGCTGAACCGGAGGCGCCTCCATCTGTGTCAGCGCATAATCGGGCGACTCAATCAAGGTCGTGCAAGCGTAACTGCCCAATTTGCGCGTGCCGCGCAAGCGTTGCAAGGCATCGACCGTTCCTTTGTCCGCCGCATAGTTGTCGAGCAGAAGTACCTCAGGCTTTTCCCCTGGCCGGCAAACAGAGTGAATAAGGACCACTCTACCACTTCGGTGAAGAATGGATAGCCAACCGGACTTACGCCGAGATCCGAATAAGGAACGCATCTCCATCATTATCTAGAAATTTGTCGAAGGATACACGCTAACCCACTAAAAAACAACGAAACACAAGTAAATATCACGCAAAAAGTGGGCCACCCCAAGAAATGATACAAAATCTCATGTCACGAGCGGGGACGATGCGTTGCCGCAACCAGCAGAACCTTCAAGACCGGCAGCCCGCGAAGCTACTGGCGGCAGCATTTCCCTCTCTGGCCAAGCCCGACATTTCGCGAAAGAACGCTCGTAACAACTCGCTGAGGCGGAAGGAAAAATCCCGTCGACTCCACCCCCCCCAAGGCGGCAATATTTGCCGCCGGCATGTACCCCATATGATTAGGAGAATCCCTGACGCGACAAACATCTTGACGTGAAGCGCCCCATGTACGCGAAAGCCCCCTGACTGACATGGATTCGTCCAGGAAGCTTTACTGACCCCTGATTTGGGTTTAGCCCTGCGCTAGAGAGGATGGGACGCGCCGCATCGGACGGTTGCCCTGTCACCAAACGGATGGCGCAACAGAGAATCATCGCAAGGGCAACCCGAAGAACAAGTGATAGGAAAACAGTCGTGTTGCTGAAAGCTGGTATCGCGACGATACGCAAACCCCGTGCGAGATCAGAGCGAAGCCGAGGACTCCCCTAATAGTTTTCGCGGCGGTACAGAAAACCCCAATTACCGCGGGAGTTTGCCGCCGCACCACCAAACAGGATTGATGCACTAGGATCGACCGTAAACGTGCTGACGCCCCCCCAGTTTCCCAACAAATAGCCAATATCCCCGGCCGCTGAGGCAGTACAACCATTGGCAGTCGCCGAAAGGTCCATGCAAACGGTTGCAGTGCCGCTGCTCGTTGGCTTGGCGAAGGTCAGCGTTCCATAACCGTTCTTGACGGACGTCGCCGCCGATACGCTGGTAATCGGCACGGTACTATTGTCCTTAGCATTGCTCACCGTATAGGTAGTGCAACTGTCGTCCAAATTGACCCGCCAGAAAGAACCATCCCAATACTGGGCTTCGGTCTTTAGAACATAAGGCGCCAACTCCGATCCCTGCCCCGAAATCAGGCGCAAGCGCCCGAAACGCAAGGCAGTCGCCACCGACTGCACCACCAACGCCGACGTCATGGTGACACCATCGCTATCGACCGGCAACGCCGTTACCGTTACTGCAGTTTCCCCTGCAAGGTTTGTGGGGCGGCTAACCTGATGCCTGGCAGAAACCGAAGCAGTTCCACTCGACCACGACCCAGACGAAGTTATCGCGCCGGGACCCAGCGAAGAACCGGTTGGCAAGACCGTACTGGTGGCAAAACCGAACCCCGGATTACTGCTCGACGCCGGTGCCAACCCCCAGGTTGTCAACCCGAGTTTGGCGTAGCTCCCCACATAGTTTTGCGTCGTCGTATTGCTCGCATTCTGTGCGGTTAGGGAAAACGGTGTCGTGAAGCCATCCTGTCCGAAATAGGTATAGGGCGACGCACCTACGGAGCAACCGGCAACCGGCGCCGCGGCCGTCACCACAAAATGATCGGGAATGAAGCGCCCAAAAAACGGAGTCGCAACGCTGCCAAAATAGCAGCCGAACATGCCATTTCCATCGGATGTATTGGGCGGCGCCGGCTCGATCGACGTCCCAAGTTTGGCATCAGAGAAGCATTCGGGCGTCGCCTTGCTACGATCAACGCTGGCAAACCCGCCGTCGTCATATACTCCCCAGGCCGACAGTTGGAAATTACCGACCTCGGAATAGGAAAACGATCCGCTCGACACGCCGCCTGTAGCACCAGAGAAAGCGCCGCTAAGCGTTCCCACTGTCACTGCTCCGTTATGGGCAAGCACCTTGCTATTATTGAGCGATGGCGTTCCCGTATAACCCGATGTCTGCACAGAGGACGTATTCAGCGCCGTCGCCGAAAGATCAAAAAGCGCCCCCGCCTTGACCACCGGCGTTCCGCTGGACCCAGCATTGCTTGCCGTCGTCGAACTCGTAGAAAAACTGGCCGGACGAATGGTGAAATTGTCCGACGAACACGCCGAAGTAGTGCTGTTCGACACAGCAACGCGGACATCCTTTCTGGCATCGGCACACACAATCGCCACGGATCTGCGTCCGTTCACAAACGTAATTGGCGATGCCGGCACCATCGTGCAGGCTAGCGGCGTCGTCCCACAAGACCCGGCCGCAACGCCGGACTGATCGACGATGCTCACCGAAGCGGTCCCGGCATACGCGGTATTGACCGCTCCGGCCGTCAACGCCAGCACATCCAGGGTAAACTGCGTTCCCGCCAACTTGGTATAAATCGGCGTCTGAGGGCTCTTGCCGGGCTCGACCGCATCGAAAGCGCAGGCATTCGAGGTATAGACCAGAGAACAGTCGCCACTCGTCGCCCCGTTGTAGCAGATACCGGCCGGACTGCTGATTGTCGGCGAAGTCACCGTCGAACCCGACAGGTTCACCGTACCGGCAGTCGTCTTAGTCAGCGTGACGGTCGTCTGCCCACCGGTGAAAGTAACCGACGACGACGACCACGTTGCCCCCGAAATCGTCGGCAGGCTGACCGTCACGCTACCGGTATACAAGGCGGAACACGCCGAATTGGCACACGCCTTGAGCGTAATCGTTTCGGCGGCACAGGTAAGCGCGCTCCCGTCGTGTTCTACACGCAGGTGGTTGAGCGTCGGCGTTATCAGTGGCTGCGCCGTGCAGATATTGATATTGTCGATCTCGTGAATGTTGGTAGCAGACCCGGTCGACGCTGTAAGCGAAAAATACCAGTACGGGGGCACGGCGGCTTGCGTGGGAATTGCCTTTGCATCATAGGCAGAAACGATCTTCGTGTAATTGGTACCGCCGGCGGTATCGCGCTCGACAGAGACCCAGGCATTGACGCCATTCGAGTGGTCAACAATCACACGATAGTGATGCGGCGCTAACGGCGTCGTCGTCACACTCGTCGCCGCGGCCGTAGTGTGCCAGTTATAGCCGGCGTAAGCGGAGCCCGAACCACGAATCGTCACTGCCTTGGCATTCAGCCCGGGACCATCGACACGCCCTTCGGTCGGGTTGGAGAAATTACCAAACTCATCGATGCCGATACCGATCCAGCCGCCAGCAAACCCGGGACACCCCGAGGGCGGACAGGCAGTCGCGTTCTTCTGAGCATAACCCAACGACCCGCCGAAAGCCCCGGCAACTGGCGCTATCGATGAATCGGACAACGTCAGGACTAGTCCGTCGCCACCCGCGGAGTTTGTATACGTGTAGTAATCAAACTCCGCCGTTACCTTATTGCCCGCCCCCGGGAACAGGCGGAACAGATGAACAGCGGTAGCACGGTTGTTCGCGGCATCGGTCAAGCGCAGTCGATTGCTAACGATATCGGCATCGTAGGTCGTCGTCGCGCCATGGGTACGCGTCCAGTAGCCAGTGCTCAACAAGGTCCCGTCGGCCCGGTTGAAATTATCGGTAAAGCACAGCGACGGCGCGGTAAACGTCACTTGCGCCACCTTGTTAAGGTCTTTCCCGTCTGTCGTATCCTTCGCCGTATACTTGATCGGCCCCTCGACCGTGCCATCCACGACCGTAAAAGTGGCTACCCCGCTCGAATTCGACGTTCCGTTCTGCGTCGTAATGATGGAGCTACCCAAGTCTGCGGACAGCGACACTGCCTTGCCCGGCACAGGCGTACTGTCCTTATCCATGAGCGTCACCGTGATCGTCGACGCAGTAAAGCTGTCCGCCGCGACGGAGCTTGGACTGGCGACCACCGTCGAAACATCCGGATCAACATCGCCGTAAGACTTGAACGTCCCGATACTGACGCCTGCGTCGAAATTGCCGGAACCGTCCTTCTGAAAAACTTTATAGGTATAGCTCTTGCCGGTGGCCAGAGCGCTCGTCTGACACCCAACGGTACCACCACTCCCGTCGACAAACGTCACCGCCCCCGTCGAGGAGACAACACAGGCGACCGTCGCCGTCCCATTTGTACTGCCAACGGTTGGCGACGACCCTTCGGCAGGCACCTCCGCAGTTGTCGACGCATCAGCCCAGCGATACACCACCGAGCCGCTGGTCAACGCGAAGTCCGACGACAGCGAAGTGGTCCACTTGAGCGTATTGGCAAGATACCCTGGACTACCGCTCGTCGACGTGGCACTGGTAGGCGAAAGATTGTCGATCGTCAACGCATTGACGTTGGTATCACTTCCGACATGCACATTCGGCCCAACCCACGTTGTCACCGGCGCCGTAATCGCATACGCCCCACCCGGCACCGCCGGCATATCCGCATGACTCGACGGCGTCACGCGCACCTTGAACTTGCTTGACGTCGTGGTCGCCGTCATCGTCCCCGCGGGGTTGATCGTAATCGTGTTCAGTCCGACAACTGGCGATGTCGTAAACCCCAGTTCTGCGTCAGCGCTATCCGTTATCGCTAACCTAGCAATACCGGAATTAGTGGATAAATTGACGGTGACGGAAATCACCGATTCGGTGAAACTACTGGTTTGCAGCCAAAAATAATTGACATCTGTCGCACCGGCACCAGGAGCAATGCTCGCCGCCCCCGGATCGACCCCCGTCGACAATGTCGTCGTCGATTGACGCAAGCGAAGGAACGAGGACGCTCCCGTCGGACTGTAGGTCGTCGCAAACCCTGTCGCCCCGGCCATTGAATACACCGGCACACCCGTCGCCGTTCCCGCCGTCGCAGTGAAGTCCGCAACGATCAAGCCCATGTCATTGCCTGTGCCGCTTGTCGTGTCGTTACGTTCGGCGACGGCTGAATACGTCACGCCCGCCGTCGTCAGCGCTTGCGTCCAATTCGTCACCTGGTTTCCGTTGAGCGCAGAAGCGACGAACACGATATCCCCGGCGGTAATACCCGGATTTGCCGCAGCGGTTATCGACCACGTCGTACCGGGCGTGTTATCGACGCCGCTCGTTACCGCAGTTTCCCAATAACTCCCTGGAGTTTTTGTGTAACGGAACATTCTGGCCATCGAAGTATTGGCCCCTGTCACGGCGACCGTCAAATTTCCGCTTTCGGTGCCAAGCGCTTGCTTGGTAAAAATCGTGGAATAGACCTGTCCCCGGTCGTTCCCAGTACCGGTGTCGATCCCGCCGCTCTGTTGAATTGCCAGCGTCCAGCCGGACGGGGTCACTGGCGCACTGCCGGTGGCATATTTGTTGCCCACGGCCAGGACAAGCATATCTCCCGCTGTTATCCCGGTAGGATAGGGAACGCTCAGCGACGTCGTGCCGGAAGTCGAACCGCTCGTCGTCAGCGTTCCGCCACCGGAGGACCCATAGGCGACCGCCGCATAAGTTAGGTTTTCAGCAGCGACGAACGCCAAAGCCGCACAATAGAAAACGACACGCGCGAGAACAAAGCAAGACGAACGAGACCATGACGACATGATTGCCTCGTAATCAGAGTTACAAAATCACCTGGCAAACCCGATTCTCAGGACCTTCGTTCTCAGGACATCCGCCGCAAACTGTGCTGGAGAAATACCGCCCTGCCAAAGAACCGCTCGGTGCCTTAATAATTCGCTATGCTAACAGTCTAGGCAATGTCAAAGAAATTTTACGAGCCATCGGAAATTTCACTTCCTCGCACGGACAGACCGACACACGTTCTTTCGCAAGGGTCACCCCTACAGCCTCAGCCAACAATCTGGTCGCACCACGCACCTAAAACGAAACCAAGCCCTGCAACTGCCGTTCGACATAGCCAAACGTCGCCGGAGCTCCGGGACAGCGCGGCTCGGCGGCGGCCGCCGGGCTGCACGCGGTAACCCGCGTTTCGAATACCCAGGTCGACACCCCAAGCACATTCGTCTGCTCGACCAGCCGACATTCGACCGTGGCGTAAAATCCGGTCAATGTCGTCGTCCCTGAGAAGCCCAGACTCGTTGTACTCGCCCCCCAGGCTGTCCCGGACGGGCAAGCAGGACTTGCGGGTGTCGCGGCCAGCTTGTAACGAGCCCATTCCATGCCGGCGTTGGCCGCCTGCCAAGCACGCTCCCCCTGGACGTCGAGCAACATGCCCTGTTGCTGGCTCGAATGCACATTGACGATATACGCCCCCAGCGCTGCCAGAACAGTCAGCAGGAAAATCGCCGACGGCAGGGCGAAGCCGCGTTTGGAATTAGGGCGATAAATGCTCATGGCCGATTCACAATGGTCACTCGACGCAACAATGTCACTGTTTCGCTGGCGCTATCTCTGAGCGTCAGGTTAACGGTCACCAGTTGCACGCGCGCCTTGGTCTGATCGCAGGCAATCTGACAGGCACTGACATGGCTGGGATCAACCAATTTCACGCCGGAACGCGTCACACCGCTGGTCGTGCTGCATGTATACTTCACGGAAGTCGAATTAACGACATAAAAGCGACCGAACTCCCTATCGTTACTCTCATTGATGCCGCTCGTACTCGAATCGTCCTGCGCTGCAGCCGACGCGAGATTGCATTCAACCGGATAGACCGCACTGGCAACCGTTGCGCTGCCAGTCGCCAGCGACGACATCACCGGCCCATTGGCAACGAAGCTGGCCGCCCCGTCCGCAGCCACCGTACTGTGACACGTCGGCACCCCTGTGCTCAAATTCCCGACAACGACCCGGCTGCTCGTCCCTGAAACAGCACCTCCTCCTGCGTCGGTTTGAGTGACGTCTGCCGCACCGCCGATGGTATCGAACCCCGTCGCCGCCGAACCGAAGACCAAGGGCGTCCCGGTCGAGGCTCCGGTTTGCGCTTCGCGGAAACGCCCGCCAGATCGAATCGACAAGAACTCCAGCGGATACGTTGCACCGTTGCAGGTAATACTGTTTGGCAATGCCGATTGCAGGTCCCGCGCAATCACCCGTAAGGCCGAATCAGCCTCCTCGGTCAGAACGGCTCGTCGCACGCTGTTGAAATATCCTTCGACTGGCGCTTTGATGAACACCGCAACCATTGCCGCAATAATGCCGGCAATGACGATCACCATGATCAACTCGATCAGAGTGAACCCCTCCCGTCGCCCACTCCATTTCCGTCTCATTGCGGCACCTGACGCGTCTTGAAGCCTTCGGCCACCGCCTTGACGCTGCCGGCAGTGACGGTCACTGTTATCAACAGTGCATCACCGCAAGCCGCCGATATGTCGCCGAGTTGAGCCGGACCGATCTTCACCGACGCGGCATACCCAGAAGGGGCAGAGATTGCGGACTCATTTGGCAACACCGACCCCAGCGGCGTATCCGAATTCGCTGCCGTTACATAATCCTTGACCGTATCATACGGTCGCGTTTCGCCGGCTTCAGGGCCATATGCATAATCACTGGCGCTACTCAATTCAGTACAAAGCGCCGCGGGTTTTGTGTATTTCAATGCAACATCCGCACCGTCAGCATAGGCGAAATACCCTGTCTGGATTTCCTCCAGCAAGCCCTCGGCCAACGCCTGTGCCTGCTTCTGAACGACGGGATCGGAACTCCGGAACACCGTCACGTTCAACACCGCCAGAACACCAACGAGCGCAACAGAAACGATGACAATAAAGACGATCAACTCAATCAGCGTCATGCCGGCGTGACGGCTCGGGAGGACTGTGGTCATTCGCATGCCGTCACCGGATTGCAATGCACATACCCCGTCGTTTCGACGACGATGGTATAGGTTTGGTCGCCGAGAATCGTAAACGACAAAGCGGTTCCGCTCGCCGAACCGTCACCAGCGAACACCGCGCCAAGCGCGCCACCGTAGCTGACGCCGCTGAACGTTCGCCACTTCAGCGACGGATTGGTCACTGTCGTTGTACAGGTTCCGGAACTTCCACGAGCCGAAGCCATTGTCATCGTCAGCGCATTTCCGCCCACACTTGCCGCCACACAAACCTTGCGCCCGGTCGCCACTGCCAATTTCCGCGCATACTGCACCGCCGCCAGGGTCTGGTCGGCAAAACCGCGCGTTTCAAACGCCGAGCGATCGACGAACTTTGCCATCGCGGCAACCGACAGGATTCCGAGCACAACGATGACGACGACAAGTTCAATCGTCGTAAAACCGTCGGTTACGGAATGTCGTGATGCGTTCGTCACCTAGAAATTCTCCCGCCGGTAGAGAAACCCCCAGTTGCCTCGCGAATTAGCGCCACCCCCGCCGAAAAGTACCGTTGCCGAGGGATCCCTGTCATAGGACGACGAGCCCCAATTCCCGCGCAGATACGCCAACCCTGCCGCCGAACTGCCCGAGCATCCATCCGAAGACGTTGCCAGATCGAGACACACCGTTGCCATTCCCGATGCCGTTGGCTTGGCGAGTGTTAGCGTACCATATCCGCCGGCAACCGCGCCGGCTCCGACCGCGCTGGTTCCCGTTGCGCCGGTCAAGGCGGCGTTTCCGACAACATACAAGGAGCCGCTGTCATCGACATTGGTCCGCCAGTATGACCCATCCCAGTATTGGGCTTCCGTTTTCATCACATACGGCGCCAACTCCGACCCCTGTCCTGAAATCAAACGTAATCGACCAAACCGGGATTTGGTCATGAACACCAGCTTTCGCTCGGCCGTACCGTCCGGGTTGCTCGCCAACGTACTGCCGGTCGTCGCATCGAGATCGACCTTATGCACATCCGAAGACGTCGGCCCGGGCAGGCTGATGCCATCTGCATCGCGTGGCATCGCGCCAACACTGAGCGCCTCGTACGAACCATCCGGGGCCGAAGCACGCGCCAACGCGACATGGGCGATGAAGGTTCCCACACCGGCTGTCCAGCTGCTTGATGGACTGGAAATATTCGAGAAATCCGACGCCGTCTTGACCGCCAGGCGCCCGGACAAGCCAGTCGTGCCGCCGAGTGCGCCCAAACCAAAGCATTGAGAGGTGGCGCTGCACCCCGTGTTGAACCAGCTGCTGCCGGTCCCGAGTGTCGCTGCGTCGAGCTTGGCAAAGCTGCCGGCATAGTTGGTTGTGACGCTATCGCTGGCCGAATACGCGGTCACCGTCAGCGTCATCTTCATCGGCTCGTCCATATAGGTAAAGCTCCCTCCGGGACTCGCCAGGTCGCTTCGATTGACAACCGAACCGGAGACTCCGAAGTGATGCGGCGTAAAGCGCCCGATCGCGCCGCTGACCCCAGTTGCGGCCGGAGACAGGCTGACGCCTTCGAACGCACCATTCATCGCCGACAAGCTGATCACCCCAACCTCGCTCCAGGTCAGATCGCTCAGATTGGCAACACCATTTGTGAACGCACTGCGATAGAGCGTCGTCGTTCCGCCCAGCGCTCCCGTCGCACCACTGCTCGGCGCAACGAGGGTTCGCGCCAGCGTCACCACCTCGGTGCCGTTCGCGGTGCCAAGACCGAAACTCGGGGTCACCACACTACCGCCATACGCGACGGCACGAACTGTTGCATTGAACGCCGTCCCGGCGGATGTAAACACCGACCCCGATCCGTCCGTCGCCGAAGCATTCGCGGAGGAACAAGGCGTCGATCCGGTACAGGCGATGACCGAGAAGCCATAGGGCCGGACAAGAAACGTATTGCTGTTCCCGGACACTATGCTGACGCTCGTCCCCGTTGTCGCATCGGCAATCGATCCAGAGGCATACACCTTGAAACTTCCGACATCCCAGGACTTGAGGTTGATGCTGCCATAACCTGATGCGTCGAATGCCACCGCGACACTGCTGGCCGGAGTCGGCGCGCTCCCGGAACCGGCAACGGCCGTGCCGTTCACTTCAAACCCAGCGCTGGCAGCATTGCAGCTACTCGGATCGACGCATTGGTAGGCAAACTGGATTGTCCGGGTGGTGCTGCCAAGCAAGGACACGCAACGCGCAGGCGTCGTCTCGGACGTTTTCACTGCCCGGATTGTCAGTGTCTGCGGACTTGGCTGATAAGTCGAATCAGCGACGTCGGAGCGCAGCCCGGCCGTCAATGAGGCCAGCGCGTCGACCACCCCATTGGCATAGAAGCGGAACCCGGTAGTGCTGAACACAAGATTTGCGTCCTCCGTCGCGCTTTCGACCGCACCGCTGCTATCGATCACGTTAACGTTCTCGGTGATCGCGCTGCTTTGCTTCAGACACAGGCGAATTCCTGTTTCGCCCGACGCAAAAGTATAGGTTGCCACCCCGTTGTTACCGGTGGTATTGGAAAAGCTGTTGACGCAGGTCTGCGCGGTGCCGGCCGCGTTGTAACAAATACGACTGCAACTGTCGGCTGACGCCACCCAGCTACCAATCGCCGCACCACTACTGACATTTCGCGCCGTGACCGTCACGGTCCGCCCTCCCGCATCGGTACTGGCATGGTAACTATCGTGCGCGGTGACCGTCACTGGCTCGGCCTCGCAGGTCAGCCCGGTACCGCTATGGCTAATCGCATAGTGCGCCAGTGTTGCCGGACAACTGTGAGCGTTATCCATCAACTGTGTGATCTGCGTCGCCGTCAGTGCACCACTGTAAATGGCGACCTCATCCATAACGCCGTCAGCCGAGTTACCTCGGTTCGAATTGATCACGGCATTGGAATTCAATGTATCCCCGAGGAACAACGTCCCATAAGAAGACCGAACCGGCAGTGTCACCGCACCGCTCGTCGCGGCCAACGCCCCATTGACATAAATAAGCATGTAACCGCTGGTACTGCTGCTGAAATTCCAGACGACCGCAATATGAGCCCAAGTTCCAGCCCCCGTCGTCTGCGCTGCCGTAGTTACGGTCCTGACACTTCCGTTCGCATCACGTATTACAAACTGCAGGGTTCCCGACTGCGTCAACACCACATAAAAACGATCGATTGCCAAAATACCCGTACCGCTACCATCGATCAGCGTTCGATCGTCGACGTTTCCGCCAGCAGCGTTCCACGCTTGGTTCCCGTTGTACCAAAAGGCAATTGTCCCGGCATTGCCAAGGCTGTTCACACCAATCCCGGTATTCACGCCCTGGACCGTCGACACCGAAGTATTGGTCGGAATCATCACCGCTTTGCAGGTATCGCCCTTCAAGCCCGACGCAGGAGCAAGGGTCGTCGCAGCCACACCGTTTCCTTGCGCTGTCGCCGTTCGCCCATTACCACTACTATCGGAGAAGTCTCCGTCGAGTTTGTAGTACGCATAGGCCGTGGGCAAGATCGTATAGCTGTCGGTCGCAGTATTATTGGCGCTGTTATCGTCATACTGAGTGCCGGCGACCGTCGCAGAGTTGGTGATCGTCCCGGTCGTTCCGGACGCAACAGCCACCGTCAACACAACCGCGGGCGCCGTCGCCCCGCTCGCAAGACCTGCAGAATAGGTACACGTCACGCCGGTCCCACAGGTCCACCCGGAACCGACGGCTGACACCAATGTCAGTCCGCTCGGCAAGACATCGCTGACGGTAATTGTTCCCGTTTCGTTCAACGGCCCGTTGTTACCGACAACCAGCGTATAACTGGCATTACTGCCGGCGGTCAGCGTACTGCTGCGGATGATGCTGATCGACAGATCGGCGGCCGCCACGTCCTGGCTATTTGTCGCAGTATTGTTCCCGGAGTCGTTGTCGAACAAGGCCCCGGCAACCGTAGCACTATTCGTCAGCGTTCCGGTTGCGGTATTTGCAACGGTTGCCGTCACGGCAATGGCATTGGCTGAGGCTCCCTTGGCGAGGCTGCCAGTACGCGTGCAAGTCACCACCTGACCCGACGCACCGCACGACCATCCGGCTCCGCTGGCCGACACGTACGTGAGCCCCGTTGGCAAAGTATCGGTCACCGTAATCGGCCCGGTCTCGGCGCTCGGGCCGGCATTGCTCACGTTCAGGGTGTAGTTGACGGTCGTACCACGTTGCATCGTGCCGCTATACCCCATGGTAATCGCCAGATCGGCGACCGGCACATTCGGGACGGCAAATATCTCTGCCGACAGAAACACCAGATCCTGACCACTCGAGTACACCGTGGTCGCCGTTGTTTGCCCGGCGACAATTGTCGGCGACGCGATCGAATAAACGTCGAAATCGACCCCGTACGATGCGAAATCGACGGTCGGAGAAATGGTGCTGACCGAGTTGAACTGATTGTTCACCGGATTGTTAGTATCCGACAGCGTATACCCGTTAAATGTCAGGTTTTCCGAAGTACTCGATATCGTTCCGTCCCCCTCCCACGTAAGGTGCCCCGCCTTTCCGCTTGTTGCACCGAGCGGAGTAGGTATCTTGAAGTTGGAGAGATTGATGGTAATGCTACTGTTCTGAAACGAAGAAAACCCTTCATAGAGGTTCAATACGCGGTTCGTGCTGTCTGCGGTCGGATTCGAGTAAATGACCAGCAAGGCCCATCCGGCCAGCACTGCCTGCGTGCTGCAATAGGTACTGCTGGTATCAACCGTCAATCCTGAAAAACTGTAGCTCCCGTTACCCTTGGCGGCAACGACGGAAGTGACGTCGGCGACACCGCTGAAATAAGCTTCTCCAGAATTTGTCGAGGTGTATTGCCGCGAAGCGGTTATTGAGTTGCTCTCAAACGTCACCGTATAGTCCGGCGTCGCCCCTGAACCGGCCCAATACAAATATGCGGCGAGAACGGTGTTCGTTCCAGTCGAAGGCAGGCCAGACAACGTTGCCGACGTCACCCCGGTGGTAACCGAGCAGGCGTTTACGTCATTGGAATTGGTACGCAGCGTCTTTTGCATACCAGTGAAATTGACGGTACCGGCCCAACTGTCGAAAAGGGCTATGCCGGTGTCGGCGATCGCGTTTGTTAAGAAACACGACGAGATAACGAACGATACTAGAACAAGCAGTAACCGTCTTAGCAAAGAGTGGAACTTCAAATAGACAATTTCGTCACGTATGGCCACCTTCAATCTCTTTCCGTCGTGCAAGGCAGGCTGGTAAAGCGCCAAGTTCTATGCCCCCCCCCACATCGGCAGATGCATTTTTGCCAACGCTTCTATTTCCTGAGCACTGCGATCACTTTTGTTGGCCAGCACCCATAAACTGAAGGAGCTATCATCAACCTTGCCAATAGCCGATGCAAACCCCGCCGCAATCAATGCATTCGTCAATGAATCCAGACAAAACCCCATGTGATGTGCCATATACAAGCGCCCCTCCGCCAACGCCGGCCTGAATCCATACAGGACATCAAGTGGCGCAACAGGACCAGACGGCGATTCATAGATGGGTTGCTCCAGACCACTCTGAACGATCGCCTTTGCAACAGCCAACAAATCCGGACACGTAATCACCAATATGCCCTCACGATCGAGAACGCGCAGAAATTCCTTGAAAACCGAAGCCACTTCGTGCGGGTATAGGTGCTCAATGTTATGCGACGAATAGATCGCATCCATAGAACCATCCGCAATCATATTCATGTCGAGCATACTTGCCACGATGTCGGGTGAAACATCGGCATCGATATCCAAGCGTATTTCGCGCCAATCATCCGACAAGAAGCCAGGACCAACTCGCGGCTTACAATTGGGGCCGCAACCAACGTGCAGGAATTTCTTGGAGGGGTGAACATGAAAAGGCAGTCTCGCTGATGCGGCGTCAGCCGAATCAATCCGTGCAGCTTTCCACCAAGCAATCAGCCGACTAACGATGTTTCCAGCGTCCATTACTCTGTTTCCAAAGCGTGGTTTTCACGAACGACAATATCGCTGGGCAGCTTCTCTCCCCGGAGATGGGCGTCCCACATGCGTTGATAGAGCAATTCAAGATCTCTGGCAAACAATTCGGACTGCAGCAAAGGACTGGCCTTCATGCGATCTCGCAAGCCTTTGCGCAAGCAGGACAACCGAGTTAAGTCATGCGCGAGTTCTACGACACCTCGAACATAAGATTTCACGTCTGGATACGCCAACTCTGATAACCCGATGTTTTTCAAGGCGGAAATTGTCTGCCTCGATACGACATCCGAACCAGCAACTGTCACTACGGGCACCCCCATCCATAGCGCTTCAAGCGTCGTCATCCCTCCGTTAAACGGGAAGGGGTCGAGCGCAATATCAACCTCGGAGTATTCTGATAGCATTAGCGGATGAGAGGACGGGCCGCGTAACACCAGACGTTCAATATCAAAACCATGGGCGAGGAAACGGCTGCGAAGTTCGTCACAAACGCGCTCGTTGTTCAGGTGCCCAGCCTTAAGCAATAACCTGCTGCCGGGGACCATATCCAGCACACATTTCCAGGCTGCAATTACAGGATCAACTAACTTCTCGATACGATTGAAGCAGCCGAAAGTCACGTACCCGGTATTCAGGCAGGGCAGTGGTGCAACATCAGGCGAGTAACTCGGTGGCGAATAGCAGAAGCGCGAATGAGGCAACCAAACCGGCGTCTCGGAAAAGAGCTGGCCACACCCAGCAGGAGACGTAGATGGATCTGTAATGAAATAGTCAATACTTTCAAGGCCGGTCGAATGAAAGTAGCCGATCCAGGTCACCTGCACGGGAGCGGGCTTCATGACAAAGGTCGGCAAACGGTTGTATGCGGTATGCCCAGAGAGATCAACAAGAATATCAATCCCGGTTTCGTGCACCAGATCTGCCAGTTCATCGTCGCTCGTCAGCAATACGTCGTGCCACGCAGAAGCACTGCCACGTATCGCCTGTGTAATTTCGTCTCCTTCACTCCGCATCATTGAGAAACAGTGGATCTCAAATGATCGCGAGTCATGGTGACAAATGACATCGCGCAGAAGAAACCCAACGGGATGCGTCCCAAAGTCCCCTGAAACATAACCGATCCGAAGCGGCTGCTTCCCTTTGCGGGCGGAGTTTTCAAAGCTTCTGCTTTTCTCGGTACGTTCGAAACGCCGCGCCCATTCACGATGAAAATCGTACACCTGCGCCGAACTCAATTCGGGCATATAGGTGGAATTAAATGCGATATTAGAATAAATTGAGGGCATATCCGGGTTAATCACCAACGCTTTTTCCTGCATTGCGTTGGCGCCACGGTGATCCGCGCGGGCACTCAGACATCCAGCCATGGTAATCAGCGCAGAGACATTTCCTGGTTGCATTTTCAGCACTTTACTGCAACTCTCTTCTGCCCCTGCCATATCACCCTTAGCCTGCTGGGCCAATGCCAATGCCGCCAAGCGTTGCGCGCTTTCTCCCTTGATCGCAATTTCGCGCTCAAGAAACAACAGAGATTCCCCCAGGTGGTGCCTTTCTCCAAACAGCGTCGCCAAATTCAAGTGCGCTTCTAGGCAAGCCGAGTTACATTCCAGCGCACGCTGGAACGACTTCACCGCTTGACGCGCTTTTCCAGTGTGCAACAGAACGTTACCCATATTGACGTGTAACGCTGCCTCGGTCGGATGCAGCTCAATCGCACGTCGCGCAGCTTCTTCGGCATCAGCAAACCGGCCCAACTCATAAAGTGCCGCAACACGGTTATTCGACGCCTCCAGCAAACGAGGATTAAGGACTAGCGCTCGCTCACATCGCGCCAAAGCATCTTGCGCATTCCCTTTAACAAGAAACCATTCACCAAGATTGCTCCACGCCTGGGCATAGCCAGAATCGAGCAGAATAGCTTTCTCGTAGGCATTTTTGGCGAGCTCCATCTTTGCCAACCGCCGATACGCAGCCCCGAGAGCACACCAAACACCCGCATGCCCTTCGTCCTTCTCAATTACTTGAAGACACGCCTCAACGGCATCCTGATTTCGATCTCTGTCGAGCAGCGCTTTAGCCAAAAGAAAGCCTGCTTCAGCAGCTGGCCTACCGTTGCCTCCAGTGCCATTACGAAAACAGGAAATCGCCAAGTCATGCAGGCCTTTATGCCCGAGCCACTGCCCCAACAACACCCATATGCGCGCGACAAGAGCACGCCAAACCACATTCAGAGAGAGCATACTGATGTTATTGAACGTAGAAAACAGGATCACTAACTGATAGACCCGCATACTGCGTGAGACAAACGCCAAGACACAGCACAAGCCAGTCATCTAGCGCCAGCCACCTCGCCAACAGAGCCGGAGGATCACCCACCAAGCACTTGCTGCACAATAGACGAAGTCGCTATGCACTAGTTGCTTGAGCAAGGCTCCTACTAAAGGCTACTAAGGTTCGACTAACCGGTACAAATCAGCGTCGCCGGCGCTGTCACGTTTGGCGAGGTAGTCTTGCTGACGGTAATGTCCAGCGTCGTTCCTGCCGAAGCCGATCCACCGCAATCCAGACCTGCAACCCCCGTTACCGAATAGCCGGACGGCACTCCCCCTTGCATGACCGACCCCGCAACAACCATCAAGTCAAACGCATTACCTGAAATTTGAACGCCACTGGTTGAATTCACCAGCCTAGCTGCATAATTTATCGCGAATGCAGAGGTCAGGGATCCGGCGACACCTTGTGTCGCCGCTCTGGCTGCATCGGTTTGCAAATCAATGAATTTCGGGAGAGCCATGGCAGCCAAAATGCCTAACACGACCATCACGATCACTAGTTCAATCAGGGTAAAACCGCTTTGTCTGTGCTTCACTTTCTGCTCCCCGAAAAACGCATTACGGCCGCACTCTCCCGTTTGCCAACTTCGCAAATTAAGCTCACCTTGCCATTCAACGAAGCGTGCAGACCAAACCTCGTAAAAATACGCAAATGCCGCACAAATAAACACTGTCGGCACAGCTTGTTAGCATCTACGTGCGAAAAGTATTGCACTACGCACATTCATTCAATACGAACAGACCAACGCCCATCATCAAATGACACGCCAAGCGACTAGCCTGTACAAATTAATGTAGCTCCCGCAGTCGCCGTCGGAGATGCGGTCTTACTGATAGTTATCGCAATATTAGATCCTGCGGTTGTTCCACACAAAACCGAAGACCCTGCGGCAGGAATCGCGTATCCAGCAGGAAATCCTCCTTGCAACACTGATCCTACGGCCGATGAGACCGTTACGGTTCCGGAAACCTGCACCCCCTTGGTTGAATTAACCATGCGTCCCGCAAGGTTGACAGAAAACGCAGAGGAAATGCCCCCCGCAATTCCCTGCGTTGCTGCGTTGGCTGCATCAGTCTGCAAATCAACAAACTTGGGAATTGCCGTCGCCGCCAAGATTCCCAGAATGACAATTACCACGACTAACTCTATTAGGGTAAACCCCTGTGCCTTGTCGCCCATCTCTAATTTCTACTTTCCGACGAAGGAGGAAACGAGTAATGCAAAGAGCACTTTCTTAACCAACACTGGCGGGTATCCTTGTGCCAGGAGGCGCTCTTGCAAGCCAAACGCCACCCGCGCCCGGCCAATGACACCAAGCCGATGCCGTTCACGCTCAAGGCGAGCCTCTTCGTAGAATCGTTGCAAACCGCTCTCGACCTTGGCCGCGACCAACTTTTCCGATGGCTTCTTTCCGCCCTTCGGCCCAACATCGCGGGGAACCGAAGATGCGAACGCATTGGTCAGGCGCTCACATATATCCTCAATTTGTTTTTTTGCCATCTGTTTTCCAGTCGCAAGAGTGCCGCAAAAATCATTTTTTGCGGCACCTGCAAACAATAATTCCGGTCAACAGCAATCAACCCGTACAAATCAGCGTAGCTCCGGCAGTCGCCGTCGGAGTAGCTGTCTTACTCACGGTAATGGGAATATTCGTGCCTGCAGTCCCGCACGACACCGTTGCCGCTGCTGCGGTTACAGCATACCCGGACGGAATCCCGCCCTGCAATACCGAACCGGCCGCCGCCGACACCGTCACGGCTGTACCTGAAATCGCCGCGCCTTTTGTCGCATTGACAATCACGCCAGCATAGTTGAGTGCAAATGCCGAAGAAACCGCACCTGCAACGCCTTGGACAGCCGCCGTGTTGGCATCCGATTGAAGATCAACGAACTTCGGAATGGCCGTCGCCGCCAAAATACCCAGGATAACGATCACCACCACCAGTTCGATCAAGGTAAAACCGCCTTGAGAACGTTTCATAACTAACCCCCTTTAAAAAAACCACTAATAAACAACGCCAAAAAAATCAACATCCGGAAATTTCCAGCCCACTGATTGTGGCGGCAATATTTGCCGCCGTCGGTTGCGTGTACGTAAAGAAACACATGGTCGGACTCGGCGCCCCGACGACCCCGAAGGTAGCGATGTTGCTGCTTTGCGAATACGTATATCCTTCCGCCTCCAACTGCGCCTGCGTTGGGTTAAAGACCCCGGTCAGCCCTGCCGCAGACAGAATTCCGGGACTTGTTCCCGCCAAGGCAGTTACTGCCGGATAGCCGAACACGAGGCCAACCAAACCACTCTCCGTACACACCGTCCCGGTCGCTGCCGGACTATTGCTCGCCGTCCCCCCCCCCGCCGGACATGCAACCGTATCAGGCACCCCTCCGCGCGACAACGTCGTCGCATGAATCAGCGCCGACGCTGCCGAAACACTACCGCGCGCCGCCTGTAATTTGGCAATGCGCGCGTCGCGCTGCAAACTGGTGAATCGCGGCAAGGCGACAGCCGCCAAAATGCCGAGAATAATGACAACCACAATCAGTTCAATCAGCGTGAAGCCTTGTTCGCTGTGTCGCCAACTAGATTTTCTTCTCTGATTATTGCAATTCATCACTACTTCCAAAATTTCGCGATCGCATGATACATCAATAAACGCCGGCATCCGAGGCTCTATTTCACACATTTACCGACCTCCCCGAGTTGACGCAAACCAATCCCCGACAACTGGCCGAGCGCACTTGGCGCCTCGCCCCCTCGTACCAATTTATAGCAAGATTCGCGCCCGGAACGAAAACGATAAACCAGCGCCTGCCGCGACCGGTCGAAATACCAGACACCGCCCTCCACCGGTACTGTATCGATTTCGCCAAGATAACCTGCTGGCCGACGCGCTACCCAAAGCATTGGATTGCGGCTGTCCGGCACCATTCCGCCATACAACTCGCGATGGGTCAGCCGATCCAGCAATTCGACACGCAGGGCCGCCACTTCGGTCTGAACAGCGGAGGACTCTACATCTTCCCGCGTTCGCTCGAGCGCTGTAAGCAATACGAAAACCAAGCCACCGACGATGGCCACCAGCAGGGCAAGCTCGAATTTTCGCGGTCGAACCCAGTCCATGGCGCGTCATATCCTCACCGTTTCATTGCCACCTGGCCGAGGTCCCACATCGGCAGGAAAATACCAAGTGCCAGAATCAGCACCATGATTCCCAGCAGCACGATCAGGATCGGCTCGATCTGCTGGCCAAGCGTCTTGAGTTCGTACTCGACTTCCTGCCGATACATGTCGCCGACCTCGTCCATCATGTCATCGACGGCCCCCGACTCTTCACCGACGGCAACCATCTGCAAGACAATCGGCGTAAAAATACCCGCGCTGATCGTCGCCCGCAGCAAACTCTCGCCACGCTCAACATTTTCGCGCATGCCTTCAACGCGTTGGGCAACATAGACGTTATCGACGGTCTGTGCGGCATTGGACAAAGCCTGCATCACCGGCACACCACTACGGGTACCGAGCGCAAAGCTGCGGGCAAAGCGAGAAAGTGCCGCTTTGTGCAGGATTTTGCCGGCAATCGGAATGCGCAACGACCAGTGGTCCCACGCGCAACGCCCACTCGCCGTCGCAACCCACGAGCGAAACCCGACAGCGCCGCTGGCGACGCCCACCAACAGCGCCGGCCACCAGGCCACCATGAATCCCGAGAAACCGAGCAACAACCGGGTCATCAAAGGCAACTCCGTGCCAAACCCGGCAAATACCTTGGCGAACGCGGGAATGACGAAGATATTGACGATGACGATCGCCACCGCCATCGCCAGCACGACGAATGACGGATAGCGCAGCGCCGATCGCACCTGTTCGCGCATGAAGCGCTCAAACTCCAGATGTTCAAACAACCGGAAAAAGACCGTTTCAAGCAAACCAGTCGCTTCACCCACTCGGATCATCGACAGATAGAACGGCGAGAAGACCCGCGGATGACGTGCCAAGGATTGCGACAGTTCGCGACCAGCCTCCAGGCTCTCGCGAATTTCTCCGATCACGCGCTTCATCTCGGTGTTGATCGCGGCATCCTGCAAGCCATTCAGGGCGCGCATGATCGGAACACCCGACTTCAGCAGCGTATGCATCTGGCGACTGAAGAGTAGCAGATCAATGTGCGTGATCTTCGGCGTAAAGAGCGAAAGGCTGCTCCCCACCGCCTTTTCCGCCTTCGCCTTTGTTTCGCGGATATCGACGGGCATGAGCCCCTGTCCGCGCAACACATCGACCACCGCACCAACGCCAGCGCCTTCCAGCACGCCTTCGACAAGCTGGCTTGAACCGTTTCGCGCTTTATATGAGAAGGTCGGCATGATCAGTCTTCAAACTGGTTGCTGATGCGCATGGCTTCCTCAATCGTCGTTCGTCCCCGCACGACCTGCCGCACCGCGTCGCGACGCAAGGTTTCGCCAGCCATCTGGCGGCGTGCCGCCTGTACGAACACCCCGGTATCGTCGGAGTTGATCGCTTCGACGATTTCGTTGGTCATCTCGAGCATTTCGAAGACGCCGGTACGTCCGGAATATCCCGTGCCACCGCAACGGGCGCAACCACGCCCTTGTCGGTAGGTATATTTATCGACTGCATCGCCCAACTCGAAGCGCAACCACTCATGCTCACTCGGCGAGGGCGTGACGACCTCGCCACAATTTTCGCAAATGACGCGAACCAGGCGTTGCGCCAACACGAGTTGCAGCGAAAGCGCGACCATATAGCGAGGGACGCCCATGTCGAGCAGGCGAATCGGCGTCGACACCACGTCGTTCGTGTGCAGCGTTGACAGCACCATGTGACCGGTGATGGCCGCCCGCATCCCGATTTCCGCGGTCATCTGGTCTCGCATTTCGCCGACCAGGACGATATCCGGGTCCTGACGCAACGCCGAGCGCAAGACGCGCTCGAAGGTCAGATCGATCTTGTCGTGTACCTGCACCTGATTTATCCCGGGCAAGCGGTATTCAACCGGGTCCTCGACGGTAATGATCTTCTTCTCGGTCGTATTGAGCTCGGTCAACGCGGCATACAGGGTCGTTGTCTTGCCGCTACCGGTCGGCCCGGTCACCAACACCATTCCGCTCGGACGGCGGACAGCATTACGCAGGCGATCGAGAACGCGCGGCGCGATATTCAGACGATCAAGTCCCAGCAAGCCGGTGTTCTGATTGAGCAGACGCATGACCACCGACTCGCCATACTGCGTCGGCATCGTCGAGATACGCACATCGATCGGCGCATTACGCACCTTGATGGCGAACCGCCCGTCCTGCGGCAGCCGCTTTTCGGAGATATCCAGGCCCGACATCAGCTTGAGACGCAAGGACAACGCCGAAGCGATCTTCAGATCCGCTTCCATTTGCACATGGAGCACGCCGTCGATGCGGAAGCGAATACGTAACTGGCTGGCCTGCGGCTCGATGTGAATGTCCGACGCGCGTGAGCGCATGGCTTCCTCGAACACCGTTTGCAGGAGCTTGACGACCGGGGCCTCCTCGGCGCCCGGTGAAACACTGAGCAACTCGCCGAATTCGACCGGCACATCCCCCAGATCCGCCGTCAATTCCTTGGCCAAGCCGCTGATTTCTTCAGTACGGCGATAGACGCGATCGATCAGCGCCAACAACTGGCTTTCGGCGACAACAGCAACCTCGATGTCGCGCTTGACGAGCCGGAAGACATCGTCGTACGCCTGCAAATCGGTCGGATCGACAAAACCGACGCGCAATACGCCGTTAACTTCTTCGAGCACCACCGCGCGGTAACGTCGGGCCTGCGCCTCGGGCAAGAGATTGATGAGTTCCTGCTTCGGATCGAAATGCCTCAGATCGACAAACGGCACCTGAAGCTGATTGGCCAAGGCCTGCGAAATTGCCTCTTCCGTACAGAAGCTGCTTTCGACGACAATACGCCCGAGTTTGCGGCCGCTGCGTTTCTGCTCATCGAGCGCGAATTTGAGCTGTTCGCCGGTCAACAGCCCCTGCTGGATCAGCAAGTCGCCGAGTCGAATTTTTTCCGGCCGAGCCATGCAATCTCCAGTTGTTTTTGAGGAAGTCCTTCTAATGGACTGATTCTAACCATTTTTTGTTTCAATAAAAAGAGATATTCCGGGAGTAGTGCGTGACCACTGTTGTTTTATTCCAACCCGAAATCCCGCCCAACACGGGCAACATCATCCGGCTGTGCGCAAATACGGGGTGTGAACTGCGGCTCGTCGAACCACTCGGATTCCCGTGGGAAGACAAGAAACTGAAGCGCGCGGGACTGGATTACCACGAATTCGTCCGAGTCATTCGTCATCCCAACTGGAGCTCATGCCGCGAGGCGCTTGCCGGGCGGCGGTTTTTCGCCTTGACGACGAAGGGGAGCAACCGCCATGACGCGCCGACATTCTTGCCGGACGATGTTTTCGTCTTCGGGCGCGAAACCAGCGGTTTACCTTCCGAAGTTCTATCCGACATTCCGGAACCTCAGCGACTGAGGTTGCCGATGCGGGAGGGTCAGCGCAGCCTGAACCTTTCCAACGCCGTCGCCGTCATGGTTTTCGAAGCCTGGCGACAACAGGGATTTAGCGGCGGAATTTAGCTCCCCCTCAAACTTTCCGGTTTAGGGTCACGACTCAACAACTGCGTCACCGCCTCCGCCGCCGGCATGCCCTCATGCAGGATGGCATTGACCGACTGCGTGATTGGCATGTCGATCCCCAATCGATCGGCAAGTTGCGCCACTTCCCGCGCCGTGCTGACCCCCTCGGCCACATGCCCGAGTTCCGCCAGAATCTGTGTCAGCGTCTTTCCTTCGGCCAGCGCCAGACCGACCCGACGATTGCGTGACAAGTCGCCGGTACAGGTCAATACGAGATCCCCCATACCGGCAAGACCCAGGAAAGTCTCGGCACGTCCGCCCAGCGCCACGCCGAGCCGGGCAATTTCGGCAAGCCCGCGCGTCATCAGCGCCGCCCGTGCGTTGTAGCCGAAGCCCAGGCCATCGCAAATGCCGGCGGCGATCGCCATGACATTCTTGACCGCACCGCCGACCTCGGCCCCTGGAAGATCATCGCTGGCATAAATCCGCAGTCGCGGCGAATGCAACTCAATCGCCGTCCGTCGCGCAAAATCCGCATCGTTGGCCGCCAGAGTCACTGCCGTCGGCAATCCACGCGCAACTTCCTCGGCAAAGCTCGGACCGGTCAATGCGCCGTATTGCGCGCCATCCCCGAGTTCTTCGGCAACAATCTGATGCGGTAATTTCGCCGTTTCGGCTTCAAGCCCCTTGCACACCCACAACAAAGGCCGCAACTGACCGTTCTGCTGCAAGCGCCGTACCCCGGCGCGAAACCCGACCAGCGGCGTCGCCAGCAACAAGAGATCGGCATCCGACACCGCCACATCGAAATCCGCTTCGACCTTCAACGCTTCCGGGAAGGGAAATCCAGGAAAAAAACGCTTGTTTTCGCGCTCGACCTGCATCGTTTCGGTCACGTCGGCCTCGCGCGTCCACAAGGTCACCGCGTGCCGCCCGCAAAAGGTAATGGCCAGCGCGGTTCCCCAAGCGCCGGCCCCAATAACCGTGATATTCACGCCTTACTGCCCCCAGATCTGATTGGCGCGCACATACCCAGACGCGCCGTCACGGTGATGAACCTTGACCCAGCCGCCCGGCGCTGTCTCAAGATAGTCGAGCGAGACCTTTCGATCCGCCTCGAATACCAAGGGCGCAGCTTCATCAGGCTTCTGACGAATCTCGGCACGCGCTGCCGTGACAATCACCGTGCGCCGCTCGGCGAGGTTTTTTTTCTCGATCCAGGCCAGGCCGCCCTCGGCATCACGGACCTTCACCCAGCCTTCGAGACTGACGACCACCTCGACCGGCGTATCCTTCCGGATGACAAACAACTTGTTGCCGCGCAACGACGGGCCGTCGTAGAGCACCGTTGCCGAATCGACGGTCCGATAATCGACGGCCAGTGCCGGCATGGCCAGCACAATTGCCCCAAGGAACAGCCAACGTTTCATGCCGAGGCTCCGAAGAGAAACCGACGTGGATTATTGCACCGTCTGTTCGGCGCTCGCAGCCTGCTCCTGCTGGCGCGCGGCATAGAGCGACTCGAAATTGACGGGTTGCAGCACCACCGGCGCGAAGCCGCCGCGCGACACGGCATCTGACACCACTTCGCGCGCATAGGGAAAGAGGATGTTCGGGCAGGCGATCGAGAGCAGCGGGTCGAGATTCTCCTCCGGTACGTTGCGCACGCGGAAAATGCCCGCCTGGCCGACTTCAACGAGGAATACCGTCTTCTCGCCGAGCTTCGCCGTCACCGTCACCGTCAGCGTCACTTCGAAAGCATCTTCGGTCAGCCGTTGCACCCCGGTCTGCAGTTGCAGACCGACTTCCGGCGTCTCGCTTTCGACATAGATCGCCGGCGCATTCGGCACTTCCAGCGACAGATCCTTGACATAGAGCTTTTCGATGGCAAACAACGGCGTTTCTTGTTCGGTCATGATGAATTATTTCCTGACAGGTAAAAATACGGCGACAAGCGGCACTCAGGCCGACTGACCGCCAAGCAGAGGCAGCAATTTGCCTGCCTTGTCGAGCGCGACCAGATCATCGCAACCACCGACATGAAATTCGCCGATGAAGATCTGCGGCACGGTCCGACGGGCGGTCTTGGCGATCATCTCGTCAAGACGCGCCGGGTCAAGATCGATACGGACCTTTTCGATCTCGGTGACGCCGCGCGCGCGTAGTAGCTGCTCGGCGCGGATGCAGTACGGGCAGACCGCGGTCGAATACATCAACACATGCGGCGTTGCACTCATTTTTTCGCCCCCTTGCGCAACGGCAAGCCAGCGGCGCGCCACGCGGCAACGCCACCGTCGAGATTGTGCACGCGCGTAAAACCGAGCCCTTCGAGTTTCTTGCAGGCATCGCTCGAGCGAGCACCGGTCTGGCAAACCAGAATCACCGGCACTTCCTTATATTTCTCGAGTTCCCCCTGGCGTTGCTCGATCTGTGCCAAGGGAATGTTGCGCGACTCGGGCAGATGGCCTTCGACGTATTCGAAGGGTTCGCGCACATCAATGACAACCGCATCCTCGCGATTGATCAGCATCGTCGCCTGGGTCGCGTTGAGCAGATGCTTGCCATCGGGACGGCGCAAGGTCAGCACCAACAGCAGACCGCCGCTGACCGCAGCGGCGAGAACCAACATGATATTTTGTTGAAGGAATTCCAAGAAAAGCTCCATCCAAAGAGGAAATCGAAGAAACTGGCGGAAACAGGCAGAGCCGACGACTCAGCCGCAAAAGACCTCGCGCATCATACCGATCAACTGCAAGGTCCGCTTGTCGCCGATGCGGTAATAGACCCGGTTGGCTTCCTTGCGCGTCACCAGAACGTCCTTGTCGCGCAGGATCGCAAGGTGCTGGGAAATATTGCTTTGCGACGTACCGACCGCCTCGACAATCTCTTGCACACAGGCTTCCTGATCGCCGACAACGCACAGTATTTTCAGGCGCAAAGGGTGCGCGATCGACTTCAGCGCGCGCGCGGCCGACTCGATGTGCTCCTGCTTGTCGATAAGACTGGTTTGAATCGCCACAATGCCCAACCCTCGTTAAACAAGGGGAATCATTATAGAATAATTCCCGTTCCGGGGGGCCCCCCTAGGCAATACATGAACCGACCCGACTTTTTGCGACCCCAGTCCTCACCGTCCGACCCCGGCGCTCCTCCGGCACGTCCGAAATTCGCCCGCCGACAACGCATCCTGGCTGCCATCATCAGTGCACTCTTGCTGCTCGATGCAGACGCACACGCGGCAAAGGAAAAAAAGAAACCGGCGCAGCATCCGGCCACGCAGAACGAAGTCACGGCGAAACAGGGCGACTTAAAGGAGGTTCGCAGCCAAATCGAATCGCTGCGTAAAGGCATTGCCGATACCGAGGGAAAGCGCGCCACCGCGGCAGACCAACTCAAGGGGGTCGAGCAGGAAATCTCGGCAACGCAGCGGGAACTTCATGCCCTGACGATTCAGCGGGAAAAAATCCAGGCGGCGCTCAAAGATCTTGCCACACAATCGAAAGAGCTGGAAAACCGCTTGTCCGGCCAGCAGGCACAGCTCCAGAATCTCGTCTATCGGCACTATGTGCGGGGCACACCGGACACGCTGCACACCCTGCTCAACGGCGACAATCCCAGCCAGGTCACGCGCGACCTTTACTATCTCTCGGTCATCGGCAAGGCGAGAAGCCAGCTTGTCCATGAAATCGAAACAACCTTGCAGCGCAAACAGGCGCTGGCGCTGAAGACACGGGAGCAAGCACAGGAACTCTCTGCCGTCGAAGGGCGCCAACGCGAGCAACACGCCAAATTGCTCGCTCAGCGCGAGCAGCGCAAGCTCATGCTGGAGAAGATATCGGCCAAGATCAGCGAGCAGCGGCGGGAAATCGGCGCCCTGCAACGTGACGAAAAGCGCCTGACGCAACTGATCGAACAACTTGCCAAGACGCTCGCCGCCAAAGCGGCACCGCGCAAGGAGTCGCGCCCGAGCAGCACATCCCTGCCAGGGAAGACACAGACGCCGGCAAGGGAACTCGTCAATGACAGCACACCGGAAGCCTCACTGGGCGGCGGCCTGAGCCAGTCCAAGGGGCAATTGCGACTGCCGGTGAAAGGCACGGTCACCAACCGTTTTGGCGCACCGCGCCAGGAAGGCAACGCCTGGAAGGGCCTGTTCATCCGGGCCGGACAGGGCACCAGCGTCCACGCCATTGCCGGCGGGCAAGTCGTCTTTGCCGACTGGATGCGCGGATTCGGCAACCTGCTGATCGTCGATCATGGCGGCGGCTACCTCTCGGTCTACGGCAATAATGACGCCCTGCTGAAACAGGTTGGCGACCGCCTGCACGGCGGGGACGTCATCGCCTCGGTCGGGAACAGCGGTGGCAACCCGGAATCCGGTTTATACTTTGAACTGCGCCATAATGGCCAGCCGCAAGACCCGCTCAAATGGGTCAGTCTCAGATGATTTTGTACTGGAGTCGAAGCGATGGGTAAGTTGAAACAGGCCGGTCTGATCTGCGCAGGAATGCTCGGCGGCATCCTCATCAGCCTGCAGATTTCGGCGCTTGCCGAAAAGGAAACCCGCGCCAGCCTCCCGATCGAGGAGCTCCGGACGTTCGCCGAAGTGTTCAATGCCATCAAGCAAGGCTACGTCGAACCCATCGAAGACAAGAAGCTGATCACCCATGCCATCAGCGGCATGCTCTCCAATCTCGACCCGCATTCGGCCTACCTCGACGCCGACGCGTTCAAGGATCTCCAGGTCGGCACGCAAGGCGAATTTGGCGGACTTGGCATTGAGGTCGGCATGGAAGACGGCCTCGTCAAAGTCATTTCGCCGATCGAAGACACCCCGGCCGACCGCGCCGGCATCAAGTCGGGCGACCTGATCTTCAAACTCGACGACACGCTGGTCAAAGGCCTCACACTCTCGGACGCGGTCAAGCGCATGCGCGGAAAGCCGAAAACGCAGATCAAGCTCTCGATCCTGCGCAAGGGCGAAGCCAAGCCGCTTGAAATCACCCTGACGCGCGAAATCATCAAGGTGCAGAGCGTCAAGTCGAAGCTCGTCGAACCCGGCTACGGCTACCTGCGCGTCACCTCGTTCCAGGAAAACACGGCGGCATCGGTGGCCAAGCATCTGGGCGATCTCTACAAACCCGGCCAACTCAAGGGACTGGTTCTCGATCTGCGCAATGACCCGGGCGGATTGCTCAATGCGGCCATCGGCGTCTCAGCGGCTTTCCTGCCGCCCAAGACACTGATCACATCGACAGATGGGCGCACCCCCGACGCGAAGCATCAGTTTTACGCAGCGCCCGAAGATTATCTGCGGGGCACACGCGACGACTTTCTCAAGGCGCTGCCTGCTGAAGCGCGTAGCGTGCCGATGGTCGTGCTGATCAACGGCGGCTCGGCCTCGGCTTCCGAAATCGTGGCGGGCGCCCTGCAAGACCATAAGCGTGCGGTTCTGATGGGAACGACGAGTTTCGGCAAGGGTTCCGTGCAAACGGTGCTGCCGCTGCCCAACAATACTGCCATCAAGCTGACGACCGCTCGCTATTTCACCCCGTCGGGCCGCTCGATCCAGGCCAAGGGTATCGTTCCCGACATCGTCGTCGAAGAATCCGCCAACGGCACCTCGGCCATGCGCCTGCGTGAAGCCGACCTCGAACACCACCTCGAGAACGATCGGGATCCCGGCAGCGACAAGGCGGCGCCAGCAGCCAAGCCGCAAAGCAAGGCGCCTGGTGCGGCAAAACCGAAGGGCGCGTCTCCGGCCAAGGATGACGACGACAGCGGTGAACCGCCGATGCGCGAAATCGCCTCGAAGAAGGATTACCAGCTCAACCAGGCGCTCAACCTGCTCAAGGGCTTGCAGATCATGCAAGGCAAGCCGAGTTCCTAGTTCCTGCGTCGCATCCCTCCGGAGTCCGTCATGAAACGTCCGCCGGCTGCCCCACCTCGAACCCCTCCGCCCATCCGGAAGGAAAGGACGATTTATTTTTCCGAGATCCCTCCGGGCCAGGTCGAGGAAGCCACCCGCTTCCTCGCCGGCCTCAGCGGATTGAGTATCGTCCCTCACCCGGAGCGACTGAGCATCGATGTCAGCTACGACCTCCACGACCACTCGCTGGAAGAGCTCGAAACGGCGCTGATCGACAAAGGCTTCCACCTCGGCTGTGCGCTACTGGTCAAACTGCTGCGCGCGCTCTATTACTACGTCGAGGAAACCGAACTGCACAACCTCGAAGCGCCCGAACGCCTGCTCAAGAAATCACAGAATCAGGCCTACATCCAGGCATGGGAACGCCATCCGCACGGCGATCACGACGACACCCCGCCCGAGTGGCGGGAATACAAGTAGGCTGCGCTGTCCTTATTGCCGGAGGCGCTGCTGGCTCACGGCGCCTTCGCCGGCACAACTCGTGCGAGTATGCGCAAATCGTCGCCAAGCACACGTAAATCGCTGATCTTTAACGCCACTTTTTCTGCCAGCGAACTCAGCTCCGGCAAATCCACCAGCCCGCGCGCGTCGCTGCCCAGGAGGCAGGGGGCCATATAGAGCAGCAGTTCGTCAACAAGACCGGCGGCGAACAAGGCGCCGCTCAAGCCGCGCCCAGCTTCGACATGGACTTCATTGATCCCGCGCTGCGCCAGCAGGGTCAACAGTCGGGACAGATCGACCCGCCCCGCAGTATTCGCCAACGACCAGACTTCGGCACCACGCGCCCGCAACGCGTCAGAGAGCGCCCCTTCTTCCGAGGCCGTTGCGATAACGGTACCGCTGCCAAGAACGCGCGCCGACGGAGAAATTTCGAGACGGCCATCGACAACCACCCGCAAAGGCTGCCGCGTCGTATCAACGCCTCGCACGGTCAGTTGCGGATCATCGTCACGCACCGTTCCCATGCCGGTCAGGATCGCACAGGCGCGGGCTCGCCAGCGATGGCCGTCCTGACGCGCCGCCGCCCCGGTAATCCATTGACTCTGCCCATTCGCGAGCGCTGTCCGGCCGTCGAGGCTCGCCGCCATTTTCAGCCGCACCCACGGTCGTTGCCGGGTCATGCGTGAGACAAAGCCGATGTTAAGCTCGCGCGCTTCGGCTTCGAGCAAGCCGCAAACCACCTCGATGCCGGCTTCGCGCAGCATCGCGAGACCCCGTCCCGAAACCTCGGGATTCGGGTCCTGCATCGCCGCGACAACGCGCGACACCCCCGCATCAATCAACGCCTTCGCACACGGTGGCGTGCGACCGAAATGACTGCAGGGTTCGAGGGTCACATAGGCCACCGCACCGAGTGCGTCCGCCCCGGCAGCCTTTAACGCATGGATTTCCGCGTGCGCCTCGCCGGCGCGCCGATGCCAACCTTCGCCAACGATTCGCCCATCCTTGACCAGGACGCAGCCAACACGCGGATTCGGCGAGGTCGTCCACAGCCCAAGTTCGGCCAGGCGCAAGGCCCGCGCCATGAACTCGTGATCGGCGACGGAAAACATCCGCCGACCTACCGGCTGCGCCGTGCGACCGGACGGGGCGAGACCTCGCGGATGATGTCGGAAAACTCGTCGACATCCTCGAAGTTGCGATATACCGACGCGAATCGGATATAGGCCACCTTGTCGATCTTCTTGAGTTCGCGCATGACCATCTCGCCGATCTTTTCGGAAGGCACTTCGCGCTCACCAAGGGTCAACAGCTTTTCCTCGATCCGTATGATCGCAGCATCGACCGCCTCGACAGTCACCGGCCGCTTGCGCAGCGACAGCCACAAGCTGGCAGACAATTTCTCGCGGTCGTAATCGACACGCGAACCGTTCTTCTTGACGACCTGCGGCAGGCGGATTTCCGCCCGCTCATAGGTCGAAAACCGCTTGTCACAGGTCAAACAGCGGCGGCGGCGGCGCACGATATCGCCATCGTCGTTGATACGCGTATCGGCGACCGTGGTCTCCGCCGCACCGCAGAACGGACATTTCATGGCGTCACCTGCCGATCGACATGAGAGACGCGCGATTGCAAGACTGCCGCCTTAAGCACCGTAGACCGGGAACTTCTTGCAGAGCGTCGAGACATCCGCACGCACGCGCTGCAACACCGCTTCGTCAGTGGGCGCCTCAAGCACATCGGCGATCAAGTGCGCCACCTGCTCCGCCTCGATCTCGGTAAAGCCACGGGTCGTCATTGCCGGCGAGCCGATACGAACGCCGGAAGTCACCATCGGCTTCTGCGGGTCGTTCGGAATCGAATTCTTGTTAACCGTGATGTGCGCTTTGCCGAGTGCCGCTTCGGCTTCCTTGCCGGTGATGTTCTTGGCACGCAGATCGACGAGAAACACGTGCGACTCGGTCCGTCCGGAGACGATCCGCAGGCCGCGCTCCTCGGACAACACCCGCGCCATGACGCGCGCATTGGCCAGGACTTGTTCCTGATAGTCGATGAATTCCGACGTCGCCGCTTCCTTGAAGGCGACGGCCTTGGCGGCGATGACATGCATCAGCGGACCGCCTTGCAGGCCGGGGAACACCGCCGAATTGATCGCCTTTTCGTGTTCCGCCTTCATCAGGATGACGCCGCCGCGCGGGCCGCGCAGCGTCTTGTGCGTCGTCGAGGTGACGACATCGGCGACCGGCACCGGATTCGGGTAGCAGCCGGCGGCAATCAGCCCGGCATAGTGCGCCATGTCGACCCAGAAAATCGCGCCGACTTCCTTGGCCACCTTGGCGAAGCGCTCGAAATCGATTTGCAGCGAGTAGGCCGAGGCACCGGCGATGATGATGCGCGGTTTGTGTTCGCGCGCCAGCGCTTCCATGCGGTCATAGTCGATTTCCTCGGCGGCGTTGAGGCCGTAGGAAACCACGTTGAACCATTTTCCCGACAGATTCAGCGGCATGCCGTGCGTGAGGTGACCGCCTTCGGCGAGGCTCATGCCCATGATCGTGTCGCCCGGCTTGGCAAACGCCATCAGCACGGCCTGGTTGGCTTGCGAGCCCGAGTTCGGCTGGACGTTGGCGGCTTCGGCACCGAACAGCTGCTTGAGGCGATCAATCGCGAGTTGCTCGGCGATATCGACATATTCGCAACCACCGTAGTAACGCTTGCCCGGATAACCTTCGGCATATTTGTTGGTGAGTTGCGAGCCCTGGGCTTCCATCACCGCCTTGCTGACATAGTTCTCCGAAGCGATCAGTTCGATGTGCTCTTCCTGGCGACGATTTTCCTTCTCGATCGATTGCCAGATTTCAGGATCCATCTTCGCCAGAGTCTCTTTTGCAGAAAACATCGTGTGCCTCACAAGCCATTGAAAAAGTGGCCGATTATATCACGCAGCAATCAGGCACAACGACCATCGACGACGACTTGGTTCGTTGAAATTGCAACAGCACAGCCAATTCCGGCGCCATAACAACATCGTAATATCACTTCTGTGCAATAATAGAACGTTGTTTCAAAAACGCTTCTGGCCTCTCCGAGCGATCCTGGGACGAGTCCGCCCTCGCCGTAACTTCCGCGTGCTGTCACAAGCGCACGACGACAAGTCGGCCAATCATTCACACATTGGTTTTAACCAAGAATTTATCATGGACTCCCTACTCAAGTTATCGCGGTGGATCGACGCGCTAACCGAGCGCGTCGGTAAGACAGCCATCTGGCTGGTGCTCGTCGTCGTGCTGGTCAGCACCGGCAACGCCGTCCTGCGCTACACGCTCAACTACAGCTCGAACGCTTTTCTGGAAATCCAGTGGTATCTGTTCGGCGCCATCTTCCTCGCCTGCTCCGGCTATACGCTGATGCGCAACGAACACGTCCGCATCGACCTCATCGCCAGCAAGCTCTCGAAACGCGGACAGACCTGGATCGACATCCTCGGCATCCTCTTTTTCCTGATGCCGATGGCCTTCACCATCCTGATCCTGTCCTGGCCGGTTTTCATGCACGCTTTCGCGGCCAACGAAATGTCGAACAGCCCCGGCGGACTGATCATGTGGCCGGTACGCCTGATGATCCCCGTCGGCTTCGTCCTGCTGATCATGCAAGGCATCTCCGAACTCATCAAGCGCATCGGTTTTCTGAAAGGGCTCTGTCCTGATCCGACTGAAAAAGTCATCGCCATGACTGCCGAAGAAGAGCTTGCGGCCATCATCAAGGCACGCAAGGAAAAGGGAGAGGCGTAATGACTGAATTTCTGATCGCCAACATGGCGCCGATCATCTTCATCTCGATGGTCATCTTCCTGCTCGTCGGTTTCCCGGTGGCCTTCGCCCTGGCCGCCAACGGCATCGTCTTCGGCCTGCTCGGCATCGAGCTCGGCTTGCTCGGCCCGCAACTCTTCCAGGCCTTGCCTGACCGCATCCTCGGCGTCATTTCCAATGACACGATGCTGGCCGTGCCCTTCTTCACCTTCATGGGATTGATCCTCGAACGCTCCGGCATGGCCGAAGACCTGCTCGACACGATCGGCCAGCTGTTCGGCCCGGTTCGCGGCGGCCTCGCCTATGCAGTCGTCTTCGTCGGCGCGCTGCTTGCGGCGACCACCGGCGTCGTTGCCGCCTCGGTGATTTCGATGGGCCTGATCTCGCTGCCGATCATGCTGCGCTACGGCTATGACAAGCGCCTGGCCTCAGGGGTCATCGCCGCCTCCGGCACGCTGGCGCAGATCATCCCGCCGTCGCTGGTACTGATCGTCATGGCCGACCAGCTCGGCAAATCGGTCGGCGACATGTACAAGGGCGCATTTGTCCCGGGGCTTACGCTCGCCGGACTCTACGTCGGTTACATCATCCTGGTGTCCTTCATTCGCCCGAAATGGGTCCCGGCACTGCCGCCCGAAGCCCGCATCTTCAAAGAAGCCAACGGCAAGACAGGCGGCACGTCGCTGTTGATCCTCACCGCCCTGGCCATCGCCATCGGCGTCACTTTTGGCAAGACCCGGCCGGACGACCTGCCGACCGACGAACTGATCGTCATGTGCACGATGGTCGGCATCTTCGTCCCCTTCGTCCTGGCGCTGATCAACAAAACGCTGAAGCTGGGCCTCCTGTCGAAGATGGCCGAAAAAGTCACCTTCGTGCTGATCCCGCCGCTCGGCCTCATCTTCCTGGTACTCGGCACCATCTTTCTGGGCGTTGCGACGCCGACCGAAGGCGGCGCCATGGGAGCCACTGGCGCCTTGCTGATGGCGGTCCTGCGCCAGCGCCTCGACCTCAAACTGCTGCGCCAGGCGATGGAAAGCACGGCCAAGCTGACGACCTTCGTCGTCTTCATCCTGATCGGGGCGCGCGTCTTCTCGCTGACCTTCTACGGCGTCGACGGCCACCTGTGGGTCGAGCACCTGCTCGTCGATCTGCCCGGCGGACAGTTCGGCTTCCTGATCGTCGTCAACATCCTGATCTTCGTGCTGGCCTTCTTCCTCGACTACTTCGAACTGTCGTTCATCGTCGTGCCGCTGCTCGGGCCGGTCGCCGACAAACTCGGCATCGACCTGATCTGGTTCGGCGTACTGCTGGGCATCAACATGCAGACGTCCTTCCTGCATCCGCCCTTCGGCTTTGCGCTGTTCTTCCTGCGTTCGGTCGCGCCGCCATCGATCAAGACGAGCGACATCTACTGGGGTGCCATTCCCTTCGTCTGTATCCAAGTTCTGATGGTGCTGCTGGTGATCCTGTTCCCGCAGATCGTCACCTCGGGCCTCGACAAGGCCCAGGCCGTCGATATCGACTCGGTGCAGATGGTGCTGCCGGAAACGGATTACGACCAGCCCTCCGAGCCGCCGTCACTGGGCAGCGAGAACAGCAAGTAAGAGGCAAATGAGCGGAAATCGAGCGGCAATTGCCGACAACAAAAACGGGGGCCTGGCCCCCGTTTTTATTTGCCTTAAGTTACCTTAAGACCGCTCAGTTCTTGCGGCTGAACATGAACTTGGCGAACTCGTTCTCGGCGACGCGGAACCAGAAGTTCTGCTCGTCCATGAACTTCTTGTAGTCGTCATAGATCCTCTTGAAGTCGGGATACTTCGCCGAGGTCTCGGCATAGTATTCCATCGATGCCTTGTACGCAGCTTCCATCACGTCCTTCGGGAACGGCAGGATCTTGGTGCCGGAGGCCATCAACTGCCGCAGCGCGGTCGGGTTCTTGGCGTCGTAGCGGGAGACCATCTCGACCTCCGCTTCCGCACAGGCCGCCGTCAGCATCGCCTGATATTCCTTCGGCAATTCGGCCCACTTCCCGGCATTCACATAAACGCACATCTGCGCGCTGCCTTCCCACCACGACGGATAGTAGTAGTACTTGGCGACCTTGTTGAAGCCGAGCTTCTGATCGTCATACGGACCGACCCACTCGACGGCGTCGATGACGCCCTTTTCCAATGCCGGATAGATATCACCGCCGGCAATCAACTGCGGCACGACGCCGAGCTTCGAGAGCACCGCGCCGGCGACACCGACGACGCGCATCTTCATGCCTTTGAGATCGGCAATGCTCTTGATTTCCTTGCGGTACCAGCCGCCCATCTGGGCGCCCGTATTGCCAGCCGGAATCGAGACGATGTTCGACTTGGCCAGGAACTCGCCCATCAGCTTGCCGCCGTTGCCGTGCCGATACCAGGCCTTGACCTGCCGCGTATTCATGCCGAACGGGATGGCGCTGTCGATGCAATAGGTCGGCTCCTTGCCGAAGTAGAAGGCCGAATTGGTGAAGCCGGTCTCGACCGTACCGTCCTTGACGGCGTCATGGACGGCGGTGCCCGGGACGATCTCGCCGGCGGCGAAAAGCTGAATCTGGAACTTGCCGCCGGACATTTCGGCGACCCGCTTGACGAGGAACTCGGTGGCGCCATAAATCGTATCCAGGCTCTTCGGATAGCTCGAGGCCATCCGCCACTTGATCGTCGGCGCATTCTGCGCGAGCGCGGGCGCCGCCACGGCCCCCGCGGCCAAGCCTGCCCCGGCCTTCTTCAGGAACGAACGTCTTTCCATGCTTTTCTCCTAAAATTGTCGTGCGATCAGGACGCGCACATTGGCGACACGGTTCGCCGAACATCACACCGTAACGGCCTTCTTCCCCGATCATCGCGCCCGACGGGCGCCCTCACGAAGCCGAAAGCAAAAAAACGGGGGCATCGCCCCCGCCTTTTTTCTGCCAGCCGAATTAGCTCTTGCGGCTGTACATGAACTTCGCGAATTCGTTCTCGGCGACGCGATACCAGAAGTTCTGGTCGTCGAGGAATTTCTTGTAGTCCTCGTAAATCTTCTTGAAGTCCGGATACTTCGCCGAAGTCTCGGCATAGTATTCCATGGCGGCCTTGTAACTGGCTTCCATCACGTCCTTCGGGAACGGCAGCACCTTGGTGCCCGACGCCAGCAACTGCTTCAGCGCTGCCGGGTTCTTGGCATCGTAGCGCGCGCACATTTCGGTATCGGTCTCGGCGCAGGCCGCCTCGATGATCGCTTGGTATTCCTTCGGCAACTCGGCAAATTTCTTGGCATTGATGTAGGTCGAGATCTGCGGGCCGCCTTCCCACCAGGCCGGGTAGTAATAGTACTTGGCGACCTTGTTGAAGCCGAGCTTCTGATCGTCATAAGGACCGACCCACTCGACCGCGTCGATCGTGCCTTTTTCGAGCGCCGGATAGATGTCGCTGCCGGCGATCTGCTGCGGCACGACGCCGAGCTTCGAGAGCACCGCGCCGGCGAGGCCGGCAACGCGCATCTTCAGGCCCTTGAAGTCAGCCGCGCTCTTGATTTCCTTGCGATACCAGCCGCCCATCTGCACGCCGGTGTTGCCGCTCGGGAAGACGACGAGATTCGATTTGGCGAAGAATTCGCCCATCAGCTTGGCGCCGTTGCCCTGACGATACCAGGCCTTGACCTGGCGGGCGTTCATGCCGAACGGGATCGCCGTGTCGATGCAGTAGGTCGGTTCCTTGCCGAAGTAATAGTACGAACAGGTAAAGCCGATTTCGACCGTACCATCCTTGACCGCGTCATGGACGCCCGGTCCCGGGACGATTTCGCCGGCGGCGAATACCTGAATCTGGAACTTGCCGCCCGTCATTTCCGCAATCCGCTTGCTCAGGAATTCGGCGGAACCGTGCAGGGTGTCGAGGCTCTTCGGGAAGCTTGACGCCATGCGCCACTTGATCGTCGGCAAACTCTGCGCCAACGCGGGCGCAGCGACGGCGCCGGCCGCCAGGCCGACACCGGCCTTCTTCAGAAAGGAACGTCTTTCCATGATCTCATCTCTCCTGGGGAAACAAATCCATTGAACTGCCAAAAGGAACGACAACGGGAACCAACCGGGTGATTATAGCCAAAGGACGACGTCGTGGCGGACACAATTGAAGTGTCATTACGCCCTCCGGCACTCAGTCAAGCCGCCAATCGGGAGCGCAGCCTAGTTCCCGGCGATCTTCATTCCCTCGATCAGGATCGACCCGACCTGGCGCGAACCACGTACCAGAACGTCATTACCGACGGCGGCGATCTGGCGGAACATGTCGCGCAGATTGCCGGCGATGGTGATTTCCTCGACGGGATAGGCGATCTGTCCGTTCTCGACCCAGTAGCCGGCAGCCCCGCGCGAATAGTCGCCGTTGACGTAATTGACGCCGTGGCCGAGCAGTTCGGTCACCAGCAGGCCGCGGCCCATGCTGCGCAAGAGTCCTTCGAAATCGAGAGCGCCACCATCGACGATCAGGTTGTGGCACCCGCCGGCGTTGGCCGTGCAGGGCAAGCCGAGCTTGCGCGCCGAATAGGTTCCGAGGAAATACCCCTGCAAGACGCCGTCATCGACGACGAGGCGCGGACGCGTCGCCACGCCGTCGTTGTCGAACAGGCTGCTGGCCAGCGCGCCGGGCAGATGCGGCTCTTCGCGAATGCGCACGATCTTCGAGAAGACCGGTTTGCCGAGGCTGTCGAGCAGGAAGGAGGACTTGCGGTAGAGACTGCCGCCGCTCACGGCATGGACGAAATTGCCGATCAGCGACGCCGCCAGCGGCGCCTCGAACAGTACAGGCACCTTGCAGGTCGGGATCTTGCGCGCGCCGAGTCGCGCCAGCGCGCGTCGCGCCGCGTAGTCGCCGATCGCTTCCGGCGCGGCGATCCACTGCGGATTGCGCGCCGTCGAATACCAGTCGTCGCGCTGCATGGCGTCTTCCCGGCCGGTAATCACCGAACACGACACGTAGTGGCGGGACGTCGGAAAACCACCCATGAAGCCCAAGCTGTTGGCGGCGACGAAATGACCTTCCTGGATCGACACCGTCGCCCCTTCGGAATTCGTCACTTGCGGGCTGACGTCGAAGGCCGCCTGTTCGCAGCGCCGCGCCAGATCGATGCAGCCGTCCACGTCGAGACGCCAGGGGTGATAGAGATCGAGGTCACGGGCGCAATCGGCCGGGGCCGCGAGTACTGCGGCATCGGGCAAACCGGCACAGGCATCCTCGGCGGTATAGCGCGCGATCGCCAGCGCCGCCTCGACTGTCTCGCGCAGCGCCGACGGCGAGAAATCGGAAGTGCTCGCGTGCCCTTTGCGCTGCCCGAGATAGACGGTCACGCCGATGCCCTTGTCGCGGTTGTATTCGACCGTCTCGACCGCGCCGCAGCGGACCGTCACGGCCTGTCCGAGACCTTCGGAGACATCGACCTCGCAATCGCTGGCCCCCAGAGCACGCGCGTGCCCGAGAACGTCCTGGGCGAGCGCTTGCAGAACGGGCAAGGAATGGGCGAAACGTTGTTCGCCGCCGGGAGCGGGCACGGGTCGGGTCATGGAAACACAGTCGGAAGACGAAAGCCGTTATCATAGCAGCTTCGCGCCCGGCTTCCGGGCGCCCCCAGACAACCGCCCCGAACCTGCCGATGACCGATCAAGACGAAGACGCCCTCCCGATCTCCAAGACCCGCCGCAAGAAGGCCATGGAAGAGCTGCAGTCGCTCGGCGAGGAACTCGTTGCCTTGCCGACCGACCGCGTCAAGAAAATCGCCCTGCCGGACGACCTGCGCGACGCCGTGCTGACAGCGCAGCGCATGCCGCGCCACGACGAAGCGAGACGCCGGCAGCTCCAGTTCATCGGCCGACTGATGCGCGGCAGCGATGCCGAGCCCATCCGGGCCGCCATCGCCGAGGCACGCGGAGAATCCGCCGAGCAGACGGCACGCCTGCACCTGCTCGAAAAGCTGCGCGACGACATCCTTGCCGACGAAAAGGCGCTGCACCAGATCGCCAGCCAGTATCCGAGCGCCGACCTCCAGCATCTGCGCGCATTGCGCCGCTCGGCACTGAAAGAACAGGAACAGAACAAACCGCCGAAGAGCTTCCGGGCACTCTTCCAATACCTGAAGACGCTCGGCAACACCCCGGCCGACGACGAGCAATTCGTCGATAGCCCGGCCGAGGACGAGCAATCCTGACGCCGCCTCAAGAACCACGTCATACCCCCTGGATGCCATGAAAGCTTACCTCGACCTGATGCGCCACGTGTATGAACACGGCATCACCAAATCAGACCGCACCGGCACCGGCACGCGCTCGGTATTCGGCTGGCAGATGCGTTTCGACCTCGCCGCCGGATTCCCGCTGCTGACAACAAAAAAGCTGCACCTGCGCTCGATCGTCCATGAGTTGTTATGGTTCCTCCAGGGGGACACCAATATTGCCTACCTCAAGGACAACGGCGTGCGCATCTGGGACGAGTGGGCCGATGCCGAAGGCAATCTCGGCCCGGTCTACGGGTATCAGTGGCGCCACTGGAAAACGCCCGACGGCCGCGAGATCGACCAGATCGCCCAACTCGTCGAAGGCCTCAAGAAGAACCCGGATTCGCGCCGGCATATCGTCACGGCATGGAACCCGGCCGATGTCGATCGCATGGCGCTGCCGCCGTGCCACGCTTTCTTCCAGCTCTACGTCGCCCCGCCGGCCGATGACGACACCGACCGGCGTCCCAAACTGTCGTGCCAGCTTTACCAGCGCAGCGCCGACATTTTCCTCGGCGTGCCCTTCAACATCGCGTCCTATGCACTGCTGACGATGATGCTCGCCCAGGTGTGCGGTTATCGCGCCGGCGACTTCGTGCACACCTTCGGCGATGCGCACCTCTACAGCAATCATTTCGAACAGGTCGAACGGCAACTCGCGCGCGAACCGCGCGCCCTGCCGACGATGCGGATCAACCCCGAGGTCAGCGATCTGTTCGCCTTCCGCTTCGAGGACTTCACGCTCGAAGGCTACGATCCGCACCCGCATATTTCAGCGCCGGTCGCCGTCTGACATGCTCTCGCTGATCGCCGCCGTAGCCCGCCAGCGGGTCATCGGCAAGGACAATGCGCTGCTCTGGCACCTGCCCGAAGACATGCGCTATTTCCGCGAGACGACGCGCGGCAAGCCCGTCATCATGGGGCGCAAGACCTGGGAATCGCTGCCGGAGAAATTCCGCCCCCTGCCGGGACGACGCAACATCGTCGTCAGTCGCAACGCAGCGTATGTCGCGCCCGGCGCCGAACTCGCCGGCTCGCTCGACGCGGCGCTCGCCGCCACTCAAGGCGAGAACGAAGTGTTTGTCATCGGCGGCGAAGCGCTCTACCGTCTGGCGCTGCCGCATGCCGACCGTCTCTACCTGACCGAGATCGAACGCGACTACGACGGCGACGCTTTTTTCCCCGAGATCATTGCGCAAGAATGGCAGGAATGCTCACGCGTCGCCGGCGGTGCGGATTTCAGCTTCGCTATTTACGGCCGCGTCTGATCATGGCGAGAGCATGAAAAAAGCGGCCGCAGCCGCTTTTTTCTTTTCCACGAACCGATCACGCCTGCCGTACGCAATCGACATAGTAGCGGGCCTTGCCGTCGACGACTTCCTTGACCAGCCCGTGGATGTCGGTTTCGAATCCCGGGAACTGCTCGTTGAAGAAGCGCGCGAATTTGAGATAGCGCACGATCGTCGCATTGAAGCGCTCGCCCGGAATCAGCAGCGGAATGCCCGGCGGATACGGCGTCAGCAGGATGCTGGTAATGCGGCCCTCGAGTTCGTCGATCGGCACACGATCGATCTCGCGGTGCGCCATCTTGGCAAACGCGTCGGTCGGCTTCATCGCCGGGACCATATCGGAGAGATACATCTCGGTCGTCAGCCGGGCCACGTCGTTCTGCGAGTAGACGCCGTGGATCAGGTGACACAGGTCACGCAAGCCCATGCGCTCGTAAACCGGATGTTTCGCGACAAACTCCGGCAACACTTTCCACAAGGGCTGGTTCTTGTCGTAGTCGTCCTTGAACTGCTGCAATTCGGTCACCATCGTGTTCCACCGGCCCTTGGTGATGCCGATCGTGAACATGATGAAAAAGGAATAGAGGCCGCACTTCTCGACGATGACGCCGTGCTCGGCAAGATACTTGGTGACGATCGCCGCCGGAATGCCGGCGCCATCGGCGAAGTCGCCATCGACGTCGAGGCCCGGGGTGATGATCGTCGCCTTGATCGGGTCGAGCATGTTGAAGCCATCGGACAACTGGCCAAAGCCGTGCCAGCGCTCGCCCGGCTTGAGCATCCAGGCCTCGCGTTCCTCGATGCCTTCTTCGGAGAGATCGTCCGGCCCCCAGACCTTGAACCACCAGTCGGCGCCCCACTCCTCGTCGACCTTGCGCATGGCGCGGCGGAAATCGAGCGCCTCGGCAATCGATTCCTCGACCAGCGCGGTACCCGCCGGCGCCTCCATCATCGCCGCGGCGACGTCGCACGAGGCAATGATGGCGTACTGCGGCGAGGTCGAGGTATGCATCAGGTAAGCCTCGTTGAAAATCGCCCGGTCGAGTTCACGTGCTTCCGAATTCTGCACGAGGATCTGCGAGGCTTGCGACAAGCCCGCCAGCAGCTTGTGCGTCGACTGCGTCGCGAACACCATCGACTCCTTGCAGCGCGGCCGGTCTTCGCCGATCGCGTGGTAATCCCCGTAGAAATCATGGAAGGCGGCGTGCGGCAGCCAGGCTTCGTCGAAGTGCAGGGTATCGATACGGCCGTCGAGCATCTCCTTGATTTCCTCGACGTTGTACAGGATGCCGTCATAAGTGCTCTGGGTGATCGTGAGCACGCGCGGCTTGGCCTTGACGTCACGGGCGAACGGATGCGCGGCGATCTTTCTTTCGATATTTTCCCAACGGAACTCGTCCTTCGGAATCGGACCGATGATGCCAAAGTGATTGCGCGTCGGCATCAGAAAAACCGGGATCGCGCCGGTCATGATGATCGAGTGAAGCACCGACTTGTGGCAGTTGCGGTCGACGATGACGACGTCACCGGGCGCCACGGTCGAGTTCCAGACGACCTTGTTCGAGGTCGAGGTGCCGTTGGTGACGAAGAACAGGTGATCGGCGTTGAAGATGCGCGCGGCATTACGCTCGGAGGCCGCCACCGGGCCGGTGTGGTCGAGCAGCTGGCCGAGTTCCTCGACGGCGTTGCAGACGTCGGCGCGCAGCATGTTCTCGCCGAAGAACTGGTGGAACATCTGGCCGACCGGCGATTTCAGGAAGGCGACGCCGCCCGAATGGCCCGGACAGTGCCAGGAATACGAGCCATCCGCCGCGTAGTGCGTGAGCGCCCGGAAGAAGGGCGGCGGCACGCTGCGGAGATAGGTCTTGGCTTCGCGCACGACGTAGCGACTGATGAACTCGGGCGTATCCTCGAACATGTGAATGAAGCCGTGCAACTCGCGCAGCACGTCGTTCGGGATATGCCGCGACGTCCGCGTCTCGCCGTGCAGGAAGATCGGGATGTCCTCGTTGCGGCAACGGATCTCCATGACGAAAGCACGCAGCTCGTCGATCGTCTTCTGCGTCTGGTCGCCGCTGAACTCCTCGTCGTCGATCGACAGGATGAAGGCCGACGCGCGGCTTTGCTGCTGCGCGAACGAGGAAAGATCACCATAGCTGGTAACGCCGATGACCTCCATTCCCTCTTTTTCAATCGCTTCCGCCAGTGCGCGGATGCCCAGTCCCGAGGCGTTTTCCGAGCGGAAATCCTCGTCGATGATGATCACCGGAAAATTGAATCGCATGATTTGACCTTCGATAAGAAGAGACCCGCCGCGGCGGGTCAACGCTTGAATAGGGTGAATCGGTCGTCGCTAAGGTAGGGCGGCGCCGTCAGATTTTCGGCAGGGTCACGCCAATCTGACCCTGGTATTTGCCGCCACGATCCTTGTACGAGGTTTCGCAAACCTCGTCGGATTCGAAGAACAGCACCTGCGCGCAGCCTTCGCCGGCATAGATCTTGGCGGGCAGCGGCGTCGTGTTGGAGAACTCGAGCGTCACATAGCCTTCCCACTCCGGCTCGAACGGCGTCACGTTGACGATGATGCCGCAACGCGCATAAGTACTCTTGCCGAGGCAGACCGTCAGCACGCTGCGCGGAATGCGGAAATACTCGACGGTACGGGCGAGCGCGAACGAATTCGGCGGAATCACGCAGAAACCCTTGCCCGACACTTCGACAAAGGACTGCGGATCGAAGGCCTTCGGATCGACGATCGTCGAGTTGATGTTGGTGAAGACGCGAAACTCGTCGGCGCAGCGGATATCGTAGCCATAGCTCGATGTGCCGTAAGAAACGATCTTCTTGCCATCGACCTCGCGTACCAGATCCGGCGCAAACGGCTCGATCATGCCGTGCTGCTCCGCCATACGGCGGATCCATTTATCGGATTTGATGGCCATCGCTGTAAACCCCGGAAACCATTGAAGGAAAGGCGCGTATTGTACGATTTACCGGAGGGCGGGGGAAAAGTTTTTTCCCCCGTCCCCGCCGGCGTGCTACCGCATGCCCGACATCACGCAACTTGCGTCCGGGCCGAGCCCCCCGCTCTCGACGCGAAGCTCAATATTCAGGCAGGTGCGCGGGCACTCGGACGGTTCGGTCTGTAGTTTTGGCGACATTCATGTCGAATGTATTCGCCTTGGTCATGCCGTTTTTCGCCATGAATGTCTATGACCGCGTCGTGCCGAACAATGCGACCGATACCTTGTGGGCGCTGGGCGTGGCGCTCGCGGTCGTCATGGATTTCACGATTCGGGTGATGCGCGGGCATTTCATCGATCTGGCCGACGCGCGGATAGATCTCGAACTGTCGGCCATTCTGATGGGACGTATTCTCGGATTGCGCATGGAAAAGCGGCATATCGGTCGGCGCCTTTGCTGCGAATCTTCGCTCGTTCGACTCCGTTCGGGATTTCATCGTATCTTCTTCTGTCGCCACCTACGGCATCGTCGTCTCCGGCGGCGACCTCGTTCGCGATGCCGACCGAATTATCGATGCCAGGGTCGTCGCCCTCGACACCAGCGGCAATGCGGCGACTGGAACCACAACACGAAGCCACGCCACCCGCCGATCGCGACGATCAGCGTCGACACCGTCACCTCGGATACCGGCCTGCGCAATGACATCCGCCTCGGGTTTCGGATCAATTTCAATCATCGGGATCAGTTCAATACCGGACGGCGCACCCAGCCCGACCTCCTGAACACCCAAAATGAGTAGTTCGATGCGCGCCGGGCACTGGCCAATGCCAATATCGACCTGGCGATCGCCTACTTGCGCAGTTATGCGGGGATGGGCCGTCTGCTCGACAGCCTCGGATTACGGCGCCTCGACGAGGGTGCCGACGAGTCCGAGATTTCCACCGCCGAGCGGTATCCGGCAATCGGCGCCGCCGACACAAGCTTCCCGCACGACGACATCTGAGACGATCGCAGCGGCCGCTTTCCGGCCGGGTTCGGAAGCGGACCAGGGGAAAGCACCGCGCTCGGTTCCATCACCGGTGAGCGCGGCCACTGGAGCAGCGGCGCCTGGCGCGATTTGAACGCGCCCTAGCGCCCGGCGATCACGCCACAGGCCACCCGCGCCCCGGAATTGCCGGTCGGCTGCGTCTTGAAATCGTCGGCAACGGCATGCACGATGACGCCGCGACCGAGGATGCTGGACGCCGCCTCGCCGCCCACCGACACACCCGGCAGACGCACCTTCAGGCTGGCCGCGCCGCTTGCGTCGGCGACCAGCATCGGCATGTCGCCGGCATGGTGATCGCCATGTTCGGGATGTCCGTGCGGTTTGGCGCCCGGATTGAAGTGCCCGCCGGCGCTGGTCGCGTCCGGCGCGCTGCAATCGCCTTTTTCATGAATGTGGAAACCGTGCGCGCCCGGCGTGAGTCCCGTCACGTTCGCCGTCACGACGACCGCATCGCCGTCCTGCCGGAACAGCACCGTCCCCTGCGCGCTGTTGCCTTGTGTCGGTTTCAAGACCGCCTCGACGCCACGATCGGCGCTGCCCCCGGCACACCCGGCCAATATCGCTGCCACTATCGCCGCCAACGGCAGCACCGCCCGCACGTTCCGCATCTTCATCACCGCATTCTCCTCGAAAGTGTCATCGCCCCGGTTGCCGGAAGAGAAAGTCCTCCAACGATGACGCTGACACTCCGGGTCGGGATTGGTTCAGCCGCGGCCGTCCCGGCCGCGCATGCCCGCCCGGAAGAAGCTACGAAAGTCGCGCAACTCGCTGTATGCTGACGTCTGCTCAAGCGCTCACGGCCCCGCTCCTTACCCCCATGACATCACAAGAATCGGACATGCGGTCCCGCCAACAACTCGCCGACGAACTCGAGGCGCTCCGTGCCGTGGAACAGGAATACCGCCTGCTTCTCGACGAATCGAGCGATCCGATTTTCGCTTTCTTCCCCGACGGCACGTACCGTTACGTCAACCGTGCTTTTGCTCAAGGCGTAGGGCGAACACCCGAGCACATCATCGGTCACCGCATTTGGGATGTCTTTCCCCAGGACGAGGCGGACAAGCGTTTCGCCGTCGTCCGCACGGTCTTCGCCGAGGCCGAGACCAAAGTCATCGAAGTACGCGTGCCGAACCCGGTGGGAGACCGGTATTACCTCACCACCGTCAAACCGATCATCGACGAGCACCGGAACGTCATCTCGGTCATCTGCGTTTCCAAGGACATCACCGATCGCAAGCACATGGAACAACGGCTTGCGCACATGGCGCAGCACGATGCGCTGACCGACCTGCCCAACCGCACGCGCTTCAGCGATCGGCTCAGTGCGGCGATTGCCGGCGCACGCCAGGATCGTTCGGGCTTTGCCCTGCTATCGCTCGACCTCGACCACTTCAAGCCGGTTAACGACAATTTCGGGCACCTGGCCGGCGACCGACTGCTCAAGGCCGTCGCGCAGCGGCTGCTCGCCGGTATCCGCGAAACCGACAGCGTCGGCCGCATCGGCGGCGACGAGTTCCTGATCCTGCTGCCCCACCTCGGCAGCGCGGAAGAAGCAAAACGGGTCGCCGCGAAAATCCACGTCCTGCTCAACGACCCGTTCGAACTGCCCGAGGCGGGCCCGGTCCGGATCGGATCGTGCATCGGCATCGCTCTGTTCCCCGATCACGGCGGCAGCGAACTCGAACTGTTCAAGCATGCCGACGCCGCGCTCTACCATGCCAAGCGGCACGGGCGGAACCGAATCGTCCTGTTCGAGGCGGGGACGATGCCGGTCCCCGGCATCTCGCTCCCGGCCTGATCAGGTGTTCTTGACGACGATGTTCGGGAACTTGCTCGTCATGTCCTTGGCGCGTTCGGCAACCTTGACCGCGACACGACGGGCGATCGCCCGGTAAATCTCGGCAGCACGCGAATCCGGCGCCCCGACTACGGTCGGCTTGCCGGCATCGGTCATTTCGCGGATCGAGAGTTCCAGCGGCAGCGCACCGAGCAATTCGGCACCGTAATCCTGCGACATGCGCTCGGCGCCGCCATGGCCGAAGATGTGCTCTTCATGGCCACACTGCGAGCAGATATGGATGCTCATGTTCTCGACCAGCCCGAGGATCGGGATGCCGACCTTGTCGAACATCTTGAGGCCCTTGCGCGCGTCGATCAGGGCGATATCCTGCGGCGTCGTGACGATCACAGCGCCGGTCACCGGCACCTTCTGCGCCAGGGTCAGCTGCGTGTCGCCGGTGCCCGGCGGCATATCGACGACGAGGTAGTCGAGGTCCTTCCAGTTCGTCTGCTTGAGCAGTTGCTCGAGCGCCTGCGTCACCATCGGCCCGCGCCAGACCATCGGCGAGTCCACATCGACCATGAAGCCGATCGACATCGTCTGCAGGCCGTGCGCCATCAAGGGCTCCATCGACTTGCCGTCGACCGATTCGGGCTGCTGGCCGGCCAGGCCCATCATCTGCGGGATCGACGGCCCGTAGATGTCGGCATCGAGCAGGCCAACCGAGGCACCTTCCTGCGCCAGCGCCAGCGCCAGGTTCGCGGCCGTCGTGCTTTTGCCGACGCCGCCCTTGCCCGAAGCGACGGCGATGATGTTCTTGACGCCGGGCAGCGGCTTCAGCGTCGCCTGCACGGCATGCGCGACGATCTTGACCGTCACGTTCGCCGCCACCGAGGCAACGCCCGGCACCGCCTGGATGGCGCCGACGACCGCCTGCCGCAGGGCGTCGATCTGACTGTTGGCCGGATAGCCGAGTTCGATGTCGAGCGACACGGCGCCGCCGTCGATGCGGATGTTCTTCGCCGACTTCGTCGCCACGAAGTCCTTCTGCGTGTTGGGATCGATGACCTGCTTGAGCGCCGCGAGAACGGCTTCCTGCGTGACTGCCATGGAACGACTCCTTGAGGAAAAACGTTATACCTGACTAATTTTGTCTAGTTTAACCGAAAAAGCCGGGCGCTGCACAGGCCAACCCGGACGGCAAGCACCGGCCTTTGATAAAATCGAGGTTTTGCCTCGATCGAAGAATTCGCCCATGTCCCGCAAAATCCTCGTCACTTCCGCCCTGCCGTACGCCAACGGCGCGATCCACCTCGGCCATCTCGTCGAATACATCCAGACCGACATCTGGGTCCGTTTCCAGAAGATGCAGCCGAAGGACGCGGTCGCCGAATGCTGGTACGTCTGCGCCGACGACACGCATGGCACGCCGATCATGCTGCGCGCCGAAAAGGACGGCATCACGCCGGAAGCGCTGATCGCGCGGGTGCACGCCGAGCATTCGCGGGACTTCGCCGGTTTCCACGTCGCCTTCGACAACTTCTACAGCACGCACTCGCCCGAAACGCAGGCTTGCGCCAACACCATCTACGGCCGCCTGCAGCAGGCCGGCCTGATCGAGAAGCGCACGATCGAGCAGTATTACGACCCGGTCAAGCAGATGTTCCTGCCCGACCGCTTCATCAAGGGCGAATGCCCGAAGTGCGGGGCCAAGGACCAGTACGGCGACAACTGCGAATCCTGCGGCGCCGCCTACACGCCGAACGAGCTCAAGAATCCGTATTCGGCCGTCTCCGGCGCCACGCCGGAAATGCGCCACTCCGACCACTATTTCTTCAAGCTGTCGAGCGATTCCTGCCAGAGCTTCCTGCGCCGCTGGACGCGCGAACCGGGACGCCTGCAATCGGAAGCCTCGAACAAGATGCAGGAATGGCTGGGCGTCGAGGGCGAAAACAAGCTGACCGACTGGGACATCTCGCGCGATGCGCCGTACTTCGGCTTCGAGATCCCCGACGCCCCCGGCAAGTATTTCTACGTCTGGCTCGACGCGCCGATCGGCTACATGGGCTCGTTCAAGAACCTGTGCGACCGGAACGGCCTCGATTTCGACGAGTACTTCAAGCCCGATTCGACGACCGAGTTGTATCACTTCATCGGCAAGGACATCCTCTATTTCCACGCGCTGTTCTGGCCGGCCGAATTGCAGCACGCCGGTTACCGCACGCCGAGCGGCCTCTTCGTGCACGGCTTCCTGACCGTCGACGGCGCCAAGATGAGCAAGTCGCGCGGCACTTTCATCACTGCCGAGAGCTACCTCGACACGGGCCTCAATCCGGAATGGCTGCGTTATTACTACGCCGCCAAGCTCAACAGCACGATGGAAGACATCGACCTCAATCTCGATGACTTCATCGCCCGCGTCAATTCCGACCTCGTCGGCAAGTACGTCAATATCGCCAGCCGCTGCGCCGGCTTCATCGGCAAGCGTTTCGACGGCCGTCTCGCCGCCACCGACGCCGATTGGCTCAAGCCCTTGCGCGACGCCGCCGGCACGATTGCCGAAGCCTATGAAGCGCGCGAATTCGGCCGCGCCTTGCGCGAAGTCATGGCGCTCGCCGACGCCGCCAACGTCTTCGTCAACGACAAGAAGCCCTGGGAACTCGCCAAGCAGGAAGGCCGCGACGCCGAACTACACGCCGCCTGTTCGCAGGCGATCGAAGCCTTCCGCCTGCTGACGCTCTACTTGAAGCCGGTGCTGCCGAAGGTCGCCGAGGCCGTCGAAGCCTTCCTCGCCATCCCGCCGCTGACCTGGAGCGACGCCGCGACGCCGCTGCCCGCCGGCCACGCGATCCAGGCCTACAGCCACCTGATGACGCGCATCGACCCGAAACAGGTCGCCGCGCTGGTCGAGGCCAACAAGGCCTCGCTCGCCCCGGCCGCGCCGGCGCCGCAAAAGGCGGCCGCAAAAGACAAGAGCGCGGAAAAGGCAGAGAAAGTGGAGAAGGCGGCCAAGCCTGCCGAAGCCGCCAAGGCGCCGGCCGAAGCCGGTGAATTCATCTCGATCGACGACTTCATGAAGGTCGATCTGCGTATCGCCCGCATCGTCGACGCCGGTCATGTCGAAGGCGCCGAGAAACTGATCCGGCTGTCGCTCGACATCGGCGAGGAAAAGCCGCGCCAGGTCTTCGCCGGCATCAAGTCGGCCTACGATCCGGCGACGCTGGTCGGCCGCCTGACGGTGATGGTCGCCAACCTGGCGCCGCGCAAGATGAAGTTCGGCCTGTCCGAAGGCATGGTCATGGCGGCCTCCGACCCCGAGGGCAAGACCGCCGGACTCTACCTGCTCAGCCCGGACAGCGGCGCGACGCCTGGCATGCGGGTCAAGTAAGCGCCCATTTCGGCGGGGCTCGTGCGGCGCACGAGCTCTACCGAAACAGGCGCCAAGGCGTTAGAATCGGGACATCATGCAGAACACACCACGCATCCGGCCGACGCCGGCCATCCTCTATTACGCAATGATCGACGTCATCGGCATGGTGCTGTTCGCCACCGGCGCGTTGTGGCTGTTCCAGGATGGCATGCACCTCTTCTGGCGCAAGTTCCCGTCGTCCACCATGGAAGCGGCGCTGTCGATGAGCGGCGGCCTCTTCCTGATGGTGATCTCGGTTGCCAAAATCCTGCGCGAAGTCATGACCCGCGCCGCGAGTACGCTACGCAAAGATGAGTGAGCTACGACTCCTCGACGGTATCCTGATCGCAGCCCTGGGCTGGTTGCTGATCGGGGCTGTCGGAGTCGTGTTCCCGCGTCGCTTCACCCTGATCAGCAAGATCCTTTTCCCGCTCGGCGCGGCGATCGGCATCGTCGTCGCACTGCTGGCGCTGTCAGCGATGATGGCCGCGCCAGAAACGCGCCAGCTGCCGCTCGGGCTGCCCGACCTGCCCTTCCATCTGCGCGTCGATGCGCTGTCGGCCTTTTTCCTCTTCCTGCTCGGCGCCACCTCGGCCGGCATCTCGATCTACGCCGCCGGCTACATGCGCCGCAGCGAGGGCGCCCAACTCGGGCTGCAATGCCTGCTCTACCACGCTTTCCTCGCCAGCATGGCCTTCGTCATGCTCGCCGACGACGGCTACGCTTTCATGGTCGCCTGGGAGACGATGGCGCTGACCTCGTTCTTCCTCGTCACCGCCGAACACCGGCACGAGGAAATCCGCCGCGCCGGCTACCTCTACCTGCTGATCGCCCACGTCGGCGCCGTCGGCATCCTGCTCTCCTTCGGCGTCATGGCCGGCAGCGCCGGCGACTACACCTTCGACGCGATGCGCGCCTTCTCGCGCACCGGCATCTGGCCGACGATCGCCTTCCTGCTCGCGCTCTTCGGTTTCGGCGCCAAGGCCGGCGCGCTGCCGATGCACGTCTGGCTCCCGGAAGCGCACCCGGCGGCGCCCTCGCCGGTCTCGGCGATGATGAGCGGCGTCATGCTCAAGACCGCCATCTACGGCCTGCTGCGCGTCAGCTTCGACCTGCTCAACGCCCAACTCTGGTGGTGGGGCGTGCTGCTGCTCGTCATCGGTCTCGCCACGGCGCTGTTCGGCGTCATCTACGCGGCAATCCAGACCGACATGAAACGCCTGCTCGCCTACTCGTCGATCGAGAACATCGGGCTGATCCTCGTCGGTTTCGGCCTCACGCTGGTCTTCAAGTCCTTCCGCCTGCCGGCCCTGTCGGCGCTGGCGCTGACGGCGACGCTCTACCACTGTCTCAACCACGCCTTCTTCAAGAGTCTGCTGTTCCTCTCGACCGGCTCGGTGCTGCATGCCACCGGCGAGCGCAACCTCGGCAAACTCGGCGGGCTGATCCACGCCATGCCCTGGGTCGCCTGGCTCGCCCTCGTCGGCGTGCTCGCCTCGGCCGGCTTGCCGCCGCTCAACGGCTTCGTCTCGGAATGGCTGCTGTTGCAGAGTTTCCTGTTCACTTCCGGTCTGCCGCACGGTTATCTGAACATGCTGCTGCCGGTCGTCGCCGCCGCCATCGCGCTGATCGCCGCGCTCGCCGGCTTCGCCATGGTCAAATTCTTCGGTGTCATTTTCCTCGGCCAACCGCGCGAGGAAAAACTCGGCCAGGCCCACGACGCCGGCCGCCTCGAACGCATCGGCCTGCTCTGGCTCGCCAGCGGCTGCTTCCTGCTCGGCCTGGTGCCGCACATGATCATCGCCCTGCTCGACCCGGTCGCGCAGCTGCTCGTCGGCGGCGGTCTCGGCGAGGTCACGCCGCACGGCTGGTGGCTGCTCGCGCCGATCCACCCGGACCGCGCCAGCTACAGCGCCGCCGTGTTCTTCGGCAGCCTCGCCTGCTTCATCCCGCTCGTTTATTGGCTCGTGCATCGCTTCCTGCACGGCCGCTTCACGCGCGTCCCGCCCTGGGATTGCGGCTTCCCGCTGCAAACACCGCGCATGCAGGACACCGCCGAAGGCTTCGGCCAGCCGATCCGGCGCATCTTCACCTCCTTCCTGCGCCGCACCCGCGAACATCCGTCGCCCTTCGACACGGCGCCGCGCTACCGCAGCATCGTCGAGGACCCGATCTGGTATGCGGTCTACCTGCCCGTCGCCCGCCTCGTCGAGCGCGCCACCCGGCTGATCGCCTTCCTGCAGCAGGGCCGCATCGCCATCTACCTGATGTACAGCTTCGTCACGCTGCTGGTACTACTGGTGTTGACGCGAGGCTAGCCACGACATGAACGCCTACGCCATCCTCGCCCAACTGCTCGAACTCGCCACCGCGCTGGTCATGGCGCCGATCCTCGTCGGCTGGGTCAACCAGTGCCGCGCCTGGATGCAGAACCGCTCGGCGCCGCCGCTGCTGCAAACCTATTACACGCTCAACAAGCTCTTCCACAAGGAAGTGCTGCTCGCCCACAACGCCTCCTCACTCTTCCACAGCGCGCCCTACATCATCTTCTCGTGCATGGCGCTGGCGGCGGCGATCGTACCGACGCTGTCGACCGACCTGATTTTCTCGCCGGCCGCCGACGCCATCGCGCTGGTCGGCCTCTTCGCCCTCGCCCGCGTCTTCATCGCGCTGGCCGGCATGGACGTCGGCACCGCCTTCGGCACGCTCGGCGCGCGCCGCGAAATGCTGATCGGATTCCTCGCCGAACCGGCGCTGCTGATGGTCTTCTTCACCGCCTCGCTGATCTCGCAATCGACGTCCTTGTCGACGATCGTCGAGACGCTGGCGCACAAGGAGATCGCCATCTACCCGAGCCTCGCCTTCGCCGGCGTCGCCTTCACCATGGTCTCGCTCGCCGAAAACGCGCGCGTCCCGGTCGACAACCCGACGACACACCTCGAACTGACGATGATCCACGAGGCGATGATCCTGGAATATTCGGGACGCCATCTGGCGCTGATCGAATGGGCTGCCGCGCTCAAGCTTTTCGCCTATTCCTGCCTCGGCATCGCGCTCTTCTTCCCGTTTGGCATCCCCGAGGCCTCGGACCCGCTGTCGCTGACGCTGGCGGCCATCATTCTCGTCGTCAAGCTCGCGATCGGCGGCTTCCTGCTCGCGCTGATCGAAACACTGAGCGCCAAGATGCGCATTTTCCGCGCCCCCGAGTTTCTCGGCACCGCCTTCCTGCTCGCCGTGCTGGCGATGCTCGTGCATCTGCTGCTGAGGGCCTGACGATGACACTCGCCTACCTCACGTCCAGCGCCTTCGCCAGCCAACTCATCAACCTCTGCGCCGCCATCCTGCTGCTGCTCGGTTTCGCCATGCTGGCGCAGCGGCGCGTGCTGTCGCTGATCAACCTGTTCATGATGCAGGGCCTCGTGTTGTGCACCTCGACGCTGATCGTCGCCATCACCACGCACCAGCCGCACCTGTACTGGTCGGCAGGACTCACCTTCCTGCTCAAGGTGCTGGCCCTGCCCTACATCCTCCACCGCCTGATCCGGCGACTGTCGGTCAAATGGGATATCGAAACACTGCTCAACATTCCGACGACGATGCTGATCGGCATCTTCCTCGTCATCATCGCCTTCAACGTCGCCCAGCCGATATCGCTGCTCTCGGGCACGATCACGCGGGCGACGATTGGCATCGCGCTCGCCTGCGTGCTGCTGTCATTTCTGATGATGATCACGCGCAGCAAGGCGGTGCCGCAGGTCATCGCCTTCCTCGCCATGGAAAACGCGCTCTTCTTCGCCGCCACCAGCGCCACCTACGGCATGCCGATGGTCGTCGAACTCGGTATCGCGCTCGACGTCCTCGTCGGCATGGTCATCCTCGCGGTCTTCTTCTTCCAGATCCGCGAACAGTTCGACAGTCTCGACATCCGCCACATGGAAAAGGTGCATGAAGAATGATTGAGCTGGCCCTCGTCCTCGGCACGCCGCTCGTCACCGCCATCATTCTGGCGCTCGTCGGCCACCGCCGTTATGCCGCCGAGATCAACGCCGCCGGCAGCCTGCTGACCTTGATCAGCGCGGCGCTGCTGACCAGCCGCATCATCGCCAAGGGACCGATGTGGTTCTACGAGATGCAGTTCTTCGTCGATCCGCTCAACGTTTTCCTGATCGCGCTGACCGCGCTCGTCGGCTTCACCACCTCGCTGTTCTCGCGCCCCTACATGCGCATCGAGCATGACCACGGCAGGCTGTCTTCGGGGCGCCTGCGCCTCTACCACAGCATGTTCCAGATGTTCATGTGCACCATGCTGGTGGCCTTGTCGACCAACAACCTCGGCATCCTCTGGGTGGCCATGGAAGCAGCGACGCTGACGACCGTACTGCTCGTCGCACTGTACCGCACACCGGCCAGCCTCGAAGCGGCCTGGAAGTATTTCATCCTCTGCGGCGTCGGCATCGCCCAGGCGCTGTTCGGCACCATCCTGATCTACTTCGCCGCCGAGCGGATTCTCGGCCACGAGGGCAATGCGCTCCTGTGGACGCACCTCAACAGCCTGCGCATGCAGCTCGAACCGACGACGCTCTCGCTCGCTTTCGTCTTCCTGATCGTCGGCTACGGCACCAAGACCGGCCTCGTGCCGCTGCACAACTGGCTGCCCGACGCCCACGCCGAAGGTCCGACGCCGGTGTCGGCGGTCCTTTCCGGCCTGCTGCTCAACGTCGCGCTCTACGCCATCATCCGCTGCAAGGTGCTGGTCGACGGCGCGCTCGGCACGCGCTTCGCCGAAAACCTGATGATGGCCTTCGGCCTGCTCACCGTCGTCGTCCCGGCCTTCTATCTCTCGCGCCAGAAAGACATCAAGCGCCTGTTCGGTTTTTCCTCGATCGAACACATGGGCCTCATCACTTTCGCCTTCGGCATGGGCGGCCCGGTCGCCAGCGTCGCCGGCCTGCTGCACATGACCGTGCACTCCTTGACCAAGTCGGCCATCTTCTTCGCCGTCGGCCACGCCGCGCAGATGGCCGGCACACAAGTGATCGACGACATCCAGGGCCTGCTCAAGCGCTCGCCGACGATCGGCTGGGGCCTGATGCTCGGTACGCTGGCCATCCTCGGCATGCCGCCCTTCGGTGTGTTCACCAGCGAATTCATGATCCTGACGACGGCGATCAAGCATCACCCCTGGGCGACGCCGATTCTGCTCTGCGCCCTCGGCGTCGCCTTCGCCTCGATGTTCCACAAAGTCCAGGGCATGGTCTTCGGCGAACCGACGGTCAAGCCGCTCGCCCACAACCCGGCGCTGGTGCCGGTCTTCCTGCACCTCGGCCTGGTGCTGATGCTCGGTCTGTGGATTCCGCCCTATCTCTCGGACTGGTTCCGCCAGGCCGCCAAATTCATCGGGTGAGCCATGCCATTCCTCGACTTGCCGATCGATTTCGTCGCGCTTCCCGACCACGCGTCGCCGACCTTCACGGCACGCGTCGATGCCACCCAGCTCGTCGCCGCCTGTAACGCCGCCCGCGCCGCCGGCCGTGCGCTCGTCAGTCTGTGGGGCAGCGACGAGCGCGACCGCGACGCTAGCGCCGGTTTCGAGCTGCATGTCGCATTCGACTTCGAGGAAGGCCTCGTCTGCCTGAGTCTGCCGCTCGACCGCGATGCGCCGACGTTCCCGGACCTGGCGGCGATCTATCCCAATGCCAATCGGCTGCAACGCACCGCCTGCGACCTGCTCGGCCTCAAGCTGGAGAGCGGCGATGCCCGCCCGTGGCTGCGCCATGCCAACTGGCCGGCCGACTACTTCCCGTTGCGCCGCGACACGCCCGACCGCCGTTTCCCGACCGAGAACGAGGAATACGCTTTCGTCCGCGTCGAAGGCGACGGCGTGCATGAAATCGCCGTCGGCCCGATCCATGCCGGCATCATCGAGCCCGGCCATTTCCGCTTTTCGGTCATGGGCGAGAGCGTACTGCGCCTGGAGCAGCGACTCGGCTGGAAGCACAAGGGTGTCGACCGGCGCTTCGCCGGCATGGGGCTTGCCGACGGAGCGCGCCTGGCCGGCCGCATCTCGGGCGACTCGACCGTCGCCTACGCCTGGGCCTACTGCCAGGCTGCCGAGGCGATCGCCGGCGCCGAGGTACCGGAACGCGCCCGCTGGCTGCGCGCCTTGCTGCTCGAACGCGAGCGTGTCGCCAACCATCTGGGCGATCTCGGCTACCTCGGCAACGACGTCGCGCTGGCTTTCGGTCTCGCGCAGTTCATGCGCCTCAAGGAAGACTGGGTCCGCCTCAACGCGACGCTGTTCGGTCATCGTTTCCTGATGGATCGCATCGTCCCCGGCGGCGTCTCAGTCGATCTCGACGCGCAGGGCATCAACGCGCTGCGCCAGCAATGCCTGGCGATCGACACCGAAGTCCGGCGACTCAAGAGCATCTACGACGAGCACGCCGGCTTGCAGGACCGGTTCCTGACGACCGGCCGCATTCCGCCCGAACTGGCGCTGCGACTCGGCGTTACCGGCCTCGCCGGACGCGCCAGCGGACAGGCGCGCGACCTGCGCAGCACCCATCCCTGCGCGCCCTACGCCACGCTGGGGCCGATGCTGGCGCTCGAACACAACGGCGACGTCGCCGCCCGTTCGCTCGTCCGCTTCGCCGAAATCAACGAATCGCTGCGCCTGATCGGCCGCATCGTCGACGACCTGCCGCCCGGCGAACTCCGCAGCGAGGTGCGCAGCGCGCCCGACAAGCGCGGCTTCGGCTGGGTCGAGGGCTGGCGCGGCGACATCCTCGTCGCGCTCGAAACCGGCCAGGACGGCAAGCTGCGACGCGGCCATTGCCAGGACCCGTCGGCACACAACTGGCCGGCGCTCGAACACGCCGTCATCGACAACATCGTTCCCGACTTCCCGCTGATCAACAAGTCGTTCAACCTTTCCTACTCCGGCCCGGACCTGTAGCCATGTTCCCGATCCTCCGCCAGATCCTGCGCACCGGCATCGTCAGCGAGCCGGCACCGGACGCCGATCCCGCCCTCGTTCTCGTCAAGCAGCGGCTCGACACCGCCATGCGCGAGAAACTCGGCCGCGCGCTCGTCATCCGGCATGTGGACGCCGGCTCCTGCAATGGCTGCGAACTCGAAATCCACGCCCTCGGCAATCCCTATTACAACCTCGAAGCCATCGGCATCAAGTTCGCCGCCAGTCCGCGCCACGCCGACCTCCTGCTCGTCACCGGCCCGGTCGCCAAGAACATGGAGGTCGCGCTCAAGCGCGCCTACGACGCCACCCCGGCGCCGAAGCTTGTCGTCGCCGTCGGCGACTGCGGCTGCACCGGCGGCGTCTTCGGCGAAAGCTACGCCTCCTGCGGCCGTGTTGCCAACGTCATTCCGGTCGATGTCGCCATTCCCGGCTGCCCGCCGACACCGCTGCAACTGATGCAGGGCATCCTCGCCGCGATCGCCCCGCCCGCGGACGACGGCGCATGCGCGTCATCACCCGCCGACTGCTGATCGAGGGACGCGTCCAGGGCGTCGGCTTCCGCTGGTCGCTGCACGCCGAGGCGCTGACGCTCGGCCTGCGCGGCTGGGTGCGCAACCGCAGCGACGGGCGCGTCGAAGCCCTGGTCTGCGGCGACGAAGACGCCGTCAACGCGCTCACCGGCTGGGCACACCGCGGCCCCGACCAGGCCCGCGTCGATCGCGTCCTGTTCAACGACGAACCGGACGACGGGGCATTCCGCGACGACCCGAGCTTCCGCCAACGCCCGACGCTTTAGGCGCCTATTCCGACAAAACTCGCGATCCCTGCGGCCCTCGGCGCTCAATGCCATTGCCATGGCAATTCCCCTGAAAATTTTGTGGGAACTTGCGGCACAGCGCGCTGACTAAGCGGTATCCGTTTTCACACCCGGCGGCGGAAAAGCGCCGATTTCGACAAAAACCTCAAGGAGATAGACATGGCTGTTCTGGTTGGCAAGGCCGCACCCGACTTCACCGCGAATGCGGTTATGGGCAACAACGAAATCCGTTCGTTCACCCTCTCGAAGGAAATCCAGGGCAAGTACGCAGTGATTTTCTTCTATCCGCTCGACTTCACCTTCGTCTGCCCGTCCGAACTGATCGCTTTCGATCACCGTCTCGACGAATTCAAGAAGCGCGGCGTCGAAGTCATCGGCGTTTCGATCGACTCGCAATTCACCCACCTCGCCTGGAAGAACACGCCGGTCAACAGCGGCGGTATCGGCCAGGTGCAGTATCCGCTCGTCGCCGACGTCAAGCACGAGATCTGCCGCGCCTTCGACGTCGAATTCGGTGCTGCCGGCGTCGCCTTCCGCGGCTCCTTCCTGATCGACAAGAACGGCGTTGTCCGTCATCAGGTGGTCAACGATCTGCCGCTCGGCCGCAACGTCGATGAAATGCTGCGCATGGTCGACGCGCTGCAATTCACCGAAGAACACGGCGAAGTCTGCCCGGCCGGCTGGAACAAGGGCAAGGCCGGCATGAAGGCCTCGACCGCTGGCGTCGCCGAATACCTGGCGCAGCACGCCAAGGAACTGTAAGCATCCACCGTCGCAGCCAAGACCGCTGCGAACACCGCTGCTAATACCGGCTCCCACGCCCCGCCCGCGTCATCGCGGCGGGGCGTGTTGCTTCTACCGCCGCCTGCAGGGCCCGATAGAAGCCCCCTTTCGCAAAAAGGGCAAAGAGGAGTAAGCTTCTGCGCTGTTTCGTGGAGCCCGCTCCCCGCCGCCGTTTCTCGCAGAAAGGTTCTCATGGTTGTTGTTCAACGCGTCAAGGATATCCTGCTCCACCCTAAACAGACTTGGCCGCTCATTGCCGCCGAGGAATCGGATATCACGACGATCTACACGCAGTACGTCATGATTCTCGCCATGATCCCCGCCATCGCCGGCTTCATCGGCATGTCGCTGGTCGGCACCAACATCGGGGGGCAGACGGTCCTGGTTCCGCTGTTCAGCGGCGTGCTCGACATGGTCATCAGCTACGTGATGTCGCTGTTGATGATCTATGCGCTGTCCCTGCTCGCCGACCGGCTCGCTTCGAATTTTTCCGGTGAAAAAAACATCGTCAGCGCGCTGAAACTGATCGCCTACAGCAGTACCTCGGGCATGGTCGGCGGCATCTTCTCGCTCTTCCCCGGTTTCTGGTTTCTCGGCTTCGCGGCGTCGCTGTATTCGCTCTACCTGCTTTTTACCGGCGTGCCGGTGATGATGAAGTCACCGACGGAAAAGGCGCTCCCCTACACGGCCTTCCTGGTCGTCGGCGGATTGATCGCCAACATCGTCCTCGGCCTCATCTCGGCCATCTTCCACTGAGCGCCGCACGCGGCGAAAATTGACGGACGCGCCGACTCAGCGCCCGTCGACGCGTGCCATCAAGGTGCGCAGATACGCCGTCGCGCCGTCGCTGCCCTCGGCCGGCGCCCACGGCGCCCGCTCTTCCGACGACAAGGGCATGAACGGCCCGCCCTTGCTTTCGAACATCACCGTCTCCGGCACACAGGCAAACACCGTGTGATAGACGCCGTGCGGGATGTCAACGCCACAGGCCGGCCCGGTCGCCGACAGCGCCGTCGCCTGAACCACGCCACCGTCATCGTCGAAGATGACGAGGCCGAGCACCCCGCGCAGGACCAGGATCGTCTCGTCCTTCGCCGCATCGAGATGGCGGTGCGGGACGACGTAGGACCCCGGCTCGAAGGCATTGAGCAGGCGATGCGCCGGATCGGCATTGTCGCCGTGGAAATTGAAATTCTTGCGCCCTCTCGGGCTGCTCGCCGCCTCGCTGCAGACCTGGGTCAGCAGGGCGTGGTCAATCATTCGAACCGTTGTCATTGGTATTCGATGCGTACGTTTTCAGGATTCAACCAGTCACCCAGCGCCATCAGCAATTCGTCTTCAAGCCGAACCCGGCGGTCTTCGCCAAACGCCAGTTCGCAGGTCGCCTCGGCATTCCGATAGCTGAGCCGTACCGGACAATTGCCCGGCGTAAATGGCGCCAGCAAGGCATTCAGGCGCTGCGCCGCGGTGCGGGCATTCGGCCCGCTCGCCTGGCCGTTCAGCGCAATCCGCAGCTGACGGGCAAAGCGCCCGCGCGCGTCGGCGAGACTCAACAAGCGCTCTGCGACGACACGGATCTTGCCCTCGCCGGCAAAGTCGTCTTTCTGGACCTTGCCCTCGACGATCAACACCTCGTCCTCGCGAATCTTGGCGCGATCCTCCTCGAAGATCTCGTTGAAGACCGAGACTTCGAGCGAACTCGTGCCATCGTCGAGCTGGATGAACGCCATCTTGCCGCGCGAGGTGATCTTGGTACGCACGCCGACGACAAGCCCGGCCAGCATCTGCGGCTCCTTGCGCGGTTCGAGCGAGGCCAGCGGCCGGCGCACGAAACGCATGACCTCGGCCTTGGCCTCGTTGAACGGGTGGCCCGAGAAAAAGAATCCGAGCGCCAGCTTTTCCTCGCGCAGCTTGTCGCGCTCCTTCCAGCGCGGCACCTCGATGTACTGCGGCCCGTGTTCGGCCTGCGCCGCCGAATCGAAGACGTCGAACAGGCTGACCTGCATGGCGTTGCGCTCGGCCTGCTCGGCCGCCTCGATCGCCACGCCGACCGACGCGATCAGCCGGGCGCGATGATCGTCGATCGAATCGAAGGCGCCGGCACGAATCAGCGCCTCGATCGTGCGCCGGTTGACCGTGCGCTTGTCGACGCGCAGGCAGAAATCGAAGAGATCCTTGAACGGCCCGCCTTCGGCCCGCGCCTTGAGAATCGTGGTGACGGCCTGCTCGCCGGCCCCCTTGACGGCGCCGAGACCGTAACGGATTGTCTTGCGATCGACCGGCACGAAACGGTACTCGGACGCATTGACGTCGGGGCCGAGCACGGTGATCTTGTTGGCCAGCGCATCGTCATAGAAGATCTTGACCGTGTCGGTGTTGTCCATGTCCGACGACAACGTCGCCGCCATGAACGCCGCGCAATGGTGCGCCTTGAGCCAGGCCGTCTGATAGGTGACGACGGCATAGGCGGCGGTGTGCGACTTGTTGAAGCCGTACTCGGCGAACTTCGTCATCAGGTCGAACAGCTGTTCGGCCAGTGCCGGATCGTAGCCTTTCTTCTTGGCGCCCTCGGCGATCTGGCCGCGGTGCGCCGCCATTTCCTCCGGCTTCTTCTTGCCCATCGCCCGGCGCAGCATGTCGGCGCCGCCGAGCGTGTAGCCGCCGATGATCTGCGAGATCTGCATCACCTGTTCCTGATACACGATCACGCCATAGGTCGGGTCGAGGCAGTCTTTCAGGTCCGGGTGGAAATAGTCGATCTTCTGCTGCCCCTTCTTGCGCAGGATGAAGTCGTCGACCATGCCTGAACCGAGCGGTCCGGGGCGGTAGAGCGCGAGCACGGCGATGATGTCTTCGAAGCGGTCCGGCTGCAACTTCTTGAGCAGCTTCTTCATGCCTTCCGATTCGACCTGGAAGATCGCCGTCGTGTTGGCTTCCTTGAGAATCTGGTAGGCCCGCGGATCGTCGAAGGTCAGCGCGTTGAGATCGGGACGCGTGCCGGTCAGCCGTTCGACATAGCGCACGGCGAGATCGATAATGGTCAGGTTGCGCAGGCCAAGGAAGTCGAACTTGACGAGGCCGACCAGTTCGACGTCGCCTTTGTCATACTGCGACACCACCGAGGCGCCGCCGTCGCCCGAATAGAGCGGGCAGAAATCGGTCAGTTTGCCCGGCGCGATGAGCACGCCGCCGGCATGCATGCCGACGTTGCGGGTCAAGTCTTCGAGCTTCCCGGCCAGATTGAACAGCTCGCGGACTTCCTCCTCGCTCTCGATGCGTTCCTTGAGCTGCGGTTCGGCCTCGATCGCCTTGTCCAGCGACAAGGGCTTGTTCTGCTCGACCGGGATCAGCTTCGACAACTGGTCGCAGAAGTTGTAGGGCAGGTCGAGCACGCGGCCGACGTCGCGGATGACCGCCTTCGACGACATCGTGCCGAAGGTGGCGATCTGCGACACGGCATCCTTGCCGTATTTCTCGCGCACGTATTCGATCACGCGCCAACGGTTGTCCTGGCAGAAGTCGATGTCGAAGTCGGGCATCGACACCCGCTCGGGGTTGAGGAAGCGCTCGAACAGCAGGGCGTACTGCAAGGGATCGAGATCGGTAATACCGAGCGAGAAAGCGACCAGCGAACCGGCACCCGAGCCCCGTCCCGGACCGACCGGCACGCCATTGTTCTTGGCCCAGTTGATGAAGTCGGCAACGATCAGGAAGTAGCCCGGAAAACCCATCTGGATGATGGTCTCGGTCTCGGTCCTGAGGCGCGCTTCGTAGGTCGGCCGCTGTTTTTCCAGTTCGGCCGGATCGGGAAACAGTTGCAGCATCCGCCGCTCGAGCCCGCGGATCGCTTCCTGGCGGAGAAACTCGTCGAGCGAGATGCCGTCGGGCGTCGGAAAGAGCGGCAGGTAGTTCTTGCCGAGCGTGATCGTCAGGTTGCAGCGCCGCGCGATCTCGATCGTGTTCTCGATGGCCTCGGGCAGATCCGGGAAGAGCGCCAGCATCTCGTCGGTCGACTTGAAGTACTGCTCCTCGGTGTAGAGCCGCGGCCGCCGCTTGTCGCCGAGCATGTAGCCTTCGGCGATGCAGGTGCGCGCCTCGTGCGCCATGAAGTCGTCACGGTCGAGAAACTGGATCGGATGCGTCGCCACCAGCGGCAGATCCAGCAGCGCTGCCAGTTCCACCGTCGCCGTGATCAGTGCCTCCTGCGGCGCATGGCCGCGCAGGTTGGGGCGCTGCACTTCGAGATAGAACGCATCGGGGAAAAGCTCGGCCCAGTAACGCGCCCGGCTCTCGGCCAGCGCCATGTTGCCCATCGACACCGCTTCGGCGATATCGCCGAGCGACGCCCCGGACAAGGCGATCAAGCCGTCGACGCCGACTTCCGTCAGCATCTGCCGCGTGATCTCGGCGCGTCCGCGCACGCGCGGCACCAACTGCGAACGGGAGAGCAATTCGCACAACTGCAAATAGCCCTTATGCGAACGGCACAACAGGAGCAAGCGGTACGGCCGGTCGGGATCGACCTCGTTGGCGATGAACACATCGCAACCGAGAATCGGCTTGATTCCGTGCGAACGGGCAGCGGTGTAGAACTTGACCATCCCGAACAGGTTCGAGAGATCGGTCAGGGCCAGCGCCGACATGCCGTCGGCAATGGCGCGTGAAACCGGCGGGCAATCGTGATTTTTGCCCGCATCGAGACGCACCGTCCCATCGGTGACGGAGTATTCGCTGTGGAGACGGAGGTGGACAAAGCGCGGTTGAGGCATCCCGCCATTTTACCCCGATGCCCGATCGCTCCGTCAGCAGAAAAATGCAGGCGCGTGTATTCCGGAAAGACCATCGCCGCGTTAACCAGACAACCGGCGCGCGCCGCATCCCGCGAAGCACACCGGAAACGCAACAGAAACAAGGAGCAGCACCATGAAAAAGACATTTGGCATGACCCTGGCCCTGACCCTCGGACTCGTCGGCTCGACCGTCGCGCTCGCCAATGACGCGGTGGTCGGCGCACTGATCGGCGGCAGCGCCGGCGCCGTTATCGGACGGGCCGTCGGTGGCCGCAACGCCGCCGTCGTCGGCAGCGTCATCGGCGCCGCGACCGGCGCAGCCATGGCCACGGAACCGCGCTCGTACTATTACGCCGACCAACCGGTCAACTACTACGCCCCGCCGCCACGCCCGGCGCCCGTGTATTACGGACCGGCGCCCGCCTATTACCCGCCGCAGAACGTCTATTACGCGCCGCCACCGGTTCGCGTCGTCGCCCCGCCCCCCGCCGTCTACGTCGGCGGCTACTACGGCGGTGGGTACGGCGGTGGTTACTATGGCGGCGGCTACGGCCACCACCATCGTCATCACTGGTAGGCGCATTCCGCTTCCCCAAGCCGCGCCGTGTGCGCGGCTTTTTCTTTTCCGGTTCCCACCACGCCTCCAGCACATGCCGCGCCGACAGACACCGCCCCCGAAATGCAAAATCGGTTTGACATTGGAATTTTCGAAAACTAGCATGGATCAGCACAATTTCTTTCGTTAACGAAAAAAGTGCATTCGGATTCCGTTATCAAACCACCCACAGGAGGGAATCAAACGTCATGGCTATCCGAGTTCATTACGCAGCGCTGACCGTGCTGCTCGCCGCGCTGTCGGCGACCGTTCCGGCCCAGGCCGCACCGCCCCTGGTCACCCAGCCGACCTACAGCTACCAGTTGATCGACACCTTCGAGGTGAAGGGACGCCAGGGCGTCGCCAGCGATGGCAATTTCTACTATGTGAGCGGCAGCAAGGCGCTGTACAAGTACGACAAGAAGGGCACGCTGATCCAGTCGAACGAAGCGCCCTTCGAAGGCTATCCGATCGCCGCCAACCACATCGGCGGCATCGACGTCTTCAACGGCGAAATCTTCGTCAGCGCCGAAAACTTCATGGACGGCGTCGGCAAGGACATCCAGATCGCCATCCATGACGCGGAAACCCTCAAACTGAAGCGCTCGTTCAGTTTCGAACCGTCGAGCGGACAACAGGAAGTCTCCGGCATTTGCGTCGACACCGACAAGCGCACGGTCTGGATGGTGTCCTGGGTCGGCGAGGAAAGCGGGCGCTATATCTACGAATACAGCCTCGACACCGGCAAATATCTGCGGAAGGTGCATCTGCAACCGCCGCCCCAGTGGATCCAGGGCATCCATTACTGGAAGGGCAAGCTGTTCGTGACCGCCGACGACGGCACCGCCGATGACGAAGAACCCGACAACCTCTATCGGATCGACGTCAGCGACAAAAGCTATGCGCCGGTGGTGCGCGAAAAGGTATTCACCGAGGTCAAACGCCAGGGCGAAATCGAAGCGGGCGGCGTCGATCCGAAAACCGGGGAATTCCTCGTTCTCTTCAATCGCGGCTCACGCATCGTGCTGGGTATGGTCAAGGGCTTCTATCCCGGCTACGACCGGGAAATTTCGGAAGTCTATCGCTTCCGCCTGACGCCGTTCCCAAGCGGCAAGCACAGCAAGAAATAAGCGCTCACCGCGCGCGACAACAGGCACGGCCAAGGTCATCATCCCGGGCCGTGCCAGGACGCTTCATTCGCAGGCGCCGCCGACCAGCGCTTCGCTACGCCGAATCGTTTCGGGATGCGTCGACAAAAATTCGGGCGCACTGCCCGCAGACGACTCCGCATGATCCAGCCGCTGCAAAATGTCGACCAGACAGCGGGGAGAGATGCCATTCGCTTGAAGCAGGCGTTCGGCAAAAAGGTCCGCCTCGCGCTCGGCATCGCGCGAATACTTGGCTTCGAGCAGGACTGCCGGCGCCGCCGCGACGACGCTGCTGACATCGCCAAGAAACCACGCGGCGAGCAGGCCGACAAGCGTGCTCTGGACTGCCTGGCGCAGACCATGACGCTCCTCGACATGCCCCAGTTCGTGCGCCAGAACCGCCATCAGTTCATTGTCACGACGCGCCAGGGCCACCAGGTCGTCGGTCAGGATGATCGTTCCTGACGGCAAGGCCAGCGCGTTCGCCGACATCGCGCGGTTGGCGCGAAAGACGAGATGCGCCCGAGCGACTGGCTCCCCCGGCATCGCCAGCGCCGAAAAACGGGCGGCGATCGCCGCTTGTCGGGCTTCCGGCAGGCGGCTCGGCGCCAGATAGCGCTCATCCAGCACGGCCAGCACACGATCGCTGACGGTTTCCGCAACGCTGTCGGGCAAGGCATCGGCGACCCGGGCCGACACCCAGGGCAGGCCCCAGCGATACGCGGCGAACAGCGCGGCCAGGCAAAACAGGCTGGCCACGGCGATCCAGCGCACACTGAACTGCCAGCGAACGACGCAGGCATCGCGATGACCGGTCTCGGCAAGCAGTCGCTGCAAGCCGGCATGATCGCGAATCTCGCAAAAGGCGCCGTCGGAGAAGGTCACCAGCCGCGGCGCCGCCCCCATCGGCTCGGAAAGACGCAAGGCTGCGAGCGCTTCACGGCGTTCGACGTCGTCGCCGCGCACCTGCAGAAAACCGCGGTCATGATCGAGCGTCACGCGGCGGCGCCGCGTCGAGCGCCCGTCGTAATAATCGCCGACGACGCTCACAGGGCGATATCGATATCGAAGAGCTCGGCCGCTTCCTCGCCGGTCGCGCCGACCGGATCCGTGCTGCCGGCTACGAAGGCACCGAGATCGCCCGCCGCCAGCACGGACACCGTCTGCAGGCGATAGCGCAGCAGGCGGACGACGGCAAAGGGATGATAGAAGCCCAGCGTAAACAGCACGGCAAACAGGTTCGTCAGCCGAATCCAGAACAGTCGCCAGACCGAGGCCGTGCTGACGAAACGATGTTCGCCAAGCTGCGTGTGGTTCCAGACCAGATTCTGCGACAAGGCTTCGAAAAACGGGCGGATGAAGAAAAACAGCACCAGCAAGGCGATGAGCGGGAACACCGCGATCAGCCCGGCGCCGAGCCGGCCGCCGCCGAGCGTCTGCGCCGCCCCATGCAGACCGACGCCAAGGACAGCGATCAGGACGCCGCCCAGCACCAGGGCGCCGGCCATCTTGAAATACAACGCGTAAAACGCCCGAACCGGCGCACTGAACGCAAACCGGGTCTGGCCAAAGACGGCATTACCGTGCTGGAACTGTTTGAGCCGCTGGTGACAGAACGGAGCGAGCAGATAGAGCGTCACAAAGGCGAGCAGCGGCCAGCCGAGGAAGACGCGATAGGCGTCCTTGAGGCGGGCGTCGAAGCGAAAACGCAAACCGCGATAACTGCTGTTGGCGAGGCGGAACTGCAAGGAACGCAGCAGCAGGCGCGGCAGCACCAGCGCAAGCGCGACGGCCACCAGCGCCCCCAATCCGGGATGCACGCCGCCGGCGACCTGATAGGCGATCAGCATGGCGACGGCAATCACGCGCCCCTTGAGAATCGCACGCGGATTACCGTGATAGTCGAAACTCGCGCCGGCGAGCTGCGTGTTGCGATAGAAGTACTGCAGACGGCGCACCTTGGCCCAGGCCGAATAGATACCCAGGGTCAGGAGGGTCAGCAGGAGATTGACGATCCAGATGCCGAAATAGTCACCGCCACGACCCGTAAACTCCAGCGGAAAGCACTCTCCGCTCGCGTCGCCCGCCATAACCGGCATCGCCGCCGTGTCCTCCGGGCGTTCAGCCCCCGTGTCCGTTTGCTCCATCCGGCACCTCCCCGGTCATGACTGCTCGACCCAATCGATGATTGGCTGCCACTGCTCGACGTCCCGCGCCGCACGCGACGGCGCCAGATCGAACAGCGTCATGCCGTTGGCGCTCGTCTGCACGTACAACTGGGTGTCGCGCAAGTAGGTGAGCACCGGCAGATCGTAGTACGAGAGAAAGCGCTCAAGCTCCGACGCCGCGCGTGTGCGCGCATCGACACGCATGCCGACGACGGCGACGCAGGTCTTCTCCTTGCGCACGCATTTCTCACCGAGCAAGGTATCGAGGAAGTGGCGCGTCGCCAGGATGTCGAAGAGCGAGGGCTGCACCGGCACGATGACCCGGCGCACCTGACCGAGCACGCGGTCGAGTTGCTTGCCGTGCAGCCCGGCCGGCGTATCGAGGACGACATGCGTCGTCTCTTTCGGCGGCCTGGCCGGCTGATCCTTGGCAAGATCCCAGCTCTGGATCGGCGGCAGCACCTCGGGGCGGATCGCCAGCCAGTCGCGCGACGAATGCTGCCGATCGACGTCACCCAACATGACGCGATGACCGCGACGGGCAAAATAGCCGGCGAGATTCGTCGCCAGCGTCGTCTTGCCCGACCCGCCCTTGGGATTGGCGACCAGGAAGGATTTCATGTCAGGGCAGGAAAATCGTCGATCCCGTCGTCTTGCGCGCTTCGAGGTCGCGGTGCGCCTGCGCCGCTTCGGACAAGGGATAGGTCTGATTCACTTCGATCTTGACCTGACCGCCGACGACGACGTTGAACAATTCCTGGCCGATGTCGAGCAATTCGTCGCGGCGCGTCGTGTAATCGGCGAGCTTCGGCCGCGTCAGGAAGAGCGAGCCCTTTTGCGTCAGCGTCAGCGGATCAAAAGCCGGCACCGCCCCCGAGGCATTGCCGAAGGTCGCCATCATGCCGCGCGGACGCAGGCAGTCGAGCGACGCCGCGAAAGTGTCCTTGCCGACACCGTCATAGACCACGGCAACGCCTTCGCCGCCGGTGATCTCGCGCACGCGCTTGACGATGTCCTCACGGGTATACAGGATGACGTGATCGCAACCGTGCTGACGCGCGAGTTCCGCCTTGGCTTCGGTCGACACCGTGCCGATCACCGTCGCACCGAGCGCCTTCGCCCATTGGCAGGCGATCAGCCCGACGCCGCCGGCCGCCGCATGGATGAGCACGGCATCGCCCGGCTGGACGCGACAGGTACGGCGCAGCAGATAGGCCGCCGTCATGCCCTGCAGCATCATCGCCGCGCCGGTGCGAAAATCGATCGACGCCGGCAACTTGAGCAGGCGATGCGCCGGCATGCAGCGCACCTGGCTGTAGGCGCCGACCGGCCCGCCGGCATAGGCGACGCGATCGCCGACCTGGATGTCGCTGACACCCTCGCCGACCGCTTCGACGATGCCGGCGCCCTCAAGACCGATACCCGAAGGCAGCGGCATCGGATACAGCCCGGTACGGTGGTAGGTGTCGATGAAGTTCAGCCCGACGGCTTCATGGCGAACGCGCGCCTCACCGGCCACCGGCGCACCGACGGAAACTTCCTCCCAGCGCAGCACTTCGGGACCGCCGGTCTGATGAAAACGAATCGCAAACGTCATGCCAATCTCCTGAAAAAGGTCGAACCGGCGCGATTCTCGCACCGGTATTCAAAAGCATTAGCCTAGCCCCGGAAAGGCGCGACGGCAAGCCAAAAGCAGCCAGGACGCACGACAAAAAAAAGCGCGGCCCGACAGCCCGGACCGCGCTTTGACGGATCGCTCAGGCCGGCAAGGGCGAGCGGATCAGATGCTCGAAGGCCGCCAGCGAAGCCTTGGCCCCCTCGCCCATGGCGATGACGATCTGCTTGAAAGGAACGGTCGTGCAATCGCCGGCGGCGAACACACCGGGCAAGGAGGTCTGACCGCGCGCATCGACCTCGATCTCGCCGTGCGCCGACAGATCGACCGAGCCCTTGAGCCAATCGGTGTTGGGCAACAGCCCGATCTGCACGAACACGCCTTCGACTTCCAGCGTCCGCGCTTCGCCGCTCGTCTGATCGGTGTAGGCAAGGCCGGTGACCTTGTCGCCGTTGCCCACGACCTCGCCAATGCGGGTATGAGTGATGACGTCGACATTGGGCAAGCTGGCCAGGCGCTTTTGCAACACGGCATCGGCACGCACGTCGTTGCGCGCCAGCAGGGTGACATGGCCGACGATGCCGGCGAGATCGATTGCCGCCTCGACACCCGAATTGCCGCCGCCGACGACGGCAACGCGCTTGCCCTTGAACAGCGGGCCATCACAGTGCGGGCAGTAAGCGACACCGCGTCCGGCATAGGCTTCCTCGCCGGGCACGTCCATCTTGCGCCAGCGCGCACCGGTCGAAATGATGACGCTGCGGCTCCTGAGCGAGGCGCCGCTCGCCAGGCCAATTTCAGCCAGCCCGTCGGCGCCGACCGCGAGCGACTCGGCGCGTTGCAGGTTCATGATGTCGACGTTGTAATCGCGGACATGCTGTTCGAGTCCGGCGACGAGGCGCGGCCCTTCAGTCGACTTGACCGAGATAAAGTTCTCGATCGCCATCGTATCGAGCACCTGGCCACCGAAGCGATCGGCGACGAGTCCGGTGCGGATGCCCTTGCGTGCGGCATAAATCGCCGCTGCCGCGCCGGCCGGTCCGCCGCCGACGATGAGCACGTCGAACGGCGCCTTGTCGGCGATCTTGCGCGCCTCGCGTTCGACGAGGCCGACATCGAGCTTGGCCAGGACTTCCTCGAAGCTGGTGCGCCCCTGACCGAAGGGCTCGCCGTTGAGCAGGACGGTCGGCACCGCCATGATCTTCTCGCGCTCGACCTCGTCCTTGAACAGGGCGCCGTCGATCATCGTGTGGGTGATGCCGGGATTCAGCACGGCCAGCAGGTTCAGCGCCTGAACGACGTCGGGGCAGTTGTGGCAGGACAGGGAAATATACGTCTCGAAGCGGAACGTCCCGGTCAGCGCACGCGCCTGCTCGATCGCCGCCGGATCGGCCTTGGGCGGATGACCACCGACCTGCAGCAAGGCCAGCACCAGCGAAGTGAACTCGTGTCCGAGCGGCAGACCGGCAAAGCGGATGCGCGCCGCCTCACCCGGACGACCGACCGAAAAGGACGGTCGGCGCGCGTCATCACCGTCGTAGCGGACCGATACCTTGTCCGACAGCGCATCGATCTCATCGAGCATCGCGCGCATTTCGCCGGCTTTGTCGCTGGCATCGAGCGTCGCCACGAGTTCGATCGGCTCGCGGATGCGTTCGAGATAGGCTTTGAGTTGGGTCTTGATGGCCGCATCAAGCATGCTGTTCTCCCTTGGAATGCTGTTGGATTAATGAATCACCCCGGCACGACGCCGGGGTGAGAGATGCTGTGACAGGTGCTTCAGGACAATCAGATCTTGCCGACGAGGTCGAGCGAGGGGGCGAGCGTCGCGTCGCCTTCCTTCCACTTGGCCGGGCAGACTTCACCCGGGTGCGAGGCGACGTACTGTGCCGCCTTGACCTTGCGCAGCAGTTCGCTGGCGTCGCGGCCGATACCGCCGGCATTGATCTCGATGATCTGGATCTTGCCGTTCGGGTCGATGACGAAGGTACCGCGCTCGGCCAGGCCGGCTTCCTCGATCATGACGCCGAAATTGCGGCTGATCGTGCCGGTCGGATCGCCGACCATGACATAGTCGATCTTGCGGATCGTGTCGGAACTGTCGTGCCAGGCCTTGTGCGTGAAGTGCGTGTCGGTCGAGACGCTGTAGATTTCGACGCCGAGCTTCTTGAATTCGGCATAGTTGTCGGCGAGGTCGCCCAACTCGGTCGGGCAGACGAAGGTGAAGTCGGCCGGGTAGAAGAAGACGACCGACCACTTGCCGCGCAGGTCGGCATCCGACACTTGAATGAACTTGCCGGCGTGGTAAGCGGTGGCGTTGAAGGGCAGGACTTCGGTATTGATCAGCGATTTCATGAGGTGTTCTCCTTGTGTGTTAAGTGAGGTTGTCGTGAAGCGATGGATGAATCTTAAGACCGCCGCGATTATTTATCTAATTTATTGTGATAATATTTTCGATAGCCAATGACTATTGACACCCCGAACGACCGCCATGACCCTCACCGAATTGCGCTACATCGTCACCCTGGCCCGCGAACGCCACTTCGGGCGGGCCGCCGAGAAATGCCACGTCAGCCAGCCGACGCTGTCGGTAGCCTTGAAGAAAGTCGAGCAGCGCTTCGGCATCACGCTGTTCGAGCGCAGTTCGGCCGACGTGCGGCTCACGCCGATCGGCGAGCAGATCGCCGCGCAGGCCGAGCGCGTCCTCGAAGAATCGGCGCGCCTGCAGGAAATCGCGCGTCAGGGGAAGAATCCGCTGGTCGGCCCCTTGCGCCTCGGCGTCATCTTCACCATCGCGCCCTACCTGCTGCCGCGCCTGATCCCGTCGCTGCACGCGCGGGCGCCGGACATGCCGCTACATCTGCAAGAGAACTTCACCGTCCGCCTCGGCGAGCAACTGCGACGCGGCGAACTCGATGCCATCGTCGTCGCCGATCCCTTCGTCGAACCCGGCATCGTCACCGGCGCGCTTTATGACGAACCGTTTGCCGCGATCCTGCCGTCCGGACATCCGCTGACCGCCAAGGAAATCCTGGCGCCGCGCGACATCGTCGGCGAGAATCTGCTGCTGCTGGGGCCGGGAAACTGTTTCCGCGACCAAGTCGTGCAGGCCTGCCCGCAACTCTCGGAACCCGGCGGCACCGAAGGCGCGCGCGAAGGCAGTTCGCTCGAAACCGTGCGTCATATGGTCGCGAGCGGCGCCGGCATGTCGATCGTGCCGATCTCGGCGGCACTGTCCTGGCCGGCGCAGGACGAACTGCTGCAACTGCGCCGCTTCAGCGAACCGGGACCGCAACGGCGCGTCGTCGTCGCCTGGCGGGCGAGCTTCCCGCGTCCGCAAGCCATCGACGCGCTCCGCCAGGCGGTTGCCGACGCCCTGCCGGCCAGCGCCGTGCCGGTGCGTCGCTGACCATTCCTTCGTCATGATGCCTAGACTGCGTCGACGCTCCCGCAAACACCACCGTAACGATAGAAACCCATGATTCCCGTCGAATGGATCGGCTATCTCGCCGCCACGCTCACCACTGTCGCTTTCGTGCCGCAGGTCTGGCAAATCTGGCGCAGCAAGCGCACGCAGGACATTTCACTGCGCATGTATGTGCTGTTCACCTGCGGCATCGCCGCCTGGCTCGTCTATGGCCTGATGATCGCGGCCTGGCCGGTCGTCGTCGCCAACGCCATCACCTTCGTGCTCGCCGGCATGGTGCTGGTGCTCAAGCTGCGGCACGGCTAGGCGCCGCGTCGAAGGCGCCGGCGGCTATACCGGCGTCAGCTTGGCGTAGGCGAGCGCCAGCCATTTCATGCCGTGCGCGCCAAAATTGATCTGCACCCGCGCGTCGGCACCGCCCTCGGCCGAGACGATGACGCCGAGACCGAACTTGGCGTGCTGCACGCTCTGGCCGATACGAAAACCACCGACAGTCGACGCCTCGCGTTGGCGCGTCGGGGCCGCTGAATACGCTGGTGCCGGGCTCGCCGCAAAGGACGGGGTCGCCCCCACCCGGCGCAACAATTCCTCAGGCAATTCTTCGAGGAACAACGAGGACAGGCAATAGCGCGTCTGCCCGTGCAACATGCGCGTCTGCGCATGCGTCAGGTACAGACGGCGGCGGGCGCGCGTCACGGCGACGTACATCAGCCGGCGCTCTTCTTCGAGGCCGTCGCGCTCCTGTGCCGAATTCTCGTGCGGGAACAAGCCCTGTTCCAGGCCGGTAATGAAAACGGCATCGAACTCCAGACCCTTGGCGGCATGCACCGTCATCAACTGCACCGCTTCCTGCCCCTCGCCGGCCTGGTGCTCGCCGGCCTCGAGCGAGGCATGCGCAAGGAAGGACGCGGCTGCGTCGGATTCTTCCGGATGCGCCAGGGTGCCTTCCTCTTCCTGCACGAATGCCGTCGCCGCGCTGACCAGTTCGTCGAGGTTCTCGAGCCGCTCGCGGCCTTCCTTTTCGCCGAGGTAATACGCGCGCAGGCCGCTGCGGTCGATCAGATGCTCGATGACTTCCGGCAAAACCAGCGCCGCCGTCTCGGCACGCAGGGTTTCGATCAACCGGATGAACTGGCCGACCGCCGCGCCGGCCTTGCCGGTCAGGCTTGCCGCCGCGTTGTAGAGGCTCGAATTGGCGCGATGCGCCGCTTCCTGCAAGGCCTCAACGCTGCGACTGCCGATGCCGCGCGTCGGGAAATTGACGACCCGCGCGAACGCGGTGTCATCGTCGGGATTGGCGATCAGCCGCAGGTAGGCAAGCGCATGCTTCACTTCCTGACGATCGAAGAAGCGCAGGCCGCCATGCACGCGGTACGGCACCCCGGCGCTGAACAGTTGATGCTCGAGCACGCGCGACTGCGCGTTCGAGCGATAGAGCAGCGCGATCTGCGTCGGCGGGAAACCGTCACGAATCAGTTCGCGCACTTCATCGACGGCGAAGCGCGCCTCGTCGATATCCGAAAACCCTTCAAAGACGCGGATCGGCTCGCCGGCGCCGGCATCGGTCCACAGGTTCTTGCCGAGGCGTCCGCGGTTGTTCTTGATCAGGGCATTGGCGGCATCGAGGATGTTGCCATGCGACCGATAGTTCTGCTCCAGACGAATGACATTGGCAATCCTGAACTCGCGCTCGAGATCGCGCATGTTGCCGACTTCGGCGCCGCGGAAGGCATAAATGCTCTGGTCATCGTCGCCGACGGCGAAGATACACCCGCCCTCCCCGCGCTCATCCGACGCAAGAAGGGTCTTCTCGTCATCACCGCCTTCCGTCCGCCCTTGGGACGGCCCTGCGGCCGGACTGCGTTCTCCGTAACTCGCGAGCAGCTTGAGCCACTTGTACTGCAGGACGTTGGTATCCTGGAACTCGTCGACGAGAATATGCCTGAAGCGCGCCTGGTAATGGCGGCGCAGCGGCTCGTTGCGGCACAGCAACTCGTAGGTGCGCAGCAGCAGTTCGGCGAAATCGGCGACGCCTTCGCGCTGGCACTGCGCCTCGTATTCAGCATACAGCTCGACGCGCCGGCGCGTGTAATCGTCATAGGCTTCGGCCTGCGCGGCGCGGATGCCCTGTTCCTTGTGCGCATTGATGAAATGCGCGAGTTCGCGCGGCGGGTATTTTTCGTCGTCGACGTTGAGGTTCTTGAGCAGGCGCTTGATCGCCGACAACTGGTCGGCCGAATCGAGAATCTGGAAGGTTGCCGGCAGACCGGCCTCGCGGTGATGCGCGCGCAGCAGGCGATTGCACAGGCCGTGGAAGGTGCCGATCCACATGCCGCGCGGATTGATCGGCAGCATCGCCGACAGGCGCGCCAGCATCTCCTTGGCCGCCTTGTTGGTGAAGGTCACCGCCAGCACACCGTGCGGTCCGACTTGCCCGGTCGAGATCAGCCAGGCGATGCGCGTCGTCAACACGCGCGTCTTGCCACTGCCGGCGCCGGCAAGGATCAGCGCATGCTGCGGCGGCAGCGTCACCGCCGCCAGTTGTTCGGGGTTGAGGTTCGCGAGCAGATCGGACATCGGAAGGCGTTTCACGGAAGGGAGCAGCCGCGATTATACAGGCCCGCCCAGACTGCCCGCATCTGCCCGCCGGCCTTACCCTTCCGCCTGAAGACGCAAGGCCTGTGTCGTCAGCCGCAAACGCCCGGCGAGAATCACGCTCAGATTGTGCAGCACCTGACAGGCGATTTCGGGATGCGCCTGCATGATCTCGTCGAGACGATAGCGGGCTAGCTCCAGCACCGCGCTCGGCCCCTTGACAACGGCATCGGCTGAACGCGGCTTGCCTTCGAGCAAGGCCATCTCGCCAAAAACGATTCCCGGTGCGAAGCTCGCCACACGCTTCTGTCGCCCGTCGTTCAGCGGAATCAGAATATCGACGACGCTGTCGGTCGCGACAAACACGCTTTCCCCGGCATCGCCCTGCCCGAAAACACGCCCTTCCGACGCCAACACGCGGCGGTTCATGTACCCGGACAGGATATCGACCTGCATCGGTGTCAGTCCGGCCGTCAGCGCCGTCTCCGATAGTCTGACCGTCGCATGGCAATCGTCGACGCCATGTTTTGCCAACAACTCGTCCTCGGCGCACTCAAGCGCGACATCGAGATCGGCATGCCAGTCCGTCACCGGGATCTCGACACTCAGTCCCATCGCCGTGAGGAAGGACTCGATCAAGCGAGGGGCTCCGGCAATCGCCACCCGCACTTTTTTCCCGCGCAGTTTGCGGGCGATCTGCAGCAGCGTGCGCGCGCCGGTCGGGTCGACATCGCGAACGCGCTGCATGTCGATGATGATCAGCGAGGCCTCCGACGCCACGCGCTCGGCCTCGACGGCGAGCCGATCGGCGGTTCCGAAAAACAGCGTCCCGTCGACCTCGATGACGGCAATCCGCCCGCCCTCGGCCTCAAGGATCTCCATGTGCGCAGGCGTCCGCACCTTGAGCGAACGGCAATTCTTGCAAGCGTATACGCGACGGATCGGCGGTTTCATGCTGCTATGCACAAAGATCACCACCGCCGCGACCACGCCGACGCCGACCGCCTTCATCATGCCGCCGAAAACCGCAACGAGTGCCACCAGGAAAACGACCGTCACATTAACCAGCAACGTTCGGTACTGCTCGGGAGCGAACTGCGAACGCTGCCGCATGACCTGCCGGACAAGACGGCGAACGCCATCGTCAACCATTGCATTGGCATAGAACAGCAGAATGCCGGCGGTCACCGCGCTGGGGACAAGACCGACCCAGTGCCCGGCGACGAGCGCCACCAGCGCCATCACTGCAGCATACGCCAGGCCGGATACGGGCGTTCTCCCTCCGGTTGAGACGTTCATCACGACGCGCGACAGATTGCCAACCGCCGGCGTAGCGCCGAAACTGCCTGCCAGCAGATTCGCCAAGCCCTGCACACGCAGTTCACGATCGCCATTGGCACGGACATGCGTCGCTGATTCAATCGACGAGAGACACAGCATGGTTTCCAGCGATGCAAACGCTGCGATCGACAAGGCAAACGGCGCCAAGGTCGGAACCCAGTCGATCAGCATGGCCGGGCCAAATTCCCGCAACCCTTGCAACACCGACAACTCGGGCACCAGGCCGTCAATATGCCCGGAGGTGCTTCCCAGCATCCCCACGCCGAACAGCGCCACGAGCGCATGATGCACGGCCGTGCCGACGAACAAGGCGAGAACGACACCGGGAATCCTCTTGGTCAATTTTGGCCCCTTCACGCACACGGCCAGTGTCACGAAAGCAACGATCGCGCTCAGGGGATGCCAGACGCCAAAGACATTCGACCATGGCGTGCCATTGCCGACGCCGACAATCGGACGCAAGGCCGACAAGGTCATCAGACAGGCGACCCCGCACAGCAGTCCGGCCAACACCGGATAAGGGACAAACTTCAGCGCCCGGCCGACCCGGGCGACGCCGAACAGCCACTGCATGGCGCCGGCAAAGGCTGTGCATGACAACAGGAGGATAAAAATCAAGGCCAGCGGATCGCGTGCCGATTGAATATCGGGATGATGCAACAAAGAGGACGCCAGCGCCCCGAGGATCAGTCCGGTCGCCGGCCGACTCCCGGTCAGCATGCCACCGGTACAGCGGAAAACGGCGCCAAGCAGCCCCCCCAGTACGCACCCCCAGACAGCGGCACGCAACCCATGGTTGGCATAGACGCTGCCTAGCGGCGCCACGGCAAACAAGCCATAGACCAGCTCGACCGGCACCGCCGCCAGCGCCGCGGAGGCGCCCCCCATCAAGTCACCCTTCCAGTTCCAGTTCTTGCCGGCTGTCATTCCCAAAATCGCCCTCATCATTGTCAAAAGTACGCGGTGATCGACGCGTGAATCATCTTGCTCCCCTCCTCGCGCGCATCGCGTCCCTTATCGACGACGGCGAAGTCCAGACGCAGGCTCAGGTTCTTGGCATAAACAGCACGCACACCGACGCCGTGGCTGGCGATTTGCAGCGCGCTGACCTCGCTCGCCAGCGCCTGGCGACGGCGCAGCCAGGCCGTGTCGTAGAACGCCAGCAGGCGCATCTTGGCGGCACTGGCGAGCGAGGCACCCAGATCCGGCGTCTGGAGTTCAACCGTGACGCGCTGGCCATAGTCGTTAACAACCGAACGCTCGTTAAAGCCGCGCACGGAATCCATCCCGCCCGCCCCGAACTGCTCACCGCTGATCAGCGCCTTGTCGGTCATCTGCCCCTGCAGCGCTCCACGCAAGCGCCAATCTCCGGGCAGCGGCTGGATGCCATTGGCGGTATACCGCCACAGGTGATAGCCGGCGGTCGCGCCCTGACGCGCCCCCGTCTTGTTGAAGTCAGCCGTTGTCCCGTCCGCCCCCCCTGGAATGTTCTGCACTGCGCTGACCGAAAGATCGACATCCCGTCCGGCCAGCGTGCCACTGCCGAAGTAGGTCAGCGAAACCGGATGCACCGTCGCGTCGGGAACCAGGCTGTCGCTGCTGCCTTCCGCCATGATCCGGCTCGAATACGCCTTGTAGTCGATTCCATACGACAGTTTCTGCGACCAGCCTCCCCATTTCGGCAGACTCTGGTTGTAGCGCGCCATGAAGAGTTGGCCGCTGCCGCTGATGCCGAAGGTCCCAGCCGCCGTCGCCAGCTTTCCCGAATTGACGTTCGAATAGGCATAGGCAAACGTGACATCATCTCCATAGGCATACAGCGGAATGCGATAACCAAGCCCGAGAATCGTCACTTTGTCGAAATGATCGGGCGAAGTCAGGTACTGCAGCGACAAGGCGTGATCGCGATCAAACAGATTGCTGTGCTGCAGAACTACGCCGGTGCGGAAGCGGCCCGTGGCATATTTGCCGTCTGACGAGGCGATACCCGTATTGTCCATTGACACTGACAACCGCAGCGGCGAGTCATCGGCCACATTGAGCATGGCATCGACTTCGCCTTCGTTCTGGTTGCGGCGGAACACGAGTCCGGTGTTCTTGCCGCCGTTTTCGTTGGCCAGACGCAACTGATCGTCGATGCGCAACATATTCGGCGTTTCGCCCTCGCGCAGGCCCGGAACACTCCGACGGATATTCTCGTCGGAGAAATACGTGTTGCCGCTGATGATGATGCTGCCGATCTTCGCTTCGACGACTTGAAGCCGGATCAATCCCTGATCGACATCCTGCTCGGGGAGAAAAGCCTTGACCGCGCCATAACCCGATTTCGCGTAAAACGCTTCGAGCGCGGTGATTGCCTCCTGGATCGTCGAAAAGCTTGCCTCCGGGCCGGTATAGGCCAGCAGGACCGCCTCGACCTGATCGCGCGGCAGCAAGGTATTGCCTTCGACCACATACCCGCGAATCTCAAAGGCCGGCTCGTCTTCCTCCGCGTGAGCACCGGCACAGCACAAGGCGACAAGGACAGATAGCAGAATTCGTTTGATCGTCATCGGTAATTCATCGGCAGGTCGCAGGATCGACATTCATGCTGCGCAAATACGCGTCCTGATTGATAAATGGCGGTGGGATGGCGATGCGCATCAGCCCACGTCCCTCGATTCCGGCAAAGCCCGTTTCGCCGGCCTTCAATTCAACCGCTTCGCCGCTGCGTTGCGTCAGCGCCACGCGACCGTCCCTGACCGACACATACAACCCGGCTTCCTTCATCTGGCTGGCATCCTTGCCGAAGAGCTCCTGATGATTGACCTTGAACTGTTCTGGTTTCGGCGCCGGCAAGTTCTGTAGAAAATGCGGGACATTGGGAAGTAGTACCGGCCGCGCCCCCGGCCCATCGATATAGCCGACCTGACCCGAGGGTACCAGCATCCGGCTTTCGCCCGAGGCCACTTCGATCGTCCCTTCGCGCGTGCTGGCATAAACGCCCTGGCGGCAACTTACGCCCATCTGCGGCACGTCGAGCCCGGAAGCACCGCCTTGCGCGCCTGACGGCGTGCACACCATGTCGAAGTTCGTGCCGCGAATACCGATCGTCGCCGTCACGGTGTCATAGCGCACCGCCGATGGCTGCGCCTTGCCGATCAGCCCCGTGACCACCCGCAAGCCCCCTTTGATCAATTCAGTAAACATCTGGTTGCGTTCCTTGTTCGCCGGCGCATAGCGATAAGCCACAATCTTGTAGATGCTGCCGCCATTGACGACGACGCGCGATTCATCGCTGAACACCAGCGTGGCATGGCCCGAAGCCGCCGCCTCGACGGTGTCGCCAACATAAACCGGATCCCCCTGCGCCAACGGCTTTGCCGTGCCGCCCAACGGCGTCACCAGCACGGGGCCTTCGGCGCTGAACAGTCTCGCGGCGATCGGATTCGGCATCTCATCCTCTCCGTCGGCGGCCTTGCGCGGCGGCGTTGCGCTCGCGCATTCCAGGCCGCAGACGCGCGCGACAAAGTCGGTCCCGCGAATCCCGATCGTCGCTGTTGCGCCTTCGACCTTGTAGGCATCCTGATTACCGCGCTTGCCGATCAAACCCGTCACCGTGCGCAAGCCGCCCTTGATCAGACGCATCGAGAAGCTGTCGTTATTCGGCTGCCATTCCTGATAGTGATAGTCGTTCACGCGCAACGATGAAGACGGGCGCACCGCCAGTTCGCTACCGTCGGTGAACCGCAGCCGTGCATAACTGTCTTTCTCTGTCGTCAGCGTGTCGCCAACCTCGACTTTCGAACCGTTCGAAAGAATCCGCCGTTTCCCGTCGGCCTGGCGGACAAACACCGTTCCATCCGCGACTTCCACAGTGGCAATTGGATCGGCATGGCTCGCACCGGCAAACGCCAGGGCAGCACAACACACGACAAAGCCTCGCCGAAGCATCCGGACGAGCAGTGATATCTCTCGCCCCCCGTTCAGCGACATTGGCGCAATCCTACCCGGGCCGGAACGGTGCTCTGATTCGTTCCGTCGTTCGCCGCCGTCGCCTGGGCCAGCGTCTGACTGACAGCCGCCACCGTTTCCGTATCGCTATCGACGATTTCGGCAATCGCCGTCGAAACGGCATTCGTCGCCAGCGTTTCCGGTTTCTGCGCCGTCACCTGCTGCAGAGTCTGCAGGTAGCGAAGCTGCGGCACTTCGGTCAACGCCGCTTGCGGCATGCGTAGATCGAAGGCGCTGCCGGACAGTCCCACGCTCATTCCCCAATCGCCCGGAACCGTTACTGCCGCAAATCTCCCATTCGTTTGTTGCGCGTTCAGGAAGCGGTAGGCCGTTCCGGCCGTCGGCGTATAGCCGTGATAACTGCTCACGTTTAGACTTCCGTTGAGGGTCGCAGTGCCGGCAACGTTGATCTGATCGTATCCTGTTCCCGGCATGTCGCCGCCAAGTTCGATAACCGTCGAACTGCCCGGTGCCAAGGTCAGATTACCGCCCACATTGAGCAGGCCAGGCGAGAAGCCAACCGATAACGCTCCACCGTTGATGGCGACATCACCGCTGACGCTGCCCGATCCGCACAGCGATCCTCCGGACAGATCAACGTTGCCGGCCAGCGTCCCACCTCGCATTTGCAGGTCACCGCCGCTTTGGCGCAATCCGCCCGCCACGGTTGTCGTGCCTGCACCGACTGCAACCAAGCCGCCGTTGTTCGTCAGCACCTGGTCGAACCGGACGTTATTGCCGGTGAGCAAAGTTCCGGCATTGTTGAACGCGGCCGAGATCGTCGCAGTACCCGTTGCATCAACGACGGACCCAGCCAACGCATTGGTCGTCACCGCCAGCGTACCGGCAGACAAAGTGGAAGCCCCTGCGAGATTGAGCACGCCGCTACCGGAGAACGTGCCACCGGATTGTGCGTAAGACGCGGTATTCAACGTGCCATTGAGCACGTGAGTGCCGCCGATAATCGACAGGGTGGCGCCACTTTCGAGGGCGGACACATCGGCTCGCGTCGTCCCCAAGGTCAGCGCACTGGCATTAGCGAGCGTGATACTGCGCTGAGAGATCAATGTCTGCAGGCGCGTCGGCGTATCGGCATCGAACACGATGGTGCCGCTCCCCGCGGGTATCGACGCATTGAGGACATTGGCCGCTTCCGGGGCGATATTCGACGCCCAGTTGGCCGGATTCTTCCAGCTGCCATCACCTACCGCGCCCGTCCACACCGCCAGCGCCTTCGGCACAATGACACCGACGTTGCCACCGAGCGTTGTCGGGACCAATTGATAATTAGCGGCCAGCGTTCCCGTGAGCGACAGAGCGCCAAAACTCACCTGGATAGCGGTACTGGCATTCTTGTCGGCATATTGACCGCTCGCCGCTGCCAACGCCACCGAGCTCTGATCCGCCGCAAGAACGTTGCTCAGCGCATAGTTGCCGCCGAGCGTCGCGTTCGTCGTCGCATCGTATTCCTTGGAAATACTGCCGACCAAGGTTGCGCTGATCGGCCGCGGGCTGATCGACAGGGTGCTGCCGCTATAACTCAGCGTGTAGTTGCCGCTTGCCGCGAGGCTGCCCTGGTTGATGGCGTAGGCGCCGACGTTCTCGCCACTTGTACGGCTCAAGGCGCCGCTCAAGCTGTCGCCATTGACGAGTCCCGAGCCACCTACCGCGTAACTCAGCGTCGGATCGGCGTTGCCATACACCTTGCTCTGCGATTCCGCTGTCACACTGATCGGACGCTGCGTCACCGCCAGCGCGCCATTGACATAATTGAACGTGTAGTTCGACGCTGCCGCACCGTTGCCAGTAACGGCGTAGTTGCCGACATTGCTCGTGGCATTGGCCGTCGTTGCGTAGCTCGGTGCTGTCGTCAGTACGCTGGCCGTGTCGCTGAACTTGAAGCCACTGATCGTGCCGCTCAGCGCCGGGTTGGCGTCGCCATAAACGCGGCTTTGATTGTCCGCCGTCACCGTCAGCGTTGCCGGGGTGATCGACAGGTTGTTGCCCGTATAACTCAGCGCGTAGTTGCTGCTCGCGACGAGGCTGCCCTGGTTGATGGCATAGGCGCCGACGTTCTCGCCATTGGTACGGCTCAAGGCACCGCTCAGGCTGTCGCCATTGACGAGTCCCGAACCACCGACCGCGTAGCTCAGTGTCGGCTCGGCGTTGCCATACACTTTGCTCTGCGCTTCCGCTGTCACACTGATCGGACGCTGCGTCACCGCCAGCGTGCCATTGACATAATTGAACGTGTAGTTCGACGCTGCCGCGCCGTTGCCAGTAACGGCGTAGTTGCCGACGTTGCTCGTGGCAGTGGCCGCCGTCGCGTAGCTCGGCGCCGTCGTCAGCACGCTGGCCGTGTCGCTGAATTTGAAGCCGCTGACCGTGCCGCTCAGGGCCGGGTTGCCATCGCCATAAACGCGGCTTTGATTGTCCGCCGTCACCGTCAGCGTTGCCGGGGTGATCGACAGGTTGTTGCCCGTATAACTCAGCGCGTAGTTGCTGCTCGCGACGAGGCTGCCCTGGTTGATGGCGTAGGCACCGACGTTCTCGCCACTTGTACGGTTCAAGGTGCCACTCAGCGCGTCACCATTGACGAGTCCCGAACCACCGACCACGTAGCTCAGCGTCGGATCGGCGTTACCATACACTTTGCTCTGCGCTTCCGCTGTCACATTGATCGGACGCTGCGTCACCGCCAACGTGCCATTGACATAGTTGAACGTGTAGTTGCTCGCGGCCGCGCCGTTGCCAGTTACGGCGTAATTGCCGACATTGCTCGTGGCATTCGCCGTCGTTGCGTAGCTCGGTGCCGTCGTCAGTACGTTGGCCGTGTCGCTGAATTTGAAGCCGCTGATCGTGCCGCTCAGCGCCGGGTTGGTGTCGCCATAGACACGGTTCTGATTATCCGCCGTCACCGTCAGCGTCGCCGGGCTGATCGACAGGGTGCTGCCGCTATAACTCAGCGCGTAGTTGCCGCTTGCCGCGAGGCTACCCTGATTGATGGCGTAGGCACCGACGTTCTCGCCGCTTATACGGCTCAAGGCGCCGCTCAGCGTGTCACCATTGACGAGCCCCGAACCACCGACCGCGTAGCTCAGCGTCGGGTCGGCGTT
>NZ_FNCY01000012.1 GCF_900099695.1 Propionivibrio dicarboxylicus | reverse complement strand
GGCAAGGGCGCGCTGAAGGCGCCGATGCCTGGCGTGATCCTGGAAGTGAATGTCAAGGCTGGCGACAAGGTAACGCGTGGTCAGCAAGTGGCGATTCTGGACGCGATGAAGATGCACAACGTGATTGGTGCGCCGCGTGACGGCGTTATCGGTGAAGTGTGCGTGGCGGCGGGACAAAGTGTCGGTCACGGCGACGTGATCGTCACCTTCAAGGAGGACTGAGATGATCGATCAAGAAACGATCGGCCTGCTCATGAAAGGCGTCAATGGCGTCACATGGCAGTCGCTGGTCATGATCGGCGTGTCGTTTGTCCTGTTCTATCTTGCGATCGTCAAGGACTACGAACCGCTGCTGCTGCTGCCGATTGGCGCGGGCTGTCTGCTCGCCAACCTGCCGCTGTCGCCGTTGATTGCCGAAGACGGGATGCTGAAGATTCTGTACGAGATGGGCGTGGGCAACGAGATGTTCCCGCTGCTGGTCTTCATCGGGATCGGTGCGCTGACCGACTTTGGACCGCTCCTGGAGAATCCGAAGTTCGTGCTGCTGGGTGCTGCGGGTCAGTTCGGGATCTTCCTGACGCTGATTCTGGCGCTGCTGCTGGGCTTCACGCAGAAGGAAGCGGCCTCGATCGGTATCATTGGCGCGATTGACGGACCGACGTCGATCTACGTGTCGGGTATTCTTGCACCGCATATGCTTGGGCCAATCACGGTGGCTGCTTACAGCTACATGTCGCTGGTACCGATCATCATGCCGCCGGTGATTTACGCGCTGACGACGAAGCATGAGCGTGCGATCCGCATGCCGTATGCGTCGCGGAAGCTGAGCACGCGGACGCGGATCATGTTCCCGATCATCGTGACGGTGATGGTGGGTATTCTGGTTCCGTTTGCGACGCCGCTGATCGGCATGCTGATGCTGGGCAACCTGATGAAGGAATCGGGTGCGGTGGAACGTCTGACGAAGGCCTCGTCGAATGAGATCGCGAACACGGTGACCTTGTTCCTGGGTCTGGCGGTTGGCGGCACGATGGTTGGCACGGACTTCCTGAAGTTCTCGACGCTGTTCATTCTGGGTCTGGGTCTTCTGGCGTTCGGTGTTGACTGTGCGGCCGGGGTGATCTTCGCGAAGATCCTGAACGTTCTGACGGGCGGCAAGGTGAACCCGATCATCGGCGCGGCGGGTATCAGCGCGTTCCCGATGGCGGCGCGGGTTTGCCAGCGCGTGGCGCAGGACGAGGACTTCGAGAACTTCCTGCTGATGCACGCGATGGGTGCGAACGCTGCGGGTCAGGTAGCCTCGGTGGTTGCCGGCGGTGTGGTGCTGGCGCTGATGGGTGCTGGCGGCTAAGCCGTTCGACGCGTAGTCATGCAAAAAGCCCGCCTTCCGGCGGGCTTTTTTATGGGCTTGGGCGCGCAGCAGGGCGGTACGGGGGCGAACCGGGACGCCCTTTTGCGGTAAACTCCGGCCATGCATTTATCCTTGGCTTCCAACCTTGAGTGTTTGCGCCCGGTCGCGGGTGTCCGCGGTGTGGGGACTGTCGTGCCACGATGCTGGCAGGCGGAGGGAGCATGATCTCGGCTTCGGTCAAGAACGGCGGTAAGAAAGGCCCGATCCTGTCGTCGATCCGGTGGTCGAACTGGTATCTGACCGGTTTGAAGCTGGCGATGGGCTTGCTGCTCGTGTTGTTGGTCGCGCTCTATTTCCTGTTGCGCCAGAACGAAGCCGACGAACAGCGCTCGACCTTGATCGCCGACGTGCTGTGGCTCGAACAGAGTATCAGCTTCCACATCGAGCGTAACAGCGAACATCTTGAGCAGTTGGCCACCGATCTGGCGCAGGAGCGCCACAAGGCGCCGCTATTCCAGTTGCGAACGCAATACCTGCTGAAGAGCAATCCGGATCTCCAGCAAATCGTCTGGGTCGATGCCGCCGGACATCGGCTGGCGATCAATCCGGTGCACAATTCGACGCGTCCGGGCGGCAACGGCCAACGCGACGACATTTCGCGCCAGACCGTCGATATGGTCGGCAAACTCGGCAAGTCGCTCTATACCGATGCCTATTCGACCGATGCCGGTTATCAGTTCAATGTGTATACGCCGGTGTTCGAAAAAGGGCGTTTTCGCGGGGCGTTGGTCGGTGTTTATTCGATCAATTCGCTGCTGAAACAGTTGGTGCCGTGGTGGTTCTCGGAGAAGTACCAGGTCCGGATTCTCGATAACAACGGCAATTCGCTCGCCGGAAAATCGAAACTCGGCGAAGTCACGACCCCGGTCAATTACGCGATTCCGCTCGAACCGCCCGGCTTCGGCATGGTCTTGCGTGTCGATGCCTACCCGGACAAGGGCGACTTTGCCCAGCGCGTCCTGATCGGCCTGGTGATTGCCCTGGTGGCTGCCGTGCTTGCCAGTTTGTGGCGCATGCGCAAGCATATCCAGCGTCGTATCGCCGCCGAACAGGCGCTGCGTGCCGAGCATGCGTTCCGCAAGGCGATGGAGGACTCGCTGACGATCGGCATGCGCGCCCGCGATCTCGAAGGCCGCATCACCTACGTCAATCCGGCGTTTTGCCAGATGGTCGGCTTCAGCGAGGCCGAGTTGCTCGATGCGCGGCCGCCGCTACCGTTCTGGCCGCCTGAGGAGATGGAGCGGATACAGGCGGTGACCGATGCGTTGGTCCATGACGGCGAACGGCGCGAAGGGTTGGAAATCCGCTTCATGCGCAAGGATGGTTCGCGTTTCGACGCGTTGATCTACGAGGCGCCGCTGATCGATGCCGATGGGCGCCAGACGGGCTGGATGTCGTCGATCGTCGATGTGACCGAGCGCAAGCGGTCTGAAGAACTGGCACGCCAGCAGCAGGAAAAGCTGCAGCAGACCTCGCGGCTGGTGACGATGGGCGAAATGGCGTCGTCGCTGGCGCACGAACTCAACCAGCCGCTGGCGGCGATCACGAGTTACAACACCGGCTGCCTGAACAAGCTCTCGGCCGAGAATTTCTCGCCGGATGAATTGCGCATGGTCATGGAAAAGCTCGGTGTGCAGGCGCGTCGCGCCGGTCACATCATCCGGCGGGTACATGATTTCGTACGCAAGAGCGAGCCGAAGCTCGCGCCCTGCAATCTCGTCGAGATCATCGAGGACAGCATCGGCTTCATCGAGGCCGACGCCAAGCTCCATAGCGTGCGGATCATCCGCAAGATTCCCGAGCTTTCGGTAACGCTTTATGCCGACCGGGTGATGCTGGAACAGGTACTGCTCAACCTGATGCGCAATGCGATCGACGCGATGAGCGACGACATTCCGCCCGAGCGCCGTCGTCTGACGATCCGACTGGCGCTGACCGAGGACGGACAGGCGAGGATTCGCGTCGCCGATCGTGGTACCGGCATCTCGCCGTCGATCCGTGAAAAATTGTTTACGCCCTTCTTCTCGACCAAGCAGGAAGGCATGGGGATGGGGCTGAACATCTGCCGTTCGATCATCGAATTCCATCGTGGCCGCCTGTGGGTTGAAGATAATCTCAAAGGCGGTACCATTTTCAGTATTTCATTACCGATTGCGCCGCAATGAACCCTACCGTCCATATTGTTGATGATGACGAAGCGATCCGGGATTCGCTCGGATGGCTGTTGCAGTCGCGAGGCATTCCCTGTCTCGAATTCTCTTCGGCCGAGGCCTTCCTCGAGATGTGGAGTCCGCAGATGGCCGGTTGCATCCTGCTCGACATCCGCATGGACGGGATGAGCGGCAACGCGCTCTTCGACCTCCTGCGCGAGCGCGGGTGCTCGATGCCGGTGATCTTCCTGACCGGGCACGGCGACGTGCCGCTGGCGGTCGCTGCGCTCAAGCACGGCGCTTTCGATTTCGTCGAGAAGCCCTGCAATGACAATCAACTCGTCGATCGCATCGTCCAGGCGCTCAAGCATGACGAGTCCTTGCGTGCCGCGGCGGCGTCGGTCGAGTCGATCAACAATCGTCTGAGCCAGTTGTCGATGCGCGAGCGCCAGGTCATGGAGCGGGTGCTCGCCGGCAAACTCAACAAGGTGATCGCCGACGAGTTGCATGTCAGCATGCGTACCGTCGAGGTCCATCGTTCCAGCCTGTTCGAGAAGATGGGCGTCAAGACGGCGGTCGAGTTGGCGCAGGTTCTCGCCAATACGCCGGCTAAACCGGGGGCATAGGCGGCCGGCCTGCGGTAAAATCGGCCATTTTTCGGGATCCGTCAGCAATGGAATACGTGGCCGCCTTCATCGACATCGTCCTGCACCTGGACAAGTACCTTGCCGTGCTCGTCCAGCAATATGGCGTCTGGATTTATGCCATCCTGTTCGCCATCATCTTCAGCGAGACGGGTTTCGTCGTGACGCCTTTCCTGCCCGGCGATTCGCTGCTCTTCGTCGCCGGCGCGCTGGCTGCCGTCGGTGGCATGAACATCGGCGTGTTGCTGGCCTTGCTGGTGGTCGCAGCGGCTGCCGGCAACATGCTCAATTATCATATCGGCCGTTACATCGGACCGCGCGTTTTCAAGTGGGAGGACTCCCTGTTCTTCAACAAGGCGGCGCTACAGAAGACCGAGGCCTTCTATGAAAAGCACGGCGGCAAGACGCTGGTACTCTCGCGCTTCCTGCCCCTATTTCGCACCTTCGCGCCCTTCGTCGCCGGCGTCGGGCGTATGAACTACCTGCGGTTTTGCGTCTATAACCTGGTCGGCGCCGCCCTCTGGGTGGTTTCCCTGCTGCTCGTCGGCTATTTCTTCGGCAATCTGCCCTGGGTCAAGCAGAACCTCTCGGTCGTCATCGTCGGGATCGTCGTCGTCTCCCTTTTGCCAGCTTTCGTCGGCTGGTTGCAGCATCGCCGGGGGTAGGACGTCATGTTCCGGCACCGCGCGTTTCCGCTGGTGTTGGTCACATTACTGACGTCCTGCGCCACGCGTGTCGGTTCGGACGGTCAACGCGAGACGCATTTCGATGCGCGCTATCTGGCCAAGTCCGAGGTCGATCGCGTCATCGATACGCATCGCACCGAATTGGTCGCCGGCTTGCGCCGCATCGCCGAAAAGCTCTACCGCCGCAATCCGCGCGAATGGCGCAAGGCGGGGCAGGCGAGTCTCGATGCGGCGCTGGCGCGTTTGTTTTCGGGGCGGTTCGATTTCCCCGAACTCGAGGGGCGGCACGAAGGGGCCGCCGCGCTGTTCGCCTTTTCGCCCGACTATACCGGCGACCGAGTGCTGGCCTTGATGAGCGGCTTGCTCGGCATGGTCTACGCGACCTTCGAGTACAAACAGGAATTTTTCATGCTCGACGACCTCAGCGAGCAGAAACTCTACAACTGCGCACGCAACATGGAGATCGCCATCTGGAAGCTGGCCTCGTCGCGCGACGGCACGGGCGAACTCCTGCTGCTGTCGAATGAACTTGATTCGACGCAGCCCAATCTAAGCTTCGAGCGCGAGTTCGGACGCCTGATCGGCCTGCTCGACACCTTGTCGAAAGTCATGGCCGACAAACACGGCCGCTCAGTGACGCGGCTCACGCAAAGCGTCGCCGCCGCCGTTTTCCTCCCGGTGGGAGCCTTGGGATTCAAATGAAACGACTCGTCATACTTATTTCCGGACGCGGCAGCAACATGCTGTCGATCCTCGATGCGGCGGCCTCCGGCGCGCTGCCGGCCGAGATCGTCGCCGTGATCTCGAATCGCCAGGAGGCGCCGGGCCTCGAGACGGCGCGCGCGCGCGGCATCCCGGTCGGCGTCGTCGATCATCGCGCCCATGCCAGCCGCGAGTCCTTCGATGCGGCGCTGGCCGAGGCCATTGACGCATGTTCGCCAGATCTCGTCGTGCTTGCCGGGTTCATGCGTATTCTCACCGATGCCTTTGTCCTGCGCTATGCGGGGCGCATGATCAACATCCATCCCTCGCTGCTGCCGTCGTTTCCCGGTCTGCATACGCACCGGCAGGCGCTGGCCGCGGGCGTACGCGTGCATGGATGTACGGTGCATTTCGTCACGCCGACGCTCGATCACGGGCCGATCATCGCTCAGGCAGCGGTGCCGGTCGTCGATGGTGACGACGAGTCAGCGCTGGCGGCGCGTGTGCTTGTCGCGGAGCATGCACTCTATCCGCAGGCGATTCGCTGGTTCGTCGAGGATCGGCTGAGTCTCGTCGACGGCTGCGTGCGCCTCGCCGCGCCGCAGCGCGTGTCGCCGGGGCTCGTCTCGCCGGCATGCCTTTCGTCCTGATTCTGGCCTTCGCCGCGTCACTGGGACTGCACGCGGCGGTGTTATTCGGTCCGGACATCGATCTGCCGACCGAGAACGAGCCCAGTCCGCTGCAGGCGGAATTGCGCCCGATGCCGAAAGCCCTGCGCGATGCTCCGATCGCCGAACCGGTGCGCACACCGCTCAGGAAAGGTCGCCGTACCGTGCGTCACGAGACGCCGCCGGCGACGCCGGTCATGACGGTGCCGGATGCGGCCGGGCAGGCGTCGGCCGCTGTCCCGGCGGACGAGGCCGTCGCCGCGCCGGAACGCCCGTCCGTGAATGAGGCGGTACCGGCGCCGCCGACGGAGGTGTTGCCGCCGCCCGACATGCCCGACTTCGGTCGCATCCGTTATCGCGTCGATCGCGGCGACAGCGGCTTCGAGATTGGCCGCGCCGTCAGTGAATGGGAAGTGGCGGAGGGGCATTACACCTTGCGACTGCATACCGAAACGACCGGGATCGTCTGGTTGTTCAAGCGTTACCGGATCGACATGGAAAGTCGCGGACGGCTGACGGCAGAGGGGCTGCAACCCGAACGATTCGTCATTCGGCGTAACGGTGCCGATGGTGGCGAGACGGCCGATTTCGACTGGGCGCAGCGGACGCTCCGGGTCGGCAACGGCGAGCCGCAGACGCTCGAGACCGGCGCGCAGGACCTGCTGTCATTCAATTTTCATCTCGGCTTCATGCCCGATCCCCGGATCGCGCGCGCGCTGACGATCGCCACCGGCCGCAAGGTCGGCATCTATCGCCTTGAGGCGATCGGCGACGAGGAGCTTGAGTTGCCCTTGGGCCGCGTGCGCACTTTGCACCTGCGTGCGCCGGGCTCGAATACGACCGAATTGTGGCTGGCTTATGATTATCTGCTGTTGCCGGTTAAAATCCGCCATGAAGACAACACGGGCGGCAGCCTGGTCCAGGTCGCGACGGATATCCAGCTGGGTTCCGTCGGCGGTGATGGCCCGCAGCGCTGACCACCCCCTTTACATGATGAAGTGATAATTACGATGCGTTTGACCCCCGCCCTGTTCGACCACGCCGCCGCCTTGCTGTCCGAGTTGCTCGGCACGACTTTTCCCGCCGATTCGACGGTATCCCGCTATTTCCGTTTGCATCGCCAGCTTGGTCACGGCGATCGCGGTTTCATCGCCGAGGCGGTGTACGGGGTGCTGCGGCGCAAGCGCTCGTTGCTCGCCCGGTGCGGCGAGCAGCCGTCTTCGCGACACTTGCTGCTGGCATGGCTTGGTTGTTTGCAAGGCCTCAATCGGCGCGAACTCGATGCGGTGCTCGGCGAGAATGAAGCCAAATGGCTGGCGCAGGCCAAGGCGGTTCGCCTTGAGGATCTGCCGCCGGCAGTTCGTCTCGACCTGCCCGACTGGTTGTTCGAGGCGCTGTCGGCCGAGTTTGCGGCGGACGAGGTCGTGTCGCTGGCGAACGGCCTGGCGCAGCCGGCGCCGCTCGACCTGCGCGTCAATCCGCTCAAGGCGAAGCGCGAGGACGTGCTGGCGCGCCTGGCGGACGACAGGATCGCCGCCCAGGCCTGCCCGTATTCGCCCTTGGGGATTCGTCTGGCCGGCAAGCCCTCGTTGGCGCGCCATCCGCTGTTCCTTGACGGCAGCATCGAAGTCCAGGACGAGGGCAGCCAGTTGCTCGGGTTCCTGGTCCAGCCGAAACGCGGCGAAATGGTTGCCGATTTCTGCGCCGGCGCCGGCGGCAAGACGCTGCTGCTCGGCGCGCTGATGCGTTCGCAGGGGCGTCTTTATGCCTTTGACGTGGTCGAGAAGCGTCTGGCCAAGCTCAAGCCGCGCCTCGCGCGTTCTGGTCTGTCCAACGTCCATCCGGCGCGCTTGGAGTCCGAAAATGACATCAAGATCAAGCGGCTCGCCGGCAAGCTCGATCGCGTGCTCGTCGATGCCCCGTGTTCGGGACTCGGAACCCTGCGTCGCAATCCGGACCTGAAGTGGCGGCAGACGCCGGAGAGTGTCGCCGAACTGACCGCCAAGCAGGCGGCGATCCTGAAGGCAGCCGCTTCGCTGGTCCGTTCCGGCGGGCGTCTCGTCTATGCCACCTGCAGCCTGCTGTGCGACGAGAATGAGGCGGTCGTTTCCGCCTTCCTGTCGGCACATCCGGAGTTCGTCGCGCTGTCGGCTGCCGAGGTTTTGCGCAAGCAGGATATTGTCATTGAAGAGGATGCCAACGGTCGCTTGCAGCTGCGACCCGATCGTCATGGTACCGACGGCTTCTTCGCAGCGGTCATGGAGCGGCGATGAATGAGCAGAAGTTCTTCCTGTTGATCAACGCGCTGGCGCGCGACCTCAATACGCCGGAATTTTTCTGGACGGCGTCGGCGCTGGTCGTTGCCCTGGTGCTGTCGTGGTGGATTTCGCGCCATTTGCGCGAGCCGATCTGCATGCGGCCACGCCCTGAACGCAGCGTGCTGCGAGCTTTCGGTGCCGGCGGGATGAAGCGCCTGGCGTTCCCCCTAGTTGCCGTCGTCCTGCTGCTGGTAACGCGCCGGGTCCTGCGCGGTATGGGCTGGGAGCATCTCAGCCTCTTCGATCTCGTCGTGCCGCTGCTGGTGGCCTGGCTGCTGGCCCGCGTCGTCGTCTACGTGTTGCGCTGTGTCTTCTCCGACGGCGGTTTCCTGAGTGCCTTCGAGCGCTTCATCACGACCGCGGTCTGGGTCGGGATGGTGCTCGACATGACGGGGCTAGCCGATCCGGTGGTCGAATCGCTGGAGCAGGTGACCTTCGTCGTCGGCAAGCAGCGCCTGGATCTCTGGATCGTCCTGCACGGCGCGGTGACGGTGGCGGCGACCCTGCTGCTCGCCCTGTGGATCGCCAGCCTGGTCGAGAACCGGCTGATGGCAGCCAACCGGATGGACGCCAATCTGCGCGAGGTGCTGGCGCGGTTGGCCAAAGCCTTCCTGTCGGTGATTGCCTTGTTGCTCAGCCTGTCGCTGGTCGGCATCGACGTGACGGCGTTGTCGGTGTTCAGCGGCGCGCTGGCGGTCGGGCTCGGCTTCGGTCTGCAGAAAATCGCCAGCAATTATGTCAGCGGCTTCATCATCCTGCTCGACCGTTCGATCCGGCTCGGCAACCTCGTTGCCGTCGATGACAAGACGACCGGCACGATCACGCAGATCACCACGCGCTATACCGTACTGCGTACGCTGGTCGGTACCGAGGTGATCATTCCGAACGAATATCTGGTCAGCAACATCGTCCGCAATCTTTCCTATACCGATACGCGTGTCCGGGCGACGACGAGCGTGCAGGTCGCCTACGATACCGATCTGGAACAGGTGATTCAGCTGTTGGTCGGGGTTGCGCGCAGGCATTCGCGCGTACTCGCCGATCCGGCGCCGGGGGTGCTGGTGACCGGATTCGCCGACAACGGCATCAATCTCGAACTCGGCTTCTGGGTGGCCGATCCCGAAATCGGCATCGGCGGCATCGTCTCGGATCTCAACCTGGCGATCTGGAAGACATTCCGCGAGCATGGCGTGGTGATCCCCTACCCGCAGCGCGAAGTTCGGCTGCTTTCCGATCCCGCATAAAAAAATCCCGCGCCGGTGTGGCACGGGATCAAAATCTCATCATTGCGATGAGTCAGGGAGGGTCAAACATTGTCAGCGGGGACGCTGAAGCAATGGAGCCAGTGTATCGATGTTCGGAAAACCCGTCTGTGTGGCTTGTTTCGCGCTTGCGTGACGGTGTGTAACGCAATGCCGTCAGGATGTTGTGCGCAGCCTTTTTCTATTGCCGGTGCTGCCGGTCCTTCCAGCAACGGAAAGCGAACCAGAGCAGGGACACCGGACCGGAGACCAGCAACGCCTTGGTGACTTCCATGGTGCCTTCGGTAAGCAGATCCCAGGCGATCACGCCAAGGAAAACGCCAACGCCTTCGGCCAGCGGGAATCGGGATCGTTGCATGGACATAAGCGGGTGCGAGTGATCGTCAAGGTGCATGTCGTGCGTGTTGCCAATCAATGTGCGGGAAAGAAAAAACGAAGGTCGTTTTTCGGTGTGCGCTGGCATCTTAGACGCTGTACCGGCAAGATTCCTTGGCAGCTTCGTCATGATTGCGTGACGCTGTGTAACACCGGCCAGTTCAGCGTGAAGCGGGCGCCGCCGAGCGGCGAGGCGTCGGCGATGGCGGAGCCGCCATGCTGCTCGAGTACCAGTCTGACAATGGCGAGGCCGAGCCCGTAGCCGCCGGTCGCCCGGTCGCGCGAACGGTCGAGTCGGGTGAAGGCGCTGAAGACTTTCTGGCGTTCCTCGGGGGCGATTCCGATGCCGTCGTCATCGACGTGAACGAGGGCGCGGCTGCCGCTGATCTGGGCACTGACGACGACGCGCGAATGAGCGTACTTGATGGCGTTGCGCAGGAGGTTGGTGAGCGCGTAGGGCATGCTCTTGAGATCGAGTTCGACCTGTTGGCCCGGCGGCAGGTTGCTGCAGTCGACGGTGATTTCGAGCGAGCGTCCGAGGATGCGAATGCCATCGACATTGTCGTTGAGCCACTCGGCGAGATCGACGCTGGTCAGGTGCAGTTCCGGTTGCTCGCGCTCGAAGCGGGAGTAGGTGAGGCTGGCGTCGATGAGATTGTCGAGTTCCTCGAGATCATCGTTCATCATCGTCTGCAGGCGTTCGCGTTCGTCGGCCTGATCGGCGTCAGGCAGCATTTCGACGGCGAAGCGCATGCGCGCGATCGGCGTGCGCAGTTCGTGTGAGATCGCGCTCGACAACTCCTTTTGCATGGCGATCAGGCGCTGCATGCGTTCGGCCATGCCGTTGAGCGTTTCGGTGAGCAGTTCGAAGGCGCGGCTGCGGGCTTCGGGCGCGCGCGACTCGAAGTGTCCTTCGCCGAGCGCTCGCGCGGTCTTGCGCAAGGCTTCGAGGTCGCGCCAAACCGGACGCACCCAGAACCAGACGGCGATCGCCAGGATGAAACCGATCAGGCTCCAGGTCAGCAGCCGGACGCGCAGTTCGAGCGGCAAAGATCGCGGCCGCTCCGGGTTGGCGTTGGGCGAGAGCGGGCCGACGACGAGCACCTGCGAGGTGTTTTTCAGGCGGTGATAGAGGACGTCGCCGTCGGTATCGATGGCGAGCTCACCGGCATCGAGCTTTTCCGCCTGCTTGCGCTTGAGTTTGAGCGTCCAGCGTTCGACGATGTCGAGCTTGTACGAGAATTTGCGGTCGAGCGCCCTGATCGCATCCGGCCAGTCCTTGCGCGGCTTGCGGAACAGGTCCTCCTCGATCAGGACGATGGTGCCCTGCATGAAGCGCCGCGTGTAGTCGTCGGTGATGTCCCTGACCGAAGTCGAGATGACGAAGTCGGCGAAGAAGGCGATCGCCACGAACGAGCCCATGACGAGCAGGTAGAAGCTGAGGAACAGCCGCGACAGGCTGTAGCTGCCGCGCCAGGGGGTAGGCTTGTAGCGCCAGAGGATGTCGAGCAGTCGCCGGTTGCGGCCGCCGTTATTGCCAGTCATGCTTGCTGAACAGGTAGCCCTTGCCGCGAACGGTCTTGATGCGCGTCGGATTTTCCGGGTCGTCGCCGAGCTTGCGGCGCAGGCGCGAGATGCGTGCGTCGATCGAGCGGTCGAGGCCGTCGAAGCCAATGCCGCGCAATTGTTGCAGCAGGTCGTCGCGCGACAGGATGTTGCCGGCGTGGCTAGCGAGCAGCCAGAGCAGGTCGAACTCGGCCGTCGTCAGGTCGATCGATTCATTGCCCAGGTGGGTGCTGCGGGTGGCCTGGCTGATGCGGAAGTTGCCGAAGCAAAGCTCTTCACTTTCGCTGGCGGGCGCGTTGCCTTCGCCTGCAGGCGCCACCGGGGCGCGCCGCAGCAAGGCCTTGATGCGGGCGAGCAAGAGCCGCGGCTGGACCGGCTTGGCGAGGTAGTCGTCGGCGCCGAGTTCAAGCCCGAGGATCTGGTCGAGGTCCTCGTCGCGCGCGGTCAGCATCAGGATGACGCCCTTGTACTGGCTGCGCACGCTGCGGCAGACTTCGAAGCCATCCTTGCCCGGCAGCATGACGTCCAGGATGACGAGTTCGGGATCTTCGCGGAGGATGCGGGCCTCGGCCGTGTCGCCACGGGTTTCGATGGCGACATCGAACTCGTTCTTGCGCAGGTATTCAGCGGTCAGGTTGGCGAGGCGCTCGTCGTCCTCGATCAGCAGAATGCGTGTTTTCATGGTGATGGAAGCGGCGGGGGTCATTGCCGCAGACTATACACGATCAGGCCCGGGATCGCGAAATCCCGGGGGCTGTTAGAATGCGCGCTGGTCCAGATTTCGAAGGTGTTGCACATGTTTCAGCGTTTGTCGGTCCGGAGCGGCTTCATCCTGCTCGCCGTCGTATCGTTCGGCTTCGTCGCGGCGGGGCTGGTGCTGGGCGAAGTCGCCCGGCTGAATCCCTGTCATCTCTGCATCCTGCAGCGGGTGATCTACCTTGTTTTCGGCACTTGGTCGCTTGCTGGCGCTGCCTTTCCGGGCGGGCGTCGCTTCTGGTGCGTGTTGCTGATCCTTACGGCGATCGGCGGAATGGTGGCGGCCGGCCAGCAGAGCTGGATGCAGTATGCGCCGCAACTGGCGACCGAGTGCGGCTTCGGTGAGCCGACGCCGACCGAGCAGCTCGTCAATTGGCTCGGCGCGCAATGGCCGGCGATGTTCATGGTGACCGGTTTCTGTACGCAGAAGGACTGGATTTTCCTCGGCTTCTCCCTGGCCAATTGGTCGGTGCTCTGCTTCCTGCTGCTCCTGCTCGCGGCGGTCCTGCAGATGGTCAGGAAGACGCGCCGGCGTTGAGCCGACGTACGGCCATGGTCTCTTAGAGAAACGACGAAGCCCAACGATGCAGCAACTGATTTCCGTTCTCGCCGTTACGTTCCCGATCTTCGCGTTGGTGGCGTGCGGCTTCGTCGCGATCCGGCGCGAACTGCTGCCGGTGAACGCCATCCCGGGGCTGACCAGCTACATCGTCTCGTTCGCGCTGCCAGCGCTGCTCTTCCGCATGGGCATGAGCACTTCGCTGCAACGGCTGCTCGACGGTCCGCTGATTCTGGTGTACCTGGGCTGCGCGGCGGTGATTGTCAGTGCGACCATCGTTTTCAGCCGCAATGAACGTGTGCGGCTCAAGGATGCCGCCTTCGGCGCCCTGGCCTCGGTCTATCCCAATGCCGGTTTCATGGGCATCCCGCTGCTCGTCGCGCTGCTCGGCGAGGCCGGTGTGCGTGTCGTGCTGGTGACCGTGCTGGTCGATCTCTTCCTGGTGACGTCGTCATGTATCGCGATCGTGCAGATGCCGGAAGGGTCTTCCGGCAGTGGCGTCTTGCGGACCATCTGGCGGGCCTTTGTCGGCGCGCTGCGCGGGGCCTTGGCCAATCCCTTGCCGTGGCCGATCGCCGCCGGGCTCGCTTGCGGCGCCTTCGGAGTGGTGATGCCGGGGCCTGTCGATAAGGCGATTGCCATGCTTGGCGACACGGCCTCGCCGGTCGCGCTGTTTGCCATTGGCTGCATCCTGGCGCGCAATGCGGTGACCGCGGCAGCGCCGATTCCGGCGGGCGATTATGTGCCGGCGGCGCTCGTCAAACTGCTCGCGCATCCGGCGCTGGTCTACGGTTTCGGTCTCGTCGTTCAGGCCCTGGGGTTTGCCCTCGACAGCCTCTCCTTGGCGGGCTTGACGGCGGTGGCGGCGCTGCCGCCGGCGATCAACATCACGATGCTGGCCGAGCGTTTCGGTGCCGATTCGGGGCGCATCGCCCGCATCGTCATGGTCGCGACGGTGCTGTCCTTCGTGACGATCACTGCCGCCGTCTGGTTGCTTGGACTCAGCCCTTCGCCTGCTGCCTGATCGCGGCGAGCGCCGCATCTTCCGCATCGATGATGACAAAGGCCTGGCGCACGGCGTCGGGAATCGCCAGCGGTCGCCCGTTTCGGAGGCTGACGAAAATCCACTGTGTTTCGGCGCGGGCGACGATCTGGTGCGTGTCGGCGTGCAGGAACAGCGTGCGGCGCGGCGAATTGCGCTCGCCCATGGCAGCGACCCAGGTGCCGACGATCAGCGTGTCGCCGAGCGTCGCCGGTTTCAGGTATTCGATGAAGTGTGATTTGACGTACCACGAGGCGCCGGTCTCGAGGTAGCGTTCCATCGGCCAGCCCTGCAAAGACGAGTGCTCGATGGCGATGTCCTGCATCCAGCGCAGGTATTCCTGGTTATTGACGTGCTGGTGGATGTCGATCGAGTCGACGTCCACCGTGATCCGCTTGATGTGAATCGCAGAAGCTGTCTCAAAAATTACTGCGCTTGTCATTTGGGCCTTGCGCGGTGCTCGCTCCTCGCCGTACAACGTGTACTGTCTCGTCGCTGTGCGCCGGGCGCGGCCCAACTGGCTGCGCTCGCGACATTTTTCGAGACAGCTTCTCAGGCACGCTTGAGGCGGTCGAGTTGCGGCTTCAGTTTTTCCAGGGTTGCCGAGAAATCGGCGAGGCGCTTCTTCTCCTGTTCGACGACCTGCGCCGGCGCCCGTGCGACGAAGCTTTCGTTGGCCAGCTTGGCGTGGGCTTTGACGATCTCGCCTTCGAGGCGGGCGATTTCCTTGGTCAGGCGCTCGGTCTCGGCGGCGACGTCGATCTCGATCTTGAGCATCAGGCGGATCTCGCCGACGACGGCGATCGGTGCGTTGGCGTCTTCCGGCAGGGTGTCGACAATCTGCACCTCGGAGAGCTTGGCCAGCGCCTGGAGGTACGGGGCGCAACGCTTCAGCACGTCGGCATTGCCGCTGGCGATCAGCGGCACCTTCTGTGCTGGCGACAGATTCATCTCGCCGCGCAGGTTGCGGCAGGCGTAGGCCAGGTCCTTGAGTTGCTGCGTCTTGGTTTCGCTGGCTTCGTTGAACTTGAGCGGATCGGCCTTCGGATAGGCGGCGAGCATGATCGATTCATGCGTCTTGCGATAGGCAAGCGGCGCGACGGCCTGCCACAGTTCCTCGGTGATGAAGGGGATCAGCGGGTGGGCGAGGCGCAGCACCGTTTCGAGCACGCGCACCAGCGTGCGGCGCGTCGCACGGGCAACGGCTTCATCGCCCGACTGGAGTTGCACCTTGGCCAGTTCGAGATACCAGTCGCAGAACTCGTCCCAGATGAATTCATAGATGGCCCGCGCCAGCAGGTCGAAGCGGTAATCGGCGAAATGCTGTTCGACTTCGGCCTCGGTGCGTTGCAGGCGGCTGACGATCCAGCGGTCGACGAAGGAGAAGTGCAGGCCGTCCGGGCTGATGTCGGGGACGGCATTCGGATCGATGCCGCAATCCTTGCCTTCGGTGTTCATCAGCACGAAGCGCGTGGCGTTCCACAGCTTGTTGCAGAAGTTGCGATAGCCTTCGCAGCGGTGCAGGTCGAACTTGATGTCGCGGCCAGGGCTGGCGAGCGAGAGGAAGGTGAAGCGCAGGGCGTCGGTGCCGAAGGAGGGTATGCCTTCCGGGAATTCCTTGCGTGTACGCTTTTCGATCTGCTCGGCCTGTTTCGGGTTCATCAGGCCCGTCGTGCGTTTCTTGACGAGGTCCTCGATGCCGATGCCATCGATGAGGTCGATCGGGTCGAGCACGTTGCCCTTCGACTTGCTCATCTTCTGACCTTCGGCGTCGCGGATCAGGCCGTGCACATAGACGTGCTTGAACGGGATCTTGCCGGTGATGTGCTTGGTCATCATGACCATGCGCGCAACCCAGAAGAAGATGATGTCGAAGCCGGTGACGAGGACCGTCGAGGGCAGGTAGAGGTCGAGCGCCGTGTTCGATTTCTCGGGCCACTCGGGCGTCCAGTCGAGCGTCGAGAACGGCCACAGCGCCGACGAGTACCAGGTGTCGAGCACGTCGGAATCACGCGTCAGGGTGCCGCCGATGCCCTTGGCGGCGGCCTGCGCACGGGCTTCATCTTCGTTATGGGCAACATAGACGTTGCCCTGTTCGTCATACCACGCCGGGATCTGGTGGCCCCACCAGAGTTGCCGCGAGATGCACCAGTCCTGGATGTTGTTGAGCCACTGGTTGTAGGTATTGACCCAGTTTTCCGGAACGAACTTGATCTCGCCCGAGGCGACGCATTCGAGTGCCTTGCCGACGATGCTGGTGCCATCGGCGCCGGGCTTGCTCATGGCGACGAACCACTGGTCGGTGAGCATCGGCTCGATGACGACGCCGGTACGGTCGCCGCGCGGCACCTTGAGCGTGTGCTTGTCGGTCTTGACCAGGATGCCGAGCGCTTCGAGATCGGCGACGACGGCCTTGCGGGCGTCGAAGCGGTCCATGCCACGGTATTTTTCCGGCGCGTTTTCATTGATCTTGGCGTCGAGCGTCAGGATCGAGATGATCGGCAGCTTGTGGCGCTGGCTGACGGCGTAGTCGTTGAAATCGTGCGCCGGCGTGACCTTGACGCAGCCGGTGCCGAATTCGCGATCGACATAGGTGTCGGCGATGATCGGGATCTCGCGGTCGGTCAGCGGCAGCTTGACCATCTTGCCGATCATGTCGCGGTAACGCTCATCCTCGGGGTGGACCATGACGGCGGTATCGCCGAGCATGGTTTCCGGACGCGTCGTCGCCACCGTCAGGTCGCCCGAACCGTCGGCGAGCGGATAGCGGATATGCCACATGAAACCGGCTTCTTCCTGGCTGTCCACTTCGAGGTCGGAGACGGCGGTGTGCAGCACCGGGTCCCAGTTGACGAGGCGCTTGCCGCGATAGATCAGGCCTTCCTTGTAGAGCCGGACGAAGGTTTCGGTGACGATCTTCGAGAGGCCGGCGTCCATCGTGAAGCGTTCGCGCGTCCAGTCGGGCGAGGTGCCGAGGCGGCGCATCTGGCGGGTGATGGTGTTACCCGAATATTCCTTCCACTCCCAGACTTTTTCGAGGAACTTCTCGCGGCCGAGGTCGTGTCGTGAAATGCCTTGAGCATCGAGCTGGCGCTCGACGACGATCTGCGTGGCGATGCCGGCGTGATCGGTGCCCGGCTGCCACAGCGTGTTGTCGCCTCGCATGCGGTGGTAGCGCGTCAGCGCGTCCATGATCGCCTGGTTGAAGCCGTGACCCATGTGCAGCGTGCCGGTGACGTTCGGCGGCGGCAACAGGATGCAAAAGGCATCGGTCTTGGCCGTATCGAGTCCGGCGTTGAAATGGCCCTTGGCTTCCCAGTCGGGATACCAGCGACGTTCGATTTCTGCGGGTTCAAAGCTCTTGGCGAGTTCCATGGCTAGCGTAGGGAAGTGCGAAATGGATAAACCGCGCATTATACCGGACGCCGGGCCGGCGCCGGCAGTTCGCCGACGCGTTCGGCATGGAGACGCTTGGCTGGCGGACCTCGGCGAATGGCGAGCCCGTCGATGTGTGACACAGCGGCTCGGCGTGTTAGAACTCGATGAATTCGCCGCGCTTCGGGCGACGTAGCGCCGTCCAGCCGAGTTTTTCGCGAATCGCGGCGTCGAAGGCTTCGGCCGCGCCGACTTCGCCGTGTACGATGCAGGTCTGTGTCGGCGGCGTCTTGAAGCCGCGCAACCAGTCGAGCAGCGTCGGCTGGTCGGCATGCGCCGAAAGTCCGCCGACCGTGCAGATCCTGGCGCGCACTGGCACCGGCTGGCCGAAGATGTGCACGAGCTTGGCGCCCTCGACGAGGCGGCGGCCGAGCGTGCCGGCCGCCTGGAAGCCGGCGATCAGCACGGTGCATTCGCTGCGCGGCAGGTTTTCGCGCAGGTGGTACTTGATGCGTCCGGCTTCGCACATGCCGCTGGCCGAGATGATGACGGCGCCGCTCCTGATGTCGTTGAGCGCGCGCGATTCATTCACGTCGCCGACGAAATTCACCTTCATTTTTTCGGGATGGTGCTGCACCCAGTCGACGAGTTCCTTGACGCCGCGGTCGAGCAGTTCCGGATGGGCGAGGGTGATGCGCGTGGCGGTGTTGGCCATTGGCGAGTCGACATAGACCTTGAGCGGCGCGATGCGGCCACGGCGGACGAGATCGGCGAGCAGGTAGATGATTTCCTGGGTGCGGCCGACGGCGAATGAGGGAATGACGAGATTGCCGTGGGTGGCGTGGGTGCGCGCGAAGGCGGCGACGATCTCGTCTTCGGTCTCTTGCATCGAGCGGTGCTGGCGGTTGCCGTAGGTCGACTCGACGAGCAGCAGGTCGGCGGTCGTGCGGACCGGTTCCGGGTCGTGGATGATCGGCCGGTCGCGCATGCCGAGGTCGCCGGAGAAAATCAGCCGGCGCGGTTTGCCGTGACCGCCGATGATGACTTCGATCCAGGCCGAGCCGAGGATATGGCCGGCTTCATGGAAATGCACGGAGATGCCGTCGGCGGGTTCGAGCGTCGCGCCGAAGGCGACCGGTTGCAGCAGTTGCAGCGCCGCCTGCGCCTGGGCGACGGTGTAGAGCGGCGGTGTGATGCGTGCCGTCGCGCTCTTGCCACGACGGTGCTGGTGGCGCAACTGCCATTCGCTTTCCTTCTCCTGGATGTGGGCGCTGTCGGGCAACAGGACTTCGAGCAGGTCGACGGTGGCGTTGGTCGCATAGATCGGCCCGCGGTAGCCGAGCACGGCGAGGCGCGGCAGCAGACCCGAGTGGTCGATGTGGGCGTGGGTGAGCAGGACGAAGTCGATGTCACGGATGGCGCAACCGAAATTGAGCGCCGAGAGGTTTTTCGCCCGCGCTTCGGGACCGCCCTGGAACATGCCGCAATCGACGAGGAAGCGCGTCGTGCCGGTGTCGACGAGATAGCTGGAGCCGGTGACTTCGCCGGCGGCGCCAAAGAATCCGATGCGCATGATCCGAGTCCTTTCCTGTAGTCGAGTCGGGTCCATCTTACGATGCCGCGTCGGGAAATTCGACCGGAAAAACGCCGGTCGGTTCGTCGGGACGATTCGGCGATCGGTTAAACTCGCGCTTTTGCCGCGCTGCCGAACCGTGACGTCTCCTGCCTCGAACTCCCCCGCCGCCATCCTGCACGACGTCTTTGGCTACGGTGCCTTCCGCGGTCGCCAGGCCGAGATCATCGACCACGCCATCGCCGGCGGCGACGCGCTGGTGTTGATGCCGACCGGCGGCGGCAAGAGCCTGTGCTATCAGGTGCCGGCGATCGCGCGGCATCGCGCCGGCCTGGGGGTCACCGTCGTCGTCAGTCCGCTCATCGCCTTGATGCACGATCAGGTTGGTGCGCTCGAGGAGGCCGGTGTCCATGCTGCCTTTCTCAATTCGACCCTGAGCCTGCCGGAGACGCAGCAGGTCGAACGCGAGATGATGAGCGGCCGTCTGGTGCTGCTCTACGTCGCCCCTGAACGCCTGACGACGCCGCGCATGCTCGGACAACTCGATTCGCTCTATGAGCGCGGCCAACTGAGCCTGGTGGCGATCGACGAGGCGCATTGCGTCAGCCAATGGGGCCACGACTTCCGCGCCGATTACCTGGCGCTGAATCTCTTGCATGAACGCTATCCGCGCGTGCCGCGGCTGGCGCTGACGGCGACCGCCGACGAGCAGACGCGCGCCGATATCGTCGATCGTCTCGCGCTCGGCGAAGCGCGTCGTTTCGTCAGCAGCTTCGACCGTCCGAATCTCCGCTATACCGTCGTCGAGAAGGACGATGCCCGGCGACAGCTCCTGCAGTTCATCCGCGACGAGCACGAGGGCGATGCTGGCATCATTTATTGCCTGTCGCGTCGCAAGGTCGAAGAGACCGCCGACTGGCTGAATGCGCAGGGGATTGCTGCCTTGCCCTACCACGCCGGTCTGGAGGCCGAGTTGCGGCGGCAGCATCAGAATCGCTTCTTGCGCGAAGATGGACTTGTCATGGTCGCGACGATCGCTTTCGGTATGGGCATCGACAAGCCCGACGTGCGCTTCGTCGCCCACCTCGACCTGCCGAAGAATATCGAAAGCTACTACCAGGAAACCGGTCGTGCCGGTCGCGACGGATTGCCGGCCGATGCCTGGATGGCGTATGGCTTGGCCGATGTCGTGAACATGCGGCGCATGATCGACGACAGTCCGGCCGACGAGTTCTTCAAGCGCAGCCAGCGCGGCAAGCTCGAAGCGCTGCTGGCGCTCGCCGAGGCGCACGATTGCCGGCGTGCCCGCCTGCTCGCCTATTTCGGCGAGCCGAGCGACGCCTGTGCCGCGCACCAGAGCGCCTGCGACAACTGCCGCCAGCCGCCGGCGACCTGGGAAGCGACCGAGGCGGCGCGCAAGGCGCTGTCGTGCATCTATCGCTTCCACCAGAACGGCGGCCAGAGTTTCGGCGTCGTGCATCTGATCGACGTGTTGCGCGGGCGGATGACCGACAAGGTGGCGCAATACGGGCATGAACACCTCAGCACCTTCGGTATCGGCGCCGACCTCAGCGAAGTCCAATGGCGGGCGGTGTTGCGGCAGTTGATCGCGCTCGGCCATGTCCATGTCGAGGGCGAATACAGCACCTTGGCATTGACCGAGTCGGCGCGCGCGGTGCTGCGCGGCGAAGTGTCGATGCGCCTGCGGCAGCCGTCCGAACGGACGAGCCGGGCGAAGCGTAGCCGAGGCGCCAAGGCCGGCGGGGCGAAACGTTCGGCGGCGGCGATGGCGCTCGACGGCGCCAGCCTGGAACGCTTCGATATGCTGAAAGCCTGGCGCGCCGGTGTCGCCAAGGAACATAACCTGCCGGCGTATGCCGTTTTCAACGATGCGACACTGGCCGAGATGGCGCAGCGCGTACCCGAATCGCTGGCCGCGCTGAGCGAGATCAGCGGCGTCGGTGCCAAGAAGCTCGAGGCCTACGGGCGCGATATCCTGCGCATGCTGGTGGGATAGCGTCCCGGTCGTTGCATTCGCGGCGGGCGACTATCCGCGCCCGCCCCGGTCCGTATCGTCAAGCGCCGAGGTAATCCTTCTTACCGACGTCGATGCCGTTGTGGCGCAGGATGGCATAGGCCGTGGTGACATGGAAATAGAAATTGGGGAACACCCAGGTGAGCAGATAGTCCTTGCCGAGGAATTCCTTCTTGGCGCCGCCATGCAGGTCGAGCACGATGGTGCGTGTTTCGCTGCCGTCGATTTGCGCGGCCTGGATGCCATCGAGGAAGCCGATCGTCTTGGCGATGCGCGCTTGCAGTTCGTCAAAGCTCGCTTCGGTGTCCTCGAATTTCGGAATCTCGATACCGGCCAGTCGGGCGGCACAGCCCTTGGCCTGATCCGTGGCGATCTGCACTTGTCGCGACAGCGGGAACATGTCGGGGAAGAGGCGGGCGTTGATCAGCACCGTCGGCTCGATCTTGCGCTGCGCGGCGTGCTCTTCGGCCTTTTTCAGGATGGCGGCGAGGTTTTGCAGCCAGCGTTTCAGGACGGGTATCGATGCGTCGTACATGGATAGGGACATGAAGATCTCCTGGTGAGCGTTGAGGGAGCGGATTACTTAGAGGCCGTTCCTGACAAAGCGTTCGGCGATGTGTGAAAACGATGGCCTAGACATCCATCGGCAAGGCGGTCTTGTACTTGATCTGCTTGAGGGCGATGCTCGAACGGATGTTGGCGACGTTGGGCAGGCAGGCGATGCGGTCGACGATGAAGGACTGGAGTGCCGCCAGGTCGCGCGCGACGACGCGCAGCAGGTAGTCGGAATCGCCGGTCATCAGGTAGCACTCCATGACTTCCGGATAGCCAGCGATGGTTTCCTCGAAATTCTTGAGCGCGTTGAGGACCTGCTTTTCGAGGCTGATCTGGATGAAGACCGAGACGTGGAGGCCGATGGCTTCGGGGTCGATGAGCGTGACGTAGCCGCGGATGGCGCCGGCCGATTCGAGGTCGCGCACCCGGCGCAGGCAGGGGGCGGGCGAGAGGTTCACGCTTTCGGCGAGCGCGACATTGGTGATGCGCGCGTCATTCTGCAGGCGGTCGAGCAGGCGCAGATCCATCGGGTCGTCGATGCTTTGTGTGTAATTGTTGCGCATAAGGCCGGGAAAAATTGTGTTTATTGCTAATCATCGCGCAGATGCTCCCAAAAAGGCAATGATCGCTCGTCGGCTTAATTCTAGAATGCATCGGGTCGCCGTCCCGCTTATCGTCGGAGTCTTGCCATGAATCTAGCCAATGTCCCCCCTTATGCCGATGCCGCCGGGATTCGTCCGGACACCGATTCCGACGAAACGCAGGACTGGATCGCCAGTCTTGCCGATGTCATCGCTCGCGACGGGGTGGCGCGCGCCGAATTTCTCGTCGATCGCCTGATCGAAACGGGACGGGCCGCCGGCGGGCGCTTCCACACGCGGCACACGACGCCCTACCGCAACACGATCCCGGTCGAGGCGCAACCGCCGTATCCCGGCGACCTCGATCTTGAAATGCGGATCACGGCGATCCATCGCTGGAATGCCTTGGTCATGGTGATGCGCGCCAATCAGGCGCACGCCGAACTCGGCGGGCATATCGCCACCTATGCGTCGAGTGCCGATCTGTTCGAGGTCGGTTTCAACCATTTTTTCCGCGCGCCGAGTGAGTCGCATCCCGGCGACCTCGTCTATTTCCAGCCGCATTCGGCGCCCGGTGTCTATGCCCGTGCGTTTCTCGAGGGACGGCTCTCCGAGGACAGGCTCAACTATTTCCGTCGCGAGGTCTCGGGCGGTATCGGTCGCGGCCTGTCCTCGTATCCGCATCCGACGCTGATGCCCGATTTCTGGCAGTTTCCGACCGGGTCGATGGGGCTTGGCTTGCTCACGGCGATCTATCAGGCGCGCTTTCAGCATTATCTGCAGCGTCGCGGCCTGGCGCCGGCCAGCGATCGCAAGGTCTGGGCCTTTGTCGGCGATGGCGAGATGGACGAGCCGGAATCGATGGCCGGCATCTCGATCGCCGCACGCGAACAGCTCGACAACCTGATTCTCGTCGTCAATTGCAATCTGCAGCGGCTCGACGGTCCGGTGCGCGGCAACGGCAATATCGTGCAGGAACTTGAAACGCTGTTTGCCGGTGCCGGCTGGAACGTCGTCAAATGCCTGTGGGGCAGCAACTGGGACGTGCTTTTCGCCCGCGATCGCGATGGCTGGATCCTGCGACGCATGGCCGAGGCCGTGGACGGCGAGTTCCAGAAGCTGTCGGCGACCGACGGACACTACAACCGCGAGCATTTTTTCTCGCGCTATCCCGAACTGGCGGCGCTCGTCGCCAACATGTCGGACCGCGATATCGACGCGCTGATGCGCGGCGGTCATGATCCGGTCAAGATCTACGCGGCCTACGCCGCCGCCATGGCGTGTCGCGGCCAGCCGACGGTGATCCTGGCGCAGACGACCAAGGGCTTCGGCATGGGCGCGTCCGGCCAGGGCGCCAATACCTCGCACCAGATCAAGAAGCTGGCGCGCGACGACATGGTCCGTTTCCGCGAGCGCTTCGGCTTGCCGCTCAGCGATCGCGATATCGACGAAGCGCGCTTCTACCATCCTGGGACGGAAAGCGCGGAGTTGCGCTACCTGCAGGTGCGGCGTGCTGCGCTGGGCGGCGCACTGCCGCAGCGCCAGGCCTTGGCGGCGCCGGTGCCGGCGCCGGCGGACGAGGTCTTTGTCCCCTTGCGCGAGGATTCCGGCGATCGGCCGGTGTCGACGACGATGAGCTTCGTCCGGCTGTTGTCGCGCCTGATGCGCGATCCGGCGGTCGGTGCGCGCGTCGTGCCGATCGTTACTGACGAAGCACGCACTTTTGGCATGCAGGACCTGTTCCGCCAGGTTGGCATCTATTCGCCCTGGGGGCAGCGCTACACGCCGGAAGATGCCGGCCAGCTGGCTTTTTATCGCGAGGACGTCGCCGGCCAGATCCTCGAGGAAGGCATCACCGAAGCCGGCGCGATGGGCTCGTGGATCGCCGCTGGCACCGCTTGGTCGCACAGCGCGCAGCCGATGTTGCCGTGTTACATCTTCTACTCGATGTTCGGTTTCCAGCGCGTTGCCGATCTGATCTGGTGCGCCGCCGACAGTCAGGCGCGCGGCTTCCTGTTCGGCGCCACGGCCGGGCGTACGACGCTGTCCGGCGAGGGGTTGCAGCACGAGGACGGCCAGAGCCACGTCTACGCGGCGACGGTACCGAATTGTCGCGCCTACGACCCGGCGTTCAGTTACGAGGTGGCGGTGATCGTCGAAGACGGCATCCGGCGCATGCTCGGAGCGGGCGAGAACGCGTTCTATTACGTCACGCTCTACAACGAAAACATGCCGCAACCGGGATTGCCCGAGGGCGCCGAGGCGGGGATCCGGCAGGGCTTGTACCGGCTGCGCGTTTCCGCCTGCGATGCTGCCTGGCCGCGGGTGCAGTTGCTTGGCAGCGGCAGCATCCTGCGGGAAGTGCTGGCGGCGGCCGACCGGCTCGAAGCCGAGTTCGGCGTTGCCGCCGACGTCTGGAGCGCGACGAGCTACGGCGAGTTGCGTCGTGACGGGATCGACTGCGATCGCTGGAATCTGCTGCATCCCGACCAGCCGGCGCGGGTCCCCTACGTGACGGCGCAACTGGCCGCGACGCGCGGACCGGTGATCGCAGCGAGCGATTTCATTCGCGCCTATCCCGACCTCATCCGCAACTGGATTCCACGCGCCTACACCGTCCTCGGCACCGATGGCTTTGGCCGCTCCGATACGCGGGTCGCCTTGCGCGATTTCTTCGAGGCCGATGCGCGCTATATCGTCCTCGCGGCCTTGCGCGGTCTGGCCGACGATGGCGTCATCGCGCGGACAGTCGTGGCTGATGCCTTGAGGCGCCTGGGGATCGACGCCGAGAAGCCCGATCCGCGTCATTGCTAGGAGGCGCAATCAAGATTGATGGTGAGCCCCTTCCCGGTTGCCGGCGGTGTGTCCCGCGCCGGGGCGATCGGGGCTAGAATGGCCGTTGGTCGCTGTCGGTCGGACGCGGAGCGGAGGGTGCCGGTGAACGGGATGGGCGTGGGGCGAGCATTGATCGTGCTGGTCGGGCTGGGCGGGCTGCCCGCCTGGGCGCAAGGCGTTTACGTCACACCGGGCGAGAGCAGCCCGTTGTTTTCAGATAAGCCGCGTGCCGGCTCGCGCGAGGTCCGTCTGCGGCCCTTGAGTGTCATTCCCGCCGAGAAGGTGCGCGGCGCCGGTCAGGCGCTGGCAGCCAACCCGGCAAGCGCAACAAGTACGGCTGCCGGAGCGCCCCGGGGGGCATCGGCAGCGCCGGATGCCACTGCGCCGGCTACGGGCGACGCGCCGATCATTCCCGGTTTTCCGAGCAGCCCATTTCCCGAATCGGCCGAGACGCGCCAGCCCTGAGGCACGCTTGCGGGCAGGTCTTGTTCAGAAAAATCCGGGCAGCATGGGCGTCTGCGGCTGCAGACTGATCGGGTCGAGCTTGCCCTGAAACAGCGCTTCGATGACGGGCGCTTCCCGCCACGGCTCGTCCATGAAGCGCAGGCCGACTTCTTCGACGAGCGCGCCCTTCCAGTAGTAGTTCGAGACTTCGTCGAGGGTCGACAGGCCGAGGCTGTGCGGCAGTCGCAGGTAGTCGAGCCAGCTCGAATCGTGGAACGACACCGTATAAGGGCCGCGGCTGCGCGCGCAGACGAGGTACTTGCCATAGACGCGGCCGGGATGCTTGGCCCGGAAATTCTCGGCGTCGACCTTGGTGGCGAAGAGCAGCAGCGCATGCAAACGGCTTGGAAAATCGTTGAAGAGCCGCTGCCGGTAGTACTCGAGATGGTATTCGGCGAAGTAATTCTGGACCGTCGTGAACTGGTCTTCCGGTAGCGACGTGCCGAACGGATTGCCGGTCAGCACATCCCAGCCCGGCAGTTCGGCTTCGGGGTCGAGCCAAGCGTAGAGTTCCAGCGTCGCGGAATCTTTGATCAGATGATCCATGGTGACGCTATTGTCACCTTTTGCCGTGGATTGTCCACGGGGTTAAGAGCCTGTTTCAGTAGAGCTCGCGAGCCGCGTTGTCGATAGGGGCGGATGGATGCAAGCCAAGCAACGCCGCAGACGCCACCCGTATCGACACCCCGGAGGGCTGCCGGCGCGGCCCACTATCTCCGCCGAAATTGGCGCTAAACCATGCGTTGGGAGATCTCCAGAATGAGACGGGCCAATCCCGAAAGCACGAGCGCGCTGGCGAGCGACACGGTCGCCGAGAACCAGGCTTCCTTGCGTCCGAGTGCCCGGTAAGTGACGGCGAACGTCGACAGGCAGGGGACGTAGAACGTCAGAAATACCAGGAAGGTGAAGATCTGCGTCGGATCGAGGACGGCGGCGATATCGGCGGTGCCGAGTGCCTGCTGGATCATCAGCATCGAGAGTTCCTTGCGCAGCACGCCAAACAGGATCGGTACACCGAGCGCTTCGGGCAGGCCGAGCCACCAGACGGTGACCGGCGTCAGCAGGATGTCGATGATGCGGTCGGCGCCGAAGTGGCTGAGCAGGGCGAGGACGACGCTGCCGACGACCAGCAGGGGCGTGACGATGGTGACGATGTCCTCGGTGCGCGACCAGGTCTTGCGCCAGACACAGGACCAACGCGGCAGCGAATAGGGCGGGATGGACTGGACCACGCCGGGGGCGCTGTCGGCCAGGCGCCAGGAGAGCAGTTTGCCGAGCACGGCGATGGCGAACAGCGTCAGCACGAAAATGGCGAGGACGCCGGCCCCGCCCAGGTATTTTCCGCCGATGGCGAGCAGGATCGCCGAACGCGCCGAGCAAGGGACGAAGGTGATCAGGATGGCGGCGACGACGCGCTCGCGCCAGGAGCCGGTGGCGGTGGCGGCGGAAATGGCGGGGACGTTGCAGCCGAGGCCCATGAGGAACGGGACGGCGACGCCGCCGTGCAGTCCGATGCGGTGAAAGCCGCGGTCGACGACGAACGCGACCCGGTGCATGACGCCCGACTCCTCGAGCAGCACCAGCAGCAGAACGAGCGGCAGCATGTAGGGAGCGACGATGCCGACGAGACCGACGAGGCCGTCGGCAACGGCGCGGCCGATGACACCCGGCGTGGTGTCCGGTTGCCATTGTTGCACCCATTCGGCCAGGCGCGCCGAGGTGAAAGCGTCGATCAGCGCGCTGATCTGGAGGACGATGAACAGCACAGCGGCGAAGACCAGCAGGCTGCCGACGAGCCCCCAGCGCCGGTGCAGGAAAACTTTGTCGAGGCCGTGTCGCCAGTTGTCGCCGAGGTCGGCGCCGCGGGCGCTGCTGACCGCTTCGTGCAGGAGCGCGGCGCGGTGGTGGCGGTCGGCGTGCACTTCCTCCGGGAGCGGTCGCGGCAGCATGGCTTCGGCGGCAGCGCGCGCGGTAGTGATCTTGTCGAGCAGCGGCGGGAAATGGGTGCCGATGGCGCTGAGGAAGTAGTCGTCGTTTTCCGCGAGTTGCGAGAGCAGCAGGGCGCGCGGGACGCGGAAGATATTCTCGATTTCCGGGGTGGCGATGACCGCCTGCAAGGCGTGCAGGCTTTCGGCGATGTGCCGCGTCGGCGGCTGCGGCAGCGGGCAGGATTTTTCCCGGGCGACGGCGACGATCGTTTCGAAGAGCTTGGCGACGCCCTTGCCCATCGCCGCGTTGGTCGGGATGACCGGCACGCCGAGGCGTGCGCTCAGGGTCTGGACGTTGATGTAGCGGCCTTTGCGGCGCGCTTCGTCGATCCGGTTGAGGGCGATGACCATCGGCCGTCCGAGCATGCTGAGCTCAAGGGCGAGCTCAAGGTCCTGTTCGAGGGCGGTGGCGTCGACGACCTGAACCAGGACGTCCGGTGCAGGGAAGTCACTGTCGGCCTCGACTGCGTCGCGTGGCGCCACCTCGGGCCATTGGTCGCCCCAGAGCAGATACATGAGGACGACCTGATCCTGCGGGCTCAGACGGTGCAGCGAATCGATCGACGGCAGATCGACGAGTGAGATCTGGTCGAGTCCGACATCGACGATACATTCCTGATAGGCGCCGCCCAGGCCGGCGAGATGTTCGTGGCGGACGACCGGGCTGGAAGCCGCCTCGAAGATGGTGCTCTTGCCAGCGCCGAAGCGGCCGACGAGGACGACCCGCGGACGTCGGGCGCCGCGTAGCAGGGGGCCGCGCAAGGGGGCTGTGGGGGTCGGTCGCATTGGGCTCAGGGGGGCGGCTGGTGATCGAGGTCGGGGCGCTGCGCCGGGTCGATGTGCGTCAGGAGATTGATTACCCGGTGTCGCTGCATGACGCGGTTGCGGGCGGCGACGGCGATGTTGTGGCCGGCTTCGACGGTCTGCGCGGCGTCGACTTCGAGGTGGACATCGACGACGATCATGTCGCCCATCTTGCGGGTGCGAAGGTCATGTACGTTCTCGACGCCGGGTGTCTCGAGCAGCGTGGCGCGAATCGCGGCGACTTCCTCGTCGTCGACCGCGCGGTCCATGAGGTCGTGCAGCGCGTCCCAGCCGAAGGACCAGCCCATGCGGCTGACCATGAAACCGACGATCAGCGCGGCGATCGGGTCGAAAATCGGGAATCCGGCGAGGTTGCCGACGATGCCGATGGCGACGACCAGCGACGAGGCGGCATCCGAACGGGCGTGCCAGGCATTGGCGACGAGCATGCTCGATTTGACGCGCTTGGCGACGGCAAGCATGTAGCGGAACAGCGTCTCCTTCGCGATGAGGGCGCCCAGTGCCACCCAGAGCGCTGACAGATGCACGGTCGGAATGCTGGCCGGCGCTTCGAGCTTGGTGAAGGCGGACCACAGCATGCCAAGGCCGACGGCCAGCAAGAGTGCGCCGAGCGCCAGCGACGCGCCCGTTTCGAAACGCTGGTGGCCGTAGGGGTGATCGGCGTCGGCGTCCTTCTGACTGTGATGGTTGGCGACCAGCACGACGAAGTCGGCGACGAGGTCGGACAGCGAATGGATGCCGTCGGCGATCAGGCCTTGCGACTTGGCCAGGATGCCGGTCGCGATTTGCAGGAGGGTCAGGGCCAGATTGACGACGACGCTGACCCAGGTGCTGCGACTGGCGGCGGCGGCGCGCTGTGCCACCAGCGACTCGTTGTCGTGGACGTTATCGTCGTATTCGGTTTGGTGCAGGGTCATGGGACGGGGTGGCTGGCGGCGTGAAGCCGCGCCACATACAATAAAGCCTGTATTTTGCCTGCCCCAAGGGTTTTTCTCTAGGAGCAAAGCCGCTTTTTTCCAGGGTCTACCGGGGAATTCAATGTTCCAGCGCTTGCCCCGCGCGCTTGTCGGCGCGCTCCTGCTTTCGCTTGTGGCCCACTTGGTGCTATTGATCGGAATGCCACGGGACTCGCTGTTTTGGCTGGGGCGCGTGCCGGTTGACGAAGTCTCGGGGCGGTTCGATGCTCGTTTGCAGACGGCCGCAAGGACGGTGACGGACGGGCATGCAAGGAATGGCGGTGGTGCGGCGCCGCGGCGGCACGAGGCAGAGTCGCCGGTGCCTTTGATCCGGTCCGCGGCGACGCGCCGCGGCGAATCGCGGCGCTTGGTGGCGACCGTTCATGCGGCGCCGGAAACGATGGTGTCCAATACGCTGTCTGCCGACAGGGCCGACGGGATCGATGCTGACGACATGCGCGCGTACCGCTTCAATCTGGCGCTCGCTGCCCGGCAGGGGCTTTCCGCCATTGCCGCGGAAGGCGATGAGCACCGGCAGGGACGTGTCGATGTCTCGGTGACGCTGCGCGGTAGTCGGGTAGCGGCAGAGGTCGTCGTGCATCGGTCGAGCGGCCAGCCAGCCCTCGATCGGGACGCGGTCAGGATGATGGCGCGTGCAGTGGCTCTGGCCGACCTTCCGCGCGGGATGTCCGGGCGGGATTTTCGTCTTGTGCTGCCTTTGTTGTTCGGGACTGTGGAATAGCGGCGGTGGGCGTGTTTTGCGGTTTCCTCCCACGGGTCATATCGTTACAATATGACAGTGCGCGGAGCAGGCGATGGTCGTGCCATCGCATGAGAAAGCTAGAGGGCTGAATGTTTCTGATTGTCGGGTACATCATTATTCTTGGGTCGTCGATTGGCACCTACGCGGTTCACGGCAGTCTTGCTGCCCTGTGGATGCCGCTGGAGTATGTGGCCATCGTCGGGTTGGCGCTGGGCGGATTCCTGGCCGGCAACGACATCAAGGTCATCAAATCGACGGTTGGCGCTCTGCCAAGTCTGTTCAAGGGGTCGAAATACAACAAGGCCCTGTATGTCGATCTCCTGGCGATGCTCTTCGAAGTGCTCTCGAAGGTGCGCAAGGAAGGCCTGATGTCGATCGAGAACGACGTCGAGAATCCGCACGAGAGTCCGATTTTCAGCAAATTCCCGGGGATATCGCACGATCATCACGTCATGGAATTCATCACCGACTATCTACGCATGATGGTCGGCGGCAACCTCAACGCGATGGAAATCGAAAACCTGATGGACATCGAAATCGAGACTCATCACCACGAAGTCGAAGTCCCTGGGCACGTCATGTCAAAAGTGGCCGATGCCTTGCCGGCATTCGGTATCGTCGTTGCCGTGATGGGCGTGGTCAACGTCATGGGTTCGGTCGGCGAACCGCCGCCGGTCCTCGGCAAGATGATTGGCGGCGCGCTCGTCGGTACCTTCCTCGGTATTCTCGTTTCATACGGCTTTATCGCGCCGATTTCGACCCAGCTCGAACAAAAGGCGCACGAAGGCTCGAAGATTTTCCAGGTGATCAAGGTCGTGTTGCTGGCGTCGATGTCCGGCTATGCGCCACAGGTGGCGGTCGAGTTTGGGCGCAAGGTCCTCTTCTCGGGCGACCGGCCGACCTTCAGCGAGCTTGAGAACGAGCTCAAGGCGCGCAAGGGCAAATAAACGGCGGACCCGTCCAGGAATAGAAACGAATGAGCGAAGACGTACGCCCTATTGTCATCAAGCGCATCAAGAAGTCCGCCGCCGGGCATCATGGCGGCGCCTGGAAGCTTGCCTATGCCGACTTCGTCACGGCGATGATGGCATTCTTTCTGCTCATGTGGCTGCTTGGATCGACGGCGAATGGCGACCTCAAGGGGATTGCCGAGTATTTCCAGAACCCGATGCGAGTGAGCATGTCCGGCGGCACTGGCGCCGGCGATGCGACCAGCATTCTCAAGGGGGGCGGCAAGGACATCACCGCCACCTCGGGGCAGGTCAAGGGCGGAGACATGCCGGCCAAGCGCGACGCGGGCAAGGATGTCCGCGAAAAGTTGCGCAAGGAGTTCGAGATGCGCGAGAAAGCCGCGCTCAATGAACTCAAGCAGAGCATCGAAAAGCTGATCGACAGCAACTCGACGCTACGGCAATTCAAGAATCAGCTTCTCATCGATGTGACGCCGGAAGGCTTGCGCATCCAGATCATCGACGAGAAAAACCGGCCGATGTTCGATCTCAGCAGCGCCGAACTCAAGCCCTATTCTCGAGTCATATTGCGTGAGATCGGCAAGGCGCTGAACGCAGTACCGAACAAAGTCAGCTTTTCCGGACATACCGATGCAGCCCAATACAGCAGCGGCGAGAAAGGCTTTTCGAACTGGGAGCTCTCGACGAACCGGGCCAACGCGTCGCGGCGCGAGATGATCGCCGGTGGCATGGATGAGAACAAAGTCTTGCGCGTTGTCGGTTTGTCGTCGACCGTGTTGTTCAACAAGAACGACCCCCTCGATCCGTCGAATCGTCGGATCAGCATTGTCGTCCTGAACAAGAGGACGGAAGAAGCGATGCTCCAGGAGGACGGTAGTGCCAACATCGAGATCGACGGCGAGCAAGGCGCAGAAAACGCGGTCAAGCCGGCCGAAGGACGCAATTGAACCAGCGCGGACCGAATTTGTCAGTCAACGGAGCGCCTTGCTGTAATGTCAATCGGGGGTAAAAAGTGGCTGAACTGAGGTCCGGACTGGGCTTTTCGTCGACCGGGATGGGTGATCGGGAATTTGTGTTCACCGCGGCTGATTTCGAGCGTGTGCGCAAGATGATCTACGATCACGCCGGGATTTCGCTTGCGGCGACCAAGCAGGATATGGTCTATAGCCGACTCGCCCGCCGTCTTCGTGAAACCGGCAAGCGGACTTTCACCGAATATCTGGCGCTACTTGAGCGTGGTGATCGATTGGAATGGGAAAAATTCGTCAATTCGCTGACGACAAACCTGACCTCTTTCTTTCGCGAACCCCACCACTTCCCGATCCTGGCCGATCACCTCCGGAAAATTCAGGGCAAGCAGTCGATCAAGATCTGGTGTTCCGCAGCATCGACCGGCGAGGAGCCGTATAGCATCGCGATGACTGTGGTCGAAGCGCTCGGCGGCTTCAATGTGCCGGTGACGATCGTCGCGACCGACCTCGATACCAGCGTTTTGGCGACGGCCGCCAAGGGCGTATATCCGGCGGATCGTGTGGATAAGATTTCACCCGAACGGCTGAATCGTTTTTTCACGCGCGAAGCGCTGACCGCAGGTGGCGGCTACGTGGTGAAACCCGAACTGCGGCGCATGATCACTTTTCAACGCCTCAATCTGCTCGAGCCCAATTGGTTCGTGCGCGGCCCTCTCGATGCGCTTTTTTGTCGCAACGTGATGATTTATTTCGACAAACCGACGCAGCACAAAATTCTCACGCGCTTTGCCCCGCTGATGGCCGAAAACGGACTGCTATTCGCCGGGCATTCGGAGAGCTTCCTGCATGCAGCGGATCTTTTCCGTTCGCTTGGAAAGACGGTCTACGACCTTGCTCCAAAGAAGCGGTGACATGAATCCGAGCCCGGTTGTGCAAACGTCATGCCGTCCGGTGGTCAACGGGGCGAAGATCATCTTCGTCGGTGCGTCGACTGGCGGGACCGAGGCCGTCAAGAACTTTCTGCAAGGGATTCCGGCCGACTGTCCGCCGATTTTGGTCGTCCAGCACATGCCGGAGACATTCACCGGCCCTTTTGCTGCCCGCTTGAACAGCCTGAGCAAGCCGCGCGTCGTCGAGTCGCACGGTGGTGAGGTCCTCGAAACCGGGACGGTCTATATCGCACCCGGCCACTCCCATCTGCGCGTGCGGCGCCAAGGCGGCGGGTATATGACGGAACTGTTGTCGACGCCGCCGGTGAATCGTCATCGTCCCTCGGTCGATGTGCTCTTCGATTCGGCGGCGGAAGTGGTTGGGCGCAATGCGATCGGTGTCATCCTGACCGGTATGGGAAAAGATGGCGCCTGCGGTTTGCTGCGCATGCGTCAGGCGGGGGCAAGGACCTTCGGTCAGGACGAGGCGAGTTGTGTCGTCTACGGCATGCCGAGGGAAGCCGCGCTGATCGGCGCCGTCGAGGACGTGGCCAGCGTGTCCGAATTGCCCAAGCGTGTCATGGCGCTGGTCGGGCGTCCTGGCGAGACGCCGCAGCGAGTCGTGCTCAAGTAATGTGCGCCGGCGTCGTCAACGCAGGCTGATGCACGCAAAGACAAGGGTTTGCGGCGTGGCTGCGTTGGTTAAATGAAATCCGATGGATTAAGATGTACGAAAGAATAGTAAGGTAATTTTCCCTAGAGGGAGTCACAGTATGTCAGAGCTTTTGAAAAGCATTGATGCGCGGACCAAGCTCGCCGGCACCAACAAGCTTGAGATTCTTCTTTTCTCGCTTGGCCTGAACGAAAGAACGGGGCGCCGCGAAACCTTCGGCATCAACGTGTTTAAGGTGCGTGAAGTGATGCGGACGCCGCCGATTACGTCGGCGCCGGAGATGCCGGCATCGGTGGAAGGCATGGTCAGTTTGCGCGGTGCGCTGGTGCCGGTGGTCGATCTGGCGAAATATGCCGGTGTCTCCACCGATACGCCGCGTTCGATCATGATCGTCACCGAGTATGCCGGGCATACTCAGGGCTTTTTGGTTGAAGCCGTCGATACCATTCTGCGCCTCGACTGGAGTCAGATGAAGGTGCCGCCGGAGATGCTGACGGCGGAAATGGGCGGGCTGGTGACGGCGGTGACCGAACTTCCCGACGGTCGCCTGGTCATGATGATGGACGTCGAAAAGGTCTTGTCCGAGACGACCAACTACGATGAAGAGTCCATCTACCGGAATATCCAACCGCTGAACAACACGCAGGCGACGGTGCTGTTTGCCGACGATTCCGTCGTGGCGAGACGTCAGATTATCCGTACGCTCGAAGCGATGAACGTCAAATACATCGAGTCGATCAACGGACGTCATGCCTGGTCGGAACTCGAGAAAGTCGCTAATTACGCGCAAGCGGCCGGGCAGGAAGTCAGCAATTTCGTCAGCCTGGTCCTGACCGACGTCGAAATGCCGGAAATGGACGGCTATATCCTGACCAAGAAGATCAAGTCGGATTCGCGCTTCGCGGGTATTCCGGTGATCATGCACTCTTCCCTGTCCGGGATGTCCAATCAGCAATTGGGCAAATCGGTCGGTGTCGACGAGTATGTGGCCAAGTTCGAACCCCACAAGCTTTCAGAAACGCTGAGCCGGCGTTTGCTTGGAGAGCTTCCGGTGGCTCAGGCCAATGCTTGAGTCTGCGGCCGTTATTGCTGGAGTGACGCCATGACGATGGATATCGCGGAAAGAAACAAGAACCTGCTGGATACTGTTGATGCCAGAACGCGCCTGGCCGGTTCGAACAAAATGGAAATTCTCCTGTTCTCGCTCGGGACGCGGGAGACTTTCGGAATCAACGTATTCAAGGTGCGGGAAGTGGGGCGTACGCCGCATATCACCAAGACCCCGAACATGCCGCGTGGCGTCGAGGGTTTGGTGTCCTTGCGCGGCAACGTGATTCCCGTGCTCTCGCTGGTCAGCTTCCTCGACATCAAGGACAAGCCGACGGAGCGCGGACAGACCATGATGGTGGCCGAATACTCCAAGCGCACGCTCGGTTTTCTGGTGCACGAGGTCGACCGCATCATTCGCGTTGATTGGGAGAAGGTCCGTGCGCCGGAAAGCGTGCTGTCGTCCAATCAGGGCTTGATCACGGCGATTACCGAGTTGGAAAACGGGACGCTGGTGTCCCTGCTCGATGTGGAGCAGATTCTGGCCAATGCCTTCGGGGAGGCGCTGATCGTCGATGTGCCGAAGGCGCAGGTCTCGGAAGATACAGGCGTGTTCTTCGTCGATGATTCGATCGTCGCGCGGCGGAAGATTTCCGAGGTGTTCGACAAACTGGGCGTCAAGCACAAACATGCCACCAACGGCCTGGAGGCCTGGGGGCGTTTGCAGGGACTGGCTGCGCACGCGCAACAGACGGGCGCTTTACTGCGCGACGCCGTGCGACTCATCCTTGTCGATGCCGAGATGCCGGAAATGGACGGCTACGTGTTGACGAAGAACATCAAGGCCGATTCCCGTTTTGACGGGATTCCCGTTGTCATGCACTCGTCACTGTCTTCAGAGGCGAACCGCGCCATGGGGCAGGCGGTGGGCGTCGATGCCTATGTGGCCAAGTTTGACGCGGAAGTGCTTGCCGATACCTTGCGTCCCTTACTTGAAAGATAAAAGAAGCGTTTCAGGAGTAACAAATAATGGCTGATCCCAAGTTGAGAATTCTGGTTGTCGACGATTTTTCGACCATGCGTCGCATTGTGCGAAACCTGCTCAAGGAACTCGGTTTTACCAATGTCGACGAAGCGGAGGATGGTGCGATTGCATTCCAGAAGCTCCAGTCGGGCGGGTTCGAGTTCGTCGTGACGGACTGGAATATGCCGAATATGGATGGTCTGCAGTTGTTGCAAGCGATTCGCTCGACGCCGACGCTGTCGCATCTGCCGGTGCTGATGATCACGGCGGAGGCCAAGAAAGAGAACATCATCGCTGCTGCGCAGGCGGGCGCCAACGGCTATATCGTCAAGCCGTTCACCGCAGCCACACTGGCTGAAAAACTGCAAAAAATCTTCGAGAAAATGGGTATTTAAAGATGAGTGACGCGAATACCTCAGGGGATTCGAGCGAGCTTGAAGCCCTCTTTGACAGCATAGCCAGCGGAGTGGCGAAGACGCCTGCGCCGGCGGCGGCTGCTGCTCCCACGCCTCCGGCTCCAGCGGCGGCTCCCACGGCCGCTGCCGCGCGCTCTTCTTTAATGCAACAGGCGCGCGAGAGCGAAGCGACGACAGAAGATTCCGACGAGTTGCAGGCGCTTTTCGATTCGGTGGCGGAGAGGATGTTGACGCCGCCAAGTGCCGAGCTTGCATCTCCCGCACCGGCGGCGCCTGAAGCGGCTTCTGCCGAGGCGGCGATACCGTGGCCAGCGCAGGGCAAAGTGTTTCAGCAGGTCGGCCAGATGGCCCGCCTGCTTCACGATACGCTCGGCAATCTTGGTTTCGACGACTTGTTGAAAAACACCGTGGCAGCACTACCCGATGCCAAAGACCGCCTGTCCTATATCGCAAACCTGACCGAACAGGCTGCGTGCAAGGTGCTCAACGCGACGGATGTGGCCAATCCTCTGCAGGAAGAACTCGAAAACGGCGCGTCGCTGTTGGCTGCGAAATGGGACCGTTTGTATGCCAATCAGATGAATGTCGATGAGTTCAAGCTGTTGGCGGCAGAAACGCGGGCATTCTTGAAGAGCGCGGTACCGCAACGCACAGCCGCAACGAAAGAGCAGTTGATGGAAATCATGATGGCTCAGGATTTCCAGGATCTGACCGGGCAGGTCATCAAGAAGGTGGTATCGGTTGCGCAGGATCTCGAATCACAGTTGATGGGGGTGTTGATCGAGGTTATGCCCGGGGATCGGCGAACCGATTCGGTGAATTCGCTGCTCAATGGTCCTGTCATTGATGCCGCAGGACGTGCGGATGTCGTCGCCAGTCAGCAGCAAGTCGATGACTTGCTCGACAGCTTGGGTTTCTAGGAGGTTCAGCATGAGTGATTTTTCCGGGATGGAAGACCTGCTGCAGGATTTCCTGCAAGAGGCAAACGACTTGCTGTCCGATGTCGATAATAAACTCGTCGATTTGGAGCGCGCACCAGACGATCGCCGGTTGCTGAACGATATTTTCCGCGGCTTTCACACGATCAAAGGCGGTGCAGGTTTCCTGAACGCAACCGAATTGGTGGCGCTGTGCCATTTGACTGAAAACCTGTTCGACAAATTGCGCAACGGTGAGATGAATCTGTCGCCGGACTTGATGGATACGATCATGGCCGCGACACAGGAAGTGCGCAGCATGTTCGGCGAACTGGCGCAGGCAACGCAGCCGCGCTCGGCGCAGGCGCATGTTTCCGCCGCGCTTCGAGCAGCGCTTGAGGGTGATGTTCATGCTGCCGCACCGGCGGTCGCCGTGGCACCGACTGCGCCTGCAGCGGCTCCAGTAATGCCGCCACCGGTTGTCGAATTGCCGGAGACGGCAACCGTGCAGTCCGACGACGAGCCGGATTGGGAGACTCTTCATAGCGCGATCAGTGGTGCGCCTGTGGCGCCTCCCCCCGTTTCGGCGCCGGTTGCGCCTCAGGCGGTGGTAACGCCGGTCGTGGCGTCGGCGGGACAGCATTTTCCGCCGGAAGGGCGTCGTTCCACCGACAAGCCGGGCGCGGTTGCCGCAACTTCAGCAGCCGGACGGCGGTCGGAAGAGAAATTTGCCGCGCGCGAGTCGACGATTCGTGTTGATACGGCACGGCTTGATCAGGTTCTGAACCTGTCGGGCGAAATCGGATTGACGAAGAACCGTCTGACCAGCCTGCGTGCCGACATCCTGGCCGGACGCAACGATTCGGACACTCTGCACGCACTCGATCAGGCGGTCAGTCAGCTCGACCTGCTGGTGTCCGATCTGCAGAATTCGGTGATGAAGACCCGGATGCAGCCGATTGGTCGGCTCTTCCAGAAGTATCCGCGAATTGCGCGTGATTTGGCGCGTCAATTGGGCAAGGATGTCGAACTGGCGCTGATTGGCGAGGAAACGGAAGTCGATAAGACGATGATCGAGGATCTTGCCGATCCTTTGGTCCATCTGGTCCGCAATGCCGTTGATCACGGCGTCGAATCTCCCGAGGATCGCGTGGCCGCCGGCAAGCCGGCCAAGAGCATCGTTCGTCTCGAAGCGCGTCAGGAAGGCGACCACATCGTGCTGATCATCGCCGATGACGGACGCGGCATGAGTCCGGAACGCATTCGTATGAAGGCCATCGAGAAAGGCCTGATCCGTGAAGAAGAAGCCAATACACTCGATGATCGGCAAAGTCTCAACCTGATCTTCCTGCCCGGCTTCTCGACGAAGATGGAAGCGTCGGCGGTGTCCGGTCGTGGGGTCGGCATGGATGTGGTCAAGACCAATATCCAGAAACTGAACGGATCGGTCGATATCCGTTCGGAACCCGGTAAGGGATCGGTATTTATCATCTCGCTCCCGCTTACCCTGGCGATTCTGCCGGTTCTGCTCGTGCTTTTGGGTGATCAGCCGTTTGCCTTGCCGCTGTCGATGGTGCGCGAGATCCTGCCGATCGACAAGACCAAGATGCAGGAGGTTGGCGGCAAGGAAACGCTCGTGGTGCGCGGCGAGGTGTTGCCGGTCGTGGCGCTGTCGCGCCTGCTTGGTTGGCCGCAACTGCAGACACCGGAATACGGAGTGTTGATGCAGACTTCGGAGCGGAGCTTCATTCTCTCGGTCGATAGCTTTGCCGGTCGGGACGATGCGGTGATCAAGTCGCTCGATGACTTCCGTCCGCGTGGCGTGGCTGGGGTCACGACGCTCTCGAACGGGCAGATCGTGTTGATCCTCGATATGAAAGAGTTGCTTGCTGACTTAAATGCTCACATTGACACGAGCTTAGGCGTCAAACATACGAGATCACTTGAACTTTCTGCATAACTTCAGGAAATTCAAAGAATTAAGCGGGGCGCTTCGGCGCCCCGCTTGTTTTTTGGCGCAAGTTTTGCTGTTGCAATTGCGCGACTATCTAAGAAATTGAGTAAATAAAATCGCATACCTCTTTATTTTATATAGTATTTTTATATAATAGGCGCTAACTTACCGGAAGTCGCCAATGGCAGAAGAAAGCGATCTCGAAAAAACAGAACCTGCATCAAGTCGTCGCATTGAGCAGGCACGCGAGGAGGGGCAAGTTCCCCGTTCTCGGGAGATCGGTGCCTTTATGATTTTGATGGTTTCGGCGGGGGCCTTCTGGTTCATCGGACCTTGGATGATGCAACGTACCGCGGCGCTCGTTCGACGCGGCCTGACGCTTGACGCCCAGTCGTTGAGCGATTCGCAGTTCATGATGGCGCGGCTCACCGTGCTCTCGGGCGATGCCCTGATGTCCTTCGCGCCGCTCTTCATTGCCCTGGTCGTTGCGGCATTGCTGTCGCCTTTCTTGCTGGGCAGCTGGAATTTCACGCTCAAGGCGATTGAACCGGATTTCGGGCGGCTGAATCCGATGAATGGTTTGTCCCGCATCATCTCCTGGAGCGGGCTTGCGGAACTTGTGAAAGCCGTTGCCAAGGCAATGCTGGTCGGTGGTGTCGCCGCTTGGGTGATGTGGAGCGAGCGCGCTGACATCTTCGCCCTGTTTGGCCAGTCGATCGAAGTGGGCTTGCTGAGTGCCGGGCAACTGATCAATTTCAGTTTTCTGATGATTGTCGCGTCGATGCTGCTGATCGTGGCCATCGATGTTCCCTTCCAGTTGTGGCAGTACTACGACAATCTGAAAATGACCCGCGAAGAAGTCAAGCAAGAGCACAAGGAAATGGAAGGTAATCCGGAGGTGCGCGGACGGATTCGCCAATTGCAGCGCGATGCGGCGCGCAAACGGATGATGGGCGCGGTGCCGAAGGCGGATGTGATTGTGACCAACCCGACCCACTTCGCCGTGGCTCTGGCCTACAAGAACGGAATGAAGGCGCCCAAGGTGCTGGCCAAAGGTCGTGGCGCCATAGCGCTGAAAATACGTGAAATCGGCGCGGCCAATGGCGTGCCGATGCTGGAAGCACCACCACTGGCGCGGGCCCTCTATCGCCATGCCGATTTGGATCAGGAGATTCCGTCGGGCTTGTATGCGGCGGTGGCCGAAGTCCTGGCGTACGTGTATCAGTTGGCCAATTGGCGAAAAGTCGGCGGTCGCTTCCCGAGCCCGCCGAGGGAAATCGCGGTTCCGGCTGAGCTGGTCCCAGCGGAGGTGAGCTATGGCTAACGCGACCATGTCGCTTCAGCGCTTGTTTGGGCGCGTTGGCATTCAACAACTGGCCGGCCCCGTGTTGATCCTCCTGATCCTGTCGATGATGGTGTTGCCGTTGCCGCCGTTCATGCTGGATCTGTTCTTTACGTTCAACATCGCCATCTCGGTCATCGTCATGTTGGTGGCGATCAACGTGATGAAGCCGCTCGATTTTTCGGTGTTCCCGACCGTGCTGTTGGTGACCACGTTGCTGCGCCTTTCGCTGAATGTCGCCTCGACGCGCGTCGTGCTGCTCGAAGGCCATACCGGGCCGGGCGCAGCCGGGCAGGTGATTGATGCGTTCGGACATTTCCTGGTTGGCGGCAATTACGCCGTCGGTATCGTCGTTTTCACGATTCTGGTGATCATCAATTTTGTCGTGATTACAAAAGGCGCCGGCCGCGTCGCGGAAGTGGCCGCTCGCTTTACCTTGGACGGCATGCCCGGCAAGCAAATGGCTATCGACGCCGATCTCAACGCCGGGCTGATCGGCGAAGACGAAGCGCGGCGTCGGCGTGCCAACATTTCCGAAGAGGCGGATTTCTTCGGGTCGATGGACGGTGCGTCGAAGTTCGTGCGCGGTGATGCGGTCGCCGGCATTTTGATCATGTTCATCAACGTCATCGGCGGTTTGTTCGTCGGCGTCTTGCAGCACGGAATGGACGTCGGCGCGGCCGCCAAGGCCTACACCTTGCTCACGATTGGCGACGGACTGGTCGCGCAGATTCCTGCTCTGATTATTTCGATTTCCGCCGGTATGGTGGTGACGCGGGTCGGTGATACACAGGATCTTTCGCAGCAGTTCCTGTCGCAGTTGTTCAATAATCCGCGCCTGATTGGTCTCACTGCCGCGATTCTCGGCCTTCTCGGCCTGATTCCGGGAATGCCCAATCTGGTCTTCCTGCTGCTGGCCAGTTGTCTCGGTGCGATTGCCTGGGAAATGGATCGCCGGCAGAAAATGGCCAAGCCCGTGCCGGTGGTGGTGGCGCCGACCGTCGCGGCGGAATCGCTGGAAGCCAGTTGGGCCGATGTGACGCCGCTCGATGTTCTGGGCCTGGAAGTCGGGTATCGCTTGATTCCGCTGGTCGACAAGTCGCAGGATGGCGAGTTGCTGCGACGGATTCGCGGGATCCGTAAGAAATTTGCACAGGAAGTCGGTTTCTTGGTGGCCTCGGTCCATATTCGCGACAACCTCGAATTGAAGCCCAATGCCTACCGGATTCTGCTGAAGGGTGTCGAAATCGGACAAGGGGAAGCTTTCCCCGGAAATCTGTTGGCCATCAATCCGGGCCGTGTCTCCGGGACGGTGCGCGGTACTGCGACGAAAGATCCCGCCTTTGGCTTGCCGGCGGTCTGGATCGAAATCGGCCTGCGCGATCAGGCTCAGGCTTACGGTTACACCGTTGTCGATGCCAGCACCGTGGTGGCGACGCACCTCAATCACCTGATCCTCGGACACGCGGCCGAGTTGCTCGGACGCCAGGAGGCGCAGGCGCTACTCGACCATCTGTCGAAGGAAATCCCCAAGGTCATCGAGGAACTCGTTCCCAAGATTCTCCCGCTCGGCGTCGTGCAGAAAGTTTTGCAAAACCTGCTCGACGAAGGAATACACATTCGCGACATGCGCACCATCATCGAGACGCTGGCGGAGATCGCGCCGCGTGTCCAGGATGCCGAAGTGCTGACGGCGCAGGTGCGCATCGCATTGGGACGGTCGATTGTTCAGCAGCTCTATCCGACCGGGCAGGAAATGCAGGTGATGTCGCTCGATCCCCAACTGGAGCGCGTGCTGATGCAGGCCATCTCCGGTGGCGGCGACAACGCCAGTATCGAACCGGGGCTTGCCGATACGCTGATTCGCGAAACCGCGGTGGCGGCGCAACGGCAGGAAGAACTTGGTTTGCAACCGGTGCTGTTGGTGCCGGGCAATCTTCGTACGCTGCTCTCGCGCTTCCTGCGCCGCGGCATAACTCAACTCAAGGTACTGGCTCATGCAGAAGTGCCTGAAAACAAGATTATTAAAGTGACCTCGATTATTGGAGGCAAGGCATGAATGTCAGGAAATTTATCGCGGCGACAGCGCGTGACGCGTTGCGTAAGGTCAAGGAGATGCTTGGCCCCGATGCGATCATCCTGTCGAACCGGGCGATTCCCGGTGGGGTGGAGATCATGGCTGTGGCCGCCGGAGAGATGGATACCATCCTGCCGCCGCCGGTCGTCGAGTCGCGTCTGGATGACGACTACACGGTGCATCTGAGCGCCGAGCGGCTTGCCGCGCCGACTCCGGCTCCGGTCCAGCGGCGTGTCGAGGTGGCGCCACCGCCCCTGTCGCCGCGTCCGGCGCCGCAGATCGAACGTCCCTCCCGTCCGGCCATGAATCACGAACCGGCGGAAGTGATTACCGCCGACATGATGGAAGAAATCCGTTCCTTGCGCCGCATCGTCGAACAGCATCTCGCAGGCGCGGCCTGGGGGGAAAGCGCGCGCAGTGAGCCGGTCAAGACCGAAGTCCTGCGCCAAATGCTCGATGCCGGATTTTCGCCGAGCCTGGCGCGCGAATTGTTGAATGCACTTCCTGGTGATTTGAGCGTGGCCAAAGCGATCGCCTGGGTCAAGCAGGCGGCTGACCGGGCGCTCGTTACCCTGCCGGCCGAAGCGGATATCGTCGATCGCGGCGGCATATACGCGCTGGTGGGGCCGACCGGGGTCGGCAAGACGACGACGACCGCCAAGCTGGCGGCGCGTTGTGTTCTGAGGCACGGCGCTGGAAAAGTGGCGTTGATAACCACTGACGGCTATCGGATCGGCGCTTACGAACAACTCAGAATCTACGGTCGGATTCTTGGCGTGTCGGTGTATCTCGTCAAGGATGCGCAAGAACTCAAGCAGACGCTGGTCGATTTGCAGCACAAGCATATGGTGCTGATCGATACCATGGGAATGAGTCAGCGCGATAGCATGGTCGGCGAACAGGTGGCGATGTTTGGCGCCAACAATGTCAAACGATTGCTGCTGCTTGCGGCGACGGGTCGGGGCGATACCCTTGACGACGTCGTGCGTGCTTACGGCGGTCCTGACCTGGCCGGGTGCATTCTCAGCAAGATCGACGAGGCGGCCGGTTTGGCGGCGTCGCTTGATACGGTCATTCGAAACAAGCTGACGCTGCATTACGTGTCGAATGGGCAGCGCGTGCCCGAAGATCTGCACCTGCCGAATCGAACCTATCTCCTGCATCGGGCCTTCAAGGACGTTCCGGAAGCTTCGCCGCATCGCCTGGACGGGGTCGAACCCGGGCTTGTGATGTCGGCGACGGGAATGACACTTAAGGCGGCAGGCGGACGTCGTGGCTGACTATCGAGGCGATCAGGCTGACGGCTTGCGGCGTCTGTTTGGACGAGAACAGACGCGCGTTGTGGCGTTTACCTCGGGACGGGGCGGCGTCGGAAAAACGGCGCTCGTGGCGAACCTCGGGGCCGCTTTGGCGTCGCAAGGGCGTCGGGTGTTGATTGTCGATGAGAATACGCAACATAACGTGGCAGCCTTTTTCGGCATGCGTTCGCGGCACGATCTGCTTCAGGTGCTCGACGAAGAGATCGGTCTGGACGAGGCCTTGCTTGGCGTGACGCCTGGCGTGCGGGTGTTGCCGGCAGCCAAGGCGGTCAAGCAGCTTGGGCACCTCGATGCCCGGCAGCAGGATACGCTCATCCATAGCCTGACCGGGATGGATCAGCCGGCCGATGTCATCCTGGTTGACGCATCGCCGGATCATCCGCTCGGGTTTTCTCCTTTTGGTTTGGCGGCGCATGACACAGTCGTTGTCATCTCGCCGAGCGGGGAGGATATTACAGACGCATATGCCCTGATCAAGAAGGTGAGTTTGGGATACGCGCATCGCAGTTTTCGTTTGTTGGTCAACAAGGCGAGGAGCGCGGAAGAAGCGGTCGCGATTCACAGAAATATGGCGCGGCTTAGCCATGGACGCGGCGTGGCGCGCTTGTCCTTGGCAGGCTATGTGCCAGCGGATGATGCCATGCGCCAGGCGGCGCGTCTGAGGCAAGCTATTGCCGTTGTCTTACCAGGGTCGCCCTCGGGGCGGGCATGCCAGACCTTGGCGACTGAATTGCAGCGCTGGCCATTGCCGGATGAAAACGCGGGCGGGCTCGAATATTTTGTTCAACAACTGCTACACTTGAGCCAGCACATCGATCCGCAACCCATCTACGCGTGATACCCTTTTTCTATGTATAACGCTGCCGGTCAAATCGACAGGGATCAGCTGGTGCAGCGCTTTGCTCCGCTGGTGAAGCGTATCGCCTATCACCTGATGGCGCGTCTGCCGGCCAGCATCCAGGTGGACGACCTGATCCAAAACGGCATGATGGGGCTGCTCGACGCGATCGGGCGATTTGAATCGGGGATGGGAGCTCAGTTCGAGACCTATGCCACTCAACGCATTCGTGGTGCCATGCTCGATGGATTGCGCGACAACGATTGGCTGCCGCGTAATCTGCGGCGCGATTTTCGTCGAATAGAGTCGGCGATTGCCAAGCTTGAGCAGGAGAACGGGCGTCCGCCGAGTGAAAATGAGCTGGCAGCCGCGCTCGGTATGTCGCTCGCCGAATATCAAAAAATGTTGCAGGATGCCCGTGGGCATCAACTGGTATCGTTTGAGGATCTCGTTGAAGATGGCGACGATGACTATCTTGAACGTCATCTTGCCGACCCTTCCCGCGAACCCTCAAGATTGCTCGAAGAGGAAGGCTTGCATCGGCTGTTGGTCGAGGGTATCGAAATGTTGCCGGAACGGGAGCGCCTGATGATGGCGCTCTACTATGAACAAGATCTCAACCTGCGCGAAATCGGTGAGGTCATGGGGGTGACGGAGTCGCGCGTCTGCCAACTGCACAGCCAGGCTGTCGCGCGCTTGCGCGTCAGGATTCTCGGCGAAACCCGGGTCATCAAGAGCAAGAAGAAACGCAATGGATAAGATCAGCGTATTGGGATTGCTGCTGGGAGTTGCTGCTATCGTTGGCGGTCAACTCCTCGAAGGTGGCAGTGTCGCGTCGCTGGCGCAGCCGACGGCTCTTCTTATCGTCCTTGGCGGTACGATGGGTGCAGTCATGCTGCAAAGCCCGTATGCCGTATTCATCCGCGGTATTCGCATGGTTCGCTGGGTCTGGTTCCCGCCGGTCATCGACCATGCACAACTCATTGGGCAGGTGACGGGCTGGAGTCAGGTGGCGCGCCGGGAAGGATTGTTGGCACTCGAAGGTATCATGAGCCAGCTTGACGATCCCTTTATGCGCAAGGGCCTGCAATTGCTGGTAGACGGCGCCGAGCCGGAGCGCTTGCGCGAGGTGCTGGAGGTAGAGATCAACACCTTCGAAGAGCAGATGAAGTCGTCTGCCAGGATCTGGGAAGCCGCCGGAGGCTATTCACCGACCATTGGGATCATGGGGGCCGTGCTTGGGCTGATTCATGTCATGGAGAATCTGTCGGAGCCCGCGAAACTCGGCGCCGGGATCGCAGTTGCGTTTGTCGCGACCATCTACGGGGTCGGATTGGCCAATCTGGTCTTTCTGCCGATGGCCAACAAGCTCAAGGCGCATATCAGTCGGCTGGTGGCGCAGCGTGAGATGGTCGTCGACGGATTATTGGGTATAGCCTGCGGCGATAATCCGCGGATTATCGAGAGCCGGTTACAGGGTTACATCTTCTAGGCATGGCCCGCAAGCGCCGAGAGGAGCCAGGGGACAACCACGAGCGGTGGCTGGTCTCTTATGCTGACTTCATTACGCTGTTGTTTGCCTTCTTCGTTGTCATGTACGCCTTGTCGACGGTCAACGAGGGAAAGTATCGGGTGTTGAGCGAGTCGCTCGTGCACGCGTTTCGCAACGTTCCAGTCAATACGGCGTCGACGATGACGCAGGTAGCCCCTCCGCCATTGCCTGTCGTGCCAAAGAATGCGACGGCGACAGCGGCGACGCGCGCGCAGGAAGCGGCCAAGCAAAAACAACGCGAAAAAATGCGCGGGATGGCGAAGGACATCATGGAAGTGATGGCGCCGCTCATTGAGCAGGGAAAGGTACGGGTGATCGAAACCAGCCGCGGAGTGACGATCGAAATCAATGATAGCGTGCTGTTCTCGCCCGGTCAGTCAGTGCTACAGCCGCCCCTGGTCAAGGCAATGCGGGCAGTGGCCGATGTGATCGCGACGACCGATTTTCCGGTCACCATCGAGGGGCATACCGATAATGTCCCGATCAAGACGTCGCAATTTCCCTCCAATTGGGAGTTGTCTGCGGTGCGTGCGACCACGGTCCTCCGCTTGTTTTCCGATGCTGGTGTGTCGGCCGAACGGCTGACGGCGATCGGGTATGCCGATACGCGGCCGGTGGAAACGAACGCGACGATCGAAGGACGTGCGCGTAACCGTCGGGTCAACATCCTGATTGACTCGGCAGCGCCGGAAAAAGGTAAAGAACTCGATCTCGACGCGAGCGAAAAACGCTAGAGGCTGATCTTTGCAGGGAGATGCTCTCGCGTTGCACTCGGCACGTCCCAGGGCTTAAATCAGGCGCTGTCGTTCAAGCGTCCGAGGTTATGAGGGCGTGTCTGTCCGTCCGGACCGTATACCGAGGAACTCGACGGGTTGCCCTGCAATGCGCCCAGCACCTGGCTGTTGAAATGCATGCGCAAATCAACCAGCGCTCCGCTCACCCGGTTGATTTCCTTGGCGCGGGTCGCGAGGGCAATAATTTCTGCCCAGAGGGTAGCGAAGTATTTCTCTGCAGGTAGATTGGCGCAAAACGCTTCGATACCGGGTCTATCGGCCGGGAATCCCAATTGCTGTAGCAGTGCGTTGCGTTGCATGGCCAGAGCGCCCAAGCGCTCAGCCAGTTGATCCTTGATGTCGACGTTCTTGGGTAATGCTTCAGTATCGCCACGCTTGAGAATGTCCTGCTCCTGCTCAAGCACATTGACGAAAGCGGCAAACTGATCCCGTTCCGATTGAAGGCTATCGCGGAGTTGGGAAATGAGGGTCGAGCTCAGTTTATGCAAGCTACGACTTACCGATTGATGGCGAGAAATTCTTGTGCTGACGCGATCAGTCGGTCGCTGATGGCGCTGGCGTTGATGGTGAATTGTCCGTTGGCGATAGCCTGCTTGATTTCGGCGACACGCGCTGCATCAAATGGATAGTCGCTGTCTGACCCGCTAAGCTGGGTGCCGAGCGCGCTGAGTTGTACTTCATCGCTGGAGGAGGACTCCGTTTTGCTGGATGAGGTACTACGGCTGCCTTTGATCAGCGTTGTTCCGACAGGAGTGGTCAAACTATCGATCTTCATGACAAAGCCTCAGGCAGTCTTCTGCATAAGTGCGCTAACGGAAATTACAGGCAGAACTTTAGCACTATTTTGCTAATGTGAAACATCAACAATGCCATTTGGCTTGGCGATGCCGCTGACAATCTGCCCGGAACTCGTTCTGACCTGTACGACCTGGCCGTCGAGTGCGTTGCTGATGGCCTTGCCTTCGCTGCTGACGCTGAATCCACTGCCGTTTGCGACGGTGCGTACTGTTTGTCCCTGGAGGATGGCCCAGCTGGCAACAAGCAAATCGCTGCGTAGAGGGGCTCCGCTCATGATGCCGGCACGGAGTCGCTTGCCGATTGCTTGCGTTGGATCGGTCAGAATACTGTTTGGGAACGTTGTCAAATCACCGCTGCGAACGGCGATGTCGTCGGAGGTCAGCATCGTCCCGCTGGGCAAGGTGCGGGTTGATGCCAAGAAATTGCCGGTGACACTGATGTTGACTTGAACATAAACCGTCCAGTTGGCCGGGCCCAGGCAGCGCACCCCAATCATGGACTTTCCCCACAGTTTGGCACCCGGGGGTAAAAACGGCTCGAAAAGTTGACACGGAGCGAGCTGGGCGCGGGGATCAATCGGGGAGATCGAAAAACTTACCTTGCCTGGCAGGCCTCGCGTTTGGGTGCTGACGAAATCCTCCAATGTGGCGGCCAGTGGCGATGTCTGGGCGCTCGCCGTCGACCATAAGACGCTTACCAGCAAGGCTATGCCTGCCGCCAGTTGAAGAAGTCGCTTAATCATTCTCCTATTGTGCCTGAGAGTCGTTCAAGGGGGAAATCAGAGCGGCGAACACCTCCGGATAACCCGGCAAGATTTGCCGTTGCGCCGGGATAACGTGGCCGGAGATGCCGATGTTTTGGTCTGTCTGAGCGATTGTTTGCTGGTGGCATGTAGCTTGCTTGTTGTTGGCCTGTGAATGTTTTTCCAGTAGAGGGATGGTGTGGTGAGCAGAATCGATCAGGCGTTTGCTTTTCAGGAAAGAGCACTGAACCTGCGGGCGTATCGGCAGCAGGTGCTGGCGAGCAATATCGCCAATGCCGATACGCCGAATTACAAGTCGCGCGACTTCGATTTTGCTTCGGCGCTGAAGGGCGCGATGGCCGGGCAAGGACAATCCGATCTGGCTATGGAAAAAACATCGCCGATGCATCTGTCCGGAAGTGGCGACCAGGGGTTGGTGTCCTTGCAATATCGTTCGTCGCTACAACCGAGCGCGGACGGAAATACCGTCGATATGGACATTGAACGCGGTGAGTTCTCCGAAAACGCCGTTCGTTATGAGGCCGGCATCACTTTCCTCTCTCATCAGATCAAGATGCTGACAGCAGCACTGCAGAGCTAATGCCATGAGTGTTTTCAACGTATTTCATGTTGCTAGTAGCGCGCTGACCGCGCAGAGCTTGCGCCTCAATGCTGTCGCCAGCAATCTGGCCAATGCCGATAGCGTTGTCGGCCCGGATGGGAAGCCGTACCGCGCGAAACAGGTCGTTTTTGAGACGGCGAAGGTTGCCGACGGCGGAGCCCAGGGCGTGCGTGTGCGCCAGGTTGTCGAAGATGCGAGTCCGGGACGGATGGTGTACGACCCCCGTAACCCGGCTGCAAATGAAAGCGGTTATGTGACGATGCCCAACGTCAGTGTTGTGGACGAGATGGTGAATATGCTTTCGGCGTCACGTTCCTATCAGACCAATGCCGAAGTGATGAATACGGCAAAGCAACTATTGCTCAAGACCCTGACGCTGGGTCAGTGAGAAACGGGATACCAGGAGATCTGAATGACTACAACGAGTGGCGTAACATCAACGAGTAGCACGACTTCAACGTCGTCGTCGAACAGTACGACGACGGCAGCCGATATCCAGAACCGCTTCATGACCTTGCTGGTTGCCCAGCTTCAGAATCAGGATCCTCTCAATCCGTTGGATAACACGCAGATCACGAGTCAGTTGTCTCAGATGAGTACGGTTCAAGGCGTCGAGCAACTGAACACGACGCTCAACTCTCTCGTGTCGAGTCTTGCCGATACGCAAGCGGTTCAGGCTTCGGCCTTGATCGGCAAAACCGTGTTGGTGCCCGGTTCCAGTCTGACGCTCTCAACGTCCACGAATTCGAGTGGAACGACCACTACAAGCGCATATGGTGGCGTCAATTTGGCGAGTGCCGCCGATGCGGTTACCGTCAAAATTTACGACTCCTCGGGCAATTTGGTTCAGACGCAGTCGCTTGGCAAGGCCGATGCCGGAAGCATGCTGTTCAACTGGGACGGCACGACGAGTTCCGGGACGACGGCCTCGACCGGGTCTTACACCTTCAAAGTGACGGCGACCAAAGGGACCGAAAGCGTGACCGCGACGGCGCTCGATTTGGGAACGGTATCGGCGCTGACCCGTGCTTCGAGCGGAAATTTTGTTCTCGACCTCGGGTCGAAGGGCACCGTCAGCTTCGACGATGTGTATCAAGTTTATTGAGATCGGGAGTCGGAAATGTCATTTCAAGCAGGATTGAGCGGACTCAATGCTTCGTCGAAGGCGCTGGATGTCGTTGGCAACAACGTTGCGAACAGCAGCACGGTTGGCTTCAAATCGGCCTCGGCGCATTTTGGCGATCTCTATGCGGCTTCACTGACCGGCAGCGGCGCTTCGCAGATCGGTATCGGGACGGCGCTTAATACAGTTGTGCAACAGTTTACGCAGGGCAATATCACGACGACGAGCAATACGCTCGACCTCGCGATCAACGGTGGTGGGTTCTTCAAGGTCACGAACGGAACCTCTGTTTCCTACACCCGCAATGGACAATTCCATACCGATAGCAAGGGTTATGTCATTAACGACAATGGCTATAAGCTGGAAGGCTATATCGCTACTGCCACCGGTGAAATCGTCGCCTCCGAACCAGCGGCGATTCAGATCGACACGGGGAATATCTCGCCGCTTGCAACGGGGAATGCGACGGGGGGCGACGCGACGCTGAAGCTGAATCTCAACTCCAGCAAGTCGACGCCGACCGTGACGACATTCGATTCGACGAATCCTTTGTCTTACACCTACTCGACGTCGATGACTACGTATGACACGCTCGGCGTCGAGCATGCGATTCGGTATTACTTCATCAAGGGCGACACCGATACGACCACTGGGCTGACGAGTTGGACGGTGCACGCGACGCTGGATGGTGATTCGGCGACGGACACTACCATGGGGACCCTCGATTTCGATTCCAGCGGCCTGCTGTCCAGCGTGACCGATTCGGGTGGGGCCTCGACGACAACCGGTGTGCTTGCGCTGCCGTCGACCTGGGATATCACAACCGGTGCGACGACGCCTCTGGGGTCTGGTTTGCCCAACTGGAACGTTGATTTTAGCGGGTCGACAAGCTACAGCGGCGAAAGTACCGTCAATGCGATGACGCAAGGCGGATATGCCCAGGGACAATTGTCGAGCCTGACGGTGTCCGATGACGGGACGATTCAGGGTAACTACAGCAACGGGCAGACCAAGACCCTGGCGCAAGTCGTACTCTCGACATTCGCTAATCCCAACGGCCTGAGCAGTATCGGCAATAACCTCTACACGTCCACGCCTGCTTCCGGGCAAGGGCTTGACAGCGTGCCGGGCGCAGGAACGCGCGGTTTGTTGCAGTCTTCTGCTGTGGAAGAGTCGAACGTCGATTTGACGCAGGAACTCGTCAATATGATCACGCTGCAGCGTAACTACCAAGCCAATGCCCAGTCGATCAAGACGCAGGATCAGATCATGCAGACGCTAGTGAATCTGCGCTAAGACGGCTGATGCAAGCCTGATGCACTAAGGAAAAAACGATGGATCGACTGATATATACGGCTATGAGCGGCGCCAAGCAGGCCTTCCTGCAACAGGCCGGTGTCGCCCAGAACCTGGCCAACGCCTCGACGGTCGGCTATCGGGCCATGGAACATAAGTTCCGCGCGGTGCCGGTGCAGGGTGAGGGCGCATCGACGCGTGCTTTCGTCGTCGATGCGTCGGTGGCGGATACCTTCGACCAGGGGCCGTTGATGGCAACCGGACGGCCGCTTGATGTCGCTGTCCAGGGGGCGGGATGGATCGCGGTCGAGGGGCGTGACGGGCGTGAAGCCTACACGCGGGCGGGTAATCTGCAAGTGAATGCCAACGGGCAATTACAAACCGCGAGCGGCCTGAACGTACTCGGCGACGGCGGGCCGATCGCCCTGCCGCCGGACAACCGGATCACGATTGCGGCAAATGGCACCGTGTCGGCGGTTCCGCTATTCGGTGTGCCGAATAATGTGAATGCCGTTGGCCGTATCAAGTTGGTCAATCCGCCGGAGGACCAATTGGTGCGGGGCGATGACGGCCTCTTTCGTACCAAGAATGGCGTTCCGGCGACGACCGACGAAGCAGTCAAGGTTGCACCGGAAACACTGGAGGGTAGTAACGTCAATCCGGTGGATTCGATGATCGGCATGATTAGCCTCGCACGACAGTTCGAAATGCAGATCAAGATGTTGCAGTCCGCTGACAGTAATGCCAACAAGGCCAGTCAGATTCTTTCGATGAATTAAGAGAACCGAACATGATACGTTCCCTCTGGATCGCCCGGACCGGGCTTGACGCACAACAGACCAGTCTGGATGTGATCGCCAACAACCTGGCGAACAGCAGTACCAACGGCTTCAAACGGGCGCGTCCGGTTTTTGAGGACCTGCTGTATCAGACCCTGAGGCAACCGGGGGCACAGTCGTCGCAGACGACGCAGATTCCGAATGGCTTGCAACTGGGTACGGGAACCCGGCCGGTGTCTACGGCGCGCATCCATACGCAGGGATCGCTGCAGCAAACCAGTAACGATCTCGACGTGGCCATCGATGGCGCCGGGTTCTTTCAGGTGCTTCTGCCTGATGGGACGACTGCTTATACGCGGGATGGTTCGTTCCAGAAAGACAACCAAGGGCAGATCGTTACGTCGAGCGGCTATCCGGTTCAGCCGAGCATTACGGTGCCGAGCAATGCGCTGTCGGTGACGATTGGCAAGGACGGTGTGGTCACGATCACGCAGCCCAGTTCGTCGGCGACCACGCAGATCGGTACCTTGCAGGTTGCGACCTTCATCAACGTCGGCGGCTTGCAAAGCATCGGCGAAAATCTTTTCCTCGAGACGGCCTCGAGTGGTACGCCGACGCCCAATACGCCGGGGACTAATGGTTCGGGGTCGCTCAACCAGGGGTATGTGGAAACGTCGAACGTCAACGTGGCGGAGGAACTGGTCAGCATGATCCAGACGCAACGCGCGTATGAACTCAATTCGAAAGTGATTTCGACCTCGGACGCCATGCTGGCGAAACTGGCCGAGGTGTAGGAGATAGTCATGACTAAAGCCGCAACGGCAGTTCTTCTGACGGCGCTGCTCGCCGCGTGCACGACTGTTCCGCCGACCAATGTGCATCAGCCGATGACGGCGCGACCGATGCCACGGACGGAGAATTTGGCAGCGACCGGAAGCATCTATAACGCGGGGAACTCACGGACCCTGTTCGAGGATCGTCGAGCGCGCTATGTCGGGGATACGCTGACGATCGTGATCAGCGAAACGACGTCGGCATCAACCAAATCGAATACCAATGCCAGTCGCTCGACCAGCACCACCGCGTCGATTCCGACGGTGGTTGGCTTGCCGTTCAAGGCGTTACAGGGGATGGATCTCTCGGCGAGCAGCGCGAACTCGCTCGCCGGTAAGGGCGATGCGGCGGCCAATAATGTATTCACAGGGAACATCACTGTCACCGTCATTGAAGTGCTGGCGAACGGCAACTTGTTGGTGTCCGGCGAGAAGCAGGTGTCGATCGGTCATGGGACCGAATATATTCGCCTGTCCGGTGTCGTGAATCCGTACTTCATCACGAGCGCCAATTCGATCAGTTCGGCGAACGTGGCCGATGCGCGGATCGAATACAAGGAAAGCGGCGTTATCAGCGAGGCCCAAGCGATGGGTTGGCTGGCACGCTTCTTCCTGTCAGTCCTTCCCTTCTAGCGCGCCCGTCGGAGTGTGATGATGAAAAGCCGTGTCGGTCAATTGCTGGGCAAAGCGATGTTGTTGATGTGCGTTGCCTTGTCGTTCTTCAGCGGAACAGTCCAGGCTGAGCGCATCAAGGATTTGGCGTCCGTGCAGGGGGTGCGCAATAACCAGTTGGTGGGCTACGGCCTTGTCGTCGGTCTGGACGGCACTGGCGACCAGACGACCCAGACGCCATTTACGACGCAAAGCATCATCAATATGCTGGCCCAGTTGGGGACGACGCTACCGACGACGCAATCCTTGCAGTTGAAGAACGTCGCCGCGGTGATGGTGACCGCGAATCTGCCGCCGTTTGCGCGGATCGGGCAGCAGATCGATGTGACGGTCTCATCCATGGGAAACGCCAAGAGTCTGCGCGGCGGCACCTTGGTAATGACACCGCTCAAAGGGGCCGATGGACAGGTCTATGGGCAGGCACAGGGCAACCTGATGGTCGGCGGCGCCGGTGCCGCCGCCGGCGGTAGCCGGGCGGTCGTCAATCATTTGCTGGCCGGGCGCATCGTTGGCGGTGCGACCGTTGAACGTGAAGTGCCGACAATGCTAGGCGAGGGCGGCTATATTCACTATGAGTTGATCAACACAGACTTCGGCACGGTGCAGCGCATGGTCGATGTGATCAATCGTGAAATTGGGCCGGGGATGGCGCAGGCGCTGGACGGTCGGGTCATTCGCGTGCTGGCGCCCGAAGATCCGAGCGCGCGTGTGGCTTTCCTTGGGCGGATCGAAAACCTCGACGTGAAGCCGATGAAGATGATGGCCAAGGTGATCGTCAATCCCAGAACCGGTTCGGTAGTCATGAATCAGACGGTGACGCTCGAAGCCTGTGCGGTGGCGCATGGCTCACTGTCGGTTGTGGTGAACTCCGAGCAGCAGGTGAGCCAACCCAATGCACTTGCCGGCGGCCAGACCGTCACGACGACACAATCCGATATCGAGATCAAGCAAGGCAGCGGATCGTTGATGGCGGTCAAGGCAGGGGCCAATTTGTCCGACGTGGTCAAGGCGATTAACGCCCTCGGCGCCAACCCGCAGGACCTGTTGTCGATCTTGCAGGCGATGAAGGCGGCCGGGGCGTTGCGGGCGGATCTGGAAATCATTTGATGCGTTTGCCGCAGGCGGAGTCTGGACTGGCTCCGCCCGGGGCGCCGATGTTTCCGGCAAGTTTGACGGTGGCGCGGGTTTTGCTTCTGGCCTGTCATGCACTTCGATACCATCACTCCGAATCGTTTCGTTCTTGATCCCAAGAACATGGCAGACCTGCGATCCTCGATCAAGGGCGACCCGCAGGCAGGATTGAAGCAGGCCGCGCAGCAGTTCGAAGGCATGATGCTGCAAATGGTGCTGAAAAGCATGCGCGATGCGACGCCACAAAGCGGCATGATGGATAGCGACCAGACCCGCTTCTTCACATCGATCCTCGATCAGCAGCTCGCGCAAAACTTGTCTGCGCAGGGCAAGCTTGGATTTGCCCGTCTCATTGAGCAGCAATTGGGACGCAATCTGACCGCAGGAATGCCCGCAGCGCCTGCCGAACTGGATGGAATGCCGTCGGATGTTTTCCAGAAAAGTCTGCTGATGCAGCGGCAAGCGGCAAATTCTGCCGGGCTGCGTGTTGCCGGAACAGGCGCGAGTCGCTGGCGGAGCGTGCCGGATGCCGTGAGCGGCTCGCCGATGACGGCTGGCGCGGATTCCAGTGCCGGTGAGTTCGTGAGCCGAATCTGGCCCTATGCCGTTGGTGCGGCCAATGCGCTCGGCGTTCCGGCGCAGTTCGTCGTTGCCCACTCGGCCTTGGAAAGCGGCTGGGGAAAGGGCGAGATCCGCCAGGGGAACGGCGCTTCGACGTTCAATCTGTTTGGCGTCAAGGCCGGGCGAGGATGGCAGGGGCCCAGCGTCGAAGTGCAGACCACCGAATATGTCGATGGCGTGGCACAGACGGTTCGAGAGAAGTTCAGGGTGTACAGCTCTTATGCTGAATCCTTCCGCGATTACGCCAATTTGCTGCGAAACAACGGACGGTTTTCCTCGGTAATCGGGCAACAGGATGGCGCTCAGTTTGCCGGGGCGTTGCAACGCTCGGGCTATGCGACCGATCCGGCGTATGCGGACAAACTGACACGCATCATTAACGGAGCAACCTTGCGTCAAGCATTGATCGGCTGATTTCCGGACTCAATGATCCGGCGTTGCTGCCGTAATGCTTAGCAAGAGAGGAGAGTTTCATGGGATCTGGAGTTTTCAGTGTTGGTGTAAGTGCTTTGCAGGTGGCGCAGATCAATCTTGCGACGACCGCGCACAATATCGCCAACACCAGTACCGATGGATACAGTCGGCAGCGTACGATTCAAGCGTCGAACATCGCAGTCCTGACCGGGGCGGGTTATGTCGGTAGTGGCGCGCATGTCACGACGATTGAGCGCGCATACAGTTCGACTGTGGCGGCGCAGGTGAATCTGGCGCAGTCCAAGGTCAGCGCGCTGGATACGTATTCGACCGAAATTACGACGCTGGACAATCTGCTGTCGGATGAGGGATCGTCGGTGTCTTCGGCATTGTCCAGCTTTTTTGGCAGCGTCAGCGATGTCAGCGCCGATCCATCTTCGTTGACGACGCGGCAGACGCTTGTGTCGGCAGCCAAGACACTTTCTGCCCGGTTTCAGAGTGTCAGCGAGCAGATCAATCTGCAGTATCAGAACGTCAATAGCGAAATTCAGAGCTATGTGTCGGAAGTCAATTCGTATGGGCAACGCATTGCGACCCTGAATAAGCAGATTATTTCGGCCGAGGCGGCGAACGGTCAGCCGCCGAACGATCTCTATGACCAGCGGGATCAATTGGTCGCAGAGCTGAACAAGCTCGTAGGGGTTGGCACGACGGCGAATACAAACGGGTCTTACAACGTCTATTTCGGCAACGGACAACCGCTGGTGACTTCAACGACTGTCACGACGCTGAAGGCTGTCGCTTCGTCCGAGGATCCCTCACGCATTACGATCGGTGTCGATACGGCGAATGGTGGCGTTGAATTGCCGGAGTCGCTTATCTCCGGAGGGAGTCTGGGGGGGATTCTGCAATATCGGTCGGAGACGCTGGATACTGCGGCCAATGAACTGGGACGCGTGGCCGCCTCGGTGGCGGCGACCGTCAATGCGCAGCAATCACTTGGGCAGGATTTGCTCGGCAATGTCGATGGCGATTCCCAATTTGCATCGACATTTTTCAACGTCAGTGCGCCAAAGGTCGTCGCGAACGTCACTAACACCGACATGTCGGTGGTGGTCTCGGCGAGCTATTCGGCACCGTCAATCAGCAGCGACGGTGTTCCGTACACAAACCTCACTACCAGCGATTATCGTCTCCAATATGACGGTACCAACCTGTCGCTGACCCGTCTGTCGGATAATCACACGTGGTCGGTCGCTTCCAGCAGTATCGAAGATCTGAATGCGGAGATTGCATCAAGTGCCGAGGGCGATCAAGGGTTCTCGCTTTCGGTGACCGGATCGTTGACTGCGGACTCGTCGTATCTCATTCAGCCGACCCGATTGGCGGCGTCCAGCATTGCGGTCAATGATGCCATTTCGTCCGATGTTCGCCTGGTTGCGGCAGCCGCGCCGATTATTGCATCGGCATCGTCGTCGAATACGGGAAGCGCTGCGATTACCAATGGTACGGTTGCATCTGGGTATTCAATGAACAATGTTCCGGTAACGCTGACCTACGACAGTGCGTCGGGGAGCCTGTCCGGTTTTTCATCGTTTCCCGTGACGGTCACGATTGACGGCATCAGTTCAGAGTACAGCAGCGATCCGGTTCCCTATTCAAGCGGTGCGACAGTCAGTTTTGACGGAATCAGTTTCAAGCTATCCGGGACACCGGGTAATGGCGATACCTTCGCCATCAAGGCTAATACCAACGGCGTTTCCGATAGTCGCAACATGAGTCTGATCGGGTCGCTGCAGACGGCCAAAACCATGGCTGGAAATACTGCGAGCTATGCCACCGCCTACTCGCAAATGATCAGCGACATCGGGAACAAAGCGAGCGAGATCGATACGGTCAAGACCGCACAGACAACGATCTTGACGCAGTCGCAGGACTCGCGGAATTCGATTTCAGGCGTCAACCTGGATGAAGAGGCGGCGAACCTGATCCAGTATCAGCAAGCCTACCAGGCTGCCTCTAAAGTGTTGGAAATCGCCTCGAAATTGTTCGATTCGATCCTGGCGATTGGCGCCTGAGGGAGATAGGAATGCGCATTAGCACAAGTCAGATTTATGGAACCAGTGCCGCCGGCATCATGGACAACCAGTCGTCCTTGTACAAGCTGCAAAACCAGCTGTCGACCGGCAAGAAAGTTCAGTCGGCCAAGGACAATCCTGTTGCCGCAGCACAGGTTTTGCTTAACACGCAGTCATTGGCGGTAACAACGCAGTACGCGAACAATCAGGGTACGGCCACCGATCTGTTGGCGCTGGAGGAGGACCGTTTGCAGTCGATTGTCGATAGCGTTCAGTACATCAAGGAACAGGTTGTGGCGGGAACGAATGCGACGTATTCCGACAGTCAGCGCAGCTATATCGCGCAAAACCTTCAGAGTCAGTATGAATATCTGCTTGGCATCGCAAACGGTACCGACTCGGCAGGGAATTACCTGTTCTCCGGGTTTCAAGGCGATACCAAACCATTCCAGCAACTTAGCGACGGCAGTGTCGTATATGCCGGGGATGACGGCGAACGGACTTTGCAGGTCTCGTCGACGGAACAGATGGCCATCAGCGATTCAGGTGGCCGGGTATTCCAGAATATCCGGACAGGAAATGGGACGTTTTCCCTTGGCGCGGATGCTTCGAATACGGGAAACGGCGTTATCGCGAGCGGATCAGTGAGCGATATTTCTTCGTGGTCTGGTAATAACTATTCGATCAGCTTTACGTCCCCTACGACATTCGATATTACCGACACCACGACCGGGGCGCTTGTTTCGTCGGAGACCTTTACTGCTGGAAACGATGTGACCTCGATTCCGGGGATTTCGTTTGCCATTTCAGGGGCGCCCGCCGCCGGCGACAGCTTCACGGTGTCGCCTAGCACGAATCAGAGCGTGTTCACGACGCTGAAGAACCTGATCGATGCGTACAATACTCCGGTATCCGGAGATGCGACGGCGACGGCAACCCAACGCAATGCCATTAACATTGGTATGGACAATCTTGACCGTGTTCTCGAGAACGTCTCCAGTGTCCAGGCGTCGATCGGATCGAGGCGCGCAGAGTTGACGGCGTTATCATCGACCTCAAGTGCATTGCAGTTGCATTACCAGGAGCGCATTTCCAACTTGCAGGATGTGGATTATGCAGCGACCATTTCACAGTTTTCGCAGATGCAGTTGCAACTCCAGGCGGCGCAGAGTGCTTTCGCGAAAGTCAGCGGTTTGAGTCTGTTCAACTACTTGTGAGGTGGTGGTGCGCACGCGAGCCATTCTGTTGCTTCTCTCGCTTGGTATTGGCGGCTGTGGTACTGCCAATACCTCGATATATCCGACGAACGGATACCTGCTTCCTAACAATACGTTGAAGCTGACGCCGGGGGTAAGCGTCACGGTCGAAGAGGCGCTTGCTGTCGGTATGGTCGGGGCTGCGATCTACTTGGTCTATGACCCGCTTGCGCCGAACTGGGAAATCGAGGAAAAGCCGCTGAGTGACGATACCTACGCACTTTCTCTGCGAGCCAAGAGTTTTCGCATCGGCGGTGACGGCGAAGCCTACCAGATCATGAAACGGCGCGCCGCGCAGTTGCAGCAGTTACGGGGATATACCGGATATCGTATCGTCAGTTATTCCGAAGGCATTGAGTCTGGAACGCCGTTTACACACCGTGTCGGCGAGGGGACGATCAGGTTGGTGCGGAACGAGGTTCGCGGCTTGCGTTGAGCGGGTTTCAGCGAGCGACGAAAAAGCCGTTCATCGATAGCAGGCCGTATTCAAACAGTTGACGCAACGGCGAGTCGAGATAGCTCATTCCGAGCAGGAGAGTGGTGAATCCGAGCACGATCGTGATCGGAAATCCGATCGCCATCAAATTGAGTTGTGGTGCGACGCGCCCGAGAATGGCGACGGCGACGTTGCCGATCAGAAGCGTCACGACGATGGGCAGTGCGAGAAATATGCCCGATGAGAATACGATACTGCCGGCACTGACGAGGTTCTTCCATGAACCGGCCGCGGGCAGCGCAATGCCGATGGGGAGTACGGTAAAGCTGTTGGCAATCGTGGCGATCACCATCAGATGACCGTCGATAGCGAGAAACAAGAGCAAGGCCAGAATGCCGAGAAACTCTGATGTAACCTGGGTTTGTGCCGTGTTTTGCGGATCGTAGGCGGTGGCGAAGCCAAGACCGGCCTGGTTCCCGATCATGAAGCCAGCCATGTCGATGGCTGCGAAGATGAGTCTCAGGGCGAACCCCATCGAGAATCCGATCAGCATTTGCTCGGCAAGGACGAGCAGGCCGGTGAATGTCGCCGGTTGAATGCCGCGGATCGGCGGCAAGGTCGGCATGATGGCGACGGTGATCGCGATGCCGAGAATTAGGCGAATACGCGTCGATAAGGCCGGATTGTTGAACGGTGGGGCGACGGTGAGCAAGGACAGTATACGGGTGGCCGGGTAAAGAAAGGCCATGATCCATGCGTCGAGTTGGGCAGATGTCAGCTGGATCATGGGTTAAAGTAACCGGCGTAGGCTCTTGGGCCGTCTTGATGATCGGACGTCATCCGATGATTTGCGGGATGCTCTCGAACAGGCGGCGGATAAAATCGACCATCATCTGAAGCATCCATGGGCCGGCAAGGATGAGCACGAGGAATGTCCCGACGAGTTTGGGGATGAACGACAATGTCTGTTCGTTGATCTGCGTTGCCGCTTGGAAAATGCTTACGATCAAACCGATGATCAACGATGCCAGTAGCAGCGGCCCGGACAAGGCGAGCGTCATCTCGATGGCCTGGCGGCCGATATTCATGACGACTTCTGGCGTCATGTCGCGAAGCTCATCACGAGCGATCCCATCAGCAGGTGCCAGCCATCGACGAGGACAAATAGCATCAGCTTGAAGGGCAGTGCGATCATGACAGGGGACATCATCATCATGCCCATCGACATCAGAACGCTGGCGACCACCATGTCGATGATCAGGAACGGGATGAAGATGATGAAACCGATCTGGAAAGCGGTTTTCAGTTCGCTGGTGACGAAAGCCGGAATCAGCACGCGCATGGGAACGTCATTGGCTGATTCGAGCTTGGGCGCGTTGGAAAGCCGGGCGAACAGGCCAATGTCCGATTCTCGTGTCTGTTTGAGCATGAAGGCGCGAAGCGGAACCGCTCCTCGATCGAGCGCCTGCGAAAAGGTGATGCGGTTTTCCGACAGTGGCTGATAGGCATCGACGTAGATTCGGTCGAATACCGGTGACATGACAAAGAACGTGAGAAAGAGGGATAGCCCAACGATGACCTGATTCGGAGGCGATGTTTGCGTTCCGAGTGCGTGCCGGAGCAGCGACAGGACAATGACGATGCGCGTGAAACTCGTCATCATCAGCAATGCTGCTGGGATAAAGGTCAGCGCCGATAACGTCAGCAGCGTCTGTATCGAGAGTGAGTACGTCTGACCGCCTCCGGCTGACGGGGTTGTCGTCAGGGCGGGCAATCCTGCCGTCTGTGCCAATGCGGCGACGGATGGGAGGAGCAGCAGCAGCGTCGATACGCGCAGAAACGATGCAATCCGACTATTTGGGCTCATGATGTCGTGTCGCGAACTGCTTGAGCCATTGTCCAAAGGGGTTGTCATTAACTTCGAGTCCGGGCAGTTCGCCCTTGGCTAGCGTGTGGAGTGTCTTGATTTGCCCTGGCACGATACCGACGATTAGCCATGTGTCGTTGATCTCGATGAGCAGGATTCTCTCTTTTGGACTGAGCATCAGGCCGCCAATGACTTTCATTGGACCCGAGTGCCCGAAAGTCTTGCCGCCATTCAGCCGTTGCAGCAAGTAGGCGCCCAAGAAGAGCATGCCAATGATGAGTCCCAGGCCGAGCAGCATCTGCAGCGTGAGCATGCCGGATACGCCGGGCGGCTCCGCAGCAGGTGTTGTCTGGGCAAACGCAACGCCGGGTGATAATGCCAGAATCAACACGGCATCGGTGACTATTCCGGGTGTTGATCGGATGTGGGTCGGCATATTGCGGTCGGGAGGGGTTGTCCGACCGCTATCTTAATCGAAGCGCCAAGCGACGGCAAAGCTGAAATACTGACGCTGGCGATGTTAGCGACCGATTTTGCGCATACGTTCCGATGGCGTGATGATATCGGTCAGACGGATGCCGAATTTGTCGTTGACGACGACAACTTCGCCTTGCGCAATCAGTGTGCCATTGACGAAGACACTCATCGGCTCGCCGGCCATCGCATCGAGTTCGACGACGGAGCCATGGGCGAGTTGCAGCAGGTTCTTGATGGTGATTCTTGTGCGGCCGAGCTCTACCGACATTTGGACAGGGATGTCCAGAATCATGTCGAGATCGTTCATCATTGCCGCTTTGCCGTCGCCTTGTCCGAACGATTGGAAAATTTGGGCAGGTTGCGCGTTGGCACTGCTGGCATCGTTCATGGTCTGCTCGGCCATGGCGGCAGCCCAGTCGTCTTCGAGGTCGCTGCCGTTGCCCAGCGCGGAATTTTCTGTTTCGTCGTTCATCGAGACTCTCCAGGAGCGGATTCGTCATTCGGGGTGACGAAGCGTTCGATTTTCAAGGCGTATTGCCCTCCCTGTTGTCCATAGCGGCATTCCATCACTGGAATGTCGTCGACTTTCGCCATGATGGTCTCAGGGATGGTGATCGGAATGATGTCGCCGGTCTTGAGCTTAATGATCTGTCCGAGCGTTACCGTCGTGGTGGCGAGTTCGGCGGTAACCTCGACTTCGGCATCCTTCAACTGCTTGCGCAGCATGATGATCCAGCGATGGTCGGTCGAGAGCTGATCGCTCTGCATCGCGCTGTACAGCAGATCGCGGATCGGTTCGAGCATCGAGTAGGGGAAGCAGATATGCATGTCGGCGGCCGCTCCCCCGAATTCCAGAGAGAATGTCGTCGATATGACGATCTCTGAGGGGGTTGCGATATTAGCAAACTGCGAGTTCATTTCAGACCGGATGTACTCGAAGTTCATGTCGTACACCGGTTTCCACGAGCGACCGTATTCGGCGAAGACGACACGCAGCATGCCTTGGATGATGCGTTGTTCGGTACCGGTGAAGTCGCGCCCTTCCACTCGCGTATGAAAGCGACCGTCGCCGCCGAACATATTGTCGACGACGAGAAAAACGAGATTCGGGTCGAAGACGAACAGCGCCGTGCCGCGCAACGGTTTGGCCGTGACGAGATTGAGGTTGGTCGGAACAACGAGGTTGCGGACGAATTCGCTGTATTTCTGGACGCGAATCGGGCCGACGGAAATTTCCGCGGTCCGATGCATGTAGTTGAACAACCCGATTCTCAGATAACGCGCAAATCGCTCGTTGATCAGTTCGAGCGTCGGCATCCGGCCACGGACGATTCGCTCCTGCGTACCCAGGTTGTAGGTGCGAATGCCATCTTCACCGTTGGCGGCGACTTCGGGCTCGTCGGTTTCTCCGGTGACGCCTTTCAGTAGGGCATCAACCTCGTCCTGGGAGAGAAAATCGGTGGCCATGTCTTGATGCGCAGGCGGCTATTGGATGATGAACGAGGTGAACAGCACTTCCTTGACAGGGGCTGATGGTGTTCCAGCGCTCTCCGGTTCGAGGACGTTGCTGATCATGTCTCTGATTTCGGTGGCAAGCTTTTCCTTGCCTTCACGGGTAACCAGATCGGAAGCCTTCTTGCTCGACAACAGCAGCATGATGTTGTTGCGTAGCTTCGGCGTGTACGACTTGACCTTGTCACCGAGCTTGATGTCGTTGACCTCGATGGACATGACGATTTGCAGGTATTGCTCGCCATTCTCGGGAACAAGATTGACGGTGAATGCATCAAGCGGGACGTAGACGGGCAGTACTTCTTTTCCGGATTTGTCCTTTTTCTTGTTGGCAGGGGCCTTTTCTGCGGTGGCTTCGCCGTCGTCACCTTCGTGGTCGCCACTTCCTCCGAGCAGGAAGAACGCGGCAGCGCCGCCGATGCCAAGAATGAGGACGACAGCGGCAATCACGATGATCAGCATTTTCTTGTTTTTCTTTGGGGGTGCTGCGCCTTCTGTCTCTTCAGATGCCTTGGCCATCCGCTAGCTCCTGTTCGTGAAATATGGTGTCGGGGCCGTCAAGCGAAAATGTCGACAAGACCAATGCCTTGCTGTTTGGCATAAGCTCCCGAAGACGCGCCGGCGGCCGATACCGTTGTCGTGCCAGCCGTTAGTATACCGTTGCCGTTGCGCTCTTGTGACCGATTTGAGTACTCCTCGCCGTTGCTCGTCGGCTGCTGGAAAGATTCGCTGCTGACATTGGCTTGGCCGAGTTCGATGCCGATGCCGGCGAACATTTCGCGCAGTCTGGGAAGCGCTGTTTCAATCGAATCCCGGACGTCGGAATTGGCCGAGACGAAGGTTGCCGTGGCGCTGCCTTTGTCGATATTCAATGAAACCTCTATCGGCCCCATTTGCTCAGGGTTGAGGGTGATTCGTGCCGATTGTTTTTCGTTGGAGGCCATCCAGACGATTTTGTCGCTGAATGCCTGGTGCCAATCGTTGCTCTTGACGGGCGTGCGAACGCTAAGTTCCGAGCTGCGGGATGCGTCAGTTGCGCTGGTGTTTGAGGTGCCCACGCGATTGAGCGCGTCCGAGAACGCGCCGGTCATCGTGCCGGCTTCCTTGGTGGCAGTGGTGTCGTCGGCAATTTTTGCCGCATCGTCCTGCGCGTCGAGCGTTTTCGCACGCAGCGACGCCATGAGGTTCGCCTGCCCGGTGTCGGAATTCAGTTCCGTCGTCGATGCTGTTGTCAGGTTTTCCGCCTGAGGCTGGCCTTTGCCGATACCTGCCATCAGCGCCGAACTGTCGTTGGCGGCGGTTCCGCTCTTGCGCGACGCGATGTCGTTGAGTGTGATGGTTGGGATGCTCGCATTGACGAGCCCGAGTGCTGCCAGCAAGCCGTCTTGGGCTGCTGTGTCCGAGTCTGTCGCCTGAGCGGAGGTGTCATCCTGTGTGTCGATCGATTCCAGAGTCATCGATTGGCCAGTGCTGCCGGTTTGAAATCCAAGGCCCAGCAGGAGCGAGAGAAAATCCTGATTGGCGGCGGCATCCGAACCTTCGGTGCTGCCGGCGCTTGTGTCAGCGTTGGCGTTGGCAACGGGGGCGGATTTCGGGAGTGCCGAGATGACGGTGATGGCCATGGATGTTCCTTTTGTTGCATGAATTGATGCAACTAAAAGCAAAGTCCATGCCGGTTATTGGTCTTTTGTGTGGGTGGCATCGAAGCGTGATGCAAATTCGTCCTGGAGCTTTTGGTCGCGCCGCATTTCGAGTGCGTCTTCCTTGGAACGATGGCGTTCGGAGAGCGTGTCGATCGCTTTCAGTTTCTTCTGCTGTTGCCGCCAGTGTGCCTGGCCTGCCGCAGTGTTGCCCGCTTGCTGCGCGACTGCCTGCGTCTGGGCAGTAATGGCGTCGTCCAGTCGGTTGAGAAAATCCCGGTAGTTGTTCCAGGCGCCGGGCGTCAGACCTGCCTTTGCCGCCTGGGTGAAGCGGTCAGCATATTCGTTGCGATATTGTTGCAACATGGTTAGCTTGCTGCGGGCGTCACGTTCGTTGGCGATGAGCCGGGCGAGTTCGAGAGTTGCCTTGTCAGCGCGGGCTTGCATCAGTTCCAGAACGGTCTGAAGTGCGAATGGTGTACTCATGTTCGTTCAAACAGACTAGGCGCCGAATAGTTCGAACAGGCGGCTCAGGCTGGCCTCGTACTCGGCTTTTTCGCTGAGCGGTTGCTGCAGGAAGTGTTCGAAGGTGGGGTATTGCCGAATGGCCTGGTCCAGCAGGGGGTCCGAGCCAGCGACATAGGCGCCGACGCTGATCAGGTCGCGAGAGCGCTGGTAGCGCGAGAACAGTTGCTTGAAACGCCGGATCTGGTCGAAATGTTCCGGGGTGATCAGGTTGACCATCGCTCGCGAAATCGATTGTTCAATATCGATCGCGGGGTAGTGCCCGGCGTCGGCGAGCGAGCGCGACAGGACGATGTGACCGTCGAGGATGGCCCGAGCGGCATCGGCAATCGGATCCTGCTGGTCGTCTCCTTCCGCGAGCACCGTGTAGAAAGCCGTGATCGAGCCGCCGCCGTCGGCGCCGTTTCCAGCCCGCTCAACGAGTTGCGGCATGCGGGCGAAGACCGAGGGCGGGTAACCGCGGGTCACCGGGGGTTCGCCGATCGCTAGGGCAATTTCCCGCTGTGCCATCGCATAGCGCGTCAGAGAGTCCATGATGAGCAAGACATGGCGTCCCTGGTCGCGAAAATGTTCGGCGATCGCCGTGGCGTAGGCTGCACCTTGCAGCCGCATCAGTGGACTGACATCGGCGGGGGCGGCGACGACGACCGAGCGTTTGAGCCCCTCGTCGCCGAGGATCTGTTCGATGAATTCCTTGACTTCCCTTCCCCGTTCCCCGATCAGTCCGACGACGATGACTTCAGCCGAGGTATATCGCGCCATCATTCCGAGCAGCACACTCTTACCGACGCCGGAGCCCGCGAATAATCCCATGCGTTGCCCACGTCCGACCGTTAGTAGCGCATTGATGGCACGCACGCCGACGTCAAGCGAGTGATCGATTGGCGCTCGCGCCATCGGGTTGATCGGTCGTCCTTGCAGTGGACGTAGCGTTTCGGCTTGAAGCGCGCCCAGTCGGTCGAGTGGCCTTCCAGCGCCGTCGATGATGCGTCCCAGCAGACCGTTACCGACCGGCAGCAGTTTCGCGCGGTCGACGCTTCTCCGCCTTGCCGGTGGAGGCTGTCCGAGCTTTGGGCGGTGAATGTGGGGCTCGTGGGCGACGACGCGGGCGCCCGGGGATAATCCATAGACATCTTCCGACGGCATCAGGAAAAGGCGCTCACCATTGAAGCCGACGACCTCGGCTTCGATGGGGTGCCCTCCTGCCGGAAGGATGCGACAGGAGCTTCCGAGCGGAAGCTTGAGCCCGGCCGCTTCCATCACCAAACCATTGATTCGCGTCAGATGTCCGCTCGGCAGAATTGGCGAGGCATGTGATACGCCTTCGTGGCAATGGTCGAGAAATGCCTTCCAATTGGCCAGGCGGGTCTGGGCGCTGTCGTCCATGCTTATCGCCCTGTGGGCATGTCGGCCAGCCACTCCTGCGTGATGCCGATGGATTCGATCGTGCGCCGCCAACGGGTTTCGACCGTTGCATCGACTTCGCTGGCGCCATGCTCGACCCGGCATCCTCCCTGCGTCAGGCTGCTGTCTTCGATGATCCGCCAGTTGTTGTGCGAGAGCTGTTCGCCCAAGTGGGTACGGATCAATTCTGCATCGTCAGGGTGAACAAAAAGCAGAGGGTGGCCTGGATGCGGATGCAGCGCGGTGATCGCTTCCCGCACCACCGGGATGAGGAATTCAGGTCGGATCGACAGGCTTTTGTGTACGACCTGTCGGGCGATCTCCACCGCAGTCGCCAGCAAATTATCGGCAACGTCCTGTTCCAGGGCCGACATGGAGTCTTTCAGTCCGGTCATCAGGACATCGAGTCGCGTACTGATTTCTCTCGCCCTAGCCAGGCCTTCTTCGTATCCGACGGCATAGCCTTGTTCGTGGGCCTCGGCGTGCATGCGCTCGATATCGGCGGCAGTCGGCAGTACGAGCGGGGCTTCGGTCACAGCGGCGGGCGAGGCCTCCTCGCTGGGAGGCGGTGCTGCGGCAGATGGCTGCACCATTCGCTCAACTTCGTCGAATGCCGCAAGCTCCCAGCGTTGGTAGGCCGTCAGCTTTTCCTTCGGAACAAAACCGGTCATGGTAGATGTCCGTTTAGATCATTTCTTCCCCGCCGGCACCGCCCAGGACAATCTGTCCTTCGTCGGCCAGGCGGCGCACGATCTTGAGGATTTCCTTCTGCTCGCCTTCAACTTCGGAGAGCCGTACCGGTCCGCGGGATTCGAGGTCTTCGCGCAGCATTTCTGCGGCGCGTTGCGACATGTTCTTGAATATCTTCTCGCGCAGTGGTTCAGACGCGCCTTTCATCGCCAGGATCAGCGAGTCGGACTGGATTTCACGCAACAGCAACTGTACGGCGCGGTCGTCGAGATCCAACAGGTTTTCGAAGACGAACATCTCGTCGAGGATCTTTTGGGCGAGGTCGGGATCGTATTCGCGAATCGAGTCGATGACGGTCGTCTCGTTCGCCGTACCCATGAAGTTCAGTATCTCGGCGACGCTGCGGACGCCGCCCATTGCAGATTTCTTGATGTTGGCCGAGCCCGAAAGGAGTCGCAACATCACGTCGTTCAGTTCCTTGAGCGCTTCCGGCTGAATCCCTTCGAGTGTCGCAATGCGTAACACTACATCGTTGCGCAAGCGTTCAGTGAAGTGGTTCAGAATGTCGCTGGCATGATCATGTTCGAGATGGACGAGGATGGTGGCGATGATCTGCGGGTGCTCGTTGCGAATCAGGTCGGCGACCGTCGGCGCATCCATCCATTTCAGTCCTTCGATGCCATTGGTATCGCCGCCCTGGAGGATTCGGGAAATGAGATTGGCTGCCTTGTCATCGCCGAGGGCCTTGGTCAGGACGGCGCGCACATAGGCGTCGGTGTCCACATTGACGGCGGCCGATTCGACTGCCGTCTTCTGGAAGTCGCTCAGGACCTCCTCGACTTTCGCCCGCGGGACGCTACGAAGCGCGGCCATCGCATGGCCCAGCTTCTGAACTTCCTTGGGCCCCAGATGTTTGAGGACTTCGGAAGCATAATCTTCACCGAGCGCTATGAGCAGAATGGCGCTCTTTTCGACACCGTCATCAGCCGGCATTGGCGTTCGTCCAGTTCTTGATGATGTTGGCTACTGTCTTCGGATCCTGCTGCGCCAGGGTGCGCACCTCGCCGAGTTTGTGGTCGAAGCCAACCGCCGAAGTTGCGGTCCCTCCCTCGCCTTCGTCATCGATGATGTTGATGTTGCCGCCCAGTGTCCGGGCCGTTTGCGGCGGCGGTTGCAGCATGGTTTGAACCAACGGACGGATAACCTTTAGGATCAGGTAGGCGAGGATGCCGGCGATCGCTGCGTACTTGAAGACTTCCTTCAGCGTCGCTAGCAGGTCGGGGTCTTTCCAGAGCGGCAAGCTCGCTTCATTTTTCTCGACCGCCGTGAATGCCGCATTGGCTACAGAGACCGTGTCCCCGCGTTCCTTGCTATACCCCATGGCTTCCTTGACGAGATCGCCGATTTGCTTGATCTCGGTGTCGGAGAGCGGCTTCATGACGCCTTTGGCATCCTTGCGATGATTGATGACAACGGCCGCCGAAAGTCGCTTGATGGTGCCCATCGACTGCTTGGTGTGACGGATGGTCTTATCAACTTCGTAATTGATCGTCGAGTCTTTGCGCGTGTTGATCGGCTGGCCGAGGCTGGCAATGGCGCCTTGCACGCCGGCCGCATTGATCTGGCCTGGCACCGGACCAGCGGCTTGTCCAGCGGCGGGCACCGGTGGTTGCGTGATTGGCGCGGTCGCGGGAACTGGGGGTTGGTTTGTCAATGCGCCCGGTACGCCTTGTGCCGAGGGGGTGGCGCTTGCCGATTCGCTGGTTTGTTGGCTGCGAATGGCGACGTCAGGTGGCGTCGTGTTCGGACGATGACTCTCGGCCGTCTGTTCGTTCTGCGAAAAATCAACATCCGCGGCAATTTGAACGCGGGCGTTATCCTTGCCGACAATGGGCGTGAGGATATCTTCGACACGCTTGATTGCGTTGGCTTCCACTTCTTGTACGTACTTGATCTGTACGGGGTCAAGCCCGGCGTCCATCAGCTTGCTCTTGAGTTGCGAGAGCATGGCGCCGCTTTGGTCGATCAAAGTGACGCTTGTGGCTGCAAGATTGGGAACGCTTGCCGATACAAGATTTTGAATACCCGCAATTTGAGAGGGGTCCAGTGTGCGTCCGGGATAAAGGTTGAGCATCACCGATGCGGACGGACGTTGTTCTTCGCGCACGAAGACGGTTGGCTTCGGGATTGCGAGATGGACGCGCGCCGCCTGCACGGCACCGATCGACTGGATCGTCCGGGCGAGTTCGCCTTCAAGGCCGCGTTGATAGTTAACTTGTTCAGCGAATTGGCTGGTGCCAAACTTCTGGTTCTCCATGAGTTCGAAACCGACACCGCCGCCTTTGGGAAGCCCTTGCGAGGCAAGGCGCAAGCGGATTTCGTGTACTTTGGAGCCCGGCACCAAGATGGCGGTGCCTGTGTCGTTGAAGCGATACGGCGTGTTCATCTGTTCCAGCGCGGCGATGATTGATCCGCCGTCACGCTCGGAAATGTTAGAAAACAGCACGCGGTAATCGGCTTGCTTGATCCAGGTGCTGCTGGCAACCAACAGCGCCACAGTTGCCGCAACGGCGATTGCGAGCGCGATTTTTTGCTGTGTCGTCAGGCGTGCCAACGCCTGGCGGATTCGCTCAGCCAGATTCGTGGTGTCAGCAGGAGCAGTCGATTGGGTTCCGGGTGTCGCCATGCCTGAAAAAAATTAACTGTCTTTGTAAGTGAACTCGGCGATTAATCAAGCAGGAAGCGATAAATGCTGAGAATTATTCTACTATTGTATCTGTGAATTGCACGGGATTTTCCATCGAATGAGTGATGAGATGCAAATTGCCGTTCCCGACCATAAGGCGCGGGAGCTGCAACGGGCTTTTGATGTTTTCAATCAAGTCTCGTTGGAACTGACTCAGGCCTATGAAACACTGCAGGCCAAGGTCGAGTCGCTAACGGCGGAGTTGGCAGTAGCCAATGGCGAATTGCGCCGTCAGTACCGCGAGAAGGAAGCGCTTTCCGAACGCCTTTCGCTGCTGTTGGATGCCTTGCCAGCCGGGGTCGTCGTGCTCGACGGGGAGGCGGTTGTGAGCGAAGCCAATCCGGCAGCCCGCGCCATGCTCGATGATCCGGTGGTCGGTAGTGACTGGCCAGATCTGGTTCGGCGGCGATTGCAAGCGACTGATGCCCCGGACGAATGGTTGTTGGGGGCAAAGCGCGTGTCGATCGCGGAGAGTCCGCTGGATTCGGCGGGCGGGCGCCTGTTGCTGATCCATGATATTACGGCAGCGCACGAACTCAAGGCGCGTCTCGAACGCAATCAGCGATTGGCCGCCATGGGCGAAATGGCTGCGTCTCTCGCGCATCAATTGCGCACGCCTTTGGCCACCGCGTTGTTATACAGCGCGAACCTGTCCGAGCCGAATCTCTCGGAACTCGCGAGAGTCCGTTTCGCCGGTAAGGCGGCTGACCAACTTAAGCGTCTGGAACGGCTCATCCAAGACGTGCTTTTGTTTGCCAGAGGCGAGAGTATTGGCCGTGATGTGATCCCGGTGTCCTCTCTGGTTGCCGATGCGGCACAGACGATGGAGCCACTATGCGCGGAAAGGCGGGTGGCTTTTTGCGTCACAGGCGAGTGCGAGGATCTTATAATCACGGGGAGCCGTAAAGCATTGGGTGGAGCGCTCCTCAATTTGCTGGAGAATGCCTTACAGGCGTGTGAGGCGCGCGGCGGCGAAGGGCGGATGGCGCAGGTCGGGCTCTCGGTCTTTTCAGACGGAGGGGCGATTCGTTTGGGCGTTCGCGATACCGGCGTGGGCATTTCACCGGAAGCGCAGTCGCGTATTTTTGAGCCATTTTTCACCACGCGGGGCCAAGGAACCGGCTTGGGTTTGGCGATTGCGCTCGGTGTTGCACGTGCGCACGGTGGCACGATAGAGGTGAACTCCCGTCTCGGGACAGGTTCGGAATTTGTCATGGTTTTGCCGGTTGGCGGGAAAGAGGACGCCGCGGCGGAATGCCAGCAGGTCAACCAGTATTAAGCGGATAACATGATTCAGGGACTACCTATTCTGGTCGTCGAGGACGATCCCAACTTGCGCGAGGCGGTGTGCGATACGCTTGAATTGGCGGGGAGGGCGGTCGTGTCAGCGGGTGGCGGCGAAGAAGCGTTGGGCGTGCTTGAGCGCCAGGCTGTCGCTCTGGTCGTCAGTGATGTGCGCATGATGCCGATGGATGGCATTACCTTGCTGAAGAATATTCGGGAGCGCTGGCCGCATTTGCCGGTGGTTCTGATGACGGCGTTTGCCGAGGTCGATCGGGCGGTCGAGGCGATGCGTTCCGGTGCCTGCGATTTTCTCCTCAAACCGTTCGAGCCGAAGGCATTGCTTGCGCATGTCGAACGCTATCGCTTGCCCGAGGCGCTCGATGATGAGCGGGTTGTCGCCCAAGATGTGGCAAGTCGCAATCTTTTTGCCCTGGCTACGCGGGTGGCCCAGACCGATACGACCGTTTTGCTCACGGGCGAGAGCGGTGTCGGCAAGGAAGTGGTGGCACGGTACATTCATAACCACTCGGCGCGGCGAGAAGGGCCCTTCGTGGCCATCAACTGCGCGGCGATTCCTGACACCCTGCTGGAGGCGACGCTCTTTGGCTATGAAAAAGGTGCGTTTACCGGGGCGCTTCAGGCGCAGGCGGGGAAGTTCGAACAGGCTCAGAACGGCACGCTCTTGCTTGACGAAGTGACGGAAATGCCCTTGAGTCTGCAGGCAAAACTGCTGCGGGTGTTGCAGGAGCGCGAGGTTGAACGGGTTGGCGGAAAGAAACCGGTTGCGCTCGATATCCGGATAATCGCGACGTCCAACCGGGATATGGCCGAAGCGGTGGCGAGAGGGGTCTTGCGCGAGGATGTTTACTATCGGCTCAATGTTTTTCCCCTGTTGATTCCGGCCTTGCGTCAACGAGTCGCGGATATTGTGCCGCTGGCGCGCCATTTTCTTGCAGAGCACGGCGGTCGATCCGGTCGTCCCGGGCTCCGCCTGTCATCTGCCGCCGAGCAGGTGTTGAAAGCGCACGCCTGGCCAGGGAATGTTCGTGAGCTCGAGAACGTGATGCAGCGGGCGGTGATTTTTGCCGCGGGAGAGAGTGTCGAGCCGGATGCGCTTCATCTGCTTTCAGGCTTGCCAGTCACCGCGCGTTCGTTGGAGATGGATGTTCCGCCGCTGGTGCCGTCTTTTGCCGGCGTGGAGGGTTCTGGCGGAAAGACCGATAACTTGCGGGATCTTGAGCGAGAGCATATTCTCGAAACTCTGGCGGCCGTCGGCGGATCGAGGAAACTTGCCGGCGAGCGTCTGGGAATGTCGGAACGAACGCTGAGATACAAACTCAAACAGTATCGAGATGCCGGTTTCTTTCATGAGTAACGTCACTTTTCGGATTGGCGTGATTTTTGCCTACTGATGTCTGTAAGCGGTACGGTTGAGAGAAAACAGGATCATGGACACTAAGGGAATCGACCAGATGTTGAGTGTGCTTCGGGCGACCGCAGCACAAGCCGGTGGCAAGCCTGCCGAGGTTTCGGAGGGCGGCGCAGGCTCCGTTGATTTTGCGCAGGTCTTGCAGAATTCGATCGCGCAGGTCAATCAAACGCAGCAACAGGCGGAAACGATGGCGGCAAATTTTGCCGCCGGAGACAATTCGGCGAATTTGCATGAGGTCATGGCCTCGTTGCAAAAGGCGAATCTTTCGTTTCAGGAAATGGTGCAGGTTCGAAACAAGCTCGTGACGGCCTATCACGACGTGATGAACATGCAGATTTGAGTGGCTGTTACGAAGTATGTGGTAGTAATAACGGCACCGGAAGGTGCCGTTATTACATCTTGCCAAGTCCGCTGAGTCGGGCCTTGCGTTCTCGCTCGATTCGGGTGATGTAGCGCTGGACCATGTTCAGCCGGGATTGCGGTGTGTCTGTAAATTCGCAGCCGACCCGGACGAATTGACCGCCGCTCCGTGTCGTGACATCGAATTTGTTGCGGACGATCATGTTGGCGACTAACAGGCCTTCGTCCGGGAGTTGAATTCGGCAATCGGCCAGTGGGTCACCTCTTTCGAAACTGGCAGCAATTTCCGGGTCGGTCATCAGACCGACGCCGCCGCCGCTGATATCGAATAGCGGGATATCGACGCTCAACGGGCTTCCTTCTGGCGATTGGATGATTGCGCTCATGATGACGGGCGTGGCGATCGGCGTCGACAGGCGGAAGAACTCCCGACGCTGCAGGCGTAGCACCGCATCGGGCAATTTTCCCTGGAAAGCCGGGCGCCCCTCGTATTCAATCGGCGTCAACCCGTCGGCACTGAACTGGACTTTGACCTTGTCCACGACAGCGGTCAGGATGAGCTTGTCGGCCAGTGCTGCGCGCTGGTTCATCTCGCGACTCGCCCCGACATCGAGGATGAAACCCGTGTCGCTATCGGTGAGTGCGAGCATTGTCGTTAGCAGGAAGGACTTGCCATGATCAAAATGAACCGTGATCAGCGCTGCTTTTTGGATCAGCGTCCGCAACACTGCCAGGATCTCCGAGCGCGAATAGAGCAGGTAACGGCTGTAAATGTCCGTCTGCTCGAGTTCGATCCGGGGTGGTGCGTTATCGGGTTCTGGAAGAACCTCGGGGTCTGCCATGTTCGATCCTGTCCACGACGTTGGCACGAGAGTGTACTGTATATTCTAGGCCGGCGGTGCCACCAAATTATCGTTGTTTTGATTGATTTGTAATCGGTAGAGGGAGTGCGGCAAGGGGAGCGGCGGCCCCTGTTCCGTTTTCGAGTCGGTAGATCCAGGCAAGTAATTCGGCGACTGCGACATAGAGCTGCGGCGGAATTCTTTGGTCGAGGTCAACCTGCATCAGCAGTGACACGAGTTCCGGCGATTCGTGCACATAGACGCCGTGTTCTTTGGCGCGGACGATGATCTGCTCGGCAATGATCCCCCGCCCTTTAGCGACCACCCTCGGGGCGGCATCCGTTTGCGTATAAGTCAGTGCGACGGCGCTTTTTAGCGAATCACGCTTGCTCGCCATGTGCGTCCTCCTCTGCGCTAGCGCTGACGCCGAAACTTGTCAGCGCAAGGCCCGCCGCATCCAGTTGTTGCGTGAGCAAATTGCCGTTGGCGCGCAGGAGTTGCTCGGTGTCAGCATCTCCCGTTCGAAGCGAAACGGTGATTCGGTTACCTCGTAATTGAAGTTGTGCTTCGACCTCGCCAAGCGATGGTAGCCTCAGACGAAGACGCGTGGCCCAAGCCATTCCGCCCGGCTCGTCGGTTTGCGCGTGCGAAGCATCTTCGTCGATTTCCCACTGCATGTTCTGCCCTGGCCAAATTTGACCTTGCCAGACAAAGTGTTGAGTGGCGAGCGCTTCGAGTTGTTGTTGGACGAGTGATTGGAGTTGCGGCGCGATCGTTTGGGCCGGGGATTGTGCCGGCGTGCTTGTCTCGCTACGGACGGCATTGCTACCGGTACTATCGGTCGCCGGAGAGTTCGCCGGCTGTCCAGCCACATTGACCGAGCCAGCGGGAAGCATTGACGCTTGGTTGTCCGTTGTCGGTACGGTGGCGGGCGTCAGTTTTCCTTGTGGCTCGCGCAACAAATCTGCCTTGTCCAGACGGCCTTCCACCCATTCGGCCTGGTGCGATTCGTAGAACATGCCGCTCTGCTGGAGTGCCTGCTTAAGCAAGGGCGCGATTTCGCCGCCATTTTCGGGGGCTGCGTTCAATATCGGCAGGTTGCTATTGAGGGTCAGCATGGCCTCCTTGTCAGTCGGCTTGCGGGCATCGGAATACAGGCTGCTGATGAGTTGGGCGGTCTGGCTCAATGTGGCCGATGCTGACGTCGTTGCAGCCTTGTCACCATCCGGCCGGGATAGCACAGCGAGCGCAAGTTTTCCGTCCGTCTCAGTGACTTCGAGTTCGAGTGAATCCCCTGCCTTCGCTGAGAACGGCAAAGCCAGCGTGACTGAGCGCTGTGCGATGACAGCGCGATAGACCCCATTGGGCAGTATCGCTTGAATCTCGGCCACCACTTTTTGGCCAGCGACCAGACCGGCTAGCTTGTCGCCGATGTCGTTGGTGTGCGACGAGGCCCCGCGGGTGGCGGAAACCGAGTTTTGCAACTGGCTGACAACGTCTGCTGGGATCATGAGGTACTGGTGCTCGCGAAGGGCAAGGCGTTACTGGCCGGAGGTTTCCGGTGTGCCGGAAGGCTCAATCTTCAGCGTCTGGCGCCGGAAGGGGGTGCGTCTTGAAGCTCTGCAGCAAGGGGCGGGCTTGCTCCATCCAAGGGAGGATGCGATCAAGCATGCGATTTTGCAGGGTCAGCACCCGGTGTAGCGATTGGAAAGCCGCGTCCCGTTCGGCCTGCGGCAATGCCGGTAGTGTTATTCTTTTCAGATCGGCGAACTTTCGGGCCGTGTCTGGCCACATTTGCGTGACGCCATCCCAATCGAGTTGGTCTGCCAGGCTGGCCATGCGTTCGTGGCTGGTCTCAAGTTCTTCCAGGAGTGCGCGTGCGGTTGTCATATCTCGGCGAGGACTAGGAGGACGACGCCCCGTTAGTCTTATCGCCGATCGAAACCCAGGCTTCGTGGATTTCTGACAGCAGTTTGAGAACTTCGTCGAGCGCGGCCGTGTCGTTTTTAAGGTTGGCGTGCAGCAGTCTGCGCGCCATGTAATCATAAAGCGCATAGAGGTTTTGCGCCACATTGCCGCCCTGCTCGAGGTCGAGGCTGGCCCGCAATCCGTTCAGGATGATATCGATCGCCCGAGTAATCGCGCTCCCTTTTCTCGGAACGTCGCCGGCTTCGATTCCGGCGCGGGCGACGAGAATTGCCTGTCTTGCCCCTTCGAACAGTAACGTGACCAGTCCGTGCGGACTCGCGCTCGCGACGTTGGTCTCGATGCTGACGTTCCGGTAGGCGCTGATAGGTGTGCGACTTGTTCCAAACATCGGAATGTGCTTTCGAAAGACTAGGATGAACTGCTCTTCGACAAGGATGAGAGTTGTTGTGTCAGGTATGTCGATGTTGTTTGCAACGATGACAGCAATGTTTCCAGCGCGGTGAACTGGGCCTCATACCGGGCCTGCACGGTTTTCAACAGACGCGTCATTGCATCGATCCGATCGTTCAGATTTGTCGATGTTGTGCTCAGACCGCTGATACGGTTGGAGATAAGTCCATCCGTATTTGTCATATTGGTCGTGAGCGTGTTGAATGCGTCGCCGTAGGCTGCAACAGACTTGGCTACGGAAGCAAAGTCCGATGTCATTGCGGTTTCAAGCGTGCTAGTGTCGAGGCTCAGTGTGCCGTCATTCGATGACGAAATGCCGAGTTGAGACAAATACTGGTATGAACTGCTGACGCCGGAAGGAGAGGTCGATAACAGGCTTCTTAACTGGTTGAGTGCCGTGGCGACCGTGCTGTCGCCATTCAGTACACCGGTACTCGATCCTGTGGAGTCGTATTGTGAAAGCGTCTTAAGCGTGCTGCGCGCCGAGTTGTAAGCGTCAACGAAGGCCTTCGCCTTGGTCTCGAGGCCTGACGAGTCGTTGGCAACAGTGAGTTGGGTCGTGCTGCCGCTTCCTGTCGTTCCCTTTAAGGTGAGTGTCACGCCGGTAACCGCGTCGGTGATTGTGTTCGACGTGGTGTTCGCGATCGTGATGCCGTCGATTTTGACGATGGCATTCTGAGCGGCGGTCACCTGGCTCATGTTTTCCGATGAACTGGTGTTGTCCGGGTCGAATCCCAAGCCGCTGATGGTGGAATCGATCTTTATCTGGTTGGTCTCGCCGCTTTCCGAACTGGTGACGACAAGATGATTGCCGTCCGAGCCGCTGATGACGGTCGCAGTAACGCCTGCATTGGCCGAGTTGATCGAAGAGGCGATGTCTGACAGCGAGGCATTGGCGGCAACGTTGACTGAAACAGCCGATGTTCCCGATTTCTCGACGAAGCTTCCGGAGGCAGTGCTGCCGAGCTGGATGGTCAGCGTGCCGCCAGAAGAAGTGTCGATACTCGCGGATGATTTGAGCTTGTGGTTGGTGGCGAGTTGGTCGACTTCCAGGCTGTACGTTCCGGCAACAGCGCTGGATGTCGTCGACGCCGAAGCAATCGAGGTGTCGGCGACGCTTCCGGTGTAGGTGTAGAGGTCGCTGCTCGTTGCAATCGCGCTCGCCGCATCTTGTAGCGAGGCAATCGCGCTCTTGACCTTGCCCATTGCCGAAATCTGACTCTCGACCGTACTGAGTTGCGACTGGAGTCGGGTCAGCGGCGCCTTTTCGACAGCCATGAGCTGCGAGACGATGCTCGCCGTATCGAGTCCGGAGGCAATGCCGGTTGTTGTTTTTACCCCCATGTTTTGACTCCGTCGGGAATGCCGATTTCTTTTTAGGCTTTTTGCCTAACTAAAATACCCTGCAGCTTGTCAAGCGCCTTGGCCAGTTGAATCATGTCTTCGGACGGAATCTGAGTGATTGTCTCGTTCGTCGAGCGATCGATGACTTTGATAACCGTTACACCCAGATCCTTATCCACCGTGAACTCTAACTCATTGGTGGCGGAGCCGACAAATTGTTTGACCTTGTCGAGTGCGGAATTGAGGTCGTTCGAGTCGTTCTCCGCTTTTCCTTTCGTGGAATTCGCGGTGACAGCTTGCTGGGTCAGGGACTCAGCGGCGATGGCATTTTTTCCGGCTGCAGCCACGGATGAGGCCGATACGGCACTCTGAGCGCTTTCGGAAGGGCTCGCTTGTCTGGGAGGGGCAGTGATATTGGTGATGCCGTTGATTTCCATGATTCTCTCCGCTAACTGCGCGAATCCGGCACAGAGAAACTCTGCGCCGGACTCAAGATCCTACCCGTCCTGATTACTTGAGCAGGGACAGGACGTTCTGCGGCAGCGTGTTCGCTTGCGAAACCATGGCGGTACCCGCTTGTTGCAGAATCTGCGCGCGAGTCAGCGAGGCGGTTTCCGCGGCGAAGTCGGCGTCCAGGATGCGGCTTTTTGCAGCGGTCTGGTTTTCGATCGCGCCTTCCAGGTACGAGACGGTGAAGGTCAGACGGCTTTGCGAACCGCCGATTTGCGCACGGTTGGTCGCGACGCTACCGAGCCAGGCGTCAATGCTGTCCAGCGCTGTCGAGGCGTTGCTGCTGGTCGTGACGTCGGTTCCCGTAACTCCAACGCTCGTGAATGTGCCCGCGACGGTATCGCTGGCGCCAGCGCCGACCTGGAAGGTGAAGGTGCCGAACACGGAAATGTCGTTAAGCTTGGCGGCGCCTTGAATACGTGACGCTTCGTTTTGCAGCGCCGTGTATTCTTCGTTGATCTTCGAGCGTTCGGAGTCGGAAAGCGTGCCGTTGAGTGACTGTGTGGCCAGTTCGCGCATCCGTTGCAGTTGGTCGGCGACAGTTGCCAAAGCGGTGTCGGCCGTTTGGGCGAACGAAATGCCGTCTGAAGCGTTGCGCGAGGCAACCGTCATGCCGTTGATCTGCGACGTCATTTTGGTGGCAACCGCCAGACCGGCGGCGTCGTCCATTGCCGAATTGACGCGAAGACCCGAGGACAGGCGCTGAATGGCGGTCGTAAGCTGGGATTGCGACTTGTTGAGATTTCTCTGAGCATTCAGCGACAGGATATTGGTGTTGATAACTTGTGCCATTTCAAAACTCCTCTTCGGTTGGTGTCCTGCGCTTGTCAGTCGAAGCGCCTAGCATATTTACGAACGGTTTGGTCCGCCGTCAGGAACTCTCACGGCCATCTTTCAGAAAACTTTAGGGGAGGATGAAAAAACATTGCATTTACCCTGACGCCCCGTCGCTGAACGGCCTATCACTTCTTTCTGACGTGCTGATAGACTTCGATGCTAGGAGTGTTCTTGGGAATGTGGCAATGATGATGCAGTACGGTCCGGATCGTAGGCAGCGTCTGATGAGATTTGCCGAATGCTTTGATCGAGGCGCTTATGAGGAAGCGGAAGAGTGGATTCGGCCGCTCTTCGACTCGGCAGGCGCTGATGGCGAGGCGCTTTTTGCATTGGCACAGGTGGTGTTTCGACAGGGGCGTCGGGATGAGGCTGTGGCGCTGATGGAGCGCTTGTTGGCATTGGATCCTGTTCAGGCCGTTTACCATAATGACTATGGCGTGATGCTCGGCACACTGGAGCGCTGGCCGGATGCCGAAGCGGCGCATCGCGTCGCCCTGGTGTTGGACGGCGCCAATGTGGATGCCCGTTTCAATCTGGCGCTCGCGCTCTTTCGTCAGCAGCGGGATGGCGAGGCATTGACCGTTCTCGATGAGCTTCAACGGTTGGCGCCTTCTTTTGCCGAGCAATATGTATTACGTGGAGAGTTGCTTCAGTCGAAAAAACAACATGCCGATGCCGTTGCCGCGTTTTCCCGGGCTGTCGAACTTGGCCTGGAGCGTGCCGATGTTCTGGTGAATCTCGGGCTTGCGTTAAGTGATGCAGGCAACAAGAACGAGGCGCTCGCCTTGTTGGTGACGGTCGATGGCTTGGCGGGTGACGACGCGACGGCAAGTTTCTCGCTGGGCAATCTGCTTCGGGATCAGGGAAAACTTGACGAAGCCATCAGATGCTATCGCAAGGCTGTCGCTTTGCGGCCCGATTTTGCCGAGGCCCACAATAACCTCGGGCTTGTCCTGCAGGCGCAGGGGGATACGGTGGGTGCCGAGGTCGCTTTCGCGTGCGCGCTTTCGGCCGCGCCGGATATGGGGGCCGCCCATAACAATATGGGGAATGCACGAATCAAGCAGGGGCAGATGGACCTCGCTTTGGCCTGTTTCAGGAAAGCCATCGAGTTGTCGCCGGATTCTGCCGAAGCTTGGAACAATCTGGGCGAAACCTACTACTGCTTGTTGTGTCTGGATGAAGCGGAGGCTGCGTTTTTGCAGGCGCTGTCGATACGCTCCGATTGCCATGAAGCCCGGCTGAATCTTGGGATATTGTTGTTGCTCAAAGGTGATTTCGAAAGAGGCTGGGACTATTACGAAACGCGCTGGGAAATGCCCCGGCGACGCGAAAATCGTCCTCGTTTCGTTCAACCGGAGTGGACGGGGGAGCCACTGGACGGCAAAGCCTTGCTGATTTACGTCGAGCAAGGCATGGGCGACAACCTTCAGTTTGTCCGCTTTTTACCAGAACTGCGACACTTGTATCCGAACGCCCGGTTGTATTACTGGGGCCTGCGCCCTCTGATGCGCTTGTTCGACGACCTGGCGACGCGTTACGGGATTGAATTGTTGCCGGAAACGGTTGCTGGCGGCGTTCCTCCGATTGACTATCACATCGCTTTGTTGTCGATTCCGCGTTGTTTGGGCACGACCTTGGAGACGCTTCCAGCAGCGGTACCTTATCTTGCTCCTCCGAATGATTTGCAGGCGAAATGGTGCGATAGGATGCGTGCCTTGTCTGGCTTCCGGGTCGGTTTGGTCTGGGCTGGAGGCGATGTGTATCAGTTCGACGTGTTCCGGACCTTGTCATTGTGTTCGCTCATGCCTTTGTTCGATATCGAGGGGATTTCCTGGGTCTCCTTGCAGAAAGGTCCTGCGGCCGGTCAGATCGAGGTCGAGGGCGTGAAAGGTCGTTTGGCGGACTGGATGGATGAGGTCGACGATTTTGCCGATACCGCTGCGATCGTTTCACAACTGGATCTCGTTATCAGCGTCGATACTTCGGTCGCGCATCTGGCAGGGGCAATGGGCAAGCCTGTCTGGTTGCTCAATCGCTTCAACACCGATTGGCGTTGGATGTTGGATCGGGCTGACAGTCCTTGGTATCCGACGATGCGCATCTTCCGTCAGGCATCGTTCGGCGATTGGGGATCCGTCGTTGCATCGGTCGTCGATGCGCTGCGTCAGTGCTGCGTAGCTCATCGCGGCAATACGACCGCCTGACGGGCAAACGCGCGCGCGAAGCGAATTTCTTTTACTCGACCAGAAGGCGTCGATATGATGATCGCCTTCGAGCGTAAGGGGGCAAACAGAGCGGTCGCATCGATCGATGTGCCAGGCGATGTCTTGTGGATGCGGGGCCATGACGAACTTTGATTCTCCGATGATTGATGCGGGTCTGGCGGCGCTATTGAGCAACCGGCCGGGCGATTATCGGGCACTGTGCGAATATGGGCTCGTCAGCCAGCGGCGGGGGGCGTTCCAGATAGCCCGGCAAAGCTACGAGGCGGCAGAGCGAATCGCGCCGCCGTCGCGCGAGTTGTCGCACAACCTCGGCGTCGTGTGTCGTCGTCTGGGCGATGTCGATGCGGCCAGAGCTTGCTTCGAACGGGCGTTGGCGATCGATCCGCATTCGCTTGCGTCGCTTGAAGAGTTGGCGCGCGTTTGCCAGGAGTCTGGCGATATCGCGGGCGCGCTGCAGTGCTATGAACGGTTGCTGAGCGCAGATCCGCACCATGCGCGCTCCTATGCCGGCATGGGAATGGCTTTTTCCGATGCTGGTTGGGAGGCGGATGCGGTTCGCAGTTTCGAGACCGCCTTGTCGATCGAACCGAATAACCTCGAAGCGCTGAATGGTCTTGCCGTCGTTCTCAAACGACTGGGACGCTATCCGGAGGCTATCTCGCTGTTCGAGCGGGCTTTGACGCAGAGTCCCGGCGAGGCGGGCGTGCTATGTAATCTGGCGATGTCCCTGGGGGCTTGCGGCTGTATGGCAGAAGAGGAGGCGATCTATCGCCAGATTCTTGCCCGCGATTCTCAGGATGTTCGCGCGCATTTCGGACTCGCCTGCGTATTGCTCGTGACAGGCCGGTTGGCGGAAGGTTGGCGCGAGTACGAATGGCGTTTTGTGGCGGGCGAAGAAGAGGGGGCTGTCCGTCCCCCGCCGACGCGCTTGCCGCGCTGGTCGGGCGAGCCGTTGGTGGCGGAGTCAGCCGGGCTGGTTATTTATGCGGAACAAGGCTTCGGCGACAACATTCAGTTCAGTCGCTTTGTTCCCCTGGCAGCCGAGCATTTCGGCCGAGTGCGACTGCTGACGCGCAAACCCTTGTTGCGATTGTTCCAAAGGACGTTCGGCGATATTGCTGTGGTACTTGACGATGCGCCCGATGAAACCGGTTTTACGTACCATTGTCCGGTAATGAGTTTGCCGCTCGCCTTGGGGACGACGCTCGAATCCTTGCCGAATGTGGTGCCGTATTTGAATCCCGACAGCGCACTTAGGGCTGCGTGGCAGGGAAGGCTCTCCGCAGCGACTGGGTTGCGCGTCGGGGTGGCGTGGGCGACTGGCAAGAGCGGGCGGCACAAGCGCAATTTCGAGCTAACGCCGGAAGAATTGTCGCCGTTGCTGAAGGTTCCGGGCGTTTCCTGGGTCAGCCTGACCAAGGAGCCGCCGATGCCGGCAATGAAGGATGTATTGGCGTCGCATGGGGTTGCCGACTGGACCGACGAACTTTCGGATTTCGACGATACGGCGGCGCTCATCGATGTGCTCGACCTGGTCGTGTCGGTCGATACGGCGGTGGCCCATCTGGCCGGGGCGATCGGCAAGCCAGTATGGTTGTTGAAGCGCGCCGAGAACGACATGTTCTGGTTGCGTGAGCGCGAGGATTCGCCCTGGTATCCGACGATGCGACTGTTTCGCCAGCAGCAAAGCCGGCAGTGGGCGCCGGTTGTGGCGGCAGTCGTACAAGCCTTGGTTGCGCTTGCGGAGACAAAACGATGAGTGCCGCCAAGAAGGCTGCGGCAGCGCAGCTGTTCGCCGAGGGGCTTGCGCATCAGCGCGCCGCTCGCCTGGATGAGGCGAGGCATTGCTACGAGCGCGGCCTGGGGTTGGATCCCGGGAATCCGGATGCCCTGTTCTTGTTAGGGCAGGTGTTGTTCGACAGCGGCGACACCGGCCTTGGTGAGCGGAAAATGCGGGCCGCCCTCTCGGTCCGTCCGACGGCCGGGAATTACCGCGGCGGATTGGCGATTTCCTTGTTCAGAATTGGCAGGTTCGCCGCTGCCGCGAGCGAATTTGCTGAAGCGCTTCGATATTTGCCGGGTGTCGCCGAACTCTGGCGAGGCTTGGCCTTGTCTTCCGCTCAGGTCGGCGATGCGGCGACGACCTTTCGCGCCGCGGCCGAATGGCAACGGCTGGCGCCGTCGGATGCCGATGCGCCCGGTGTTTGGCGTTCGGCGGGAGCCCAGTTGGCGTATCGGGAAGGGCTGAAAGAGGACGAGCGGGGGTGCTTCGAATCAGCAATCGAGGCGTACGGTCGGGCGCTGGAATTCGATCCGCTGGCCGTGGCGATTCAGGTCGCGCGCGCCAATCTTCTTGCCCGGATGGGGTGTTCGGCTGACGCCAGGCACGCCTACGAGGCGGCGGTGGCGGTGCATCCCGACAATGCGGCGGCGCATTTCAATTTCGCCATGTTCCATCTTGACGAGGGGCGCCGTCTGGATGCGCTTGATCATTTGGAGATGGCGGCGCGCCTCGATCCGGAGAACGGTCTTTTTGCCACGCATCTGTTGTTTCAACTCATGCACCTGTGTCGTTGGGCGGAGATGGAGGATCTGATTCGGCGGGTCGTTGCGGCGATCGAAGAGGATTCAGCGGATATTCCGCCGTTTATCGTGCTCTCGATGCCTGGCACAACGCCGCGGTTGCAGCGAAAGTGTGCCGAGAATCATAGTCGGCGGTTGAGTCGTGTTGATGCCGGAAGCCCGTCGAAAAGTGTGCGGGTAAGGCGTCCGGGGCGGTGGCGAATCGGGTATCTGTCGTCCGATTTCAAACAGCACGCAACGGCATTCCTGATGATCGAAATGCTGGAAGCACACGACCGATCGCGCTTCGAAACCTTCGGCTTGTCCTATGGCGTCGATGATCGAAGTGAAATGCGCGGCCGCATCGGTCGGAGCTTCGAGCATTTCCTGGAGTTGTCCGCAGCGCCGGAAATCGAGGCGGTCGAGCGAATTGGTGCGCTCGATCTGGATGTTCTGATCGATCTGAAGGGCTATACCGAGGGGAATCACAGCGAATGGTTGCAGCATCGGTTGGCGCCGGTGCAGATCAACTGGCTCGGTTATCCCGGCACCCTCGGTGCGCCCTGGGTCGATTATCTGATTGCCGATGCCGTCGTGGCGCCCGAGGCGAGTCAGTGGATGTACAGTGAGCGGATCCTGTATTTGCCAGGGACGTACCAGCCGAATGCCCGTGTGCGGGACTGCGAGCCGGCAACGACGCGGGCGGATGAAGACTTGCCGGAAGACGCGCTTGTCTTGTGCTCCTTCAACCAGACCTACAAGATCACGCCGGAGATCTATGGCGTTTGGCTCGATTTACTGTGCTGCGAGCCACGCGCCGTTCTGTGGCTTTGGGCGTCGAATCCCTGGGCTGAAAAGGAATTGCGGAGCGTGGCGGCGCATGCGGGGATTGCACCGGAGCGCATCATTTTCGCTGAAGGTCGTCCGCAGGCAGCGCATTTGGCGCGTCTCTCCCTGGCCGATCTCGCCCTGGATACCTTTCCTTGCAATGGCCATACGACGACGTCGGATGCACTATGGGCTGGCGTTCCGGTCGTCACGCTCTGCGGCGAAGCGTTCGCCTCGCGCGTGGCGGCAAGTCTCTTATATGCTGCCGGATTGGGGGACTTGGTCGCTACGGATGCCGGTCAGTATCGCGCCATCGTCAAGGCGTGGCTTTCCGATGCGACGCAACGGAGGCGCCTGCGCGCTATCGCCGCGGAGTTCAGGGGGCAGTCGCCCGTGTGTGACAACCGGCGGTTTGTCAGAAATTTCGAAGACCAGCTGGCATCTCTGGTGTAAGTCAATGATTTTATTGTAGTTCGACGTTCTCCTTCGCTGGCGGATGAGGAACCTGTTTGGCGATGTCGTGTCCTATCGGGGATGGCGTTGGATGCTTTCCTGATTTGTCATCTATAGTGAAAACCCAGCTGGCAAAAGTGACAGGTAGGCACAATCCTTCGTCATCTCTTTTCAGGAATAAATGGCTAAAGTTTCCTGAATTTGTGCCGTATACAAATTAGGGTACTCGTAACGTTATGTTTTTTTTGAGTTCCTAATTTTTTGCCGGCGATTATGGGGGGGCACCCCCGTGGAGAAAATCATGACGTCATCCGTTGTTTCCTATTTGTCGACCGATCAGATTGCCGCGTTGTCGACATCGCAAATTGTGACGCTTACCACGGCGGACATTCGTGCGTTGTCCACCGCGCAAATTGCGGCCTTAACAACGGATCAAGTGGCGGCCTTAAAGACCAGCCAGATCGTTGCCTTGACTACAGGGCAGGTTAATGCGGGTTTGACGACCGATCAGGTAGTCGCGCTCACAACCGCGCAAGTGCAGTCGCTGACGACGTCAGAATTGATGGCCTTGTCGACGAGCCAGATCGCCGCGTTTGAAACGGCCGATGTGGCGGCACTGAAGACGGGCCAGTTGGCAGCGCTGACGACAACGCAGGTCAACGCCGGTCTGACGACGGATCAGGTGGTCGCCCTAACGAGTGTACAGGTCGGCGCACTGACGACATCTCAAGTCAAGGCGCTGACGACGGATCAGGTGTCGGCGATCGAGACTGCCGACATCGTGGCGCTCAAGTCGAGCCAGATACAGGCGCTGACGACGACACAGATCAACGCCGGTTTGAGTACGGATCAAGTAGCGGCGCTGACAACGACGCAGGTGGCGTCGTTCACGACGTCGCAGGTGAACGCAGGACTGACAAGTGATCAAGTTACAGCGCTGACCAGCTCCCAGGTGCAGTCGCTGTCGACCGCCCAGATTCAGGCGCTGACGACGAGCCAGGTAGCGGCGATCGAAACTGGCGACGTAGCCGTCTTGAAGACGGGCCAGATCGCAGCGCTGACGACAGCGCAAGTAAACGCAGGACTTTCCTCTGATCAGGTCGTTGCCCTGACAAGCACTCAGGTTGGTGCGTTGACGACGGCGCAGGTCAAGGCTCTGACGACGGATCAGGTGTCGGCGATCGAGACGGCGGATATTGCTGCGCTGAAGTCGAACCAGATTGCGGCGCTGACGACGACGCAGATCAACGCGGGTTTGAGCACGGATCAGGTGGCGGCGCTGACGACGAGCCAGGTGGCTGGTTTAACGACGACGCAGGTGAATGCTGGCCTGACGACCGATCAGGTGATCGCGCTGACGAGTTCTCAAGTGCAAGCCTTGACGAGTTCTCAAGTTCAGGCGCTGACGACGAGCCAAGTGGCGGCGATTGAGACGGCTGATGTGGCGGTATTGAAGACCAGCCAAGTCGCAGCCCTGACGACAACGCAAGTCGCTTCCGGTTTGACGACGGACCAGGTGGTGGCGCTGACAAGTTCGCAGATGCAGGCGCTGACGAGCACGCAAGTGCGTGCTTTGACGACGGATCAGGTCTCGGCGATAGAAACCGCGGACATCGCGGCGTTGAAGACCGGTCAGGTGGCGGCGCTAACGACGACGCAGATCAATCTAGGTCTGAGTACGGATCAGGTCGCGGCGCTGACTACTGTTCAGACACCTGCTTTGACGACGACGCAAGTGACGTCGGGTCTGACGAGTGATCAGGTGACTGCGCTGACGAGTGCGCAGGTACAGGCTTTGACGAGTTCGCAGGTGCAGGCGCTGACGACGGGTCAGGTGGCGGCGCTGGATACGGCGGACGTGGCGGTGCTGAAGACGGCGCAAGTGGCGGCGCTGACAACGAGTCAAGTGCATTCCGGCTTGACGACTGATCAGGTGATTGCGCTGACGAGTGCGCAGTTGCAAGCGCTGACGAGTACGCAAGTGCGTGCCTTGACGACGGATCAGGTGTCGGCGATCGAGACGGCGGATATCTCGGCGATGAAGTCGAGCCAGATCGCGGCTTTGACGACGACGCAGATCAACGCGGGTTTGAGTACGGATCAGGTGGCGGCGCTGACGACGAGCCAGGTGGCCGGTCTGACGACGGCGCAGGTGAATGCGGGCCTGAGCACGGATCAGATGATTGCGCTGACGAGTACGCAGGTTGGAGCGCTGACGAGTGCGCAGGTGCAGGCGCTGACGACGAGTCAGTTGGCGGCAATCGAGACAGGCGACATCTCGGCGCTGAAGACGAGTCAGATTGCGTCTTTGTCGACGACGCAGGTGAATGCGGGTCTGACGAGCGATCAGGTGATTGCGCTGACGAGTTCGCAGATTGGTGCGCTGACGAGTTCGCAGGTGCGTGCGCTGACGACGGATCAGGTTTCGGCGATAGAGACGGCCGACATCTCTGCCATGAAGACGGGTCAGATCGCGGCCTTGACGACGGGTCAGATCAACGCGGGCTTGGGTACGGATCAGGTGGCAGCGCTGTCGACGACGCAGATTGCCTCGCTGACGACGACGCAGGTGCAGGCGCTGAGTTCGGATCAGGTGGTGGCGCTGACGAGTACGCAGGTCCAGGCCTTGACGAGCGCGCAGGTGCAGGCGCTGACGACGAGCCAGGTGGCGGCGATCGAGACGGCCGACGTTGCGGTGCTGAAGACGGCGCAAATTGCGGCCCTGACGACGACGCAGGTGAATAGCGGCCTGACGACGGATCAGATCATCGCGCTGACGACGGATCAGGTCGTGTCGCTGACGAGTTCGCAGATGAAGGCGCTGAGCACGGACCAGGTTGCGGCGCTGGAGACGTCTGACATCGTGGCGCTGAAGACGGGCCAGATTGCGGCCTTGACGACGGGGCAGATCAATGCGGGTCTGAGCACGGATCAGGTGGTAGCGCTGACGACGACGCAGGTCCAAGCGCTGACGACGGCGGAAGTGGCGGCCTTGTCGACGAGCCAGGTGGCGGCGCTGGAGACGGCCGACATCGTGGCCTTGAAGACGAATCAGGTGGCGGCGCTGACGACGGGTCAGATCAATGCGGGCCTGAGCACGGATCAGGTGTCTGTGTTGACGACGGCGCAGGTGGCCGGGTTGACGACGACGCAGGTGAATGCGGGTCTGAGCACGGATCAGGTGATTGCACTGACAAGTGCGCAGGTGCAGGCCTTGACGAGCGCGCAGGTGCAGGCGCTGACGACGAGTCAGGTGGCGGCGATCGAGACGGCCGACGTGGCGGTGTTGAAGACGGGCCAGATTGCCTCCTTGACGACGACGCAGGTTAGCGCGGGTCTGACGAGTGATCAGGTGGTGGCGCTGACGAGCACGCAGTTGCAGGCGCTGACGACGACGCAAGTCAAGGCTCTGACGACGGATCAGGTGTCGGCGATCGAGACGGCGGATATTGCCGCGATGAAGTCGAGCCAGATCGGCGCGCTGACGACGGCGCAGATCAATGCGGGTCTGAGCACGGATCAGGTGGCGGCGCTGACGACGAGTCAGGTGGCCGGCTTGACGACAACGCAGGTGAACGCAGGTCTGACGACGGATCAGGTGATTGCGCTGACGAGTTCGCAGGTTGGCGCGCTGACGACGGCGCAGGTGCAGGCGCTGACGACGAGTCAGTTGGCTGCGATCGAAACGGCGGACATTTCTGCACTGAAGACGGCGCAGATTGCCGGGCTGTCGACGACACAAGTTGCTTCGGGCTTGACGACGGATCAAATGGTGGCGCTGACGAGTGCGCAGGTGCAAGTCTTGACGAGCGCGCAAATCAAGGCACTGACGACGGATCAAGTGTCGGCGATCGAGACCGCCGATGTGGCGGCACTGAAGTCGAATCAGATTTCGGCGCTGACGACGACGCAGATTAATGCGGGTCTGAGCACGGATCAGGTGGCGGCGCTGACGACGAGTCAGGTGGCCTCGCTGACGACGGCGCAAGTGCAGGCGTTGAGCACGGATCAGGTGCAGGCACTGACGACAAGCCAGGTGCAGTCGCTGACGACGGCGGAAGTGGCCGCCTTGTCGACGAGCCAGGTTGCAGCGATCGAGACGGCGGATCTGGCGGCGCTGAAGACGGCTCAAATTGCGGCCATGACAACGACTCAGATTAACGCAGGACTTTCGTCGGATCAGGTGATTGCACTGACAAGTGCTCAGGTTGCTGCACTCACGACGGCGCAGATCAAGGCGCTGACGACCGATCAGGTCGCGGCGATTGAGACGGCGGATATCGGCGCGATGAAGACCGGCCAGATCGAAGCGCTGACGACGACACAGGTCAGTGCGGGCTTGAGCACGGACCAAATGGCGGCACTGACGACGAGCCAAGTGGCGGCGCTGACGACCGGTCAGGTGCGCGCGCTCAGTTCGGATCAGGTACAAGCCCTGACGAGTTCGCAGGTGCAGGCGCTGACGACGAGCGATGTCATCGCGCTGACGACGAGTCAGGTGGCGGCGCTGGATACAGTCGATGTCGCAGCGTTGAAGACGGGCCAGATTGCGGCCTTGACGACGTCGCAAATCAACGCCGGTCTGACGAGCGATCAGGTGGTGGCGCTGACGAGCACGCAGGTGCAGGCGCTGACGAGCACGCAGGTACGTGCGCTGAGCACGGATCAGGTGGCGGCGATCGAAACCGCCGACATCGTGGCGCTGAAGTCGAGCCAGATTGGGGCGCTGACGACGACGCAGATCAATGCGGGCCTGAGCACCGATCAAGTGGCGGCGCTGACGACGAGTCAGTTGGTTGGCTTGACCACTGGGCAGGTCAACGCGGGTCTGACGACCGATCAGGTGGTGGCGCTGACGACTGCGCAAGTGCAGGCGCTGACAAGCGTTCAGATGCAGGCGCTGACGACAGGTCAGGTGGCGGCGATCGAAACGGCGGATGTGGCTGTGCTGAAGACGGCGCAGATCGCGGCCTTGTCGACGACGCAGATCAACTCAGGTCTGACGAGTGATCAGGTGGTGGCGCTGACGAGTTCGCAAGTGCAGGCGCTGACGAGTTCGCAAGTGCGAGCGCTGACGACGGATCAGGTTGCAGCGATCGAGACGTCTGATCTCGTGGCAATGAAGACCAGTCAGATTGCCGCGCTGACGACGACACAGGTCAATGCCGGTTTGAGCTCCGATCAGGTGGCGGCGCTGACGACGAGTCAGGTTGCGGGCTTGACGACGACGCAGGCGCGTGCGCTGAGCACCGACCAGATCGTGGCGCTGACGACCGACCAGGTCCGCGCGCTGACGACGGCCGAAGTGTCGGCCTTGTCGACGAGCCAGGTGGCGGCGATCGAGACGGCGGATGTGGCTGTGCTGACGACGGGTCAGATTGCCGGCTTGACGACGACGCAGGTGAATGCGGGTCTGACGACCGATCAGGTGATTGCGCTGACGAGTTCGCAAGTGCAGGCGCTGACGAGTTCGCAAGTCAAGGCACTGACGACCGATCAGGTGTCTGCAATCGAGACCGCGGATATTTCGGCGCTCAAGACGGCGCAGATTGCGGCACTGACGACGACGCAGATCAATGCGGGTCTGAGCACGGATCAGGTGGCGGCACTGACGACCATCCAGGTGGCAGCGCTGACGACGACGCAGGTGAATGCGGGCTTGGCCACGGATCAGGTGGTTGCGCTGACGAGTGCGCAGGTGCAGGCGCTGACGACGTCGCAGATGCAGGCGCTAACGACGAGCCAGGTGGCGGCGTTCGAGACGGCGGATGTGGCGGTGCTGAAGACGGCACAGATCGCTGCACTGACGACGACGCAGGTCAATGCAGGTCTGACGAGTGATCAGGTGGTGGCGCTGACGAGTGTGCAGGTTCAGGCGCTGACGAGTACCCAAGTCAAGGCGCTGACGACCGATCAGGTGTCGGCGATCGAAACCGCGGATCTCATCGCTCTGAAGACTGGGCAGATCGCTGCGCTGACGACGACACAGATCAATGCGGGTCTGAGCAGCGATCAGGTGGCGGCGCTGACGACGACCCAGATCGCGGCCATGACGACGGCACAGGCGCGTGCGCTCAGCACGGATCAGGTGGTGGCGCTGACGAGTGCGCAGGTGCAGGCGCTGACGACGGCGGAAGTGGCGGCCTTGACGACAGGTCAGGTGGCAGCGATCGAGACAGCAGACGTGGCGGCTCTGGGGACTTCGCAAATCCAGGCTCTGACGACGACGCAAGTGAACGCTGGTCTGACGAGTGATCAGGTGATTGCACTGACGAGCGATCAGGTGCACGCTTTGACGAGTGTGCAGATTCAGTCTTTGACGACAAGTCAGGTAGCGGCGCTTGAGACCTCCGATATCGTGGCGATGAAGACAAGTCAGATTGCAGCCTTGACGACGACGCAGGTGAATGCCGGTTTGTCGACCGACCAGGTGGTGGCGCTGACGAGTGCGCAGGTGCAGGCTCTGACGACATCGCAGGTGGTGGCCTTGTCGACGAGTCAGGTTGCCGCGATCGAAACTGGGGATCTCGTCGCGTTGAAGACCGGCCAGGTCGCGGCGCTGACGACAGCGCAGATCAATGCGGGTCTGAGCACGGACCAGGTGGCTGCCTTGACGACGAGTCAGGTGGTGGCGCTGACGACGACTCAGGTCAACGCGGGTCTGGCGACTGATCAGGTGATTGCGCTGACAAGTGATCAGGTTCGGTCTTTGACGAGCTCGCAGTTGCAGGCGCTGACGACGAGCCAGCTGGCGGCGATCGAGACGGCAGATGTGTCTGCGATGAAGACGAGTCAAATCGCAGCACTGACGACATCGCAGATCAATGCGGGTCTGACGACCGATCAGATTGTGGCGCTGACGACGGACCAGGTGTTCGCCTTGACGACCTCGGAAGTGGCGGCCTTGTCGACGGATCAGGTGGCTGCGCTCCAGACCGATGATATCGTGGCCTTGAAGACGAGCCAGGTGGCTGCGCTGACGACCGGCCAGATCAATGCGGGTCTGAGTACGGATCAGGTGCGGGCACTGAGCACGGCGCAAGTGTTGTCGCTGACGACGACGCAGGTGCATGCGTTGAGTACGGATCAGGTGGCGGCACTTGAGACGGCGGATATCGCGGCGCTGAAGACGAGTCAGTTGCAGGCTTTGACGACGGACCAGATTAATACCGGTTTGACGACGGATCAGGTGCAAGCGCTTACAACCGCGCAAGTGGTGGCACTGACGACGACGCAACTGCAGGCGCTCAACACCGATCAGATCCAGGCGCTGGAAACGGTCGATCTGAAGGCTTTGCAGACGAGCCAAATCCTGTCGCTGACGACGACCGAGATTCAGGCGCTGACGACGACGCAGGTGCATGCGCTGACGACGTTGCAGGTGGAGGCGCTGACCTCGACGCAAGTCCAGGCGATGACTACGGATCAGATCGGGCAACTGGCGTTTGGGACCCCGATCATCCTCGACCTGAACGGTGACGGCGTGTATTCGCAGAGCATCCAGTCGGGTGTGAGCTTCGATCTGTTCGATACTGGCACGGCGGTGAATACCGGCTGGGTGTCGGCGGAAGACGGCTTGCTGGTACTCGACCGGAATCAGAACGGGGCGATCGACAACGGTAGCGAACTGTTCGGCAGCGCGACGGTGCTGGCGGACGGAACGCAGGCGGCGGATGGCTACCAGGCCTTGAGCCAACTGGACTCGAACGGCGACGGTGTGCTCAATGCGTCGGACAAGGTGTTCTCGGAACTGAGCGTGTGGGTCGATGCCAACTCGGATGGCATTACCGAGAGTGGCGAGTTGAAGACCTTGGATTCGTTGGGGATCACGCAGCTCAACCTGAACGCGGCGAGTTCGTCGGCCAAGGACAATGGCAACCTGGTCGGGCTGGTGTCGAGTTACACGACGAGCGACGGAACGACGCAAGGCATGGCGGACGTGTGGTTCGTGGCGGACGGGTCGGCATCGTCGGGCAGCGGCGGAAGCTTGCAGTCGCAGGTGAGTGGCTTGACGCAGGCACTATCGAGCTACGGCACGGCGTCGGGAAGCGCTACCGGAACGAGCGGATCGCTGTCCGTGGATAACGGTGGTACGTCGGCGACGCAGGGCGTGGTGGCAAACGTCAGCGGGCTGGTCGATGCGATGAAGCAATTCAACGCTCCGGGTGCGGCAGCGGGAACGACAGGTGTGGTGACGGCGACGTCGCTGACGCCGCTGGACCCGACGCAGATCGTGCAAGCCGGTGTGTTGGCGGCCCCCAAGTAGTCGAACTTAGGGTCTTGTCGTAGTTAGGCTGGCAGCGCCGGGAGGTACTGCCAGCCTTTTTGCTTAAATTTGGTGCCCAGGGGCAAAGAAAGAAACCATCGGACGAAATTTGTTCTAAACATAAAGCGTGAAGGAAGATTCCGTGTCGCGGTGCGGGCGTGTTTCCGTGCAGGTGTCGTTGCTTCTCTCTAGGGGTTTGTCCAGACATTGTTTTCCTTGCGTTTTGACGGAGAATGTCGGATTGGCGTAGGGGTCTGCGGTGGGGGTCGTGGTGTATAGCGAATGGTGTTGTGAGCCGAAGGATTGGGTCGTTCAATGAATCGTTGCGATGCCTTGGCGGTTGTGATCGGTGCTGTTCGTCCGTGTGGCGGCACCGAGCATGAGTTCGTCCGGTAGGAGAGACGCATGGCATCAATTGTTATCGGCATGACGACGGATGAAATCGCTGCTTTGACGGCGGCGCAGATTGCCGATCTGAAGGCGGCGGATATCCGTGCGCTGACGACCGATCAGGTGGCGGCTTTTTCCGTAGACCAGCTCCAGTCGATGACGACGACGCAGATCACAGCCCTGACGGCGGCCCAGATCCGTGGGGGACTGACGACGTCACAAGTCGCCGGGATGACGACGACGCAGTTCGCCTCGCTGACGACGGCACAAGTGCGTGCGCTGACGACCGATCAGGTGGCGGCGATCGAGACCGAAGATATTGCCGCGCTGACGACGCGGCAGATGCAATCCCTGACGACGGCGCAAATGGGCGCGCTGACGACGGCGCAGATCGTTGCGCTGGAAACGAATCAGGTGATCGTCCTGTCGACGGCGCAGATGAAGTCGCTGACGACCGAGCAGATTGCGGCGATGGAAACGACGGATGTCGCCAAGCTGAAAGCAGCGCAACTGACGGCACTGACGACGGCGCAGATCGTCGCCTTGACTTCCCAGCAGATCGGCGCGCTCAGCACCAGCCAGGTAGCGGCGCTGACCGTCGTCCAGGTAAAAGCGCTGACGACGGATCAGATCGTCGCCCTGGAGACAAACCAGGTGGTGGCGCTGACGACGGCGCAGGTCAAAGCACTGACGATCGCTCAGGTGGCGGCGTTGGGAACGGAAGACATCGTGGCGCTGACGACCAAACAGGTCGCGGCGCTGACGGTGACTCAGGTGAAATCGGGTTTGACGACCGATCAGTTGAGCGCGATGGCGACCAATCAGTTGGCTGCGTTGACGACGGCGCAAATACGTGCGCTGACGACTACGCAAACCCTGGCGCTGGAAACTGCCGATGTCGCCGCGTTGACAATACGGCAGGTTCTGGCCTTGTCGACAGCGCAGATCGGGGGAGGCTTGACCTCGGCGCAGGTCACGGCGCTGACGACGAATCAGGTGGCGGCACTGACGGCGACACAGGTTCGGTCGATATCCACCGGTCAGGTGACCGGTCTGACCACGGCGCAGGTGGCGGCCCTGTCGGCGACGCAGGTCAAGGCGCTGACGACGGCGCAGGTCGGAGCACTCAGCACCGACGATGTGGTGGCACTCAGTGTGACGCAGATTGCAGCGCTGACGACGTCACAGGTGAGGTCCGGGTTGGTGACGGATCAGATCGTTGCGTTGACGACGGCGCAGATCGCCGCGGTGACGACAGCGCAGGTCAAGGCGTTGACGACGGCGCAGGTGGCGGCGATGGAAACCGTCGATGTCGCGTCCCTGTCGAGCCGTCAGATGGCGATGCTGACGACGACGCAAATCAGTGCCGGGCTGACGACAGCGCAGGTGAGCGCCTTGGGAACGACGCAGGTCAGCGGCCTGACGACCGGGCAAGTGCGCGTACTTACGAGTGATCAGATCAAGGTCTTGTCGTCGGATCAGGTGGTAGCGCTACAGACGGCACAGGTTCGGGCATTGACTCCGACACAGTTGGTGTCGCTCGGCACTGCGGCGATGACATCGCTGTCGTCCGCCCAGATCGGCGCATTGTTGCCTGCGCAGGTGAGCGCCGGACTGACGACCAGCCAGTTGGTCGTGCTCGATACGAACCAGATTCAGGCCTTGCCGACGGCGGATGTCGCCGCATTGACGACGGCGCAGGTGAGTCTCGGCTTATCGACGGATCAAGTGGCGGCGCTGTCGACCGGGCAGATTGCCGCGTTGACGGGGACGCAGTTGCGCGTGCTGTCGACGGATCAGATGGCAACGCTGACCACCGACCAACTGCGCGCCCTGACCAATGTGCAGCTTCAGGCGCTGACGACCCAGCAGATTGTCGGCATTGAAACGTCAGACCTGGCGGCGTTGAAAACGGGCCAGGTGGCGGCGTTGACGACCTTGCAGGTTGGTGCCTTGCTCACCGATCAGGTCGTTGCTCTGAGTTCGGATCAGGTCCGGACGCTGACCTCGGCCCAGATTCGAGCGCTGACGAGCGATCAGGTGGCAGCGATCGAGACCGGCGATGTCGCTGCGTTGACGGCAAAGCAGATACAGTCGCTGACTGCGCAACAATTCTCGGGACTGACGACGGATCAGGTGCAGACGCTTCAGACTGCACAGGTTGCAGCGTTGGCGACGGCTCAGATTGCTGCGGGGCTGACGACGGTCCAGCTACAAGCCTTGACGACCGATCAGGTCCGCGCCCTGGTGAAAGGGCAGTTGCAGACGTTGACGGGGACGCAGGTGCAGGCCCTGACGACGGATCAGATTCATGCACTGACGATCAGTCAGGTCCAGGCATTGACGACGGCCCAGATCGCTGCCGGGCTGACGACCGACCAGGCCATGGCGCTGACTTCGGATCAGGTGCGGGCGCTGACGACGCTGCAGTTGCAGGCGCTGACGACCGACCAGATGATGGCGGTCGGAACCGACAACGTGACGTCCTTGGTGACGGCGCAATTGGCAGCCCTGACGACGGCCCAGGTGAGCCAAGGCCTGACTACCGATGAGTTGATTGCGCTGACGACCGACCAGTTCCGGGCGCTGACGACGACGCAACTGCGGGCGCTGACCAGCGATCAACTCGTGGCGGTGGAAACTGTCGACTTGGCGGCCCTGAAAACCAGCCAGATCGGGGCCTTGACGACGCTGCAGATCAATGCCGGGCTGACGACGGATCAGTTGCAGGCCTTGCTGACGAATCAAGTGGCGGCGCTGACGACTGCACAGGTGGCGCTTGGGCTGACGACAGATCAGGTCCGTGCGCTGACAAGCGACCAGGTACGGGCGTTGACGACGCAGCAGTTGCAAGTCCTGTCGACCGATCAGTTGTCAGTTCTTGATACTGATGATGTGACGGTGCTGAAGACGAATCAGGTGGCGGCGCTGACGACGGCGCAAATCAATGCGGGGCTGACGACAGAGCAGCTGCAGATGCTGCAGACGCATCAGATTGTCGCCCTGACAACCGCGCAAATCGGGCAGGGGCTGACGACGGATCAGGTGGTGGCGCTGACGAGCGATCAGGTCATGGCGTTGACGACGGCGCAAGTCCGGGCGTTGACGAGTGACCAGGTCAAGGCACTGGAAACCGATGACGTCGGGGTATTGAAGACAGGCCAGCTGCTGGCGCTGACGACGGCGCAGATCGGTATCGGACTGACGACTGATCAGTTGCGCTCACTGACTTCGGACCAGGTTCGTGTGCTGACGACGGCGCAAGTGCGTGCACTGACGACGGACCAGACCTTGGCGCTTGAGACCGACGATCTGGCGGCGTTGAAGACGGATCAGGTGGCGTCGTTGACGACAGCACAGATAGCCATCGGCCTGTCCTCGGATCAGTTGGCGGCGTTAGACAGCCATCAGATCGGCGCGCTGACTTCGGATCAGGTCCGCGCACTGACGACGGACCAAATGACGACCTTGGGCACGGATGATCTCGTCACGTTGAGAACGGGGCAGATCGCTGCGCTGACGACGGCACAGGTCAGCATGGGACTGACGACGGACGAAATTCGCGCGCTGACCACGGACCAGGTGCGTGCGCTGACGACGGCGCAAGTCCGCGCGCTGTCGACCGATCAGGTGATGGCTATTGAGACCGAGGATCTGGTCCTGCTGAAGACGGCGCAACTGGTTGCCTTGACGACGGGGCAGATCAATGCAGGCCTCACGACCGATCAGCTACAGGCACTGAGTACGAACCAGGTGTCGGTGTTGACAACGGCACAGGTCGGAATCGGGCTGACGACGGATCAGGTCGTCGCGTTGACGACGGATCAGGTAAAGGCGCTGACGACGGATCAACTGCGCGTGTTGACGAGTGGCCAGTTGGCGGCGCTTGAGACTGACGATCTCGCGGCACTGAAGACGAGTCAGCTGTCCGCGCTGTCGACCTTCCAGATGAATGCCGGGTTGACGACCGCTCAAATCGCGGCCTTGACGAGCGATCAGGCGATGGCGTTGTCGGCGGCGCAGCTTCGCGCCTTGACGACGGATCAGGTGGCAGCTCTCGAAACGGACGACGTGACGACGCTGAAGACGGGGCAGATCGCCGCCCTGACGACGCTGCAAGTCAGCACGGGACTTACGACCGATCAACTGAACGCGTTGACGACAGACCAGTTCGTGGCGCTGACGACGGCCCAGCTTCGTGTGCTGACGACCGATCAGGTGATGGCGTTAAATACGGCAGATATCCTGGCGTTGAAGACGAACCAGATCGCGGCGCTGACGACGGCGCAGATCGCATCGGGATTGACGTCGGATCAGTTGCAGGGCTTGCAGACGAATCAGGTGGCGGCGCTGACGACGGCGCAGGTCGCTTTTGCATTGACGACCGACCAGATCCGGGCGCTGACGACCGACCAGGCGCGTGCCCTGACCACAGCGCAGTTGAGGGCCTTGTCCTCGGATCAGGTGAGTGCGCTTGAGACGGACGACCTGGCGGCGCTGAAGACGGCGCAGATTGCGGCGCTGACGACAACGCAGATTGCGACAGGCTTCACGACGGACCAGGTGCAGGCGCTGAATACGAGTCAGCTGGCAGCACTCTCGGTGACCCAGATTGGCGCGGGCTTTACGACGGCCCAGATCGCGGCGCTGACGACGGCACAGGTTCGGGCGTTGACGACAACGCAGTTGCGGGCGCTGACCAGCGATCAGGTGACGGCGCTGGAAACTGACGATGTGGCGGCGTTGAAGACCAGCCAGGTGGTCGCCTTGACGAGCAGCCAGATTGGCGTCGGGATGACGACCGATCAGGTGGCGGCGCTGACGAGCGACCAGATGCGGGCGCTGACGACGGCGCAGATCAAAGTGTTGACGACGGACCAGGTGGCCGCCGTCGACACGGCCGATCTTTCGGTCCTGAAAACGGCGCAGGTGGCCGCGCTGACGACGTTCCAGGTCAGCGCGGGGCTGACGACCGACCAACTCACGGCGCTGACGACGGCGCAGGTCAGCGCACTGACGACGGCGCAGGTCAAGGCATTGACGACGGATCAGGTGGGGGCGCTGTCGACCACGGATCTGGCCGCGCTGAAGACCGGTCAGGTCGCCGTGTTGACGACGGATCAGATTGTCAGTGCCGTGACGACGGCTCAGCTGATCGCGCTGACGACGGCCCAGATGCAGGCGCTGACGACGGCGCAGCTCCGGGTGCTGACGAGCGACCAGGTGATGGTGCTCGAGACGCGGGATGTTGCGGCGCTCAAGACGAACCAGGTGGCCGCACTGACAACGGCTCAGGTGGGCTATGGACTGACGACTGATCAGCTGGTGGCGCTGACGACCGATCAGATCCGGGCCTTGGTGACGGACCAAGTGGCGGCGCTGACGACCGATCAGATTGCGGCCATGGAGACGCGCGACGTCACTGCCTTGAAGACGAACCAGGTCGCTGCCTTGACCACGGCCCAGGTTAATCTCGGGTTGACGACGGCGCAGATGATTGCGCTGACCTCGGATCAGACGCGGGTGCTGACCACGGCGCAGCTTCGGGCACTGAAGACCGATCAATTGGCAGCTTTGGATACCGAGGATGTCGCTGCCCTGAAGACGGCTCAGCTGGCGGCGCTGACCACGGCGCAGGTCAAGCAGGGACTGACGACGGATCAGGTGCAGGCACTGCAAACGGCACAAGTAGCCGCGCTGACAACGGCGCAGATAGGACTGGGGCTGACGACGGATCAAGTCGCAGTCCTGACGACGACGCAAGCGATGGCGCTGACGACCGCGCAAGTCTTGGCCTTGAAAACGAGCCAGGTGGCAGCGCTCTCGACCGACGATGTGGCAGCGCTGAGAACAGGCCAGGTGGCCGCCTTGACGACGGCACAGATCAGCCTCGGCATGACGACGGCTCAAGTCGCGGCCTTGACGTCGGTTCAGGTGAAAGTCTTGAGCACCGCGCAATTGCGGGCGCTGACGACCGGGCAGGTGGCAGCGCTCGATACCGACGACGTGGCCGTGCTGAAGGCGAGTCAGTTGCAGGCCCTGACAACGGGGCAGATCAATGCCGGACTGAGCACGGATCAGGTGCGGGCGCTGACGACGGCACAAGTGCTGGCATTGACGACGGCGCAGGTCCGAGCCATGAATACCGATCAGGTGGCGGCGCTCGATACGGAAGACGTGGTCGCTTTGACCACCGACCAGTTGCGGGCGCTGACGACGGCGCAAGTGCAGGCGCTCAACACCGATCAGATCCAGGCGCTGGAAACGGTCGATCTGAGGGCTTTGCAGACGAGCCAAATCCTGTCGCTGACGACGACCGAGATTCAGGCGCTGACGACGACGCAGGTGCATGCGCTGACGACGTTGCAGGTGGAGGCGCTGACCTCGACGCAAGTCCAGGCGATGACTACGGATCAGATCGGGCAACTGGCGTTTGGGACCCCGATCATCCTCGACCTGAACGGTGACGGCGTGTATTCGCAGAGCATCCAGTCGGGTGTGAGCTTCGATCTGTTCGATAGTGGTGAGAAGGTCAGCACCGGTTGGGTGTCGTCGGGAGATGGCTTGCTGGTACTCGACCGCAACCAGAACGGGGCGATCGACAACGGTAGCGAACTGTTCGGCAGCGCGACGGTGCTGGCGGACGGAACGCAGGCGGCGGATGGCTACCAGGCCTTGAGCCAACTGGACTCGAACGGCGACGGTGTGCTCAATGCGTCGGACAAGGTGTTCTCGGAACTGAGCGTGTGGGTCGATGCCAACTCGGATGGCATTACCGAGAGTGGCGAGTTGGAGACCTTGGATTCGTTGGGGATCACGCAGCTCAACCTGAATGCGGCGAGTTCGTCGGCCAAGGACAATGGCAACCTGGTCGGGCTGGTGTCGAGTTACACGACGAGCGACGGAACGACGCAGGGCATGGCGGACGTGTGGTTCGTGGCGGACGGGTCGGCATCGTCGGGCAGCGGCGGAAGCTTGCAGTCGCAGGTGAGTGGCTTGACGCAGGCACTATCGAGCTACGGCACGGCGTCGGGAAGCGCTACCGGAACGAGCGGATCGTTGTCGGTGGATAACGGTGGCACGTCGGCGACGCAGGGCGTGGTGGCAAACGTCAGCGGGCTGGTCGATGCGATGAAGCAATTCAACGCGCCGGGAGTGGTGGCAAATACTGTGGCGGCGGGAACGACAGGGGTGGTGACGGCGACGTCGCTGACGCCGCTGGACCCGACGCAAATCGTGCAAGCGGGCGTGTTGGTGGTGACGAAATAGTCGAATTCAGCGATTTGTCCTAGTCAGGCTGGCAGCACCGGGAGGTTCTGCCAGTTTTTTTGGTATATTGTCAGGGCCGTTCAGCCGGTCCGCGCTCGGCGCGAACCCTTGGCCGGCCTGGGCATGCCGCGCAAGAAAAACAACAGGCGAAAAACCATTGGAGGTCCTGTGTCAGTCGAAGAGCGTTACGGGGCGACCTTATTGCAGGCTTGGAATAAGGCGCTGGATTTTTCGCAGTTGCTTTCCTATGTGGCCGAACTGGAGGCCCAATCCCTGTGGCCCTTGTCGGCGGTGTTGTACCAGACATGGCTGAAGCATAACGAGTCGCCTTATCTGCACGCGGGATATTTCAACCTCGGCATCGCCCTAAGCAACGCTGGCGATCTCGATGGTGCCGAGGGTGCCTACCGCCAGGCGATTGCCCTTGCGCCCGCTTTTGTCCATCCGCGCCTGAATCTCGCGAATCTCTACGAACGGCGCGGCCAGGTCGACCAGGCGCTGACCGAATGGCGATGGGTCGACGAGAACGTCAATGCCACGATCCCGGGTAATGCGCCATTGCTGATCATGGCCTTGAACAGCCTGGGGCGGGTCCTGGAAACGCAAAAACAATATGATCAGGCGTCGGTGTATCTGACCAAGAGCCTCGCCCTCGACCCAAGTCAGCGGCAGGTGCTGCATCACTGGGTCTATCTGCGCGAGAAACAGTGTCTGTGGCCGGTGTATGTGCCGCTCCCGGGTGTCGATCCGGCGCTGATGCGCGATTCGACCTCGGCGCTTGCCATGCTGAGCCTTTCCGACGATCCTGCGGCGCAACTCGAAGCGGCACGGCGCTATGTCGAAAAGAACATCGACATGAACCTGGTGCCGCTGGCATCGGGCAAGGGATATGGACACAAGAAAATTCGTATCGGGTATCTGTCTTCGGATTTTTCCTTGCATCCTGTTTCGATGCTGACGGTGCAGATGTTCGAACTGCACGATCGCGAATGCTTCGAAGTCCATGGGTATTGCTGGAGTCCGGAAGATGGCTCGGCGATGCGTCAGCGGGTCATTGCGGCGATGGATCATTTTGTTCGCATCCACCAGATGAGTGACGAGCAGGCGGCGCGGAAAATCCGCGAGGACGAGATCGATGTGCTCGTTGATCTGCAGGGGCAGACTGCCGGCGCCCGGCCGAATATTCTTGCCAACCGGCCCGCACCGATCCAGATCACCTATCTTGGCTTGCCTGCGACCACTGGTTTGCCCTGCGTCGATTATGTGATTGCCGATCGATTCCTGATCCCGGAAACGCTGGCTTGCCATTATTCGGAAAAGCCGCTGTATATGCCAGATGTTTATCAGGTGAGCGATCGCAAGAGGACCGTGGGGCAGCCTCCGACGCGTGCGGAATGCGGTTTGCCCGAAAGCGGCTTTGTGTTTTCGTCATTCAACAACAACTACAAATACACGCCCGAGATGTTCAGTGTCTGGATGAATATCCTGAAGCGTGTGCCGAATAGCGTTTTCTGGCTTCTGGCCGATAACCGATGGGCGCAGGAGAATTTGCGACAGGCCGCTGCCGTGCAAGGCGTCGATCCGACACGGCTGATCTTCGCCGGACGGGTGGCGCCAGAAAATTATCTGGCGCGCTATCTGAACGCGGATCTCTTTCTCGATAGCTTCCCGTTCAATGCCGGAACGACCGCCAACGACGCGCTGTGGATGAGCCTGCCCGTGCTGACGCTGTCGGGAAGAGCCTTTGCCTCAAGAATGGCAGGAGCCTTGCTGACGGCAGCCGGGTTGCCGGAGTTGATTGTCTACGACACCCGCGCCTATGAAGAAAAGGCCGTGGCGCTCGCCTTGAATCCCGATGAATGTCGTCGTTTGAAGGAAACCTTGCGGGCCGTCCACGAAAACGGCGTTCTGTTCGATACGCCCTTGTTCGTGAAAAACCTCGAGACGAGGTTAAAGGATCTGGTGGCCGCTTTATGATTCGGGATAATTGTTTGACCCTATTTGCGGAGGATTGATGCCGAACCGACTGAAACTGTATTGCGTCGGGCACACCTTGCCCCTGTTCGAGCCTTCGGCACCATTCGAAATGCTTTGCCCAAAGAGCCTCGGCATTGCCAATGAACTCGTCATTGACGATGATCGCTTCGGATCGGATGTCGACGGTGCGGCGCTTGCCGAGTATTCGCAGCTTTTCGGTCTCTACGACATGCTCTGTGCGGGAGACGTGGTCGCAGACGATCTCTTTCTGTTCCAGTATCGAAAATTCATTTCGCCGGTGATCGGTGGTGGCCTGGAGTCGGTGTCGCCCTGGGTCCGCGTGTTGACCCCTGAAATGGCGCCGCCGCTGTTTCCAGGGCTCGAGCAGTTGGCAGCCTTGAAGTCACGCCTGTCGGTCGGGTCGGTTTTCGATTTTGGCGAGAGCCTGTCGGCGAATTATGCCCGCGTGCACGTGGTCGACGATTTCGTAATGTTCGTGGCAGCTTGCGCCGAGAGCAGCCAAATGAGTTCCGCTGACGTCAAGTCCTTCGCCACCATCCGTGGGATCATCCCGTCGCCCGCGCTCTGCTATATCGAGGTGGATCTTTTCATCCGCATCATGCGGATACTCAAGGATGTTTGGGAGCATTACAGCGCGCATTATCAGCTGGCGCGCTCCGGGTATCAGCGGCGGGTCTCGGGTTATCTGCTCGAGCGGCTGCACAGCTACCTGCTATGCAAATGGCTTCTCGACAACACCGAGCCGGATATCAAGGTCTGGCAACGTTACGTCATCACCGACAGTCTTGCTGTGAGCGCGCCGGGTACTGTCAAGGGGAATGAGGAGTTGAAATGAACGCTCAAGTGAAAACCATTTTGCTCGACGCGGTGTTCTTTCAGTACAACCGTTCGGGCATCGCTCGTGTCTGGCGCTCGCTCCTCAAGGAATGGGGGCAGTCGGGATTTCCGGCGCGCCTCGTCGTGCTTGATCGCATGGGCACGGCGCCGCGCATCCTTGGTATTAGCTATCGCGTCATTCCCGCGCACAGTTATGCCAACGCCGAACAGGAATGCGCCATGCTGCAGAAGATCTGCGACGAGGAGAATGCCAGCCTGTTCGTGTCGACCTACTATACCCATCCGATCACGACGCCCTCTGTCTTCATGGCTTATGACATGATTCCCGAAGTCGTCAATTGGGATATCCAGGGGAGTCCAGTGTGGCGCGAAAAACATGCCGGCATCCGTCATGCCAGCTCGTTCATTGCCATTTCGGAGAATACGGCGCGCGATCTTTGCCGTTTCTTTCCGGCGATTCGTCCGGAGCAGGTGGCCATCGCGCATTGTGGCGTGGATTTCCGTGCGCCCGACGCGAATGCGATCGAAGCATTCAAGGCGCGTCGCGGCATTACCCGGCCGTACTTTCTCCTTGTCGGTAGCCGGGCGGCCTACAAGAACGGCGAACTGTTCTTCCGCGCATTTTCCCTGCTTGGCGACAACCGGAAAGACTATGCCATCGTTTGCACCGGTCCTTGGGCGAGTCTTGAGCCCGAGTACGCCGCGTATGTAGGTGAAGCCAATGTGCACATGATCGAAGTCGATGACGATGAACTGCAATGCGCCTATGCCGGCGCTGCCGTGCTCGCCTATCCTTCAATCTACGAGGGCTTCGGCATGCCGATCACGGAAGCGATGGCCTGCGCCTGCCCGGTGATTACCTGCCCGACCGGTTCGATTCCGGAAGTGGCTGGCGATGCGGTGATCTACGTCGAACCGCACGACGTCATGGCGATGGCGAAGGCCTTGCTGCAGGTGCAGAACCCGACGATGCGCGCCGTGCTGATCGCCAAGGGATTGTTGTGCGCCTCGCGCTATTCCTGGGAGAGGATGGCCGAAGAGGTCAAGGCGGCTTTGCTTAATGACCTCGAAGTTGGCGCCATATCGGCATAGCGATTTGTCCTTGCGTTCGGACATGTTCATTCCGGCAAGGATTTCTTGCCGGAAATGCCAATTGGCTGAGCCCGGTTGTCTCGGTATGAATTTGACCGTACGGCTCAGTCGGTTTCGTCAAAAATAAAGTCCGCGCCGGCGACTCTGCCCTGCCAGTTGCCTTGCCGACCGAGGTGGCTGCAGATGAAGCCGTCGATGGTGAAGCGGGCGGGAAAGTTTTCCAGGAACTGGATGTCGCATTTGCTCGCGTCGGATGAAGGAACATAAAACTCCTTCTTCTTGTAGAGCTGGAAATACCCTTGCAACTGGTTGCCCCAGGGGTAATCGAAATAATTCTGGCGCGCCTTGTAATCGCTGTATTTCTGGTAGTCGTGCCGGTTCAGGGCCCCATAGATCGCGTTCTGATCGAGCGATGTCATCAGGCCATCGACGGTGCTGAATTCCTCCGACAGGCAGATGTCGGAGTCCAGCAGCAGATACCAGTCGTCGGGATAGTGCTTGTAGGCGAAATTCTGGGCGTGGGCGATGGCGCCCCCCTTGTCGAAGACCCGGCCATTATTCTTGAAATCCCAGTACAGGACGATCACGTTGTATTGCGCCAAAAACTCGATCGTCTTGATGTCGTTGATGTCGGTAATGAATATCCAGCGCTTGAAGAACTTCAGATTGGCCGGTACGGTGACACGCAGCAAATCGTGGTAGTTCGTCGAAACGGTTATCGCAATCATCACGGGATCTCCAGGAAGTATCGCTGCGCCGACGGCATCATTCGCGGTGCCGGGTGCTTCGGGCAGAAGGTTGCAACCTGCCGCATCGGTGCGTCGGGTTGCGTGGGGTACTTATTTCGCATCTATGCCTGTGCCATCGCGGCGATGACTTCGGTCATCTGGTACTTGGCTTTCCAGCCCAGGATGCGCTCTGCTTTCTCCGGATTGCCGCCGATATACAAAGGGTCGGTCGGGCGGAGCAATTCGGGCGATTGCCTGACGTGTCGCTTCCAGTCAAGTCCGAAATAGTCGAAGGCGGTCGCGACGAACTGCTCGAGCGAATGTGTGACGCCGGTGGCGATGACAAAGTCCTGAGCGGTGTCCTGTTGCAGGATCCGCCACATTGCCTCGACGTATTCCGGTGCCCAGCCCCAGTCGCGTTGGATGTCCAGTCTGCCGAGGAGTAGCGTTTCGTCCGACCCGGCGGCAATGCGCTTGGCCGTGCCAATGATCTTTTTTGTGACGAAACGGGTTGGGCGCAGCGGCGATTCGTGGTTGAACAGTATGCCGGTGCAAGCGTGGATCTTGTAGGCATTCCGGTAGTTGTCGAGCAACCAGTGAGCCGAGGCCTTGGCCACTGCGTAGGGGCTGTTCGGACGGAATGGGGTGTGCTCGTCGGCGCGCTGCCCCTGCGTGTCGCCGAAGCATTCGCTCGATCCGGCGTGATACAGGCGGATTGGATAGTCGACCAGTCGGCAGGCCTCAAGCACGTTGAGAACACCGACGACCGTGCTTTGCATCGTTTCCGCCGGTTGTTCAAAAGACAGACTGACCGATGACTGGCCAGCGAGGTAGTAGATTTCGTCTGGATGGCTGTTGCGGATAGCGATGAAGACGGAGCGAAAGTCTGTCGGTACCAGCGACAGGATTCTTACCGAGTTTCGTATGCCGAGTGAGTCGAGGTTCTGCAGGTTGACGCCTTGCGGATCGCGCGACGTGCCCCAAACCTCGTAACCCATGCCGAGCAGAAACTTGGCCAGGTAGGCGCCGTCTTGTCCGGTGATGCCGCAAATAAGAGCTGTCTTTTTCATGACGGATGTATTAAATTCGTGGTCTCGAACGAGTCAAGATGCCGATTATGCGGGAGGTCGGCCATTGAGTGCCAGCTTGCCGATGGCTTGGCGCGAGACGAAGCCGGCGTAACCGTTGCCGATGTTCGCCGCCGACAGAACCAGTTCGTAGTCCTCGTTCTTCAGCAGTGCCAGCAGGCTGGCCCTGTTCTTGTAGGTTCGCGTGCACCCGAGCAGGATGATCGGGGCGCCGATGAGCCGTTTCAATTCGGCATGACCGGTGAATTCCCTGCCGTTGATGATGACTGCATCGAAGATAGGCTGGCCGATCGTTTGCAGGATGTTGCCGATGCCGTCTTCGCCGATTTTTTCGGGCGTCTGCATTTCCGCGATGTCGGCGCGGAACCAGCCCAGTACTTGGCCAAGGGGGTAATCGCTCAATTTATCGGGGGTTTGCCTGTAATAATCGATGACGTCCGATTCGGGCGGAAACTCTGCCAGCGGCACCGAACTTGCATGATGGCAGTCGGCAAAAGGCACTTTCTTGAGCAGTTCGGAGAACTGCCGGTGGGCGTTGGCCGACGACTGCAGACAGTGCAGGCGCGGCGCCGAGAGGTTGCCGGCGAGGGTCTTGATCAAGGCTGTCAGGACTTCTTCAGGAAGTTCGCCGATTATCAGCGCATGCTTGAGTTCCGGCCAGGCGGCAAAAGTACGGACAAAACGTGTGAGTCCGGCATCATCATCGGTTATTTTCCGAATGGCATAGTCCTGCCGGTTGCCGTCGGCCATCACCGCTATCGTACCGTGTTCGGCTTCCAGGCTGCGGGCGTAGTCGCGTATGCCGGCGTTCCTCGCGATTTCATGCTGGATAGCTACACAGTTCAGGGGGCTGACGAAGCCGCCGTAAATATGACGATGACCCCGATAGCTCTCTTCCGCGGTGAGATTGGCGAAGTCGAGTTTCGATTGCACACCGCCGAGGAGACCGAGGCAATGTCCTTTCCAGGGAAGACCGTGGCGGGCGAACCACTTCTGCACGCCAAGCACCATCGTCCGGTTGATCTCGTAAGGGTCGATGATGGCGCGGAAACTGCTGCTGATTGCGCCGTCGATATGGTCGTGCGCAAGAAGACGACGGATGCTGTCGGTCAGTGCCTGCTTGTCGGGGGGCGTCCGGAAAATGCATTTCGGAAGCTGTTGCGACAGTTCCTGTTGCGGGCCGCGGATGTCGTCGCAGAGGAGGACCGGGACATCGCTGATCAGGGCCTCCATGATGGCGTTGGAGATGCCCTCGGTCGTCGATGTGTGGACGAACAGGCGACAGCGGCCAAGATAGGAGGAAACGATGCTGCTGTTGGCGCCGATCGGGCGGCCGTCGATGACAATGCGGCCGTCGATACGGATCAGTGCATACGGGTCGAACGGGAGGTGGAAGTATTCGATGCTTTTTCCAGCCGCCTTGACGAGCGCGAGGAGATTCTCGAACTGCTTCGGGTCGCCGCCGAAAGAGTGGGCGAACAGGTAGGCGCTGGCGTTGGAATCGATCAGTGATTCAAGAAGGAGTTCGCCGCGCTTGAGCGGCACCGGCGAAAAAACCGAAACGACGTCCAGCGTCCGCAGCGCGCGTGGCACCGTTGCCGTGAACGGCAGGCCGGCATTGTGCAGGTTGTAGGGCGTCTCCTGGCTGATGTTGCGCAGGAAGCGGGCGCCGACGCCTTCGAAACGTTCAATGACTTTGTCGGGGAAAGCAGCGCGTGCTTGGGCAACGGTGCCCGGATGGCCGAACATCGCGCCGATGCAGCGCGGTTGCGGTAACCAGTCGACGATGTCCTGAAATCCGTTCGCGGCGGTGAGCACGTAGTAATTATGCTTCTCGAAAAAACCCAGGCGTTCGGGCGTTGGGCGCCAGTCTCCCTGGCAGAGGATGACGACGCCAGGGCTGTCTTCGCAGCGTTCCTTGAATATCTGTGCGTCCTGATAGGCACGCTCGGGCATCAACCGGTCCTCCGCGTCAGGAAGTTGCGGAATTCGCCGAAGGTCATCGGCGGGATGCGCAGCGGGGTCTTGCCGGCGACTGTCTCGTTCCAGTAAGTGCGGAAGAGCGTCGAGAAGTCGAATTTCTTCGCGTACGTCTCGCTCGCGTAGGCTTGCATCGTGTCGCGATTGAGCAATGACCAGTCGTCGATGATGAGTACTGGCAGGTCCGCGAAGAGGGGGGCCAGGGGATTCCGTTTGACGATCGGGATGCAGCCGAGGCACAGGGCTTCCCAGGTGCGGTGACAGTCCATGCCGGCGCCTTCGGGACTGGCGACGAACATGCATTCGGCTTGGCGCATCCAACTGCTATGGCGTGGAATCGCATTGGGCTCGAAGAAGCAGGACGTCTTGTCGCTCTTTTCGAAGCATTCCTGTCGATCGCCGCGGTGCAGGGCAAAATGCCAATTGCAATAGGCCGTCATGTAACGCCGGTTGAATTCCGGCGATTGCGCCAGGATGTTGATCAGCGCGTTCTCCTGGGCGACCGGCGAGATGGCGGTGATGCCCCAGAAGCCGGGACGCTCCCACATGGTGTGATAGTCGAGGCCGATCGGCAGCGGGTGGAGCTTGTCGTGCGTCGTGGCAAGGTTCTGCGCATACCACCCGATCAGTCGTGGGTCGTCGAGCAGGCTGCGAAGCGACGGATCGGACAGAAACGCCTCCGAGATCGGCTGATCGCTATCGCCGCTCAGCAGGACGAAGGGGGAATGAATTTGCGATAGGAAATTGTCGGCAAAATTCTTGAGAGCGTCGGTACACACATAGACCGAATCGCCGGGGCCAAGATTGCCGAGCAGCGACTCGTCGATCTGCGGAACGCTCGATACGGGTTGTGCGTTGTGCCTTGAGCATGACTTCAGCATGCCCCGGCTCGAGACGAAGGTGGTCAATCGCTCCATGGGGCGTGCTCTCAGCGGCCGAGCGTCGAACTGAAGTAGTCGATGGTCTTTTGCAGTCCTACATCGAGCGGAATTGACGGTTCCCAGCCGAGATGCTGCCTGGCGCGGGTGAGATCGGGTTTGCGTTGGCGCGGATCATCCGATGGCAACGGCTTATGCACGATCCTGGAACTGCTACCGGTCAGCCGCAGCACCTTCTCGGCCAGTTCCTTCATGGTGAATTCGCCCGGGTTGCCGATGTTTACCGGGCCGGTGAAGTCGTCTGGCGTGTCCATCATTTTCAGCATGGCATCGATCAGGTCATCGACGAAGCAGAAGCTGCGCGTTTGTTCGCCATCACCGAAGAGCGTGATGTTTTCGCCGCGCAACGCCTGCATGATGAAATTGCTGACCACGCGTCCGTCATCGGGGTGCATGCGCGGCCCATAGGTGTTGAAGATGCGCACGACCTTGATCCGCAGTTTGTGCTGGCGGAAATAGTCGAAGAACAGCGTTTCGGCGCAGCGTTTGCCTTCGTCATAGCAACTGCGGATGCCGATCGGGTTGACTCGTCCCCAGTAGTCCTCGTTTTGCGGATGCACTTCCGGGTCGCCATAGACTTCGGAGGTTGATGCTTGCAGGATCTTGGCCTTGCAGCGCTTGGCCAGGCCGAGCATGTTGATGGCGCCATGCACACTGGTTTTGGTCGTCTGCACCGGGTCGTGTTGGTAATGGACGGGGCTTGCCGGACAGGCGAGATTGAAGATTTCGTCGACCTCGACATAGAGCGGGAAGGTGACGTCGTGGCGCATCAGTTCGAAGTTGGGCTTGCCGAGCAGGTGCGCTACGTTGGCCTTGCTGCCAGTGTAGAAATTGTCCACACAGAGGACATCGTCACCCCGTGCAACCAGCCGATCGCACAAGTGGCTTCCGAGGAAACCGGCACCGCCGGTGACGAGGATTCTCTTCTTCCATTTTTCGCGCATTGTGACTCTCCTCGCTTAACGTTGTTTGTCTGTAGGTCCGCAAACGATCGTGGCCCGTCGCCTTCTGCCAATTCGACTGGGCCGGGATTTCAGGCATCGACGGAAATTATAACGATCATGTCGTGCTTTGACTGTGCCGGGCGCAGGGTATGCGAACGGTTCATGATTTCATCGCCTTGTTGATCTGCTTGACGAGGGCATCGGCGCGGCGCTGGCCTTCGCGGACTTCCTGGGCATTCAGCATCGATTCGGCATGCTCACGGTTGGCCTGTGCAGCATCGTTGCCACTGCGTGCCGCGACCGAGAACCAGGCATACGCCTCGACGAGGTTGGCGCTTCCCAGTCGCCCGGTGGCGTTGAGCAACCCGAGCCGGATCTGGGCGATGACGATGCCTTGTTCGGCGGCCTTGCGTATCCAGTCGGCGGCAGCGGCAGCATCGGCCGGCACACCGACGCCCTTGTCGTACATCATGCCAAGGTTGTATTGGGATTCTGGGTCGCCCTGCTCTGCGGCCTTGGTCCACCAGTAGATCGCTTGCTTGCGGTCTTGCGGGCAACCGTTACCGGACGAAAGCATCAGCGCAAGCGCTGCCTGTGCCGGCGCGAATCCGGCTTGCGCTGCCTTGAAGAAGCAGTTGTGGGCGGTTTCCAGATTCTTGACGACGCCGTGATCGCCCTTGATGTGCCAGCTGCCGAGCTTCCACAGCGCAGCGGGGTTGCCTTGGTCGGCTTCGGCCAGCACGCGTGCGTGTTCGGAGCGTTCCTGCTGCGAGACGCGCTGGCTTGAGGCCGCCATCGGTCGCTGCCGTTCGCGTTTGATCGCGGCGGGGCTTGTTGCCGTCTGTTCCGGGACGGCGGAGGGTGGCGGCGGTGTCTTGAGTCCGGCCATCGAAGCCAGCATGGCCGTCATGTGTTCCGCCGAGTGTTCGTTCAGTTCGGTCAGGCGGGCCAGTGCCTCCCGGTTGCCTTGTCCCGCGGCCAGGAGTAGCAGCGAGAGGCTTTCGCTGGTCAGCGCACCCTTTGCTTTGTTCTGGAGAATCCGGGCAAGGTCGAGCTGGGCTTGCGCGACTTGGCGCTCGGCCAGTTTGCGCAGAATTTTTTCCGCTTTTTCGGGCGCCGTCTGTCGGTGCATCTCGGCCAGCGCGATCATCGCCCGCTCATCGTTGCCTTGCTCGGCAGCGCGTTGGTACCAATGCTCGGCGTGGTGCTTGGCTACCGGGCCGGCGAGGCCGCGCTCGAAAAGCTGGGCGACCTGGTACTGCGCCTCGATGTTGCCTTGCTCCGCCGCCTTGAGCCACCAGGCCGAGGCTTGTTTGTAATCCTTGGGCACCGCCGTGCCTTGTGCGTAGAGCGCTCCCAGCGCCGCTTGCGCCGGAGCGAATCCCTTCTTGGCCGCCGTTCGGTACCAACTGGCAGCTTCGGCGAGGTTTTCCTGGCTAGGGCTCTTGGCCATGAAAATTTCGCCAAGCGCGAATTCGGCTTCAGGCAATCCGCTTTCTGCGGCTTTCAGATACCAGGAAACCGCTTCGAACTGGTCTTCCTTGGTGCCCTGGCCCCGCATTAGGCGATTGGCCAGTATGTACTGCGCTTCGACGACCGAGAGTTCCGCCGCTTTGCGGTACCAGGCCGTGGTCAATGTCACGCCTTCCCGGTCGATCCATTCGGCCAGCGCAAGATAGGCCGAAGGCTCGGCACGTTCGGCGGCCTCGAGCAGGCAGGTGAAGGCGCGATCGACATCGTGGGGGACGCCACGCCCTTCCGCGTACATCCCGCTCAACCGCAGCAGCGCTTCCGTGTTGCCATTGTCGGCGGCCATTCGATACCACGAGGCCGCTTCGTCGTCGATGTTGTTCTCTTCGCGCAGACGTCCGATATGCAGTTGCGCCGAGGGATTTCCCTTTTCTGCGGCGCGGGCGTACCAGAGGTCGGCCTGGGCCGGGTCCGCTTCGACGCCGGTGCCGCTTTCGTACATGAGTGCGAGCTGGAACTGCGCTTCTCCATCGCCCTGTTCGGCGGCTCGGGAGAACCAGGTAAACGCCTGTCGGTTGTCCTTGGCGACGCCTTCGCCAAGCGCATAGAGGCACCCTAATCGGGTCTGTGCTGCAGAAAATCCTTGTCGCGCGGCTTTGCGGAACCACGTCAGCGCTTGCGGCAAATCGGGCGCATCGCCGATCTTGCCATTTTCATAGTAGGTGCCGAGGCGATATTGCGCGCTCGCCGATCCCGCCTCGGCAGCCTTGACGTAGAGGTCGAGCGCTTGTTCCGGCAGCGTCTCTCCGGCGCCGACGGCTGCAGCGACGATGCGGTTGCCGATGGCGACCTGCGCATCCGGCAGGCCTTTCTCGGCCGCTTGCCGGAAGCAGTCCTCGGCGAACTGCTCGTGCGGTACGTTGAGTAATTGACCGAGACGGAATATTGCGCGCGCATAGCCGCGGCTGGAGGCGCGCAAGTACCAGGTGAGCGCCTGCTTGAGGTCCTGTTCGACGCCTTGCCCGCTGGCGTATTTGCCGGCCAGGATGTATTCGGCGGCGGGATTGCCGCGGTCGGCTGCCTTGTGATACCAGAACAGAGCCTTGCTGAAATCCTGTTCGACACCGACGCCGTTGGCATACATCAGGCCCAGGTTGAATTGGGCCGTACTGTCGCCCGCCTGGGCGGCGTTATAGGTTTCGCGAAAGCGCGTCGTATCGTTGTTCGTCGTGGATTGCATCAACGCAGCATCAGGGCTCATGGCTCGCGGATCGATTCATCCAGGGCGCGAATCAGGGGCCAGATCAGGTAGGAGCCGACCGAGCGCTTGCCGACGGCGATCTCCGCAGACAGCGTCATGCCCGGCAGCAAGCGGGCATGCTCGGGCATCGTGCGCAGGCGTGTGGTCTTTAGGCGTATGCGAGCGGTATAGAACGCCTCCATGGTGGCGCTCGGGTCGGAGTCGCGGCGGAAGGCGTCTTCACTCAGTGTGCGCAGTTCACCGCTCAGGCCGCCGTGTTTCTGGTACGGATAGGCATCGAGCTTGATGCGGGCATCGTCGCCGATCTTGATGTAACCAACGTCGATGGCATCGATCTTGACCTCGGCTTCGAGTTCGGAGGTCAGCGGCACGAGCGTGAACACCGGTTCGGTGGCCCGGGCGACCGAGCCCGGCGATAGCTTGGCGACTTCCAGAACGACAGCATCGACCGGCGACGACAGCGTGACGAGTTCATTGCGCTTGTCTGCTTTCAGCAACTGTTCATTCACCGAGTCCCGTTCGCGCGAGATGCTGAGCAGTTCTTCCATGATCTTTTGCCGCCAGCCGGTTTCGAAGGCGACTTTCTCGGCTTCGGCAGAGCCGAGTTCCTTGCGCAATTCCTGCGCGCGATTTTGCGATGTCTGCTGGCCGCGCTCTGCTTCGAACAACCGGTCCTGCGCATCGAGCAGGCGGGAGCGTATGGCCAGTTGCTGTGAGACAAGGCGCTCCTGGATACCGGCATTTTCGCGCAGCACGGTGACGCGCGAGGAAAGCATCTGCTGCTCCCCGCGGTTGGTCTCGATCGCTGCTCTTATGCGGGCAATCGCTTCGTCGAGCCGCCGGCTTTGTGCGTTGAAGCTGGCGCGCCGCTCTTCGGCCAGGCGGGCCTGCAGACGCGTGTCGGGATCGGTGGCTTCCGGTGCCTTGATCGGTTTGCCGCTCAGTTCGTATTCCAGCCGCCGCAATTGGGTATCAAGGCTGTGGAGGCGGCTGCGCAACTGGGTTTCGTCGGCTTCGGTAAAAGTCGGGTCGAGTGTGGCGAGTCGTTCGCCCTTCTTGACGACTTGGCCCGGCCGCACTTCGATGCTCTGGATGATCGAAGTGTCGAGCGGCTGAACGACGATGTTGGGCAGCGGTGTCACCAGCCGTCCGCGGGCGGAGACGATCAGATCGGTTTCGGCGAGGCTCGCCCAGATGATGAATGCGAGGACTGCAAGTCCCAGGACGTGCAGTGTGATTCTCGCCTGGCGAGGCAGCGGGCGCCGCTCGATTTCGTCTGCGTCGGGCAGGAAGTCGAGCGCCGTCTTGTCCTCTTGCGCTTTCTTTTTTCTGATCACAGGTGGCTCGTCTGCTGGTTCCAGAGTTGTTGATACGTCTCACAGCGTGACAGCAATTCCTCGTGTCGTCCGCAATCGGCGAGGTGCCCGCGCTGCATGACCAGGATGGCATCGGCATCGACCAGAGTCGACAGCCGGTGTGAGATCATGATAACCGTTTTGCCGACGGCGATCTGCGACAGGTTGTTGATGAAGATTGCTTCGCTTTCCGGGTCGAGTGCACTGGCGGCTTCGTCGAGGATCAGAATGCGGGGTTTGGCGAGCAATGAACGCGCAATCGAGAGGCGCTGCTTTTGTCCGCCGCTCAGGTTGGAGGCGTTTTCCTCGAGGATCGTGTCATAGCCTTGCGGCATGCGCTCGATGAACTCGTCGGCGCCGGCGGCCTGCGCTGCCGCGACGATCTCTTCAAAGGAAGCGTCGGGCTTGGTCATCGTGATGTTGTCACGGACGCTGCCGCGGAAGAGGAAGTTCTCCTGCAGGACGACGCCGACCTGGCGACGCAGGTGGGCAAGATCGATTTCGCGGGCATCGATGTTGTCGAAGCGGATGATGCCTTCCTGAACCGGATAGAGGCCCTGAATCAGCTTGGTCAGCGTGGTTTTTCCCGAGCCGCTGCGCCCGACAATGCCGATGACCGAGCCGGCGGTGATGGTGAAGGAGGCGCGGTCGAGCGCGGTGGCACTCGATCCCGGGTAGCGGAAGGTGACATTGTCGAAAGTGATTTCACCGTTGAGCTGGGGGCGCAGGGCGGCGACACCGCCGCGGCCTTCCGAGGGACGGTTCATGACTTCGCCGAGCATGCGTACCGACAGGGCGGTCTGCTGGTATTCGTTGATCAGGCTGACGAGCTGGATCAGCGGGCCGACGACGCGCCCGGACAGCATCTGGAAGGCGATCAGCGCACCGACGCTGATGGTGTTGTCGAAGACGCCCTGGGTGCCGATCAGGATGATGGTGACCGGCATCAGCTTGCCGAGCAGGTCGGTGACGGCGCCGCCGGAGAGCGAGAGCTTGCCGAGCCGGAAATGGGTGGCGATCGCTTCGGCCGAATACTGGTCCCACAGGCGCCGCTGCATCGGTTCGATGGCCAGTGCCTTGACCGTGCGCATGCCGTGGATCGTTTCAACCAGCAGTGCCTGCCGGCGTCCTTCGGCCGAGTAGAGTGCGTCGAGGCGACGACGGTAGGTCGGCAGCAGCCCGGCAATGACGCCGGCAATCATGCCGGTGAAGCCGAGGACGATCAGCGCCAGCTTGAACGAATAGGCGAAGAGCAGCGGGAAGAAGATGACCAGCGAGGCCGTGTCGAGCACCGTGAAGAACAACCGTCCGGTGAGGAAACTGCGGATGCTCTCAAGTTGTTGCATGTGCCGGGTGATGACGCCGGCAGAAGCCATCTCGAAATAATCGATCGGCAGAGACAACAGTTTGCCGAAGACGCGGCGCGTCAGTTGCATGTCGATCTTGTTGGTCGCCGCCAGCAGCATGAACTGGCGCAGGTAGCCGAAGGTCGAATCGAAGATCAGGGCGATAAAGACGCCTATCGTCAGCACCCAGAGTGTCGATTCGGTCTGGTGCACCAGGACTTTGTCAATGACCGCCTGGAAAAACATCGGCGAGGCCAGTGCCAGTACGTTCATCGCCATCGCCGCGATGGTGATGTCGCGGAAGGCAGCCTTCTGCTTCAGGATCTCGGGGATGAACCAGCGCAGACTGAAGGGCTGGTTCAGGTCTGTCAGCGAATGGACGCGTTTCAGGAATATGACGCGGCCATCCCAGACCTCTTCCGCCTCGGCTTTGCTGTATTGCCTGATCTCGGCCATGTCGGCGCCAGGATCGAGGAAGGCGATCTTCTTGACGTCTTCTTCGCTGCGCAGCCCGACAATGATGATTGCCTTGCCGTTCTTGAGCAGCGCCAGGATCGGAAAAACACCTTCCTGCGAGAAGATGCCATCCCAGGAGAGTCGGTCGGCTTTCGCCTTCATGCCGACCTCGGTGGCCATGCGCAGGATCAGCGTTTCTTCCGGCTCGTCGTCGCCCAGCGCGTAATCGTGGATCAGCCGTTCCGGGTTGATCGGCAGTCCATGGTGCTGGGCGATTGCCGACAGGCACTGTACGACGGTATGGGTGGTCTTATCGAACATGAGGGGTCGCCTGTTCAGAAAGAGGCCGGACGGTAGCGCCTGCTGCGTTCAGCAAGGGGGCGACGTCGATCGTGGCCAGCTTGCCCTGTTCGTCGAGCAGGGCCGGGACGAGAACGGCGTGCGTGCCGGACTGCCGGTGGATGCTGCGCACCTGGCTCAGTCCTTCCTGGCGGCGGGTGTGTGCGCCAACCCGGACGGCAAAACGCAGCTTGCCGAGCCGGTCGGCCATTTCGCATACGTAGGCGGCATAACCGCGGTTGATCCATTCGGCATAGGCCGCGGCGGCGTTCTCGATCGTCGCGAAAGCGCCGAGCTGGACCGAGAAGCGCGGCGCTTGAGCTTTCCTCGCCACGGCGGCTTTCCCCGTCGGCGGTGTAGCTGCGGGAGGTTCGGTGGCGATGCTCGGCGGTTCGGGGGCAATGATCGCTTCGTTCGTCGGTTCGCTTGCTGCCGGGGGCGTCGGCGCTGCGACGGGGGCGATGGGCGTGACAGGCGTCGGCGCAGGGGGCGCTACCTGTGTCGGCGCCGATTCGGCGACAGTTTCGGCCGTCAGCAGTGGCGCAGGCGTTTCGGCGGGTGCTTCTGCCACCTTGACGGTGTCGGTCGTCGCTGCTGTTGGTGTTGCCGGTAATGTGACCGTGCTTTCCGGCCGGTAGGCGACGACGAGGGCCGAGATTTTTTCCTTGCGTCCGAGTTGCAGCGCCAGTGCCGATGCGTCGCGCCGGAGACGGAATTCGCCGCTGCGGACGGCGAGCCAGCCGTGACCCTGGCTGTCGGTCAGATTGACGAGGTAGGGGATGAGGCCGCGTGAGCGCCAGAACTCAAGCGCCATCTGCGCGTTCTGTTGGTTGGAGAACGCGCCGAGTTGAACGGCGAATCGTGCTTTTTCGCTGCTTCGTGGCGTCCCCTTTTTCGTCGGCACTGGCGGATTGGTCGCTTCGGCGAGCCCGGTCGGCGTAGCCTCCGGAAGCTCGGGGCGGAGTTCGGGCTCCGGCGTCGACTCCTGTGCGGGTGACGTGATGCTGGCGAGTTCCGACGGCGCCAGTTTTTCCGGCGAGCCGTCTTCGTTCAGCGGCGTCTGGACGAGGACAGCGGGCGCGTCTTCCTTGTTGCGGATATCCCTGGCAATGTCGGCGCCCTCGCTCTGTTGCCGGTAAGCGCCCGTCCGCACCGCATACCATTCGTTGCCGCTGGCATTCTTGGTCCTGACAACGTAGGTGTCATGGCCTCGCGATTGCCAGGCCGCGCTCGAAATTGCGGCGTTTTCGAGATTCGAGAAAATGCCGAACTGCACGGCATAGCCGCTACGGATCGCTTGCTTGGATACGGCGGCCAGGGGCGCGTGTTTCGCTTCTGCTTCGGGGTTCTGTGCGGATGCGGTCTCGACTGTCGGCTCGGCAGGCGCTTTGGCGCTGTCGGTCGCTGTGCCCTTTCCTGCGACCGGAGGCTGCGCCAGCGGAATCTTCTTGTCGCCGCTCTTTTCGTCGCCCTGAGACGAGACGACGCGACAACGTTCCTGGGCCGCCAGCATGGCGTCGCAGAACTTTTGCGCTTCACTTTCGTCGTCGAACTTGGCGATGTACAGCCGGTACCAGGCCTCCTGTCCGCCTTCTCCGCTGTCGTCGATTTTTCCACTTAACCGTGGCCGCACGATTCGTCCCGACATCAGTTGAGGATAGCGGTCGCGCAGGTCGCGCCAAGCAGCGCCGACGGTGGTCCGGTGATACAACCCTGGAAGTTCGATCTGCCAGAATTTTTCGATTTGCGCGCCGCCCGACGCGGCGGCGCCATTCAACTGCCAATCCATGCCGTCCGCCTGGCGTGCGGCGAGCGGCACCGCTGCACGACCGGCGCCGCCTGAAACGGCGGGGCCGTTGTTGGCGACCGTCGGTCTCCGCCCGTCTCCCGGAATCGTGCCGGCCGGCCGGACGCCGCCGCCGAGCGCCTGAAAGAGCGAGATATAACCGCGGTATTGCTCCATCTGCGAGCGCTGATATTCGTCAAGCATGCGATGGTAATTGCGTTCGGAGTCGAGGAGCGCCGTTTGATCGACGCCGCCGATAGCGAATGCCTTGAGGTTCAATTCCCAGCCGCGCTTTGCCGCGCCGGCAGCGTCCTGTTGCGCTTGCAGCCGTTTGTTGGCGAGATTGACCGAGGACAGCGCGCTCTCGACTTCGCGGATCGCCTGGTAGATCGTCCTTGCGTAGGTCTCGACCATTTCCTCATAGACGGCTTCGGCATATTTTTTCTCGCCCCGGCGACGTCCGCCGTCGAAAATGCTGGTCGTCAGGTTGGCGATGGCCGTCCAGAAGAATTGCTGCGGCTGGAAGAACTGCGCCAGGTAGTTGGCGCTGTAGCCGGCCTGGGTGGTCAGGTCGAGCGGCGGCAGGATGCGAGCGCGAGCGACGTCGATGTCGGCATCGGCCGACAGCAGCCTGGCCTCGGCCATCTTGACGTCGGGGCGGCGTAACAGTAACGAGGACGGGAGTCCGGGGACGATCTCCGGTACGGCCAGGCTCTCCAGCCCCTGGTCGGAGAGCTTGAGCGCGCCCGGTACGGTGCCGACCATGAATGCCAACGTATTGATCGCGTCGATACGCTGCTGTTCCATGGTCGGGATGGTCGCGCGCAAGGCGAAGACGACCGCGCGCTGCTGTTCGACTTCACCCGCCGTCGCGTCACCGATCTTCAGCCGTTCTTCGGCGATGCGCAGCGTCTTGCTGAGGGTGCGCTCGGTTTCCTGTGCGACGCGCAAGCGGTCGTTGAGGGTGACGAATTCGATGTAGCTGGAGGCAATCGCTGCCGTGACGTTGCGCTGGACGTTGTCGCGTTCGAAAGCTGCGCGCCAGAGTTGCAGTTGGGTCGATTCGAGCAGCGCGGTCTGCTCGCCCCAGATGTCCGCGCGCCAGTCGCCGCGCAGGCTGCCCTGGATCGCGGTAGTGACGTCGCGGCCGGTGGCGCCGACCGGGACCGATCCGACATAGCCGCCTGGCATCTGGCGGGCGATAACCATCGGCGAGCTTAGGCTCGGCAGCAATCCACCCGCTGCCTGGTCGCTCCGCACTTTTGCCTGCGACAGCCGGATCGTGGCAATGCGCACGTCCGGATTGTTGGCGAGTCCTCGGTTGATCAGTCCTTCCAGTTCGTTGTTGCCGAAGAAACGCCACCAGTCGGCAAAGCCGGCGTCCTCATTGCTCTGGGTGGTCGCCCCGGTTTTCGATGACGATGCAGTATCGCCTTCATCGGCCTTTTTTTCGTTATGGAACTTAGCCGAGAGCGGGATTTCCGGGACGTCGTAGGTGCTGCGTTTGGTCATGCAGCCGGGCAAAAACGCGGCCGTCAGGGACCATAGCATCGCGCACGCGAGCGGCGAAAGACCAGGCCGCCATTTCGCAGTCATGGATGATAAGTTCGACGTCCCCGTCGTGGTGTTGTCTTTGCTTCCACGCATGCTATGTATCGTATCACAGTCGAATTTTAAATATCCCGGGTATGTGCTTATTTTTACGGGATAATGGGGCGTTCGCCATGCAAGAATGCGAATGCGTGTGCGCCCGTCGGCGCGATCGTGGCGCGGCTTCGGACGGTTATCCGATTACAACGCGGTTCTTGCCCGTCTTCTTGGCGGTGTACATCGCTTCGTCGGCGCGCTTGGTGATCGTCGTTTGCGTGTCGTCAGGGCGGAAATCGGTCACGCCGGCGCTGAAGGTGATGAGGACCTTCTCGTTGTCATGCAGGAAGAATCGCTTGGTCAGTTCGCGCTGCAGCCGAACGAGCGCCTTTTCGGCGTCGGCGATCGCAGTATCGGGCAGCAGGAGGATGAATTCCTCGCCGCCGAAGCGGGCGACGGTGTCTTGCGGGCGCAGGGTTTCGCGGATTGTCGTTGCCAGGTGGATCAGCGCCGCATCGCCGGCATCGTGACCGAGCGAGTCGTTGAGTTTCTTGAAATTGTCGATGTCGAGGAGCGCCATGCAGAGCGGCGTATGGCGGCGTCGCGAACGTGCGAACTCGCTGTCGAATGCTTCTTCGAGACCGCGTCGGTTGAGCGTTCCGGTCAGCTGGTCATGGCGCACCAGCGTGCTGGCACGGTCCAGTTCTTCCTGCAGTTCGTGGATTCTTCGTTCGGCATCTTCGACCCGCTGCCGGCTCGCGTTCAGGTCGTCGCGCGAGCGTTGAGTGCTGAGCTGGATGATGCGTGTGGCATCGATGACTTCGGAAAGGACGCTTTCCAGCTGCGAGATGTCGTCGGCCTGGCTGATCTTCTCGACGCAGCGTTCGATCTTGTCATGGTAATCGGAGGTCGTGCCGGCGAAGTCCGCCAGGTGGTCGACGAAGCCGGCGAGCATGGTCTTGAGTGCCTCGCGGGCTTCGGCGAGACTGTGTTTGAGCTGGCTCTGCTTGAAGATGACTTCCTTGATGCGATGTTCCGCATCGTTGATGGCGCGGATATTCATCGGGCGGGCGACGATGTCGCGGACGATGGCGATCTGGCCATTGAGCCAGCGGTCATCGACGACCAGTTCGCTGACGTTTTCGATCATGATCTGCAGCAGCTTGAGGAGTCCGCTGCGCAGCTCTTCCCGGTCTTCGGCGACGAATTCCAGCCGATATGCCAATCGTTTGACCGCGGTTAGCAGTTCCTGTGTGGCCTGCAGGGTGTTGGCACTCCTCACCATGACGACCAGGTTGCGCGCTTCTGCGGCAAGCTCGGGCTCATCCTTCAGTTGGCCAATGACGGCGGCTTCGAGGGCAAAGGCGAAGGTTTCGCGTAGTTCCGGCAGCAGTTCGCTGGCACGGCTCGGCATCCCGCTGGCGGCCATTCCCGGCGCGCGAGGCGATGGAGAAGCACCGTCTTCGAGGGGCGTCATCTCTCCATCGACAAGATCGATGTCGCCACTCTCTCCTCGATTGGCGGCCCATGACTTGACCAGCCGCTGCAGACGTTCGAAGAGCAGGTCGCTGTTGCTCGAGGCACTGGCGAGAATATGCTCGAGTGATTCGCGCTTGCGCGCCGGGGTGATGTTGGCCTGCTTTGCTTCCCAATGCCGCATGAGGTCGGCGATCAGTTCGCCCCATCCCCGGCTTGTTTCCACTCCTTGCTCGGCGACATAGTCGGCGAGCGTCTTGCGCCAGTCGTTCCAGTTCTGGTTTCTGATGGCCTGTTCAAGTTCGCGGGCCAGTCGCTGTTGTTGTGGAATTTCCTTCGGCAGCGCGCCGAGCAGGGCTCGCAACTCCCGTTCCGGAAAGGCGTCGTCGGCCTTTTCCGTCTCGCCGGCGATCTCGCCGTAGATCGCTCGGTAGTTATCCGGAGTCGGCGCCATGCGCCGTGTCATCAGCAACTTGAGCGTTTCACGGGCAATTTCGGCGGAGGAAGCAGGTTTGGACATCGGCATGGCGCTGGTCAGTGGGTCGGTCTAAGCGTGCGCGACTGGGCATCATCGCTGTTGCCGGGACATTCTACGCCGTCCGGACGGCGCACGAAGCACCGATGATAAGCTATAATTCGCCACCGCGTTTGGCGGGCGTGCCCCTGTAGCATGAAGGTCGTGCAGTTGATTTGTAATCATCAGGCCGTGGTTCGATTCCGCGCAGGGGCACCATCAGCATAAATCGTCGCGCATGCCGGTGATGCTTCCCCGTTCTGGCATGCGATCATCAGGCTGACTTCATCCCGCCGCATGCAACTCCATCGTCATCAATCCATCCCGATGACAGGCAGCGGGGACTGGGTTGGGCGTGCGGCTACCCGATGGCTTTTTTTCGGCCATGCCGATCCACGATGATGCGGTTGTGCGCGATCGAAAGATGATGCCGGTGGCGGTTGTATACGCGGGAAGCGCTTCTCCGCATTCCTTGCCGGAGAAGCGCAAAAAAAAGGCCGGCGAGGGATTTCTCCATCGCCGGAACAACCCGACTCGGACAAGAGCCAGGAGGGATGTTGCCTAGAGAGTCAGACTGGGTATGTAGGCAAACAGCAAGGTCGTGCCGAGCGCTACCGCGTAGAACGGGAAGAGCTCCTTCGAGGCTTTCAGGATCGATACCCGGGCGATCGAGCTGCTAATGAACAGCGTCGTGCCGACCGGTGGTGTGTACAGGCCGATGGCCAGCGTCAGCACCATGGTCAGACCAAGCGTGGTCAAATCGAAATGAATCGCTTCGGACAGTGGCACGAAAATCGGACCGAGCAGCAGGATGGCCGCTGGCAGATCGATGAACATGCCGGCAATCAGCATGATGACGATCATTGCCATGATGATCAGCCACGGATCCTTGAGCGTCGCCAGACACCAGGCAGCGAACAACTGCGGCACCTGCGCGTAGGTCATCATCCAGCCGACCACCGCCGAGCCCATGATCACCAGCATCACGACCCCCGTCGCGACGCCCGCCGCGATCAGCGAATTCAGGAAGCGCTTGATCGTCATGTCGCGATAGATGACGAAGCCGGCGAACATCGCGTAGAACACCGCGACGACCGACACTTCCGTTGGCGTCGCGAAACCGAAGCGCAGCAATACCAGGATCATGAACGGCATGACCAGGGCCGGGAGCGCACCGATGAAGAGCGACTTGCACTTCTTGGCGTCGAACGGCGTCTTGGTCATTGGGAAGTCGCGCATCCGGGCGGAAATGTTGCATACCCCGGTGAACCCAGCGGTAAGCGCCAGCCCAGGCAGTACGCCTGCCACGAACAGGTCGGCAATCGACACGTTCGATACCAGCGAATACAGGATGAACGGAATCGACGGCGGAATCAGGATGGCGATCGATGCGGCCGCCGAATTGTTGGCCGCGGTAAAGCCGGCCGGATAGCCTTCGCGAATCTGCCAGGGGATCAGCATGCCGCCGAGTGCCGTCGCATCGGCGACCGCCGATCCGGACACGCCGCCGAAGACGCAGCTGCCCAGCACGGTGACCGAACCGAGACCGCCACGGAAGCGCTGAACCAGTTCGGTGGCGAAACCGATCAGCTTCTCGCCGAGTTCGCCGCTCATCATCAGGCTGCCGGACAGAATGAAGAACGGCAAGGCCAGCATCGGGAACGACAGCGTCTGATTGACCATCTGCTGCGCCACCAGCATGACCGGGAACTCCTGCGAATAGATGATCGCGGCGCCCGAAGCCATTACCAGCACATGGGCAACCGGAATCGCCAGCGCTAGCAGGCCGAAGAAAGCAAAGACAAGCACGGTGATCATACGACACTCTCCTCGGCAGCGCCTTGCGGCCGGGCATCGGCACCGAGCAGGAAGACGCGGATGGATATGGACAGGGCGCCGATGGCGGTCAGGATCGAACCGATCGCCAGCGCATAGAACGGCAGGCTGTTGGGCGTGCCGAGCATCGGATTGCGTTCGGCGGCGGTGATTTCGGCAACTTCCAGCGCGGTGAAGAACAGGTAGATATAGGCGCCGCAGATCAACAGGTTGGTCACGCAAATTAGGACGCGCTTGGCCGGCGAATTGAGGAAGTTGTAGATCAGGTCGACGGCGATATGGTTGCCTCCTTGCAGCGCGAGGACCACCCCGGCCATGATGAACCAGGAGTAGAGCTGCTTGGGCAATTCTTCGGCCCAGTCGACGCCGCCAACGTCAATGACATAGCGGGCGATGACACCAACGATGATGGAAACAAGCAGGGCGAGCCCGGTGGCAAGCACAACGGATTTGCAGATTGAGCCGATGAAACGGTCCACGCCATCCAGAAGCTGGATGGTCGTGGAGCGTTCATTGGCCGTCACGATAGAGTCGGCCATGTTGGATTTACCCCAGTACGGTCTTGCGCAAATCCTTGACGAAGGCGCCGAACGGCTTTTCGTTGGCCCATTTGTCGAAGACGGAAGCGGTTTGCTTGCGGAAGGCGGCGAGATCAACTTCGGAAACCGTCAGCGCCTTGTTGGCGCGGAATTCGCGGAGCAGCTTGGTGTTGGCTTCTTCCGAGAGGTTGATCTGCAGCGTCGTGCACTCGGCCATCGCTTCCATGACGATATCCTTGGACTTGGCATCGAGGCGATTCCAGGCCATCTTGGACATCAGGACCGGGTTGCATTCCCACTTGTGGGCCGACAGGCTGATGAAGGGATTGACTTCATAGATCTTGGCGCTGGCGATGTTGGTCAGCGGGTTTTCCTGACCATCGACGACGCCCTGTTGCAGCGCCAGGTACAGTTCGGAAAATGCGATCTGCGCCGTGGCGGCGCCGAGCGCCTGGAAGATGTCGATGGTAGCCGGATCAGGCGGCGTACGGAACTTGAGGCCTTTCAGATCTTCCGGCGTCTTGATTGCACGCTTGCTGTTGGTGATGTGGCGAATGCCATTGTCCCACCAGCCGATCGGAACGAGGCCGAGCGCGTCAAATTTGGGCTTCAGCAAGTCGCCAATCTTGCCGTTCAGGACCTTGACACCATCGGCGCTCTTGGCGAACAGGAAGGGCATACCGAGTGCGGCGAGTTCGGGAACGACCGACGAGGTGGCACCCTGGCTGTTGGCCGAGATGCCGAGCGTGCCGGTGCGCAGGCTGGTGAGCATGGCAGCGTCGTCGCCAAGCATCGCCGATCCCGCCACGGCAACCTCGATCGCGCCGCCGGATCTGGCTTTGACGAGTTCGGCAAACTTGTCCGCAGCGATCGAGCGAGGATTCCCCGCCGCTGCGCCGTGTCCAAAGGTGATCTTCAGCGGTGCCGCGCGCAGAATCGTCGGTGCGCCCATCAGCGCTACCGCGCCAATCGCCCCGGTTCCCTGGAGAAACGTCCGGCGATTCATCTTTATGTCTTTCATACTTCCCTCCTGTTTATTTCAAATGAGTACTACCTGACACAACCGGCGCTATGCCGTATAGTCGCCTCCGCAGGGGATCCGGGTGAAGTTGCCGCCCTGGATTCCCCGGCGCAGGCGAGAAAACGCGGCAACGCGGCGCCCGTTGCAGGCCACCGCGTTGCTCACCCCTAGTGAATGTGCATGCCGCCGTTGACGTCGAGGCAGTGACCGGTCACGTAAGCGGACAGGTCTGAGGCCAGATACAGATAGGCGGCCGCCACGTCATCGGCAAAGCCCAGTCGGCACAGCGGGACGCTGGCGGCGATTTCGGCCTTCTTGTCCTCGGTGATCTTGCCGGCGCTGATATCGGTCTGGATGAGTCCCGGTGCGACGCAGTTGACGCGAATGTTGTCCGGACCGAGTTCGCGGGCCATGGCTTTGGCCAGACCCAGGACGCCGGCTTTGGCCGCGGAGTAGTGGGGGCCGCCAAGAATGCCGCCGCCGCGCTGCGCCGATACCGACGACATGCAGACGATGGAACCCGCCTTTTGCTTCTTCATCTGCGGCAAGAAGGCTTGTGAGAGATAGAGGACGCCGCGCAGATTGACATCGAGAATGCGTTCCCAACTGACCGGATCGATTTCCTGCGTCTTTACCGGTTGCGTGATGCCGGCGTTGTTGATCAGGATGTCGATCTTGCCGAATTCGGCGATGGCGCGTTCGGCGGCCGACTTGCAAGAATCGAGATCGGCGACGTTGCAGCCAAAGCCGCGGTGCTCCGGGCCGATCGATGCGGCGGCCTCGGCCGAGGCTTTTTCGTCCAGATCCAGAATCACGACCTTCGCGCCGTACTTGGCGAACATCCGGGCCGTGGCGAGACCGATGCCGCGCGGAGAGGCTGCGCCGGAAATCACTGCGACCTTGCCTTCGAGAATCAGATTCGGTTGTGACATTTTATTCCTTTCACATATCAACGATGCGCGACACGCGGTTGTTCGTGCCGCGCCATTTATTCAGGATGGAAGCGAATTTCGTTCAGATCTTGCAGGACACAAGCGCCGCCGCCTTTTCAGCGATGGCCGCACCGGAAAGCCCGAATTTTTCGAGCGTCTTCTGATAGGCGCCGCTTTCGGCGAAGGTGTCTTCGAGGCCGATCAGTTCGGTCGGCACCGGACAGTTGAGGAGCGTCCACACGGCAGCTTCGTAGCCGAAGCCATTACGTTTCTGGTGGTTTTCGGCGACGACGAGCGCGCGGGTCTTTTTCAAGGACTCGTGCAGCGTCGCCTGATCCCAGGGCTTCAACGAATAGAAGTCGATGACTTCGGCATCGATGCCGCGCTTGGCGAGTTCGTCGGCGGCGACCAGGGACTGGAAGACCATGTCGCCGTAGGTGGCGATGGTGACGTCCTTGCCCTTGCGCACGATCTTGGAGCCACCGAGTGCAAACACTTCATCGGGCTTGTACAGATCGAACATCGGGTCGCGCATGAGGCGGGTGAAGACAGGCCCCGGCGTTTCCAGGGCGATGTCGAACGCCGCCGTCGCTGCGGTCGTGTCGGCCGGGACGAGAACCTTCATCTGTGGCAAGGTCGTCATGAAGGCGATGTCTTCCGTCGACTGGTGGGTGACGCCGTCGATCGCCGCCGTCAGGCCGCCGTGGCTCGACAGGAACTTCACGTTCAGATGCGGGTAGCAGATGAAGGAACGAATGGCTTCCACTGCGCGCATGGTGATGAAAACGCCATAACCGCAGACGACCACGTTTCTTCCCTGCGCCGCCATGCCGGCAGCGGCCGCGACGGTGCCGATCTCGGCGATGCCCATGTTGAAATAGCGTTCGGGATGCTTGTCCTTGAACAGGAAGGAATACGTGGATTTGGCCAGGTCCGACTCGAAAACAACAAATTCCTTGTCCGTTTCACCGCGTTGCGTCATGCGTTCGGCAAACGCGCGGCGCGTCGGAATTTTGGCGGCAACTAGACTCATGCTTTGGCTCCTTCCATGTACTTGCACGCTTTCTCATATTGTTCGGCGTTGGGGGCTTTGCCGTGCCAGTCGAGTTGATGCTCCATGAAATCGACACCCTTGCCCTTGACCGTGTAGGCCAGCACACAGATCGGCTTGCCGGCGTGGGCATGCTTGGCCTTGCTCAAGGTCGTCAGCACGTCGGCCATGTCATGACCGTCCATGGTCAGCACATCGAATCCGAATGCCCGGAACTTGGCGTCCACCGGTTCGGTCGGCATCACCTCGCCGACCGTGCCGTCGAGTTGCAGATTGTTCATGTCGACGATGGCGACGAGGTTGTCCAACTTGTATTTCGCGGCGGCCAGAGAGGCTTCCCAGATAATCCCTTCGTTGATCTCGCCATCCCCGAGCACGGCATAGACCTTGTAGGACTTGGCGAGGAATTTGCCTTCCATCGCGATGCCAACCGCCTGGGCGTAGCCGATGCCGAGGGAACCGGTCGAGGCGTCGATGCCCGGCAGATAGGTCGCGATCGGATGTCCCTGCAGACGGCTGCCGTTCTTGCGCAGGGTCTTGAGTTCCTCGACTGGCAGGAATCCGCGCAGAGCGAGGGCGGAATACCAAATCGGACAGGCATGCCCCTTGGATAACACGAAGCGGTCGCGATCCGCCCAGTGCGGTTGCTCCGGCTTGATATCCATGAGGTCGAAATACAAGGCTGTGACGAAGTCGGCCGCCGACAGCGCGCCGCCGATATGCCCTGATTGTGCTGCGTAAACCATGTCCACGACGTTCTTGCGCATGGCACACGCAATTTCTTCCAAGCGCGCGACACGCTCGTCAAACGGAAGATCGGTGGGCAATTTCTCGTAACGATCCTTTGCCTCTCCGCAGATGCCGCTGTTCTTTTCCATATGCACAAAGCTCTCCAACTGGCCAGCCGATTCCGGATCTCTTTTGGCCTCGTGATGCCGATAAAACAAGAAAGTGCACTTTCGCCCGAGTCGTCGTTTGTCTTATTTGTCAGACCTTCGGCGAGTGAAGGAAAGTGTAGGGGCTTGACGAATGCGGCTCAAACGAATTATTAAGGCGTTTTGTTGAATTGATTTCATCTCAGAAACCTATGTCAAACCGGGTCTCGTTCAAGGCGGTGCAAGCATTCGAAGCCGCCGCGCGCTTGTCGTCTTTCGGTCTTGCCGCCGAAGAGTTGTACGTCACGCCGTCGGCGATCAGCCATCAGATCAAGTCGCTGGAGAGTCAATACGACGTTCAGCTCTTCCATCGTGTGCATCGTGGTGTGGTCCTCACCGATGCCGGGCGACGCTATGCTGAGGAAATATCGGCGGCTTTCTCGCGCATCGAGGCCGCCACCAAGGATCTGGGACGAACGACGAAGAGCGACATCCTGACGATTCATTCGACGCCGAGTTTCGCGACGCAATGGCTGATGCCGCGACTGGCGCGTTTCAGCGCCAAGTATCCGGATATCGATGTCCGCCTCAATGCCTCGAAAGACCCGGTCGATCTGATTACCCAGAACGTCGATGTCGATATCCGCTACGAGCACAAGAATATTCAACCGGCCGGCGTCAAGACGGTGGACTTTCCGCCGGAGACAATCGTGCCGCTGTGCTCGCCGTCACTCGTGAGCGGGGCCAATCCAATCCGTTGTCCGAAGGATCTTGAGCGTCATACGCTGATCCATAGCGAAGTCTGTCTCGTCAATTGGCGGGACTGGCAGCGTCGACATCCCGATGTCAAACTGGACCTCAAGCGGGGGCCGCGTTTCGACCGTTCATTCATGTCGATCAGTGCGGCGATTGACGGACTCGGGGTGTGCCTCGAGAGCTTGTTGATTGTTCAACGTGAACTCGAAACAGGGCGACTGGTTGCGCCGCTGGGCGTCGATGGTTTGAAGGTGAAGGGCTATACGTTCAACGTGCTGAAATCGTCGGCGGAATTACCCAAAGTACATGCCTTCCAGGAGTGGCTGTTTTCCGAAATTCCGGAAATTTCGGATCCGGGCCAGCCCCAGGCAGCGCCGGTACCGGTCAAGCGGCAGCGCAAGACCGTCAGCATCGAGGAAGCCTGGCAGGGGAATTTCCTGATCGAGTAGCCGTGCCGTTGCGATGCCGGCGTGCCCAGGCGCCGGGGATCCTCGTGTCTGAGGCAACGATGGCCGGTCGGCATGCCATGGTCGATGGTTGCGGGCGCACCCCGCGATCAATCGATCAGTGGCATGACACTCAAAAAAACGCCGCAACTTCGTAGGCATTGAAAAGCTGCGGCGCGAAGCCTTTCGGTCAAGTAGGCATGACCGGAAGGTGGCTAAGGAAGCTCGCCCTTCTTGTAGCGTTCGGCCATCTTGTCGAGGGCGATTGCCTTGATCTTGCTGGCCTGTCCGGCGGCGCCGAAGGCTTCGAGACGGGCGCGGACGACCTTCTTGGCGCCTTCGCGGGCGGGCTTGAGGTAGTCGCGCGGGTCGAACTTGCCGGGGTTCTCGACGAAGTAGCGGCGAATCGCCGCGGTCATCGCCAGACGGATGTCGGTGTCGATGTTGACCTTGCGCACGCCGTGCTTGATGCCGCGGACGATTTCCTCGACCGGCACGCCGTAGGTTTCCTTCATGTCGCCGCCGAATTCACGGATTTCGGCGAGCAGTTCCTGCGGCACCGACGATGATCCATGCATGACGAGGTGCGTGTTCGGGATGCGCGCATGGATCTCGGCAATGCGGTCGATCGCCAGGATGTCGCCGGTCGGCTTCTTGGTGAACTTGTAGGCGCCGTGGCTGGTGCCGATGGCGATGGCGAGC
>NZ_FNCY01000011.1 GCF_900099695.1 Propionivibrio dicarboxylicus | reverse complement strand
CAGCGGGAGTGCGGATCGCTGAGCGAAATCTTGCGTGTAGCAGTTGCATTCGTTTCTTTATCAAGCGCCGTCAGGTACTCCCGCATTGGCCGGGTATCAATCTCGGCACGATCAAAGTCGCAGGGTTCTCCCGGCTGGACGCTGTGCTGATGACTTGCATTGGCAGCAATCAAGCTGGCATCGACCGCAAAGCCTTCCCCCTTGACCAGACCAGATACCATGCAACGGCGTACCACCTCGTCAAATACCCAGCGGAATACACCACTCTCACGAAACCGGCCATGCCGATTCTTCGAGAATGTCGAGTGGTCAGGTACGGAATCCTCCAAACCAAGGCGGCAGAACCAGCGGTAGGCAAGGTTCAGGTGCACTTCTTCGCACAGGCGGCGTTCGGAGCGGATGCCATAGCTGTAGCCAACGATGAGCATGCGGATCATCAGTTCGGGATCAACCGACGGGCGACCAGTGTGGCTGTAGTGCTCGGCCAGGTGCTGGCGCAATCCGCTCAGGTCGATGCAGGCATCAATACCACGCAACAGATGGCCAGCCGGCACATGATCTTCGAGATTGAACGCGTAGAACAACCGGTCTTGCCCGTTCTTCTGTTGCCCCATCATCGCAGCACCCCACTACATACATGCTTATAGCATATTGTACCGGTGTCGCGTCATTTCGTGGAGTATTTCAACAGAATCCGGCCAAAAGCCGACATTCGTACCAAAGAACGTCGCGTCAGTAATGCGTTGCAGAGCAGCCATTTGCACTGGGACATTCCTACCGTCAGCAGACGGATCGGGCAATGGCGAGATGCCGACGAGGAATCGATCAGTCATGAATCTTCATCGCTCCTGATTGCCCAATTGCAGCTACAAACCATACCGCCAAGCCGTCGGCGTTTCTCCACAATACTTGCGAAAGGCAAAGCAAAAGTGCGCTTGACTGGAGAACCCTGTGTGCAAAGCGACTTCCAGAATGCTGAGTTCCGACTGGCAACGCATCAATTGTTTTGCTCTGACAATTCGTTTGCGCATTAGATATCGATGAGGTGATTGGCCGTAGGATATCGAGAAAAAACGAGAAAAAAGGCGGGGGCTCATGCTGACTTCCGATGCCATTCTCTCGATCGACATGTTTTGATCGAGATGGCTATCGATGAAATCTTCGATCCTCGCTTTTTGTGCCGACGAAAAACCACGCAAAACAGAAGGATTTCGTTGGGCCTTGTCTCCATAGCGAGCCACAAGCCAACCCACAATAGCGATCGACAATCCTTCCGAGAAAAGACGCCCATTCGGAAAGGCGCTCTGAATTTCCTCCGCCAAGGTGATTATGCTGTTCCGTAACCAGGGGTCGTCGTTATTGAATCTCGTATTGAACCGGTACGAAGATCGGTCATCCTTGCAATACCGAGTGGTAACAGCGCTCGGTAACGTGAGCGTAATGGACTCACCGGCCTCTCCCTTCCAGAGGCCGTGATCGCGTTCAAATGTTTCGCCATAGATCAGAATGTTGGGCGGTGCCGTGTCGAACTCTTGTATCGTCGATCCGCTTCTAAACCGTCGCTTTCCATGCCCGGACAACGGAACAATCACCAGCGGCATGCCGCTGTATTGCGCTCCGCATTCGGCATTCCCGGGAATTTCTTTGCGTTCCAGGATGGGGCCGTCCCAATCGCGAGGACAGATCAACAGGGGGGTTCCGTCCCCTCCAACGATCGTCGAGCAATGACGGCCAATGGATGTTCTCGTTCCGCCTGTCATATCGGCCTGAAACAGAATGTCCGCACCGTTACGCTCCCTCTTCGCTGAACTCCGCTGTCATCATGTTACCTGCGGGCGTTGACTGACCGAAAGGTCTGCCGTCCGAAGCATGAGTGTCCTACGGCTGTTGCGGTGGATGAATAGGCGACGTCACATCGCGGTGCGATTTCTCTCGTCCTCGCATCCGCGATGGGTCCAGTCATTGGGGCAAATGCGCGATTCGCGGATCCTGGCGAGCGTGATCGATCAAGCGTGCGAGATCCTCGTCCAGAAGGAAGCCATCGTCCAGAAGACGACGCCCCGCCTGTGAATACTGTTCCAGATAGGCGCCCCGGGTCTTGTATCGCTCGGCAACTGACGGCCGTGGATCGTTCTTGCCTGCGCGTTCGGCGGCATCCTTCGCGAATGCTGAATAGGTACCACTAATTCCACAAAGCTGCCCTTCAGCAAAACCGCTCTTTCTCAACCCCCACCCCGTATGTGTCGCCAACGGCACTTCAATTTCAGGTAGTCGAACGCCGTCAATGTCATGTCCATCCGAATCCGTTCGCGGCAATAGCAGCTTATACGGCTTGCCGAAATCGATCTCGGCTGGTGCAGCCTTGTGATTGACGACGTAGAGGCTATTGAACACGCCGGGGAAGCTCAAGCCGATGCTGTTCAGATTCGGGAACCCAATGGATGCCTGTGTCGGTTCGGCCAGTCCTTTTTCCAACGAGGGGAAACGACTTGCTGGCGGCATTTTCCCGTTTCTAGTCCAGTCGATGAGTCGAGCCATGACGGCCCGCACCATTGGCGTTTGCGTCGCCGGATTGCTCAATTGCTGGCAAATGCCATACTCCGGTTTTGTTGCAGGCCCATGCTGTGTGCCAGCCATCAGATAGAGCCGTACATTCTCCGGCACAGGCACAGACCGGCCCTGTCCGTCGACGACGAGCAGCGAAGCGCGCGCCTGCCAGAACTCCAGACTGCTATCCAGATGCATCAGCTTCGGACAAGTCGCGTTCTTTTCACAGCGCGAGAAGATCCCGTCTGTTTTCCCGCTGATCGGGTCTGTTGTCGTGGCATAGGTGAACGGGAACTGATCGCCGTAATAAAAATGGTCTTCATGCTGACGCGAGTATCTGCCCGGCTGCGCGAACCGGACGTTGACGTAGCTCTTTCGCGAGCCGGCAATAATCGGCATCGCCGCATCGAATATTTTCTTTCCATCAAGCGCTTCGTTGAATCCGTACCAGATGAAATCGCGCAGGAAGCGTCCCGACTGGGAAATGCCGACCAAGACCGTCAGGTTCGGATCGATGTCGGCGATCGGATTGGATGGCTTGCTGGCGTCGGCGTCTTGGCCATTTCCCTTGAGGAATGCGGTCACATCGCGCAAAGCCACCATGCCAAGCCCCATTACCTTGGGATCACGTGCCTCATAGGTCAACTGATAAATGGCGCCTGCATCAAATCCATCCGGACGCGTAATCTCAATCCTGCCCGTGTCCACGTAGCGCCAGGCGGAGGGCGCAAGTGTCCGTGGGGGCGAGGAAATCGTCGCACGAACGGTCAGTTCTGCTTTCGTTGTATCAGTGCTTGCTGCTGGGTACGTCAGCACACCAAGACTCTTCGTTTCCTCCTTGTCGAAGATGAATTCTTCAACCGAAGTTCCCGTGATAGGCATCAAGCCGTTCTTGGCTACCGGGGGCTGCATCCCGACGGATTGCCCGCCAGTTCCAAGAGGCACGTCGCCCTGCCATCCTATCCAGGCAAAAGTATGCCCTTGCCGCATCGGCCATCCGTTGCCCGCTTGCGAGGAGGTTTCAAATTGGTTACTACCGTCAGCCAGTCTGGCTAAGAGCAGTTTGTTTCCCCGGTTTGGAATGTCGACGATCAGTACCCGCGATGACTTTTCCGCAACCACCGGACGCAGGACTACCAAATCCGTCTTGAAGCGAACGAATCCGTCCGGATCGACGGCTTTGTCCAGATCGACGACGGCTTGATTAGCGCTGTGCTTCGGATCAACCCGCACTGTCGCAACACCTGCGACAAACTCGTACGGCCCGATATCACCAAAAACTTGGCCTGAAAAAGCCGGCTTTCGTGACGTTATTTCCAGTTTCTCGATAATTGAGGGGGCCGCGCCTGCTGTCGCGGAATTTTTCTGCCCCAGTCCGGAACAAGCGGACAGCGACACCAGCAACAGCGTCACAGCCACGATTCGAGTCGGGAAATACGCTCTTGGATGATTCCTGTCCACCATGCCCTCCTTTTGGGTTTTTGAAGTTTTTTCTCGTGGGCCAAGATGCCCGTGGGAAAAACGAGTTGCCTCCGAAAAAATGTATCAAACCTTGCGCTGCTTGCATTTCAAAAAAATGCGAAGGTTTTCATAAAACGGCACGCTTTCATGCCGTCCGACCTCGTCAGGTCACAAAACAGTTTTCCCGACCAACTGTCAGCTTTCCTCTGGCATGACCGTGCGTATCGGACGCGTCCCGATTTTCGCGCCGGTGACTTCATCCACTGCGATGGCTTTGATCTCCGTTCCGTTTTCAGCGTCGAAAAAGCGAACCAGCTTGCCGCCCCCCCGGTATTGGCGGCCCCATGCGCCAATCATGAAGAGCACTGGCAGGAAATCGCGGCCGGCAGCGGTGAGCAGATACTCCTCTCGCGGCGGATGCTCCGAGTAGCGTCGCTTCTCCAGCAATCCCTCCTCCGTCAATGTCGCCAGCCGCCGGGTCAGCATCGTCGGCGCGATCCCCAGGCTTTTCCGGAATTGGTCGAAGCGCGTGAGGCCGGCATGGGCATCCCGCAGGATCAGGAGGCTCCACGCGTCGCCGGCAAAAGCCACGCTGCGGGCGATCGGGCACGGATCGTTACAAATAATTTCGTTGTCCATACTATTTTGGTAGTGACTTAATATCGAATTGGTAGTATCGTTCGTTTCAATTTGATAGTAACACTTTGCCGACCGGCGATCCACCCTGTCGCGAGCGCCGATTGATGAACGATATTTCTGCCGACTTCGAGGAAAGAAAAATGAGCAGTTTGACGTGGAAAGATGTACCGACCCGCACGATCGACGTTGGCGGCGTGCCTTTCGTCTATCGCGAACTTGGCCCGAGTTCCGGTGTGCCGCTGATCTTTCTGCATCATCTGATGGCCGTGCTCGATGACTGGGATCCGCGCGTGATCGAAGGCATCGCCGCGCAGCGTCGGGTGATTGCGTTCGACAATCGTGGCGTCGGTGCGTCGGGAGGTTTGGTGCCCAATACCGTCGAAGAGATGGGGCGGGACGCCATTGCCTTCATTCGGGCGCTGGGGTACGAGAAGGTCGATCTTTTCGGCTTCTCGCTGGGCGGCGGCGTGGCGCAAATGGTGGCTTTGCAGGCGCCCGACCTGGTGCGCCGGATGATCCTCGCCGGAACGGGTCCGAAGGGCGGCGGCGGGGTCGGCGAGGTCACCAAGGTCGCTGTCCTTGCCTACATCAAGGCGGCGCTGACCTGGAGCGACGCGAGGAACTTCCTGTTCTTTCCCCGCACGCCGGATGGCAAGCGTGCCGCGCGGGAGTACTTTGCTGCGCTGAAGGAACGGACCCGCGATCGTGACCGAGGCATTTCCATGCAGGCCAGGCGCGCCCAACTGGAGGCCATCAAGACGGCGGGGCGGAGTGCGCCCGACGATCTCTCGGTCATCACCCAGCCGGTTCTTGTCGCCAATGGCGACTGCGACCTGATGGTCGCCAGCAGCCTCTCGGCAGACATGGCTCGTCGTCTGCCGAATGCCAGGCTGACGATCTATCCAAACTCGGGACACGGTGGCGTCTTTCAGTACCACCAAGCCTTTGTGCCAGCGGTTCTCGATTTTCTCGCGCACTGATCCAATGAAAATGAAAAGCCAAAAATGAAACATCAAACCATGAAAGCACTTACCTTCAAACGCTATGGAAAGTCGCCCGACATCGGGTTCGCCGATGTTCCGCGCCCCACGCTGAAGCCTGACGAATTGCTGGTGCAAATCCACGCGGCGGGCCTGAATCCAATTGACAACATGATTCCGACCGGGATGTTCAAACCGGTTCTGCATTTCCAGCTTCCGGCCACGTTGGGCAGCGATCTGGCCGGGGTGGTGATCGAGGTCGGCAGTGACGTGATTCGCTTCAAGGCCGGCGATGCCGTCTTCGCGAGCGTCTTCGATCTCGGTATCGGCACGCTCGCCGAATTCGCAGTCGTGCCGGAGAGCGCTGCCGCGTTAAAGCCAGCTAATCTTGATTTCGTGCAGGCCGCCTCAATCCCGATGGTCGGACTCACCTCCTGGCAAGCCCTGAAGGGACGCCTCAAGCTTCAGCGGGGTCAGAAGCTGTTTATTCCGGCGGGCTCCGGCGGTATTGGCACGTTTGCGATCCAGTTGGCAAAGTACCTGGGGGCCACCGTGGGAACGTCCACCAGCACGGGTAACGTTGAACTCGTCCGTCGCCTCGGTGCGGACGAGGTGGTCGACTACAGGAAGCAAGCGTTCGAGAAAGTGCTGCGCGGCTATGACGCGGTGCTTGGCACCCTCAAGGGTGACGCGATTGAGAAATCAATTGGCATTCTCAGGCCGGGAGGAAAAATCGTCTCTCTCATCGGGCCACTGGATGCCGCGTTCGCTCGCGCCCGCGGGCTGAATTTCGTGCTGAAGTTCGTCTTCGGGTTGATGAGTCGCAAGATCATGCGGCTTGCGAAAAAACGCGACCTTGCCTACTCATTTCTTTTCGTGCGTCCCGATGGCGCTCAACTCGCGCAGATCGGCACACTCCTCGAAACGGGTCGCATCCTGCCGGTCATCGACAAAGTGTTTCCGTTCGACCAGGCGCCGGAAGCACTCGAATACCTCGCTCAGGGACATTCAAAGGGCAAGGTGGTCGTCAGGATGAAATAGCCGCGACCCATTGCATTTGTCATTAAACGGAACAACTCTCGTCAAGGAAAACACCCATGAACACCCTTCCGACCGTCTTCATTACCGGCGCCTCCAGTGGTATCGGCGCCACCTACGCCGAACGCTTCGCGCGCCGAGGCCACGACCTCGTCCTTGTTGCGCGCGACAAGTCGCGCCTGGATGCCTTGGCAGCGCGCCTGCGCGAGGAAAGCCATGTGGCCGTCGACGTGCTGCAGGCCGACTTGACCAGCCCCACCGACCTGTCCGCGCTCGAAACCCGTCTGCGCGATGACACGCGTATCGGTATCCTGATCAACAACGCCGGCATGCCTCAACCCAAGGGCTTCCTGGAGCAGACCGCCGAGGGCATCGAAGCCTTGGTCGCGCTCAACAGCACGGCGCCGACACGTCTCGCCGCAGCGATCGCGCCACGCCTTGCACAATCCGGTACGGGCGCCATCGTCAACATTGGTTCCGTGGTGGGCTTCGCCCCCGAGTTCGGCATGTCGATCTACGGGGCCTCCAAAGCCTTCGTTCTCTTTTTGTCGCAGGGGCTGAGCGTCGAATTGTCGCCCAAGGGCGTCTATGTTCAAGCGGTGCTGCCGGCAGCGACTCGTACCGAGATCTGGGCGCGTGCCGGCGTTGACGTCAACACGCTGCCCGAGGTGATGGACGTGGGTGAATTGGTCGACGCGGCACTGGTCGGTTTTGACCGCCGGGAACTGGTCACGATCCCGCCCTTGCACGTTGCCGGGCGCTGGGATGCGCTGGACGGTGCGCGTCAGGGCTTGATGTCGGACATTCGGCAAGCGCACGCCGCCGATCGCTATCGGCACCCCGCCTGAACCGGGGCGGCGACTTCTCCCATCTGCCGGACAACGGGGGCGAAGCGCCCTTTGTTCGATCCGATCTCAACTTCACCTCCTGGATATTATCTATGAACAGCACGCTATTCACGCCCACCCAACTCGGCAACCTGTCGCTGAAAAACCGCATCGTCATGGCGCCGATGACGCGTAGCCGCGCCCTTGGAAATGTGCCCAACGCCCTGATGGAAGCGTATTACCGCTTGCGAGCGGATGCGGGTCTGATCATCACCGAAGGAATCTCGCCCTCGCCCAACGGCCTTGGCTATCCACGCATCCCCGGACTCTTCAACGAGGAACAGGCGCAGGGCTGGCGACGTGTGACCGATGGCGTCCATCAAGCCGGTGGCCGGATTTTTGTGCAGTTGATGCATACCGGGCGGGTCAGTCATCCCGCGAACGTGCCGGTCGGCGCAAGCGTTGTGGCCCCCTCGGCGATCGCCGTTCCGGGCGAGATATGGACCGACGCGGAAGGAATGCAGCCGCATCCCGTACCCCGCGAAATGAACGAGACCGACATCGCGCAGAGCATCGCCGAATATGCCGCCTCGGCCAGACTGGCGCTGCAAGCCGGTTTCGATGGTGTCGAGTTGCATGCCGCCAATGGCTATCTGATTGACCAGTTCCTCAATACCGCTTCGAACCAGCGTACGGATCGATGGGGGGGCAGCGTCGAAAACCGCATCCGCTTCGCCGTCGAAGTGGCCAAAGCCACCGTCGCGGCCGTAGGTGCGGAACGTGTCGGCATGCGAATCTCGCCTTACGGCGTGTTCAATGCCCAGGTGCCGGATGCGGCGATGGATGCGCTGTACCTGCGTCTGATCGAAGAACTGAATGCGCTCGGACTGCTCTACATCCATGTCGTCGACCACAGTGCCATGGGGGCGCCTGAAGTCAGCCCCGTCTTGAAGGCCAAAATCCGTGCCGCCTTCAGCGGGAAATACATTCTTTCCGGCGGCTATGACGTTGCCCGTGCCAATGCGGATCTCGATGCGTACCGTGGCGATCTGGTGGCATTCGGTCGCCCGTTCATCTCAAACCCTGATCTCGTTGCAAAGTTGAAGTCCGGGCAGGCGTTGGTGGCGCCAGATTTCTCGACCTTCTATACGCCGGGAGAAAAGGGCTACACCGATTATTGATGGAAGCCGAAGCCGGGTGGCGCATTTCATCGCATCGATCACGATTCCTTGAAATGCTTCACTCAGGCACCGATTTGAAAATTATTAAGGAGAGAGACATGCCCCTCGTTCGTATCGACATCAAAAGAAACACTGACGCGTCCTATGCCAAAAGACTGGGCAAGGTTGTTTACGATTCCATGAAGGCCGCAATCAACGTTCCTGACCACGATAACTTTCAGGTTCTGGCTGAGCACGACGACGACCATTTCGTCTTTGACACCACCTATCTCGGGATCAACCGAAGCGATGGGGTGGTGTTTATCCAGATCACGCTTAATGAGGGACGCTCGACGGACCAGAAGAAACTCCTCTACAAGACGATTGCGGAAGGGCTCAACCGGGAAGTTGGGGTTCGGCTGGAAGATGTCTTCATCAATCTGGTCGAGGTTAAAAAGGAGAATTGGTCATTCGGTAGTGGCATCGCTCAGTACGCGAGTTGATGCCCGACTAACGGCTCTGGCGACGGCCGATCATAAGCTTGCAGGAGCGTTTCGGCGGAAGTTCCGATTCATCGGGCACGAGCGATTCAAGCTGACGTTGTCAATGAGTTAGAGTCAACCTTCGTCGCTATACGACTACTGACCGTCGGAAACCTGCCGCTCATTCAGCTCGAGCTGTATGGCTGGAATTGGCCGGTTACCTGCCGTTCAGTGAAAAAACGCGGCCAACGGTAGTTTGTGCATCCACCGAACTCACACAATCGACCCTCTGCGGACGTTGGGAAAGCTCCAATCGTACTGCTGGAGTACGTGCCAAAACGGACCTTTGGTAACGGTCTCCGTAGCAGCCCCTTTATCTACATGCGAAGCAGCTCTATCGTTGGCGCGCTACGTTAGTAGAGTGGCGTATTCTGCATATAACCATCTAGTTCGAGTTTCTATACTCCTTACATGCATTTCCGAAGTGCCCACTGCATGTTTAACCATCTCAAGGAGTATGTAATGTCCAAACAAGTCGCCCTGATTACCGGTGGTGCCACCGGCATCGGCAAGGCCGTAGCCCTCAAACTCGCCGCTCAAGGCGTTAACGTCATCATGAGCGGTCGCCGTGCAGAAGTTGGCGAAGCTGCCGTGGCCGAAGTTTCAGCTGCCGCAAGCGACGGAGCCCAAGTTCGCTTCGTACAGAACGATGTCCCCGACGAAGCCGCGGTTAAGTCGATGATTGACGGCATTGTGGCTGAGTTCGGCCGCCTCGATATGGCCGTCAATAACGCCGGACTGTCTAACGAGACAGGGACGCTTGTGCAATCGAGCAGCGATAACTATCGTGCGATGGTCGAGACCAACATCATGGGCGTCTACTACAGCATGAAACATGAACTCACCCAAATGGAGAGGCAGGGTAAGGGCGCCATCGTCAATTTGGCCTCCATCGCCGGCCTGAACGGCATCGCCTGGGCTGGCCCCTACGGTTCAACCAAGCACGCCGTCGTCGGTTTGACCAAGTCGTCGGCACTCGACCACGCTACCCAGGGTATACGTGTCAACGGTGTGGCGCCGGGCGCAATCAGGACGGACATCATTGCCGCCCAACTCGAAGGCGGGGACCCGAATTACAACGAAGCCAGCATCGCAGCGATGCACCCAATGAACCGTCTGGGCCGGCCCGAAGAAGTAGCAAATGCCATCTGCTGGCTGCTCTCGGACGAGGCAAGCTTCGTCACCGGACACATCCTCAACGTGGACGGCGGCTTCCAGGCGAAATAAGCACCATGACCAGCGCCATTCCGGAGAAATTGAAGGTGCCAGATGCCCTCTGGGAGGGCGTCAAGCGGGTTGGGCTCGACCGTGCGGAAGTTGTCCGCAGGGCGGCACTACCGCTCAACGTACTGAGGGATGACACGCCGATTTTGACGGCACAGTTCTTCGCCTTGTGGCGAGCTATCGAGACGGTCAGCGAGGATGCCACCATCGGGCTGCGCATCGCCTCAGGTCTGGATGGGGCGGTCATGCCCTTGGCTTTTGTCGCGGCTCAACACGCCAGGGATTTCCGTGACGCGCTGAATCGGGTGGCGCGGTTCAAGCGCCTGTGTGCCCCTGAGGAGGTGGTACTCACGGAGAATGGTGACCGCAGCGAGCTCGTCATCCACTGGCCGCATGCCGGCTCTAGCGCCATCCCGCATTCCCTGGTGGACGCAACGATGGCGTCGTTCCTGGAGTTAGGCCGTCGAGGAACGTCGGAGCTGCTGGTGCCTGTGGCGTTGGAGCTGGCACGCCCGGCAGCGTCAAAGTCTGCACTCGAACGGTATTTCGGTTGCCAGGTCCGGTTTGATGCCAAGGAAGATTGCATCAGCTTCCGGCGAGAAGACCTCGACAAGCGGTTTGCCACCTATAACAAGGAGCTGCTCGAGGTTTTAGCCCCGGAACTGGACCGGCGGCTTGAACAACACAAGGCGTCAGAATCGGTGGCTGAGCAGACCCGTTGGGTGCTCCGCCGGCGAATGACGGCAGGCCGTCCTGACATCCGTTCCGTTGCGGCAGAACTGGCCATGAGTGAACGCTCCCTACAGCGGCGCCTGACCGATGAAGGTGTCAGGTTCCAGACCCTGGTGAGCGATACCCGCCATCAGTTGGCGCTGGAGCATCTGGCCGATACATCACTTACCCTCATCGAGGTTGCCTACCTGCTTGGTTACGAAGACCAGAACTCGTTCTTCCGAGCATTCCGGCAGTGGGAAGCGCAAACACCCTCGGAGTGGCGGGCAGCGAACGCAGCGATTCGCTCGGCGAACGGGTAGGTGGAGGTTGCGATGAAAGTCCTTTTGTTTGGCGCATCCGGTATGGTGGGCAGCGGTGTTCTGCGCGAATGCCTGCTCGCGCCCGACGTTGAACGTGTGGTGTCGGTCGGGCGTTCGGCTCTGCCGCTGAACAATCCGAGACTCGTCCAGTCAATTCGTCCGAATTTTGCGACGAATACGTCCGCGATTACGGATGATGACCTGAGAGATATGGATGCCTGTTTTTTCTGCCTCGGTGTATCGGTGGCAGGCCTTTCCGAGGAGGAATACGCGGCGCTGACATTCAGTCTCACGATGGCTGTGGCTGAGCGCCTGGTCAGTCTCAGCCCACAGGCGACATTTGTGTATGTCTCGGGTGCAGGGGCTGATAGCAGTGAACGAGGTTCGAGCATGTGGGCCCGAGTTCGGGGCAAGACGGAGAACGCGCTGCTGCGCTTACCTTTTAAGCGGGTCCATGTCCTGCGTCCCGCAGTCATTCAGCCGCTGAACAACGCGGTGTCCAAAACTGACTCCTATCGAGCCTTCTACAAGATTTTGAGGCCCTTACTTACAGTTGGCAGGAAGTTATTTCCGTCGCAGGTCCTGAGCACCGAGGTCATTGGACAGACCATGTTGCAAATAGCACGCCATGGTGCACCGGTATCAGTATTGAAATCAGCTGAAATTTACGAGGTTTCTCTTAAAGATGGCAAAAACAGCCTATTGAGATGACGTAAATCTGTAGGCACAGCGGTTTTCCAATGCCTTCATTTGGGATGTTAGCTGCCGTTATTGGTGCGTGACTCAGGAGACCGCTTCTGGCCGATCGCTGACGTAGCCTTGTAAAGCGGCAAAGTCTGCTTGGGCGATTCCTGCCAATATGGTTTTGTTGTCCATCTGCATATTTAACGAGCATTATTCGAGACGCGAATATCCCCCCGCCAGTACTAGGCGGGTGCAGTTGTCGATCATGGTTTCCATTGACCCGCTCCCCGAGGGTAGTCGCCAAGCGATATAGAATAGCCGGAACGGCATACATTGCTAAGTATGACAAAACCAAGCCTGTCGGCTGAGCGGCGTTAACAGCCCAAGTGGAGACCTGTTTCCATGGATTCATGTTCGAGAACCCGAAGATTCTGGCTACGTGCCTGCACTGCGGGCGCGCTTTCTCCATTTGTGTCTCGCGGATTCGCCGCTGATAGTCTGCCGGTCATTCCTGGTGTTCATCGAGTGTTCGGCGATGTCTCTGTCAACGGAAAGCCGGCGTACAAAGGGCTACTTGTCCAACCGGGTGACGAGATTGTTACTGGATCAAGATCAGAAGCTGTTTTTGTCATCGGTCAGGATGCTTTTCTTTTACGCGACTCGTCTGTCGTGCGCTTTGGTGCAGCATCTGCCACAACGTTTATGCGTATCGTTACCGGGAAGATTCTTTCGGTATTTGGTCGCGGCGAAAAGAGTATTGCGGTGTCTACTGCTGTCATTGGAATTCGCGGTACTGGCTGTTACATAGAAGAATCGGGCAAGCAAACCTATTTCTGCCTGTGCTATGGAGAGGCAGAAATCGTGCCGCTGGTGTCGCCAAAGGATCGTGAAATTATCCGTACAACACATCATGATCACCCGATCTACATTAACGCCGATTCCGCGATGCCAACGTCAATGGTGCCTGCCGAAGTCGTAAATCACTCCGATGCTGAACTAACCTTCCTGGAGAGTCTGGTGGGGCGCACTCCAAGCTTCACGGCTTCCCAATATTAAGATGGCTCTATCTATGTCAGCCGGACTGAGCTTCCCATTCTTCCAGAAGGCTTTTGACAGTCGGCTCTGCTTTTTCAATCATGGCCTGAGGACCGACGCGGGAAGCAAGTTTGTTCAGACCGTGAGCAAGCGAGGGAGCAAGCATCACCGCAGCTTGGTGAGGAGTAACACCCATCTTCTCAATGCTATCGAGTACCATCAGTGAAGGTCCATTCACGCCGTTGTCGAGCACCGAGTGAAAGAAATTTTTCTCCCAGCCCAGGTGCGCGGCCAGTTTGTTGCCATATGCCCGACTTTTGCCAAGCCCCATCCTCTTCGAAACAAAACCCCAGAGAACAAGGATAGCAACGGCCCAAGCAACAAGTACCCAAGTGCTAGTAGAGAACATGTTAATGCGCTAGCAGAGATAGAAGTCAGGCAGTATAGCTGATCTCGATTAACGCTCGCCCGGCGGTTTCAAGTGCAAACCGGACCTTTGAGTGACGACTTCCGTGCGCGGATGGCAGACAAGCAGTGGCCGATTGTACGCATTCAGCATCTTGCCGAAACGATGTCTTTGGCGAAAACTGTATGCATTCTGAGTGACCAGTGTGTGGATGATTCCCCAGGTTCGGCAATCGGCCAACTGCGGACCTGCGGTCTCTCCGCGTAGCCGCCATCTGAATGACCGGTGTACCTCGGAACCTGTCGGAATATCAATTCGAACTACTCGGTCAAAGCTGTCCTTGCGTGGGCGGACAAGATCGGGCGGAAACACGCTGGTCAACTGCCGTTCAGCCGAAAATTACCTTGAAAAACAGCTTGCCGATTTGACGCACTCACACTGGCGGCCACTAGTGGAAATTTGCCGCCCAAGGAAAGCAGTCACCGAAACGGTTGCCGCATTCATCGACCTGCCGCTAAATTATTCTTACAACGCGGCCTAAGCCACTATTCATTCGCGCCGCTCACGGCTGCCGTGTCAGGCGAAGGTGTCGACGCTGTTGCCGAGATGCGGCGGGTTGCTGACTGGGGTAGGCGCCGGCAGGGCTTGCAGAAGTTGCAGAGCACTACTCGCGCCGATGTCCATGGCCTTCTTCAAGACCGCAGTTTGCACAGCATCGGCAATGCGGACTTGGGACATTTCGGTGGCGATGGAGGCGATTGTGCTGGTATCCATGGTTTTTTCCTGATGAACAATATTTACGGAAAAAAACGGAAATAACTTTAGCGCTTGAGTGGATTTCGTAGACCCTTCGGGCGCTTGAGGAGAAAAACAAACGACAAATCCCGACTGGTTTTTCGAGGACACGATTGGACTGCTTCAAGAACGCAGGTCACCGGCATGTGCTCACGCTATGCCGGTCAAGTGCTCGGCCACTGCGGCCATTCGACTAATGCCAATTGTGTGGCAGGTATCTACCAGTCAACGGACCCTTGGCACAAGGCCGCGGCGACGGTCAGCTCCCCAATTCAACGAACTCACACACTCGACCCAGACGAGAAGTTCACAACCGCAGAGTCCTGTCACCCGCTTGCCGAGCAGAGTTAACGCACAGCAGTGTAGATGGCCGAGAGCCCGTTGGCTACGGCAGTTATTGATCCAAAAGTATGGTGCAAGATTCCTCCGCTGCGCTACGGCAGTGTCCTGGCGAGACGGAACCCATAGATGTCGCTCCGATTTGAAGCGTGTGCTCTGTAGCGTAGAGCGGCGCGAGCGTACTGCGGTCCGTCGTGCCACGAACCGCCACGGAGGACGCGCTGGCTACAATCTCCTCTTGTCCAAGCGCTTCCGTCGCCGGGTGCATCTTTGTAGCTATCATTCCAACAATCCTCAACCCATTCCCAGAGGTTGCCGCTCATGTCGTATAGCCCCCAAGCATTTGGCTGCTTGCCAGCCACCGCACGCGTCTTTCCGCCGTCATACCAGGCGATGCTATCGACGACGTTGCTGCCACAGTGGCTATGGTTGCCGCCGGCTCGGCAGGCGTACTCCCATTCCGTCTCACTCAGCAATCTGTAGGTCTTGCCCGTTTTCTGTCCCAGCCGACGCGCAAACTCCTGAGCATCGTTCCAACTCACGTGTTCGATGGGGCAAGTTTCGCCGCAGGATGAGAACTCACTCGGATTGCTCCCCATGATCGTGCGCCATTGACCTTGCGTTATCTCTGTTATTGAAATAGCAAGCGGCTTTGCCAGATTGACTCGATGAACGGGAACAGGTTGCGGAGACTGCGAAAAGAAAGAGGAATCCTCCGAGTCGTTCGACCCCATGTCAAAGCTTCCAGCGGGAATAATGACCATCTCTGGGCAGTCTGCGCAGTCCTTGAATACTTTGCCGGGTTTCATCTCGGCTTCTTCTTTCTTCAGCTTCGCCAAACGCAGCATCGCCAGTCCGGCGTACTGCCCTGATGGGTAGCGATTCATAAAGGCCGTCACTTCAGCTCGGCTGCCCTTTTCCGCCTGCTGCCATTGAATCTTCTCTTCGTCGTCGGCGGAAGCCTTTTTGAGCAGGTCCAGCCGGGTCATGGCCATTCCGCCTTCTGGATACTGGTTGAGATAGACCTCGTAGTCGGCCGTCGTATTGCTCTGTTCCACGGCCGCCCAAAGCGCTATTTCGGCTTGGTTCGTTGCGGGGGCGGCGCTGATTGGCTGAGCGTCCTGCACCTCTCCGGCGTGGAAGTAGAAGTTGCCTTCGGCCTGGTCGTAAATGGCTGGAAATTGATCGTGGCCGACAGTCCTTGCCTTCGCCCGCACCGCACTGCGCACACCCAATACAGCATCTCGTATCGTGACACCGGGCTTGCTGATCCAGGGCAGGAATTCCCGAGTAAAAATGCCATTAGGGTTACGGTCGTCGGGGCCCAACTTGTCCAGCGCCTGCTGGTTTGCGCCGGCAGAGAAGATCACGATCTGCCCTTCGGCACTGCTGGCTTGGGCGAGTCCTCGGGCGCCGCTCAGCGAACGCCCGGACCTTTTCGGCAGGGGGTTGTCGCGGCAGGCGTCGATAACCAGCAGCGCAAACTTGGCTTTGGCGTCGGCCAGTTTGTCCTGCACGTTCTGCAGACTAGTGCTCTGGTCAGCGATATCAGCCTCACGATCGACGCCCTGGACGTCGACGGGAATGAGGAAATTCTGGTTGGCAATCTGCACTCCATGCCCTGCGAAGAAGAAAACTCCCACCCCGCCACCAGAGACGTCATCAACAAAACGGTTGATGGCGCCATTCATGTCCTTTCGCGAGCCATTGATCACTTTAAAGGTCTGGAAGCCGACGCGTTTTAGTTCGCGCTCCATGGCGCTTGCATCGTTAGCTGCGTTTTCCAAGGGAGAAACTCCCCTGTAGCGATCGTTACCAATCAGCAGAGCGATGCGCTTTTCGCCGGGAGGTCCACTATTCCGTCTGAGGGCATCAGTAGCCGCATGGGCAAAGCCGCCAAGAGCAAGACAAGCGGCAAGAAGGGCCTGAAAGAACAGAGCTGCCATAGCTTCTGATACCTAACATGTCCAAGGGTCGAACCGATACGATAGATTCTGACATTTGGGTGTATCAAGAGCAATGCCGACCTGAGGTACCCCCTGGAATAGTGTCGATGGCGTTCTGGTAAAAGTGCTCAGAACCACTCCCTTCCTATGGTGGGCTAATCGGCTTGGACAAGCTTCGTGTGTTTGAGAACCATCCTGTCACTATCTCTAGCAACAATTCATCGTCGCGCAGTGGGTTATTGGCAACTTCCTGCCGCGCACAGCGGTACTGCCATTGCTTAGTGGCCATGGCGGGAGATCTTGCCCCCTAGCATAATTCGTAGAATGTCTGGAAGCGGGCCTATATTGTCCCGAATTAGTGAGCGATTAAATAACTGCTTTGGCCGATGAGCGGAGTTCGGCCGTTGCTGCCATTGACAGCGTCATCTCGGCCGGTTCAGCAGATGAGGAATGCCCTTCGTTGCCTTCGAGAACTCGCCGAGAAGGACGCTGCAAGCGCAGTCAAGAAAGTTTTGGGCGTGGCCGGCCAATCTCGCTCGGATCATTCACCATCGATTGTCTTGATCTCCGAGAACTTCGCGGCCATCGTCGGGTTCGCACGTGTCAGCCGTTTGATCGTCACATCCTGCGCCTTATCGTTCGCTAACCGCAGGTTACGATCAGTGCCGAGCAGGGCTTCCTTGGTCTTCTGCAGGTGGTCGATGGACTTGTCGATCTCGTCGATGGCGGTCTGGAAGCGGCGCGAGGCGAGGTCATAGTTCTTGGCGAACGCCGTCTTGAATGTTTCGAGCTCGTTTTCGAAATTTGTGATGTCGATGTTCTGCGCCTTGACCAGCGCAAGTTCGGATTTGTACTTGAGCGAATTCATCGCGGCATTGCGCAGTAACGTGATGATGGGGATGAAAAACTGCGGCCGGATGACGTACATCTTCGGGTAGCGGTGGAAGACGTCGACGATGCCCGTGTTATAGAGCTCGCTGTCGGGTTCGAGCAGTGATACCAGTACCGCGTACTCGCAGCCCTTCTCGTTGCGATCCTTGTCGAGCTCCTTTAGGAAGTCTTCGTTGCGCTGCTTGGTGGCGGTAAAGTCGCTCTCGTTCTTCATCTCGAACATGATCGAGACGATCTCGGTGCCAGCCTCATCCGAATCGCGGAAAATGTAGTCGCCCTTGCTGCCGGTACGTGCATCGTTGTCCTTCTCGAAATAGGCACGCGGGAAGGCGGTAGCACGGATGCGGTTGAATTCGGTCTCGCAGTGCTGCTCCAGCGTTTCGCCAATCATCTTGGTTGACAGGCGCGCCTTCATGTCGCGCAGGCGTTCGATGGCATCGTCGCGATCCTTGAGTTGGGTCTCGTACTTGTCCTTGAGCGATTTCTCCGCCAGTTGCTTTTCGAGCGTCGCACGATCCAGGCTGTTCTTGAGTTCGTCCCGTTCCTTCTCAACGGTGCCAAGGGCTTCGGCGAGCGTCAGCTTCTGCTGGATCGTGGCGGCATCAATCTGGGCCCTGAGCGCTTGAATCTCCGTATCTTTACTGGTGGCACTCTTCTGCAATTCGGCCAGCAGCTTGGCCTCGGCCAGCATGGCGGCGGCCTCTTTCTCCTGCCGTGCCTGTGCGAGCTCATTTGCCAAAGCATCGCGTTCTTTTTCCACGGCACTGAGCGCCTCGGTGACTGCCAGCTTGCGCGCCACATTTTCGGCATCAAGCTTAGCCTTCAGTGTCTGGATCTCGGTGTCTTTGGCGGCAGCGGCTTTTTGCGATTCGCCCGCAATTCTGGCCTCGGCCAGTTCAACGGCGCTACGTTTATCTTGCTCGGCAAGCTCAAGCCGCTCATGCAGTTGCTTCTCGAAGTCCACATCGCGCACCTGTTTGAGGATATCTGCATATCCAGCCTCGTCTATCTTGAAGGCTTTCCCGCAATGTGGGCAGATGATTTCGTGCATGGCAATGAGTCCCTTGTGTGCAGCAGAGTTCGTTGCCGCCCTGCTCGTCGGACTATTCTACCTGCGTAATACAAGCAGAAACAAAATGGACTGGATCAAAGTGCTTATCATGTTTCTTGCCAGTTTGAGATGCCCCTCGCGAATAGCGCCAAGGGCGGTGTTATCAACCGGCTACAAAAACGTGTTGAAGAGCCCTAAGCTGACCTATTCGTCGTTCAGCGGCAACAGGATTTTCACCGTTGTGCCATGTCCCTGTTCCGAGTCGACAAATATCCGCCCAAGATGCGCCATGATCACCCGGTAGGAGTAGCTCAAGCCAAGTCCCCAGCTTTCCTGCCGACTTCCCGTGGTGAAAAATGGGAGAAATATCTTGTCGAGATTTTCCTTCGGAATTCCGCAGCCGTTATCCGAGATGGATACATGAACCCAGGTCTTGTTACGGTGGATTTCGATATGAAGCGCCCGTGGGTCCTGCTTCATGGCGTGCAAGGAATTGTTCAGGATATTGGTAAATACTTCCTTCATATGCTGTGGATCCAGCAGCACCAGCAGAGGTGAGTCATCAGTCGAATAGCTGACGTTTACACCGTCAAGCTTGACCTGATCGAGTGCGCGATGCATCACTTCCCGGATGTCGGTGAGCGACAGATTGAGCGATGTGACCGAGAATTTGGATTGAATTCCGTTGAGCGTGACGAGAAGTTCCTTCGAATTCCGTATGATGCGATCAGCATGGGCTGTGACGGCTGCCGAGTCGGACATCTTTGCCTTGAGCGATTCGGCGTCGACCAGAACCGCCATGGCGAAATTCTTGATCATGTGGTTGTAAAACCTGATCCCGGAATTGGTGATGTCGAACGACCGGTAGATGTTTGTCTTGACCGTTTGCAGCGAGAAATACAGCTGATTGAAACGGTAGAGTGCCAGCAGCAGGGTAACGAACGACACCAGCATGATGTGGGGAAGATACTCGATGACATTACCCTCGATCAGAATGGATACCGGCAGAAAATGCATGGAATCCTTGGCTGTCGTGAGCGATATCAGTCGTTTCGGGGCCCACCAGAGAAATGTGGTGAACATGAGCACGATTGATGTGTATCCCGACGCGATCAGAAGATAGTAACTGCGGAAGTACTTTATCTTCAGAGCAATGAAATAGTTATAAATCATCATCGCCACGCCGAGCCCGATATAGGTGTGATTTACCAGCCTGGTGACAAAATGCACGTTCTCGTCAATGGCGTAGAAGTCCGCGAACGAAATGATGCCTTGGTAAGGACCGACAAACAGCGCGCGATAGACGTACTCGTAGATTCTCGGCGAGTAGATGAGAAACTGGATAAGCTGAGGCACCGCAAGCAGCATGTAAACCGCGATGTTCTTTCGCAGCGGTTTGAGGAAAGACATGGGAAAGCAGAGCGCCGAATAGATGAAGAGGGCGATGCCGAAATTCATGACCAGGATGATTTTGTCGCCACTGCCCAGCAGCGTGATCGGCGACTTTGGCAAGAGCGTCGTGATCAACACCTTCTTCGAAAAGAGGTTCTGATAGAGCTCTCTTTGGTCCAGATACTGGATGTAGGTGATAAAGAAGAATACGGAAATGATCCATCCGGCAGTGAGCAGAAACAGGAAAATTCGCGTATCGCCCTTTTCCTTGTAGAGGATGAACAGCGAGAACGCGACGAGAATGACTGCCAGATAGACCATCACGGTTGTGCCTTGTCAATGTCAATTAGTCGTAGCGGGCGATGAGGAATGCACCTGTTGTCGACGACGTATTGTCGGCGGTGAGGGCGCTAGAACCGGACTGTCTGCCGCAGCAGATCGTCGGCCTGATGACTTCGTAGCGCCTTGACGATGTCGCTCGAACTCTTCATGTCGAGCTTTTTCAGAATGCTGCCAATGTGTGTCTTGACCGTCGAAAGCTCAATGCAGCGTATATGCGAGATCTCGTTGCGACTCTTCCCGTCACACAGCAGGAGAAGGATGTCCAATTCGACCTGGGTCAGTACCCTGGCGATATGGAGAACGAATTTCATCGATTCCTGGTTGCCGCGAAGATGTACGAATTCCTTCCTCAGTTTTTTCGCGATTAGCGGAGACGGCGTCGATTGATCCCTATAGGCCGATTTGACGGCTGAGAGGATCTCTTCGGGTCGTGCGTTCTTGAGCAGATAATCCACGGCGCCGATCTGAAAGGCATTGAAGACGGTTTCGTCGTCCTCAAGGACCGTCGACATGATGATCTTCACGGAGCGCAGTGCCGAGCAAATCTCCATCGCCGCTTCGATGCCAGCGCGATCGTTTTCCATGATCACGTCCATCAGGACGACGTCCGGCCTTTGCTTGAAGGCAATCGTAACGGCCTCCTGTCCCGACGAGGCGACCCCTACCACTTCTATCGCGGCGTCGCCCGAAAGAACCTCACAAAACCTTTCACGAAAGGTTTCCATGTCATCCACTACGAGAACTCTGATCATAGATAGTACGGTTGATAATTAGTCGGAAACGGTTGTCGGAAATGCCACTGAAGCAGCAGTGTGTACGATGCGGGCGATCAATACTTTTTGCGCAGGTCCGCAATCAATTTCTGCTCACTCTCCATGCCGATTCTTTTGGCATTGTCAATATGCTGGCTCATACAGATGCTCAGCGCTTTCTCATAATCTGCCTTCGAGAGCTCGGTGATCTTGACCCCATACTGCTCTTTCAGGATCTTTTCGTTATTTCGGTCGAATTCGATTGCCCAGTCGAGTTGTTCCCGTGCCGAGTCCTTTGCCGCCTGGATGACAATGTCACCGAGTTCCTTCGGTAGTTTCTTGACGAATTTCCCGCTCAAAATGGCCGGCATCGCCATGTAGTTGTGGGCGGTTCGCAAAACGTACTTCGCCGCTTCGTGAAAGCGCATACCGATCAGTGCCGTCATGGTGTTTTCAGCGCCGTCGACACTGCCGGACTGTAGCGCCGAATACAGCTCAAGATAGCCCGTTGGCGTCGGATTGGCGCCGAGCGCCCGCCAGGCGCCCAGTTCGCTCGGCCCGGTCATCGTCCGCAGTCGCAGTCCCTTGAGGTCGTCGAGCTTGTGAATTTCCTTTCGAGTGAAGACGTTGCGCAAACCTTCCGTATAAACGCCGACAAAATGGTCGCCGCGTCTTTCCATCACGATCTGCACCAGCTTGTCATTGACCGGACTGTTCATCACCGCCTTCATGTGATCCCAGTTCTTGAATGTGTAGGGCGGACTGTAGATATCCATCTCGGGGACTGAATTAGCATATTTCGCCGACGAGTGGATGGTGAAGTCCACGGTCCCCTGCTGCATGCCCTCGGCCAGCTGCTCCTCGTCGCCAAGAATGCCATCGGCAATTATTTCAACGGCGATCCGGCCGCCGGTCCTTTCTTCGACCAGTTTTTTGAAAATGAGAATTCCCTGGTACTGACCACTGATCTTGGGATTGTTCAGCGCCGCGCGCAGGCTGATAGGTCGGACACTGCCGGGTGTCTGGGAAGCTGCCGGCTGCGAGAAGAACAACGCAATGCCGCACAGGGAGAGAAGAAAATAACAAAATCGACTCATGGCAGTGCCTCAGAAGTGTTTTGCTTTCAGTGATTAGATTACCCCGCTTTGCGAGCGATCAAAAAATTTTTTTAGTCAATTCCAATAGTCTTGGTCGCGCCTTGGGCGGTCGTTTTTCACCGCTTTCAAGTTGTACGGCACCTGCCTGTCGCGACGGCGAATCGGCCGCTCCGAGCCGGCCATGCACTACGCCTGGGTTGGTGCAATTACCTGTTTTTACAGAGTATTAAACGCATTCTTGTCGCCGCTTCCGAGGCGCGGATAGGGCGCTGCCACAAGCGTAATACCGCCAGGCTGACGCGCGCATCACCCCGGGGGGATGAGGAAATCTCCACCTGTCCGGAGGGTATTCATTCGTCCTCGACGGTGGATTAAATCTCCAACTTACGCGGAAAAAAAATGATTGTTAGTCTGAATAGGCAGGAAGCGCCAAGTGTGCCTCGCTGCGAAAGCGTTCGCGACCTGAGGATTACGACTTTTTGGAGAATATATATGAATAAGGCATATAGATTATTCGCGGTGTTGCTGGCGTCACTGGGGCTTTGCATGTTGGCCCCGCAAGCATCGTTGGCACAGACAGGCAAGAAACTGATCATCGGATTCTCGCAAGTCGGCGCCGAGACGGAATGGCGTGTGGCCATGTCGAAGATCATGAAGGAAACCATTGCGAAAGAGAAGGATATGGAGTTGATCTTCTCCGATGCGCAACAGAAGCAGGAAAACCAGCTCAAGGCACTGCGTACCTTCATTCTGCAGAAGGTCGACTTCATCGTTTTCGCTCCGGTTGTACAGACCGGTTGGGATTCCGTGCTGCAGGAAGCAAAGGAAGCGAAGATCCCGGTGATTGTCATCAATCGACTGGTCAAGACCAGCGCGGTCAAGCTCGAAGACCATACGGTGACATTTATCGGTCCGGATAACATGGATGCCGGCCGGTTTGCCGCCAACTTCATGATTGAAAAGTTCAAGGATGCCAAGGCCCCGGTCAATGTCGTCCAGCTCGAAGGGACGGTTGGCGCGTCTTCCGCGGTCGAGCGGAAGGCCGGCTTCGAGGAAGTCATCAAGGGACAAAGCAAGCTGAAGATCGTCAAGACGCAATCCGGAGACTTCACCCGTGCGAAAGGCAAGGAAGTCATGGAGGCCTTCCTGAAGTCGACGAAGGCTGAAGGCGTCAAGATCGATGCGCTGTTCTCCCATTCGGATGACATGGGTATCGGCGCCATGCAGGCGATCGAAGAGGCCGGGTTGAAGCCGGGCAAAGACATCATCATCGTCGGCATCGATGGCGTCAAAGGTGCCTTCGAAGCAATGATTTCCGGGAAGCAGGCGGCGACGGTCGAGAATCCGGTCGATTATGCCAAACCCCTTATCCAGGTGATTCGCGACTATCAGGCGAAGAAGCCTATTCCGGCATGGGTCAAGCTCAAGAACACGGTCTATCCGGCTGAAACTGCGGCGCGGGAGCTTCCCACTCGTCTGTATTAACGGCAACGCCGATGGCGTTCCGCTCCCCGTCATGGCTCGGCTCTTGAGTGCCGAGCCGCGTCGGGGAGGAGGGCAGGGGCCGGGGGGCTGGGACGCGGCCGCGAGGAAGATGGATTTACGTTGGAGTAAAGACCGGGAGGGCTAGCCCTATGGGGACACGAGATCCGCTCTTGAAAATGCTCGGGGTTTGCAAGGAATTTCCGGGCGTCAAGGCACTCAATCATGTTGATTTCGAACTCCGGCATGGCGAGATTCATGCTGTCTGCGGAGAAAACGGCGCCGGCAAGTCGACGCTGATCAAGGTACTGACCGGTGTCGAGATCCACGACAGCGGCGAAATTATCCTGGAAGGACGTCCGATTCGTCCGAGGACGCCGATGGAAGCGCCGGCCTTGGGGATCAGTACTGTCTATCAGGAGGTCAATCTCTGCCCGAATTTGTCCGTTGCAGAAAACATTTTCGTCGGTCGCGAGCCGATGAGAGGCGGAAAGATCGATTGGGACGATGTCAATCGGCGATCCGCAGAAGCGTTGGCGCGGCTGAACGTCAAACTGGACGTGACGGCGAGGCTGGATGAATATTCGGTCGCCATTCAGCAAATGGTGGCAATTGCCCGTGCGCTCGATATCTCGGCAAAAATTCTCGTCCTCGACGAGCCGACGTCGAGTCTCAACAAGACGGAGGTCGCCAACCTGTTTCGGGTCATGCGGAAGCTGAAGAGCGCGGGGATCGGCATCATATTCATCACGCATTTTCTCGAGCAGGTCTATGAGATCACCGACCGGATCACCATTCTTCGTAATGGTCAGTTGGTCGGCCAATTCGAGACGGCCAGTCTGGATCGCTTGCAATTGATCGCCAAGATGATCGGCAAGGATCTCGAGGAATTCGAAAAGGGAATCAAGGAGAGTTTGAGCGATACGGCATCGGCGGAAACCGAGGGCGTGTATTACCGGGCGACGCAGCTGGGGCAGCTCGGGTCGATAAATCCCTTCGACATCAGCATCGGCAAGGGCGAGGTCATGGGCCTGGCCGGCTTGCTCGGGTCGGGCCGAACGGAAAGTGCGAGGGTGATCTTCGGGATCGACGCGCCGGATAGCGGCGATGTGTCGGTCAACGGTGAAAGTGTTTCGATCCGCAAACCGGCAGATGCGATACGACTCGGCTTCGGCTTTTGTTCCGAGAACCGGAAGACCGAGGGGATCGTCGCCAATCTCACGATCCGGGAAAACATCGTGCTGGCGCTACAAGGGAAGCGTGGCTTGCTGGCATTCCTGACGCGCAAGGAGCAGGAGGAAATCGCCGACAAATACGTCAAGTTGCTGAACATCGTCACGCCCAGCATCGAACAGCTTGTCGGCAATCTGAGCGGCGGAAACCAGCAAAAGGTGTTGCTGGCGCGCTGGTTGGCGACCGATCCGGAACTGCTGATCCTCGACGAGCCGACGCGGGGGATCGATATCGGCGCCAAGGCCGAAGTGCAGAAGCTGGTCCTGCAGTTGTCTGGCGAAGGCAAGGCGGTTCTGCTGATTTCCTCGGAGCTCGATGAAATGGTTCGTTGCTGTAGCCGGATGGCGGTCTACAAGGATAAGCACAAGATCGGAGAGTTGAGGAACAAGGAGATATCCGAGCTCAACGTCATGAAGACGATCGCTGGAGGGCTGAACTGATGGATGCGAGGAAAAAACTGGACAAGCGACTGATCGATCGACAGCTCTTCTGGCCGCTGTTTGCCCTGGTCGTGCTTCTGACCTTCGATTTCTTCTATATCAAGGGCTTCTTCCACATCGAGATCATCGACGGGCATCTGTACGGCAGCCTGATCGACATCGTCAATCGGGCCACGCCCCTGATGTTCATGGCGATTGGCATGACCTTGGTGATCGCTTCCGGCGGTATCGATATTTCCGTTGGCTCGGTGCTGGCAATCTCCGGCGCGATTACTGCCATCATGATCGGCGGCGACATGGTCTTTGTCGATGGCGTGCCGAAATATGCGGCACACAATCCCATGTCGGTGGCCATCCTGGTGGCATTGATCGCTTCGGTCGTATCGGGCTTATGGAATGGCCTGTTGATCGCCAAGCTGGGCGTCAACGCGATGGTTGGCACCCTCATTCTGTTGGTGGCCGGACGCGGCATCGCGCAACTCATCGTCAACGGCAACGTGATTACGGTGTATTACGAACCGTTCTTCTACATCGGCTCGGGCTTTTTCCTCGGCTTGCCATTTTCGATCTACCTGGTCGCTGCCTTCTTGGCGCTGGTGATGTGGCTGGTCAAGAAGACGGCGTTCGGTCTTTTCCTGGAGTCAATCGGCTCCAACCGGGTATCGAGCCGTTTCACCGGACTGGATGTGCAGACGGTGACCTGGGCCTGTTATGCCATCAGCGGCTTATGCGCCGGTATCGCCGGAATCATCATCGCTTCGGAGGTCAAGTCGGCCGATGCCAATAGCGCCGGATTGTTCATCGAGCTCGACGCAATCCTGTCTGTCGTCCTCGGCGGGAATTCGATGGCCGGTGGCCGATTCTCGATCATTGGCAGCGTCATCGGCGCCTTGGTCGTGCAAACCCTGACCACGACGATTTATGCAATTGGGGTTCCTCCGGAAGTGACCATGGTCGTCAAAGCCCTGGTCGTCATTGTGATCTACCTGGTTCAGTCGCAGATGGGCAAGACATCGCTCAAGGCGGCGGGCGGAGCGACGGCGCTCAAGGCGAAGGAGGCGAAAGCATGAAAAGTCTGCAGATCAATTCCAAATTCATCCCGCTGCTCATCACCATCGCCTTGTTCGGCGGGCTCTTCGTCGCCGGATCGGTGTCGTACCGCGGCTTCTTTTCGATGCAGGTGGTCTTGAACCTCCTCGTTGACAACTCCTTCCTGATCATCGTGGCGCTCAGCCAGGCTCTGATCATCATCATGGGCGGAATCGATTTGTCATGCGGTGCGCTGATCGCGCTGTCATCGATGGTCGTGGCGTATTCGATGTCGCATCTGAATTTCCATCCGGCCTTGGCCATTCTCGCGGTTCTCGGCGTCTGCTCGCTCTTCGGTTTCATACAGGGATGGCTAATCACCTACCAGAAGTTCCAGCCATTCATATCAACCCTCTGCGGGATGTTCATCGCCCGTGGGATGTGTTTCATGATCAACCAGGATACGGTTCCAATCACCGATCCGTTCTTCATGACAATGGCGACCACTCGCATCAAATTGATGCCGGGTGCGGTCATCTCGACCAGCGTTCTCGTCGCCCTGGCGATTTTGGCGATCTACATCTACATCGCCCATTTCACCCGTTTTGGCCGCGCCGTCTATGCCATCGGCGGCAACGAGCAATCGGCGCGACTGATGGGGTTGCCGGTCGACAGGACAAAAGTCATGGCCTACACCCTGAGCGGTTTCACCTCAGGACTGGCCGGTATCGTCTTCTGCTTCTATATGCTTTCTGCGTATGGACTGAATGCCATGGCCCTGGAAATGGATGCCATCGCCGCGGCGGTGATCGGCGGCACCCTCATGACCGGCGGTGTCGGCTATGTGATTGGCGCGGTTTTCGGGGTAATGATCGAGGGCATCATGCAGACGCTCATCACATTTCAAGGGGATTTGAATTCGTGGTGGACGCGTATCGCGATCGCCTTTCTGTTGTGCGTATTCATTGTCGTCCAGCGAATTCTGGTGCTGAAGCGGGAATCGAGAAAAGTCATGCGGCCGGTGGAGTTTCTCGATTAGACGGCAATTTGACCGCAGTGATCGTCCGGGGGGGCTGTCACTTCCATTTCGCAACATTATTTTTCAGTGAGGCTGGTAATGAAGAAGATCGGTTTTGTCGGATTGGGCATCATGGGTTTGGCGATGGCGGAAAACCTGCTGAAGGCCGGTTATGAACTCAGTTTTTATGCACGCTCGGCCGACAAGGGGAAATCGCTGGAAGCGCTGGGCGCGACGAGATGCCCAACGCCAGCTGCCGTTGCCGCGGGGGCAGAAGCGGTGGTCGTCATGGTGACGGCCGACGAGGATGTCGAGGCGGTGGTACTCGGCGAAAACGGTCTGTCCAGCGGAGCGAAGCCCGGCCTGGTGATATTGAACAGCAGCACCATTCTTCCCTCGACCAGCATCAGGATCGCGGAAACCGTGGCACGTCTTGGCATTGTCATGCTCGACTGTCCGGTGACCGGCAGCGCGCCCCAAGCCAAAGAGGGGAAACTGGGATTCATGGTTGGCGGCGATAAGGCGGTGTTCGAACGCTGTCAGCCGCTCTTCATGGCCATGGGCAAGGCAGCCTTCCATCTCGGTGCGAGCGGTGCGGGGTCCTACGCCAAACTGGCGAACAACACCATGTACGCCATCAATCTGCTGTCCTTCATCGAGGCGGTTTCAATCGTCGCAAAGAGCGGCATCGATCCCGAGCTATTCCTGCAAATTGTTGGGCAGGGCGGCGCCAAGAGCGCGGTGTCGGAGGCCAAGTTACCGAAAATCATCGGGCGCGATTTCTCCCCGGCTTTCTCCCTGGCCATGTTGAACAAGGATGCGCGTCTGGTCACCCGTCAGGCCGACGAACTGGGCGTGCCGATCCCTGTGTTTACCGCGGCCCGCGCCGTTTATGGTGCGGCGCTGGAACGGGGCTGGGGAGACGAGGACCTGAGCAGCGTGGTGAAACTCTATGAAGCATGGAGCGGACACGTGATCGACAAGCAGCGTTGAGGCACGGCGATGAACGTCCTGATTTTGGGTGGTACAGGCGTGATCAGTCGGGAAATCGTCCGGCAGTTCGTCAGCGCCAGGCATGACGTCACCGTGTTCAACCGCGGCAATCGCGATCCTGGCTTCGGTCAGGCCGTTTCCCGGATCGTCGGAGATCGTTCGCGACGCAGCGAATTCGAAGACGCCATGCGGCGGACGCGTTATGACGTCGTGATCGACATGATCTGTTTCACCGCCGACGATGCGCGTTCGACGATACGTGCATTTTCGGGGAATGCCGGACAGGTGATCGTGACCTCGAGTGTCGCGGCCTACAAGCGCCCCTACCGGAGTGTGCCGACGATTGAGGATCAGGAGGCGCTCTGGGACGATCCCGGCTTTCCCTATGCCTTCCACAAGGCCGCCATGGAACGGGTCCTGTGGGAATCGATCCGGCAGGACCACCTGCCGATCACCGTCATTCGTCCGTCATTGACCTACGGGCCGGGGGCGATGAATATCGGCGTGCTGCGCCAGAACTACGGGATCGTCGACCGAATCAGGCGTGGCAAGCCCTTGGTGATGTTCGGCGATGGGACGACGCCATGGAGTTTTACTTTTGTCCCGGATCTGGCCAAGGCCTATGTCGGCATCGCCGGCAATCCCCACACTTTTGGCCAGGATTTCCATGTCACCAGCGAAGAACGCTGTCTTTGGAACGACCTGTATCTCGAATTCGGTCATCTGCTCGGCCGGACGCCGGAGATCGTCCACCTGCCTTCCGAGTTGCTTCGGATCGCGGCGCCCGATCTTTGTACCCATTTGTATTTCGAGAAATCGCATTCGGGCCTGTTCGATAACACGAAGCTGAGGAGCGTGATTCCCGATTTCAGGGCCGACGTGTCGCTACGGGATGGACTGAGAGCCATTCTGAACTGGTATGAGTCGGAAGCGCATGAGGTCGATCGGCAAAAGGACGACCTGGAGGATCGGTTGGTGGCGCTTCATGGTGCTTTCTCGGCGCAGATGGCGGCGATCGCGGCAGGCAATGCTCAGGAGACAAAATGAAAACCGTGGCAGCAGTCTATACGGCGCAATCCCTGATCGAGCCGACCAAGGCCTTGTTTGCGGAACTCATCCCGGAGCATCGGCTGGTCAACATATTCGACGACAGCCTGATTGCCGACGTCATGCGGGCCGGGCACAGCGTCACGACCGATGTCCGTCGGCGCTTGTCGGCGTACTACCGCGCCTGCGAGGACATGGGCGCCGATGTCATTTTCAACACATGTTCTTCAATGGGCGACATCGTCGATCAGATCCGGCCGTTCTCCAGGGTCCCGATTCTGAAAATAGACGAGCCGATGGTTCGCCAGGCGGTCGGTGTCGGGACATCGATTGCGGTGATGATGACCAATCCGACCACCCTCGTTCCGACGCTCGGTCTGGTTCGCTCGGTTGCTGCGCATTTGCAGAAGCCGATCCGCGTCATCGAAGGCATGGCACAAGGGGCATTCGAGGCACTCGTTGATGGGCAGCCGGAGAAGCACGATGCGCTGTTGCTGGACGCGGCGATCAAGGTTGCCAGCGAGGCCGATGTCATCATCCTGGCCCAGGGGTCGATGGCACGAATGCAGGAGGCGATCGTCGCGGCCACCGGCCGGCCCGTTTTTTCAAGTCCACGGCTTGGTGTGATGGCGATCAGGGATTTTCTGAACGTGTCCTGACTGGGCTGTGGAAGCCCTGACAGATAGATGCAGCACACCCCCTACGAGAGTACAGCCCATGATCAGAGTGACCGTAATATCGTTTTCGGATGGCCGGAAAAGAGTGCACGACGAACTCGAACCGTATATCGCGAAGCAGGCCGAGCGCATTCGCGCCAGTCTTGAGTCGACCGGAGAGGTTCAGGTGCGATTGGCTGAAAGCATCGTCTGGAACAACGCGTTGGCCAAGTCGGAGGCCATCGCCTGTTTGGCCGATTATCCGGATGCCGTGATCTTGAACATCCCGGTGTTTGCTTTCCCCAATTTCGCCATGATCGTCGCGTCATTGGTGACGGCGCCGTGTCTGGCGATTGCGCCGGTTAACGGAAAGCTTCCCGGACTCGGCGGCCTTCAAGCCGCCACCAATGCTATTCGCCAGGTCGGGTTCAAGTGCGACAAGGTCTGGGGCAATATCGATGAGCATACGACCCTCGACAAGGTGATGTCATTCCTTCGTGCCGCGCACGCCGTCACGCAACTGAAGGGACAGGTCTATGGGCTGATCGGCGGCAGGAGTATCGGCATGGCTTCCGGCGCCGTCAATCCGGACGCCTGGATGCGGATTTTCGGCGTCGATGCGGATCATGTCGATCAGTCCGAGATCCTGCGGCGTGCCGAGCATGTCGATCCGGAGCGGGTTGAGGCGGCGCTGTCGTGGCTCGCCCAGAATGTGCGGGCGATTCATTATGACGGCGACAAATTGACGCCGGAATCGCTGAAGATGCAAATCCGCTGTTATATGGCGACCAAGGAATTGATCGAGGAGCGGCATTTCGATTTTGTCGGCGTGAAATGCCACTATGATCTGAGCGAGTACTATGTGACTCAGTGCCTCGCGGCCGCGCTGTTTAACGATCCTTACGACTGGGACGGCAGCAAGAAACCGGTGATCTATTCGTGCGAAGCGGACGCCGACGGCGCCCTGACGATGCAGATCATGAACCTCGTTTCGAACAAGCCAGCGCTGTTCTTCGATTTCCGGCATTACGACAAAGAGGCCTGCGTGTTCGTGTTCTGCAACTGCGGTTCCATGTCGACCTGGTATGCCGCCCGTAGCAGTAAGCCGGAAACGAATCTGAAGAAAGTATCCCTGCATCCGATCATTTCCAAGTACGGCGGAAAAGGCTGCCATGTGCAATACATCGCCGATCGGGGCGAAATGACCTTGGGAAGGCTGACCCGGGTCGGCGGGGAATACAAGATGACGCTGTTCCGCGGGCGCCTCAAGTCGTTTCCGGAAGAAAAGCTGCAGGAGTCCTGCTCGGTGTGGCCGCACGGTTTCCTCGAGCCTTATGTCGACCCGTGGCGGGTGATCGAAGGCTACGACTGCAATCATGTGCACGGAATATACGGCGACTATGTCGATGCATTGGTGAAATTCTGCGAACTGAAGGACATTCAATGCGAAGTCCTGAGTTGAGAAGCGTTTGCTGAAAACGTCGAGGATGGGGACGCAGGAACGAATACAGGAGGATTGACAGATGAATTCAGGAGAAATATTCATCGGTAACGATCATGGCGGTTTTAACCTGAAGGTCAGGATCGTCGATGTGCTCGAGAAGAAAGGCATTCCCGTCCATGATGTCGGAACCGGCTCAACGGATATCGTGCGATATCCCTATTTTGCCCAGAAGGTGGCCGGTGCCGTTTCGGAGGGACGGGTTTCGCGCGGCATCCTGATTTGTTCGACGGGCATCGGCATGAGCATCATCGCCAACAAGTTCCGGGGAGTGCGCGCATCGCTGTGCACGAGCACTTTCATGGCCAAAATGACGCGCGCGCACAATGATTCCAACATCCTGGTGCTTGGCGGCAAGATCACCGGTGAATTGGAAGCGCTGGATATCCTCGACGCATGGTTGTCAACGGACTATGAAGGTGGGCGCCATGCCATATCGCTGGGGCTGATCAGCGAAGCCGAGGAAGTGCTCTGCAATCCGGCGGGCTGGCATCCTTCGGCGCCGCCCCCCTGATCCTTCCAACACCGAAGAAGCCGGACGGAAATCTCCACTTTCATCCGGTCGGCAATCGGAGGGAGATGTTCAGGGTGTGTTCTAACACCGCGATCAAGGCTTGATTGTGACTTCCCCCCAAGGCGGGCAGTCGTCGCTTGGCGATAGTTATTGGCTATTGAAAATATAGACTTTAATCATTGGACGCTATCGCGGGGTGTCGCGACAATGAGGATCAAAGGCAAGCCAACGAGGAGATCGTCATGAACATGCTGGATTTGCGCCGCCTGGGACGTGGTTTTTCGGACGTGTTTTCCCAGTGTGAACTGACCCCGAGGCTAGTACTGGGAATCGCCATCAATCTGTGCGGTGCGATGGTGCTCCTCGGTGGCGGGCTGACGTGATCGCACCGGTGCTCGATCGAAACCGTCGCCCGATCGAGCGACCCTTCATCCAAACCAATGCATTTGAAAAGGAGACCCTTCATGGCCACGAAGAAATCGAAGAAGTCCGTCATTGACATCGGCATCGGCGTCGCCGACCGCGAGGAAATCGCCCGGGGCCTGTCCATGCTGCTGGCCGACAGCTACTCGCTTTACCTGATGACGCATAATTTTCACTGGAACGTGAAGGGGCCGATGTTCAATACGCTCCACGTCATGTTCATGGCGCAGTACACGGAGCAATGGAACGCGCTCGACCTGATCGCCGAGCGTATCCGCGCGCTCGATTTTCCGGCGCCGGGTACCTATCGGGAGTTCCAGAAGCTGTCGTCGATCAAGGAGGTCGCCGGCGTGCCGAAGGCAGTCGAGATGATTCGCCTGCTGGTCGCGGCGCAGGAAGCGACGGCGCGTACCGCCCGCAGCGTCTTGCCGATCGCCGACAAGGCCAACGACCAGCCGACGCTGGACCTGCTGACGCAGCGTCTCGACGTGCATGAGAAAACGGCCTGGATGCTGCGCAGCATGCTCGAAGAGTAATCGGGCGGTATTGATTCGTGTTCGCGGTAAGGGCGCGCTTCGCGCGGGATGGATTTTCCCTTCCGCGCGAATGGGCGCGTGCTGCGCCGGGAAAATGACGGAGGCTTGACTCCGCGCCTTACAGGACGCCGGTGTGGCGGAGATGCTCGGCGAATTTCCGGTCCTGTTTGTTGATGTGATCCAGCCACCATTCCTTGAGGAAATTCAGCACGATCGTGGCGTCGTTGTTGACGATGCCCTCGTGCAGGATTTCATGCGCCTGGCTTTGCAGGTCGCGGTGCAGCAGAAGATGCGCGTCGAGGTCGCGAAAGCCGTGCAGCTTCATCAGTTCTTCCTCGGTTTCGAAATGGATCTTCGTGTATTGCTCAAGCACGTTCAGCGTCGGGCGCAGGGCAGCGACGCCGCGCTTCATCTGCATGAAATAGAAGAGCGAGTTGATCGTGCCGACGGCGACGCGGTGCTGTTCGTCGATGATGGGAATCCCGATTTCGTTGTCCTTGCTCCAGACGATGTAGAGGTCTTTCATCACAGGCGCTCCCGAGGCTGTATTTGGAATGACAATGCGCTTACAGTATCTCGCCAAACGGGTGCGCCTGTCACGATGCCGCCTGCCGATCGGCGCACATGGCGCGGCGCGGCCGCCGCAGCCTGGGCCGCGACGGCCGCCTGCCGTCGGGTCCTGCTTCGAGGGATTAAATTGCCTTCACGGCCGCCGGCCGTTTTCAGGGCGATGTTGTGGCGTCAGCCGATCTGCACATCAACTCGTCAGGACGTCGGTATACGAGCACGGGAATACGGCTGTGGGCGAGCACGTTTTGCGTCTCGCTGCCGAGGAGCAGCGCGCCGATGCCCCTGTGTCCGTGCGATGCCATGAAAATCAGGTCGCACCCCTGACGCTGGACGGCTTCGACGATTGCCTCGCTGGGCGCGTCGCAGGTCATCGTCAGCGAGGCGCACGCGACCCCGGCGGCAGTGGCGCGTCGCTCGGCGTCGCCGAGAATCTCCTGCGCGATGCTGTCTTCGCCTTGATGAAAGCGGTGCAGCATCTGCGGGTCGCCGATCGCCCCCATGTCGACGTACAGCGCCGGCAGGCGTTGCTCGGCGTGAAAGAAGGTGATGCGGGCGTCGGCGTCGTGCGCGAAGGCGATGGCGTGCTCGACCGCGTCGCAGGAGAGCGGCGAGCCGTCGGTGGGAACGAGAAGATGCTTGAACATGTCTGTTTTCCTTAGGGAAATGTGGGGCGGCATTCAGTGGCCGCCGGCGCCGGGCTCGACCATCCGAGACGGTTTCGGCGCCAGCCAGATGACGCTCGCGGCGACGATGAAGGCGAGCCCGATGCCGATCATCAACTGGTTGGTCGCCAACATGACGCTCTGCTGGGTGATCATGGTGTCCACCACTGACAGCGTCGCCTCGGGCGTGCTGCCGGCGCTGTCGAGCAGGGTGCGCACGCTCTGGTCGGCGTCGGCGAGGCCGACGAGTTCGGCGTGGTTGGTGATGATCCTGTTCGACCAGAGCGTGGTGACGACCGACGTCGCGGCGGCGCCCGACAGCGTGCGCAGGAAATTCATCAGTCCGGCGGCCGAGTCCATCTCGTGTTCGTCGACGCTGGCCAGCGCCAGCCCGGTGGTCGGGACGAAAAAGAGCGGCAGGCCCAAGCCCATGACCATCAGCGGTATCGAGACGTCCCAGAAGCTCATGTCGGTCGTCGCTACCGAACGCCAGAGCGTTACCAGACCCATCAGCACGACACCGACGAAGACCAGGCGGCGGGGGTCGCTGCGATGCGCCGCCTGGGCGACGATGGGCGCGAGAAATACAGCGGTGACGCCGGACCAGGCGGTCGCCAGTCCGGCGATCGTCGCCGTGTAGCCCATGAAGCTCTGCAGCCAGAGCGGCGTCAGCACGTTGACGCCGAAGAAGGCGGCGAATGCCAGGGTAATGGTCAGGACGCTGGCGGTGAAGCCGCGGTGACGGAATACCTTGAGGTCGACGATCGGATGCGTCTCGTACGACTCCCAGATCAGGAAGGCGGCGAAGCCGGTCGCGGCAATGACCGCCAGCGCGATGATCTTGTTCGAGGCGAACCAGTCGAGATCCTTGCCTTCGTCGAGCATCAGTTGCAGTGCCGCGACCCAGACGACGAGCAGGGCGATGCCAATGGCATCGATCGGGTTCTTCGCCAGCGGTTCGGTGTAGCGCTTGAGGAGATTCCAGGCGAAGAGCGCGCAGACCATTCCGATCGGGGCATTCAGGTAGAACACCCACGGCCAGCTGTAGTCGTCGCAGAGATGGCCGCCGAGGATCGGGCCGACGACCGGCGCGATGAGCGTCGTCATCGACCACAGGCCGATCGCCGCTGCCGCCTTCTCCTTGGGAAAGATCCGCATCAGCAGCGTTTGTGACAATGGCATCAACGGGCCGCCGGAAAAGCCCTGGAATATCCGTGCGACGACGAGCAGTCCGAGCGAGTTCGACAGGCCGCAGATGGCCGAGAACGTCCCGAACAGCGCCATCGATCCGACGAAGACGCGGACCGAGCCGAAGCGGGCGGCGAGCCATCCGGTCAGCGGCACGGTGATCGCCTCGCCGACGGCGTAGGCGGTGATGACCCAGGTGCCCTGGCTCGTCGTCGCGCCGAGGCTGCCGGCGATGTTGGGCACCGAGACGTTGGCGATGGTCATGTTCAGCACGGCGATGAAATTGGCCGCGGCGAGAATGATGGCCGCCACCCACAGCATGCCGCCTGTCAGCGGGGCGTCCGTGTCCCGCGGGGCGGGCAGCGCTAGCGTATCGCTCATCGGGGCGTCTCCGCTCAGTTCAGCTTGCGGGTGTCGATCTCGGCCGTCATCGACAGTCCGACCTTGAGCGGATGCGTGGCGATTTCGCCCGGATCGAGCTTGATGCGCACCGGCAGACGCTGGACGACCTTGATCCAGTTGCCGGTGGCGTTCTGCGCCGGAATGGCGGAGAAGGCAGCGCCGGAGCCGCCGGAAAAGCCCTCGACGATGCCGTGGTAGGTGACGCCGCCGCCGTAGAGGTCGGCATGCAGCTTGACTGGCTGGCCGGGGTGGACGTTTTCGAGCTGAACCTCCTTGAAGTTGGCGTCGACGTGCATTTCCTGGACCGGCACGACCGCCAGCAGCGGCATGCCCGCCTGCACGCGCTGACCGAGCTGGACCGTGCGCTTGGCGACGATGCCGTCGACCGGGGCGCGCACGACGGTGCGTTCGAGGTCGACGGCGGCCTGGTCGCGGCGGGCGCGGGCGAGGGTGACTTCCGGATTGGTTTCTTCGGTGGCGTTGGCGATCAGGACGGCGTTGGCTTCGCGCGAGCTGAGCGCGGTGCTGCGGTTGGCCTTGGCCTGGGCCGCGACGGCGCGACTGGCGTCGAGATTCGCCTGGGCCGCGGCGAAGGCATTGGTCGCGCGCGTCAGTTCGTCGCCGGAGACCGAGCCGGAGGCTGCCAGCGCCTGGCGCCGGTCGAGATCGATCCGGGCGCGTTCAAAGTCGGCTTCGGCGGCGCTCAGCGCGGCGGCGGCGCGCTTTTCGTCGGCTTCCCGCGCGGCGATCTGCGCCGCCAGGCTGCCGTCGTTGGCGACAAAGCCCTTGACGCGGCGGACGGCGCGGGCGAGGTCAGCTTCGGCTTGGGCGAGGGCCAGCGTCGCATCGGTCGGGTCGATGCGGACGAGGATGTCGCCCTGCTTGACCGCTTGCGTGTCGGTGACCAGCACTTCGCTGATGGTGCCGCCGACCGACGGTGTCACCTGCGCGACCTCGACGGCGGCATAGGCGTTGTCGGTCGAGACGAAATGCGCGCCGTAGAAGAACCAGTACGCACCGCTTGCGACGGCGACCAGGCCGACGCCACCGGCGAGGGCGCCGAGCAGGGTCTTGCGGCGCGAGGTCGGGGAAAGTTGGAGGGTGTTCTCAGACATGGAGCGGTCCTTGTGGAATTAGAGGGAGTCGATGTGATAGCCGCCGCCGAGCGCGCGCTTGAGCGCGACGTCGAGCACGAAGGCGCGGGACTGGAGCACGGCGAGCGCGCGCTGGTTGCCGAGAAGCAGGTCTTCGGCCGACAGCACTTCGAGATAGTTGGCGAGGCCGCCTTCGTAACGGTTGCGCGCGACGCGGTGCGCGTCCCCGGCCGCCTCGACGGCGGTCCGGCTCTTTTGCAACTGCGCGCTCAGCGCTTTCTGGCTCAGCCCGGCACTGGCGACGTCCTGCAGGGCCTGGGCGACCGTGCGGTCGTAGGTGGCGACAGCTTCGTCATAGGCGGCCGACGCGTCGCGCAACTCGCCGCTCAAGCGGCCGCCGGTAAAGATCGGCAGCGAGATCGCCGGGCCGGCCGAGCCGAATTTCGAGCCGCCATCGTGCAACTGGTTGAGCCCGAGCGATTGCAACCCGATCATCGCCGACAGGTTGACGTTGGGGTAGAACTCGGCCTTCTTCTGCTCGATGCGGCGCGCCTGGGCTTCAGCCATGAGACGCGCGGCGACGATGTCGGGACGGCGTCCGAGCAGGTCGGCGGCGAGTTCCGGCGGCAGGCCGAAGGCGCCGTCCAGGCGGATCGTCGGGCGCTCGATGCGCAAGCCCCGGTCGGGACCGGCGCCGAGCAGCGCGGCCAGACGGTGGCGCTGCAGGTCGATCTGCTCGTCGAGGGCCAGCACTTCGCCCTCGGCAACCGCCAGCCGGGCGCTCGCCTCGTTGAAGCTGCCGCGGGTTTCCAGACCATTGGCGAAACGCTGGTCGAACAGTTCCGCCGTCTTGCGACGGATCTCGACCGAGCGGCGCGCGGTGTCGCGGACGGCAAAGCGCTGGGCCAGTTCGGCATAGTTCGTGGCGATGGCCACGGCCAGGCTCAGCCTGGCTTGCGCCAGCTCGGCCCGGCTGGCTTCGATCTGTGAGGTGGCGGCGGCGAGGCCGGCCCGGTGCTTGCCCCAGAAATCGATTTCCCAGCCGAGGTTGAGCGTCGCCTGGCCGTAGTCGTTCCAGCCGTCGGGCAGCGCCGAACGCGGCATCAGGTAGTTGTAACTCTGCTTCTGCTCGCTGGCCGACACGTTGACGCCGACCTGTGGCAACAGGGGCGATCCGGCGACTTGCGCACCGGCTTCGGCCCGGCGCAGGCGCGCCGTGGCCGCCGCCATGTCGGGCGAATCGCGCAGCGCCTCGTCGATGAGCGCGTCAAGCTGCGCGTCGCCATAGGCGGTCCACCAGCGATCGGCTGGCCAGGCGGCGGCGGGGGCAGCGAAGGCGCTGCTGGTTTCGTAACCGGACGCGGGTTTCAGCGTCTTGGCCAGGTCGAGCGACGGCAACTGGGCGCAGCCGGCGAGGCCGACGATCGATGCCAGGGCCAGCGCCAGCGAACACGGCGCAGGTCGGCGGGGAGGTCTGTTCTTGCTCATGCAAACTCACTTTCTAAACTGTACTAAACGTTACGGTACAGAATCGATTATAACCGACTCGGTGTAAAATTGAACCGTTCGGTACATTTTTTGAAAGGTGTCAGCGATGCGTGTGAGGACCGAGGCGAAGCGCCAGGCGATTCTGGATGTCGCGGCAAAAACATTTCAGGAACTGGGATTCGCGCGGACGTCGATGTCCGAGATCTGCGCCCGGGTCGGGGGCTCGAAGGCGACGATCTACAATTATTTCGCGTCCAAGGAAGAACTGTTTTCCGAGGTCATGTTTCAATCGACCGAGGCCGAATTCATCGTCATCCACCATGCGCTGGCCGAGTCGACCGACGATATTGCCGCATCGCTGCGCCGTTTCGGCGAGCGCCTGCTCGGCTTCATCTATTCTCCCCGCATTCGCGCCGAGCGGCACCTGGCGATCGCCGAATCGAAGCGTTCGGACTTGGGGCGGCTCGTGTATGAGCGCGGCGTGCTGCGCAGCCAGACGCTGATGTCGGCGTTCATGGACGGCGCCATGTCGGACGGCCGTCTGCGGCGCGCCGACCCGCTGGTGGCAACCCGGCATTTCATCGGATTGCTGGAAGCGGAATTGCTCGAGCCCTTCCTCCACCATCAGTTGGGCGACGTCGATGACGCGCAGATCAAGGCCGTTACTGCTCGCGCCGTCGACGTCTTCATGGCCGGGTACGGCGCGGCGCGCGCGTGATACCGCCCGTCAGCGCCACGGGTTTTGCACCGCCGGCGCGTGTCACGCAGCGACAGGCGAGCGATTATTGAACGAAGAAATCCGTGATCAGCGCATCCTTGACGGCCGACGGCTCGGTCTCGCGAAAGGCCTGATTGATTTCCTTGACGATCTGCCGCTTCAGCTCGATCTTGCCCTTGTTCGACAGCAACACCTCCGATGCCTGTTCGCTGAGGACGAGCAGGATCTGGTGCATCAGCTTCGGCTTGAAGCGCAGGAAATGCGCGGCCAGGCGACTGTCGGCATACTCCAGGACGATGGCGATCCGCAAGATGCCCCTGCGATAGTCGTCCCTCTTGATGTTGACCAGGAACTCCATCGGTTCGGGCGGTTTGACGACGGCCGTTTTATCGGATGCCCACGACGGAAGGGCGCAGGCGAGCAGGACGAACGCGACAAGATGCGGCAGACGCGCCAGGATGAAACGCCGGAGAGGGGGGCAATACGCGCTCATGGAAGATTCGGTAGCGTCGCACGTTCGGAAGAGGCGAGGCTTTCGGCATGTTGCCAATGCGCCGATTGCCTCGATGCCGACTGATTATAGTGAGACGGAATCGCGAACAGGCGTGTCGCAGTGCCCAAAATGGGCGGTCATGATGGGGCGTGGAAGGGCAGTTTTTGCCTTGTCGAGGCCACGACGCGGCGACGCGAACGGAATCGTGGCGGCAGCCGCTTCAGCCGATCGGCGAGCACCCGGCAATCGGCATTCCGGTCAGTTCCCGCATGCGTCGTTCAGCTGCGCAAGAGAATCTTCGCGATTCTTTCGTGGGTGTGCATGAAGTCGATGAAGTCCTTGTAGCCGACTTCCGGAAGGGTTTTTGTCCGAGGTTTGTTCGTTAACACGAAGCCGTCGTCTTCCCTCCTGATATGTCCGTCCCGTTCCAGAATCGCCAGCTTGCGACGAACCGTTTCCCTGGGAATGCCCGTGGATAGGGCAATCGACGAGGCGTTGCACGGCTTGAGGCTGCCCGGCGAATGCAAAGCGTCCAATTCCTCCTCGATTCCTTGCGCGTAAGACTCGTGCTCGCCGATGACGCCCGAGACATTCCGGAAGGCGATTTCCCCGAGAATCATCGGCAGAAGAAGATCGCCGTCATAAAGGGTGTAAAGCATCCGCGCATGTCTGACGTGGTACTGCCCGAGAATCACGGCAAACTGCAGTTCGTTCTCCGCATGGCGTCGCCGATCGAGTGCCGTGTCGCGGCTGATGGATCGGGGTGTCTTGGGGGTGGCCATGGAGTGTTCTTCCGTGAAGTGCCCAAAATGGGCACAAAATGTTTGAGCGAGTGTACTTCCATGCAGTAGATTCCGCCAGCTCCGTCGGACAACTACACGGGACTCGCTCCCCAAAAAAATGAAAAACGTTTCCATTTCCCTGCGCCTGATCGTGCTGATTGCGTGTTCGATCATCGCGCTGATTATGGTCGGTGCAACTGGCCTGTCCGCCGCCAACAAGGCGGAAAGCGGCATCGCCAACATTCGCGACGACAGTCTCGCCAGCATCAAGGTGCTGAATGCTGCGCGCGCAGCGTTCCAGAGTTTTCGCGTCAATGCGTATGCCCATGTGCTTAGCACGGGCGACGCTGACATGGATGCGATCGAACAACGTTGCCGGGAGTTGGAAGCGCGCGTCGAGGAAAATCTGAAAGCCTACGAAAAGCTGCTGGTCAATGAGGAAGACAGGAAGCTGTTCGAGGCCGAGGTCCGCGATTTCCAGGCCTACAAAGCGCTGTTCTGGCGGGATCTGCGGCCAGTGTCGCGACAGAACGACACCGCCAAGGCGACCGAATTGTTGCGCGTGACCATGCGGCCGATCGCCCTGAACCTGCAGCAGGGATTCGACAAGCATGTGGTTTTCAACGACACCATGGCGGTCGGCTATGCCAACGAGGTCGGCGAGACCGTCGCCACGAAGAAACTGCAGATCGCCGTGATGATCGCGCTTGCCGCGCTCTTCGTCGGCGGTATCGGATTCGTCATGTATTCGATTATCCGTGGCTCGCTCAACCATATCCGCGATCGCGTCGCGCTGGTCGAGTCGACACTGGACTTCACACAACGCGTCGAGATTGCGCGCAAGGACGAAATCGGAATTGCCGGGGAAGCGCTCAATCGATTGCTCGGCAAGCTCCAGGACAGCCTCAAGACGATCATGACGCGCACCGAACATGTCGCGCATTCGGCCGGTGAACTGGCGACGACGTCGAAGCAAGTGGCCATCGCCTCGCAGCATCAAAGCGAAGCGGCGTCGACGATGGCGGCGACCGTCGAAGAGATGACGGTCAGCATCAGCCATGTCGGCAACCAGGCGCAGGAGAGCGATCGTCTCTCCGCCGAGTCGGGCCGCCTGGCCGCTTCGGGCGAGGCGATCATTGGCGCCACGGTCAATGACATCCACAATATTTCGGCGACCGTTCGCTCTGCCGCAGAGAAGATCCGCGAACTCGAACAGCATGGACAGCAGATCGCCAGCGTCGTGGCGGTCATCAAGGAGGTCGCAGACCAGACCAACCTGCTCGCGCTGAACGCGGCGATCGAAGCGGCGCGGGCCGGCGAGCAGGGCCGAGGGTTTGCCGTCGTTGCCGACGAGGTGCGCCAACTGGCGGAGCGCACGGCGAGTTCGACGCATGAAATCGCCGCGACGATCGCAGCGATGCGGACGGGCGCCACCGACGCCGTCGTCAGCATGCAGCAGATCGTCGGCGAGGTGAGCAACGGCGTCGAATCGGCGCAGAAGGCGAGCGACGCCATCCAGAGGATCGGTGCCGGCAGTCGCGCCACGGTCGAGATGGTCGAGGAGATTTCGACGGCGATTCGCGAGCAGGCCAGTGCGATGACCGGAATCGCGCAGCAGGTCGAGCGGGTTGCGCAGATGTCGGAGGAGAGCAACGCCGCCGCGGAGAACAGTGCGCAGGTGGCCGGCGATCTCGATCAGGTGGCCTCGGAAATGCGGCGGATCGTCGCCGCCTATCGTCTATGAGCTGAAAAGGAAGATCTCGTGGCCGCCGATGTCCCTATCCTGGGAACGACCGACTTGCAGGATCGCGACGGGATCGCCGTGCGTCCGGATGCCTGCATCCGCCACGGCGGGCAGCGCCATGGCGAAGGGCGGGCGCGGGATCAGAACAACGGAAAGCGAAGGACCTGGCGCGCCTCGATGCATTCTTCCTGAAGCGCGTGCAGGTGCCGCGTCACCTCGTCGCGCAGCGCATGCAGTTCGCTCAGCCGGCCGCGTGCCAGTTCGGTCTGGCCATTCGCCCACAATTCGGTCAGTTCCAGACCGAGCGCATGCATCGACGCGTGCAGCGGGCCGAGCGCGGCGAACGCCGGCAGACGTCCGTAGTGCGTCTGTCCGTCGCCGTGGTACCACTGCCCGAAGCGGTACTCGCAGAGGTCGGCGACGGTCGCGACGCTGCTGGCGACGAAGCACGATTCGACGCATTTGACCCAGTGGCGCAGTTCCACTTCGGCATAGGTCAGCGGCAGATCGTCGCGCGTGGCGGCAAGATTGCGACAGGCGCTCCAGCTGGGTTCGGGTTTCCAGGTCGCCGCCCAGGCGGGGATGTCGTTTGCCGGCATCGGGCGGGCGATGCCGTAGCCCTGGGCGAGGTCGCAGCCGAGGCGGAGCAGCAGTTCGCCGTGTTCGGCCGTTTCGACGCCTTCGCCGATCACCGTGCGCCGGAACGCCGCGGCGAGGCCGATGACGCCTTCGACGATGGCCATATCCTCGGAATCCCAGAGCATGTCGCGGACGAAGCTCTGGTCGATCTTGAGCACACTGGCCGGCAGGCGGCGCAGATAGGTGAGCGACGAGTAGCCGGTGCCGAAGTCGTCGAGCGAGAAGCGCACGCCGAGCGACCGGCAGTCCTCGATCAGGCGCGAGATCCTCGAGACGCCTTCGAGCGCAGCGGTCTCGACGACCTCGAGTTCGAGATTGTCGGCCGGCACGTCGGCGTGGGTTTCGAGCTTGGCCTGCAGGCGCTGGAGAAAATCCTCCTGCTGCAGATGCAGGGCGGCGATATTGACGCTGACCGGCAGGCTCAGTCCCTGCGATCGCCATTCGGACATCTGGCGCAAGGCCGTGTCCATGACCCAGTCGCCGATGCGGACGATCAACTCGTCGTCCTCGATCAGCGGCAGGAATTCGCCCGGCGAGATCAGTCCGCGTTCCGGGTGTTGCCAGCGGATCAGGGCTTCGGCGCCGGCGATTTCGCCGCTGCGCATGTTGACCTTCGGCTGGTAGAACAGTACGAATTCGCTCCGCACCAGCCCCTGGGCGATCTGGCGCCGGGTTTCGAGGTGCGTCTGCGTCTGCCGGTCGCGCTCGGGGTCGAACAGGTGATAGCGGTTCTTGCCCGCCTGCTTCGCCTGGTACATGGCCTGGTCGGCGTGACGGAGAAGGGTGTCGGCATCGCTGCCGTTTTGCGGATAGAGCGTCACGCCGAGGCTGGCGGACAGTTGCAGCGTGTGCTGCCGGATCTTCACCGGGGTCGCCGCCGCCTGCTGCATGCGCGCGAGGATGCCCGTCCATTCTTCCTGCTCGCCGAGGTCGGTCAGCACGGCGACGAATTCGTCGCCGCCGAGTCGCGCCAGCGTGTCGCCTTCGCGCAGCGTGTCGCGCAGTCGCTGGGCGATGGCGATGAGCAGCAGGTCGCCGGTCTCGTGGCCGTGCAGGTCGTTGACTTCCTTGAAGCCGTCGAGATCGAGGTAGACGACGGCGAGGTTGCGCTTGCGCCGTTGGCTCTGGGCAATGGCCTGCTCCAGCCGGTCGGCGAGCAGGACGCGGTTCGGTATGCCGGTCAGCGCGTCGTAGTGCGCCATGCGTTCGAGCTGGTGCTGGTGTTCCTTGAGTTCGGTGATGTCGGAAAAGAGCGCGACGTAGTGGCGGGACTCGCCGTCGACGTTCTTGACCGCGGCGATGCTGAGTTTTTCGGCGTAGAGTGTGCCGTCGCGGCGCCGGTTCCAGACTTCGCCGTGCCAGTGGCCGAGCTTGACGAGGTCGCGCCACAGGTTGGTGTAGAACGCCGAATCCTGGCGGCCGGACTTGAGCAGGCGCACGTTCTGCCCCAGCACTTCCTCGCGTGAATAGCCGGTGATCCGGCTGAAAGTGTTGTTGACCTCGACGATGCAGCTGCGCGTGTCGGTGATGATGATGCCTTCGTGGGCATGGGTGAAGACGCTGGCCGCCAGCTTGAGCCGCGACTCGTTGGCCTTGCGCTCGGTGATGTCGGTGAACGAGAAAACGCGCCCGATGATCAGGTTGCCGTGCCGCGCCGGCCGCGACTTGCGTTCGAGGACGCCGCCGTTGGCCAGCATCAGGGTGTCGACCGTCTCGATATCGTCATAGGGCCGGATCTCGTCGATCCGCGCGCGGTAGGCCTCCGGATCGCGCATGCGGCCGGCCATGAATTCGAAGATTGCCGCATCGTCGTGCGCCAGCAACAGGTCTTCCGGGATCTGCCACAGCTCCGAGAAGCGGCGGTTCATGTTGAGGATGGCGCCGGAACGGTCTTCGACGAGGATGCCGTCGGCCGTCGCCTCGAGCGTCGCGCGCAGGCGGGCGCTCAGGTCGGCGAGTTCCTTTTCGGTGCGCTGCAGCTTGCCGACCGGCAGCGCGCAGACGACGAGCAGCGTCGAGTCGGGGGTCGCCCGGACGACCGTCTTGGTCGCCTGCAACACCTCGCCGTCGGCCTTCAGGTACGAGGCTTCGGCGTCGTGGAGTTCCGGGGCGATGCCGTTGCGCGCGTCTTCCCAGTAGAACACGTCGGACAGCGCGCACTCGATGTCGGTGACCTGCATCTTCAGCAGCGCCTCCTGCGCGTAGCCGAGATGCCGGGTGGCGGCGGCGTTGGCGGAGAGGATCGCCAGACTCGCCGGTTCGACCAGCAGCAGGATCTCGTTGCCGTGCGCGAGCAGCAGCTGATTCGTATCGAGGCTCATTTCGTTCCCTGAGAGGGTTGCACGCTGCTGTCGAAATAGTAGGTGACGCGCTGCCGCGGGCTCAGATAGGCGTGGATCGCCGGCGGCAGGAGCGCCGGGCGCAAGGCCTTGGCGATGACCAGTTCGGTTTCCTGTTCGAGGTTGAGCAGGATCGCTTCCTCTTTCGGCACGTCGGCGTCGTAGGCCATGATCCAGGGGCGCAGGGGCTTGGTCGGGTTGACCGACATCACCAGGCCGACGACGTCGTTCGACAGCGTGACGATCGAGCCCGGCGGATAGACGCCGAGGCAGCGGATCATCTGCTGCAGGATGGCGGTGTCGAATTTCGTCCGGCGCTGGCCGAACATGAAGGACAAGGCTTCGTGCGGCGTCAGTGCCTGGGCGAGGTCGGCGGGGTTGCAGAGATTGTCGTAGAAATTGACGAGCGAGACGACGCGGGCCGGGAAGGTGATCTTGTCGAGCCGGGCGCCGGTCGGGTAGCCCGATCCGTCGGCCATTTCGTGGTGCTGGAAGATGATCGCCAGGATGTCGGGCGGCAGGCCCAGCTGCTTGCCGAGGCGCACGCCGAACTCGCAGTGCATGGCGCGCAGGTCGCGCTCCGGCTTGGTGTATTCGTCCGGCCGCTTCTTGAGGACGCGTTCGGGAATCTCGGCGAGGCCGATGTCGTGCAACAGCGCGCCGAGGCCGAGGCTGTGCGCCTGGTCCGACGAAAGTCCCAGGCCCTTGCTCAGCATCATGCAGAGTACCGACACGTTGAGACTGTGCGAATACGATTCGACGCCGCTGAATTTCTCGCCCATGACGTGCAGCGTCACTTCCGGATGCTTGAGGAAGGCGGTCACCATCTGGTCGACCAGCACGTCCATTTCCTGCAAGGTCTCATCGCCCCGGTCGAGCAGCTTGCGATTCAGGTTGCGCAGGATGCCGGTGGCCTTGAGGTAGGTCTTGTCGACTTCCTCGATGCGGCGCCGGTGCGCGTCGAGGACACGGATGCGTTCCCGCCGGGCGGCAAACTCCGGCGAGAGGTCTGCGTCGTCGCTTTCGCCGATGCTTTCTCCGACGGTGTCGCTGACGGTGGCTTCGAGTTCTGCTGGCAGCGCTTCGACCGGGTCGTCCGGGTCGACATCGCTACGCTTCGGGTCGTAGCGGAAACGCGACTCGCCGAGCGACTTCAGGGTTCTGACCTGGTCTTCGCTGCTGATCCGGAAGCTGTTCAGCGTGAACGGATGCTGGAACCATGGCAGGTCTATGAAAACGTAAAGTCCGATTTGTAATTTTTCAACTGAAACATAATAGGTGCCTGAACTGCTGTTGTTTGCCATGAATCATCTCTCCGCGCCGCAATTATCCGTTGCCGGTCGTTTGAGTTCAATGGTTTGCTCTCAAGTCCATGAATATTTTCAAAGACGGCTGAATCGATGCACTGATGTGTGCTTCAGTTGGTCGCGTGTCGGGGCGCCCCGACGGTCCGTGTCTCCGAAGCCTGCGCCCGCCTGTCGCGAGGCGCTTTCGCGGCGATGAAACGAAGCGCAAACAGGCGCTTGCGCGCGCCGGCGGCATTGCGGCGACGCGTGTGTCGACGCTTCCTCGCCGTCGATTCGATCATTGGTGGATGCAAACGTTGGCGTGGATTTTCGCCGATTTACCCCGATTTACGGCGATGTCCGGAGGCTTGCCTCGGCCGCGTCGCTCGGGTCGCAGTAGCGCTGCCGGATCTCGGTGCATTCCGAAATCATCGTGACGAACAGCGTCACCAGCGCCGGGTCGAAGGCTTTGCCCGATTCGAGGACGATGTGGTTGATCGCCGCATCGAAGGACCAGGCTTTCTTGTAGGGGCGGGCGCTGGTCAGCGCGTCATACACGTCGCAGATCGCGGCGATTCTCCCTTCGAAGGGAATGGCCTCGCCGGCCAGACCCTGCGGATAACCCATGCCGTCCCAGCGTTCGTGGTGCGTCAGGGCGATGTTTCGCGCCAGGATCAGCAGGTCGCCGTCGTGGACGCCGATGATCTCCGCGCCGATTTCGGCATGGCGCTGCATTACCCGCCGTTCTTCGTCGGTCAGCTTGCCCGGCTTGAGCAGGATGTTGTCGGGAATCCCTATCTTGCCGATGTCGTGCATCGGCGCCGCGAGCTGCAGCAGGTCCGCCTGGGCTTTCGGCACTTTCGCCGCGAGGGCGAGACGATTGCAGTACAGGCTCATGCGGATGACGTGCATGCCGGTTTCGTTGTCGCGATACTCGCCGGCGCGGCCCAGACGCCGGATGATCTCGACGCGGGTCTCCTCCAGTTCGCGCGTGCGTTCCTGGACGCGCGTTTCGAGGGCGAGATTCTGGTTGTGCAGGGCCAGATGGATGCGGACGCGCTGCAGCACGATCGCCGGATGGCAGGGCTTGTGCAGGTAGTCGACGGCGCCCAGCCGGAGTCCGACCTCTTCGTTGCGGACGTCGTCCTGCGCCGTCAGGAAAATGACCGGGATATTGAGCGTGCGCAGATCGGCCTTGAGGCGGCGGCACACGTCGTAGCCGTCCATGTCGGGCATCATCACGTCGAGCAGGATGAGGCTTGGCTGGGGCTGCGCCTGGGCGGCCCGCAAGGCATCGGCGCCGTTGGTGGCAAAGGTCACCCGATAGTCGTCGCCGAGGATGGCGACCAGTGTCGCGATGTTCTCGGGAACGTCATCCACCACCAGAATGGTTTCACCGCCTTGGCTTGTCATGGTTTATCGCTCTCCGCATTGGTTATTTCGGCCGGCAGGGCCTGCAGCAGCGTCGCGGCCTGACGATAGTCGAAGCTGCCGATGGCGTGTCGTATCCGTGCCATTTCCGGCGCATCGATACCGCGGGCGGACAGCGCTTGACTCAATTCACCGAAGCACGTGGCCGCCGCCGTATCGTTGGCGTCGAGCAGCGCTATCAGGCGGGCGACGAGCGTCGGACAGTCGGCGCTATCGGTCGTCGCCGCCGGACTCTGCAGCGGCGCGTCGAGCAAGGGACCGAGCCGGAGCAGGCCCGGCAGGATGCGCGCCAGCTCCCGTTCGACGGCGACTTCGAGCGCAATCGCCGCCTCGACGTCGCGCCGCACCGTCGCTCGTTCGAGTTGCGCGGCAACGTCGCCGAGATCCCTGGCGCCGATCGATTGCGCCAGTCCCTTCAGCGTGTGGGCCAGGCGAGTCGCGGTGATCCAGTCGTTCGTCGAGCGTGCCCAGCGGAATTTTTCGAGGAAGACGAGCACGTGCTCGTCACGGAATTTCTGCAGGAGACGCAGGTAGAACTCCTTCTTGCCGAGCAGGTAGCCGAGTCCGACCGTCGTCTCGATGCCCGGCAGTTCCGGCAGGGCGTCGGCATCGGGCGGCGCCGATATTGGTGCCGGCGCGCGTCCGTCGTTCCCGTCGCCGCTCATGTCCGCGTCCAGCCCGTCTGGCGAGGCGCTGCACGATGTCCGGGAGACCGGCGGATTCAGTTGCAGCCACTGCAGCAGGGTCGTGAAGAAGCTGTCGGGATCGACGGGCTTGCTGATGAAATCGTTCATCCCCGCCTCTTCGCACAGACGCCGGTCTTCGTCGAAGGCGTTGGCGGTCATCGCCAGGATCGGGCGCTTTTCCCAGCCGGGCAGCAGGCGGATGATCCGGGTCGCTTCGGTGCCGTCCATTTCCGGCATCTGCATGTCCATCAGGATCAGGTCGTAGGCGCCGCCTTGCGCCTTGGCCACCGCTTCGGCGCCGTTCGCCGCGGTGTCGACGTGCAGGCCGACCGAGTGCAGCAGTTCGAGCGCGACTTCGGCGTTGATCTCGTTGTCCTCGGCGAGCAGGATGCGCGCGCAGCCAAAGCGCTGGCGCAGTTTTTCCTCGGCATTGTCCGACGCATTGAACGAGACGCTGGGCATGATGCCGTGGCCGCGCGCGAGCCTGGCGGTGAACCAGAAGGTGCTGCCGACACCGGGGATACTCTCGGCATCGGCCTCGCCGCCCATCAGGTTCGCCAGGCGGCGCGTGATCGCCAGCCCGAGGCCAGTGCCGCCGAACTTCCGGGTGATCGAGGCGTCGGCCTGCTCGAACGATTCGAAGAGCTGGGTCAGCTTGTCGGCCGGGATGCCGATGCCCGTGTCCTCGACCTCGAAGCGCACCAGCATGTCGTCGCCACGGTCCTCGAGCAGGATGGCGCGCAGCGTGATGCGGCCACGCTCGGTGAATTTGACGGCGTTGCCGGCGTAGTTGAGCAGGGCCTGGCGCAGGCGCGTCGGATCGCCGCGCAGCCAGACCGGCACCGAATCCGGATCGATCTCGATCGTCAGCCCCTTGGCCTTGGCCTGTTCGCCGATCAGCGACTGGATGTTGTCGAGGATGGCGGAGAGGTGGAAATCGGTGCTCTCCAGTTCCATGCGACCGGCCTCGATCTTCGAGATGTCGAGGATGTCGTTGATGATCGAGAGCAGGTGGAGGCCGGCGCTTTCGATCTTGCTCATGCGTTCGGCCTGTTCCGGTGGCTGTCCGGCGCGCTGGACGAGGTGGGTGAGGCCGATGATGGCGTTCATCGGGGTGCGGATTTCATGGCTCATGTTGGCGAGGAAGGCACTCTTCGAGCGCGTCGCCGCTTCGGCTTCCTCGGCCCGCAGCGCGAGTTCGCGCTGCATGATCCGCAACTGTTCGTTGCGCGCCCTGTGTTCGCTGTTGTCGATCAGGGTGCTGCGTGTGTAGAGGAATTTGCCCCTGGCGTCGCGGACCATGTCGCCGTTCACCAGGCAGGGCACGATCGTTCCATCCTTGCGCACGAAGTCGAATTCGAGGTCGCGTATCCGCCCGCTCCGGGCGAACTCGGAGAAATTCCGGTGCAGATGTTCGCGACTTTCCATCGTCATGAAGTCGCCGATGTTGCGACCGAGGAATTCGTTGCGCGAATAGCCGAACATCTCCAATTCGGTGTCATTGACGGCAATCACGCTTCCGTCCGGCGCCAGCGAGTGATAGCCGCAGGGCGCCCGGTTGTAGAGTTCGGTGATTTCCTCGGTCCGCAGCGTCAGGGTGCGATTCGCTTCGGCCAGTTCGGCCGTCTGCGCATCGACCAGTTCCTTGAGGTGCTTGCGGTGTTGCTCGAGTTCGGCTTCGGCGCGTTTGCGCTCGCTGATGTCCATGACGATGCCGAGATAGCGGTACGGCTTTCCGTCCGCATCGGTTTCCGGGCGGCCCCGGGACAACAACCAGCGTTCCGGGCCGGAGGCGGTGTTAACCCGCCATTCGACACTGAGCTCGGCGAACTGCCGGCTCGCCTCGCCGACGGCGGCGACGGCGCGCGCGCGGTCGTCCGGATGGATCGTTTCGAGCCAGGCCTCATAGGAGGGCTCGCAACTGCCCGGCTGCAGCCCGTACAGACGAAAGACCTCGTCCGACCAGATGTTCTTCTGCGTCTGCAAGTCCCATTCCCAGCTGCCGGCTTTGGCCGATTCGAGGGCCAGTCGGAGCCGCGATTCATTTTGCCGGATCAGCGCCTCGATGACTTTTTGCTCGGTGATGTCGCGGCCGACGACCACCGAACCGACGATCTGACCCTGTTCATCGCGGATCGGCGCGTAGCTGTAACTGCCGATCCAGGTTTCGCCAGTGTCCTTGCGGCGCAGGTGGATTTCGGCATTGCTGTCTGTCTCGCCGCGCAAGGCCCGCGGTACGGCCCATCGCTCGATCGGGATCGCCTCGCCAGTACTCGCATAGGCCTCCAGGATCGCCGGATACTCGGCTAGCGTTCTGGCGCAGGTGTCCTTGTCCTGGAATCGGTGCAGCCTGGCAAAGGCTTCATTGAGCTCGACCAGTTTCCCCGCCGTGTCGGAGATGCAGACGGCATCGGTCATGCTGGCCAGCGCCGCTTCCAGCTTGCGCTTGGTCGCCAGCACCTCGTCCCGCGTTTTCTTGCGCGCATCGATCTCCTCGATCACCGAAATGAAATAGTCGGGTTGTCCCTCCGCCGTCCAGATCAGGGCGACCGTCAGGTTGACCCAGACCTGGCTGCCGCCCTTGCGTAGATAGCGTTTTTCGACCGAGTAGGTGGAGAACTCGCGCGCCAGCATGCCCGCCACCAGATCCTGGTCATGGCTCAGGTCGTCGGGGTGGGTGATGTCCTGAAAGGTCTTTGTGAGCATTTCGGCGGGCGAATAGCCGACGATGCTGGCGAGTTTCCGGTTGACGCGCAACCACTGGCCGTCGGGGGCGACCAGCGCCATGCCGACCGCCGCCTGTTCGAAGGTGGCGGTGAAGCGCCCCTCGCTGGCGATCAGGTTCTGATAATCGATCTCGCGTTGCCTGGCGGCGGCATCGAGTTGATCGCGCACCTGGGCGATCTCGGCGATCTCGGCGCGCGGCGCGCCGGTCGCCGTCGGTTGCAGCAGGTTCGAAAAGCCCGACACCAGACGGCGGGCCGTGATCTTGCCGGCGGCGACACTGATGAGCAATACGGCCAGCAGTCCGGCCAGCAGTTGCAGGATCGCCGAGCGGACCGGTTGCCACAGCGCGGCGCTCGGAATGTCGACGACGACGGACCACGGCGCATTGTCCAGGCGGACGGCAATCCGCTTGCCCGCATCCTCGCGCGCTGCCGGATCGTCGTTCGTGGCACCACTACGGGCGATCGTCTTGCCGGTGCTGTCGACGAGCGCGAGGGACCAGCCGTTTTCGCTATGCGCGTTCTCGAGATGCTTCCGGAAGGAGTCGGTCTCGATCGTCGTCAGCATGACATTCACGGCCTTGCCCTGGCGCATGACGGGCACGGCGACGGCGACCAAGGGCGTGCGGGCGACCGGGCCGAAGAAGAGATTGCTGACGGCCGGCCGGCCGGTCGACACCGCCAGCGGCGCCGCCGCCTGTCCTTCCGGGCGGGGCAGTACGGGCAGCGGCTTGCCGAACGGTTGGCGCGTGTTGAACAGCATCTGCATGGGGCCGCTGGCACTGGCAAAAATCACATGGGTGCCGAAGCTTCTTTCGAAGGCCTGCGCTTCCCGGTACAAGGCCGGCCAGCCCTGGGGATCGTCCACATACGCCGAGTCGGCCAGCATGGCCAGGCCGGCGACGTAGGTTTCCAGTCGCTGGTCGATGGACAGGGCAATGTTGCGGGTGAGGTGCTGCGCGTCGTCGAGGAAGTCGGCCTGCTTGGCCTTGACGTTGTCGAAGGCCAGCCAGGCGGCGAGCAGCAGCGGCGGGAGCAGGCATAGCCAGATCAGGCGTGTGATGAAGGCGCGCATCGAGACATCCGCCGGGGCGACCAGCAGGCGGCCGATGCACGAAAGAATGCGGTTGCCGGTCATGACGCGGCGCTCCTGCCATGGCCGGTGCGGGCGGCTGCGGTCCGGCCTCGCGTGCGGCGCGGGACCGGGTCTTTCGACAAGAGTTCTTCACACCGGCTTCGCGGTTTCGCCAACGCGCGCATCCTTCACCTCTGTGCAAGCCAGAATTACATTGGCTTAAAATCAGAACGGATCAATGATGCGCGGATGCCAGTGTCTTGTCTGTCAGATAAAAAAGACAAAGCCGACAAGAATTGCAGTTAGTCGGGATGTCCCATCAGGCGAATCAGGTCGACGTTGTTCTTGACGCCGAGCTTGTCGAGGAGACGCCGCCGGTAGGTCGTGACGCTCTGTGGACTGATACCGAGTTCGGCGGCGATGTCGACGAGCGGCGTGCCGCGCAGGAGTTGGTTCAGCACCTCGTTCTCGCGTGACGAGAGCGTCGGCAGCTCCCGAATGGGCGTGTTGACCGAGCGGTGCCGTGGCGTCGTCAGCGAGGGGAAGAACACGTTGCCGGCGAGGATCTTGCGGATGGCGGCGAGCAGCGTTTTTTCCTCGGCGTCCTTGCCGATGAATCCCTGGGCGCCGGCCTTCCTGATATACGGGACATATTGGTCGGGGGGATACATCGAGAAAAACAGCACCGGCAGCCGGATCCCCGCGCTGCGCAGCGATTCGAGCACGTCGAGCCCGCTCTTGATCGGCATCGCGACATCGAGAATCAGCAGGTCCGCCGGTCGCTGTTTTGCCATCGTCTCGGCCTGCTCGCCGTCGTGCGCGATGGCGACGACCTCGAGGTCCGGCGTTCGCGCGATGATTTCGCTGAGCCCGTGACACATCATCGGATGGTCGTCGGCAATGATCAGTCCGGATTTCATGCTTCTCCCTGCCAGGGAATGGTCAGCGTCACCGTGGTGCCGGTCTTTCCCGACTCGATTGTCATCTGCCCGCGGTGGCGGAGGATGCGTTCTTTCACCCCGAGCAGCCCATAGCCCTTGCTGCGCGCCTCGTCCACGGCGAATCCGCGGCCGTCGTCGCTGACGCGCAGGCGCAAGCCCTGGCGGCCCGAAGACAGGCTGACCTTGACGCCATTTGCATGGGCGTGCTTGGCCACGTTGTTGAGCAATTCCTGGAAGGCCCGGAACAGGTCGGTGCTCAGTTGCTCGCTGCAGTCCGGCAAACGACTGGGAAAGCGCCCCTGGGCGGCGATGCCGACCAGCGCCGACCAGTCCTTCATATACCATTGGCAGGCCGATGCGAGGCCGAGGTCGTCGAGTACCGGCGGCCTGAGCGCGTTGCAGATGGTGCGGGCGGCAGCGTTGGCCTGCTTCACCAAGGACCGGATCAGGTCGATTTCATTCCTGATCGCCTCGTCGTCCCTGAAGCGATGCTTGAGCGAGTCGATGCGGAAGCCGATCGAGGTGAGGAGCGCGCCCAGTTGGTCGTGAATGTCGCGGGCGATGTCCTTGCGCTGCTTTTCGCGCAGCTTGTCGGAGTACTCGAGCAGTTCATAGATGCGGGCCTGGTACTTGGCCAGCGCCTGCTCGTTGCGTTTACGTTCGGTGATGTCGCGTCCGACCGACTGGATCTCGCGGAGGACGCCGCTTTCGTCATACAGGCCGCGATTGACGAACTGCATCCAGCGCTCTTCCCCTTGGCCGGAATACACCCGGTTTTCGATGACAACGACGGGATTGTTGACGGAGAGTTCGTTCAGCTTCGCCTCGACCAGCGCAATATCGTCCGGGTGCGCCACCGGTTCCCACGAATGGCCGACGATCTGCGCCTCGGTCTTGCCGAAGAAGCGACAATAGACTTCATTGGCATAGAGCATCGTGCCGTCGCGCCGATAGCGGGCAATCACTTCGGTCTGGTCTTCGAGGACCGCACGGTAGCGTTGTTCGCGCTGCATGCGCTCGGTAATGTCGGCGGCGACGCCGATAATGCCGATAATGGCACCGTCCGCATTCCGTTCAGGTTCGATCAGGGTGTCGTACCACCGGATCTCTCCCGCGATGGTCATGCGAATTTCATGGCGCTCGCCGATCCCGCTCTCGATGACGCGCTGTTTGATGGCGCTCGTTACTTTCGCATCTTCCGGGGTGAAGAGGTCGTGATCGAAGCCTCCGATGATGGTTTCGCCTGTTTTCGGGACCTGCGGGTTGGCGATGAAGGTGTAGCGCAGGTCGAGGTCCTGATGGAAAACCACGATCGGCATGAGATCCAGCGAGAGCTGCAGTCGCCGTTCGGTGATCCGTCGTTCGCGTTCGGCTTGAAGTTCGGCGGTGATGTCGCGCAGGGTGCCGACCAGATAGTTCTCGTCGGCGATCGTCGAGATCGTGGCGGAGAACATGACGTCGCGGACTTGCTTGTCCTTGCGCACGATCTTGCTCGGCATTTCCTGAATGACGTCGCCGGACAGGATGCGCGCGAAAGTGCGATCGCGCTCGTCGGGATCGGCCCAGAGGCCGAGTTCGGCCGAGGTCTTGCCGAGCAGTTCGCTGCGGTTGTAACCGAGAAGCTGGCTGAAGGCTTCGTTGACGTCGATGAGCGCGCCGTCGCGCATTCGTGTGATGCCTATGCCTACGGGACTCAGCCGGAATATCACCTCAAGACGTTCGAGTTCTCCGGTCAACTGGCGGCGGCTTTGCTCCGGCCCTGAGTTTCTGGCCTTCATTGTTTCTCTTCCCCGTGCAACGCGTACTTCATGTCAGCTGTGTTTCGACCCTGTTCGATGTGTCTGTACCGCGTCTTTGCTTGTTTTTTGCGCGATGCCAGTCTTTGTCGACCACCTTAGCAAAAAGTTCAGGATTTTGTCATGTCAAATATGCTTTTTTCTTAGTCTGGAAATGGCAACCAGGCGTGAATCGACGTCGCTTTGCGAGCACGTGGCGGCTTCGGTCGGCCCGTCGGACGAGCCTTTCCGCAGCTTCGTTGGCGTTCGCAAAATGCGAATGCAAATGGCGCGATTGAAGAATGGACGCCAGCCAGCGGGGAACGCACAGTAGCGCCTCATCAGGGTATCGCCCGGGCGCCGTGGATTGCTGCCCGGGCGCGGATGCCTGTTGGTGAGTTCTGACCGGCTCGATAGTCAAGAAAGGGAACTGTATGGAAAGTGTCGAACGCCTCAAGGAGATATGCAAGGACGTCCGTGCCGATATCGTGCGAATGACGAACGCGGCGGGCTCCGGGCATCCGGGCGGAAGTCTGTCGGCTGTCGAAGCGATGGTCACCCTGTATTGCAATGTAATGAACCATCGCCCGGCCGATCCGGCCTGGGCTGATCGCGACCGTTTCTTCCTGTCCAAGGGGCATGTCTGCCCGGTCGTCTATGCGACGATGGCGCGCACCGGCTATTTCCCCGTCGAAGAGTTGCTGACGCTGCGCAAGCTCGGCACGCGCCTGCAGGGGCATCCCTCGTGCAAGACGCTGCCCGGCATCGAGGTCTCCAGCGGGTCGCTGGGGCAGGGGCTGTCGGTCGCCAATGGCTTTGCGCTGTCGGCCCGGCTCGATCGCAAGCCCTATCGCGCCTATTGCCTGCTCGGCGACGGCGAACTGCAGGAAGGCCAGGTCTGGGAAGCCATCATGACCGCCGCCCACTACAAGCTCGACAACGTCTGCGCCATCGTCGATTACAACGGCTTGCAGATCGACGGCGAGGTGGAGAAGGTCATGGGCATCGCGCCGCTGGCCGACAAGTGGCGTGCCTTCAACTGGCATGTGATCGAAGTCGATGGCCACGACGTCGCGAAAATGCTGGCCGCCTACGACGAAGCGCGGCAGACGCGCGGCAAGCCCTCGGTGATCCTGATGCGGACGATCAAGGGCAAGGGCGTCTCGTTCATGGAGAACGTCGCCGGCTGGCATGGCAAGCCCTGCAACCGGGACGAGATGGCACTGGCGCTGGCGGATATTTACGGGAAGGGACACTGAGATGAGCTTGAAGATGCTGCCGACGCGGGATGGTTATGGCAACGGACTGGTGGAGCTGGGCGCGACCCGTCCGGAGGTGGTCGTGCTCGACGCCGATCTGGCCAAATCGACACGTACCGACTGGTTCCAGGCCAAGTACCCGGAACGGTTTTTTGACATCGGCATCGCCGAGCAGGACATGATCGGCACGGCGGCGGGCTTGTCGCTGGGCGGCAAGGTGCCGTTCGCGACGACCTATGCGGTGTTCGTCGCCGGGCGCGCCTGGGACCAGATCCGCACGACCGTGTGCTACTCCAATCTGAACGTCAAGATCGCCGGCGCCCATGGCGGTATCTCGGCCGGCGGCGACGGCGCCACGCACCAGTCGCTGGAAGATGTCGCGGTCATGCGCGTGCTGCCGAACATGACGGTCATCCTGCCCTGCGACGCCATTGAGGCGAAGAAGGCGACGATCGCCGCCGCGAGCATGCACGGGCCGTGCTACCTGCGCTTTGCCCGCGAGGCGACGCCGGTGTTCACCCGCGAAGACGACCCGTTCGAGATCGGCAAGGCGATCGTCATGAAGCCCGGCGAGGACGTGACGATCATCGCCGCCGGACCGCTGCTGCACGAGGCCCTGCTCGCCCACGATCAGCTTGCCGCCGAAGGCGTGTCGGCCCGCGTCATCAACATGCATACGGTCAAGCCGCTCGACGCGGCGGCGGTCCTCGCCGCGGCGAAGGAGACCGGCGCGATCGTGACCGTCGATGAAGCGCAGCTTGCCGGCGGACTCGGCGGCGCGGTCGCCGAAACGCTGGTGAGCACGGTTCCCGTCCCCGTCGAAATGGTCGGTATCGTCGATACCTTCCTGGAATGTGGCCTGCCGGAGGAACTGGCGGTGGCCTACAACTTGAAGGCGAAGGACTTTGTCGACGCGGCAAAGCGGGTGCTGAAGCGCAAGCGCGGGGATTGACCTCGTCCGCCGAACTGCATACAAATGGGCGACAGGGCGATTCCTGTGATCGGGCCGGAGGGACACACGCATGAGGACGACTGCTTATAACCTCGCCAGGTTTGACCTGGTGTCCGTCCGGCTAGCCGTCGCCTGCGCCCAGACCGGCAGCCTGACCGCCGCGGCGAGAGAAACGCATCTGGCCCTGGCGGCGGCGAGCCGGCGCATCCGCGAACTCGAAAACGCAGTGGATAGCCCGCTGTTCGTTCGTCATACCAAGGGCCTGCTGCCGACCGCGGCGGGCCGGGTGTTCGTCAAGCACGGCCTGGCGCTGCTCCATACGATGGACGAGATCGGTGCCGAACTCGCCGATCTGCAACAGGGGATTGCCCGTCATATCCGCCTGCATTCGTCGAGTGCGGCGATCACCGAGTACCTGCCGCCCTTGCTCGCCCGTCATGCCGAGTTGCATCCGAACGTCCGCATCGACGTCGAGGAGATGGTCTCCGAGCTCGTCGTCGCGTCCTTGCGGGAAGGCCGGACCGATGTCGCGGTCTTCGTCGAAGGGCCCGACGTCAGCGACATGAGCGTCCGCTCTTTCCGCTCGGATGAATTGATCTTCGTCCTGCCCAAGGGGCATCCCCTGGCGCGCTCGAAAAAGCCCTTGTTTTTCGTCGATACCCTCGATGAGGAACAGATCTGCCTGTCCGCCGGCGCGGCGTCCCTGCAGAAGCAGCGGGCGGCCGCCCTGGCGGTCAATCGCCCGCTCAAGATCCGCATGCAGTTACGCAGCTTCGAAGCGGTGTGTCATATGGTCGCGGCCGGGCTCGGGATCGCGCTCCTGCCCAAGGGCGCAACGCAGCCGCTGATCAAGAGCCTGCAGCTCGCCTGGCGACCGCTCGGCGACGCCTGGGGGCAGCGCAATTTGCTGATCGCCGTCGGTCAGAACGAGGAAGACCCGGGCATCCTCGACTTCGTCAATTTCCTCGCCGAGTCGGCCTTGTCGGAGGCCGGGCAAGGTCCTGCCGCGGCAGCGCCCTGAGCGGGTGCTTTACGCCGGCACCGGCCGCGCCACGATCAGCGCCGTATCGACCGTAAAGCTGCCATCGTCCTCGATGTCGAAATGCCGGGCGACGTTGCTGTCGGCGCCGTGCTGCAGGGAACGGATGGCGACGACGTGGGACAGCGGCGTCTTGAGGCGCTCGATCCAAGGGTCGAAAGCCAGCCGCAGGCGCCCGACGACGGTTTCTTCGATCGCCATGCCGGCCGCTTCGATGACCCGTTTCCACTCCGACAGCGTCATGTCGCGGACATGCGACGGATCGCGCAGCAGTTCGACCGATTGCAGCCAGGTGTCATAGAGCGTCAGCTCCGGCGCGATGACGTCGATGAAGATGGCGATGCCGTCGTCCTTCAAGACGCGGCGGGCTTCCTTGATGCCGCTGGCCAGGTGCTGCCAGTGGTGCGCGCTGTAGCGGCTGACGACCGCATCGAAACTGGCCGGCGCGAAGTCGAGGGCTTCGGCGGCGCCGCGCACGGTGTCGATGTTGTTGAGGCCGCGTCGCGCGGCTTCGGCGGCGACCACCGCGAGCATGTCCTCGGACAGGTCGTAGGCCGTCACCGTTCCGGCCAGCTTCGCCAGGCGGAAACTGACGTGTCCGCCGCCGCAACCTGAGAGCCTATTTCGGCAGGGCTCGCGAGCCGCGTTGTCGATACGGGCGGATGGATGCAAGGCGCGAGGCGCAGCGCATGGTTATTCCATGTGCAAGCGGAGCAACGCCGCAGACGCCGCCCGTATCGACAACCCGAAGGGCCGATTCGTTGCGGGCGCATCGCTACGTTGCGGCCGATTCGTGGAGAATAACTCCACTTCATCGCCCACGCCTTGCGCTGCCTCCCGCAACGAAACGGCGCGGCCCACGATCCCTGCCGAAATAGGCTCTAACGAGCGCCCGTGGGCACGGGCGCCGGCCGACGATCTCGGCCATGCGGTCAAGATCGGCGCCGGCGGCGTGTACGGCGCTGGTCAGATAGGCGGCGGCGTTCGGCCCGAACTGCCCGACGACTTTGCGGTGATGAGGATCGCTGCTCATGGATTTCTCGCTGAATGAAGGATTCCCCACCCCGCCGTTCGCCGCCGACGGCCCGGTCAGGCCAGTGTGCCGATGTTGTTGAGGTCGGTGAAGGCCTGCTTGAGACGCGCCTTGAACGATTCCTCGCCTTTGCGCAGCCAGGCGCGCGGATCGTAGTACTTCTTGTTCGGCTTGTCCTCGCCTTCCGGGTTGCCGATCTGGCCCTGCAGGTAGCCTTCGTTCTTCTTGTAGAAGCCGCGGACGCCGTCCCAGAATGCCCACTGCGTATCGGTGTCGATGTTCATCTTGATGACGCCGTAGGAGATCGCCTCGCGGATTTCTTCGAGCGTCGATCCCGAACCGCCGTGGAAGACGAAGTTGACGGGTTGGGCCGGGGTGGCGAATTTCTGCTGGATGAAGTCCTGCGAATTCTTCAGGATGATCGGTTGCAGCTTGACGTTGCCGGGCTTGTAGACGCCGTGGACGTTGCCGAACGAGGCGGCGATCGTGAAGTTCGGGCTGATCTTCGACAGGCGCTCGTAGGCCAGCGCCACGTCCTCCGGCTGCGTGTAGAGCTTGGCGCTGTCGACGCCGCTGTTGTCCACGCCGTCTTCCTCGCCGCCGGTGACGCCGAGTTCGAGTTCGAGGGTCATGCCGATGCGGCTCATGCGGGCGAGATAGCGTTCGCAGATCTCGATGTTCTCTTCGAGCGATTCTTCCGACAGGTCGAGCATGTGCGAGCTGAACAGCGGCTTGCCGTTGGCCTGGTAGAAGGCTTCGCCGGCGTCGAGCAGGCCGTCGATCCAGGGCAGGAGTTTCTTGGCCGCGTGGTCGGTGTGCAGGACGATGGTGGCGCCGTACATGCCGGCGAGCGCGTGGATATGGTGGGCTGCCGACACGGCGCCGGCGACGCAGGCGCGCTGCCCGTCATTGTTGAGGGCCTTGCCGGCATAGAACTGGGCGCCGCCGTTGGAAAACTGGATGACGGCGGGCGACTGCAGTTCGGCCGCGGTTTCCATGACGGCATTGACCGTGCTGGTGTTGATCACATTGACCGCCGGCAGGGCGAACTGCTTGGCTTTGGCAAAGGCGAACAGCGCCTGCAAGTCGTCTCCGGCGATGACGCCGCTTTTGGTTTTCATGGGTTTTCTCTCTCTTGACGTTTTAAAGGATGGTTATCATGACAATGTACCATCCGGGACGGCGTCGGTGCCGGATTTCTTCGGGCCCGCATGCCGGGGGGCGGCACGCGGGCGGCGGGGGCGTTATTTGCCCGCCTGTATCTCGTTCATCGGTTCGTCGATCGTCGCGATGATCAGCAGGGTCAGGATCGACGAGGCGGCCAGGGCCATGAAGACGACATTCCAGTTGAAGGCGTCGAGGATCATGCCGACGACCAGCGGGGCGACGGCGCCGCCCAATTGACCGCCGGTGTTGACGAGCCCGTAGGCGACCGGATAGACCTCCTTGGTCGTCGCGCCCATCGCATAGACCGAGAACGCCGAGTAGCCGATGCTGAGCAGGAAGCCGGCCATGAACAACAGCGCCGAGAGCGTGATGGCGTCGTTCGGCGCATACACCAGGCTGTACATCATCACCGAGGTGCACAGCGCCGTCAGCAGCATCAGCGGCTTGCGGCGCTTGTCGAGGAGGCGGTCGGAGATCAGGCCGCCGATGAAGTTGCCGGCGACGGCGCCGACGAAGGGGGCGGCCGAGACGAATCCCATCTTCATCGTGGCGAACCCCTTTTCGCTGACCAGGTAGGTCGGAATCCAGGACATGATGACATTGACGATGCCGACCATGAAGAAATAGCCAAGCGCGTTGCCGATGATGTTCCAGGAGCGCCAGATGCCGGCGCTGGTGTCGACGAGCTTGACCTGTTTGGCGCGAATCAGCCGGTCGAGCCAGGCGAGGTCGCGCTTCGGCTTCGCCGGCCGGTCGGCGGCGACGGCGACGGCCTGTTCGGCGCGGATGTATTCAAGCTCGGCCGGCGAAACCATGGCGCTCTCTTCCGGCGTGTTCTTGACCGACAGATACCAGACCACGCTCAGGATGATGCCGGGAATGGCGAAGGCGAAGAAGACTTCGCGCCAGCCCCACATACTGATGATGAAGACGCCGATCGGCGGGGCGATCACCGCGCCGAATTTCGAAGCCGCCAGATAGATCCCGGTGGCGGTCCCTTTTTCCTTCGGCGGGAACCAGTGGTTGATCGTCTGCAGGCAACCGATCGGCAACGGTCCTTCCGAAATGCCGAGTCCGACCCGGTAGAGTTTGAGCATGAAGACCGACGACGTCAGGCCCTGCAGGCCGGTGAAGATCGAGGTCATGATCATTGCCAGCGGGAACACGCTCCTGACCTTGAACTTCTTGTAGATCAGCCCGGCCGGGATCTGTGCCACCGCATAGCCGAAAAACAGCAGGCTGACGAGCGCGCCGGCCTCGGTGTTGCTGAGCGCGAACTCCTTCTTGATGAAGGGCAGCGCCACGCCGAGATTCGAGCGGTCGGCGTAGGCGATGGTGTAGACGACGAATATCAGGAGCATGACGATCCATCGGTACCAACTCGTTCTTGCCTTGGCGGTGCTGCCAATTGCCAGTTCATTGCCATTCATTTTGACTCTCCTCGTTTGTTATTTGATTGCCGCGAATGAGCGGCGTGCCTGCATCGGCGATCCCTGTATCAGCCGGCGCTGCCCTCGTAGTGCTTTCTGAGTTCGCGGACGTATTCCGGCACCGGATGCAGGTCGCCGATGAGGCCGGATTTGACGAGCTGGCTCGGCACGTCGTGCGAGACGATGTGGGGCAGCTGTCGGGCGATCTTCATCAGGCGGTCGATGTCGATGCCGGTGTCGTGGCCCGATGCCTGCAGCATGTGAATCGCTTCCTCGCTGGCGATGTTGCCGCTCGCGCCCGGTGCATACGGGCATCCGCCGAGGCCGCCGAGCGACGCGTCGAAACGGGTGACGCCGCCCTGCACCGCTGCCAGGACGTTGGCGAGTCCCATGCCGCGGGTGTTATGGAAATGGAGGGTCAGTTGCAGCGCCGGGAAGGCGGCGTCGAAGGCCTGCTGAAAACCCGCCACCATCCGGCTGACCTGGGCCGGGTGCGCCATGCCGGTGGTGTCGCAGATCGTGATGCCGCGGACGCCGAGATCGGCGAAGCGTTTTGCATAGGCGAGGACGTCGGCCTCGGCGACATTCCCCTCCATCGGACAGCCGAAGCAGCACGACAGCGAGACGTTGATCGGCGTCTTGCCATCGACTTCGCGGATGACCTCGGCGAGCACCGAGAAGCTGTTGGCGCGCGGCATCCGCAGGTTGGAGAGGTTGTGCGTCTCGGAGACCGACATGACGAGATTCAGTTCGTCGGCCTGGGCGAGCATCGCCCGTTCGGCGCCGCGCATGTTCGGTACCAGGACGGTGTATTCGACGCCGGCGACGCGCTTGATCCGGTGCATCACCTCGTCGGCATCGCGCAGCATCGGGATCGCCTTGGGCGAGGTGAAGGAGCTCACCTCGATCTTGGCATAGCCGCACAGGCTCAATTCGTCGATCAGTTCGACCTTGGTTCCGGTCGGGATGAAGTTGCACTCGTTCTGGAAGCCGTCGCGCGTCGCCACTTCGTTGAAATACAGTCGTGTCATGATCTGTCTCCGCTGGCGATGCCGCCGATCACGCCCTTTGCCGCCATCGCCCGGATCGATTCGGGGGAATAGCCGAGTTCGCCGAGAATGTCGGCGCTATGCTGTCCGAGTGTCGGCGCCTTGGTCCGCAGCGATCCGGGCGTGCCGAGCAGCTTCGGCACGATGCCGGGAACGGCCAGAACGCTGCCGTCGTCCATGTCGACGTTTTCGAGCATGCCGCGCGCCTGGTAATGCGGGTCGGCGGCAATGTCGGCGATCGAATAGATCTTGCCGGCCGGGACCTTGGCGTCGTCGAGCGCCGTCAGCACTTCCTCGACGCTGTGCTGGATGCTCCAGTCGCCGATGGCCTTGTCGAGTTCGGCGACGCGGGCGACACGGCCGGCGTTGTCGGCGAGCGCCGGGTCGTTGCCGAGGTCGTCGCGGCCGATCAGCTTCATCAGGCGCCGGAAAATGCTGTCGCCATTACCGGCGATGAGGGCGTAGGCGTCGTCCTTGCAGCGGTAGGCATTGGTTGGTGCGATGCCCGGCAGGGCGCTGCCGGCGGGGCCGCGCACGGCGCCGAAGGCACTGTATTCCGGCAGCAGGCTTTCCATGCAGTTGAACACGGCCTCGTAGAGCGCGACATCGATGACCTGTCCTTCGCCGCGCGGAAGCTTCTCGCTCACCGTCTTGCTCCGGTGCTGCAGGGCGATCAGGATGCCGATGACGCCATGCAATGACGCCAGCGTATCGCCAATGCTGACGCCGACGCGCACCGGCACCCGGCCGGGTTCGGCGGTCAGGTGACGCAGGCCGCCCATGGCTTCGGCGACGACGCCAAAACCGGGACGGTCGCGATACGGTCCGGTCTGGCCATAGCCACTGATGCGCAGGATGATCAGCGACGGATTGATTTCCATCAGGCGATCCGGGCCGAGGCCCCATTCTTCGAGCGTTCCCGGCCGGAAATTCTCGATCAGCACATCGGCTTCGCGGGCCAGTGCGCGCACGACTTCCTGCGCTTCCGGGTCCTTCAGGTTCAGCGCCAGCGAGCGCTTGTTGCGCGATTGAACCTGCCACCAGACGGAAGTGCCGTCCTTGAGCATCCGCCAGCGGCGCAGCGGGTCGCCGCCCAGACTGGATTCGGTACTCGGCGGTTCGATCTTGATGATGTCGGCACCGAAATCGCCCAGCGTCTTGCAGGCGAAGGGACCGGCAATGAGTTGCCCCATCTCGACGACTTTCAGGCCCGCCAGGGGGCCGTGGGTCGACGCGTTGTCTTTCATGCTTGCGTTGTCCATGGTTGATATTCCTTGGCTGAGGTGTTGCTGCGGTTCTGAAGTGTGGTCGTGCGACCAGGCAGCGTCCATTGCTCATTACGGTCGCTGCGATTCGCGTTTTGCGAAGGCCGGCGATGGCGCCATTCCGTCGTCTCGCCGTTGCGTGCGATGGCGTTTTGAAGACCCTTCTGTCGATGCTTTTGGCATTGCTGCGCCGGCGGAATCTGTCCGTCGAGGGACGGCGGCTTGTCTGCCGATGCGTTTGCAAATGGCGAAGCGCACCGTCCGATTTCGCGAATGGACCGGCGTGCCGGCGTTTTGCATACTCTGCTTTCGATGTGGTCGCCGGCGAGGGGAAATGCAGGTGGCGTTTTTAAAATTTCTCTGCAGGGCATTTCAGGGCGACGCAGGTCGCCCGTTTTTTTGCGCCGTCGGTATGCGCCTTCGCGAATCGGATAGGCGAGCGTGCGTATTTGCAAATGGACAGGCGCGATTCGGCTGCAACAGACTGCCGATGCCGTTTGCCGTTTGCCGGTCGCCGGCCGGCATGGCCGTGTCAACACGCACATCGCAACACGAACATCGACGGGAGGAATTATGCTGAAATGTATCGCCGCACGCGTCCTGAGTCTGTTACTCGTATTTTTCTCTGCGGCGATCCATGCCGCGCCTGCAGGAGCCGACCAAGCCATGGCTAATGACCAAAGCATCATCGACAGTGTCGATCACATCGTCTTCACCGTCGCCAGCATCGACCGGACGGTCGAGTTCTATTCGCGCATCGGGATGGGGGTGGAGACCTTCGGCGCCGGCCGCAAGGCGCTGACCTTCGGCAAGCAGAAGATCAATCTCCACGAGAAGGGCAAGGAGTTCGAGCCGAAAGCCGCGTCGCCGACGCCGGGGGCGATCGACATCTGCTTCATTTCGAAGATTCCCGTCGACGCACTCAAGAAGACGCTGGAAAGTCGCGGCATCACGATCATCGAGGGGCCGATCCAGCGTACCGGCGCGGTCGGGCCGATCCTGTCGATCTATTTCCGCGACCCGGACAACAATCTCATCGAGATTTCCAACTACTGATCGCGCACGCCAGGCATGCCTGGCGGAGGGCGGGCGAGCGCAGCGGCGCCGGCAAGAAGACGCATTCTTTGCATAAAAATGCGGATTGGGCTTGCGAAAGAAATTTCAGCCGATATAATGCGCAGCCTGTTCCTCGATAGCTCAGTCGGTAGAGCGCCGGACTGTTAATCCGTAGGTCCCTGGTTCGAGCCCAGGTCGAGGAGCCAAAGTATCTGCGGGAGTAGCTCAGTTGGTAGAGCGCAACCTTGCCAAGGTTGAGGTCGCGAGTTCGAGACTCGTCTCCCGCTCCAGTTTCATTCGCTGATGTCTGGCATTCAGCGAAACAAGCGCTTTATCGGGCGCGGGGTGGAGCAGTTGGCAGCTCGTCGGGCTCATAACCCGAAGGTCGCAGGTTCAAGTCCTGCCCCCGCAACCACGACATTGTCGTTGGCGCTTATCGGTTCCGGGTCCCCATCGTCTAGAGGCCTAGGACACAACCCTTTCACGGTTGGTACCGGGGTTCGAATCCCCGTGGGGACGCCACAATACTTCGTTACGCGCTACCGAGCGCCCGATCCACGTGCGTCGGGAATGCCGCCACCTGTTCCTTGATCCATTGCCGGAATCGCGTCACCGGCGGCGTCTCCAGCTTGTCCATCCGGCACAGGAAATAATATGACATCGGCGACTCGACGACGGCGCTGAACGGCCGCACCAGGCGTCCGGCGACGAGATCGTCGTGCGCCAGCGAATGGCGGACGAGTCCGAGTCCCTGTCCCTTGATCGCCGCCTGCAGAATCAGCGCCGAGTTGTCGAACATGATGCCGCGTTCCGGTTCCTTCGCTGTAATCCCCGCGGCGGCGAACCACAGCGACCACGGCTCGTAGGACGAATGCATCAGCGGCACGCCGTCGAACCAGGCATGGTCGTGCAGGTCGTACTGGCGCGCGAATTCCGGCGAACAGACCGGGAAAAGCCAGTCGCGCAGGAGCAGTTCGCTGAAGACGCCGGGATACGGGCCGGTGCCGAAGCCGATCGAGACATCGGCGTCGAGGTGGGTGAGGACGGTCGGCGTGTTGGTCGACTGCACGTCGACGTCGATATCCGGGCAGGACGAGATGAAGTCGCCGATCCGCGGCAGCAGCCAGCAGGCGGCGAAGGACGAGATGGTGCCGACGCGCAGGTGCCGGTGCTGACTCGTGCAGACCTCGTGGGCGGCGTCCTCGATCTCGTTGAAGGCCGCTTCGACGCGCTGGGCGAAGCGGCTGCCCTCGGTGGTCAGGCTGAGGCCGCGCCCGGCCTTGTCGAACAAGGTGATGCCGAGCTCTTCCTGGAGGATGCGGATCTGGTGGCTGACGGCGCTGTGCGTCAGGTTGAGCACCTCGGAGGCGCGCGAGACGCCGCCGTGGCGGGCGACCACGACAAAGACGCGCAGGGCGTTGAGCGAGGGCAGGCGTTTCGACATTCCGGGGATTCCCGCAAACAGGCGCGAAAGTCGCGATGAACCGCGATTCTACGCCAGCTGAAACTCTTGGGGCGTGTTCTCGTTCAAACGCCGGCGCGTCCGGCCGGTATCTCAGAGTAGCCGCATTTTCCGAGCCGCGGCGCGCAGTTCCTCGCGAAAGTCGGGATGGGCGATGCCGATCAGCGCCTCGGCGCGCTGCTTGGCCGTTTTGCCGCGCAGCTGGGCGACGCCGTATTCGCTGACGACGTAATTGACGTCATTCTTCGTCGTCGTGACATGGGCGCCGGGCGTCAGGGTCGGCACGATGCGCGAGAGCGTGTCGCCCTTGGCCGTCGAAGGCAGGACGATGATCGCCTTGCCGCCGTGCGAGCGGTTGGCGGCGCGGACGAAGTCGGCCTGTCCGCCGGTGCCCGAATAGGGCGTGAAACCCATGCTTTCCGAGCAGCATTGCCCGATCAGATCGACCTGCAGGCTGGCGTTGATGGCGATCAGATTGTCATTGCGGCCGGCCAGCGCCGGATCGTTGGTGAAGTCGACCGGATGCATCTCGAGCGCCGGGTTGCGATGCATGAACCGGTACAGCTTGCGCGAGCCGAGGGCGAAGGTGGCGAACATCTTTCCCGGCCGGTAGTTCTTCTTGCGGTTGGTGACGACGCCGGCCTCGACCAGCGACATGATGCCGTCGCCGATCATCTCGGTGTGCACGCCGAGGTCGCGCTTCTCCGTCAGTTGCATGACGACCGCATCAGGGATGCCGCCGAAGCCGATCTGCAGCGTGGCGCCATCGGGGACGAGCTCGCCGACATATTTGCCGATCGCAGCCTGGACCGGTTCGATCTTCGGCAGACCGACCTCGAGGATCGGGTCTTCGCTCTCGATCAGCGCCGTCACTTGCGAAATATGCACATGGCAGTTGCCGTGCGCATAGGGCACGTTGGGATTCACCTCCAGCACGACGGCGCGCGCCTTGGCGATCGCGGCCATGGTGTAGTCGGCGCCGAGGCTGAGCGAGAAGTAGCCGTGCTCGTCCATCTCGGAGGCCATCGAAAAGACCACGTCGGCGCGGTTGAGACCGCGCTCGATCAGCACCGGCAGTTCGGAGAAGTAGGCCGGGACGTAGTCGATCCAGCCGTCCTGGCCGCCGGGACGCGAGGCCGGGCCGAAGAAGTAGGAGGTATGCCGGATGTGTTCGGCGGTGTCCGGATCGAAATAACCGAACTTGCGCAGCGGCAGCGTCTGGGCGATTTCGACGCCGCGGAAACTGCGGCGCTGTTCGGACAGCTCGGCCAGCAGCGTCGGCGGTTCGCCGACGCCGGTGGGAACGATGATGACATCATTGTCGCGGACGAGCCGCACCGCTTCGGCGGCGATGGTCCGTTTTTCCAGATACAGCGTGTGTGCCGACATGGCGTATCCCCTGATTCGATCTGTTGTTCGGCCGGAACCGTTGTTCCGGCCGTGCCCGGCGCTTCTGCGGCGCGCGCGGCGAGGGCGGTGGCTCAGCTTGAGTAACTGACCACGGCGAGTACTTTCGCGACCTCGTTGCCGAGCCCGTGGAAGGTGTGCGGCTGCGAGGAATCGAGATAGGCGCTGTCGCCGGTGTCGAGCCGGTAACTGTGCCCGTCGTAGAACAGTTCGACGGCGCCGCTGACGACATAGACGAATTCCTGCCCGTCGTGCGTGATCGGCACGCCCTGGCGAAGATTCGGGTCGAAGGTCAGCAGGAAGGGTTCCATCGTATGGCCGACAGTGCCCGGCCGCGTCAGCGAGGCGTAGGAATAGCTCTGCTCGGTGCCGCCCTGTTCGCCCGCCAGCGATTCGCCCGAGCGGCAGATGGTGAGCGAGTCCGAAACCGTGGCGCCGCCGTGCAGCAGTCCGGCCATCTTCGACCCGAGCACGCGCGACAGCTGGATGACGGCGCCGATCGACGGCACCGCCGAGCCATCCTCGTAGGCTTGCAGGCGGTCCTCATCGATGCCGGTGAGTTTGCATACCTGGGACAATGTCATGTCCTGCGCCTCGCGCAGCGCCTTGATCCGTTCCCCGACGTATTTGCGCATGATCCGTTTCTCCCGATGTCTGTGGTTCAGGCGACGCGCCGGGCCGGCACGATGCGCCCGCTGAGCGCGCGCAGTTCCTGCCAATGGCGGTCGATCGCCGGACGCAGGCCGGCGGCGCTGATGCCCGATTTCTGGAACCGTAGCTGAAGCGAGAGATACATGTCCAGCGCCTCGTCGGAGAAGTCGGGCTCGATATTCACCACGTAGCGTTTGCCGTCGAAGATCTCGATGACCGGGTAGAGCCCCGAGCGCACCGCCAGCCGCACCAGTTCCATGCCCATCGCCGGTTCCGATTTCCAGCCGGTCGGGCAGGGCGAGAGCACATGCAGGAAGCGGAAGCCCTTGAGGTCGAGCGCGCGGCGCAGCTTGCGCACGGTGTCCTCGGCGTGGGCGAGCGAGACCGAGGCGACATAGGGAACGCGATGCGCCGCCATGATCGCCAGGATGTCCTTCTTTTCCTCGGGCTTGGCGCTCGACAGGTTGCTCGTCACCGCGCCGGCCGGCGTCGCCGACGAGCGCTGCCCGCCGGTGTTGCCGTAGATTTCGTTGTCATAGCAGATGTAGAGCACGTCCTCGTTGCGATCCGCCGCCGCCGACAGCGTCGCGAAGCCGATGTCATAGGTGCCGCCATCGCCGGCAAGGCAGATGACGCGGGTATCCTCACCGTTCATGCGGGCGACGGTGGCGATGCCGCTGGCCGCTGCGGCGGCCGAGGCGAAGGTGGTCAGCAGGGTCGGCACGCCGTAGGTGCTCTGCGGGTAGATGCCGGCCGAGACGGCGGCGCAGCAGGCGGGGACGACGAGGTGCACACGCTGGTCGGCGACCGCATGGCGCATCATCTGCATCAGCGACGAGAGGCCGCAGCCGCCGCAGTTGGTGTTACCCATGCGCAGCAGGGGATCGGGGCGGTCGAGCGTGGTCTGGGCCATGCCGCCCAATACGGGTTCGTTCATCATGCGGCCTCCATCATCGCCGGGTGTCCGGCATTCTTGCGCGGCTGCAAATCGGCCAGCATATTGACGATATGCTCGGGACGGACGTCGCCGCCGCCGAGTCCTGCGAGGTAGCTCTGCACCACGGTGCCCGGATCGGCGAGGGAATTGACCTCGCCCCAGAGCACGCCGCCGAAGCCGAGGCTGACGTCGCGGTCGATCACGGCGATGCGCTGTTTACCGGCGAACCAGGCGCGGATGGCCTCGCTCGGCAGCGGACGGAAGAGGCGCACGCGCAGCGCGCCGACCTTCTGGCCCTGGGCGCGCAGCTGGTCGACGACGCGCTCGGCGGTGGCGCCGATCGTACCCATCGAGACGATCAGCGTTTCGGCATCGTCGGCGCGGTAGGGTACGACGGCGTCGCCCAGCCGGCGCCCGAAGATGTGCTCGAACTCGTCCTGGATGCCGGCATAGACGCGGGCGGCGCCGTTCATCGCCGAGAGATGCTGGTGCCGGTGCATTTCGGTCTGGTGCGGCAGGTCGATCTGCCCCAGCGCGTGCGGCGCTTCGCCGAGGCGGTGCGGCACCGTCGTCGTCGGCAGGAAGGCATCGACCAGCGCCTGATCGGGCACATCGATCTGCGCGACGGTATGCGAGAGGATGAAGCCCTCCATGCAGACCATCGCCGGCATCATCACCGCCGGGTCTTCGGCGAGCCGGAAGGCGGCCAGCACGGTGTCGAAGAGTTCCTGGTTGTCGGCGCAATAGAACTGGATGAGGCCGTGATCGCGCAGCATCAGCGCGTCGCCGTGATCGGCCCAGATGTTCCAGGGCGGGCCGATCGTCCGGTTGGCGACCGCCATCACCACCGGCAGGCGCAGGTAGGCGGCGGCGATGCAGTTTTCGGCCATGTAGGCGAGGCCGTTCGACGAGGTGGTGGTGAAGCTGCGCGCCCCGGCTGCCGCCGCGCCGATGCAGACGGCCATGGCGCTGTGTTCGCTCTCGACCTTGACGACGCGGCCTTTTTCGATCTCCTGCAGGCAGAGATATTCCATGCATTCGGTCGAGGGGGTGATCGGATAGACCCCGCTGCAGAAGCCGCGGCCCGTGCGATTGGCGCGGCCGGCGAGCGTCGCGGCGAGTCCGGCGCCGTGATTGGCACTCAGCAGTTTCAGAGACATGAGCTCACCTCTTGCTTGTTTTTTTCGTGCATTTCCATGGCACTGCGTGGACATTCGGCGACGCACATGCCGCAGCCCTTGCAGTAGTCGGCATCGATCCGGTAGCCGTCGCCGGCGCGGGCGATGACGCCTTCCGGGCAGTAGATCAGGCAGGTGTCGCAGTGCGTGCATTGCCCGCAGGAGAAGCAGCGTTCGGCTTCCTCCGGCCCGGCCAGGCCGTGATTGCATTCGTCGAAGCTGTTGCGGCGCACCGAGGGCGGCGATTCCTTGTCGCGATGCGGCGGCGCCACGTCAAAGTGGGAGAAGCGGATCTGGCCCGGGGCGACGGGGTTTTCGCCGTTTTTATCGCCAGTTGGCACGCCGCCGTCCAACCCACTTTCCAGCCAGCTCAGGGCGGCCAGCGCTGTCCGCCGTCCGTTGCCAATGGCATGGGTGACGGTGCCGTCGCCGTTGGCGCAGTCGCCGGCCAGCCAGACCGGCAGCGCCGCGTCGCCGCGCCAGACGCGTCCGTTGCGGATCTGCCAGTCGTCCGGCAGGACGTCGGCCATGGCGCCCTGGCCGAGCGCGAGCAGGACCGTGTCGCAGTCGAGCGTCGAGGTCCGCGAGCTCACCACCGGCTGCCGCCGTCCGCTCGCGTCGGGTGCGCCGGGTTCGACTTCGGCCAGCACGACGGCGCTGACGTTGCCGTTGCCAGTGAAGGCAACCGGCTGGCGCTGCAGCACGAGGCGCACGCCTTCGAATTCGGCGGCGTCGATTTCCTCGGCGATCGCCGGCATTTCCTCGCGGCTGCGGCGATAGACGAGTTTTACCGAAGTGGCACCACAACGCAGCGCCGTGCGTGCACAATCGATCGCCGTGTTGCCGCCGCCGACCACGACGACGCGGCCCTGCAGCGTGACCTGGCCCTGTTTCGCCTGGTCGAGGAAGTCGAGGCCCTGTTCGACGCCGGGCAGTGTTTCTCCCTCGACGCCGAGCTTCAGCGCCGGGCCGAGACCGGTGCACAGCAGCAGCGCGTCGACCTCGTCCGGCAGGCGCGCCAGCGCATCGCGGTCGAGGCGGGCGTTGAGGCGCGTGTCGACGCCGAGACTGACGATGCGATCGACATCGCGCTGCAGCACGTCCGGCGGCAGGCGGTAGGCGGGGATGCCGTTGCGCAGCACGCCGCCGAGGCCGGGGCCGGCGTCGTAGAGGGTTACCGCGTGGCCGCGTCGCGCCAGTTGATAGCTTGCGCTCAGGCCAGCGGGGCCGCCGCCGATGACGGCGAAGCGGCGCGGCGTGTCGGTGCTTTGCCGTTCGAGCGTGACGTCCGAGTGATCGGCGATCCAGCGCTCCAGGCTGCGGATATTGACGGCGCCGTCGAAGGCCTCGCGGTTGCAGCCCTGCATGCACGGGGCCGGGCAGACGCGGCCGCAGACCGAGGGCAGGGCTTGCGTGCGCAGCAGCACGCGTGCTGCCGCGTCGGCGCCTTCGTTCTTCAGCGCCTGGATGAATCCGCGGATGTCATTGCCGGCCGGGCAGGCCTGGTTGCACGGCGCGGCGTGCTCGCGGTAGCGCGGCGCTTGGGTACTCCAGGTACCGGTCTTGAGCGTTGCCGGCAAATCGGTGTGGTGTTCGGTCAGCGGCAGGACCGGCGGCAGCACCGGCTGCCAGGTCGTCGCGCCGCGCGCGGTGGCGCCGGCTGTTTCGGGGCGCGGATCGCGAATCTGCACCTGGTCGTAGGCATGTTCGGCGGCGGCGAGGTCGCCGCTCAGGCCCAGCGACGCATACGCCTTTTCGAGCGCGCTCAGCGGCACGCCGAGCAGCCGCGCGTAGGCGCCGAGGATGGTGGTGTTGATGATCACTACCGAACTGCTGCCGATGCCGTGCTCGCGGGCGATCGCGGTGGCGTCGATGGCGCCGAAGCGATAGTCCTCGAATTGCCCGGCGAAGGCGTCGAGGCGTGAGCGGGTGTTGAGCAGCAGCAGCGCGCCCGCCGCCGTGCCCGACAGCACCTGCGGCCCCATCAGCGCCTCGTCGAGGACGATCAGGTGGTCTGGCTGATAGACCTTGTTGCGGTTCGAGATCGGCTGGCGGTCGACGCGGGTAAAGGCCTGGATCGGCGCGCCGGAGCGCTCGCTGCCGTAATCGCCGAAGGTCTGCACGTGCAGTCCCATTTGCGTGTACAACGAGGCGATCAGCTTGGCGCAGGTGACGCCGCCCTGGCCGCCGCGTCCATGCACCCGTACTTCCAGCGGCAAGGACAGATTTTCCAGGCCGGATGCGGAAGCTTCTCGTGGTAAATCGTTTTTCATAAGTCGGTCGCGCTTCCAATAGGTTTTATGCAAAGCTCGAAGAACAGCGCCCCGTTGCCGACCCCCAAAAACGCCTCGCTTGCCGCGACGCGGCACGATCGGGCGCGCGCGCTCGGGCCGGCGTTCCGGCAACTCAGGCAGAAATTCTAGGGAGCGGACCCGGCAAGGACAATCGCGATTTTTTTGACATATTCGTTAGAAATTTCGACAGGTTGGCGGGGCAGCGGGGGCGGGGGCGCACGAAAAAAAAACCGGGCGGCTCCGTGGGGAGCGGCCCGGTGTCGTCTTCTGCGATGGTTGCCGGAAGATCGGCAACCCGGGAAGGTCAGAAGGCGAGTTGCACTTTCATCTGCGTCTTGCGGTCGCGCGCGATTTCGAAGGCCTCCTTGACGCGTTCCATCGGCAGCGTCGCGGTGATGGTCGGCTTGACGTCGATCCGCCCTTCGCGGATCAGCTGTGCGGCGTGCGCGTATTCGTTGTTGAAGCGGTGCGTGCCGACGAGGCGGATTTCCTTGCCGACCAGCGCATTGATCGGGATATCGGCGCTACCGGTGACGCCGACCTGCACCACCGTGCCACGCGGCCGGACGACCGGGAAGGCCTGCTTCAGTACCGCGCCGACGCCGGTGCACTCGAAGGCGACGTCGAAGTAGCCCTTGTCGGCCGAGTAATCGCCGGCGAGTCGGTCCGGCTCGTTGGCGCCGTTGATGGCGACGTTGGCGCCCATGGCCAGGGCGGCCTTGAGCGGCGCTTCGGAGATATCCATGGCGACGATCTCGGCGGCGCCGGCAACGCGCACCGCGCCGATCAGCAGGGCGCCGATCGGACCGGCGCCGGTGACGAGAACGCGCTTGCCGATCAGGCTGCCGGCCTGGTTGATGGCGTGCAGGCCGATCGAGAGCGGTTCGGCGCAGGCGGCCTCGCCAAGGGAGACCTTGTCGCCGACCGGTTCGCATTGATGTTCCTCGGCCACCAGCAACTGGCGGAATCCGCCGTGCGTGTGCGGTTTGCGCATGGCGCTGCCGAAGAACTGCATCTCCAGGCAGTGCTGCTGCTCGCCGGCCAGGCAGAACTTGCAGTGGCCGCAGGGGCGGCTCGGGCTGACGGCGATGCGGTCGCCGGGGCGGACCTTGGTCACCTTCGCGCCGACGCTTTCGACGGTGCCGGCGACCTCGTGGCCCATGACGATCGGTTCGCTGACGCGGATCGTGCCGATGCCGCCGTCCCAGTAATAATGAATATCGGAGCCGCAGACGCCGCCGGCGCCGATGCGCACCAGGACCTGGTTCGGGCCGACGTCGCCGACCGGCCAGCTTTCAACGCGCACGTCTTCCTGCGCGTACAAGACACAAGCTTTCGTTTCCATTCGTGCTATTTCCAATCCGGCGAATTTGCCTGGTTGCCTATTTGCCGGCGTACTGCCCGGCGGAGAATCCGCGACCGGCACGCATGCCGGCCGCGTCCGACATGAGACTTAACGATGCGTGAAGAAGTTCAGGGGGACGATGACGAGGTCGGGGAAGACCGTCAGCAGCAGGAGCAGGCCGATCTCGATCCACATGAACGGCATGACCGACTTGATGATGTCTTCCATCGATATCTTGCCCACCCCGGCGGCGACGTTGAGCACCGTTCCCACGGGCGGCGTCAGCAAGCCGATGCAGTTGTTGAAGACGAACATGAAGCCGAAATAGATCGGGTCGATGCCCGCCATCTTGACGATCGGCATCAGCACCGGCGTCAGGATCAGGATCGTCGGCATGACGTCCATCGCCGTCCCGACCATCAACACGATCAGGTTGATCGCCAGCATCAGCAGGATCTTGTTGCCCATCAGCGGGCGCAGCAGGTCGACGATCTGGTCGGGAATGTTGGCGACCGTGATCAGCCATGACGAGACCATCGCCGATGCCGCCAGCAGCATGATGACGCTGGTCGTCTTGGCCGAGGAGATCAGCACCTTCACCAGCGTCTTCGGCGTCAGTTCGCGATAGACGAACATGCCGACGAAGAGCGCGTACCAGGCGGCGATCGATGCCGCTTCGGTCGGGGTGAAGACGCCGCCGCGCAAGCCGAAGATGATGACGAACGGCAGGACGAAGGCCCAGGCGGCGCCGCGTGCGGCCACCAGCGTTTCGCTCAGCGTGCGGCGCGGCTCGACCTTGAAGTCGTCCTTGCGGACCATCCATGCCCAGGCGACGGCGAGGAAGACCGCCAGCAGGAAACCGGGAAAGATCCCCGACATGAACAGCTTCGGAATCGAAACCCCGGCGGTCACGCCGAAGACGATCATCGGCACGCTCAGCGGCATGATCGGCGCGATGATGCCGGCCGAGGCGATCAGCGCACCCGAGCGCGGCTTGTTATAGCCGGCCGAGGCCATCATCGGGATGAGGATGGCGCCGAGTGCCGCCGTATCTGCCACCGCCGAGCCGGACAGGCCCGAGAAGATGACGCTGGCGATGATCGCGACATAGCCGAAGCCGCCGCGGATGTGTCCGACCAGGGACATGGCGAAGTTGATGATGCGCTTCGAGATGCCGCCCGCATTCATCAGCTCGCCGGCGAGGATGAAGAACGGAATGGCCATCAGCGGGAAGTTGTCGGCGCCGTCCATCAGGTTCGACGCCAGAATCTGCGTGTCGAACTGGCCGAGGTAGAACATCAGCGCGATACCGCAGATGAGCAGGGAAATGGCGACCGGAATCCCCATCGCCATCGCGCCGCAGAGCGATACCAGAAAAACGGTGATTGTCATTGCTTTTCTCCTGCGGTTCTCTGGGCGATCTCCTCGATTTCGGCGACCTTCTCTTCCGAATCGGTGGTCATGACCAGATCATTTTCGTTGAGCTTTCCGGAGAGCAGCATGTAGAGGTTCATGGCGACGATGAATCCCATGCCGATGCTGACGACGACGCCGGACGAATAGACGTAGGCGTAGGGGATGCCGATGGCCGGGGTCGATTGGTCGACGTTGAGCAGCGTCAGGTACCAGCTGCCGTGCAGCGTCAGCGCCATGGTGCCGAGGATGACGAAGCAATTGATGACGTAGAGAATCTTGCGGCCCCGGGGCGACAACTTGACGACCAGCGTATCGACGCCGAGATGTTCGTTGTCCTTGAAGGCGAGAATCGAGCCGAGGAAGATCAGCCAGATGAAGAGGATGCGGGACATTTCCTCTGCCCATGTCCATCCGGAATGAAAGAAGTAGCGCAGGATGACGTTGCCGAACACAAAGATCGCCATCAGCGCCAGGAACAAAGCAATGAGATAACTCAGCGATCGAGTGATCGCATTCCCGATATTTCGCATGTTTTCACCTTAGAGAAACCGCATGCCCCGTCGGGAGCATGCGGCTCGGAGTCGCGTTACTTGGTGGCCTTGATCTTGGCAACCATGTCCTTGGCCCACGGGTACTTGGCGTAGTACTCCTCGTAGATCGGCTGGACGGCGGCTTCCATCTGCTGACGGAAATTCGCGTCAGGCGTGATGAACTTCATCTTCTTTTCCATCAGGAATTTCTTGTCGTCTTCATAGCCGTTCTCGGAGAGCTGCCACTCGTAATCGGCATAGGCCTTGGCGGCGTCCTCGACGATCTTCTTCTGCTCGGCGCTCAGCTTCGCCCAGAGCTTCTTGCTGACGATCAGCACGTTCGGGCTGAAGGCGTGACGCGTTTCCAGGATGTTGGTCTGGACTTCATAGAAGCCCGAGGAGCGGACGACCGCGATCGGGTTTTCCTGGCCGTCGACGACCTTCTGTTCCATCGCCGTGAACACTTCCGAGAGCGGCATCGGCGAGACGTTGCAGCCGAGTGCCTGGCCGAGCTTGACGAAGACCGGCGAGTTCGGCATGCGCATGCGCAGTCCCTTGAAGTCCTGCATGTTGGCGACCTGGCGGCTGGTCGAGAACATGCGGAAGCCGTTCACGCTCCAGGCGAGGACATGCACGCCGTGCGTCTGTTCGAGGCTTTCGGCCATTTCCTTGCCGATCGGTCCGAGCAGGACGGCCTTGGCGTGCTTGAAGTCACGCAGCAGGAAAGGCCACTCGGGGATGCCCATCTTCGGGACGTCGCCCTGCATGATCATGCCGGGCAGGCCGACGTCGATCGTGCCGTTGCGCACGCCGGTGTAGAACTGCTGTTCGCCGCCGAGCTTGTTGTTCTCGAAAATGTCGACCTTCAGCGCGCCCTGCGACTTCTGTTCGATCAGCGGCTTGAATTTTTCCTTGAGCGCGACGTTCTGGGGGTGTTCGGCGGCAAAGTAATTGGCCACCTTGATGGTGATGGTTTCTGCATTGACGGTGCTGATCGCCAGGCTACCCAGTGCCACAGCGATCAAATTGACGACGTGCTTTTTCACTTGAATTCTCCTCGAATAACGACATCGATCGTCCGGCTGGCAAAGCGCGTGACGATCCCTTGGCAACAAATGCTTCGGTGTTTCGGTTTGTCTGGCGTTTCCCCCTTTCCCTGATTGCGCTGTTGCGCTGCTGACTGATTGCGCCTGGGCGGGCAACCGGGCCGGCCTCATTGGGCCGGTCTGGTGTTGTTATTGTGATTGACCGCGCAAGCCACCATACCGCTATACCGGTATGGTGGTATAGTCGTTAATGAGTTGTCAACAGGATTTGGTTTTCTTTTATAGTTTGAACATCGCGAGTCCGGATCGACGCAAATGACCCCAACAACAATTAATTCAGCGGTTGCCGATCTTTCGGAACGCTTGCATCGGGAGGGCGGCACCACGAGCGCGATCATTCACGACGCGCTGCGGGCCGCCATCATTACCGGGGAGTTGGCACCGGGGCAGGCGATTTCCGAAGTCGAAATCAGCAAGCGTTTTGCCATCAGCCGGCAACCCGTTCGCGAAGCCTTCATCCTGCTCGGGCAGGAGAAGCTCATCGAGGTCCGACCCAATCGCGGCACCTTCATCCGCAAGATCTCGGTGCGCGAGGTTCTGGATGCCTGTTTCGTGCGCGAGGTGATCGAGTTGGCGATCGTCCGCGAGGTGACGAAGACCCGCTCGGCCGCCCTGATCAAGAAATTGAGAAAAAATATCGCCAGTCAGAAGAAGGTGAAGACCGGCGACAGCCGGACCTTCCTGGAACTCGACGAGGAATTGCACTACCTGCTCGCGCAAAATGCCAAGCGCGATTTCGCCTGGGAGGTGACGGAAAAGGTCAAGTCACAGCTTAACCGGGTGCGCTTCCTGACCTACGACCATGCCACGCCGATTGCGACGCTGGTGGCGGAGCACGAGGCGATCGTCGATGCGATCGAGGCGGGGGATGCCGATCTCGCCGAGAAAAACATGCTGCACCACATGAGCGAGATCTATCGCTCGCTCCCGATCATGGCAGAAAAGTATCCGGGCATCTTCATCGATTAAACTGAGCGCTGTTCCGTCTGTGCTCGCGTTTGCGCCTGGCGGTCGGAGCAGCCGGAACATTCACAGGAAAGAAAGCCATGGCCAAGCACATGACATACGAAGGCTTCCTCGACGAAGTCACCACGCTGATTACCGAGAAATATGACGTTGCCGACGAGGTCGCCATCGCGATGGTGATGCGGGCGCAGGAGGACGGGTTCTTCAGCGGGCATGACGACACGCCGCAGATCTGCACGCTCGACCGCGCCCACGAGGATGCCCGGACCGTTTTCAAGAAGTACAAGCCCGCATGAACATCGAACTTACTCCGCACGAAGCGCGCGTCATCGGCGCACTGATCGAGAAGGAAATCACGACGCCGGAACAATATCCGCTGTCGCTGAATGCCCTGACCAATGCCTGCAACCAGAAAAGCAACCGCGATCCGGTGCTTGAACTCGGCGAGACGAAGGTCCAGGAAGTCCTCGACCAGTTGGTCAAGAAACGGCTGATCAGCGAGGCGGGCGGTTACGGTAGCCGCGTACCCAAGTATCGGCATCGCTTCTGCAACTCGGAATACGGCCAGCTGAAATTCAATCCGCAGGAGCTTGGCATCGTCTGCGAACTGCTGCTGCGCGGGCCGCAGACGCCGGGAGAGCTGCGCACCCACGCCAGTCGACTCTGTCCATTCAGGGATGTCATGGAAGCCGAAGCCGTCCTGGAGCGGCTGGCCCGGCGAGAAGATGGTCCCTTCGTCGTCCGTCTGCCGCGCGAACCCGGCAAGCGCGAGTCGCGCTACGCCCATGTCTTTTATGGCGACATCGACGTCGATAGCGCCGCTGCGCCGGACGAGGCGGCGGCTGAGTCGATAGCGGCGAATCCGCTGGTGCAGCGGGTCGAGCAGCTCGAGGCGGACGTGGCCGAACTCAAGGCGCTGCTGGCGCGGCACGGGCTGAACTGAGCACGGCCTGAAGACCGGCGCCGCTTCGCGGTCGCGTCGCCGCTCCCGGAAAGACAAAAGCCCGGTGCAGTTACCTGCCCCGGGCTTTTGAATGGTCCGCTGATACTTGTTTGGCGCTTACTTGCCGCCGATCGCGCCGACGTCGTTCGTCGCGGTGTTGCCCTTGCCGACAGCGACCGCATTGACGTTCTTGGCGCTGGCGTTGATGTTGGTGTTGCCCTTGATGTTGGTGCCGCCCTTGATCGCGCCGACGGCGTTCTTGGCCGTGTTGCCTTGTCCGACGGCAACGGCGTTGACGTTCTGGGCGTTCGCGTTGATGTTGGTGTTACCTTGAATGTTCACGCCTCCGGAGGTGGCCTGAACGCTTCCCGGTGTCGCTTGTACGCCCGCCTGGGCAAAAGCAAACGAAGAAGCAAGTGCGGCAACGATAACGAAAATGGACTTGCGCATGGTATGGACCCCTATATAGACGTTAGAAACGTTTCCCTTTGAACGGTTTTCGTGGCGGGCCGCAGTCCTACAGCATCAATCGACGTTGGCGACGTCCGTCGAAAACTGTCGTGCTGAACTCGTTGGAGTTCTATCACGCTTAACGTTTACGGCATGGATCGGTTGACATGTTTTTTTGGGTGATTCGGAAAAAAACGGGCGGGCTGTGCAAAAAAATCCGGACAGAGATGCGCCGGAGAATCTGCATATGTCATGAAAAAGTTGTACTTGTATAACTAAAGCAATGGCTTGCATTGATGTCTTCGCCGTTAACAGGAAGAGATCGGTGTATCCATAAGTCATGCCGATCGGCAACGTTCTGGCGGTCATGCCGGCCGGAAAAACTTCCATCCGGCATGTCGACGCCAAAGCTGTTTATGACAGGCACTGTTCTTTTGCCAGTTTCTGCACATAAACGCAGACGGCGCCGAGAAGTCCCAGACCGATGCCGAGTTCGACCAGGCCGCCGCTCAGGCCGCGTGTCACCGCGTGCCAGCCGGTGAGCAGGACGCTGATGCCAAAAGCGCAGAAAAACAGATACACGGCCTGTTTTCGCAGTTTGAAAAGGGTGATGGCGCCGAGCAGGTTCAGGGCCGCGCTGAGAACGCCGGCCAGGTGGTCGAGCAGGCCGAGATTGTCGAAATAGGCCCGCTGTGCGTCGCTGAGCGGAATGGCGCCGAACTCAACGGCGAAAAAGGAAAAGAGGCTGAGGACCCCGCTTCCGAAGGACCAGATGATGATCAGCCAGATCCAGAAATTACGTTTGCGCGGTGCTGCAGAATTCATGATGAACTTATCCCGGTGTGTATCGGACGATTGCTGGAAATAACGGCGCATGCGCCATCGGGCACCGACGTCGCCTGGATTGTAAATGACCGGCCCGCGAAGCGCGTCCCAATTTACGGTGTTGCCAGGATGAAACGGGCGGCGGTGTCGACGAGTTCGTCCTCGTTCTGGTTGAAACCGTGGTGGGCGAAGGACATGCAGGCATCGCCAGAGCTCTGGCCGCCGTCGATCAGGACGAATTCGGCCCTGGCACCCGGCGGGCGATTCCTGACGATCGATTCCGAAGCGCTAGCGGGGGTGACCCGGCAACTGTCATGCTTGTGGTGGATCGCCAGTACCGGCAGTGTCACGCTCGTGTCCAGCGATGCCGACTGGACAGTGCCGGCGACGATGATGCCGGCAATCAGGGGCGTCCAGTCGCGACCCTGGCTGGCAAACCGGGTAACGCTGACCGTGCCCCGGCTGTGTCCGAAAAGCCAGATCGGCAGGCCGGTCTTGTCCTTGTAGAAGTTGACCACCGTCCGGATACGCTCCTGATGATCGGGGCGCGGCCGCCGGTCGAGCCGCTCGTTTCCAAGGTCATAAGGCGTGTCGACCAGCACGGCATCGATGCCGTGGCGCGCCCACAGGTTTCTGGAGCGCACGAAGGTATGCATGTTCGCCGTCGTCCCCTGGTCGGAGAGCTTCAGGACACCGCCGCCGCCGGGAAAGAGCAAGACGAGCGCTTTCGCCGACTCGGCCGGAATCAGCAGCGTCCGCGTCACCGGCTCGTCGCCGTAGGCGACATCGAAGACCTGCGCATGCGCCGGGAATGCCAGAAGCACAGACAGGATGATGAGGATTCGTCCCGGTTTCATGGTGAACTGCCTGAATTGTCTCAACTCGATCGGTCGGTTGGCGCGTGCTGTTGCGTTGAAATGCGCCGTGTTTGTTCCGAATGACGCGGAGGGCATACTAATACGGTATGACATCGGCCGAAGCATATCCGGGATAATGCTCCTTGGATTGGTTCGGAAGCAAGGCTAGAATGGTCCGGAACGACGCATGGCGAGCAGGCTGCCGTCCTGCCCGTAAAAACAAATCGAAAAAGCGCAGGGTCATTGCATGAGTCAATATCTCGAGAAACTCATTCGGGCTGTCCCGGGGGTTGTCTATCAGTTTCGCATGGCGCCGACCGGTGAATGGAATTTCCCGTATCTGAGCGACGGCGTCCGGGAACTCTACGAATTCGCGCCCGAAGCGGTCTATGCCGATGCTTCGATCATGCTCGCCTGCGTTGTCAAGGCGGATGGCCCGGCGTTGTGGCGGTCGCTGCAGTTGTCCTTGGATGCCTTGCTTCCCTGGGTGCATGAATTCCGGATCAGCACACCCAGCGGCGCGATGAAGTGGGTGCGTGGACAGGCGATGCCCGAGCGCCTCGATGACGGCGCGATTCTGTGGAGCGGCATTCTCGTCGATATTTCGGCGCTCAAGACCGCCGAGATGCGCCTGCTCCGCCTCCAGAAGCTTTACGCCGCCGTAATCGAAGCGAATCGCCTGATTTCCCGTACGCAGAGCCATACCGACCTTTTCAGCGGGATCTGCAGGATTGCCGTCGAGTTGGGTGGAATGAAAATGGCATGGATCGGGGTGCCGAACGAAGCGTCGCAGCAACTCGACGCAATCGCCATGTTTGGCGACGGGATCGAGATCCTCCGCAATCCGGAGTTCTATGCCCGATTCGACGTTGCCGAGGGGCGAGGCCAGGCGGCGACGGCCTTTTCCGAGAGCAGGGTCATCGTCAATCAGGACTTCTTGCGCAACCCCAATACGCGCCGGTGGAGCGACCTGGGCCAACGGCATGGCTTCGGATCGTCGGCGTCCTTTCCGATCCGGAACGATCGAAAGACGATTGCCGTGCTGACAGTCTATCGCGCCGACATTCGCGCTTTCGACACCGAAAGCGTCGATCTGCTCGACCGTTTGTCGTCCGACATCAGCCATGCGGTGACCGCCCTTTCCGCGGTGGCGGAGCGCAAGCATCTCGAAGAGGCCCTGCGTTTTCGTCAGTTCGGCCTTGATCAGGCGGATGAGGAAATCTTCTGGGTCAATCAGCACGGGCGCGTTTGCGAGGTGAACGAGACGGCTGGGCGCCTGCTCGGCTATTCCCATGACGAACTGCTGCGCCTGTGCATGGCCGATATCGATCCCGCGCTGGTCGCCGAGCAATGGCAGAAGCATTGGCGGGCCTTGAAGCGGGACAAGATCCTGCGCTTCGAATCGACCCAGCGAACTCGCGACGGACGGACGTGCCCGACCGAGGTCGTAGCCAATTATTTCGAGTACCAGGGGGTCGAGTACAGTTGCATGCTGGTGCGGAATATTACCGAGCTCAAGATCATGGAGCAGGCGCTGGCCGAAAGCCAGGGGCGCTTCAATCTGTTCATGGACACGCTGCCGGCAGCCGTCTTCATCAAGGAAAGCGACGGCAGCGTGCTGTATGCCAATCGCTACATGTCGGACGTCATCGGCGCGCGTCACTGGATGGGGAAGTCGACGCGCCAGTTGTTTCCATCGGAACTTGCGGAAAGGATGATCGCCGACGATCGGCATGCGCTCGACGTTGGCTACCATGTGGTGGAAGAGCAGGTGCCGACGACCGACGGGGTGACGAGAACCTACCAGACGCACAAGTTCCGGATCGAGCGGCCGGAGCAGGCGCCGATCCTTGGCGGCATTGCCATCGACATCTCCGAGCACAAGGCGATGGAAGAAAAAATCCGTACGCTGGCGTATTTCGATTCGCTCACCAATCTCCCCAACCGGCGCATGCTCCTCGATCGCCTGACGCAGGCCTTGTCACGGGCCAGGCGCCACCACACTCCGCTGGCGGTGATGTTCCTCGATCTCGATTATTTCAAGAACATCAACGATCTGCTCGGACACGACGTCGGCGACGCCTTGCTCAAGGTAGTGTCCGCCCGTCTGACGCGTTGCGTGCGTACCGGCGATACCGTGTCGCGTCACGGCGGTGATGAATTCATCATATTGCTCGCCGAAATCGCGGCGCCGGAGGATGCGGCGCTGGTTGCCGAGAAGATCATCAATGCAATCAATGCACCCATACAGATTGAGTGCCACACGCTGAATATCACCACCAGCATCGGTATTGCCGTGTGCCGCGTCGATAGCGCCGACGAGGTGCAGGATCTCCTGAAAAAGGCTGATGCCGCCATGTATGCGGCCAAGGACGAAGGACGCAACGGCTACCAGTTTTTCCGCGAGTGAACGCGGCATGTTCGCCGCGAGAAAATTCTCCGGGACGACGCGACGGCGAGCTGCCATGGCGCGTCCGTGCGTCCGTGCACTTCGGGCCGTGGTGCTAGAATGATCCTCCCCCGAGCCTTCCTTCTCATTACAGAAGCATGCTTATCAGCCTGGTCAACAACATCGCGTTTCTGATCGCCCTTGTGGCTGCCGGTCAGATCGTTCTCGCTCGCTTCCCCAACCGGACGCGCTACCGCCAGGTCATGCTCGGATTATTGTTCGGTGGGGTGACCTTGCTGGGCATGCTCAATCCGATGCATTTCGCGCCGGGGCTCATCTTCGATGGCCGCTCGATCGTGCTCGCCGTCGCCGGGGTCGTCGGCGGGGGCGTCGTGGCGGCCATTGCTGCGAGCATTGCCGCCATCTATCGCTATCAGCTGGGGGGCATCGGTGCGCCCGTCGGCATCGTCATCATCCTGGTTTCCGCCCTGCTCGGCGTGCTGGCAAGACAATGGTGGCGGCGCGGGACAAGGCCGCCGTCTCCTTTCCAGTTCCTCGTCCTGGGGGTGGTGGAACAACTGTTCCAACTGGCGGCGTTCACGCAATTTCCCAACCGGGCCGGTTATCCCTTCATCGAGCAGGCGTGGTGGGTGCTCCTGCTGTTCTATCCGTTGGCCACCATGTTGTTGTGCCTGTTCTTCCAGGATCAGGCGCAGCGTCTGCAAAACCAGCGGGCCGTGCAGGCGGCGCAAGCGCTCGCCTTGCGCGAACGGTCGATGCTGCGGACGCTGATCGATGCGCTTCCCGACCTCATCTGGCTCAAAGATGCTCAAGGCATCTATCTTGCCTGCAACCGGCGCTTCGAGCAGTTCTTCGGCGCGCCCGAGTGGGAGATCGTCGGCAAGACCGATTTCGATTTCGTCGATGAAACCTTGGCCGAATTCTTCCGGGCCCACGACCGTGCCGCCATGGAAAAGAACGGTCCTTCGGTCAATGAAGAGGAAATCAGCTTTGCCTCCGACGGCCATCGCGAGTTGCTGCAGACGACCAAGATGCCGATGCGCGACCAGGATGATCGGTTGATCGGGGTGCTCGGTATCGGCTATGACATCACGCAGCAACGGGCAGCCAAGCGCGCGCTGGAAAACAGCGAGCAGCAATTGCGTTTCGTTCTTGAGGGCGCGGATCTCGGCTTCTGGGACTGGGATATCGCCGCCGGCAGCGTCTATCGTAACGAGCGCTGGGCGACCATGCTGGGCTACAGCCACGAGGAAATCCGCCACACGGCGCAGCAGTGGACCGACTTCATCTACCCGGACGACCGTGCTCGCGCCTGGGATTCGATCAATGCCGTCCTCGAAGGGCGGGCGAGCATGCATCGGCTCGAATACCGCATGCTGTGCAAGGACGGCAGCATCCTCTGGATTCTCGATCAGGCCAGGGTCATGCAGCGGAATGCGGACGGAAAGCCGATGCGCATGTGCGGTACGCATACCGACATTACCGAGATCAAATCGACGCAGGAAGAATTGCGGCAGCATCGTCGCAATCTCGAGGAACTCGTCGATCAGCGCACCCATGAACTGACCTTGGCGAAGAATGCGGCCGAAGCGGCGAACGTCGCCAAGAGCGCGTTCCTGGCGAACATGTCGCATGAAATCCGGACGCCGCTCAACGCCATCACCGGGATGGCGCATCTGCTGCGCCGTTCCGGGCTGACACCGCAGCAAACCGACCGGCTCGACAAGATCGAAGCGGCCGGACGGCACCTGCTTGAGATCATCAATGCCGTGCTCGACCTGTCCAAGATCGAAGCCGGAAAATTCGTCCTCGAGTTGGCGCCGGTCAGTGTCCTTGGCATTCTCGAAAATGTCGCGACGATGCTCGCCCAGAATGCCAGGAGCAAAGGCATCGAACTGTCGATCGAGGCCCTCGTGCCCGGCGACCGCTTGCTGGGCGATGCCACCCGGCTTCAGCAAGCGCTGCTCAACTACACCGCCAATGCCCTCAAGTTCACCGAGCAGGGGCGCGTGACCCTGCGTGTCAAGGAAGAGGCGCGAACGGAAGAGACGGTGACACTCCGGTTCGAGGTGGCGGATAGCGGCATCGGCATCGCTCCGGAGATTCTGCCCAAACTGTTCGGCGCGTTCGAACAGGCGGACAACTCGACCACGCGCAGATATGGTGGCACCGGGCTCGGATTGGCGATTACCCGAAAAATCGCCGAACTCATGGGCGGCAGCGTCGGTGTGACGAGTGCCCTGGGGCAGGGCAGCACCTTCTGGTTCACCGCCGTGTTGCTCAAGGAAGCTCATGCCGCCGGCGCAGTGGAGGCGGGCGAAGCCTGATTCCGGTCACCGTCCGGGCGGCGATGTCGCGGCATTTTTCCAGGCAGGCGGGGTGGCTCGAATTATTTGATGCAGATCATGGGGGTTGGGTCAATTGTTGAGTAAAATACTCAACAATTGATTTCCCAGTCAAAGAGGACTCCCATGTTCGGAAGCAAAACCAAACGCGCGCTGGCGGCGGCCCTGGTCGAGAATGCCGCTTTGCAGGCACAGTCGGCGGCGCGGCAGGCCCAACTGGCGGACGCCGAAGCGCGTCTCGCCCGCTCGGAAGAAGAACTGCAGACGCTGCGGGAACGTCAGGCCTTGCTCGATGGCGTGCTTGGCAACATTCCGCGTTTCGGCGAATCCTTGTCCGGCATCCGCCTTTCGTTTGCCGGACTTTCCAGCCAGTTGAGCGAGGACGCGAGCAAGGCGCTGACTGCGGCAAGCGAATCCGATGCCAACCGTTCGGCCTTCGAGAAAATCGCCGCCAACCTGCACGCCATGCACGAGCGCATCAGCGCCGCCGGCGACAGCGTCGAGGATCTGTCGCGGCGGGCCGGCGAGATCGGCGGCATCGTTCAGTTGATCAAGGAGATCGCCGAACAGACCAACCTGCTGGCGCTCAATGCTGCCATCGAGGCGGCGCGGGCGGGCGAGGCGGGGCGCGGTTTTGCCGTGGTGGCCGACGAAGTGCGCAAGCTCGCCGAGCGAACGGCAAAGGCAACGACGGAAATCGGTGGCCTGGTGGCGGGAATTCAGCAGGAAACCGGGCAGGCCAAGGCCATCATGGATCTTGGTGCGGGCAGCGCCGCGAGCCAGGGCGCCGAGAGCGAGACCGCCATGCGCAGCATGCAACGCCTGCTCGGCCTCTCGCAACTCATGCAGGAGAGCATTGCGTCGTCATCGCGACTGGCCAATGCCGAACTCGCCAATATCGAGGAGTTGACGCTGAAACTCGAGGTGTACAAGGTACTGCTCGGTCTTTCCGACCTGCGGCCGGGCGATTTGCCGGACGAAACGGAATGCAAGCTCGGCCGGTGGTATTACGAAGGCGAAGGTCGGGCGGAGTACTCCAGTCTGTCTGGGTACCGCGAAATGGAAACGCCGCACAAGGCGGTGCACGACGCCGCCCGGCAGGCCGTCGAGAGTTACCGCAACGGCGACTTCACCGGCACCCTGGCAGCCTTGACCCGGATGGAAGAAGCCAATCTGACCGTCATGGCTGGCATGGAGCGTATCCTCGCCCAAAGTCCGAGGCGGATGCTTGCCGTTTGAGTCGCCGCCGCGCGGCGACTCTTCCGCCATTAGCGCAGGGGGAGCGCCCCGACGTGCGGTCGCGCGTAGAGGTAGCCCTGATGCAGCAAGATGCCCATGTCTACCAGGGCATCGCGTTCCTGTGCGGTTTCGATGCCTTCAGCGACGACGCGGATATTCAGGCGTCGGGAGACGAGCACGATGGCTTCGACGATCGCCCGCTTCACTTCGTGCCGGTGCACCTCCCGGGTTAGTTCCATGTCGATCTTGAGGATGTGTGGCTGGAACCTGGCGAGCAGGTTCAGGCCGGCATAACCGGCGCCGAAATCGTCGATCGCGGTCAGGAACCCGCGCGCGCTGTAGTCCCGGAATATGCCAAGCAGGTGTGAGGCGTCGCTGACATGTTCGCCTTCGGCGACCTCGAACATGAGCCGTTCTGATGGAAATCCGAAAGTGGAGCAGGCCTCCAGGGTGGAGCGGATGCAGGTGTCGGGCCGATAGACGGCGTTAGGCAGGAAATTGATGCTCAAATGACAGTCGGGCAATTCGTGGAGACCGAGGCCGGCGGCCAATTCGATGGCTTTGACACGGCAAGCCTGGTCGAACCGATACCGGTTGCTGTCGTTGACCTTGGCCAGAATCGTCGCCGCACCCTCGCCATTCAAGCCCCGAACCAGCGCCTCATAGGCAAATGGGGTATTGGTTTCAAGATTCATGATGGGCTGAAAGGCCATCGTGAAATCGAAATCGAGCGCTTGAAGGTTTCGGCACCGGTCGCAACCGGTCGGTGACAAAGGAGAGCTGAACTGGGTTGTCATACCGTGTTCATCCATGGGTGATGTAATCCGTTATGCACATAGGGTTTGGCGGATGCTGCGCCCGGGGCGCCTGTCGATTTTGTGAAATTACATCAATTCGCGCTAGTCGGCCAGACGTTGTCGCTCGCGCCGCTCTGTTATGTCCTGCCGAGATAGGCCTGCTTGATTGTCGTAGGCGCTGGCAGAACAGCGACTGGATGTTCTTGCGCAACTGCTTCGACGTATGCCCGCATTCGTCGCGAAGCGGTGCCGATATCAGGACTGCATCGCATGCTCGTTTCGCAAACGATGTGATCGCCTGCTGGGACGATGACGATCGGATCGAGTGTTGCGGCGATGGCGAGCCAAAGGGCTGCGTCGATACGACGATACGGATGGGGCTGGCATCGTTAACGTCCCGTGGGGACGCGGTATGCTGCGGAAATATCCAGGGAGAAAATGGATGACGTTTCTGTCGCCATGCAGTAAAAAAAAATTGACGACGCGCGGCTTCAGGGGGTGGCGGGAGGGAAAGCCGTTGAGTGCGTCGTCAATGGCGCCATATTGGATTGATAATTAAATTTCGTTTGCCAAATATGTCACACTATTGACGACTAAATTTCATGGAGGTTATTTGGTAACACACTAAAAAATATAATGTTTTTGTGAGTTTTTAGATTCTGTTTTGATCTCAAGTTATTGATACAACTCGTCTGACTGTCAAATCTGACAGGTTGCGCCCGCCGCTCTGGTGGGCCGAATCCCTCTCTTTACTGTGCGGCTCGAAATCGGAGTGATTCGAGCATAGCCCTTTCAGGAAAGAATTGGCGTTGCAGCACAGTCGGCAAGCCTCGAAGCGTCTCTGGAGGGGGAGCGAACATTGCACGACATTGGGATGGCACTGCCGGAACTCTCGCCTTGATCGTGGGGTGGCCATTTTGCCGCTGGGTCGTGCGCCTGTAACGCCTGTTGGCGGAAACAACTGCCGTTGTGTGACATCGGCGATATTGAAGTCTCTGTTCGCTGAGCGGTGGTTGAAGTAAAGAATTCGCGCGATCGGTATCGATCAGGGGCTTGGCCCTCCGTGCCGGGCTCGAAATTGCGCCTGTGATCGGTGAGTGCAGGTAGGCCGGCGACGACACGCTGGAAGGCGAACCGGGAAACGACCTGCTAGACGGCGGCGCAGGTAAGTGCGTCGTCAAAAAACAGTGTCATGGCTGTATGCTTAATCTAACAACGTTTGCCTAATAAGTCACGAAAAATTTTCTTTATGTGCGTTTTTGTTTTGTAAATCATTATAAATACGTCTATTAGTCGTATTTCACTCTGCCATAGATTTCCTCCAAGTCATTGAATAAAAATAGTCATACTGTCAAATCTAACAGTTCCGGAGCGCCGCATTATTCCGCACAATTGGACATTACCGTGCGCGGTGTGAATTTCACTGGCGTCGGGCAATCGGCGAACGACAAAACCCATTGGGAGACAGCATGAACTCCATAGGACGTTGGAAGAGACTGGCCGGAAATATCGACTTGGTGGTGATGATGGCCATAGGGCTTTGTGCCTGCGGTGATCACTGGAAAGAAGAAGTGCTGGACGTGACGAGCGAACTCCGCGAGATGCCGAACATCGTCGGCATGGGCAATGTCGGGAGCCTGTGGCAAGTCATGGCGCAGGAAGCGCGAGACGGAAATCATGCGCTGAAAGACCTGATCGAACAATTTGGCGCGGAAGCCGACCCGATCGCCCGGCAAGCACTGACGGTGCAAATCATCTACGCCTGGACGAGGGTGACGGACAAAGACCCGGCGAGCCGGGCGAACTGGATGTAAGGCAACGTCATCGGCGATGCCCGAAAACTCTACGCGATGGAAGCGCTGCTGGGAGAAAGCTACGAAGGCGTGTGGTGCTGGGGCACCAAAGATCCGAACCCGCACGGGCCGGCGGCAGCGGTGCTGCTCGCTGCCTTCGACAAATTCGCCAACGGCATTACGGCGCAACTCATGCAACAGACGTGGCTGAACGAGTTCTACGATGTGATCCGCTACGATTGGGACGAGACGACGCATAGCGTCAAGGGCGACCTTGGCGGGGTGCTGCCGCTGCTGGCGGCGAAACTGGAAGAGAACCGGGCAGCAGGCAAGGCGCAGCTTGGCGAGTTTCTCAAGAACCTGAGCCAGACCAACAAGCTGAACGAACTCGACACGCAGGCGTTCGAAGACGTGTTGGGGGACATGGGCGATGACATCGTCACGGTTGCCGATATGGCCCGGAGCGGGTTGGTCGCGACGCGGGGCAATGACAACTTCATCGGCGGAGAATGCAACGACGTGATCGCCGGCTGGGACGGTAACGACGAGATCGAGGGCAATGGCGGGAACGACGGGCTGCAAGGCGAAGCGGGCAACGACCGGCTCTACGGCCAAGGGGGCGATGACACGCTCGAAGGCGGGGCAGGGAACGATTTGCTGGACGGTGGCGCAGGCAACGACACCTATCTCTTCGGTCGTAGCGACGGGACGGATGCTATCAGCATCTGTGCATGGATTGCGTCTGTCGCGGGGAGTCGTAGTGCTGAAAAAAATTGACGACGCGTGGCTTTAAGGGGGGTGTGGAGTGCCGGTGAGTGCGTCGTCAATTAACAATGTTATGGTTGCATGCTTAATCTAGCAATATCTGCCAAATAAGTCACGAAAAATATTTCATAAGCGCAGTTGTTGTGCTGTAAAACACTAAAAACACGTGTTTTTTTCGCATTTCTCTTCCTGCTATAGATTGTTCCCAAGCCATTGAAAAAAATAGTCGTACTGTCAAATCTGACAGTTACGGCGTGCCGAATTATTCCGCACAATTGAGCGTTTCGGTGCGCGGTGTGAATTTCACTGCGCCGAGCAATCGGCGAACAACAAAACTCATCGGGAGACGGCATGAACTCCATAGGACGTTGGAAGAAACTGGCCGGGAATATCGGCTTGATGGTGGTCGTGGCGATAGGGCTTTGTGCCTGTTCGGATCGAAACGACTACTGGGAAGAAGAGGTTCTGCTCCACGACGGAACGCGCCTCACAGTATTGCGTTCTCAGTCTTACGGCGGCCGGCATGAACTTGGGCAATCGGCGCCGATCAAGGCACAGGAACTGAGCTTCAGCATGCCAGGGTTGGGGAAAAGACTCAGCTTCAAGAGCGAATATAGCGAGGATATTGGTCGGGCGAATTTCAAACTACTCGCCTTGCATATCATCGACAGGACGCCCTATGTCATCACCGAACCGAACCTGTGTTTGTCCTACAACAAATGGGGTCGGCCAAATCCGCCTTATGTCATCTTCAAGCACGACGGCAAAGACTGGCATCGCATCCCCTTGAACGACCTGCCGCCAGAGTTCAAAGAAATCAATTTGGTGATCAGTACCAAATCCGAAATGAAAACGATTGCATCGCAGCCGTCTGTTTCGGCCGAACTCATAAAAAAACTCAACAGCAACATTCCACAACCTGAATTCAAAACGATTTTGCGGGAGCCGCTTCCGGAGAAGCGGATTAAGGATCTGTGCGAAGAACGGATTTTCTATAAAGGCTCATGGGTTGGACCAGGGGATTCCATTGGAAAACGGATGATGGACGCTAAAGCAAACTAACTTTACGGAGAAAAGTCATGGCATCTCAATTTGAACTTGATTGCGCACTAATGGCAGGAACTTCTTATTACGATACTCGTGATGGGAACAACCGTTTGCCGGCTCCGCTTGGCTGGATGAAGATCGAAAATCCGGATTCTCACGTGAGTAATCGGAACTCGGGTTTTGAAGCGGTTGCATTTCAGCAAGACACCGAAATCGTCATCTCCTTTGCTGGCACCTACGACAAATCGCTGGCAGACAAAGCAGCCGACGCGGCACTGGCGTCGGGCTTGGGCACGATGCAGTTGTACGAAGCCGCGCAGTATTACCTCGTAGTGAAAGAAGCCAATCCCGGCGCGACTATCAGTTTCACCGGTCACAGTCTCGGTGGTGGGCTTGCGGCGTTGATGGGCGTCATGTTCGACCGAGCGGCAGTGACCTTCGACCAGGCACCATTTGCCAATGCTGCCAGCACGAGTGTGCGCGATGGTGTCATCGCCTATCTCAATGACAAAGGCTACTGCGCGGAACGCCTGAACGAACTGGCGCCCGAACTGCTCGTATATGCTGGCGGCAACGATCGTGTTGGCAAGGTAACAGGGCAATATGTCACCGGCGAACTGTTGCATACGCCGCCGTTCTCTGCTTTCTCGACGCTGGGTATGCAAAGCCCGATCATACATGGTGGTGACGCGGCGGCGGGCGATCTGCATTCGCAGGCGCTACTCACTGCCTTTCTTCAGAGTCCGGCCTTCCAAGAGATGACGACTCGGCTATCCTCCGAGCCCTTCAATAGCCGCATGCTGATCGCCGCGGCATCCCAAGCTGTTCCGTCGGCAAAGCGGATCGCCTCGATGCCGCCAGGATTGAAATCACTACCGTTGGCAAAATAGTACTGGACCGTCAATTGATCCGGCATCCCCCGGATGCCGAGCGTCAGGGCGCCCCACCAGGTGCGTGATGCCGTCACATCCTCCGGCCGCACATCCTCCTTGAAGCGAACCACATCCTGCTTGTTGGGATCCCGATCCCACCCTCCGATCGTGTCCTGGCCGTCCCCCCGACCGAAGAGGTAGGTGTCGTTGCCGGAGCCGCCTTCCAGACTGTCGTTCCCCACACCGCCATCGAGCGTGTCGTCGCCGCCGTAACCATAGAGCGTATCGTTGCCGCCGAGTCCGGAAAGAACGTTGCTCATGTCATCGCCGGACAAGGCATCATCGCCCTCCGTGGCGATTATCATCCGCGCCTCGATGTCGGCTCCCCCCCATGCGCTTCCGTCAGAAAAGCGGATCGACTCGACACGGTATGGATAGCCTCCATCGCGGGAATAAAAGTGGTTTTTAACCGTCACTTGATCGGACGTCTCGGCGACACGGAGAATCAGATCATTCCATTGACGACGCACGGCCACGTCCGCCGCCGTCACGCCCGCCTTGAACCTCAGTTCATCCCGCTTCGAAGGATTCCATTCACAGCTCGATATCACATCCTGCCCGTCGCCACGACCAAAGAGATACGTGTCATTACCGTCGCCGCCGTCGAGAAGATCGTTCCCCGCCCCGCCGTCCAGCGTGTCGTTGCCGCCATACCCATACAGCGTATCGTTTCCGCCCAGGCCGGAAAGAATGTCGTCCGCTCCGTCGCCGTACAACATGTCGTCGCCACCGGTTGCCGTCCGCATCGCGACAATGATGTCCGCACGGCCCCATTCGCTTCCGTCCGCAAAACGGATCGATTCAATTCCAGAAGGATAAAATGAGCCGTTGTAGTAAAAAAAGTCGACGATAATCGCGACACGCTGTTCATCGATGCATCGATCGGCCAGGTCTGCTTCTCGCGCCGGGACGGGACGGCCGATCTGGCGGTGGGCCTGACAGACAGCGCCGCGACGATGACGATCCGCGGATTCTTCAGCGATCCGGCGGCCAAGGTGGAGCGCTTCGTGACCAATGACCATCGCATGTTGTCGGCCGCCGATGTCGTCGCCGCGGGCACGCCGTCACCGGCGGGCTGGAAGGCAGCGGACACGCTGGCGGAGCGCTTGATCACGGCAATGGCGCAGATGGCGCCGGCGTCGGCCGGGACGGCGCTTTCGACGAGCGATTTCCAGGCGCGTATGACATCGATTTATGCGGCGAACGTGATGGCATAGCGCTCGGTGTCAGGCGCGCATTTCCTCGGGGGCGCGCACGGGGTGGCGCGGGGGCTGTCGGTTTGTCGGTCGCGAATCCCCGTGCGCCCCGCCGCAAAACTGTGCTGATGCAGAATACAAGGAACGCCTCCGTTCATTGCTTTTGATCCGGACCAGAATCGGCGGGCGGCGGTGTTCATGCCGCCCGGTGCGGCGCCGCGGATCTAGGGAGAGACGCGAAATACCGAGGCGATGCTTTTGAGATTTTTGCGCATGTCATCGTTGGCGCGGAGTTGGCGCTGCGCGGCGCGATTGATCTCGACGACGGAGGTTTGATACTTGAGCAGGGCATCGACAAATCGCTCGAGACTGGAATGCAGATTGCCTATCCGTTTATGCATGATCGTTCTCCAGGATGCGTACAGGGAGGTGGCGCAGCGACCGCTGCGAGCACCCGATTAGTGCCTAATTTCCCGTATTAGTGCGTTGAAGGCGCTCCAGGTAAGAGCTGGCGGCAGCCTCGATGAACGGAAAAATGTAGGTGGCACCCATTTCGACGAGCAGATTGGTGGGGAACATGGCGTTTTTCCTTTCTTTCTCGATGATCACGGGAGAGAACTAGCATTTCGCGTGCCATGTGCCACGGTGCCTTCTCAATCCGGTGCCGGTGCTGTTCCGGTGGCATCGCGGCGCCTGCTGTCGGGGTGCTGTCGCCCGGGCGCAGATCGCGGGCGCGAGGCGTTTTTGGCACGGATGCGCCACGCTTCGCCGGGGGGCGGCGGTCAGTGCGTCGTCATGGCAGATGCGTTACGCATGCGCTGGAGGTACCATTACAGTCGGCTATAACTGTATTGCAACAAAAAATCTCAAACTGTATGTGGTGCGGCACAGTTTCGGAAACCATAATGCCCTCATGCATATCTACGAGAGTATTGCTCAAGAGTTCACGGCGCTGATCGGCGCGGGGCAGATTCGTCCCGGCGATCGCTTGCCCTCGGTGCGGCGGCTTGCCCAGCAGCGCAAGCTGTCGGCGTCGACGGTCATCCAGGCGCTGCGCGTGCTCGAAAGCAGGGGCCTCGTGGAAGCCCGGCCGCAGTCGGGATATTACGTCAAGCAAAGAAACCTGCGGCCGCTCGAAATCGAGAGCAGCGACCTCGTGCCGGAGCCGGTCGAGGTCGGCATCACCCACCGCATGCTCGGCATCCTGCGTGCTAACGGCATGCCGCATGCGGTTCCGTTCGGATCGGCATCGCCGGCGCCGGAACTCCTGCCGACGGCGCGCCTCGCGCGTCTCTACGCGAGTCTGGCGCGGAAGCACGTGAAGCTGCTGGCGGGCCTGAGCGACGGCGCCCACAGCGAGAACGCCTTCGCCAAATCGATCGTTCGCCGCTCGCTCGACTGCGGCTATGCCGTATCGCTCGACGAGATCATCGCCACCAATTCCTGTACCGAGGCGCTCAAGCTGAGCCTGCAGGCAGTCACTCAGCCGGGCGACACGGTCGCGGTCGAGTCGCCGACCTATTACGTCATGCTGCAGATGCTCGAGGCGATGGGCCTGAAAGCCCTGGAGCTGCCGACGAACCCGGAAACCGGCGTGTCGGTCGAGGCCCTCGATGCGGCGACGAAGAACGGCGAAGTCGCCGCCTGTATCCTGATCGCCAACGGCAATAACCCGTTGGGATGCATCATCCCCGACGAGAACAAGAAGGCGATTGCGCGCCTGCTGTCGTCGCGCAACGTGCCGCTTATCGAAGACGACATTTACGGCGACATCTGTTTCACCGCCGAGCGGCCGCGGCCGATCTATGCCTTCGACAAGAGCGGCAACACCATCCTCTGTTCCTCATTTTCCAAGATTGTCAGCCCGTCCTTGCGCGTCGGTTATGTCGCCGCGGGCAAACGCTTCACCGACATTTCGCTGCAAAAGGCGCTGACCAGCGGCAAGACCAATCCGCTGACGCAGCGTGTACTGGCCGAATTGCTCGATTCGCGCGGATTCGAAACGCATGTGCGCACCCTGCGCCGGCGTCTCGGCGAACAGGTGGCGAGAACGCGGGATGCCGTGGTCCGTCATTTTCCGGCAGAAACACGTATTACCGATCCGGTGGGCGGTTTCGTCCTCTGGGTTGCCTTGCCTGAAGACGTGAATGTGATGTTGTTGCACCGGCGGGCGGTCGAAGCCGGTATTACCTTCGTTCCCGGGGAGATGTTCTCGGCGAGCGGGCGTTATACCAATTGCCTGAGACTGGCCTGCGGACTTCCTTGGAGCGACAGGATTGAAGATGCCCTGCAGCGTTTGGCGAAGTTGATACCGACGTAATTTTTCCGTTTTAACCGACGTTTTTCGAGAGTGCCGCGCAGCGCGTGGCAGGGGTGCGGCTTGCCCATTTTTTTAGAGGCGGAGATGCTTTACACGATCATCAAAAAGAATAGCTATCAGGATTCGATCAGCCTGATGCTGTTGACCAATGCCATCAATACCCTCGACGGAGTCGTCAAGTGTTCCGTCATGATGGGGACCGAAGCCAACAAGGAAATTCTCAACGGCAGCGGTTTGCTCACGCCTGAAGGCGCGGCGGCTGCACCCAATGACATGATCATTGCCGTCGAGGCTGGCGACGAAAAGATTGTCGAGCGCGTGCTCGATGCCTCGGCGAAGTTCCTCAACGATCTCGCCGTCAAGAAGCAGGCGACCGGTACCAAGAGCGTGACGAGCATCGACGCCGCCCTGGCGGAAATGCCGGAAGCGAATCTGGCGCTGTTTTCGATCCCCGGCGAATATGCGGCCGATGAGATCGAGAAGGCGCTCGACAAGGGACTGCACGTCTTTTCATTCACCGACAATATTTCGATCGAGGACGAGGTCCGCCTCAAGCGTCTGGCGCATGAGAAGGGCGTGATGCTGATGGGCCCCGACTGCGGTACCGGCGTCATCAGCGGAATTCCGGTTGCATTCACCAACGTCGTCCGTCCGGGCAATATCGGCATCGTCGGCGCCTCGGGTACCGGCATCCAGGAAGTGACGACGATCATCGACCGCCTCGGCGGCGGCGTTGTCCATGCCATTGGCACCGGTGGCCGCGATCTCAGCGAAGAGGTCGGTGCCATCACCGTGCGCGACGCCATCGTCGGTCTCGAAGAGCACGATCCGACCGATGTCATTGTCGTGATCTCGAAGCCGCCGGCAAAGAAGGTCCGCGACGAAATCGTCGAACTGCTGCATAGCCTGACGAAGCCGGTGGTGGCGATCTTCCTCGGCGAGAAGCCGGATCACCACCAGGGACAGGTGCATTTCGCCCACACGCTCGAGGAGACCGCGCGGATCGCCGTCGATCTCGCCTTCGGCAGCAAGATCAAGTGCAATTACACGCAGCCGCTGGCGAACGAAGTCAAGGCGTCGCTCGCGTCCGGGAAGACGGTCAAGGGCCTGTATTCGGGCGGAACGCTGGCGGCCGAGGCCGCCATGCTGATCGCCGATGCGCTCGATCTCGGCAAACTCGGCAAGGAAGCCGGCTACATCCTCAATGCCAACGGCTATCAGGTGATCGATCTGGGCGACGACGTCTATACCCAGGGCAAGCCGCATCCGATGATCGATCCGGAAGTCCGCGTCAACAAGATTCGCGAGTGCGCCGCCGATGCCGATACCGGCGTCATCGTGCTGGATTGCGTCCTCGGTTATGGTTCGCACCCCGATATGGCCGGCGCCCTGGCGCCGTCGATCCGCGCGGCGCAGGAGAGCGCCCGGGCCAGCGGCCGCGAGCTGCATTTCGTCGCCAGCGTCTGTGGCACGCAGCAGGATCCGCAGAGCTACCAGGCCGCGATCGATACGCTGAAAGCCTGCGGCGTGCTGGTCGAGGAGAGCAATGAGCGGGCGGTCCGCCTGGCGCTGAAGCTGAAGGGTGTCGACCTCGGCGACGCGGACAAGCGCTTCGAGGCGGCGCCGGCGGCGAAGAAGCCGCTGCCGAAGGCGAGCGATGCCGTCGTCGATCTGCTCAACAGCAAGCCGCGCATCGTCAATATCGGCCTGCCGAGCTTCACCGAATCGATCGTCGCCTATGGCGGCCGCGCCGTGCAGTACGACTGGAAGCCGGCGGCCGGCGGTAACAAGAAGATGATCAAGCTGCTGAATTTCCTCTCGCGGATGTCGGTCATCGACACGGACAATGGCGACGTCATCGAGCGGATCAAGTCGGGACAGCCCTTCCTCGTCGACGTCGTGCCGGCGAAGTCGGTCATCGAGGTCCTCAACGGCCGCGCCCTGCTGCATGCCGGGCCGCCGATCGAGTACAAGAACATGACCGGCCCGATGCAGGGTTCCTGCGTCGGTGCCGTGCTCTTCGAAGGTTGGGCGGACGACGAGGCCAGCGCGCGCAAACTGCTCGAAACCGGCGGCGTGTCGTTCACGCCCTGTCATCACGTCGGCGCCGTCGGCCCGATGGGCGGCATCACCTCGGGCAACATGCCGGTGATGGTCGTCAAGAACCGCCTCGACGACACGACCGCCTACTGCATCATGAACGAAGGCATCGGCAAGGTGCTGCGCTTCGGCGCCTTCTCGGCCGATGTGGTGAACCGCCTGAAGTGGATGCGCGATTCGCTCGGCCCGGTCCTGTCGAAGGCGCTCCAGCGCAAGGAAGGCGGCCTCAACCTCAACGTGCTGATCGCCCGGGCGATCACCATGGGCGACGAATTCCATCAGCGTAATATCGCCGCCTCGCTCATCTTCCTCAAGGAAATGGCGCCGCTCGTCATGCAGCTCGACATCGACGCGCAGGAAAAGCTCAAGGTCGTCAGCTTCCTCGCCGACACCGACCAGTTCTTCCTGAATGTCATGATGGCGGTATCGAAGTCGATCATGGATTCGGCGCGCAAGGTGACGCGCGGCACGGTGGTGACGGCGATGTCGCGCAATGGCCGCGAATTCGGCGTGCGCATCAGCGGCATGGGCGACGAGTGGTTCACGGCGCCGGTGAATACGCCGAATGGTTTGTATTTCACCGGCTACAGCGCCGACGACGCGAATCCGGATATCGGCGACAGCGCCATTACCGAGACGGTCGGTGTCGGCGGCATGGCGATGGTGGCGGCGCCGGGCGTGACGCGCTTTGTCGGCGCCGGCGGCTTCCACGATGCCTTGCGGGTCTCCAACGAGATGAGCGAGATCTGCATCGGCAACAACCCGACCTGGACCATTCCGACCTGGGACTTCAAGGGCACCTGCCTCGGCATCGATGCGCGCAAGGTGGTGGCGACGGGAATCACGCCGCTGATCAATACCGGCATCGCGCACAAGCAGGCCGGCGTCGGCCAGATCGGCGCGGGGACGGTGCGGGCGCCGCTCGCCTGTTTCGAGAAGGCCATCCTGGCCTATGCCAAGAAGCTTGGCATCGATTTCGACTGAACGCGACGGGCGAGAAACCGACATGAAAAGCAATCTGCTACTGCACACCTGCGGCGACCGGAAGACGGTCGGCCGGGTGCATAGCGTTTTTGCCCGGGGTTTCAACATCGAATTTCCGACGCAACTGCTGTACGTCGGCGGCGACGATGCCCCCTTGTCGGCTTTCGGCCTGGCCTTGCCGGTGGCGCGCCTGCGCGAACTGCTGGCCGGCGTGCGGGTTGGCGATCTCGTCGTTCTCAAGGCGCAGCAGCTGTTCATCTATGGTCATGACGCTGTGATGAGCATCGACCTGGCCGAACTGCCGACCGTCGATCTGAGCGTGCCGGCCGTGGCCTGCGGCATCGACGCGATCGCCGCTTCGGAAGTGTATCGCCAGCTCGATGCGCTGGGTCTGGAGCGTTCGATCGGACTCAAGGTGGGACACGGATTCAGCGACGCCGATCGCGAACACCTGGCCTTGCTCTGCGAGGCCGACAAGGCCGATTTCGCCGCCAACAGTCGCGTGGTCGCCTATTTCGCCGGACGTGGGCAGGGGCTGACGCCGAGCGGCGACGACCTTCTGCTCGGCTTCACCTTCGCCCTGATGCTGTTCGGCCGCTATGCCGACTGGAATCGGGCCGTGGCTGCGGGCGTCACGCCGAAGACGACCACCGCGATCAGCGTCGCCTATGTCCAGGCGATGCTGATGGGGTATGTCGCCGAGCATCTTGCCGCACTCGCGGCGCTGATCGATGGCGGCGATGCGCGGGCGGTACGCCAGTGTGTCGATGCGGTGACGCAATTCGGTCACACGTCGGGCGTGGATACGCTGTTTGGATTTTTTCTGGGGCTCAAGTTTTTGACCCGGTCGTTTTAGCGCTGTGCATTGTTCAAAAAAGGAGAGGGCATGAATATCGAAGTAGCTGAAGTACGGCAGACCCTGGAGTGGCTGTCGTCGATCAGCGATGAGACGGGGCCGGGCACGACGCGCCTGCTGTACTCGCCGAGCTGGCTCACGGCGCAGAAGGCGCTCAAGGAGAAGTTCGAGTCGCTGGGCATGGAATGCCGCTTCGACGCGGTCGGCAACCTGTTCGGCACCCTTGTCGGCAGCGAATCTCCGGAGCGCAAGATCGCGACCGGCTCGCACGTCGACACGGTGGTGCGCGGCGGCAAGCTCGACGGCCAGCTGGGCATCTTCGGCGGCTATCTCGCCGTCAAGCATCTGCTCGAAACCTGCGGCCGTCCGAAGAAGAGCCTCGAGATCATCTCGATGGCCGAGGAAGAAGGTTCTCGCTTCCCCTATGTCTTCTGGGGCAGCAAGAACATTTTCGGCCTGGCCCGGCCGGAAGATGTCACCCACCTGAAGGACGGCCAGGGCGTCGGCTTCGTCGATGCGATGCGCGGCTGCGGCTTCGACTTCGGTGACGGCAAGGTCAAGGACGATCTCGACGCCTTTATCGAATTGCATATCGAGCAGGGCAACTTCCTCGAAGAAGAAAACGTCACCGTCGGCGTCGTCAATTCGATCGTTGGCCAGAAGCGTTACAACATCACCTTGCGCGGCGAGGCGAACCATGCCGGCACGACGCTGATGCGCTATCGCAAGGACACGGTCGAATGCCTGTCGCGTATCGTCGTGCACTGCCTCGACAAGGCGAAGGCCGCCGGCGATCCGCTCGTGCTCACCTTCGGCAAAGTGGTGCCGAAGCCCAACACGGTCAATGTCGTGCCGGGCGAGACGCTGTTCACCATGGACTGCCGCCATACCGACGCCGCCTTCCTGCAGGCATTCACCGCCGAACTCGAAGCCGACATGAAGGCGATCGCGGCCAAGGCCGGCATCGACATCGAGATCGACAACTGGATGAACGAGAAGCCGGTGTCGATGGACGCCAATGTCGTCAGCATCATCGAGCGCGTCTGTCGCGCCCGGCAACTCAACTACAAGGTCATGCACAGCGGCGCGGGTCACGACTCGCAGATTTTCGCGCCGCGCGTGCCGACCGGAATGATCTTCGTGCCGAGCATCAAGGGCATCAGCCACAACCCGGCCGAAGACACGAAACTCGAGGACCTGTGCGAAGGCATCAAGGCACTGGCCTACACCCTCCATGAACTGGCTTACTGATCTGAAAGGATTTTCATGAATACCGTTGCATTGAAAGACGGAATGAGAGCTTCATATCCGGACAACTACTGGAAGTTGCTCGTGTTCACGTTCTGCATGGGCTGGACGATCATCTGGATCTACCGCGCCATGCTCTCGCCGATCTATCCCGAAATCCAGGCGACGATCGGGCCGCAGACCAACGCCGCGATGGGCCTGATCGCCTCCTGCTATTTCTTCGGCTATACGGCCTTGCAGATTCCCTCGGGCTTCCTGGTCGACCGCTTCGGCCAGAAGAAAGTCCTGATTCCCGGCTTCAGCATCTTTGCCGCCGGCGTATTCAGCATTGCCTATGCCAATACGATTTCGATGATCTATCTCGGCGCCGTCATGGCCGGTATCGGTTGCGGTACGTATTACGGTTCCGCCTATTCGCTGACCTCGCAACATGTGCCGGCCGAGAAGAAGGGACTGCAGACGGCGATCGTCAATAGCGGTTCGGCGCTCGGCATGATCCTCGGCATGACCGGATCGAGCTACGTGGTCAAGACGCTGGGCCTGCCGTGGCAGACGATGGTGGTCGTGTCCGGCTGCCTGCTTGTCTTCCTCGTCCTCTGGTTCACTTTCGCCATCGTTGAGCCGAGCAAGGTCGCGCAAGCGCCCGGCGCCGCAACGAACAAGGCAGCGGTCGTCACCGAGGAGAAATCCAAGGGCTCGATCTTCCGCCTCTCGCTGGTGACCTGCTACTTCCTCTACTTCACCACCTGCTATGCGTATTACATGATCGTCACCTGGCTGCCGAAGTTCCTCGAAGCCGAACGCGGCATCAAGGGCGGCATGGTCGGTCTGGTGGTGTCGATGATCGCGGTGACGGCGGTGCCGGGCGCCCTGTTCTTCGCGCACCTGTCGGACAAGAAACGCGACAAGAAGGCCGAAGTCATCCTCTTCCTGGAAATCTCCGCGTTCGTCCTGATCGGCGTGTCGATGTTTGCGCCGGATACGACGACCTTCGGCATCGTCCTGCTGCTTTACGGTTTCCTCGGCAAGATGGCGGTCGATCCGGTGCTGATCTCCTACGTCTCCGACCAGGCTGACAAGAAGAACATGGCGACGACGCTCGGTACCTTCAACTTCTTCGGCATGTCCTCGTCGGTCGTCGCACCGGCGCTGACTGGTTACATCATCGACCGCACCGGCTCGGGCGTCTGGGGCTTCTACCTCGGTGCGATCCTGCTGCTGATCGGCGCGGTGACCTTCTATGCCGCCAACGCCGGCAAGAAAAAGCAAGCCAAGGCGGGATGATCGTGGGTTACCAGAACAATGTCCTGGGCTATCGGGCCGGTCTCCTGCAGAACCGGTCGGTCATCAAGGCCGGCCGCTATGCAGTGCTCGAGCCCGACGGCCTGGTCAGGAACGTGATTCCCGGCTTCGAGAATTGCGATATCACGATTCTCGGCTCGCCCAAGCTGGGCGCGAGCTTTGTCGATTACCTCCTCACCATTTATCCGGAAGGCGGAAATCTGCAGGGCTTCGGCGCCCCCGGCGAAGAGACGCTGATCTATGTGATCGAGGGCGCGCTCTCCGTCGGTACCGGCGAGCAGGTGCATGATCTGGCACGCGGCGGCTTCGCTTACTGTCCGCCCGGCGTCAAGCTGTTCCTGCATAACCGCAGCGGGGTGCCGGCGCGCGCCTTCCTGTACAAGCGCCGCTATGTTCCGCTTGAGGGGACGACGCCGTACATCGTCGTCGGCGATACCGAGGCGATGCCGTGGACCGAGTACGAAGGCATGAAGGATGTCCTCGTCAAGGACTTCCTGCCGAAGGATATGGCGTTTGATTGCAACTTCCATATCCTCTGCTTCAAGCCCGGCGCCTCGCACGGATACGTCGAGACGCATGTGCAGGAGCACGGCGCGTATTGCCTGAGCGGCCAGGGCATGTACAACCTCGACAATCAGTGGTTCCCCGTGCAGAAGGGAGATTACATTTTCATGGGGGCGTACTGCCCGCAGGCGTGCTACGCGGTCGGGCGGGATGAAGATTTCGCCTATGTGTATTCCAAGGACTGCAACAGGGATGTTGCGCTGTCCGATCCTTCGTGTTGAGGACGACTATCATGGGTAAGCAGTTGGTGATTGCGCTGGGCGGAAACGCCCTGGGAAGCACGCCGGAAGAGCAGAAGGATGCGGTCCTGGCGGCGTCCGGCAACATCGTCAGCCTGGTCAGGGATGGCTATAGCATTGTCATCGTGCATGGCAACGGTCCGCAGGTCGGCATGATCAACCTGGCCTTCGAACTCGCCTACGGCCAGAACCAGAACGTGTCGGCAATGCCGTTCGCCGAGTGCAGCGCGATGAGCCAGGGCTATATCGGCTTTCATCTGCAAAACGCGTTGCAGAACAGCTTCTACGCGAACGGGATGACGACGCACGTGTCGACGGCGATTACCCAGGTGGTCGTCGATCGTAACGATCCGGCCTTCCAGAAGCCGACCAAGCCGGTCGGGCTGTTCTATACGGAAGAGGCGGCGAACGCCATCGCCAAGGAGAAGGGCTATACCTTCGTCGAGGATTCGGGTCGCGGCTTCCGTCGCGTCGTGCCGTCGCCCGATCCGATCGACATCAAGGAGAAGGGCACCATCCGCTGCCTGATGGAGAACGGCGACGTCGTCATCGCTTGCGGTGGCGGCGGCATTCCGGTCTATCGCGAGGACGGCCTGCTGCACAGCGTCGACGTCGTCATCGACAAGGACAAGGCGGCGGCGAAGCTCGCCGACGTCATCGCTGCCGACACCTTCATCGTCCTGACGGCGGTGCCGCGCGTCGCCATCAACTTCGGCAAGCCGAATCAGCAGTGGCTGTCGCGCATTACCGTCAGCGAGGCGCAGAAATACATCGAGGAAGGGCATTTCGCTCCCGGTTCGATGTTGCCGAAGGTCGAGGCGGCGATCCGCTTCGTTACCTCGGGCGCCGGACGCGAGGCGATCATTACCTCGCTGGAAAACGCTTACCAGGCCGTCACCGAGGGTGGTGGAACGGTGATCTGTGCCGACTGACCGGCACGGAGGACGTGATTCTGGGAGCGCTGCCGTTGTCATGACGGCAGCGTTTTCCGCTTGCAGTGACAAGTTTTTCGTATTCGTCGCTATGGCGATGAATGCCGGCACAGGAGCATAATTCCACCGGTATCGATTTTATGCAAAAAGGATTGGATGAGACTATGTACAAGGACCTTGACACCTCACTAAGAACGATCATGACGCCCGGGCCGGTCGAGGTCGATCCCCGGGTTTTGCGCGCCATGTGCACGCCCATTCTCGGGCAGTTCGATCCGCAGTTCACCGGGATCATGAACGAAACGATGGAAATGCTGCGCAAGCTTTTCCAGACTGAAAATCATTGGGCATTCCCGATCGACGGTACCTCGCGCGCCGGCATCGAGGCCGTGCTTGCCAGCATCATCGAGCCGGGCGATGTCGTGCTGGTGCCGATCTACGGGCGCTTCGGCCATTTGCTGGTGGAAATCTCCCAGCGCTATGGCGCCAAGGTCGTGACGCTGGAAACGGAATGGGGCACGGTTTTTCCGCCGCAGACGGTGATCGAGAAGATCCGCGAAGTCCGCCCGAAGATCGTGGCGATGGTTCATGGCGAAACCTCGACCGCCTGCATGCAGCCGCTCAAGGAGATCGGCGCGGCGAGTCGCGAGGTCGGGGCCTTGTTCGTCGTCGATGCCGTCGCCACCATCGGCGGAACGCCGGTCAAGGTCGACGAATGGATGATCGATGCGGCCATCGGCGGCACCCAGAAGTGCCTGTCGGTGCCGTCGGGCATGGCGCCAATCACGTTTAACAGCCGCGTCGAGGAAGTGCTGCTGCGGCGCAAACGCGTCGAGCGCGGTCTGGCCGAGCGCGTGACCTCGGCCGAATGGGACGACGGCGTCATCCGGACGAACTATTTCGACCTGAGCCAGTTGATGGATTACTGGGGTCCGGCGCGCCTCAATCATCACACCGAAGCGACCTCGATGCTGTATGCCTTGCGCGAGGGCTTGCGCCTGGTGCTCGAAGAGGGCCTGGAGGCGCGCTTCAAGCGCCATCTGCGGCACGAGGCAGCGTTGATGGCCGGTCTTGAGGCGATGGGGCTGTCGCTCTACGGCGAGCGCGTCAACAAACTGACGCCGGTCACTGCCGTGAGCATCCCGGCCGGTATCGACGGCGAGGCCGTGCGCGCCATGCTGCTCAATGACTTCGACATCGAGATCGCCAGCTCGTTCGGGCCGCTCAAGGGCAAGATCTGGCGCATCGGCACGATGGGCTACAGCGGCCGTCAGAAGAACGTGCTGCATGTGCTGGGCGCGCTGGAGGCGGTGTTGCTCCGCTTCGGGGCGAAGGTCAATGCCGGCAAGGCGGTTCAGGCGGCATTGGATGTGTATCACGACAAGTAGCACTGAGGGGTGTTCACAATCAAGCGCTTGGTTGTGAACACCCCAGGACCGATTCATAACGGGAGGGCAAACAATGCCAAATGACACGGTGGTTGATTCCAGCTTACGTTTTTCTTGGGGGATGACATGGCAAAATTTCTGAAATCACTCTTTGGCCAGGTCATTGCAGCCACGGTCATCGGCGTTGTTATCGGTTTGTTCTGGCCGGCTTTTGGCGCTTCGCTGAAACCGCTCGGTGACGGCTTCATCAAACTGATCAAGATGATCGTTCCGGTGCTGGTGTTCTGTGTCGTCGTCCATGGCATTTCCAGCGCGGGCAACCTGAAACGCGTCGGGCGGGTCGGCGTCAAGGCGCTGGTCTACTTCGAGGTCGTCACCACCGTCGCGTTGCTGCTCGGTCTGGCGCTTGCCGTCATCTTCGAGCCGGGCGCCGGCATGAACATCGACCCGGCGAGTCTCGATGCGAAGTCGATGTCGGCCTACGTCGAGAATGCCAACCGACTGGCCGGCGGCGGCGTGGTCGAATTCATCATGAAGCTGATTCCCGGATCGGTGATCGGCGCCTTCGCCACCGGCGATGTGCTGCAAGTGCTGATTTTCTCGGTACTGTTCGGCTGTGCGCTGTCGATTTCCGGCAAGCACGGCGTACCGGTCGCGAACATGATCGACGCAGTCTGCCAGGTGCTGTTCAAGGTCATGGGCATCATCATCAAGCTGGCGCCGCTGGGCGTGCTCGGCGCGATCGCCTTCACCGTCGGCAAGTATGGCATCGGTTCGCTCAAGCAGTTGGCCTACTTCGTTTCGCTGTACTTCGTGACGGTGATCGTCTTCGTCTTCCTTGTCCTCGGCCTGATCATGCGCGCTGCCGGCTACTCGCTGCTCAAGTTGCTGCGTTATCTGCGCGAAGAGTTGATGATCGTCTTCGCGACGACCTCGGGCGACAGCGTTCTGCCGCAGGTCATGGCCAAGCTCCGGCATATGGGGATTCGCGATTCGACGGTTGGACTGGTGATCCCGACGGGATATTCATTCAACCTCGACGCCTTCTCCATCTACATCACCCTGGCGGCGGTATTTATCGCCCAGGCCACCAATACGGCCTACACGATGGGCGATCTGGCGGCGATCCTGGCGGTGTCACTGATCACCTCGAAGGGCGCACACGGCGTTCCGGGCTCGGCGATCGTCGTCCTGGCGGCGACCTTGCAGGCGATTCCGGGTATCCCGGCGATCGGTCTGGTCATCGTGCTGTCGACCGACTGGTTCATGGGAATCGCGCGGGCGCTCGGCAACCTGATCGGCAATTGCGTCGCCACCGTGGTGATCGCCGAATGGGAAGGCGACATCGACAGGGAGCGGGCGCACCGGATTCTGGACGGCGAGACCCTGGCGGAAAAGGAAGCCGATTACGACTACGAAACGACGGAAACCCCGCGTTGAGTGTGATGCGACAGAGTGGAGAGGATTGGTAATGAGTAACGAGGCAGTCGTTTTAGTCAATAAGGAAGAGCTGCACCGGCTGATCAAGGCCAAGGTGATGAAGGCCGGCTTGCCGGAGGACCATGCGCAGGAGGTCGCCAACCATCTGAGTTATGCCGATAGCCGTGGCGTGCATTCGCACGGCGCCGTGCGCGTCGAGTATTACGCCGAACGCATCGCCAAGGGCGGCAGCAATGCCCGGCCCGAGTTCTCGTTCCGTCAGACCGGTCCCTGTACCGGGGTCTATGACGGCGACAACGCGGTCGGCATGGTGGTCGCCCGCAACGGCATGATCGAGGCGATCCGGATGGCGAAGGAGAACGGGATCGCTCTGGTCGGCATGCGCCGGCTCGGGCATTGCGGGACCTTGTCCTATTTCCTGCGCATGGCCACCGAGGCCAACCTGATTGGCATGTCGATGTGCCAGTCCGACCCGATGGTGGTCCCGTACGGGTCGGCCGAGCCGTATTTCGGCACCAATCCGATCGGTTTCGCGGCGCCGGTGCCGGGCCGTTCGCCGATCGTCTTCGATATGGCGACGACGGTCGGCGCCTGGGGCAAGATTCTCGATTCCCGTGCCAAGAACAAGCCGATTCCGCCGACCTGGGCGGTCGATCGCGACGGGCGTCCGACCACCGATCCGTTCGCGGTCGGCGGGCTGGTGGCGATTGCCGGGGCCAAGGGCTATGGCCTGATGATGATGGTCGACATCCTGTGCGGTTCGATGCTCGGCGTGCCCTTCGGCAAGCATGTCAGTTCGATGTATGCCGATCTTTCCGCCGGGCGCGAACTGGGGCAAATCCACCTCGTCATCAATCCGGAATTCTTCGGCGGCGCCGAGCAGTTTGCCAATTGCATCAGCGCCATGGTCGAGGAAATCCATGGCCTGCGTCCGGCCGAAGGCTGCGGCCAGGTGCTCGTTCCGGGTGAGTCGTCGGAGGCAGTGGCCGAGCGCTATGCGCGCAACGGCATTCCGATCGTCAAGGAGATCCACGACTATCTGGTCAGCGCGGATGTCCACTATGACCGCTACGACGGGAAGACGGCGTTCGCGTCGGAAGTGCAGGACTGAGCCACAGGGAGGCGCGATGGAAGGGCTGGCGATGACGAAACTTCAATTGCCGGATGCCGAGCGGCAATGCGTGCAGCTGGCCGGCCTGATCCGGCCGCAACTGACGCCGGAGACGCTGCTCGTCGGGATTCACACGGGCGGCGCCTGGGTCGCCCGGCGTCTGGCCGAGATCCTCAAGCTGGAAGGCCGGATCGGCCTGCTCGACATCTCCTTCTATCGCGATGACTTTGGCAAGCGCGGCCTGCATCCGCAGGTCAAGCCGACCTCGTTGCCGCTCGATATCGACGGCCGGCCGCTCATCCTCGTCGACGATGTGCTGTTTACCGGTCGCACGACGCGGGCGGCGATCAACGAGTTGTTCGATTATGGCCGGCCGTCCTCGATCCGGCTGGCAGTACTGGCCGACCGGGGGGCGCGCGAGATTCCGGTGCAGGCGGATTTTTGTCCCTGGACGCCTTCGCTCGATGAGCATCAGGAACTGGTGCTGACCCTGAGCAAGGACGGACGCCTCTGCTGGCGGGTCGAGACGGAGGCGCTTGAGACGTCTCCGTCCGGGGTGTCGATCGACGCGATGCGGCGCCAGGCCCGCGCCTGTGCGCTTGAGGTGTTCTCCTAGTCCGGTCTCAGGCTTATCGCTCGTCCAGCCAGCTCATTATTTCGGCATAGACCGACGCGCCGGTCGGGTCGCGCGTGTCGCGGTCGAAGTCGTGCGTCTCGCCGTAAACGGTCATGAGCCGTGCGCCGGGAATCGTCCGTGATAATGACTTCGACATCCGGTAGGGGACGTCCGGGTCCATGGTCGCAGCCGCCAGGAAGGTCGGCGGGAAGGTGGCGAGTTGGGCCGCGTCGAGCGAATAGCGGGCGGGCGGGGCGTCCCCGCACAACATCCCGATCCACGATCCTTGCTGTCGCGCGGTGACATACAGGGCGAAGCGCGTGTTGATGTCGCCATCGGTGACCGGCGTGTGGCCGACGATTCTCTCCACCTCTTGCGGCGACAGGCTGGGAAAGCTGCTGTAGTGCTTGCTCGGCGTCAGGAACGCGGGGTCGTCGAGGCGTGCGTAGCCGTACAGGCTGATGATCGCCTTCGGGCCGGGGATGCCACGTTCATTGAGCGCCTGGCAGAGCGTCAGCGCGAGATAAGCGCCGGCGGAACGGCCGAACAGCACGTAATCCGGGTTGTCCAGCGGAAACCGCGGGTCGCGCCGGGCAATGCCGGCGGCAATCAGTTCGATCATCGTTGCCAGGATCGTATCCAGGTTCGATTCCGGCGCCAGCGGGTAGTCCGGCGCCAGCACGTCATAACCGGCGTGCAGGAAAGCATCGAGATGGCATGGCGGCAGATCGTGCCGCGTCCCGTACACCAGACCGCCGCCATGGAGGTACAGGATCGTCGTCCTCCTGTGCGGCGTCGCCGAACGGTAGAGCGAGAGCGGAACGTCGATCCCGGTGGTAGAGGGAACGGTGAAAGATTCTGATGTGGACATGGGCATTGACTACGCGATCAGCGGGCGGCGATCCGGGCATGCCTGCAATCGAACGACGATGCGTATCCAGCCGTCATGATGATCAATGACGGCCGGTCGAACGCTTATGCGGCGCGGTTTATTGGAGAGAGAATTCGGCATTCTTGCGATAGAACCCGAAACACTCCTTGATCGATTCGAGTTGATCGTGACAGAGGTCGGCAAACTCGATGCCACACAGGTAGTTGTTGCCCGACTTGTTCTGCCAGGCAATTTTCCCCTTGATGTCGATGGGGGCTTGCGCGCCGTAGTGGTCGAGGTCTGCGTGTGGCAGGTACAAGGAGACGGAGACCGCCTTGTCCTTGTGCACGGCTTTAGGAATTCTGATCCGCAAGCCGGAGGTCGAGAAGTCGCTGGCGATGCCCTCCAGGGTGTTTCCTTCCTGGCTGAGCTTGACGCGCAGCGTGTTCTGGGCGCGCGGGGTTCGTCTCTTCTCGTGTTGTTTTGCCTCGATGATGAGGCCCCCAGTGAAATCGAAGGCCGACATCAGCGTGTTGAGGCGGGTGGTGATCGCCAACAGATCCTCGCCGATGGCTGCCGTCGTGCCGACTTTGGTACTGTTCTCCTTCAACGTCGAGAACAGCGTTTCCATGGTGCTTTCGAGCGACCCGAACTGTTCCATCTGTTGCTGGCTGGCGAGCGAAATGCCCTGGTTTGCCCGGGCCGTGTCCACGGCCGTCTGGGCAATGCCCTCGATGGTCGTGGCGGTCTTGTGGGCTTCCTGCTGACTGATCTCGACGGTGTCGACGACGGCGCCCATGCTATCGACCACCTGGCTGACCTTCTGCGAGAGCCGGAGGATGATGTCACCGACTTCCGAGGCGGAAAGGGTGGTTCTTTCCGCCAGTTTCCGGACTTCATCGGCGACGACAGCGAATCCCCTGCCGCTTTCGCCGGCGCGCGCGGCTTCGATTGCGGCGTTTAGGGCGAGGAGGTTGGTTTGCTCGGCGATTTCCTTGATCACTTTGACGATGTTCTGAATCAGCTCGGCGAATTTTTCGAGTTCCTGAATCTCGCCGGAGGCGCGATTGACTCTTTGTGTCGTCTCTTCAAGTTGATGAATGCTCTGCCGCACGTTGCCAATGCCTTCGCGGGCGAGTTTCTCGACACGATCGGAGTGATCCGAGGCTTCGACGGCTTGTGCCTGAACCTCGGTGGAAATCTGGTGCACCTGTTGCATCGCCGCCTCGACATTGCCGGAATTGCTTTCCTGCTCCTGGCTTGCCTCCGATATCTCGTTTGAAATGGAGGCGACTTGGAAGGCGGATTGCCCCATGTTGCGGGAACTGTCTTCGATTTCCCGCAGGATCTGGTGCAACTTCTCCTGCATCTCGCTCATGGACGACAGTAACTGGCCGGTTTCATCCGCTGTGTCGATGGTGATCTCGTTATCGAGCTTGCCGTTGGCAACGCGCTGGGCAATCGAGACGGCATTGCTCAGGTTGCGGCTGATCTGCTTCACAATCAGGTATGACAGCGCGAAACCCAGCGCGACGGCGAACATTCCGAGCAGCATCGAAATGCGGGAAGCAAATGCGGCGGTATCGATGACCTGCTTTTTCGTTTCCGAGGCTCTTGCCGTCGATTTGGCGATGTTGTCGAGCACGAGTGCCTTGATTTCGCGCCACAACGGCGTTTCTTCACGGATCGTCAGTTCCTTCGCCTCGTTCAACTGGCGCGATGCGGCAAACGCAATGATCTGTTCCTGGATTCTGCTCTGCTTTTCTCTCAGGATCCGGATTTTTTCCAGGTTCTCCTTGCGCTCGCGATAGCCGCTCGAACCGTCGATTGCCCGTTTCAGGGCGCTATCGAAGTCGGCAGAGGCTTTCCTGAAGTTGTCGAAGCCCTGCTTGTTGTCCGGGTCGAGTTGGGCGTTGCGCAATGCGGTCGCGATCTGAAGCCCTTGGGCATACATTTCGGTGTAGGTGAGCAAGGTGACCTGATCTTTGTCGACGAACTCCTCGAAGCGTTCCGCCGTCTCGGCACCACTGAAAATCGCCCAGATGAGGGCGACGCCAAACAAGGTGAATATCACACCGATCAAAGCCAGGATCTTCGATCGGATCGTCATTCTTGCGAACATAATTCTCCCTTATGTTCAGGTGTGAGTGGTTGGCTAAGCCAAATTATTTGTATTGGATATTATACAGGCATGGAGAGGGCAGCTTTCGCGGCAAGTGCCTGCTCGCGGCGGTTTTATTCTGCCTCGGTCGTCGATGACGACGGTCTGATGCCGGCGAACGGGGGCGATCCGCACTTGCGTGCGGCTGCAGTGATCGCATTGGCGTGTGACGGTCGGCGGCTGCCGCCCCTGCCTGCGTTTTGCGCGGACAGGGGCGATGCAGGGGGCTCCGTTCGCTCAGCCGCCGGCGACGGCGCCGACGATGTCGATGCGGTCACCGCCGGCGAGCGCGGTGGCCGCATGTTGTCCGCGCGGGACGACTTGTCCGTTGCGCACGACGGCGACGCGCTGGCCGGCGTGGCCGGTCGTTTCGAGCAGTGCCGCGACGGTCAGCGCGGCAGGGTAGGAGCGGCGTTCGCCGTTCACGATGATTTCCATGGCATTACCTCGATCGGGGTGTGAAATGGCGGGGACGGCAATTGTCATAGCGATCCGTCCCAGTCCTTGAAGACCGGCTGGAAGCGCCGGGCGACGAGTGCGGCGGCGACCTCGGCGACGCTGCGCTGGTCGGTGATCTCGAACTGCAGCGCGTCGGCATCGGGTGGATCGACATAGCCGCCGACGCCGGTGCTCGACCCGGCCGAAAAGCGCGTGACGCCGAGCGGCAGGATGGCATCGCGGAATTCGGCGCGTTCGCGCGTCGATACGGTGATGCCGGCGCGCGGCAGGAACATTCGCAAGGCGGTCATGAACTGGACGAAGCTCTTGTCGCCGATGCGGTGGTCGGCGTCGAAACTGCCTTCGGCCGGGTTGATGCGCGGCAGCGAAATGGCGACTTCGGTTTGCAGGTAATGATCTTCGAGATAACGCGCGTGCAATCCGGTGAAGAAGATTTCGCGGCGCGGTTCGGCGAGTCCGAGCAGCGGGCCGATATTGACGAGGCGCAGACCGGCGCGGGCGGCGCGTTCGGGCGCGTCGAGCCGCCAGCCGTAGTCGCGTTTCTTGCCGCCGAGGTGCACGCGCCGGTAGGTGACGGGATCATACGTCTCCTGGAATACCGTCATGCCATCGACGCCGGCGGCGCGCAGTGCGCGGTATTCCTCCTCGTGCAGCGGATAGACCTCGATCGACACCGAGGCGAAGTGGCGCTTCAGGCAGCGGGCCGCGGCGGCGATGTATTCCGGCGGCGTGATGCGCCGGTCCTCGCCGGTGAGAATCAGCACATGCTGCATGCCGGTGCGAGCGATCGCTTCGGCTTCGGCTTCGATGGCGTCGAGGTCGAGCACACGGCGCGGCATGTCGTTGCCGACGTTGAAGCCGCAGTAGGCGCAGCGGTTATTGCAGTGGTTGGAGAGATAGAGCGGGATGAACATCTGGATCGTGCGGCCGAAATGCTGCACGGTGAGTTGGCTCGCCCGTTGTGCCATGGCTTCGATCCGGCGTGCTGCCGGCGGCGCCAGCAGGGTCAGGAAATCGGTGACACTGAGCTTTTCCGCCGCCAGCGCGCGCTCGACGTCGGCGTCGGTGACGCGCTCGAAGAATCCGGGAAAATCGAAATCGGCATAGCGGTCGATAGAGTCGCGAAAGGACATCGTCAAGATCCTCCCGGCCGTCAGTCGTCGAGAAAGGCGGTCAGCGGCGACGAGGCGCGCGCATCGCGCGAGGCGTCGGCGAGTGTCGCCCGGTAGGCCATGCGCCCGGCGCGGACGGCGTAGTCGAAGGCGCGGCCCATGGCTTCCGGATCGCTGGCGGTGGCGATGGCGGTGTTGACGAGCACGGCGGCGGCGCCGAGTTCCATCGCCTCGGCAGCATGCGAGGGCCGGCCGATCCCGGCATCGACGATGATCGGCAGGCGGCAGTTCTCGATCAGCAACTCGATCAGCATGCGCGTTTCAAGACCGCGGTTGGTGCCGATCGGCGATCCCAAGGGCATGACCGCAGCGGCGCCGGCGGCTTCGAGGCGCTTGGCCAGCGTCAGGTCGGGGGTGACGTAGGGCAGCACGATGAAGCCTTCGCGGGCGAGGATTTCCGTGGCCTTCAGCGTTTCCCAGTTGTCCGGCATCAAGGTCTTCATGTCGGTGATGACTTCGATCTTGACGAAGTCGCCGTAGCCGGCTTCGCGGGCGATGCGGGCGATGCGCACGGCCTGTTCGGCGTCGCGCGCGCCGGAGGTGTTGGGCAACAGCGTCACGTTCGGCGGAATCAGGTCGAGGATGTTGTCATCGGGCGCATTGCCGCCGACGCGGCGCAGCGCGACGGTGACCATTTGCGAACCGCTGGCGGCCAGCATCTTGGGGATGTCGGCGTTGGCGGCGAACTTGCCGGTGCCGGTGAATAGCCGGTTGCTGAAGCGGACCGGGCCGAGGGTGAGGGCGTCGTCGTCGGCTGCGGAGTGGGTCGCGGAGTGGGTCGTGATGCCGGGCGATGCGGGGCGGGTGGGGGTGTCGAAAGCGTCCATGCGGGGTCTCCAGTGATCAACAAAAAACCGCTTGACCTGTGGGAAGGGCAAGCGGCCTGTCGATCCTGTGAAACCCTGGCGGGTGAGCTTGTCCGCTTCCCTTCGCCGGTATTACCCGGATCAGGTTCATAGGGTTGGACATGCGTCCTCTCAGCCTTGCAGCACCCCTAGCGATGGGCGTCTTTATAGGGCAGCGGGCCGGCGACTGTCAAGTTTGCGCCGGGTCGCTGCTTGGTCTATCGCGACGCGAGTTTCTTTTCGAGTTCGCCGACCTGGCGCTTGAGCGCGCCGATCTGGCCGGTGAGCAGGCCGACGTTGAGGAAGGTTTCGTTGTCGACCGGCGCCGACAATTTCGCCGCCCAGCCGAGCCAGGACGAGTCATAGACCTTGACGTTCTTGAAGCCGAGGCTTTCGAGCACCGTCGAGGTTTCGGCGGCGCGCACGCCCGACTGGCAATAGACGATCGTTTCCTTGTCGCGGTCGAGCGCCTGGTACAAGGCTTCCAGTTCGGGGCGCGACTTGAGGGCCAGGCCATCGGTGCCCTTCGTCTCCTGGCGGGCGATCTTCTGCGGCGTGTTGGCGTCGCGCCAGTTTTCCTCGAAGGGGATATTGATCGCGCCGGGAATATGTCCGCCGCGTATGGCGCGGATGTCTTCGCCGGCATATTCCTTGCGCGTACGCACGTCGAGAATCTGGACGCTCGGCTTGGCGACGGCCTGGAGTACGTCGTCGGTCGAGGTGGCCAGCGCAGGCACCGGTTTCAGCGTCAGCGCGACGCGTGGCAGCCGGGTCGCCGCCGTCGCCACCGGCTTGCCGGCTTCCTGCCAGCCCTCGAAGCCGTCGTGGAAGATGCGGACGTTCTTGCCACCGAAGGCGCGCACGGCGTAGCCGCCGAAATAGGCATAAGGATTGCCGCGGGCGCCATAGACGACAATCTCCCTGGCCGGATCGAGGCCGGCCTCCGAGAAGATCTTTTCGATGCTCGCCGTCGGCAGGAAGTCTTCCTTCTGCTCGTCGCGCAGCACCTTGCCGGCGTCGCCGACGTTGATCGCGCCGGGCAGGTGGCCGCGCTGGTAGTCCTCGGCGGCGCGGACGTCCCAGACGATGGCGCCGCGTGCGAGGGCGGCCTCGACCTGGGCGGCGTCGATGATGATGCCGCCGACCGGCGATGCCTGCGTCGGTTCGGCGGCGCGCACCGCGAACGACGGCGTGAGGAGCGCGAGGCCGGCACCGGCCAGCACGATCGAGGTCAGGAGTGGAAGGGTGCGGGCGCTCAGCGAGCGCGGGCGGTGCGTGTGGGCGTGCAGCGACATGGGATGGGTTCTCCGGCAAAAAGTCATGAAGCGATTCTATGCAGGCTTCTTATGTTTAAAAAATACTGTTTTGCCATTTATATATTCCCGGAAGAGCATATGCCTTGCCGTCCTCCCAAAAGGCATGAAGCCCATGTCGGCTGGACATGGGCTTCGCGGATGGTGGCGCGATGCTTCGTTTTATGGCTGCGGCGCTGCCCAGCGGCTGACGTCGTCGAGCACGGCGTCGAGTCCGGTGTAGAGTGCGTTCATCACCCCATGCGCATGGAATATTCGGTGCCGGCGCCGATCGGTGGCGGGTCGCAGGATATCGAGTGCGACCAGGTCGGTAATGGCGGTGTTGGCGGCCGGGAAACTGACGCCGAGTCGCTCGGCCACGATGTTGACGTTCACGACCGGTTGCCCAAGCAGCAGGTCCGTCACTTTCCAGATCGCCGCATGGCGACGCTTGCCCGCTTCGGCGAGGCGTCTCCGCCACTGCGTTTGCAGTCGCTGGAGCGCCGAGAAGAGTTGCACGGTATGCCGGCAGGAAGCGACCGTGCATTCCAGGAACAGGGTCATCCACGGCGCCCAGTTGAGCCGGGTCTGCACCTGCCACAGCGCATCGTAATAATCGCGTTGCCGTACCTTGAGGAAGGTTGCCAGGTGAATCGGCGGCAGGCCGGCCGCTTTCAGCATCAACGGCAGCAGCAATCGTCCGGTCCTGCCGTTGCCGTCGAGGAACGGGTGGATGGCTTCGAACTGGGCATGGGCAATCCCGGCGCGCATCAGGATCGAGACGTCGACGACCCCGTCCGGCTGATAGCGAAGCACGCGCTGCAGATCCTGCATCAGTTCCGGCACCGCCGCGGCGGGCGGCGGCACATAACGGGCCGTTTCGAGGCGGCTGCCGATGAAATTCTGGACGTCACGCCATTCGCCCGGCCGGGCGCGCGGCTGCTTTTCCATCAGGGTGGCATGCAGCGCGCGGATCAGGTCGAGGCTTGGCGCGTCCTGACCGTGTCGTTCGACATCGCCGCAGCCCCGCATGAACGCGCGGACGTAGCTGAAAGTTTCCTCCGCGTCCGGGTCGGACTCGGCCTCCTGGCTTCCAGCCTCGATCTCGTGAATCAGCAGTCCGTCAAAGCCGGTTTGCGTTCCCTCGATCTGGCTGCTATCGACGGCCTCCCGGCGGTTCAGCATAGGCAGGACAAGGTCGGCATGTTCGGCGTGATGCGCGATCGTTTCGGTGAGCAGTTCCAATTCTCGTCGTGCCAGTGCAAACAGACCGTGACACGCCGGTACGTCGACCATGTCTGGCACGGGCGGCGGCACTACGGCATAGCAGCCTGAACGTCCCGGAACGGCGACGCAGCTGGCTTGCAAACTCGGATGAAGATCGGATTTGCGCATCGTAAAGATTTAATGGTCGATGTGTTATTAAAGCTTTCTGCATTTTACATTTAATTCGTCGGTGCTTGGCAAGGCTTTTCAGCGTACCTTGCGCAGCCTTGCCGTCCTCCCAAAAAGCATGAAGCCCATGTCGGCTGGACATGGGCTTCGCAAATTTTGTCCCCTGGCCCTTGGCCAAGGTGTTCGGCGACTCGCCGTTGGGGTGCTACCGGACCTTCTCGTCGGACTGCGGCGGATTTTCTGTCATGCAGCCTCCTGTCATTGGTTCAGGCGATACCGATATCCTCGCCTCGCTTTCAGCATAATCCGGATGCGTAAAAAGTCCAGCCCGGCCCCAGATTACCGATGCTCGCGGAATTTTGATTTCGTCATCGGCGCGCAAAGTCGTCGGCGCACGATAGAATCCACCTTCGTCCCTCATTTCGCACGGATACATGGCAACTTTCGGATTCGGTTTGCGCGCCAAGTCGATGTTGGCGCTGGCGCTGGCCTGCCTGCTGGCCCTGTTGCCCGCGAGCCTGATCGGCTGGCAAGTGCTCGACGGCGTGCGCAATCATTTCGGCGAGGCCTATGCCAGGAGCCTCACCCTGCTCAAGCGCCAGCAGATCATCGCGCCGGTTTTGCGCGACCTCGCCCTGTCCCGGCGTTTCGCCAATTCGGAGGTTACCCGCCAGTGGCTGCAGGACGAAAGCAATCCGGCCCTGAAAGCCTTGTTCTTCAAGGAAGCGGAAGGGTATCGGGAGGATCTCGGTAGTCGTTCGTACTTTCTCGCCAGCGACGGCAGCAAGGGTTTCTATTTCAACGACAAGGAGAAGGCCTTCAGCGACGCGCCGCGCTACACGCTGAGCGCCGAGAAGGAAAGCGACTCCTGGTTTTTCGGTTCGCTGCGGCAGACCGAGCCGTACAACATCAACGTCAATTACGACGCCCATCTGCAGATCACGCAGGTGTGGCTGAACATGCAGATCCGCAACGGCGACAAGGTGCTCGGGGTGGCCGGCACGGGGATCGATCTCTCCGCCTTCCTCAAGGATTTCATCGATACCGACGAACCCGGCATCACGCCGATGATCGTCGCGCGCACCGGCGCCATCCAGGCGCATCGCAACAAGGCGCTCATTGCCGAGAATCAGGCGGCGAGCCAGGCGACCGCGGCGCAGACCCTCGCCGGCCTGCTCCCCGACGCCGCCGCGCGCGATGCGCTGGCCGCGGCGATGGTGCGTGCCGAGCAGCACACCGACGCGGTCGAGACGCTGCACGCCAGCCTCGACGGGCGCCCGCAACTCTTGGCGCTGGCCTATATCCCGGAACTTAAATGGCATGTGGTGTCGGCGGTCGACCTGAAGGCCGTCCGGGTGCTCGACGACCGCTGGCTCTATGCGGCATTCGCCGCGATCGTGCTGCTCATCGGCCTCTTGCTGCTGGCCTTTGCCTATGCCGTCGACCGCCTGGTGCTGAATCCCTTGAAGGAATTGCAGCGCTCGGCGTCGCAAATGGCGCAGGGCAATTTCGATGTATCGCTGCCGCTGACCGGCCGCGACGAACTCGGCGATCTCAGCGAAGCGTTTGGCATCATGGCCCGGCAGGTGCGCCGCAACACCGAGGAACTGGAAACGCTGGTGCAGGCGCGCACGCAGGCGCTCGAAGCGGCCAATCAGGACATGCGCCGGGCGCATAAGCAGATCAACGATTCGATCGATTATGCCAGCCTGATCCAGAAGGCCATCCTGCCCAACCAGCAACTGGCGCAGCAGCTGGGGCCGCACCATTTCGTGCTGTGGCGGCCGCGCGACGTTGTCGGCGGCGATTTCTACATCTTCCGCAGCGAGGGCGAGCGGCATATCCTCGGCGTCGTCGATTGCGCCGGCCACGGCGTTCCCGGCGCCTTGATGACGATGCTGGCACGCGCCGCGCTCGACCAGGCGATGACCCAGTCCGGCATCGCGTCGCCGGCCGAAATCCTCACCCAGACAGACGCCAGCATGCGGCATATGCTGAGCGATTGCGAACTGCCGCGCGCCATCGCCACCAACATGGATATCGGCCTGGCCTTCGTCGTTCCCGACGAGCGGCGCCTGCGCTATGCCGGCGCCAAGATCAGCCTGTACTGGAGCGACGGCAACGAGATCGGCGAGATCAAGGGAACGCGCCGCGCCATCGGCGACCGCCGTTTCGGCCGCTACGAGGATCAGGATGTCGAGATGAGGCCCGGCGTCACCTATTACCTCGCGACCGACGGCTTCCTCGACCAGGCCGGCGGCGATCTGGGCTTCGGCTTCGGCAATACGCGCTTCGCCCAGCTCCTGCTCGCGCATGCCCGTCTGCCGATGGCCGAGCAGGCCAGCGCGCTGGACGCGGCGCTGACCGGCTATCGCGGCGGCTTGCCCCAGCGCGATGACGTGACCATACTTTCCTTCCGTTTCGATTGACTGGAGTTACCTGAGCCCGCCATGGAAACCCTTGACCTGTTCAGCTTGAGAACCCATTTCACGCGCAACCGCATCCTGCTCTGCTTCAACGGGCCGATTTCCCGTAGCCTGATCGAGGAAATCGGCAATGCCTTGCGCAATTACCTGCAGGCCGACAACGCCCTGCCGAGCGCCGCGATGGATGTCTTCAGCATTTATATCGAGATGACGCAGAACATCCGGCATTACGCCCAGAGTCGCGGCTACGGCGAACTCGAAAGCGCGGCGACGGTGGTGGTGGCGCGCGATGCCGAGGATCGCTACATGGTGCAGGCCGGCAATGTCGTCGAGAGAGCCGACGGCGCGGTGTTGCTGGCGCGCGTGGCGGAATTGGCGGCGCTCGACAAGGCGCAGCTCAAGGCTGCCTACAAGACGCAGCTGCGCCAGCCGCGCGAGCCGGGCGCGAGCAGCGGTGCCGGTCTCGGCCTCATCGACGTGGCCCGCAAATCGAGCCTGCCGCTCCAGGCATCGCTTTCCGAAATCGACGAAAATCGCGCCTTCTTCAGTTTGTGCGCATTCATTTAATGATTACTGGCACCTTCGACATGAACGACCTGAATATCGCTTCCACCCAATCCACGCCGGGCATCCAGACCGATTTTAGGAACGGTGTCCTGCGCATGCACGGCGACTCGTATCCGGAAAACTCCTTCGAGTTCTTCGGACCGGTGATCGAATGGATCGAGTCCTTCCTCGCCGCGAGCAGCGATCCGCTCCGTCTCGAACTGCGCCTCATCTATATGAACACCAGTTCGGTCAAGGCCATGATGGATATCTTCGACATGCTCGAAGAGGCTCATGGCAAGGGGCGCGCGGTTAGCGTGGCCTGGCATTACGACCCGCGCAACGAGCGCGTGCTCGATCTCGCCGACGAATTCCGCGAGGATTGCACGTTCCCGTTCGACATTTCGCCGGATGTGGCGTGATGGCGTTAACGAAATCGTCCGCGTGTCTGGAGGAAGCGGAGCTGCAGGCGCTGATCATGCGCCTCGTCGATGCGCCGGAGCATGCCGACAATCCGATGCGCGAACCGCTCCTGCGGCTGGTCAAGCACTGCGAGGGGCAGCGCGAGCGGCTCGAACGGCTCGTGCGCATTTCCGACGGCTATCACTCGATCAGCCGCGACCAGCGCCTCAGCCTCGCCGAACAATACGACAAACAACTACGCCGCCTGGAGAAGCTCGCCCGCATCTCCGATCGCTACCAGAACAGCCTGCGCGAACTGAGCGAGGCACTCAAGGACAGCGCTTCGCACGATCCGCTGACCGGCCTGGACAACCGCCGCGCGCTGACCGAGCGTCTGCGCGAGGAGAGCGAGCGGGCGACGCGCAAGCATCAGGCCTATGCGCTTTCGATTCTCGACGTCGACCGTTTCAAGCTGATCAATGACCGCTTCGGCCATGACATCGGCGACAAGGCGCTGTGCGCGATCAGCGACGCGATCCGCGGTTCCTTGCGCGAATACGACGCCTGCGGGCGTTGGGGCGGCGAGGAATTCCTGATCCTCCTGCCGGAAACGGCGTCGGAATATGCATCGCAGGTGATCGAGCGCGTGCGCGCCGCCATCGCGCAGATCCGCATCGATGTGCAGGAGTCGGCGTTGCCGCCGATCACCGCGAGCTTCGGCCTGACCCTGTACCGTCCCGGCGAGAGCTTTTCCGATACGATCAGCCGGGCCGATACGTTGCTGCGCGTGGCCAAGGCGCAGGGCCGCAACCGCGTCATCGTCGACTAAGGGGCTACGCCAGCGCCGACCAGGCGCTGTTGTCCGCCAGCGATTCGGCCAGGAAGTCGACGAAGGTGCGTATTTTCGCCGACAGGTATTTGCGGCTCGGGTAGACCGCGAATATGCCCATCGACGGCAGCGCGTAGTCGCCCAGGACCTGCACCAGGCGACCGTCGGCGATGGCGTCGCCGACCAGGAAACTCGGCTGGCACATGAGGCCGCCGCCGTCGAGCACGATCTGCGTCAGGAGATCGCCGTTGTTGGCCCGGACCTTGCCGGCCACCTTGACCGCGACGGCGCCGTCGGGGCCGGTCAGCGTCCATTCGTTACCGTCGGCGGCGTAGCTGTAGAGCGCGCAGTCATGCTCTTCGAGTTGCTCGGGCCGCGTCGGGGTGCCATGGCGGGCGAGGTAGGCCGGCGCGGCGCAGATCACCAGACGGTCCGATCCCAGGCGCCGGGCGACGAGGCCGGGGTCGAGCGAGGCGCCGATGCGGATGGCGAGATCCAATCCTTCCTCGATCAGGTCGATGCGCCGGTCGGCCACCGTGGCGTCGATCTGCACCTCCGGATATTTTTCGAGATAGCGCGTGATCAATGGCGCCACATGCTTGACGCCGAAAGACACCGGCATCGTCATGCGCAGCACGCCGCTCGGTTTCACCGTCAGCTTGGTGGCATCGGCTTCGGCCTCGTCGACGTCGGCCAGGATCTGCCGGCAGCGTTCGAAATAGGTGGCGCCCGATTCGGTCAGGCGCAGCTTGCGCGTGGTCCGCTGCAACAGCCGCACGCCGAGATGCTTTTCGAGTTGCTGCACGTGCTTCGAGGCCATCGCTCGCGACAGGCCGAGGCGATCGGCCGCCTGCGAGAAACTTCCCGCCTCGGCGACGGCGGCAAAGACGCGCATGCCCTGCAAGGTGTCCATCGGTGTTCTCCGGGCGCGATGCCGGAGCAACACCGGCGCGCCATGATGATTGTCAAATAAGTGGAAACAAATAATTACCAGAATGGATGTTTATTCGTCAATGGTAAATAAATAACATTTGCCTGGCGTCGATGGTGCGTCGATGGCGAGTCAGTATCGCCAGGGCATCCCGGCGAGTCTCGCCGTTGTTGCTCGCCCAAACGACGTTTTATTGAAAACGCGCACCACAATTCCGGAGGATTTAAAGATGTCGGCATCCACGCCCAAGTTCGATCCGTTCAACCCCGTCGTCATCGTTCGCATCCTGTGCGGGCTGCTCTTCGTGCCGCACATCCTGTTCAAGCTCACGGCCATGGACGGCGCCGCCGCCTTTTTCGCCAAGGCCGGCTTCGATCCTGCCTATCCTTTCCTGCTCCTCGCCATTTTTGCCGAGTCGCTGAGCGCGATCGGCCTGGTGTTCAATGTCGCGACCAAGTGGACCGGCCTGCTCGCCGCCGCGGTGATGGCCGGCGCCACCAAGGCGGTGCTGGCGACCAAGGGGGCAATATGGCTTTGGAATCTCGGCGGCATCGAGTACAACGTCGTCTGGTGTTTCCTCTGCCTGGTCATCGCCGTGCACGCCTGGCGGGAGGAGTACCAAACCTACGGCCGCGTCAGCCTGTTGTTTCCGCGGCCGGCCAGTGCCTGAACGGGCTTTCCCGGCAAACGCCGCGAATCCCTGCTAATTTGAATAGCATGCCCGGGCAGGCCGGGCGCTCACCAAGGAGAAATGAAAATGAGTAAGGCCGAAATCGCCGCGAAGTCTCCGTGTGCCGTCCAGGTCGAAAAGGGCAAGGACTACTGGTGGTGCAGCTGCGGTCGCAGCGCATCGCAGCCGTTCTGCAGCGGTGCGCACAAGGGCACGGAATTCGTCCCCCAGAAATACCCCGCGGAAGAGAGCAAGACCGTCTATTTCTGCGCTTGCAAACAGACCAAGAACCCGCCGTTCTGTGACGGCTCCCATCAGTCGTTGTAGCATAAAGACAACGGCATCCCGGCGCAGCGACGCCGGGCTCTTTTTTTTGCTGCTCGTATCCGTGCCGGAGCCGGGCGTGTCGTCGAGGCATCTGCCTTGCTCCGGCGGCGCATGGAGAAAATGCGACGATGGCGATCTATCAATGCGCGATTTGCGGCTGGGTCTATGACGAAGCCAAGGGCAGCCCGGAGGACGGGTTGGCGCCGGGCACCCGCTGGGCCGATATCCCCGATGACTGGACGTGTCCGCTCTGCGGTGCGGCGAAGGACGATTTTTTCATGCTGCTCGTCGGTGAGCCGGCAGCGCCGCCGGCGTCGTCGGCTGGCGATGCGGCGCCCCTGGTCATCATCGGCAGTGGTTGCGCCGCCTACACGCTGGCGCAGGAGTTCCGCCGCATCGACGGCGCGTCGCCGCTGTTGTTGCTGACGCGCGATGGCGGCGAGTATTACAGCAAACCTTCCTTGTCGAACGCGCTCGCGCAGGGCCTCGCTCCGACGCAATTGCAGACGCGCAGTGCCGCGCAAATGGCCGAGGCCTTGCGCGCCGAGATCCGCACCGCCTGCGAGGTCGTCCGCATCGATGCGGCGACGCGCACGCTGACGACCGCCGACGGTACGCGACTGTCATTCGGACGGCTGGTCATCGCCTGGGGCGGCGCGCCGCTTCGTCTCGAAGCCAAAGGCGATGGCGCCGATGCCGTGCAATCGGTCAACGATCTCGACGGCTATCGTCGCTTCCATGCGAGTCTGAGCGGCGCCGGGTCGGTGGCGATCGTCGGCAACGGCCTGATCGGCTGCGAATTCGCCAACGACCTCGCCAGTCATGCGTATCGGGTGATGTTGGTCGGACGTTCGGCGTGGCCGCTCGATCGCCTGTTGCCGCCGGCGGCTGGCCAGTATCTGGCCGCGGCCTTGCAGGCAAGCGGTGTCGAGCCGATTGCCGGGGTCGGCGTCGATGCCGTCTGGAAGGATGGCGCCGCCTATCGGCTGGAACTGAGCGACGGGCGTCGTCTCCATGCTGACCGGATTCTCTCGGCCATCGGGCTGCGCCCGCGCACGGCGATTGCCGAGGACGCCGGCATTGTCTGCCGGCGCGGCATCGTCACCAACCGCCGCCTCGAAACCTCGATCGACGGGATTTATGCGCTCGGCGATTGCGCCGAAGTCGACGGCGTCAATCTGCCGTTCATCGCGCCAATCCTGCATCAGGCGCGCGCGCTGGCGCGAACCCTGAGCGGCGAGCCGACATCGGTGTCCTATCCGGCGATGCCGGTCGTCGTCAAGACGCCGGCATGTCCGGTGACGGTCTGTCCGCCGCCGGCCGGGGCGGGCGGTGAGTGGATTTGCGAGGCCAGTGACAGCGGGATGACGGCGGTGTGCCGCGATGCACAGGGACGTTTGCTCGGCTTTGCCTTGCTCGGCAGCGCCGCGACGCAGAGCGCGTCACTGGCGGAAGGCTTGCCGGGTCCGTTTGGGCCGGAGGGCGGGGGCTAGGGTGTGTTCTCAATGAGGCCACCCCCTTGCCTTATTTCGGCAGGTTGAGAAGCGCGCCGACCCCGATTTCCTTCTTGAACCGTTCGATGTCGGCCTGGCTGACCGCGAGGCCGCCCTTGCACAGGGTTTCCGGGGTGCCCGGCGGGCAGCGTTCGCTGCCGGAGGGCGCGGCTGCGTTGGCGGTAGGCGGCGGGGGCGGCAGCAGCAGGCCGGCGGCCCCTTTCTTGTCGGCGGGGGGCGTCGTGCCGGTGCCACTGGCGACGGGCAGCCAGCGCCAGGCGTGGCCGGGCGTGCAGGGCTCGCACTGCAGGACGAGGGCGCCGGATTCCATGCTGCGGACATCGAAGGGTGGCGTCGTGATGCGCGTGCTTTCCATGCCTTTGGCACAGCGACGGATCTGATAATCGCGGAAGCCGTCGACGCCGGTGCATTGGTAATGCACATCGGCAAAGCCGAACATCGGCCACAGGCCGATCGACACCAGGCCAAGCCGCCTGGCCCACGCGTTCCGATAAATGATTCGCATACGTGCGAAGCGCCCCCCGACTTCTGTTCTCATCGGGATAGGATATACCAAAAGCGCCGCATCCGGCGTGGCCCGCTTTGCCTGCGGGCCTTGCCACGAGGGGCCGGCGCCCGGCGGCGCGGGATGCGATCGCCGTCGGCCGCTCAGGCCGGGCTGATCGCGATCTCGATGACGTTGGCACGTCCGCCGGCAATGCCGTCCTCGATCGCCGGCGCGATGTCGCGGGCGCGGGTCACGCGTCGGGCCGGGAGGCCGAAGGCGGCGGCGAGCGCGAGGTAGTCGACGGTCGGGTTGTCGATGTCCATGGCGATGAAGCGTCCGCTCCTGGCCGAGAGGTAGTCCTGCTGGTTCTTCATGAAGTTCTTCAGGACGTTGTATTCGCGGTTGTTCATGATCACGAAGGTCACCGGCAGGTTCTCGTGCGCCGCCGTCCACAGCGCTTGCGGCGAATAGAGCGCGGCGCCGTCGCCGACGAGGCTGACGACGGGTTGGCGTCCGAGGCCGAGCGAGCAGCCGACGGCGGCCGGCATACCCCAGCCGAGTCCGCCGCCGCGCAGGAAGGAGTACTGGTTGGGCGAGTCGGAATGGAGGAACTTGCGCACGTGGCTCGAGGTGGCGATCGCTTCGTCGACGATGGCGATGTCGGGGCCGATCGCGCGCACCGCTTCGCGCGCGGCCACCTGGGGCGCGATCGTTGCCGCGTCCATGCCGGCATCGGCGTCGGCGTGGCGTGCCTGGCGATTGCGCTCGGCGCGTTCGGCGGCGGCACTGAGCAGCCCGGCGCGATCGCTGCGCTGCGCGGCCGTCGCCTGCGTCAGCAGGGGCAGCAGCGCCTGCAGCGAGCGCTGGATGTCGCCGACGACGGAGAGCGGCGTGGCGTAGGTGCGACCGAGATCGCGCACGTCGGCCGAGAGCTGGAAGACGCGGCAGCTCGACGGCAGGGCCGAGTCCTGGGTGTAGAGGATGGTGATCAGCGACTTGCCGCCGAGCGCGAAGATGGCGTCATAGGCGCCCAACGTCTTGGCGATGTCGCTGGCATTGGTCGGGAGATTGCCGGACCACAGGGGATGCGCCGTCGGGAACGGGATGCGCGACGGCCAGGAGGAGCCGTAAACCGGCGCACCGAGCAGTTCGGCAAGGGCGACGACTTCCTCGGCCGCCTCGCTCGCATGCACCTCGTCGCCGGCGATGATCGCCAGCCGGCCGGGGGCGATGCCGGCCAGGTGTTCGGCCAGCGCCGGCAGGGAGCCGGCGATGCTGCGGCGGTCGATGGTCGAGGGGCCGGCGATGTCGACGTTGCTCATTTCCTCCATCACGTCCATCGGCAGCGACAGGAAGACCGGGCCGGCCGGCGCCGCGCTGGCGTCGTGAAAGGCGCGGCGGACGAGGACCGGTAATTGATCGACATGGGTGACTTCGCGCGCCCATTTGACCGTCGGTTCGGCGATGCGCACGAGGTCGCCGAAGAGCAGCGGATCGGTGACGGTGTGGCGGCTGTCCTGCTGGCCGGCCGTGACGACCAGCGGCGTTTGCGAGACGTGGGCGTTGATCAGGTTGCCCATGCCGTGCCCGAGGCCGCCGGCGGTATGCAGGTTGAGAAAGGCCGGACGGCGCGCCGCCTGCGCATAACCGTCGGCCATGGCGACCGCCGAAGCTTCCTGCAGGGCGAGGATGTAGCGGATGTCGGGCGTGCGGATCAGCGCGTCGATGAGCGGCAACTCGGTCGTGCCGGGATTGCCGAAGATGTAGTCGACGCCTTCGCTGGCGAGCACCTCCAGCAGTATTTCGGCGCCGCGGCGCGCGGAGAATTGTTCAAGCGTGTTCAGCATGGCGTTCGTCTTCGATTCTCGGGTTTCGGTGATGGCATAAGCTCATGACAGCGACCGGGTTTGGGTGGTTCCGGTCACCCGGCCTGCCCTTCCCGGTGGGGAAAGGCAGGGGGCGGCTTGGCGTCGGGGCGTGCCTTGTGAGCACGAAAAAATGTTACCGCCGGGTGCGCGAAATGTGCTTCTCTTTTCGGGTGATTCGCGGCCTCTTTATGAAGCCTGTTCTCTTTGTGTTAGATTCCGCAGAATATTCTTCTTTTATATTTTCCTTACCCCGGAGTGCTGATGAAAGACGGTCATCTCGACGATATCGATCGCAAGATCCTGCGCCTGCTCGCCCAGGACGGGCGCATCAGCAACCAGCGCCTGGCCGAGCAGGTGAACCTGTCGTCGACGCCGTGCTGGAATCGGGTCAAGGCGCTCGAGGAAATGGGAATCATCAGCGGCTATGCCGCCATCCTCGATCAGCGGGCGCTCGGCATGCCGGATATCGTCATCATCGAGGTGACGCTCGACCATCACGACGAAGGCATCCTCAACCGTTTCGGCGAGGCCTTGTCGGGACTGCCCGAGGTCATGGAGGCTTATCTCGTGACCGGCGACTACGATTACCTGATCAAGGTCGCGGTGACCGGCACCGAGGGCTACGAGCGCTTTCTCCGCCAGAAGCTCTACAAGCTGCCGGGGATTCGCCACAGCCGCTCGACCTTCGCGCTCCGCTGCCTGAAACGCATCCATTCGGTCGTGCCCTGAATCGGTCGTGGTACGCCGGCAAGAGCCGGCTGCCCGCGATCAATGACGCATGCATCAAATTCTTGGTGATTGCGACAATGTCATTTAGCATGCCGGCATTGCAGACGACGGAGAGTGACGCATGAACGAGCAGGAACATGCCGGGAGCGGTAGTGTTTCCGGGAAGTATTTGTCGCAGCGCCGGATGCCGCTGGCGATTGGCCTGGCGGTGTTGGCGCTGGCGCAGCCGGCGGCGGCGCGGGTGACGCGGATCGTCATCGATGAAAGCAAGCCGTTGGCGGTCGAGGCCTCCGGCGGAATCCGTTTCGAGCAGATCGCCGGGCGGGCTTTCGGCGAGCTCGATCCGGCGAATCCGGCCAATCGCATCATTCAGGACATCGAACTGGCCAAGGATGCCGACGGCAAGGTGCGCTATGTCGCGTCGTTCGTGCTGACCAAGCCGGTCGATCTCAAGCAGGCCAGCGGGCTGATGTGGCACGACGTACCCAATCGCGGCCGTCCGGTACCCAGCGCGTCTCAGGAGCGCGCATTCGGCGATATCGGGCTGTTCAGCGCCTGGCAGGGCGACAACGCCGGCGCGACGAAAGTGCGGTCGACGGCGTCGGTCGATGGTTTTCAGTGGTTGCAGCTGCCGGTCGCGAGAAATGCCGGCGACGCGCCGGTGACCGGACAGGTGTTCGGGCGCATCGTCAACCGCTCGGGGCCGGCGTCGCAAGCGCTGATCGTGCAATCCAATCCGGTGCCCTATCTGCCGCAGCAACTCGACACGCGGGCGGCGCGGCTGGTGTCGCGCCAATGGGAAGGGACGCGCGGGGAGGTGAAGGGGGAGAAGGTCATCGCGGCGGAAGACTGGGCCTGGGCGAAGTGCGACGACAAGACGCCATTCCCGGGGACGCCTGACCCGACGCAGATCTGCCTGCGCCAAGGCTTCGATCCGAACCTGCTCTACATGGTCAGTTTTACGGCTCGCGATCCCTATGTGCTTGGCATCGGATTCGCGGCCTTCCGCGATGTCGGCCAGTTCTTCAAGACCGCGACCGCCGACGATATCGGCACGCCGAATCCGGTGGCGGGCGCTGTGCGCCACAGCATTGCGCGTGGTATCTCGCAGTCGGGGAATTTCCTGCGCGGCTGGCTGCATCTCGGTTTCAACCAGGACGAATCGGCGCGGCAAGTGCATGACGGCTTGTGGCCGATCATCGCCGGACGCCGGATCGCACTGAATTTCCGCTGGGCGCAACCGGATGGCGTACTCGAACTGTATCAAGCCGGCAGCGAGGGACCGCAGTGGTGGCTTCCCCATCCCGACCCGGTGCGTGGCGGTCCGGCTACCGGCATTCTCGATCGCTGCATCGCCAGTGCGAGCTGTCCGAAAATCATCGAGCATTTCGGTTCGGCCGAGGTGTGGGCACTCAAGCTCACGCCGGAATGGATCGGCACCGATGGCAAGGCCGATCTGCCCTTGCCGCCGTATGTGCGCCGCTATTACATCGCCAGTTCCAATCATGGCGGCGGCGCCGGCGGATTCGACAGCAGCCTGCCCGGGGTCGGCTTGCCGGCGAAGGGCGCGGTATGCCCAGGCAATAATTTCGGCGTCGGCGTGCTGCCGCCGAATCCGGTGCCGCATGCCGAAACCGTCAACGCCCTGCGCGTGCATTTCCGTCAGTGGGTGATGCGGGGCGTCGAGCCGCCGCCAAGCCGTTGGCCGAAACTGGCCGATCAGACCCTGGCCGGCGCCGACAAGGCGGCGATCGGCTTCCCGACGCTGCCGGGCTTGCGGGCATCGGTCCCGGAAGCCGATTTCATCATGCCCGTGCATGATTACGACTGGGGGCCGCGGTTCGACGCTGCCGACGGTGCCGGCATTCCGTCGAATGCACCGCCGCCGATTCGCCAGGTGCTGCCGATGTATGCGCCGAAAGTCGATGCCGATGGCAATGAACTGGGCGGCGTGCCGGTGGTCCTGCTCGATGCCCCGCTCGGCACCTATCTCGGTTGGAATATCACGGCCGCGGGATTTCATGCCGGGCAAATCTGCAATTACGTCGGGGGCATGATTCCGTTCGCGCGCACCCGCGTCGAGCGTGTCGCCGCCGGTGATCCGCGGCGCTCGCTGGAGGAGCGCTACGGTTCTCACGAGGGCTATGTGCAGGCCGTGCGCCGTGCCGCCGAGCGCGCTCGCGGCGAAGGCTTCCTGCTGCCTGCCGATGCCGAGCGGCTTATCCGGGCCGCCGAGGACAGCCGCGTATTGCGCTGAGGGCAAGCCCCGGCGTTGGCCGTCGCCCGCCGCCCGCCGTGGCGGGCGTGCGGCGTGCTTCCCTAGCGTGCGGCTTGGCGTCCCTCGGCCGGTTTCCATAGCGCGCTGACGATCAGCACGAGGAAGAACAGTACCAGCACGATGGCATTGGCCATGGCGCCGCAGCGACGCAGTTCGAAGTCGTCGGCGAGTCCGCCCCCGACGCGCAGCAGCAAGGTCGCGTGCAAGGCGATGAGCGGCAGGTAGAGCAGCGGTCGATAGGGGATCTTGAGACGGGCGACGGCCGGCAGGATGATCGGCGCATGGCCGAAGACCATCGAGAAGACGAAGCCGAGGCCGAGCGCATGCAGGGTGGCATCGCGCCATGGATGGCCGGGGCTGAAGCCGCCGGCGAGGCCGAGGCCGCCGGCGACGGCCAGCCAGACGTAACCCGAGAGCAGGCAGAGCGCGATAAATCGGGGCAGTCCGGTCATGCGGGCATTGCGCCAGGCGATGTCGTAGCGCAAGAGCCAGAGCGACAGCGCCAGCAGGGCAGCGGCGAACAGCGCGAGGCCAAGGCCTTCATCGAGCAGGCTGACGGCGCAGCCGGCGGCGATGGCGACGACGATCAGCGTGAAGACGCGCTGCGCCGGTCGGGGTGTCGGGATGAAGCGGCTGAGTTCGAGGCGTTCGCCGGCGATCGTCAGCACCAGGAAGGCGAACCACCAGGGCGTGGCGGCAGCCGGCATTTCTGTCGCCAGCCAGACGAGGTTGCCGGCCAGCCAGCAGAGCGCGCCGCCACCGAGCACGAGCGTGAAGGTCGCCGTCAGCTGGCGTATGACGAGGATATTGGCGGCGACCATGACGACGGCGGCATAGACGGCAAGGCCGGCCGAAACGCCGGTCGGCGCGCCAGCCAGTAGGGCGATGCCGGCGAGGCCGGCGGCCAGCGGCGCCTGGTAGGCCCAGCGCCGGCCGAGGGCGACGGCGCGTTCGAGGCTGATGACCGCGCCGAAAAAGGCCGAGATCATCAGCGCGCCGTGCACGCCGACCGCCGCCACGGCCCAGGTCGGCATCGTCCAGCCGAGGCGGGCGAGGCCGGACAGCACCCCGCCGACCAGGGTGACGACGGCCAGGGCCGCCAGCGGCAGACGGGCGAGCGGCGGCAGGTCGCGCCGGGGCTTCGCGTCAGGCATGGGCTTTCTCGCCGGCGGGCTGTTTGCCGATGGCGACTTGCCAGACGTCCGGGCCTTTTTCGATGTAGTCCCAGCTGAAGGTGCCGGCGAGTTCGGCCTGGAATTGATAGAACAATGGCTTGGGGTCGTGGTCGTTGACCAGCAGCAGCGCTTCGCCGGGTTGCAGCGCGTCGAAGGTGCCGAAGATCAGCGGGTGGCGTTCGCGCGGGGCAATGCTGCGGACATCGACAGTGGTCTTGAGGGTCGGGGTATTGCTCATGGTGTTCTCCTGCGGGTTGAAATATGGAAAGTCAGTTCCAGCCGAGCGCCTGCTTGGCGTCGGCGCTCATCATTTCGGGCTGCCAGGGCGGGTTCCAGACGAGCTGGATATCGATCTCGCGGCCGTCATCGACCGCGGCGGCGATGGCGTTGCGCGCTTCCTCGCAGATCATTTCGCCGAGCGGGCAGGCCGGCGAGGTCATCGTCATGTCGACGCGGAGGCGCTCCGGCGCGGCGACGATGTCATAGACGAGGCCGAGGTCGACGATGTTGACGCCGACTTCGGGGTCGATGATCTGGCGCAGGGCGGCACGCACGCGGTCGGTCTCGTCGCCGGTGGCGCTGTTTTCCTTGGCGTTTTCGTTCATTCGGGCGATCCTGTTTAAAAGATGTATAATTTATGAATGTTTATGATATGCTTCGTCTCGTGCAAAAGCAATACATTTTTTACATCTTTAAAAGGTGAGTGTTCATGCGACTGACCACATTTTCGGATTACACCCTGCGCGTCCTGATGTTCCTGGCGGTCGAGCGGGACCGGCTGGCGACGATTCCCGAGATTGCCGCGGCCTACGGGATCTCGGAGAACCACTTGATGAAGGTCGTGCATCAGCTGGCGCGTGCCGGTGTCATCGCCTCGGTGCGCGGCAAGGGCGGCGGCATCCGGCTGCTGAAAGAGCCGTCGGCGATCCGCCTCGGGGAGATCGTGCGGGCCAGCGAGGGCAACAGCGCCATCGTCGAATGCCTGGGCGAGGAACACAGCGGCTGCAGGATCGTGCCGGCCTGCCGGCTGGCGCCGATCCTGGTGAAGGCCTTCGACGCCCTCTACCAGACGCTCGACGAATACACGCTGGCCGATCTCGTCGGCCAGCCGCAACGCCTGAGTCAGATGCGTCAGCTGCTGGCGCTGGCCTGATGGCAGGCTTTGGCCGGATTTCCGCATTTGTCATGAGTAGAGGCCGACGATGAAACGCAGCGCTTTCCTGATCACGCTCTCGCGCGAGCACCACACCGCGCTGGTCTGGGCCAAGCGCGCGCAACGCGGTAGCGGCGAGGAGGCGACAGCCCTGATGCCGTCGCTCGTCGGGCTGTTCGAGCGTGAACTGGCCCCGCATTTCGCCGCCGAGGAAGCCGATCTGTTGCCGCTGCTGCACGCGCACGGACAGGCGGCGCTGGCGGCACGCACCCTGGCCGAGCACGCGACCCTGCGTGCCGAGGCCGCCCGCCTGCGCGACGGATGTGCGGCGGCGCTGGCGCCCTTTGGCCGGGCGCTGGCCGATCACGTGCGCTTCGAGGAGCGGGAACTGTTCCCGGTCATCGAGTCGATTCTGGCGCAGCGCGCCGACGCAGCCGCTCCAACGGTCGGCCGGTCGACGCCTGCAAGGGGCGATATGCCCGAACAACGATAGGAGAACAGCATGTCCGATACGCAATCCTTCGACCTTCACGCGGCGATCCTGGAACAGAGCGCCGATGCCATCATCTTTGCCGATCCGGCCGGGCTCATCCGCCTGTGGAACGGCGCCGCCGAACGCCTTTTCGGCATTGCCGCCGGCGATGCTATCGGCAAGTCGCTTGACATCATCATCCCCGAGCGCCTGCGGGCGCCGCACTGGCGCGGTTACAACGCGGCGATGCAGGCGGGGCGGACCGAGCACGCCGGCAAGCCGACGCTGACCAAGGCGCTGCATGTCTCGGGTGAGTCGATCTATGTGCAGATGAGTTTCGCCGTCGTCGTCGCGCCGGATGGCGCGATGCAGGGATCGGTCGCCATCGCCCGCTCGGCGCCGGCGCCGACGCCGGCAGCCCCCCGCTGATTCACCTTTCTCAAAAAATTCACAGGAGTAAGACCATGACCCAGGCAAGCCCAAGCGCGACGACCGTGCGCAATCTCAAGACCATGCTCCAGTATCAGGACAATGCCATCGTCAGCAGCATGCTGATCAAGAACTCGGTCGGCAATGTCACGCTCTTCGCCTTCGACGGCGGGGAGGGCCTCAGCGAGCACACGGCCCCTTACGACGCGCTTGTAATTGGCATCGAGGGCGAGGCCGAGATCCCGATCGCCGGAACGCTGCATCGCCTCGGCGAAGGCGATTCGCTGATCATGCCGGCCAACGTGCCGCATGCCGTCAAGCCGCTCGGCCCTTTCAAGATGCTGCTGGTGATGATCCGCGGCGAGAAATAGGCGCGCTCTCCGCCCCGGCCGCCGAGCTTCCCGGTGCGGCCCGGGGTGGCTGTCCGGGCTCCTTCCCCTCCCGTTTTCCACTGCCCGGAAATGATGCTTTTAGCGTAGTCATCGCTGCTTTTCGGCTATCATGGAGTGGTCGATTCGCGGTATTTTCGCGACCGTTCCGGTGGGATTCCTGGAAAACGATGACTGCGCTCACGGATAGCCTGAAAGATACCTTGTCGGTCGGCATCAAGCAGATCGACGACGAGCATGCGCAATTGTTCGTGTGTCTTGATCGGCTGATGCTGTCGGTCAATACCCGCAAGGGCGAACGCACGTCGACCGAGGTGCTGGCGTCCTTGCAGGCGTATGCCGAAACGCATTTCCGTTCGGAGGAAGCGTTGATGGCGAGCTATGCGTTTCCCGGTCTCGAACCGCATCGGCGTGAGCATCAGACCTTCGTCGATGCCATCCTGCGTTTCCAGCGCCTCGCCGATGATCCGCAGGCGAACACGCCGCAACAGATGACGGCCTACCTCATGCAATGGCTGATGGCGCATATCCAGCGCAGCGACAAAGCGCTGGCGGCGCATATTCGCGCCGGCGGCGGCGAATAGCGCGCGCCGTTGCGCGCTGCCGGGGGGACACGTTGTCCCGCAAGCGCTCGCTCAGGCGTTGCGACGATCGAGCCAGCGCAGCAGCGTTGTGAACAGATGTTCGGGGTCGAAGGGTTTCGTCATGAAATCGTTCATGCCCGCCTTCAGGCATCGTGCCTTGTCTTCGGCGAAGGCGTTGGCGGTCATGGCGATGATGGGGACATGGTCGTTGCCGATTTGCTGGCGGATGGCGCGCACGGCATCGAGTCCGTCCATGTTCGGCATCTGGATATCCATCAGGATCAGGTCATAGTGCTGGCGGGCGGCTTGTTCGACGGCGCGGACGCCGTCATCGACGGCGTCCACCACGAATCCGATGCCTTCGAGGAAGGTGAGCGCGACTTCGCGGTTCGTTGCGTCGTCCTCGGCCAGCAGGACGCGGCATCCGGCATAGCGGCCGGCCAGGCGGGATTCGGCCGGTTCGGCGGCGTTCTCCGTCGCCGCGATTGCCCCCGTGTCGCACGATTTCAGCCGGGCCGTGAGCCAGAAGGTGCTGCCCAGGCCGGGCCGGCTCGAGACGCCGACCGTGCCGCCCATCAGTTCGGCGAATTTCTTGGTGAGGGCGAGGCCCAGGCCGGTGCCGCCGTACTTGCGGGTGGTCGAGTTGTCGGCTTGCTCGAAGGCGCTGAACAGGCGAGCTTGCGCCTCGTTGGCGATGCCGATGCCGGTGTCCTGGACTTCGAAACGCAGCAGGGTGTCGTCAGGGTGGACGTCGAGTGGAATGACGCGGACGGTGATGCGGCCGTGATCGGTGAACTTGAGGGCGTTGCCGATGTAGTTGATCAGGGCCTGCTGCAGGCGTGTCGCGTCGCCGACGAAGCAGGGGGGCAGGGAAGGATCGAGGCTGGCAGCGAGGGCGATGTGTTTTGCCTGTGCCCGTTCCCGGAACATCGACAGGGCGTCGTCGAGCAGCGATGCCAATTGGAATTCGCTTTCGTCGAGGGCGAGTTTTCCGGCCTCGATCTTCGACAAATCGAGGATCGCATCGATGATTTCGAGCAAATGCCGGCCGGCGATGTCGATTTTCCGGAGCTGGTCGTCCTGCTTGGCGCTGACGCCGCCGCGACGGACCAGGTAGGCCATGCTGGTGATGGCATTGAGCGGCGTGCGGATTTCGTGGCTCATGTTGGCGAGGAAGGCGCTCTTGGCGATATTGGCGGACTCCGCCACTTCCTTGGCCGCTTCGAGCTGGCGCGTGCGCAGGGTGACCAGCTTTTCCAGATTGCGGCGGTATGCGGCCACTTCCGCTTCGGCGTTCTTGCGCTCGGTGATGTCGATCAACGTCCCGGAAATGCCGGCGGCCGGCGTTGCCGCGATCGCCTGGGTATAAACCTCCATCCAGCGGACGTCGCCGCTCTGGTGACGGAAGCGAAGTTCGAGACGGCCATCGGCCCGTTCGCCTCGCGTCAGCGCATCGATCAGGCCCTGGCAGCTTTCCCGGTCCTCGCTGCAGACGGTGTCGGCGAGCGGCGTGCCGAGGCTTGCGGCGACCGGAAATCCGGTGATCTCTTCCCAGGCCGGGTTGAGAAAGGTCCAGCGGCCGGCGGCGTCGGTCTGGAAGATCACTTCCTTGACGCTGTTGACCACCGAGCGGTAGCGTTCCTCGCTGGCCGCCAGCGCCTCGTTCTTGGCGCGGATCTCGACGGTTTGCGCGTCGACATGACGTTGTACCAGGGCGGTCCGGCCGGTGATCGTCAGCAGCATCGTCTGCAAGAGCCCGATGAAGAGCAGGCCGAGGACGCCGACACTCCACGGCAGCCAGGAGCGATGCTGTTCGATGTAGGCGGCGGTGGCCCAGACGCGCAGCTCCCATTCCCGGTCGGCCATCATCAGCCGCGTCGTCCACAGCGTCCGTTCGCCGCCCGACGCCCCGTCGCCGACCCGGCGAACCAGCATGCGCCGGTCATCGCTGGCGGCGCGGTCGAGCAATTCCATTTGAATGCCGGGTTCGAGGTGGTCGCTCAGGGCGATGTCGACGAGTTCGTCGACCTTGAGGACGCCGACGGCGAAGCCGATGAGATCGTCCTTGCCGGCGATGTTCGCGGCGATGTTGCCAGCGATGTTGGCAGAATTCGCCGAGCGTCCTTCGGGCGTTGCCGCCGGTCTGCGGTAGGCGGGTGCGAGGACCAGAACGCCGGGGCGCTCGCGCTTTTCCTGTACCAGCCGGATCGGCGCGGTGACCGCGGGCCGGCCGCTGGCGAGTGAGCGTTCGATCGCGTCCCGGCGCGTCGGCTCCGAGTAAACGTCATAGCCGATTGCCGGCAGGTTGCCCTGCAAGGGGCGGATATAAGTGACGGCGACATATTCCGGGCGCTTGGCCGCGGGTACGAGTTGGCCGTCGCCGTTACGCTCGGTCAGCGGAAAGCGAGCGCCGCGATGGATCGTGCTCATGCGTTGTTCGAACTCGGCCCGCTGCGCGTCGCGCAGGTAGGTGTTGAAGCTCAGGGCGAAGACATCGGGCTGCTCTTTCAGGGTGACCGCCGTGAAATGCTCGAACTGCCCGTTGCCGAGCGCGGGATTGACCTCGATCAGGCGGGAAAGCGCCAGCAGAGCTTCGCGGTGGGCGACGAAGCGATGGCTCAGGTGGTAGGCGAGTTCCTTGCCCTTGTTGGCGACCGCTTCCTGCTGGCGATGTTCCTCCCAGTGGGCCATGCCGAAAAAGACCGCCATGGCGACGGCGAGAAGACCCAGTACGGGCGGCAGCAGGTTGCCGAGACGGGTGCGCCAGGCGGGATTGCGACTCTGGAAAACACCGAGTGCCAGGGGCGCTGCCACCCAGACGCCGAGCGTGTCGCCGACGTACCAGTTCCATCCGTCGTAGAAGACATTGGCGTCGGGAAGGATGCCGGCCAGTATCAGGCTGCCGACGCCGATGCAGGGCGAGACCAGGCAGGCCAAGGGCCCGGTGAGCGCGAGGAATTTGATGATGTCATGTTCGAGGTCGAGTTGCCGCCAGTTGGTGGGGAAGCGTTCGAGCAGCCAGCGCGCGAGCGCGGCCTGGAGCGCGGCGCCGCAGGCGATGGCGGCGGCGACGGCGAGCGCTGCCGGGGTCGGCGATCCGCTGCTGACGGCAACGCCGATGTTGAGGATCAGCGAACCGAACCAGATCGCGGGCAGGGCGGCGAATCCCTGGACGAGGACCAGGGCGACCGCCAGTCCGGCCGCCGGAAAGAACGGGCTGGCATAACCCGTCGCCACGGCGAGCGTCAGGCCCAAGGCGCCGAGGAGGGCGTAGAGAAGGCTGGCGAGCAGCGAGGGGAGTTCAAGCAATCCATCCGGCTCGGCGCCCCCCGGAGGGGAACGGTCGGGCGTGGCATTGTCAGGCGTGTACTCCGCCGGATGGTCCGATGTCATTGTCGTTGGCTCCGCGCAAATACGGCGTCCTGCCCGCCAGCAGGGCGAGCGCGTGCGTTCTGCGCTTTCTCCCAATGCTTACAGCTTACTGCGCGGGTTCGCCGTGATCAATGTTTTGTCATGGTCGGCGGCGGCAGGAGGCCGATTTTCCGGCCGAAATCGCTCAGTGAATCGATGAAGACGAGCTGCGCGGCGAGGTCCTCGGGCAGCCCTTCGCGCGGATGCAGCGAGTAGACGCGCATGCCGGCGGCCAGGCCGGCGACGAGTCCGGGCAGGCTGTCCTCGACGACGGCGCAACGCCCGGGCGGCGTCTTGAGGGCGCGCGCGGCGATCAGGAAGAGTTCGGGGTCCGGCTTGAAATGGCCGAGTTCCGGCGCGCTGAAGACCTTGTCGCCGAAGAAACGGTCGAGGCCGGTGAGGGCGAGGCCGAGGCCGACCTTCTCGCGCGGGCCGTTGGTGGCGACGGCGACCGGCAGGGGCAGCGCTTCGAGAAGATCGACAGCGCCCGGCATCGGCGCCAGCGCTTCGTGAAAACGGCGGAGGATGCCGCGGTGATACCGGTCGACGAAGCTGGCGACCTGGTCGGACTCGGTGCGCCCAAGTTCCGCCATGACCCAGCCGCCGACTTCGGCGATGCCGACGCCGCGGAAGCGCCGGTGCGCCTCGTCGCGCGTTAGCGGGAGCCCGGCGTCGCGCGCCAGTTCCCAGAGCAGGTCCATCCCGAGTGTTTCGCTGTCGAGCAGGGTGCCGTCGCTGTCGAAAATGACGGCCTGGATCGTGAATGTCATGCAGTCCGGTGCGTGAAAATGAAATCAGCCGTCATTATCGCCGTCTTGCTGCCCGTAATGGGCGAATTTGGCCAGGACCGCCGCCATTTCCGCGTCATCGAGCACCACCGGTTCGCCGGCCAGACGCGCGCGCCAGTACTGTTCGCACAGTACTTCGAGTTCGACGGCGAGGTCGAGCGCATGACGCGGGCTTTTGCCGAAGGCGATCATGCCATGGTTGGCGAGCAGGCAGGCCGAGCGACCCTCAAGCGCCGCCAGCGCCGCGTCGGAGAGCGCCTGCGAGCCGAAAATGGCGTACTGCGCGCAGCGCAGCGTGTCGCCGCCGAAGCGCGCGATCATGTAGTGAAAGGCCGGGATGTCGCGGCGCAGGCAGGCGAGACTGGTGGCGAAGGGCGCGTGCGCGTGCACGATCGCGTCGGCTTCGCGGCGGTGGAGGTAGATGTCGCGGTGGAAGCGCCACTCCGACGAAGGCTTGCGCCGGCCCGCCGCCGTGCCGTCTTCGGCGACGAAGACGATGTCATCGGCTTCGAGCGAGGCATAGGGGATGCCGGTCGGCGTAATCAGGAAGCCGCGCCGGCCGTTCTCCTCGCAGCGTGCGCTGACGTTGCCGGCGATGCCTTTGTTGAGGCCGGCGGCGAGCGTGGCACGGGCGGCGGCGATGATCTGTTGGCGGTGTGTCGTCATGGTTTTGTCATTATCAGTGGTTGTGGCTGATCGAGACGCGCAATTCCTCGTGGTCGCGGGCGTAATCGGCGAGCGGCACGCCGCTGCGGATCGCCTCCCAGCCCTGGTGGAGGCTGGCGGCGCCGGCCTTGGGGCCTTGCGGGTGGCCGAAGACGGCGCGTCCGGGAACGATGGCGAAGTCGGTCGAGCCGATGTCGCGGTAGAGCGATTCGATCGATCCGGCCCATTGCGAGCCGCCGGGGATCGGCAGCGCCGGTTTGATCGGGCAGGGCGCGTCGGCGGTATGCTCGCGCTGCAATGCGCACAGCGTCTCGGTGCAGGCCTTGACGTCGGCGAGGACGCCGCCGCGCGTCGTCTTCATGCGCGCGCCCATGCCGGCAAAGATGATGGCATCGAAGCCGGCCAGGCGTTGCAGCTTGGTGATGACGCGCGAATGGACGCCGTAGTAGGGCGAGCGCGTCATCGGCGCGATGAAATCGAAATGGGCGACGAGCGGCACCTCGGTGTGCTTGCGCAGCATGCGCACGGCGCTGAGCCCGGTCGCCATGGCGTTGACCATCAGCATGTTGGCGCCGTTGGCGACACCGATGTCATGGAGCGGGATGAGGCGGTCGACCTCGTCGGTGACGTTGGCGAGGTAGCAGCATTTCTTCCCGGTCTTCTGCTCGGCGTCGAGGCGCGCCTCGCCGAGCAGGCGGGTGCGCTTGTCGAAGGGCGACCAGTCGGTGTCGAAGATGAGTTCGTCATCCTTGGCGACGTCGAGTCCGCCCAGCCAGCTTTCGTAGGCGATGTCGCGGAAGGGCTCCGGCGCGAGGCCGATGTTGGGCTTGATGACGCCGAAGAAGAGCGGGCGGTTGTGCACGCCGGTCCACTCGCGCAGCCCGGCAATGCCGAATTTCGGGCCTTCCTGCGCTTCAAGATAACCGGGCGGGAATGAGATGTCCTGCAGCTTGATGGCATGGATGCCGGGGCTGAAGAAGGCGCCTTCGCCGCAGGCGGCGGTGATCAGATTGGGCAGGGCGCGGCCGATGTTGCGGATCGGATAGGCGATCTTGACGCGGCAGGCCCAGAGCCTGTCCCAGTGCTCGACCATGAAGGGAATGCAGGGCTGGCTCGGCATGCACTCGACGACGAGGTCGATGACTTTGGCCGCATGCAGCGGGCGCATGTCCTCATCGACGCCGACGCGTTTCCATTGCGCCGTCGATTGCTCCTGACATAAGTGCGCGGCGGCGTGGGTAGGTTCGACCGAGGATTCGAAGAAGTAGTCGAGCACGACGTATTCGGAGAGATCGATCTGGTCGGCCTTGGCAAAGAAGGCCTGGTCTTCGCTGTTCATCACATTTCTCTTTCGTTGGGGGTCAGGCGCTTTCCCGGGCCTTGCCGAGCGTGCGCAGGCGTTTGATCCAGCTGGCGATGTCGCTGCCCTGATTGAGGATGAGGGCGACGAGGATGACGATGCCGGTGGCGATCGGGTGATAGGCGGACGGCATGTCGAGGAGGTTCAAGCCGTTGTTGATGAAGCCGACCATGACGGCGCCGATCAGGGCGCCGATGACCGAGCCGTTGCCGCCCATCAGGCTGGTGCCGCCGACGACGATGGCGGTGATGACATCGAGCTCGTAACCGCTGGCGTTCATCGCGTAGGCCTGCTGGGTGAGCGACGCCATGACGATGCCGGCGATCGTCGCCGTCACCGACGAGATCGTATAGACGATGATGCGCGTCTTGTCCGGATTGACGCCGGTCAGCTTGGCCGCGACCTCGTTGGCGCCGACGGCGATCGCCCGCCGCCCGAAGGCGGTGTGCTTGAGCAGCACATGGCTGGCGACGACCAGCAGCATCATGATGTAGATCGGGATCGGGATGCCGAGGAACTTGCCGACGCCGATTTCGAGGAAGGGCTTCGGCTCCATGATCGT